>NZ_SOHM01000008.1 GCF_004403945.1 Cryobacterium lactosi | reverse complement strand
GCACCGTTCGGCCCGGCGGCCGTTCCGCTACGGGGCCCCGCGGCCGGTTCAGCACCGGGGCCGCTGGGCCTGCCTCCGCGCGGCCCGGCCGCCGAGCCGGCACCCCGGCCGGGCAACAGGCTCGGCCCCGAGCCGGAGGCCGGTATCTCGCCGGTAGCCGAGCTGGCGCCGCCGAGCCCGCCCACCGGCTTCGCCGACCTGGCCGACCGCATCCCGACAGGGGAGGACGGCGGCCAGGTGCGCATCGAGCGGTACGGCGATGCGGAGCATCCGTCCTGGCTGGTGTACATCGGCGGCACGGTGGAGTGGAGCCCCACCGGCTCGACCGAGCCGTGGGACATGGCCTCCAACGTCGCGGCCGTGGCCGGGCAGGATGCCGGCTCGTACCGGGCGGTGCTGCAGGCCATGCAAGCGGCCGGGGTGCAGCCCAGTGACCCGGTGCTGCCGGTGGCGCACTCGCAGGGCGGGCTGATCGCCAACCAGCTGGTCTCCCGCGGTGACGTCAACGCCGTGGGGATGCTCACCTTCGGGGCGCCCGAGACCGATCTGCCCCTGCCAGTGGGCATGGCGGCGATCGCGGTCGAGCACGCCGACGACATCGTGCCCGCGCTGGGCCCCACGGCCCAGGAGGACCAGCGCCTCTACGTGCGGCGGGAGCTCTTCGCCGGCCGGGAGGTGCCGGCATCCGAGACGCTTCCCGCGCACCAGTTGGTGGGCTACCGCGACACCGCCTGCCTCGTCGACGACTCACCGGAGCCCCGGCTGGTGGCGTTCCGCGCGCAGCTGGAGGCTGTCGTGGGCACAACGCCCGGCGAGCAGAGCGTGTGGCGCGCCGAACGGGTCGGTTGAGCGGGGGTGACCGGCCCGGGTGGCTTAGGAGCTGGAGTTGTTCAACGGTCGCACCAGCAGGCCGAACAGCCAGCTGAAGATGCCCAGCACGAATGCGCCGAGTACGCCCCACCAGAAGCTCTCCACCACCAGACCGAAGCCGAGCAGGCCGGAGATCCAGGCCACCAGCATCAGCAGTAGCCCGTTGACGATGAACGACAGCAGCCCGAGGGTGAGCACATAGAGCGGGAAGGCCACGATGCGGACGAAGCCGCCGACGAACCCGTTGACGAACCCGAAGATCAGCGAGATCAGCAGGTAGGTCAGGACGACGGCCACGGTGTCCGGCGCGTACGCGTCGACCCGCACGCCCGCCACGATGAGTGTCGTCACCCAGAGGGCGACGGCGTTGACGATGAGCTTGATCAGGAAACTACCCATGTCTCCATACTGTCAGCCGGCGCCGACTTCGGGCGGGTTTCCGGACCGGCATATACAGCCGGAGCATGCGGCACCGCGAATATGTCGCGGCGTAGACTCGCCGAGTGAGCCCTTCAGACCAGCCCTCGGTCCGCCTGCGCCCTGAGATCGTTGCGCTGCCGGCGTACCGGCAGGGCAAGGCGGCCGACGCCTCCGCCTTCAAGTTGTCCAGCAACGAGAACCCGTTCGACCCGCTGCCCGGCGTCGTCGACGCGGTCAACGCCGTCTCGGCCTTCAACCGGTACCCGGATGCCTCCGCCCTCGCCCTGCGCGAGCGGCTCGCCACCCGGTACGGCCTGACCACCGACGAGGTGCACATCGGCGCGGGCTCGGTGGCGCTGCTCGCCCAGTTGATCCTGGCCGCGGCCGGACCGGGCGACGAGGTGCTCTACTCCTGGCGCTCGTTCGAGGCGTACCCGAGCCTGGTCACAGTGTCCGGCGCCACCAGCGTGACCGCACCGAACCGCGCCGACCACGGCCACGACCTGCCCGCGATGGCCGCACTGATCACCCCGCGCACCCGCGTCGTGATCGTTTGCAGCCCCAACAACCCCACCGGTGTGATCGTCACGGCCGACGAATTCGAAGCGTTCATGGACCAGGTCCCCGCCGACCTGCTCGTGATCCTGGACGAGGCGTACGCCGAATTCGTCACCGACCCCGCCGCCGTCGACGGCACGACGCTGCTGGGTCGCTACCCCAACCTCGTGGTGTTGCGCACCTTCTCCAAGGCCTACGGCCTGGCGGGCCTTCGGGTCGGCTACGGCCTGGGCCCGGTCGGCATCCTTGACGCCGCCCGCGCCACCGCGATCCCGCTGTCGGTCACCGGGCAGGGCTCGGCCGCCGCCCTGGCCTCGCTCGATGCCGAGCCCGAGCTGCTGGCGCGGGTCGGCGTGATCGCCGAACGCCGCGACGGCATCCGCGCGGCTCTCGTCGCCGCGGGACTGGACATCCCCCGGTCGCAGGCCAACTTCGTCTGGCTGCCGCTGGGCGAGGCGACCGCGGCGACCACCGACACGTTCACGAATGCCGGACTTGTCGTCCGGCCCTTCCACCCGGAGGGTATCCGGGTCTCGATTGGCGAGGAGGAATCTGTGGCCACGCTCCTACGGATCGGCGCTGAGATTGTTCAGGATCTACCAACGGGGCATCCGGCCCGGCGGCTAGGTTAGTACGGTGCCAGTGACCTCCAACGACGCACCCGTGCGCACCCTGACCTCTCCGACCGTGCAACTCCTGTCGACGGAGGGGGCGTTCGCGCCGTCCGACTCGGCCGCGGAGTTCCTGCCCTACTTCGAGCGCCTCACCGAGGCCGACTACCGCAAGTTCTACCGCGACATGGTCGTCGTGCGGAAGTTCGACACCGAGGCCGCGAACCTGCAGCGCCAGGGCCAACTCGCCCTCTGGGTGCCCAGCCACGGACAGGAGGCCGCGCAGGTCGGCTCGGCCTACGCCACCCGGGCGCAGGACCACATCTTCCCGTCCTACCGCGAGCACGTCGTGGGCATGATCCGCGGCCTGGACATGGTCGACATCCTGCGGATGCTCCGCGGTGTCACCCTCGGCGGCTGGACCCCCGAGGAGCACGGCAACTTCCACCTCTACACACTGGTGCTGGCGTCGCAGACCCTGCACGCCACCGGCTACGCCATGGGCATGCAGCTGGACGGCGCCACCGCCACCGGCAACCCCGAGACCGACCAGGCTGTGATCGTCTACTACGGCGACGGCGCCTCCTCGCAGGGCGACGCCAACGAGGCCCTGGTCTTCGCGGCCAGCTACCAGACCCCGCAGGTGTTCTTCATGCAGAACAACCACTGGGCCATCTCGGTGCCGGTCTCCCGCCAGTCGCGCACCCCGCTGTACCTCCGCGCCGGCGGCTTCGGCATGCCCGGTATCCAGGTGGACGGCAACGACGTGCTGGCCAGCTACGCGGTCACCGCCAAGGCCATGGACGACGCCCGCGCCGGCCACGGCCCGTCGCTGATCGAGGCGCTCACCTACCGGGTCGGCGCCCACACCACGGCAGACGACCCCACCAAGTACCGCGACCCCGACGAGCTGGCCTACTGGGTCGCCCGCGATCCGATCGTGCGTTTCCGCGCCTACCTCAAGGGTCTCGGCGTCGAGCAGGAGTTCCTCGACTCTGTCGACGAAGAGGCAGCTGACCACGCCGCGGATGTGCGCCGCCGCGCCCTGGAGATCACCTCGCCGGACCGCTCGGTCATCTTCGACAACGTCTACGCCGAACCGCATCCGCTGGTGGTGGAGCAACAGAAGTGGCTCGACGGCTACGAAACCTCGTTCGACGGGAGTGAGTCCTGATGACCATGCCGGACACCGCATCCGCCGCCGCGCCGACCCGCGCCAACCTGCCGATGACCAAGGCGCTCAACGCCGGGCTCCGCCAGGCGATGCTGGACGACCCCAAGGTGCTCATGATGGGCGAGGACATCGGCCCGCTCGGCGGCGTCTTCAGGGTCACCGAGGGCCTGCACGCCGAATTCGGTGAGAAGCGGGTACTCGACACCCCGCTGGCCGAGTCCGGCATCATCGGCACCGCCATCGGACTGGCCCTGCGCGGCTACCGGCCGGTCTGCGAGATCCAGTTCGACGGCTTCGTCTTCCCGGGCTTCGACCAGATCACCAGCCAGCTGGCCCGGATGCGCAACCGGCACGAGGGCGGCGTCATCATGCCCGTCGTCGTGCGGATTCCCTACGGCGGCCACATCGGCTCGATCGAGCACCACCAGGAGAGCCCGGAGGCGTACTTCGCGCACACCCCGGGGCTGCGCGTGGTGAGCCCGTCCAACCCGCACGACGCGTACTGGATGATGCGGGAAGCGATCGCCTCGAACGACCCGGTGATCTTCTTCGAACCCAAGAGCCGCTACTGGCCCAAGGGCGAGGTGGACTTCACCGCCCCCGGCACCCCGCTGCACGCCAGCAAGGTGGTCCGCACCGGCACGAGCGTCACCGTCGTCGGCCACGGCGCCATGGTGAGCGTGCTGTTGCAGGCCGCCGAACTGGCCGCAGCCGAGGGCATCAGCCTGGAGGTCATCGACCTGCGCTCGATCTCACCGATCGACTATGGACCGATCCTGGAGTCGGTGCACAAGACCGGCCACCTCGTGGTGGCGCAGGAGGCCGCCGGCTTCGTCAGCGTCGGCTCCGAGATCGCCGCCACCGTCACCGAGCGTGCCTTCTACTCGCTCGAGGCGCCCGTGCTGCGGGTCTCCGGCTTCGACACGCCGTTCCCGCCCGCCGCGGTGGAGACGCACTTCCTGCCCAGCCCCGACCGGGTGCTCGAAGCCGTCGACCGCTCCCTCGCCTTCTAACCGTCCCCTGCTGCGAAAGGCACCTCATGAGCGTCTCCCGATTCACCCTCCCCGACGTGGGCGAGGGCCTGACCGAGGCCGAAATCGTCGAGTGGAAGGTCGCCCCCGGCGACACCATCTCGATCAACCAGGTGCTCGTCGAGATCGAAACGGCCAAGTCACTCGTTGAACTGCCCTCGCCCTACGTGGGCGTCGTCGGTGAGATCCTCGTCGAACCGGGCACCACCGTCGATGTGGGCACTGTCATCATCACGATCCTCTCCGAGGCCGGCGCCCCCGACAGCGCCGCACCCGCCCCGGATGCCGCGACTCCGGCCGCAGACGACCTCGCCGATGCCGCTCGGGATGCCGGCGGCACCATCTCGCAGGAACCCGCCGAGGAGTCCCCGGCCGTGCTCGTGGGTCGCGGCGCCGCCGCGTCGATGCCCACCCGACGGCGCCGGCATGTGGTCCCGACCGCGGCGCACGAAACCCTCGCCGCCGCACCGACCGCACCCCCGCAGGGCGGCCCGGCCGCCTCGGGTCCCCGCTCGACCACCGCTGCGACGGGCCCGGCCCGACCGGTGCCGCCGGTTCGGTCGGTCGCCGCATCCGCGGCATCCGCCCCCGTCAAGCCGGCCGGCCCCGTGATCACCAAGCCGCCGATCCGCAAGCTCGCCAAGGACCTCGGCGTGGACATCAGCCAGGTGGAAGCGACCGGCCGGTTCGGCGACGTCACCCGCGAAGACGTGCTGCGCGAGGCCACCCAGGCCAGCGTGTTCCGCAACATCCAGACGCCGGAGTGGCCGACGGACCGGGAAGAGCACATCCCCGTCAAGGGCGTGCGCAAGGTGATCGCCCAGACCATGGTGAAGAGCGCCTTCACCGCCCCGCACGTGAGCCTGTTCGTCGATGTGGACGCCACCCGCACCATGGAGTTCGTCAAGCGGCTCAAGGTCTCCACCGACTTCGCCGGGGTCAAGGTGTCGCCGCTGCTGATCATGGCCAAGGCGATGATCTGGGCCGTGCGGCGCAACCCCACGGTCAACTCGGTCTTCACCGACGAGGAGATCGTGATCAAGCACTACGTGAACCTCGGCATTGCCGCGGCCACCCCGCGCGGCCTGATCGTGCCCAACATCAAGGAAGCCCAGGACATGAGCCTGCTTGAGCTGGCCGGAGCCCTCGAGAAGCTCACCATCACGGCCCGCGACGGCAAGACCAGCCCGGCCGAGATGTCCAACGGCACCATCACGATCACCAACATCGGAGTCTTCGGCATGGACACCGGCACGCCGATTCTCAACTCCGGCGAGGCCGGCATTGTGGCGCTCGGCACGATCAAGCTCAAGCCCTGGGTGGTCGACGGCGAGGTGCGCCCGCGCTTCGTCACCACCATCGGCGCCAGCTTCGACCACCGTGTGGTCGACGGCGACGTGGCCAGCCGCTTCCTCGCCGACGTGGCGAGCATCATCGAGGAGCCGGCGCTGCTCCTGGAGTAGCCGACGGGGTGGTCGGCCCACCGCGACGCTCGCTGCACCCCGCACGGCCCGATGCGCCAGCTATAGCTGGTGCATCGGGCCACAGGGGGTGCAGCGAACGCTCACGCACTCGAGAGTGACCTGGCCAGCCTCATCGAGCAGTCGCCACCGCAGCCGCAGCGGCCGGCGCTACGCCTCGAGTAGCCGGTCCGTGCCGGCGGATGCCCGACCACAGCCAGGCCGCGCCGGCCAGCGCCTGCCTGGTGAGCGTCGCCGTGTCGGACCGGGCTCCCTTCGATCCCGCGCTCGCCCGGTCGCTGGCCGACTGGGACGCCGAGCTGCGCGGCCGGCTCGCCCTCCTCGCCGGCCGGGCCCGGCACGAGGGCGAACTCGACCCCGCCGTGCGGGGCGACACTCTGGCCCGGTCCGTGCTCGCGTTCGCTGCCGGCTTGGCCGGCCAGTTGCTCTACGACCCCGTCGATGAGGCGGAGGTGCTTGCCCTCGTTCGGAGCACCATGGCAGCGCTCACGCCCGGTCCACCGGACTGAGGCGCGGGGAGGTCAGGCCTGGCGGGTGCCGCTCACGTGATGCCCGTCACCGGGTGCCGATCACCACGGTGGCGTCCAGCTTCCGGGAGCGCACGACGCGAGGGGCGAGCCCGTGCCGGGCGAAGATCGCCGCGGTGTGCGCGGCCTGCCCCGCGCTGGTCTCCACGAGCAGATGCCCGCCGGACGCCAGCCAGTCCGGCGCCGCCGCCACGAGGCGCCGCTGCACCTCGAGGCCGTCAGGGCCACCGTCCAGCGCGATCCGGGCCTCGTGCAGCCGAGCTTCCGGCGGCATGCGCGCGATGGCATCCGTCGGCACGTAGGGGGCGTTCGCCACGACGACGTCGACCCGGCCGCGCTGACCGGGCGGCAACGGGGCGAACAGGTCACCGGTCAACGCCGCACCGCCGCGCGCCGCGATGTTCTCGCGGGCGCACGCCGTGGCCGCCGGGTCGATGTCGACGGCGAAGAGGGTCAGCATCGGCTCCCCGGCGAGCAGAACGGCGCCGACGGCGCCCGTGCCGCAGCAGAGGTCGACCACGACCGTCCCCGGCCGGATGAGCCGGGCCGCCCGCTTCACCAGCAGGCCGGTGCGACGACGGGGCACGAACACTCCGGGCCGCACGGTGATCCGCAGATCACAGAAGTCCACCCAGCCGAGCACCTGTTCGAGCGGCAACCCCGACGTACGCAGGGTGATCAGGCGCTCCAGCTCCGCGGGTGTGCCGGCGTTCGCCAGGAGCAGCCGGGCCTCGTCTTCGGCGAACACGCACCCGGCCGCGCGCAGGCGGTCGATCACTTCGGCGGGGGCAGCGGAGTGCGGCGACATGGCTGGTCGGTTGCTCGGGCCTAGAAGGTGGCGGTGGGCAGCGGGCGGACCGGGGGAGGGGCATCCGTGCGGAGCCTGGCATGGGTCTCGACGTCGAAGCGCTCGGTGCCGTACTTGAGTTTCTGACGCTCGATGCCCTCGAAGGCGAAGCCCGCCTTGGCGGCGACCCGGCAGGAGGCGGGATTGTTGGTGCGATGCCCGAGCTCGAGCCGGTGCAGCCCCTGCTCGGTGAAGGCCCAGTCGGCTATCGACGCGAGCGCGAGCGTCGCCAGGCCCTGCCCGCGCGCCTCGGTCGAGACCCAGTAGTAGACCCAGCCGGTGCCGTGCCGGTGCTCCATGCTGCCGATGCCCACGTTGCCCACCGCGATGCCGTCGACACTGATGGCGAAGTTCTGCCGGGAGACCGTGGCCGGTGCGAGGTTGTCGGCGATGAAGCTCTGGCAACGGGCGAGCGTGGACAGTTCGATGGCGCCGAATTGGGCGCCGAGGTCGTCGCTGCCGGCGAAGGCGCTTCGCAGGCCGGCCGCGTCGTCCGGTCGCCACGGACGCAGCATCGCTGCAGGGTAAGGCCGTATAGGGGCCCGCAGTGCAGGGGCCCGCAGTGCAGGGGCCCGCAGTGCAGGTGCCGGCGACACGGGGTCCGGTGACACCAACCGGGCGGCCCGGCCAACCCGGGCACTCCGACCAGGGCGGGCCGGGGCGGGCAGGCTTCCGGCGGGCGGTGTGGTGCCCTTGCCGGCGCGTGTTCTCATGGCAACAGAGTAGACGGGGGGCGTCGCCACCGCGAGTTGCCGCAGAATTCCCCATCGGGAGCCCTGAAGGGGGCGTGTGGCGGATGTCGCGGACGGCTCGCTCGCCGAGGTGCGGCAACTTCCCCCTTCGACGCTGCCGAAGGGGAATTGTGCGGCACCTGGGCGCACCAGCGGCCGGCGGGGGAGGATGGGGCATGGCCTTTGAGAGCACGCCCCTGCGCCGGATCGAGGAAGACCCCCTGCATCCGTTGGCCAGGAGTGCCTGGCCGGCCACCCTGCCGCCGGTGGCGCAGCTGCTCGAGAGAGGACTCGACCTGGGGTCGGCCACGGTTTTCGTCGGCGAGAACGGTGCAGGCAAGTCCACCCTCGTGGAGGCCATCGCCCTGGCCTGGGGGCTCTCGCCGGAGGGCGGCTCCACCGGCGCACGCAACTCCTCCCGGGTGAGTGAGTCACCGCTCCACGATCACCTGCGTCTGGTGCGGAGCGGCGGCAGCACCCGCCGCGGCTACTTTCTGCGTGCCGAGACCATGCACGGCTTCTTCACCTATCTGGAGGAGAACCCGGGCAGCCGGCCCGAGCCGCGATTCCACGAGTTCTCGCACGGTGAATCGTTCCTCGAGCTGGCCATCGACAAGTTCCGCGGGAGGGGCCTCTGGGTGCTCGACGAACCGGAATCCGCGCTCTCGTTCTCGGGCTGCCTGGCGCTGCTCGGCCACCTCAAGGGCCTGCTGGCCGCCGAAGGCTCGCAGGTGATCATGTCGACGCACTCGCCGCTGCTCGCAGCCCTGCCCGGCGCACAGATACTCGAGGTGGGCGAGTGGGGACTGCGTGAGATGGCCTGGCGGGACCTCGACCTGGTGACCAATTGGGCCAGCTTCCTCGATGCCCCGGAGCGGTATCTGCGGCACCTCTGAGCCCCGAAACACCGTTCTAATGGTTTTGACAATCATTATCAATAGGCGTAGCGTTCCAGAGGTGAAGACCCCCAAGTTCCTCCTTCCCGCCCTGGCCGCCTCGGCCGCCCTCGTGCTGGCCGGATGCTCGACGACCGCCACCAACGCCTCGACGGGATCGGACGGCGACCTCAAGGTCGTTGCCACGACCACCCAGATCGCCGACCTCACCCGCAACATCGTCGGCGACACCGACGGCGTCAGCATCACCCAGCTGATCCAGCCCAACCAGAGCGCGCACAGCTACGACCCCTCGGTCGCCGACCTCACGGCCCTCGGCGAGGCCGACGTGCTGGTGATCAACGGTGTCGGGCTCGAGGAATGGCTCGACGACGCCATCGAGGCCTCCGGCTTCGACGGCATCACGATCGACTCCGATGAGGGCATCACCATCCTGGGCGGCGAGGCCGGCCACGAGGATGAGGCAGCCCACGACGACGAAGCCGCCGGCGCATCCGCCGAGGACCACGACCACGACGGCGGCAACCCGCACATCTGGACCGACGTGTCGAACGCCGAGACCATGGTCGCCACCATCGCCGACGGCCTGGTCGCGGCCAGCAGCACGCACGCCGCCGACTTCGAGGCCAACGAGGCGGTCTACGCCGGCCGGCTCGCCGAGCTCGACGCCTGGATCCGCGAGAACATCGACACCGTTCCGGCCGCAGAGCGCCTGCTGGTGAGCAACCATGACGCCTTCGGCTACTTCACCGCCGCATACGACATCACCTACGTCGGCAGCGTCATCCCGAGCTTTGATGACAACGCCGAGCCGAGCGCCGCCGAAATCGACGCCCTCGTCGCCGCCGTCAAGGCCACCGGGGTCAAGGCCGTCTTCTCCGAGGCCTCCATCAACCCGAAGGCGGCCGACACCATCGCCGCCGAAGCGGGGGTCGCGGTCTACTCCGGCGAGGACGCCCTCTACGGCGACTCGCTCGGCCCGGCCGACAGCGACGGCGCCACGTACGTCGCCACCCAGCTGCACAATGTGCGCCTCATCCTGGAGTCCTGGGGTGTGACGCCCAGCGCCGTGCCGGCCGACCTGCAATAGTTGAACCGTGAACGAGAACCCTTCTCAGCAGCGGATACCCGTACCGCTCGCCCTGCGCGTCTCCGGGGCCTCGTTCGCCTACGCCCAGACTCCCGCGCTCACCGGCATCGACTTCGATCTGCATGCCGGTGAGGCCGTCGCGCTGATCGGCCCGAACGGGTCGGGCAAGTCCACCCTGCTCAAGGGCATCCTGGGCCTGATCCAGCGCACGGAGGGCACCGTGGAGGTGCTCGGCCAGGCGACGGCCCCGGCCGGCACCGTCGGATACGTACCGCAGACCGACGAGCTCGACCCCGAGTTCCCGGTCAGCCTCGAGCAGGTCGTCATGATGGGCCGCTACCGCGAGCTCGGCTGGCTGCGCCTGCCCGGCAAGAAGGACCGCCGGGCCGTGGCCGAGGCCCTGGAGACCGTGGGCCTCGGCCACCGCGCCAAGACCCGGTTCGGTGAGCTCTCCGGCGGCCAGCAGCAGCGCGGTCTGCTCGCCCGTGCCGTGGCGGCCGGCCCCCGGCTCTTGCTGCTCGACGAACCCTTCAACGGCCTGGACCAGTCCAACCGGGAGGCGCTCGTCGGCACCGTGGAGCGCCTGAAGGCCGACGGCGTCGCCGTGCTCGTCTCCACCCACGACCTCGAACTGGCCAGGGCGGTCTGCGAACGGGTGCTGCTGCTCAACGGCAACCAGGTGGCCTTCGGTCCCCGCGAAAGCGTGCTCACCCTCGAGAACGTGCAGCGCACCTTCCACGAGGTCGGCGTCGAGATGGACCAGCACACCCTCGTCATCCCCGGCCACGAAGGCCACTGAATGGCCGACCTGTTCGGGCCCCTCGTCACCGCGTTCTCCCTGCCGTTCATGGCGCGGGCGCTCGTGGTGCTGCTCGCCCTCAGCCTGGTCGCCGGCATCGTCGGCGTGCTCGTCAACCTGCGCAGCCTCGAGTTCATCAGTGACGGCCTCACCCACTCGGTCTTCCCCGGCATCGCCATCGGGTTCGTGTGGGGCGGCCGCGAGGGACTCTTCGTCGGCGCCATGATCGCCGCGGTCCTGGCCGCGATCGTGCTCACCGTGATCACCCGGCGGGCCGTATCGGGGGACGCGGCGATTGCGATCGTCTTCACCGCTATGTTCAGCATCGGCATACTGGTGGTCTCCCGGCAGACCAACTACGCCGGCCAGCTCGAACAGCTGCTCTTCGGCCGGCTGCTCACGGTGACGGCCGCCGAGGTGACCCAGACCCTCGTCATCTGCGCGATCGCTCTGCTCCTGGTGGGCCTGACCCTCAAGCAGCAGGTGTTCCGGGCGTTCGACCGCACCGCCCTCGCCGCGGCCGGCTATCGCCCACTGCTGCTCGACCTGGTGCTCAACGTGGCCATCGCCCTCGTGGTGGTAGCCGCATCGAGCGCGGTCGGCAACCTGCTCGTCCTCGCGGTTCTCATCGTGCCCGGTGCCGTCGCCCGGCTGATCACGGTGCGGCTCTGGCTACTCTTCCCGCTCGCCGCCTGCTTCGCCGCGCTGTGCGCCTGGGTGGGGCTGGCCGTGGGCTTCGAGGCGTCGGTTTCCGCCGGCATCGACCTGCCCAGCGGCGCCACGGTGGTGCTGGTGCTAGTGGCCGGCTACCTGCTGGTGCTGCTTGGCCGGCTCGTATTCGACCGGATGCGCCGTCCCGCCCTGTCCGCGCCTGAGCCGGAACCGGCGACCGCCTGATGGGCTACTTCGAGAAGGCCCTGCTCGCCGCGGCCGTGATCGGCGCACTCAGCGGCCTGGTCGGCACCCTGGTGCTGCTGCGCCGCCGTACCTTCTTCGCCCAGGCTCTCACGCACGCCACCTTCCCCGGTGCCGTCGCCGCGGCGCTGCTGGGTGTGAGCATCCCGCTCGGTGCCGCCGTGGCCGCCGCGGTGATCGTGGCCATCATGACCATGCTCGGCCGGGTGCGCCGGCAGGGCAGCCAGGTGGCCTCCGGCATCATGCTCACCGCCGGGTTCGCCCTCGGCGTGCTGCTCCAGGCGCTCAACCCGTCGCTGCCCGTGCACGTGGACTCCTACCTGGTCGGGTCGATATTGAACGTCACCGACGGTGACGTCGTGCTGGCCGCCTCGGTCCTCGTCGTTGCCGTTGCCGTTGCCGTGCTGTTCGGCAAGGAGATCCTCTTCTCCACCTTCGACCGCACCGGCTTCCGCGCCGCGGGCTACCGGGAGTGGCCCATCGAGCTGCTCACCCTGGTGCTGATCACCGCCACCGTCGTCACGGCGATGCCCGCCGTCGGCGCGATCCTGGCGATCGCCCTGATCGCCGCACCAGCCGCTGCCGCCCGACTTCTGGTGCGCACGGCCGGCAGGATCGCCGTGCTGGCGCCCCTCCTCGGCGCCGGTTCCGGCGTGATCGGGGTGCTCCTCTCCCGCGCGCTGGACGTGGCCGCGGGCCCGGCCATCGCGCTCACCGCCGCCGCCTGCTTCCTGCTCGCGCTGGGCATCCGTTCGCTCAGCGCGCGTGCGCCGGGGGTACCCGGGCCGGCTCGCGCCGGGCTACGGTTGGAGTCATGAAGCGAAACACCTGGCAGCGAGAGGCCGTGCGCACCGAGCTCAGCCGCGCCGAAGGGTTCGTCAGCGCCCAGGGCCTGCACTCGGCCCTGCACACCAGCGGCTCACCGATCGGCCTGGCGACGGTGTACCGCGCCCTCGCCGACCTGGCCCTGGAGGGTGACGCGGATTCGCTGCAGTCGCCCGACGGGGAGAGCCTGTACCGGGCCTGCAGCACGACGGAGCACCACCACCACCTGATCTGCCGCAACTGCGGGCTCACGGTGGAGATCGAGGTGGCCGCGATCGAGAACTGGGCCACAGAGGAAGCCGCCAAGCACGGCTTCACCGAAGCCGCCCACGTGATCGACATCTTCGGCCTCTGCGCTGCCTGCACCGCGCTTGCGTCCGCCCGCCCGACCGCGTAAGCTGAGCAGCTGCTGCGCATATCTGTGCGTGCATTGCTCGTTCGTGACTTTTCCTCCCACCGAATCAGCCGCTGAAACTCACCTTTCGGCCGGCCGCTTCCGGGCGGAATCCATCGCGGACTGGCCGACAAGAGATCTTGGGAAGGGCACTCGCCCTTCGGTATTGGAGGAAAACCATGGCAGCAACCTGCCAGGTGACCGGAGCCGTTCCCGGCTTTGGACACAACATTTCGCACTCGCACCGGCGCACCAAGCGTCGTTTCGACCCGAACGTGCAGACCAAGAAGTACTTCGTGCCGTCGCTTCGCCGCAACGTCACGTTGACCCTCTCGGCAAAGGGCATCAAGGTTATTGATGCTCGCGGCATTGAGTCGGTCGTCAAGGACCTGCTCGCACGTGGGGAGAAAATCTAATGGCTAAGGCTCAGGACGTACGTCCGATCATCAAGCTGCGTTCGACGGCAGGAACCGGTTACACCTACGTGACCAAGAAGAACCGTCGCAACAACCCCGACCGTCTCGTGCTCAAGAAGTACGACCCGGTCATCCGCAAGCACGTTGACTTCCGTGAGGAGCGCTAAAAATGGCGAAGAAGAGCATGATTGCCAAGAACAACCAGCGCAAGGTCATCGTCGAGCGTTACGCCGTCAAGCGCCTTGAGCTGAAGAAGGCTCTTGTCGACCCGGCCGGCACCGACGAGTCCCGCGAAGAGGCTCGCAAGGGCCTCCAGAAGCTGCCCCGCAACGCCTCGCCGGTTCGCCTGCGCAACCGCGACGCGGTTGACGGTCGTCCCCGTGGCCACCTCTCCAAGTTCGGCATCTCGCGCGTACGTTTCCGCGACATGGCGCACCGCGGCGAGCTGCCCGGCATCACCAAGTCCAGCTGGTAACCAGCTGCTGATCGTGTAAACGATCTGCACGACACAAGCAGGGGATGTCCGACTTCGGTCGGGCATCCCCTGTTCTGCCGTTCCGGCGCTGGCCCGCGAACGGGGGCGCACAGTTCGCGCACAGCATAAACTCACCCAATCCACTGAGCAAAGCGCCCCGAAACGCCGTAAATCCGCGGATTCCTGCGGATCAATGCTAGATTCAACCCGGTCGAACCGACCAACGGAGGCGTTTTCACAACGTCGCCCGCTTCACGTGAATACCTGTTTTTTACAGACGAAGGTCCGAGGAGGACACTCAATGGCTGACAAGTCGCTGAACAAGACCGAGCTCGTTGCCAAGGTTGCCGCAGACTCTGGCCAGAGCCAGGCTGCTGTCGACGGCGTTCTGAACGCTTTCTTTGCAACCCTCGCCGACACCGTTGCGAACGACGGCAAGGTCACCATCCCGGGATGGCTCGGCGTCGAGCGCACCGCAACCGCTGCTCGCACCGGCCGCAACCCGCAGACCGGCGAAGAAATCGCCATCGCTGCCGGCCACCGCGTCAAGCTGACCGCTGGTAGCAAGCTCAAGGCTGCCGCCAAGTAGGTAGCAGGTCTCGAACTACGGTGGGCGTCGACTTCGGTCGGCGCCCACTGCTCGTTAACGGCCCGCTCGCGAACTGACCGCGGGTGCCAGGTACGGCCGGATCCGCTTCCGCCGCCGGTTAAGCTGGAGTGGTGCCCCGTTACGTGCGAATCATCGGGCCGGCAGCGCTGCTGCTGGCCGCGATTGTGGCGACGCTGGCGGGCCTGGCCTATGGCGGCGGCGCCCAGGCCCAGCTGCTCGCCGACCCCGGCGTCGTGGTGCGCTGGGGTCTTCCGGTGGCCAAGCTGCTCGTCAACCTCGGTGCGGCCGGCACCATCGGCGCCCTGGTCCTCACCTGCTTCGCACTGAGCCCGAAGGAACGTGAGTACGGCACCGCGATCGACCTGGCCGCAGCCTCGGCCGCCTTCCTCACCATCGCCTCGGCGATCACCGGCTTTCTCACCTTTTTGCAGGTGACCAACGCCACGATCAGCTTCAACGACCAATTCAGCGCCACGGTCGGCCAGTTCTTCAGCCAGATCGAGATCGGCCAGGCCTGGCTGACCACCACTCTGATCGCCGCGGCCATCACCGTGCTCTGCTTCGCGGTGCGCAACCAGACCGCTCTGGTCTTCGTCACCGTGCTGGCCCTGCTGGCTCTGCTGCCGATGGCCCAGCAGGGCCACTCGGCCGGCGCCGAGGGCCACGACGCGGCGATCACCGCGCTCGGACTGCACCTGGTCTTCGCGGCCGTGTGGCTGGGCGGCCTGCTCACCGTGATCCTGCTGCACAAGCAGCTCTCGCAGGCACGCCTGCGCGAGGTCATCGGCCGGTACTCCACCCTCGCGCTGGTCAGCTTCGTCGTCGTCGCCGCCTCCGGCTACGTCAGCGCGGAACTGCGCATCGGCAGCTGGGACAACCTGCTCACCGGATACGGCATCCTAGTGCTGGCCAAGGTGGCTCTCCTGTTCGTGCTTGGCGGCTTCGGTGTGCTGCAGCGCCGGTACCTGATCGGCCGGATGCAGAGCGGCGCCGGCCGCACCGACTCCTTCTTCTGGTGGCTCGTCGTGGGCGAAATCGCCTTCATGGGTCTGGCCAGCGGTGTGGCGGCGGCTCTCGCCCGCACGGCGACCCCGGTGGCCCAGGTCGTCACCACGGCGATCCCCACCGCCACCCCGGCGCAGATCCTCACCGGCGAGCCACTGCCGCCCGAGCTCACCTTCGCCAGGTACTTCACCGAGTGGAACTTCGACCTGGCCTGGGCGCTGTTCTGCGCCTTCGGCATCTTCTTCTACCTCGCCGGGGTGTGGCGGCTGCGCCGCCGCGGCGACACCTGGCCGCTGCACCGCACCATCCTCTGGGTAGTGGGCCTGATCACCCTGTTCTACATCACCAACGGCGGCGTGAACGTGTACGAGAAGTACCTCTTCTCCACCCACATGCTCGCGCACATGGCCCTGACGATGCTGGTGCCTGTTCTGCTGGTTCCCGGCGCGCCGGTCACCCTGGCGGCCCGCGCCATCCGGATGCGCCGCGACGGCAGCCGCGGCCCGCGCGAGTGGATCCTGTTGGCCGTGCACTCCAAGTTCGCCGGCATAGTCTCAAACCCGCTCGTCGCCGCGGTGCTCTTCGCCGGGTCACTCTGGGTGTTCTACTACACGACGCTGTTCAGCTGGGCGACGACCGACCACATCGGCCACCAGTGGATGATTGTGCACTTCCTGATCACCGGCTACCTGTTCGTGCAGTCCCTGATCGGCATCGACCCCGTGCCCTACCGCCTCCCGTACACCTTCCGGCTGCTGTTGCTGCTGGGCACCATGGCGTTCCACGCCTTCTTCGGCCTGGCGCTGATGACCGGCACCGGCCTGCTGTTGGCGGACTGGTACGGCGCCATGGGCCGCGACTGGGGGCTGAGCGCCCTGGCCGACCAGCAGGCCGGCGGTGGCATCGCCTGGAGCGTCGGCGAGATCCCGACCATTGCGCTGGCCATCATCGTGGCCATCCAGTGGGGGCGCAGCGACGAGAAGGAAACCAAGCGCAGGGACCGGAACGCCGACCGCACCAATGAGGCCGAGCTGAACGAGTACAACGACCGCCTCGCGCGCCTGGCCGCCCACGACCGTTAGGCGCTAGCGAAGCTGGATGGCCAGGGCGCCGTCGGGCTGGATCGTGACGGTGAGGGCCACCGAGAACGGGACGTCCTCGTCGCGGGTGCTGAGGTCGCCGTCGTACAGTGATTGCACATCGACGACGATGTGAGCCTGACCCTCGGTTCCGGGCATGTCGAACGATGACTCGCCGCCGGTGAGGGCGACCTCCGGGTACTCGGCGATCGACCAGGCCGGCGCGGACTTGACCCGGTTGTCGATCTCGATGCCGAACGGGCAGTTCGACGGCTGCAACACCTGCTGGGTGGCGCACTCGTCGAGGAACTCGTTGAGCTTGGCCTGCACCTGGGCGGTGAAGGTGTCGTTGGGCATCGCATCCACCGTCACGTCGGCGGCTCCGGAGGCGACGACGGGCACACTCTGCACCGGAGCGCTGAGCAGAGACGAGTCGTGGGAGACGTTGTAGACAGCCGGGGCGAAGGCCAGGTAGGCGGCCTGGTTCGAGAACGTGATCGGCGCGTCGGCCGCTGCATGCGCCCGGGTGTCGAGGGTCAGGCCGTTCACCGAGAAATCGGCTTCGTGCAACACCGTCACGTGCAGCACCGCGAGTGGGCTCGTCGCGAATCCCCATCGGCTGAACAGCCCGGCGACGGTGCCGAGTCGCTCCACGGTGAATTCCATCGAGGTGTCCTGGCCGTCCAACTTGAAGCTGAAGACCACGGTGTGCTCGCCGGCTGCGGCATCCGTGGGCCCGGTGGTGTCGCTGACGAACTCGATGTCGGTGATCGACCCCAGCACCGACGGGCGCAGCAGCGTGCGCGGCAGATCCTGGGGCAGACCGGCGGCCTCGAGGTCGGCGTTGGTCGGTTCGGCGCCGGGCAGGGCCAGAGCGGTGTCGGTGTCGTGCGTCGCGAGCGCCTCGAGGTACTGCCGCACGAACCCGCCGGCGCTGTACAGATCGCGGTTGAGTGCGCCGATGGCGGCGACCAGAGCGGCGCAGAGCAGGGCACAAATGACGGTCACCGCGAGTGCGGCACGCAGATAGCGCGCCCGTCTCACCCCGTTACCGACCCCGTAGCTCACCTCCACATCCTACGGGGACCACCCCGGCTGCCGGCACGCGAGCTACACTCCCAGGGTCGGATGAGAGGAGCATTCCGTGAACAGCAGCCGATCACCCCGGTCCGGACGAAGGCCCACCGCCCTGCTGGCCGCCCTCCTGGTTTTGCCGATGGCCGCCTGCGCGCCAGGGCCGGCGCCCACCCCCACCGGCACCAATTCAGGCACCGCTCCGACCAACACGGCCCCGACCAACACCGAGACGCCGAGCGCCGGCCCGGCCATCACCATCGACAGCCCGGTGGCCGACTCACCGGTCACCATCCCGGTGAGCGCCCGGGGCACCGCCGACACCGTCGAGGCAGCCCTCGTGATCGACCTGCTCGACGAGGCCGGGCAGACCCTCTGCGTGCGGCACCTCACGGCAACGTCGGGGTCGGGCACCGCAGGCACCTGGCAGAGCGACCTGGCCTTCCCCCCACCGGAGAACGAGGAGGCGGTGACATTACGGGCCTATGAGCTCAGTGCCGAAGACGGCAGCGAGACCAACGTGGTCGAACGATCCCTCACCCTCACCCCCGAACGCCCGCCGATCATCATCACCACGCCGGCCTGCGGTGCGAGTGTCGCCCCGGGCGGCACCCTGGAGGTCACCGGCCGCGCCATGGTTCCCGAGGCGCAGTTCACCCTCGAGCTGCGCGACCCGGCCGGCGCGGCGGTGCTCACCCAGCAGGTGTTGGCGGCCAGCGGCACCGAGGAATCCGACTTCAGCAGCACCCTGTCGGTGCCGGCAGGCCTGGCCGCAGGCTTCTACGATCTGGTCGGGTTCGACAACAGCCTGAAGGACGGCAGCGTGCAGTACGAGTTCCCGGTGCAGCTGCTCGTGCAGTAACCCGCACACCCGTGCCGGCCGGCGCGCTCCGTCAGACCCGGCGCGAGTTATCCACCGGCGGGCCGGGGCGTGGACCGTGCGGGCGGCCGGACAGTTACAGTGGAAGGGAATCGCGATGCTCGGGTTGCCACCGCCCGCATCGCCCCGAATCCCACCGAAAGTTTCCCGTGACCGCGCTTCCCCCCGAGATTCCGCTTTCGCGCGAGCAGGCCGAGGTGTTCGCCGCCATCGAGGGCACCAAGCAGAACGTCTTCGTCACCGGCCGGGCCGGAACCGGTAAGTCCACCCTGCTCAATCACCTCTCCTGGAACACCAGCAAGCAGATAGTCATTGCAGCACCGACCGGGGTCGCCGCGTTGAACGTGGGCGGCCAGACCCTGCACTCACTGTTCCGCCTGCCGATCGGCGTCATCGCCGACCACGCCATCGACCAGAACGACCAGCTGCGCAAACTGCTCAATACGATCGACACCGTGGTCATCGACGAGGTCTCCATGGTCAACGCCGACCTGATGGACGCCATCGACCGCAGCCTCCGCCAAGCCAGGCAGCGCCCGCACGACACCTTCGGCGGCGTGCAGATCGTGCTCTTCGGCGACCCGTACCAGCTTGCGCCGGTGCCGGGCGACCCCGAGGAACGCGCCTACTTCGCGGACACCTACCGCTCGATGTGGTTCTTCGATGCCAAGGTCTGGCAAAGCGCCGAACTGAAGATCTTCGAACTCACCGAGATCCACCGCCAGCACGACGCCGGCTTCAAGACGATGCTCAACGCGGTGCGGTACGGCCAGGTGACGCCCGAAATCGGCGGGGCGCTCAATGGTGCGGGCGCCAGGACCCCGCCGACCGAGGGTGTCATCACGCTGGCCACCCGCAACGACGCGGTCAACCGCATCAACGCTGCCGCGCTCAAGCGGCTTTCCGGCAAGTCCCTCTCGGCCAAGGCCGAGGTCACGGGCGACTTCGGCGGGCGCACCTACCCGGCCGACGAGGTCCTGGAGCTCAAGGTCGGCGCCCAGGTGATGTTCCTGCGCAACGACAATCCCCTCGACGGCGGTCCGCGCTGGGTGAACGGCACCATCGGCACCGTGACGCGGGTCGACTCCACGGTTTACGTCGACATCGACGGCACCACACACGAGGTGGAGCCCACGGTGTGGGAGAAGTTCAAGTACACCTACAACGCCGCCACCAAGAAACTGAGCAAGGATGTCGTGGCCGAGTTCACCCAGTTCCCGCTGCGGCTGGCCTGGGCGGTCACGATCCACAAGTCGCAGGGTGCCACCTACGAGCGGGCGATCGTGGACCTCGGCACCCGGGTCTTTAGCCCCGGCCAGACCTATGTGGCGCTGAGCCGGTTGACCAGCCTGAACGGCCTCTACCTCACCAGGCCGTTGCGTCCGAGCGACATCATCGTCGACGAGAACGTGCTCCGTTTCATGGAGGGCCTGCGCGTCACGCCCGCCGTCGAGGGTGTGGCCGGAAAGTAGTCCGGGTCGTGCCGGTGCCCGGCCACCCCTAGAAGACCACCGGTTCCACGGCGAAGGCGCCGGTGCGCACGAGCTGGATGGTGGGGTCCTCACAGCCCTCGATGGGGTTGGGGGTGGTCACCCGGCCGGACTGGCCGGTGCCGGGCGGGCTCACCGCGAGGTCGGTGACGGGAATGAGCGGGCAGCCGTAGGCTCCGGCCCTGGTGAGATGCAGCAGGCTGAACGCCGAGTCGCCCGGTTGTAGCAACACCGTCGACGGCGCCGCACGCGGCTCAAGCCCCGAGGCGGCGCCGATGGGCTGCCCGGTGGCGGCAGAGATCAACTGCACGCTGGGATACCCGTCCACGGTGCAGGCGGCGTCGCCGGCATTGGTGACGCGGAGGTCCCAGAAGAAACTCCCCGCGCCGCTGTCGCCAGGGCGCTCCTGCAACGCCAGGGTGAGCTGGTCGGCAGTGCACGCGGACACAATGGTGGGTGCGGGCGACCCTGTCCTGGCGGTCGGCTCCGGCGACGGGGCGCCGGACGGCCGGGGTGTGGGCGTCGGTGCGGCCGAAGGCACAGCCGTGGGGGCGTCCGACGGCCCGAGCGTGGGGATGAGCGGCGCGCCACAGGCGGTCAGCGCCACCGTTGCGCCGACCAGCACCAGCAACACTCTGCCGAGTCGGAGGGCCGAGAAGCGGCCCGGGCGACCCGTCCCCGCGCGGAACATGCGCCCAGTATTGCACCGACCTGGGTCCGCGTCGCCGCGGGTGCGGCGGAGCTGTGCTCTGGGTACACTCCCGGCAAAGGACAGCATCCGGCACTCCCCGCGGGGTGGCGTGCCGGGGTCCGGGATGGGCATCGGGTGCCATGACAGGTCGACAGGGAGCACGGCGCGACGGTCGTCAGGGGAGCCGCACCGCCACGGCCGGCCGGATACGCCGCCGGCCGTTGTCGCCCGTGCTGGCGCTACTGACAGCCGGGCTGACGCTGTCTCTGGCGGGATGCATCGACGGCAGGGTGCTGTTTCCCGTCGGCCCCGACTCGGCGACGACCGCACTGGCCGCTGAGACCAGCGCATCCCTGGATGCGGCGCTGGCCGAAGGGCTCGATCTGGCCGGGGCGACAGGCGCGATCGCCGGGGTGTGGGCGCCGTGGGCGGGCCAGTGGCTGGCCAGCCCCGGCAGTGTGGGGGCCGGTGTCGACCCGGCGACGGGCCGCCCGGCCGGCGGCTCCGCCCTCACCACCGACATGCAGTTTCGCATCGGCACCCTGACCGCTTCGATGACCTGCACAGTGCTGCTCCGGCTCGTCGAGGACCAGCGGGTGGGGCTGGACGACGCGGTCGCGGAGCACCTGCCCCGGCTTTCCGGGGTGCAGGGCATCACGCTGCGTCAGCTCTGCCAGAACACCGCGGGCCTGGGCCAGACGAACCTTGAGCCGCAGTTCGTCAACAATCCCACCCGCAGGTGGCCGCCTCTGGAGCTCGTGTCGGGCGGTCTGGGGTCCACCAGGGCCGGGCAGCCCGGCCGCATCTGGACCCGGTCCGACGCCGGTGTGCAGCTGCTCGGGATGGCCTTGGAGGAGGCGACAGGTGATAGCTGGCCGGAGCTCTACCGGCGGTACGTGTTCGAACCGCTGGGGTTGGGCGACACGTCGTTTCCCGGCCCGGAGGACGTCGACCTGCCCGGTGCCCACCCGAACGGCTGGGCGGCCGCCCTCGACGCCGACGGCATCCAGGACTGCACGCGTCCGCTCGACGTGACACGGTTGTCCAACTCGATGAGCGGGGTCGCCGGCGGGGCCGTTTCCACCCTGGAGGATCTGAAGACCTGGTCGCAGGCGTTGGCCACGGGCAGCCTGCTGTCGCCGGAGATGGTCGCGCAGCAGTGGAAGAGCGTGCGGGAAGACGGTGCGCCCCAGTGGCGGCGGTACGGGTTGGGGGCCGAGCAAGTGGGCCCGATGCGCGGCGGAGCCGGTGCGATTCCCGGCTTCCTGTCGGCGACGCTCTCCGACCCGGAGAGCGGCCTGACCGTGGTGGTGATGGTCAACGACTCCAGCGCGGGCGCGGAATTCGTGTTGGCGCTGGCGCAGCGACTGGCAGCGATCGCCGCCGCGGCCCCTGTCGTAGACGGCCGGCCGACCACCCGGAGCGATGTGCCGTGGACCGCGGTGGAGGCGACGGTTCAGATGCGCGCACACGCGGTCTGTCCGACCGGCGCCGTCGAGGATGCGGCGGCGCCGGTCGGGTGACCGGTCAGGGACCTACTTCTTGAAGGCGTCCTTGATGTTCTCGCCGGCCTGCTTGACGCTGGCGCCGGCCTGGTCGGCCCGGCCCTCGGCGACCTTGGAGTCGTCGTTGGTGACCTTGCCGAGAGCTTCCTTCGCCTTGCCCTTGAGGTCCTGCGCGGTGTTTTCGGCCTTGTCTGATGCACTCATAGTGTTCTCTCTTTCTCTGTGGGGTGGGTCAGGACGGTCGGAGTGGCTGTGGGGTGGCGGCTGTGCGGTGCGGGTTGCTCGGCGCCGAGCAGAGTGTCCTGGCCCCGGGCCGTGTGAGACCGGAGCGCGTCGTAGGCGATCGCCTCCGCGATGGCCTTGGCCGCGGTGAACCGGTTCGGAGCGGCCCCCACCCGCGGAGTGGGTTGCGCCGCGGTGTCGGGGCGGGACATCGGGACGGCCACATCGTCGACGATCACGGCGGCCCGGGGTGAGCGGGCCTCGTGGCGCGCCAGGCGACCGGGCAGCAGAGCCACCAGCACGAACACCAGGCCGGGGATCGCCACCAGCACGCCGACGGTGAACAGGATGGCCGGGGTAATCTGATTGACCTGGCTCACCGTGCGCACGACATCACTGGGAGCAGCGAGCAGAGGCGCTCGCCCGGTCAGCTCGAGGATCAGTTCGGTGCCGCTGTACAGGCATCCGGCGATGATCACCGAGGCCAGGGTGATGGCGACGACCGAGCCGGTGGACCGGGTTTCCCGCTGCACTGCCGCGACCGCCGGGCGCGCCGGAGCGCTGCCGGGTGCCGAGGTGATTTTCGTGCGGGTCATGGCTGGCCATTCTGTTGGGGTGCGGCGTGGTGCGGCGGACGGTTCAGTCCGCCCGTTTGGGCCAACGGATCTTGCCACCGGTCAGGCGCACGGTCACCCCGGCGATGTCCGCCCCGGTCAGGGTGGCCACCGTGTCCCGGATGTCGTGCTGCGCGCGTTCGGTCCGGTCGAGGACTGCGCCGTCGGCCGGTGCCGTCCCGACCTGGTCGGAGGGAAGCACCCGGAGGGGGGTGCTCACGGTGAGGTCGAGGCGGCCGGCGGTGTCTGCCAGGTCGACGGAGACCTGGCTGGGCTTCACGCCGAGCGATTCCGCCGCCACGGCCGAGACCACCCGGGTCATGGCACGGGCGGTGACGCGGGTGCGTCCGCGCGGCGCGAGTGTCTCTATCGAGCCGCTCACTGGTCGTCGGCTTTGCCGGTGTCGTCGGCCTCGTCGGGCAGGTGCACGTCGGTGATGGTCACGTCGACCGCGGTGACCTGAAGCCCTACGAGAGTCTCGATCGCTTCGATGATCGCGGTGCGGGCGTCCTCTGCGACCTGCTGCAACGGCACCGGGTACTCGGCGACGATGCTCAGGTCGACGGCGACCTCTGCTTCTCCCACCTCGACACTCACGCCCTGGCTGTGGTCGGTGCTGTTCATCGCGTCGCGGATGGCGCCCAACGCGCGCGCGGCGCTGCCGCCGACGGCATGGATCCCGGCGACATCCCGTAGGGCGAGCCCGGCGATCTTGGCGACGACGGCATCGTTGATGACTGTCCTGCCGCGCGGCCGGCCATCCGGCGAACCGATTTCGTCGGTGCCGGGGCTGTGGGTGGGGGTGAGACTGTTCATGAGGCGGGCTCCTGTGCTCGTCGGCCGCGCTGGCGCGGATCAGTTGTGACAATAAAGCTGGATGGTGAGATTGTCACTATGCTGCACGGAAGGGTGCTGGTGAGCGATTTTCTCTTGCCGAATCTCATTGATATTGTTCAGACGCATCTCACGGACGGTTCGTCACGAACACTGGCAACTTGCCCCGAGATCGTTTTGAGAAAAGAGAGGTCTCCGGTGTCAGTCACGGGGTCAGACGAGCGCTCGCCACTCAGCGACGCCACAGACGCGATACTTGCCGCGCGCGCCGCGGACGGGGACCTGCGAGCCTTCGAGGTGCTCGTGCGTCGCCACGGGCCGCTGATGCGCGCCTACGCGACGCGGATTCTGGGCTCCAACAGCGATTCAGACGACGTGGTGCAGGAAACCTTCATCACGGCCTGGGAGCGGCTGCCCGAGCTGCAGGACCCCGCCGCCACCAAGGCCTGGCTGATGAGGATCACCAGCCGCAAGGCGATCGACCGCATCCGCGCCCGCCGGCAGGACCAGCCTCTCGGCGAGTGGGATGCTCCGGCGCCGGAGTCCGAATCCCCCCACCAGCAGGCCGAAGCGGCGTCACAACGCGAGCGGCTCACACGTGCACTCGGTACTCTGAGCGAAGCACAGCGTCAGTGTTGGACGCTGCGGGAGATCGGTGGGCACAGTTACGCCGAAATAGCCGAGGAGCTGGACTTGCCTCCGTCGACGGTTCGGGGCCTGCTGGCCCGGGCCAGGCAGAAGCTTATGCAGGAGATGGAGGAATGGCGATGACATCCCCCCACGACGGCCATGCCGACAACGACCTCATCGAGCAGCTCAGCGACTACATCGACCGCGGCGAGACCCCGCCGGATGATTTCCTCAACAGGGCGCCGGAAAACCGGATAGCCTTCGATGCGCTCAGCCGATTCCGGTCGATGGCCCAGGACATCCTCGACGAGGACGTCTCGGCCGAACCCGAACGGGACGACAGCTGGGTCGCCGGGATCCTCACCAACATCCACCGGGAGGCCAGGGCCGGGCGCTCGATCCCGGTGTCACACTCCTCGCCCAAGGCCGATCTGAGCCTCACGGAAGGCGCCGTCAGGGGCTTGATCCGGGCCGCCGGCGACTCCGTGGCCGGCACCTTCATCGGGCGCTGCCGGCTCGAGGGCGACGTGACGACCCCCGGCAGTCCGGTCACCGTGAACGTGGATGCGAGCGTGTTCTGGGGCGAACGGATGCCGCAGACCGCGCAGCGCCTGCGGGACGCCATCACGACGTCGTTGCTGCACCACACCGAACTGAACATCGTGGCCGTGAACGTGACCATCACCGACGTGCACCTGCGCCGGAACCCGAAGGACGCCTAGCCGAAACGACCGGTCCGAGATCCTAGGGCAGCCGGCGCGTCGTGATCAGTGTGCGGTACCAGAGCGCACTGTCCTTGAGGGTGCGCTCCTGGGTCTGGTAGTCGACTCGCACAATCCCGAATCGCTTGGAGAAGCCGTAGGCCCACTCGAAGTTGTCCATCAGCGACCAGACGAAGTAGCCGCGCAGGTCGACGCCGTTCTGGATGGCGCGGTGCGCCGCGGTGAAGTGCCGGCGAAGGTAGTCCACTCGGTTGTCGTCGTGCACCGCGGTCAGGCCCTGGTCGTCGACAGTGACGACGTCCTCGAACGCCGCACCGTTCTCGGTGACCATCAGGGGCAGGCCGGGGAACTCGTCCCTGGTCGCCTCGAGCAGTTGCAGCAGCCCGCTCGGTTCGATGTTCCAGTCCATCTCGGTGAACGGGCCGGGCTGGTCGAGCCGGGGGATGTCCTCGGTTCCGGGGAACGCGGAGGCGCGTGACGCGGCTCCCGCCGCCGAGTCCGCGGCATGGGCCGTGCCGGTGCCCGGCCCTACCAGGGTGGTGTTGTAGTAGTTGATGCCCAGCACGTCCAGGGGCTGGTGAATGAGTTCGACGTCACCGGGCAGCACGAACGACCAGTCGGTGATGGCCTTGGTGTCTTCGATCAGGTCGGCCGGGTAAGCACCGTGCAGCATCGGGCCGGTGAAGATGCGGTTGCCGACGGCCTCGATACACCGCACGGAGTCGGCATCCCCGCGGATCACGTGCAGGTTGTGGGTGACCGACATCTGCGCGGTCGCAGGCACGACCTCCCGCAGGGCGCTCACGCCGAGCCCGTGAGCCAGGTTGAGGTGGTGCGCGGCGGTCAGGGCCGCGGCGCTGTCCTGCCGGCCTGGGGCGTGCTCGCCGGAGCCGTGGCCCAGGAAAGCGGAGCACCACGGTTCGTTGAGGGTGGTCCAGACCGGTACCCGGTCGCCGAGGGCCGCGCCGACGATGCGGGCGTAGTCCGCGAACGCGTATGCGGTGTCGCGGTTGGTCCAGCCGCCCTCGTCCTCGAGAGCCTGCGGCAGGTCCCAGTGGTACAGGGTGACCACCGGGGTCACCCCGCGCTCGATGAGGCCGTCGACGAGGCGTTCGTAGAAGTCAAGGCCGGCAGCATTGACCGGTCCGCGACCGGTCGGCTGGATGCGTGGCCAGGCGATCGAGAACCTGTACGCGTTCAGGCCGAGGTCCGCTATCAGGTCCAGGTCGGCCTCGAGCCGGTGGTAGTGGTCGTCGGCCACGTCGCCGGTATCGCCGTTCTGCACGGCGCCGGGCGTGTGCGAGAAGGTGTCCCAGATCGAGGCGCCGCGGCCGTCTTCGTCGACGGCGCCTTCGATCTGGTACGCGGCGGTCGCCGAACCGAAGACGAACGAATCGGGGAATTGCAGGCCGCTGTCGCGGAAGTCGGGGGTGCCGGCGGTCATGGTGCGCGTGTTACCAATTCTGTTTTCGGGGACCGCACTGGCTGTCGGAGCCGGCGGTAGTGCTGGGTGGGGGTGCCGGCGTGGGGTGCCGGCGGAGCGGGCGCCGGGGGACGGCGGGACAGATCAGTCCGCCGGGCCGCCGGAGGCGGTGTCGTCCTCGGTGGAGGCGCTGCCGTCGCTCTGTGACCCATCCGCGAGCTCCTCGGTGTGGGCCGCGTCGGCGCTGCTGAGGTCGGTGGAGCCGTCCGGTGCCTTCGGGGCGTTCTTGTCGTCGGTATTCATCCCACCACTATAGGCAGCGGCGGTGACAGCCGGGCCGGGGCAACGCCGCCTCCTCTGCCCGCCTTTAGGGTGGGAGCATGGCGGGGTTCGTGCAGCGGATGGAGCAGCGTCAGGTGACGCTGTTCCTCGCGGCCATTGGGCTCGGCCTGCTGGTCGGCTGGCTGGCACCCGCCGCCGCCCCCGCCCTCTCGTCGACCATCACTCCGGTGCTCGGGCTGCTGCTCTTCGCCACCTTCTTGGGCGTACCGTTGGCGGCCGTTTGGCGGTCGTTCCTGGACCGGCGGTTCCTGGGCGGCGTGCTGTCGGTCAACTTCGTCCTCGTGCCGGCGGTGGTCTTCGGCCTCAGCCGGTTCGTCGCCGCTGACCGGGCCCTGCTGCTGGGGGTGCTGCTGGTGCTGCTCACCCCGTGCGTGGACTACGTGATCGTGTTCACCGGCCTGGCCGGTGGGGCCGCCGACAGGCTGCTGGCCGCGACCCCGCTGCTGATGCTGTTGCAGATCGTGCTGCTGCCGGGGTATCTGTGGCTCTTCGCGGGGCCGGACGCCGCCGCGTTGATCGAGGTCGCCCCGTTCGTGGAGGCGTTCCTGGTGCTGATCGTGCTGCCGCTGGCCGCCGCGGCCGCGGTGCAGTGCGGCAGCCGGCGGCGCCGGTTGGCCCGCAGTGCCGGCTCCATCGAGACGTGCATGCAGGCGGCGATGGTGCCGCTCATGATGGTCACCCTCGCCGTGGTCGTCGGGTCTCAGATCGCCGCGGTGGGTGCACAGGCCGCCGCATTGCTGGCCGTGGTGCCGGTCTACATCGCCTTTCTGGCCATCATGGTCGGGGTAGGCCTGGTCGCCGCCCGGCTGGCCCGCCTTGACGTGCCGGCCTCGCGTGCCCTGGTCTTCAGCGGAGCAACCCGCAACTCGCTGGTGGTGCTGCCGTTGGCCCTGGCACTGCCGGCTTCCCTGGCCCTGGCGCCGCTCGCCGTGGTGACGCAGACCCTGGTCGAGCTGCTGGGCATGGTGGTCCTGGTGCGGCTGGTGCCCCGCCTGGTGCCGGGTTCCCGGCCGGATGCGGCCCGGCCGTCAAGTGTTGCGCTCTGTGACGACGGCCCGTGACAGGGCAAAATCCCGAACCTACACTCGAGGCAACGAAGCCCAACGGTGAAGGAGGCTCAATGATCACGCAACCGCTGCACGTCCTGCAGTGCAACAGCACGGGAGGCGAGGGCTGCGTCAACCATGGAGCCGGCCACACGACCCAGCCCATTCACGTGCGGGTGGCCGAGGCAACGCCCAGCAAGTGGACCGACGGTCTCGTGGTGCGCGCCACATCCGATGGCTGGATCGGCGTCAACCTGTTCGGGTACGGCGACGCGGCCGACAGCGACACCGCGACGGTATGGGTGTGGAACCACGCCGATCACACGGCGCAACTGACGATAGGAGCGCCGGTGGCGTTGCACTCCGTCTACAACGTGCTCGCAAGCGGCCGCAGCCGGATCAGCGTGGTGCGGCTCTAGCCAGTTCGGGTCGCTCAGCCGGCCCCGGTCAGCTCGTCGGCATCATGCCCGTCATCGCGTCCATCATCTTCTGGCAGCACATCGCGCACTGACGGCACGCCTCGGCGCACATCCTGGCATCCTCGCTCATGCCAGCGTGCTTCATGCACTCCTCGGCGCAGGCGGTGGCCATCGACATGGTGGCCATGTGCATCGCCATCATGCTGTCCATGTGCATCCCGTTGGGGCGCAGCATCGCCCGCATCATGGTGCCGGACATGTCGGCCATGTTCGCGCACATGCTCCGCGCCATCGCCATGCCGTCGCCCATCATCGAGTCTGCGCACATGGTGGAGGCCTGCTCACAGGCTGAACAGGCCTCGATACACTCCTGCATCAGCATCATGTCCATCCCCTGCATGGGCATGTCCTTCATGTGCATTTCCATCATCTGCATGGTCATGTTCATCATGGGAAAACCAGCCTTCTGCGGCGCCGGGCACAGACTTCTGCCGATGCCACCAACGACGCCCGCCGGGGTCGATGCTACGCCGGGCCCGCCGCGAAGTCAGCAGTCCGGCCACCCTGCGCAGGATTCCTGCGCCGGAACCCGGCATCCGTAAAATGGCCGCATGGTGGGTATGCAGGACCGGATCGTTCTCGACGTGAGCGTCGAGGAATGGGAAACCTATCTGCGCGGCGAGCCCGATGACGGTGGCGTGCGCCTGAAGCTGCGCAAGAAGAGCTCGTCGGCGCCGGGGATGACCTGGTCGGAGGCCCTGGACGTGGCGCTCTGCTACGGCTGGATCGACGGGCAGACCAGCCGGCTCGACGACGACTACACGCTCACCGGCTTCTCGCCGCGGCGGAAGAACAGCCCGTGGTCGCAGATCAACCGGGAGCACGTGGCGCGCCTCATCGTCGAGGGGCGGATGCAGCCGGCCGGGTTGGCCGAGGTCGAGCGGGCCCAGGCGGACGGCCGCTGGGACGCCGCCTACCGGCAGAAGGATGCGGTGGCGCCGGCCGACCTGCAGGCGGCCCTGGACGCCGACCCGGTCGCGGCCGCGTTCATCGCCGGGCTCACCAAGGTCGAGCGGTTCCGGATCTACTTCCGCCTGAACACCATCAAGACCCCCGCCGTTCGGGCCGCGCGCATCCGCGACGTGATCGACAAGGCCGCCCGCGGCGAGCAGCACTACCGCTGAGCAGTCCCGGGTCAGGGGCGGGCGCCGGGCACCAGCAGGCCCGATTCGTAGGCGATGATCACCAGTTGGGCGCGGTCGTGCGCGCCGAGCTTGGTCATCATGCGGTTCACGTGGGTCTTGGCGGTGTGCGGGGAGATCACCAGTTCATCGGCGATGGCGCCATTGCCGTGGCCGCGGCCCACGAGCAGCAGGATCTCAAGCTCCCGCTCAGTGAGCAGCGCCAGGGCGGCGGGCACCTCGAGCGTGGCAGGTTCGGCGGGTGCGGTGTAGCGGTCGATGAGGGCCCTGGTGGCGCGCGGCGAGAGCAGGGCGTCGCCGCCGTGCACGGTGCGGATGGCGTTCATCAGGTCGGGAGCCTCGGTACCCTTACCGACGAACCCGCTGGCGCCGGCCCGCAGCGCCTGCAGCACGTACTCGTCCTCCTCGAACGTGGTGAGCACGATGATGCGGGTCGCCGCCAAGTCCGGGTCGGCGCAGATCGCCGCGGTCGCCTGGATGCCGTCCATCACCGGCATCCGGATGTCCATCAGAACGATGTCCGGCCGCGTCTCGCGCACCAGCTGCACGGCCTCACGACCGTTGCCGGCCTGGCCGGCCACGCTGAATCCCTCCTCGTGTGAGACCAGCTCGGCCACGGCGGTGCGGATCAGGGACTGGTCGTCGGCGAGGACTACGGAGATCATGAGGCACCATTCGGTTGCAGATCCACGGCCGGATCGGGGAGGGGAAGGTCGGTTTCGGTGGGCAGCCAGGCGGTGAACCTGAACACCGGGCCCGGCCCCCTGGCGGCGCTGAGCCGGCCGCCAACCGAGCCGACCCGTTCCCGGGCGCCGAGCAGGCCGTGCCCGGCACCGGCCGACGGCTCGGCTGCCGATCCGGCGGCGGCGGGCGGATCCACAGTGTTGGTCACCGTGACCTCCACGGCGGCCGGTTGGTAGTCCAGGTGCAGCAGCGCGGAGTGGTCGGCGCCGTGTTTGTGGGCGTTGGTCAGCGCCTCCTGCACCACGCGGTACGCCACCATGTCGACGGCGCCTGGCAGTGGCCGGGGTGTGCCGACCACCCGGAGATCCACCCGCAAACCGCTCCGCTCGAAATCGATCAGTAGCGGCTCGAGGTCGGCGAGCCCGGCCACCGGTGCCGTCGTCAGGCCGGTGCCGCCGGCATCCGTGGCACGCAGCACCGTGAGCAGGCTGCCGATTTCGCCGAGCACCGTGCGGGCGGCCTCGCGGATGGTGGCCAGCGACTTCTCGGCGTCGTCGGGCCGGGCGGGCAGCGCCTGGGAGGCGACGCTGGAGTGCAGGTTGATCACGGCGATCTGGTGGGCGAGCAGGTCGTGCAGGTCGCGGGCGATGCGCAGTCGCTCCTCGGCCACCCGGCGGAGCGCCTCGGCCTCCTTGGTCTCCTCGGCTCGGCGAGCCCGCTCGGTGATGCCGCGGATGTAGGCCGCGTGCGACCGGTTGGCGTCTCCCGCGGCGGTGGCGAAGCCCACGAACGCGGTCAGCTGCAGCATGGCGCGTGCGTCGTGCCACGTCGAGTCGAGGAACACAAAGGTGGCCGCGCCGATCACCAGCACGGTGACGCCGGAGAAGATCAGCGAGGTGCGCCGGGGCAGCCAGCGCGCCACCGCGAACACCCCGATCAGCGCGGCGATCAGGTAGGTGACGATCGGCCCGTCCACTGCGAAGCCGAGCGCGCACGCCACGACAGCCGCGGATGCGCCCACGAGAGGCGCCCGTCGGCGCAGCAGCACCGCGCCTGCCGAGACCAGCGCCAACCCGAACGCCGCGGGGCTGGAGAGGATGCTGCCGCCGATGTCGGTGCGGGCGAAGCTGGGACCGATCACGAGAAGCAGCAGGATGCCGTGGCGAAGCCAGGCGGGCAGCCTGGACAGCGGCGAGAAGTCGCGGCCGGCCGGGTCGGCCTGGGCGTGCCAGCCGGACGCAGCGCCGGCGGGGGAGCGGGGGTGCTGTTGTGTCGGTGCCTGGTCGCGCTGGGTCCGCATGGTGTCCTCCCGCCCGCAGAATCGGGCTCGACCCCCATTCTGTCAACCGATCGGCGCCGCGTCAGCCCACCATCGCGGGTGCCGCACGTACTGCGTTCGTGGTACGCCGGCTCCGGCTCACGGCGAAACTGTGCACCTTGCGGTACGGCCGGGTTGCCACGACGGGGGGATGACCGGGCTTGGCGGGTCCGGGCAGACTGGAGTCGTGCCGTTGGGCCGATCCGATCCGGGACGGTCCGGCCGGCACGCCAACTCGCGCAGCACCCATCAAGGCAGCACCTATCAACGCAGCCGACATCCGCGCATCAACCAGGAGAGCCCAACCCATGACCGTGCCCATTCTCGCCGCCCGCGACATACACAAGTCGTACGGCCGCGGCGCCACTCGGTTCGACGCCCTCAAGGGCGTCTCCCTCGACATCCAGCAGGGCGAGTCCATCGCCATCGTCGGCAAGAGCGGGTCGGGCAAGTCCACCCTCATGCATCTGCTGGCGCTGCTCGACAACCCCAGCGCCGGCGCCGTGGAGCTCAGCGGCCGCGACGCCAGTGCGCTGAGCGGCAAGGTCGTCAACCAGACCCGCAACGAGACCTTCGGTTTCGTCTTCCAGCAGTTCTTCCTCACGCCCAATACGAGCGTGCTGGAGAACGTGACGCTGCCACTGCAGATCGCCGGCATCGGCGGTGCCGAGCGCAAACGCCGCGGCATGGCGGCCCTGGAGCAGCTGGAACTGGCCGACAAGGCCAAGAACAAGGCCATCGACCTCTCGGGCGGGCAGAAGCAGCGGGTGGTGATCGCCCGGGCCCTGGTGAACAACCCCAGCGTCATCTTCGCCGACGAACCCACCGGCAACCTCGACTCCGCCACCGGCAAGGTCGTTGAGGACATCCTGTTCTCGCTGCAGAAGGAGAACGGCATCACCCTCATCATCGTGACCCACGACGAGGAACTCGCGGCCCGGTGCGACCGCCGCGTGTACATCCGCGACGGCCTCATCGTCGACAGTCTGCACGCGGTGCCCGCAACCCCGGCCGGGGCCTCGAGTGTTGAGGAGGTGCGCTCGTGAACCTCTTCGACCTCGTCCGCTCGGCCGTGAAGAACAGCCTGCGCAGCAAGACCCGCACCACCCTCACGGTGCTCGCCATCTTCATCGGCGCCTTCACGCTCACCCTCACCAGCGGGGTCGGCACCGGCATCAACCAGTACATCGACACGACGGTGGCCTCGATCGGGGCCGACGACGTGCTCACCGTCACCACGGCTGCCGAAGACACCGCGGATGGCCCGGTCGAGTACGACCCGGATGCCCGGGCCGTCGCGGCCGCCACGGGTCGCCCGGGTTCCACGGTCGTGGCCCTCACCTCCACCGACCTCACCGCCATCGAGGGCGTGGACGGCGTGCTCTCGGTCGAACCCCAGCTGCGGGTCAGCCCTGACTACGTGCAGGTCGGCGACGGCACGGCCTACGAGGCCACAGTCGGCAGCTTCATCCCCGGCATGGCCCTCGACCTCGCCGCCGGCGCCGAACCCGACGCGGCCAGCAGCACCAACGAGGTCGCCATCCCGGTCTCCTACGTCGACGCCCTCGGGTTCGCCGACGCGGATGCCGCAGTGGGCCAGACGTTGACCTTCGGCGTCACGGATGTGCAGGGCACGCAGTCAGAGGTCACCGCCACGATCGTGGGTGTGGCCGAGGAAGGGCTGGTGGGTTCGACAGCGTTCACCGCCAACGAGACGCTCACCCAGACCCTCTACGACACCCAGAGCGTCGGCCTCTCCGACGCGGGCAAGGACAGCTACGCACAGGCCATCGTGCGGTTCGACCCCACCGGGACGGATGCCGACCTCACCGCGCTGAAGGACTCGCTGGCCGAGTTGGGCTACACCGGCACCACCGTCGAGGACGCCATCGGCGCGTTCAAGGCCGTCATCGACGGCATCGTGCTGGTGCTCAACGGGTTCGCCGTGATCGCCCTGCTGGCCGCCGGTTTCGGCATCGTGAACACCTTGCTGATGAGCGTGCAGGAACGCACCAGGGAGATCGGCCTGATGAAGGCCATGGGCCTGGGCGGCGGCAAGATTTTCGGCCTGTTCAGCCTGGAGGCCGTGTTCATCGGCCTGATGGGCAGCGCACTCGGTGTGGGGGTCGGCATGCTGGCCGGCCTGGGCGCCAACGCTGTGCTCGCCGACACCCTGCTGGCGGACCTGCCCGGGCTCACCCTGGTGGCCTTCGACCCCGCGGCGCTCGCCACGATCGTGCTCACCGTGATGGGCCTGGCCTTCCTGGCCGGCACCATCCCGGCCCTGCGCGCAGCCCGGCAGGACCCGATCGAGTCGCTCCGCTACGAGTAGGAGTTGCTCCCGGCCCCCGGCCGGTTCTGACAGAGGGTGCGCCGCAAGGCGCACCCTCTGTCGTGTTGGTGGCGGGGAGCCCGCGCGGGGAGGAGCCGGTCAGGCGCCGGGCGTCACGCGCGGGCGGGAGTCGTCCTGCTGGTAGACGTCCGGGATGCCGTCGCCGTCGGCATCCACCGCGTCGGCCTGCTCGATGCGGCGGTAGACGCGGTTGCGGGCGCGGAGGATCACCGAGGCGAGCAGGGCGGCGGTGAGGGAGGCGACCAGGATGCCCACCTTGGCGTGGTCGTTGGTGAGCCCGCCGGCCGCGAAGCTCAGGTCGGCGATGAGCAGCGACACCGTGAAGCCGATGCCGGCGAGGATCGCCACGCCGATCAGGTCGATCCAGCGCAGTGCCGGGTCGAGTTTCAACGGGGTGAGTTTGGTCATCAGCCAGGTTGTTCCCACGATGCCCACGGGCTTGCCGAGCACCAGTCCCACGATGATCCCGATCGCCACGGGGTCGGTGAGCGCGCCGACCAGGCCGGCCCAGCCGCCCACGGTGACGCCGGCGGAGAAGAACGCGAAGACCGGCACGGCGAAACCGGCCGAGAGCGGGCGGAAGCGGTGCTCGAAGTTCTCCGACAGGCCTGGTCCCTCCGCGGCGGGCCGGCCGGGGCGGGCGCGGCGGTGGATGACCGGCACGGCGAAGCCGAGCAGAACCCCGGCCACGGTGGCGTGGATGCCGCCGGCGTGCACGAGGGCCCACACGGCGAAGCCAAGCGGCAGCAGGATCAGCCAGGCGGCCCAGGCTTTCTCGGCGAAGAAGCGCCGGTACTTCTGGGCCAGTACGGTGTACAGCGCCAGGGGGATCAGCGCGAACAACAGTGGGCTGAACTGCACGTCGTCGGAGTAGAACACGGCGATGATCGAGATGGCCAGCAGGTCATCGACCACGGCCAGGGTGAGCAGGAAGATGCGCAGGGCGCTGGGCAGGTGCGAGCCCACGATGGCCAGCACCGCCACAGCGAAGGCGATGTCGGTGGCCGTGGGGATGGCCCAGCCGCGTAGGGTCTCCGGGCTGACCAGGTTGACTCCGGCGTAGAACAACGCGGGCACGGCCACGCCGCCCATCGCCGCAGCGACGGGCACGATGGCCCGGGACGGGGAGCGCAGGTCGCCGGCCACGAATTCCTTCTTGAGCTCCAGGCCCACCAGGAAGAAGAAGATCGCCAGCAGTCCGTCGGCCGCCCAGGCCCCCAGACTGAGTTCCAGGTGCCACGGTGCGTAGCCGATCCGGAAGTCGCGCAGGGCGAAATAGCCCTCGGACGCCGGCGAGTTGGCCCAGATCAGGGCGACTGCGGCGGCGAAGACCAGCAGGAAACCGCCGACGGTTTCCTTGCGGAGGATCGCGCCGATGCGGAGCTTCTCTCGGTAGCTGCCGCGGGAGGGAACCGTGTGCGGGGTCGGCGGGTGGGGGGTGTCGTGAGTCAAGGCACTCCAGAGTGTGTGGGGGGTCGGTCATTCGAGTGCTGACCAGACTTCCCAGCTCACCTGTCGATAATTCTACCCGAGTCCCCTGATCAACCCGTGTGCGGGCTATTCACCCGGCGTGGGCAGGGTGAGGATCTCCGCGCCGTCGTCGGTGATCGCGATGGTGTGCTCGCTGTGCGCCGTGCGGCTGCCCGTCGCGCTGCGGAGGGTCCAGCCGTCTGCGTCGGTGATCAGTTCGGCGGTGCCGACCATGACCCACGGCTCCAGGGCCAGCAGCAATCCGGGGCGCAACCGGTAGCCCCGGCCGGGCCGGCCGGCGTTCGACACGTGTGGGTCCTGGTGCATCGTCGAGCCGATGCCGTGACCGCCGAAGTCCTCGTTGATCGGGTAGCCGGCCGCGCTGAGGACGGAGCCGATGGCATGGGACAGGTCGCCGATTCGGGCTCCAGGTCCGGCTGCGGCGATCCCCGCAGCCAGCGCACGTTCGGTCGCGTCGATCAGCGCGAGGCTCTCCGCCGGCTTCGAGTCACCCACGACGAAGCTGATGGCCGAGTCCGCCGCGATGCCATCGAGTAGGACGGCGAGGTCGAGCGTGAGCAGGTCGCCGTCCGCCAGCTTGTAGTCGTGCGGGAGCCCGTGCAGCACGGCGTCGTTCACGGCGGTGCAAATGTAGTGGCCGAACGGCCCGCGCCCGAAGGACGGCGCGTAGTCGACGTAACAGGACTCGGCGCCGGCCAGGGTGATCATGGCCTGGGCCCACCGGTCGATGTCCAGGAGGTTGGTGCCCACCGTGCTGCGGCTCTTCAGGCTCTGCAGGATGTCGGCGACCAGGGCGCCGGAGCGCCGCGCTTTGGCCAGTTCGGCGGGGTTCAAGATCTCGATCATGCGGTGCCCTTCTCGTGGAACCAATAACTATACCGGCCATATCATCCCGGTAGACTTGCGGTCATGGTCAGGTTGCCGCTCACCCCCGCCGAGCTCGAGCGCGGTGCACGCCTCGGCGCCCTCCTCCGCTCCGCCAGGGGCGAGCGCTCGATGTTGCACACGGCCCTGGCTGCCGACGTCTCGCCCGAGACCCTCCGCAAGATCGAATCGGGCCGCATCGCGACCCCGGCCTTCCCGACCATCGCGGCGATCGCGGAGGTGCTCGGTCTGTCCCTCGACGCCGTGTGGGCAGAGATCAGCCGATCAGAAGACGGTGCGGCGCCGGCCGGCGCGGGCAGAGTCACGGCCGAGCGACTGGCTTCCTGAGTTACCGGCGGCGCTGCCGCTAGTGCCGCTCGTCCTCCTCGGAATGCACGAGCGCGCGGTTCGCGGCCGGTGTTGCCATGGTTGCTCCGACCAGGACGAGGAGCACCGCGGCGGCGGCTGAGGCGAGCACGAGGGGTCCTATGGTGTCCCCGTCGAGGCGCAGCAGGAGGATGGCGGCACCGGTCAGGACCATGACCAGCCCGGCCAGGCCCATCGGGATCCTGGCCGCCCGATGGCCGGCCGTCCAGGCCGCCTCGGACATCATCACGGCGCGGGTGCGGATGCCCGCCACCGAGTTGACGCCCAGGCGTCCGCGGGCGGCGGCCTCATTCACCGCCACCACCAGGATTCCGCCGAGCACGAAGATGATTCCCGAGATGATCATCCCTGGAGGTTAGCGGCTGGTTCGTCGCGGTGGATCCGCCTAGGGAATGAGCCGCTCGGCACGATACCGCTCAAACAGGTCCAGGAAGGCCTGCTCGGTGTTGCGGTAACCGGTGAAGCCCGCGGCCCGGCTGCGGCTCAGGTCGGCGAAGACCTCCATGGTGCGGCCGAGGTCGGCGTCGCTGTGCCACCAGGACGCCAGCCGGGCCAGGTCGCCCTCGACGAGGCCGTGCTTGGCCACGATGGCGTCCCAGACCGGCTGCGCATCCGCCATCTGGGCCTCGAGGGGGCGCGGGGCACCGCTGAAGCCCTCCGGCTCGACGCCGAAATACGCGGCCAGGCGCGGCCACAGCCAGCGCCACCGGAAGGTGTCGCCGTTGACGATGTTGAACGCGGTGTCGGCGGCGGCCGGGGTGGTGGCGGCCCAGACCATCTGCTCGGCCAGCAGGCCGGCATCCGTCATGTCGGTGACGCCGTTCCACTGGGTCTCGGAGCCGGGGAACACGAACGGCCGGCCGAGTTCACGGCAGACGGCCGCGTAGACAGCGAGGGTCGAGCCCATGTTCATGGCGTTGCCGACGGCGTAGCCGATCACGGTGTGGGCACGGTGCACCGACCAGGTGAAACCGCGCGCCCTGGCCGCGGCCCAGAGCTCGTCCTCCTGTGCGTAGTAGAAGTTCTCCACCGACAGGCGGGGCTCGTCTTCGTGGAACGGGGTGTCGGGCACCTCGCCCTGACCGTAGGCCTCGAACGGGCCGAGGTACTGCTTGAGTCCGGTCATCAGGGCCACATGCCGCACGGGGGCGTCGGCGAGGGCGATGAGCAGGTCGCGCACCATGGCCGAGTTGACCAGGATGTTCTCCGCCTCCGTGTTCTGGCGGAGCCACGCAGTGAAGAACACGTGCGTGGGCGTGTGGCCGGTCAGGGCGGCTCGCAGCGAGTCGACCGACCGCAGATCGGCGCTGACCGGCACCACGCCGGGCCGGGCGGCGATCGGGGTGCGGGACAGGGCGATCACCTGCCAGCCGTCGGCCGAGAGCTGGTCAACCAGCGCCGATCCGGCGATGCCGCTGGCACCGGCCACGAGCGCAGTTCGGGTGGACAGGTCGGTCTGGGTCTCGGGTTCACTAGTCATCACCAGGGACAACGTCCCGATCGGGCAGCGAATTCCGGGGTCTGCCGACGGCCGGGTCATGACGGGTCGCCGAGAGAGCGGATGAGCCTCGGCGCACCCTGGAATTCGGCATGCCAAACATATGCGAAAAGTGGAATATTACTGCAGGGGTGTGGTTGGCTGAGGGCATCGAAGGGGAGTAGTTCCTGGGTTCGCGCCTCGTGTGCGTGGACAAAGCGGTACGTCGACATACTGGCGATCACGACGATCGCCCGGCGTGCCACCCCGGTTCCTTACGGGGCGAACGAGACCTTCGGCCAGTTCCTGTGGCCGAAAGTCTCGCTGTGCGTGCTTCCGGTTGCAGCCGACCGAGAGTTCATCGTGCCCGCACCCCTTCTTCGCCGCATCCTGCTATGCCTGGCCATTGCCGCGCCGGCCATGGTCTTCCGTGTCCTGGGCCTGGCGCCCCACCCCGTGCTCGACCTCGTCATCTTCGGCGCCGCCGTTGTCGCGGCGTCGTTCATGCTCGCCTGGGCCGCCGAGGCCGCCCAGAAAGATATCTCCGGTGCCCTCGCCATCGCCATCCTGGCGCTGATCGCGGTGCTGCCCGAGTACGCCGTCGACCTGTACTACGCGTTCAGGTCCGGCTCCGACCCGGCTTATGCCCAGTTCGCGGCGGCCAACATGACCGGGTCCAACCGGCTGTTGCTCGGCTTCGGTTGGCCGCTCGTGGTGGTCGTCGCGCTCATTGTGGCCCGTCGGGCCGCCTCCGCCCGCGGGGCGACCGGCACAGGCCTGCCGCGTGCGTTGCAGCTTCCGAAGAGCAGCCGCCTCGACATCGGCGTGCTCGCGATCGTTGCCGTGCTGGCCTTCGCGATCCCGCTGATGCAGACGATCGCCATGTGGTTCGGCCTCGTGCTGATCCTGATCTTCATCGCCTACCTGTGGCGGGCGAGCAAGGTGCCCGACAGCGGTGAGGACGAGTTCGTGGGCATGGCAGCGCACATCGTCGAACTGCCAGAGCGACGGCGTCGTATCCTCGTGGTGAGCATGTTCGTGGTGTCCGCCGCGATCATCCTGGCGTCGGCCGAACCGTTCGCCGAGGCCCTGGTGGAATCCGGTAGCGCACTGGGCATCGACAGCTACTTCCTGGTGCAGTGGCTGGCGCCGCTGGCCTCCGAAGCTCCCGAATTCATCATCGCCGTGCTGTTCGCCCTGCGCGGCATGGGCACCGCCGCCATCGGCACCCTGATCGCCTCGAAGATCAACCAGTGGACCCTGCTGGTGGGCTCGCTGCCCATCGCGCACTACTTCGGCGGCGGCGGCGGCCTGGACCTGGCCCTGGACCCGCGGCAGGTGGAGGAGTTCGTGCTCACCGCCAGCCAGACCGTGATGGGCGTGGCGATCATCATCGCGCTGCGCTTCCACCGCTGGTCGGCGCTGGCCCTGGTGGCGCTGTTCGCGGTGCAGTTCGTGGTCACCGACACGTCCGGCCGCTACGTGCTCAGCGCCGTCCACCTCGGGATCGCCGCGGTGCTGTTCTGGGTGCACAGGCGCGACATCCTGCCGGCCCTGGCGGCCCCGTTCCGGCGCAGCCTGCCGGAGCCGGCCGACGACGATCGGGAACCGCAGCTGGTTCGTTGACCCGGCTGGGTGCACTGGCTCAGGCCGAGGTCACCCAGATCGCGTTGGCGGCCACCGTGGCCAGTTCGACGGACTCGGTGGCGGCATCCGGGGTTGCAGGCGCGCCGACCTGGCCGACCGCCATCGACCCGGCGTAGTCGCGGCGGGCGTGCACCGTGAGGGTGCTGCCCACGGTGATGCCGAGCGAGTACAAGTACCGCAACAGCGCGGGGTCGTGGTCGGAGACCCGCAGCACGGTGCCGGTCTCGTGCTCGGCCAGCTCGTGCAGGCGGCGTCCGTCGGGGCGGGCGACCGTGCCGTCCCTGCGGGGGATCGGGTCGCCGTGCGGGTCCTGCAGCGGGTTGCCGAGCTCGTCGTCCCAGATCTCCAGCAGCCGGTCGGACACGGCGTGCTCGAGCACCTCGGCCTCCTCGTGCACCTCGTCCCAGCCGTAGCCGCACTGCTCCACCAGGTAGGTCTCGATGATGCGGTGCCGGCGCACCATCCGCACGGCGATGCTCCGCCCCGCGTCGCTGAGCAGGATGCGGCTGTACGGCTCGTGCAGGATGTAGCCGTCACGCGCGAGCTTGTTCAGGTTGCCCGACACCGAGGATGCGGCGACGCCGAGCGTGGCGGCGATCTCGGTGGTGGTGATGCCCTCGTCGGACCACTCGTGCGATTTCCAGATGACCTTGAGGTAGTCCTCCGTCATGGTGGTGGGGGTGGAGGCGGCCATCCTCCGATTTTAGGTGCCCTCGTGCGGCTCGGCCCCTTGCGCGGTGGCGCCCGGCGCGGTGGGATGGGTTCCATGATCGTGACGAGCGCAACCATCGGACTGCCCGTGAGCGACCTTCAGGAGGCCGAGAAGTGGTACAGGCGGGTGTTCGAGCTGACCGCTCCGAGCGTCGAGCCCGCTCCCGGGGTGCTGGAGATAGTGCTCGGGCCGATCGAGCTGCAACTCAGCGAGGAGCCGACCGCACGCTCCGGTGCGCAGCTGGTTCTGCGCCTGGGCGTGGACGATGCTCCGGCCGAGTATCGGCGGTTCAGTGACCTGGGGGTGTCCCTGGGCCCGCTGGAGCACGTCGACGGAGCCGTGGACTACTTCGACTTCACCGATCCTGACGGCAATGCCTTGAGCTTGTACTCCCTGGCCTGAACCGGCCGCGCAGGTCACGCCGCGGAGTAGCTCACGCTGATCTCGTGGCTTTCACCCGGCGCCAGGGTGATCGCGTTGTCGCGGATGTTGCACGTCTCCACGCACACCATGCCGGTGTACTCGGTGTCGCCGAAGTCAGCCATCGCGGCGGCCTTGTCGATCCACGGGTTCCATACGACCGTGCTGGCCGAGCCCTGCTTGGCGACGGTGATGACCCGGCCGGTGGACGCATCCGTCACCGTGGTGGTGGCCGGGTTGTTCAGGTAGATGCGGTCGGTCTCGGCGTCGAAGCGCACCGGCGTGCTTTCGGCGGGGCGCGGGCCGGTGAGGCGGTCGGTGAACGGGGCGCCCTCGAGGCCGGCGACCTCGGTCTGGCGGATGTCGGCGACCGCGAGGTAGGTGTGCAGGGCCTCCTCGAAGCTCAGCTTCGTGCTGCCCCGATTGGTGACCCGCAGGGAGAGCGACAGCGTGGCCCCGACGGTGACCGTGTAGCGCGCTTCGAACGGGTGCGGCCAGGCCGAGGCGCGAGTGGCCTCGGTGTCGGTGAGCAGGAACACCAGCACCACGTCGTCGCCGGCCTCCCGCGCCTCGGCGAGCTGCCAGTCGGCCAGGCGGGCGAATCCGTGTGACGGGGCCGTGGCATCCGTGGGGTGCGCGCCGAACCAAGGGAAGCAGATCGGCACGCCACCGCGCAGGGGCACGCCCGGTGCGTATTCGCTCTGCTCGCTCATCCAGATCACCGGGGTGCCGCCGGTGGGTGTCCAGGTGCTCAGGTGCGCGCCGCGGAGGTAGATCTCGGCGGAGCCGGCCGGGCCGAACACCCGAGCCACGGTCAGCCCGCCCGGGCCCATCCCCAATTCGACGGAGGACGGTAGTTCGGGCAGGTGCGGGACGATGGCAGACATAGTGACCTCCGTGGTCGTTTGGCGTGTTCCCATCCTAGGAACCTTGGCTCTCCGGGGTCGGTGCGCGTGCGGGACGATCTCTCTGCCGGCTTCAAGAAACTATCCGGGCGCCTGGCCGCGGCTGGCGGTAGTATCACTTTTCGATCGACGGATGTGCCGTCTTGCGGCCCGTCGTCGAGCGCCCAGATTTCCCATCCCGATTGGCAGGACCCATGCAACTGCTCCTCCTCTCCAACTGCACCGTGCCGGGGCTCGGCTACCTCGAGCACGCCTTGCCTGAGGTGCTCGCGTTTCTGAACGGGGTGACCGAAGTCACCTTCGTGCCCTTCGCCGGGGCCGACCCCGATGCGTACACGGACTCGGTGCGGGCCACGCTCGAGCCGCACGGCATCGCGGTGCGCGGCCTGCACGAGGCGGCCGACCCCGTCGCCGCGGTCGCGTCCGCGCAGGCGCTCTTCATCGGCGGCGGCAACACCTTCCGGCTGCTGGCCGCGCTGCAGCGTCTCGGCCTGATGCCGGTCATCCGCGCCCGGGTGCAGGACGACCTGCCCTACCTCGGCTCGAGCGCCGGAGCGACCATCACGGCGCCCAGCATCCGCACCACCAACGACATGCCCATCGTGCAGCCCGAGTCGTTCGAGGCCCTCGGGTTGCTGCCGTTCCAGATCAACCCGTACTACGTCGACACCGACCCGGCCGGCGCGCCCAGCGAGTCCCGTGAGGCCCGGCTCACCGAGTTCCTCGACGAGAACGACGTGCCGGTCCTGGGCCTGCGCGAAGGCAGCCACCTCAGCATCACCTCGACGCTGGCCTGCGCCCTGGCCGTGGTGGGCGGCGGCCCGGTCGACCGGCCCGCGTCGGCGCCGGCCATCGTGTTCGAGCGGGGCCGGGCGCCCCGCAACGTCGCGGGCGATGTGACCTCGCTCCTGGCGCGCCGCCCCCGGTACGACCTCCCCCTGGCGGATGCGGTGAGCTGAGCCGCTCGGGCCGCGGCACGGCCGCCGCGCGGCGAGCAACTGGCCGGCGACGGTATGCGGGTGCCGCGCCGGTAGGCGGGTGGCGCGCCACCCGCGTAGCGGCGCCTGGCTCGCAGATCGCGCGTCCGCGCGGGTCAGCCGGCGGGTGGCGGATCGGGCGCGAAACGGTAGCCCATTCCCGCCTCGGTGAGCAGGTAGCGGGGGTGGGACGGGTCGGCCTCGAGCTTCTTGCGCAGCTGGGCCAGGTAGAGGCGGAGGTAGCCGGTGTCGGTCATCTTGTGCTGTCCCCAGACCTCGGCGTACAGCGCCTGCCGGCTCACCAGCTTGCCCGGCGTGCGCAGCAGCAGCTCCAGGATCTGCCACTCGGTGGGGGTGAGTCGCACGTGCTCCGGTCCGCCGGGTGTGGCCCGCACGATGGTCTTGGCCGGCAGGTCGACGGTGATGTCGCCGAAGGCGACCACCGGTTCGTCGCCGCTGGTGGGCATCCGGCGGGTGAGGGCACGGATGCGCGCCAGCAGTTCGTCGATCGAGAACGGTTTGGTGACGTAGTCGTCGGCGCCTCGGTCCAGGGCCTCCACCTTGTCCCAGGCTCCGCTGCGGCCGCTGACCACCAGGATCGGCACGCTGTTCCAGGCACGCACAGAGTCGATCACGGCGAGGCCGTCGAGGGTGGGCATGCCGAGGTCGAGCATCACCAGGTCGGGGTGGTACTCCACGATCGCCGCGAGCGCGGCGGGGCCGTCGTGGGCGGTGACGATCTCGTAGCCGCGGGCGCCCAGGGTGATGCGCAGCGCCCGGAGGATCTGCGGGTCGTCGTCGGCGATCAGGATTCTCATGCGGTGACCTCGTCGCTGGCGGGGCGTGCGGTGGGTGCAGGGGGTTCGGCGGTGGTGGCGGCCGGCAAGGAGATCACCATGGTGAGCCCGCCGCCTGGGGTGTCGTCGGCTTCGAGGCTGCCGCCCATGCCCTCCACGAATCCCTTCGACAGGGCCAGGCCGAGACCGAGGCCGGTGGAGTTGTCGGTGTCGCCGAGCCGTTGGAACGGCACGAACACCTCATCGCGCCGGCCGGCCGGGATGCCGGGCCCTTGGTCCATGATGCGCAACTGCACGGTGTCGGCGAAGCGGCTGGCCGATACCCGGGCGGGTGTGCCGGCCGGTGAGAACCGGATGGCGTTGCTGAGCAGGTTCACCACCGCGCGCTGCAGCAGACCGGGGTCGGCGACCACCGGGGCGAGATCGCCCGGCAGGTCGAGTTGCACGGTGTCCGGGCCGAGGCTGAGCTCGTCCAGGGCCGGCAGCACCACGTCGGCGAGGTCGACGGGGCCCAGGGCCACGGCCAGAGCCCCGGCCTGCAGCCTGCTCACGTCGAGCAGGTTGGTCACCAGCGACGCCAGGGTGTCCAGGCTTTCCCCGGCGGTGGCCAGCAGCTCGGTGCGGTCGCTTTCGGGGAGGGTGATGTCGGTGGCACGCAGCCCGCTGATGGCGGTCGTCGCGGCGGCGAGGGGCCGGCGTAGGTCGTGGCCGACGGCGGCGAGCAGGGCGCTGCGCATCCGGTCGGCCTCGGCGAGCGGACCGACCTCGCTGGCCGTCTGGGCCAGGTCCCGGTGCTCGAGGGCGGCTTCGATCTGGCTGGCGATGACGCTGAGCAGCCTCCGTTCCGAGGCCGCCAGGTCGGGTCCGTCGAGTTCCAGGCTGGCCCGGGTGCCGATGGGCACCGTGGTCGCCGGGGGGCCCGGCACCCCCGGGGTCGCCGAGGAACTCGACTCCGCCGCGCCGCCCGCCGCCGCACCGCCCGCCTCGACCAGCACCACGCCGTCGGCGAGCAGCCGCACCCGGTCGAGCCCGAACGCCTCGCGGGTGCGGGTGACCAGCGCCTGCAGCGCATCCTCGCCGCGCAGCACGCTGCCGGCCACGGTGGCCAGCAGCTCGGACTCGGCCGCCGCCCGCCGGGCCGTGCGGGTGCGCCGGGCCGCCTGGTCGACGACGTAACTCACCAGGAGGGCGTTGAGGAGGTAGAGCGAGAGGGCGAACAGGTGCAACGGTTCGGCCACGGTGATCGTGTAGAGCGGTTGCACCAGGAAATAGTCCAGGGTGAGCCCGGACAGCAGGGCCGCGAACAGTGCCGGCCAGAGCCCGCCGACAAGGGCGACCACCACGACGAGCAGCTGGTAGCTGAGCACGTCGCTGGTGATCGACTCCTCGCTGCGGAAACTGACCAGCAGCCAGGTCAGCAGAGGTCCGCCGGCCAGCGCCAGGGCGAAACCGGCCAGCCGGCGCCGCACCGTGAGCGAACCGCCCAGCCTGGGCAGTGCCACACCGCCGCCGGCTGCGGAGTGGGTGACGATGTGCACGTCGATGTCGCCGGATTCGCGGGTGATGGTGCTGCCGATGCCGGGCCCGGACAGCGCCGCGGTGAGCCGGTTGCGGCGGCTGACGCCGATCACGAGCTGGGTGGCGTTCGCCGCGCGGGCGAACTCCACCAGCGCCCGGGGGATGTCGTCGCCGACCACCTGGTGGTAGCTGCCGCCGAGCTCCTCCACCAGCGCCCGTTGCGCCGCAAGGGCGCCCGGATGCGGCGAGGCCAGGCCATCCTGGCTGATCACATGCGCGGCGATCAGCTCGCCGCCGGCCGAGCGGGCCGCGATGCGGGCGCCCCGGCGAATGAGCGTGTCGCCCTCCGGCCCGCCGGTGAGCGCCACGACCACGCGCTCCCTGGCCTCCCACTTGTTCGAGATGCCGTGCTCGGCCCGGTAGCTCTTGAGCGCCGTGTCGACCTCGTCGGCCAGCCAGAGCAGCGCCAGTTCCCGCAGCGCCGTGAGGTTGCCGAGCCGGAAATAGTTCGACAGTGCCGCGTCGATGCGGGCCGCCGGGTAGACATTGCCCTCGGCGAGCCGGTCACGCAGGGCCTGCGGGGCCAGGTCGACGACCTCCACCTGATCGGCCGCGCGCAGCACCGCATCCGGCAGCGTCTCGCGCTGCGGCACCCCGGTGATCTGTTGCACGACGTCGTTGAGCGATTCGATGTGCTGGATGTTGACGGTTGAGATCACGTCGATGCCTGCCGCCAGCAGCGCCTCAACATCCTGGTAGCGCTTGTTGTGTACCGACCCGGGAGCGTTGGTGTGCGCGAGCTCGTCGACCAGGGCCAGCTCGGGCCGGCGGTCGAGCACTGCGGCCAGGTCGAGTTCGCTCAGCTCGACGCCGCGGTGCTGCACGAGCATGCGGGGCACCACCTCCAGGCCCTCGGCCATGAGCGCGGTGGCGGCGCGACCGTGGGTTTCCACGACGGCGACGACCACGTCTTTTCCCTCGCCCTGCAGCCGGCGGCCTTCTTCGAGCATGCTGTAGGTCTTGCCGACGCCGGGGGCGGCGCCGAGCAACACGCGCAGTCGACCGCGTTTCATGGGCTAGCCCTTTCCCTGCTCCGACTCGAGCTGTGCGAGCGAGAGATTCAAGTTGAGCACATTCACGGTCGGTTCGCCGAGATATCCGAGGTCGGGACCCTGAACTGAGGCGTCCACCAGGGCACGGACCTCGGCTTCGGGCAGGCCGCGGGCCGCGGCGACGCGGGGCACCTGCAGCAGGGCGTAGGCCGGGCTGATGTGCGGATCGAGGCCGGAGGCCGAGGCTGTGACGGCCTCCGCGGGGATCTCGTCGGCCGTCACCCCGTCGAGCTCTTCGATGGCGGCTTGCCGATCGCGGATCGCCTGGATCAGATCGGGGTTTTCCGGCCCCCAGTTGCTGCCGCTGGACGCGGCGCCGTCGTAGCCGTCACCGGCCGCGGACGGGCGGGACTGGAACCATTCGGGCAGGGCAGCACCGTCGGCATCCGTGAAGGACTGCCCGATCAGGCTGGAGCCGACGACGGTGCCGTCGGCGGCGCGCTCGAGCGCCCCGTTGGCCTGGGCGGGCAGGGCGAGCTGGCCGACCAGGGTGATGGCCAGCGGGTAGGCCAGGCCGAGCACCACGGTGAAGACGAGCATGGCCTTGATCGCCACCCAATAAGGCCGGGTGAGCGGGCCGGTGCGAGGTCGGGAGGCGTTCATCGGGAGGTCCATTTCGGTTGGTCGAGTGTGGGAAGGGTGAACATGGCCTAGAACCCGGGCAGCAGCGACACGACGAGGTCGATGAGTTTGATGCCCAGGAACGGGGCGATCACGCCGCCGAGCCCGTAGATCAGCAGATTGCGGCCGAGGATGCGGGGCGCGCTCGCCGCCCGGTACTTCACACCACGCAGCGCCAACGGAATCAGCACCACGATGATGATGGCGTTGAAGATGATCGCGGACAGGATCGCCGACGCGGGGGAGCTCAGCTGCATGATGTTCAGCACGGCCAGGCCGGGGAACACTCCGGCGAACATGGCCGGGATGATCGCGAAATACTTGGCGAGGTCGTTGGCGATCGAGAAGGTGGTGAGCGCCCCACGGGTGATCAGCAGTTGCTTGCCGATCCGCACGATGTCGATCAGCTTGGTGGGGTCTGAGTCGAGGTCGACCATGTTGCCGGCCTCCTTGGCGGCGGAGGTGCCGGTGTTCATCGCCACCCCCACGTCGGCCTGGGCCAGGGCGGGCGCATCGTTGGTGCCGTCGCCGGTCATGGCCACGAGGTTGCCGCCCTCCTGCTCACGGCGGATCAGCGCGAGCTTGTCCTCCGGGGTCGCCTCGGCGAGGAAGTCGTCCACGCCGGCCTCTGCCGCGATCGTGGTGGCGGTGAGGGAGTTGTCGCCGGTGACCATGATGGTGCGGATGCCCATCGCGCGGAGCTCGGCGAAGCGTTCCTTGATGCCTTCCTTGACGATGTCCTTGAGGTAGACCACGCCGAGAACGGTGCGCTCGCCGGATGCTGTCCCCGTGGCGACCACGAGCGGGGTGCCGCCCAGCCGGGAGATGCGTTCCACTTCCGCGGTCAGCTCGGCCAGCACAACCTCAGGCACCGGGCCGGCCTCGCCCACCCAGGCCAGCACGGCGGAGCCGGCGCCCTTGCGGATCTGCCCGCCGCCGCCGGCCAGGTCGATTCCGCTCATGCGGGTCTGCGCGGTGAACGGCACGATGTCGCCGGCCAGGCTCTCCGGCCGGTGGAAGCCCCGTTCCGCGGCCAGGTCCACGATCGACTTGCCCTCCGGGGTGGGGTCGCTCAGCGAGGACAGCGCCGCTGCCCGCACCAGCTCCGCCTCGGTCACCCCGGTCAGCGGCGCGAACTCGCGGGCCTGCCGGTTGCCGTAGGTGATGGTGCCGGTCTTGTCGAGCAGCAGGATGGTGACGTCGCCGGCGGCCTCGACCGCGCGGCCCGACATGGCCAGCACATTCCGTTGCACGAGCCGGTCCATGCCGGCGATGCCGATCGCCGAGAGCAACGCCCCGATGGTGGTGGGGATCAGGCAGACCAGCAGGGCGATCAACACGGGCAGGCTCACCGTGGCGGCGGAGTAGCTCGCGATGGGGTTGAGGGTGAGCACCACCACCAGGAACACGATCGACAGGCTGGCCAGCAGGATGTTCAGCGCCAACTCGTTCGGCGTCTTCTGCCGCGCCGCGCCCTCGACAAGGGCGATCATCCGGTCCACGAAGGTCTCGCCCGGTTTGCTCGTGATGCGCACCACAATGCGGTCCGAGAGCACCCGGGTGCCGCCGGTGACGGCGCTGCGGTCGCCGCCGGACTCCCGCACCACCGGGGCGGATTCGCCGGTGATCGCGGATTCGTCGATCGAGGCGATGCCCCAGACGATGTCGCCGTCGCCGGGGACCAGCTCCCCGGCCACGACGATCACGACGTCGCCGAGGGTGAGGTCGGCCGAGGAGATCGTGCGCACCTGGGCCCCCTCCGCGCCGGGGTTGGTCTCGGGGTTGTAGTCCTGCACCTGGGTGGCGCTGGTGCTGGTGCGGGTCTGCCGCAGGCTGTCGGCCTGGGCCTTGCCGCGGCCCTCGGCCACGGACTCGGCCAGGTTGGCGAAGATCACGGTGAGCCAGAGCCAGACGGCGATGCCCACGGTGAACGAACTGGGCACGGCGGAGCCGCCGGACTCGCCGGGGCCGCCCAGGAACGGTTCCGCGGCGGCGAGAACCGTGGTGAGCACGGCGCCGATTTCGACGATGAACATCACCGGGTTCCGCCACATCAGGCGCGGGTCGAGCTTCTGCACCGCGCCGGGCAGTGCGGCCACGAGCTGGCCGGCGCTGATCGCCTTCTTCGGTTTCGACGAGTGGGGTGCTGCGTGCTGGTCGGGGGAGGCCGGCTTGTGGGTGTTGGACAGTGTGGTCATGGCTTACTGCAGCCCTTCCGCCAGGGGACCCAGCGCGAGTACGGGGAAATAGGTGAGGGCGGTGATGATGATCGTCACGCCGAGGAGCAGGCCCACGAACTGGACCCGGTTGGTGGGCAGGGTGCCCACGGTGGCCGGCACCCGGTCCTGCGCGGCGAACGAGCCGGCCAGGGCCAGCACGAACACCATCGGCAGGAACCGGCCGAGCAGCATGGCCACCCCGAGAGCGGTGTTGAACCACGGCGTGTTCGCGGTGAGGCCGGCGAACGCCGAGCCGTTGTTGTTGGCCGCGGAGGTGAACGCGTAGAGCACCTCGGACAGCCCGTGCAAGCCGGGATTCCAGATCGACGTGGCCTCGACATCCGCCCGCACGGCGGGGATCGCGAAGCTCAGCGCGGTGCCGGCCAGCACCAGGGTGGGGGTGACCAGGATGTACAGGCTGGCCAGCTTGATCTCACGCGGGCCGATCTTCTTGCCCAGGTACTCCGGGGTGCGGCCCACCAGCAGGCCGGCCACGAACACCGCGATCACCGCGAGGATCAGCATGCCGTAGAGACCGGAGCCGGTGCCGCCTGGGGCGACCTCGCCGAGCATCATGTTCAGCATCGGCATCATGCCGCCCAGCGCCGTGTAGGAGTCGTGCATCGAGTTGACCGCGCCGGTGGAAGTGAGGGTGGTCGAAGTGGCGAACAGGGTGGAGCCGAAGATGCCGAACCGGGTCTCCTTACCCTCCATCGCACCCCCGGCCAGGCCGGGGGCTGTGCCGGCGCCGTTCAGTTCGAACAGGGTGAGCGCGGTGAGCGAGATGACGAAGATCGTGGCCATGGTGGCCAGGATCGTGTAGCCCTGCCTCTTGTCGCCCACCATGGTGCCGAAGGTGCGCGGCAGGCTGAACGGGATGGCCAGCATCAGCACGATCTCGAACAGGCTGGTCCAGCCGCTCGGGTTCTCGAACGGATGCGCCGAGTTGGCGTTGAAGAAGCCGCCGCCGTTGGTGCCGAGCTCCTTGATGGCCTCCTGGGAGGCCACCGGGCCGCCGGGGATCGACTGGGTGGCGCCGGTGAGGGTGGTCACATCGGTGAATCCGGTGAAATTCTGGATCACCCCGCCGGCCAGCAGCACGATCGCGGCGATCACCGCCAGCGGCAGCAACAGCCGCAGCACCCCGCGGGTGAGGTCCACCCAGAAGTTGCCGATGGTGCCGGAGCGGCGCAGCATCAGGCCGCGCACCAGGGCGATCGCCACGGCCAGTCCCACGGCCGAGGAGACGAAGTTCTGCACGGCCAGGCCGGCCAGCTGCACCGTGTAGCCCAGGGTCACATCGGGGGAGTAGGACTGCCAGTTCGTGTTGGTCACGAAGGAGATTGCTGTGTTGAACGAGAGCCCCTCCGGTACGGCGTCAAAACCCAGCGAGTACGGCAACACGGCCTGGGCGCGCTGGATCGCGTAGACGAACAGCACCCCGATCAGCGAGAAGGCGAGCACGCCGCGCAGGTACGCCGACCAGGTCTGCTGGCTGCGGGCATCCACCCCGATCAGCCGGTAGAAACCGCGCTCGACGCGTAAGTCCTTGTGCGAGGTGTAGATGGTGGCCATGTAGTCGCCGAGCGGGCGGTACAGCACGACGAGCACGGCAACGAGGGTGAGGGCCTGCAGGATGCCCAGCCAGACGGACACTAGAACCGCTCCGGTTTCACCAGGGCGAAGACCAGATAGCCGATGGCGGCCACGGCGAGCACGGCCGCGACGATGTCGAACACGATCACAGCTTCGCCACCCCCCAGGCCACGAGGCCGATGAGCGCGAACACGGCGATGACGCCGAGCACGTAGACAAGGTCGAGCATGCGATTATCTCCATCCGTTGGCCGCCGGTTTGCCGGCCGGCACCCGTGCTCCGCTCGAGCACGAACTGAGTAAACACCCGCCCGAACCGCCCCGTTGGTTTCCTAACGAACCCCTAACGCCCGGGTCGGCGCGGGATTTGCGCCACCGGCCCTGTTCCGGTTGAGTGAGCGCATGACGGATGCCGCCTACCGCTTTTCTGCCGACCGGGACGAGATGGATCGCGGCCTAGTGCACGCCTGGCTGAGCACCGAGGCGTACTGGGCCCTGGGTCGAGACCGAGCCGTGCAGGATGCCGCCATGGACGCATCGGCCAACTTCGGCATGTTCGAGGTGGCGACGGGCCGCCAGGTGGCGTATGCGCGTCTGGTGACCGACTCGGTCACCTTCGCCTGGCTCTGCGACGTGTTCGTCGACCCGGCCGTGCGCGGTCAGGGCGTGGGTGTGGAGCTGATCGAGAACGTCGGCGCGGTGCTCGACAGCCTCAACCTGCGGCGGGTGGTGCTGGCCACCTCCACCGCCCACGGCCTCTACGCCAAGTTCGGCTTCGAAGTCGTGGCCACCCCGGAGCACTGGATGGAACGCCGGTCTGTGGCGTGAGGATCCATTAAATGCACCTACGCGGGACTTTGTCACGCCTCCTCAACGCGGGCATGAAAAAGCCCCGGTGCCGCTCGCGCTTTGGGGGAAAGGGAGCTGGCACCGGGGCCAATCGTGGGAGTGGGGGAACTCCTGGTGTAACCGTACGCCCTATGGCCTGCATGTGGGCTGCACGGAACATAAGAGTTTTCTATGCGTCGCCCGTGATCCCGCTCTCAGGCGGCTGAGTGCAGTCGCGCCTCAGACGCCCGCGCCTGCCAGCGAGCCTGTGGTCTTGTCGGCGCCCATGATCAGGCAGAGGATCTCGTGGTCGCCGTCCTCCCAGCCCCCCTCGGTGGGGGATAGGTAGTTGAAGTCCATCGGTGCTGCATCCGCGTAGTTCTTGCCGTAGAAGGTGGCGAATTCGGTCATGCAGCGGTCCTCGGCGACCTGGGTGATGACGTCGTCACCGGGGAAGGTCGCGTCGTCGCTCACATCGAACGCGAAGTAGGCCTCGTAGTCGTGGGCATCGGAGCACGGGATGGCCTGCACGCTGTCGATCTGCTCGGCGTCCTGGTCGTTGAAGCAGTCACCGACGGCCAGCGTGAAGACGTCGGCCTTGCCGGCCTCGCTGATCTGCTGCGTCTCGGCGTCGCGGGCGGCTTCCTTGGGGAACAGGTCGCTGATTGCGCTGCAGCCTGACAGGGCCAGAGCGCCGACCGAGAATACGGCGACGATCAGAGCGGTGCGCGGGCGTGCGGTGGTGCGGGACATGGTGGTGCCTTTCAACGGGTGCTGGGGCCCAGGACGCAGAACGGTGTGCGGCCCGCACAACAGAACAGAGGACGCGCGCCAGAGCTCGAACCCCGAAAATTGGCACTGGCGGCGCTTCTATCTTGGCCGACAGCCAAACACGCGCGCAACCGGCGCGCTAGACGCGCGAGCGCAGCAGCGTGAATGAGCCGTCCCGCACGATCAGCGTGCTCACCGGGGCCGCCACCTGCTGGCCCGGGTCGCTCGAGGCGGCGAGTTCCCACGCCCCGCTGGGGGCCGCGGGAACCGTGAACTCCACCCCGTTGGCGGCGGCGTTCAGCAGCAGGGCAAAGGCGTCCGCGCCGTCGTGCTCGAGCACGAAGGTGATGGCGTGGGCATCGTCGTCGGTCCAGTCCGCGTCGGCGAACTCCTCGGCATCCGCCCTGAGCACCCGCACGGTGTCGACGGCGTCGGGGCCCGGCGCCTGCCGGAACCAGGCCGGCCGCAGCGCCGGGTTCTCCCGGCGCAGCTCGAGCAGGCTGCGGGTGAAGGCCAGCAAGGCGTCGTCGGTGTTGGCCCAATCGAACCAGGAGATGTCGTCGTCCTGGCAGTAGGCGTTGTTGTTGCCGCCCTGGCTGCGGCCGAGTTCGTCGCCACCGAGGATCATCGGCACACCGGCGGACAGCAGCAGGGTGGCCAGGAGGTTGCGGCGCATCCGGTCTCGGCGTTCGTTCACCTCGGCGTCATCGGTGGGGCCTTCGACACCGTTGTTGGTGGACTGGTTGTCGCTCTCGCCGTCGTTGTTGTTTTCGCCGTTGGCCTCGTTGTGCTTCTCGTCGTACATGGTGAGGTCGGCCAGGGTGAAGCCGTCGTGCGCGGTCACGAAGTTCACGCTCGACAGCGGTGAGCGGCGGTCCGCCTCGTAGACGTCGGGGCTGCCGAGCACCCGCTGCGACAGGGTGCTGAGCAGCGAGGCGTTGCCGTGCCAGAACCCGCGCACGTCGTCGCGGAACTTGCCGTTCCACTCCGACCAGTCCGCCGGGAAGCCGCCGACCTGGTAGCCGGCGGTGTCCCAGGGCTCGGCGATCATCTTCACCGGCGCGAGCACCGGGTCCTGCTGGATGAGGGTGAGGAAGGCGCTGTGCAGTTCGGCGTCGCCGCCCTGCCGGGTCAGGGTCGTGGCCAGGTCGAAGCGGAAGCCGTCGACGTGCATCTCGGTGACCCAGTAACGCAGCGAATCCATGATCAGGCCGAGCGCGGCCGGGTGGCTCACGTTCACGCTGTTGCCGGTGCCTGTGGTGTCGAAGTAGTTGCCGCGGTCACCCTCCACCAGGCGGTAATACGCCTCGTTGTCGATGCCCTTGAACGAGAGGGTGGGACCCATGTGGTTGCCCTCGGCGGTGTGGTTGTAGACCACGTCGAGGATCACCTCGAGGCCGGCGGCGTGCAGCGCCTTGACCATCTCCTTGAATTCGTTCACCTGGGCGCCGGTGTCGCCGGCCGCGGCGTAGTCGCCGTGCGGGGCAAAGAAACCGATGGTGTTGTAGCCCCAGTAGTTGCGCAGGCCCTTCTCCTCGAGGTGGCTGTCCTGCACGAACTGCTGCACCGGGATGAGCTCCACCGCGGTCACGCCGAGGTCGGTGAAGTGCTTGATCGCCGCCGGGCTGGCCAGGCCGGCGTAGGTGCCGCGGATGTCTTCGGGCACGTCGGGGTGGGTCTGGGTGAAGCCCTTGACGTGCACCTCGTAGATGACCGATTCGGCCAGCGGGGTGAGCGGTGCCGCGTCGTCGGCCCAGTCGAAGGCCGGGTCGGTGATCACACAGAGCGGCGTGCGTCCGGCGGAATCGCTCGTATCCATCTCATCGGGATTCTGCTGGTCGTGGCCGAAAACCTCCTGGCCCCAGCTGTAGCCCCCAGAGACGGCGGTGGCGTGCGGGTCCAGCAGCAGCTTGTTGCCATTGTGGCGCAGTCCGTTGGCGGGATCCCAGGGACCGTGCACCCTTAGGCCGTACCGGGTGCCCACTGCGGCGCCGGGCACGATGCCGTGGAAGACGTGACCGGTGCGCTGGGTGAGCGCAGTGCGCGTCTCCGTGCCGTCGTCGTCGAAAACGCAGAAGTCGATGCTGTCGGCCGTCTCGGAATACACCGCCATGTCGACGCCCCCGTCGACGAGGGTGGCACCCAACGGGTAGGGCAGGGAACGGGACGCGGCGGCGGTCATGATGCTCTTTCGTTCTGGAATTATTCGCACGAAGGTGCGAGAGAGTGGAAACAATATCCGTCGCACAGCCGGCGAAACTGAGAAAAAGCTGAGTCCCGATCTTGTCGGTGGGCGCTGCTAGTGTGCTGTCTCAAACAGGCGGGACGCCGGCTGAACCCTCGGCCGCCACCGTTCCCGCTGGTGATGAAGGGAATCCCATGAAGGCATCCGCAGAGCTCGGCAGCAACCTCCAGTCCGTGCTCGTCGACCTGATCGAGCTCCACATCCAGGGCAAGCAGGCGCACTGGAGCGTGGTGGGCAAGAATTTCCGCGACCTGCACCTGCAGCTCGACGAGATCATCGACGACGCCCGCATCTTCACCGATGAGCTGGCCGAGCGGATGCGTGCGCTCGACGCCCTGCCCGACGGGCGCACCGAGACGGTCACCAAGACCACACATCTGCCCAAGTTCCCCGCCGGAGAGGTCGACACCACAGAGACCGTGGGCCTCGTGACGGCTCTGCTGACCGCAACCGTCGACAACATCCGTGACGTTCACGAGGCCGTCGACGAAGAAGACCCGGCCAGTGCCGATATTCTGAACGGCTTCATCCTCAAGCTGGAGCAGTACATCTGGATGGTCAGCGCGGAGGACCGGAAGCCCCGCAAGCCCACCGCGAAGGACTCGACCCGTCCGGTCGGCAAGGCGTAACTCGCCTCCGGCGGTCGGATCCACCATGAATCCGGCCGCCGCCGTGACGAATGGGCGCCTGGATGCGTCATAGGTAGACGAACACTCGCACGATCCAGTCCGCCCACCCGGCTGTGACCTGCCCGCCAGACCCGATCGGCAGCGCAGGGCACGCTTTTCTAGGAACAGAGGATGAACCCCGTGACCCAGGTAATCGAAACGATCGACGTAGACGTTCCCGTGCGCACCGCGTATGACCAGTGGACCCAGTTCGAGTCCTTCCCGCACTTCCTCGACTTCGTCGAGAGCATCCGCCAGATCGACGACACCCACACGCACTGGAAAGTGAAGGTCGGCGGAGCCGAACGTGAGTTCGATGCTGAGATCACCGAGCAGCACCCCGACGAGCGGGTCGCCTGGAAGAGCATTTCCGGCGACGAGAAGCACGCCGGCGTGGTCACGTTCCACCGCCTGAGTGACACCACGTCCAGGGTGACCGTACAACTGGACTGGGACGCCGAAGGGTTCCTGGAGAAGGTCGGCGCCGTGTTCGGCGTTGACGACCACGTGATCCGCAAGGACCTCAAGCAGTTCAAGACGTTCGTGGAGGACCCCGCCAACCAGAGTGGCGGCTGGCGCGGGGACGTCGCCGTCTAACCGAACCGGCGCCGCACACCTAGCCGGGAGCCCGTCGATGGGCACCCCCGGCTCAGCTCTGGCTGGGATGCAGCGGCCAGACTATGCTCCCGTCCGACGGACGCAGCAGCTCGCGGCGTTGAAATCCGTCTGGGGCAGCGCTCCGAGGGTGCTGCGGATGGGCCGAACCGGTGACCGAAGTGCAGCACACGACGGGCAGCGCCCGGCACGGGCGACTGAAGAGGTCGCACGCCGTGGCGGGCATCCTGGGCACCGTGGCCCTGGGCCTGGCGGTGCTCCTCGTCAGCGGCGCCGCTCTGGCGGCGTTCGCGCTCTGGCAGGTCAGCAGCACGGTGGCCGCCAACTCGATCGATATCAACATCGGCAGCGTCGACGGCCGCGGCGATGACCCGCCGCCGGGGATCGGCAGCTACGAGAACGGCTTCAACCTGCTCATCGTCGGTGTGGACAACGACGCGGCCCAGGGGGCGACCTACGGCGAGAGGGAGACCGCCCTCAACGACGTCAACATCCTGGTGCACGTATCGGCGGACCACACGAACGCCGTGGTCGTCAGCATTCCCCGGGACCTCATCGTGGCGCATCCGGAGTGCACCGACGCCGGCACCGGCGCGGTGCGCGGCGCGCTGCAAGCTGCCCCGGTCAACGAGGCGATGGGGCGCGGTGGGCTGCCCTGCGTGGTCGACACGGTGGAGCAGCTCACCGGGCTCGACATTCCCTACGCGGGGCTGGCATCCTTCGCCGCCGTCGTGCGGCTCAGCGATGCGGTCGGCGGCGTGCCGGTCTGCCTGACCGAGCCCGTCGACGATCCGCAGGCCGGCCTGTCGCTGCCCGCCGGCACCAGCATCGTAGCCGGCGACACCGCCCTGGCCTTCCTGCGCAGCCGCCACGGAGTCGGCGACGGCAGCGACCTCTCCCGGATCACGTCGCAGCAGCTCTACCTGGCCTCGTTGATGCGCACCGTCCGCGGAGACGACACCCTCACCGACCTGCCCAGGCTGTACTCGCTGGCAAACATGGCGGCCAGCAACATCCACCTCTCCACCAGCCTCGCCCACACCGACACCATGGTGTCGATGGCCCTGGCGCTGGCGGACATCGACCTGGACCGACTGGTCTTCGTGCAGTACCCGGGCAGCACGGAGGATCCGGACTACCCGGGCCGAGTCGTGCCCATGCGGGACCTTGCCGCCACCATGTTCGCCAAAATCGCCGCCGACGAGCCGTTCTCGTTGGCTCCCGCCCCCGCGACCGACGAACCCCTGGTGGTCTGGCCGCCCGCGGAGGACCCTGAGGCGCCGGCGGGCGCGGACCCTGCCGAACCGGATGCCGCGGCGCCGACGACGACACCTGCCACGCCGGCCCCGGAGCGGCTGGACGGCCTCACCGGGCGCACGGCCGCCGACGACTCCTGCGCCCAGGTGAACACAGGGTGAGCGGTTACCTCAGTTCGGCCGGCTGCACGTGGTCCATGTCGTCGAAGGCCTTGTTCTCGCCGGCCATCGCCCAGACGAACGAGTAGCTGCCGGTGGCGAAGCCGCTGTGCAGTGACCAGCTGGGTGAGATGACGGCCTCGTTGTTGGCCACGACCAGGTGGCGGCTTTCGGTGGGTTCGCCCATCAGGTGGATCACGCGGTGCTCCGGCGCCAGGTCGAAGTACAGGTAGCACTCCGTGCGGCGGTCGTGAGTGTGCGCCGGCATGGTGTTCCACATGCTGCCGGTGCTCAGAACGGTCACGCCCATCACCACCTGGCAGCTCTGCACACCGTTGGCGTGGATGTACTGGTTGATCGTGCGTTCGTTCGAGGTGGATGCGTCGCCCAGCTCCCGGACGGTGCCCTGGCCCCGGCCCACCAGCGTCGTGGGGTAGGCGGTGTGCGCGGTGGCGGAGAAGAGGTAGAAGGCGGCCGGAGCGGCCCCGTCGGCGCTGGCGAAGACCACATCGGAGACACCGCGCCCGATATAGAGGCACGCGCCCGGCTCGAGGTCGTAGCCGGTGCCGTCGACCGTGATGGTTCCGGCGCCGCCGACGTTGATGATCCCGGCCTCCCGGTTTTCAAAGAACGTGTCGGTGCGCAGCAGGTCGAAGCTTCCCAGAGCGATCGGGCCGGCAACGGGTCGCGCCCCGCCCAAGACGATCCGGTCTTCGTGGGTATAGGTGGCGCGGAACTCGTCGTCGGCGAAGAGGTCGTCGACGAGGTAGTTCTCGCGGAGCGCAGCGGTGTCGAAGCTGCGGATCTGGCTGGGATGGGTGGAATGACGCAACTGCATTGTTTATCTCATTTCCTGGGGAGCTCTGGGTCAGCTGCCGCGGGACGCGGCGAAGGCCAATGTTCCGTCTCGCGGAACAGTATACCAATGATTGCGCCCGGCGTGGAACTTCGAAGCCGAAAATGGGACCTTGGTCCCGCCATGCGGAGCGCTGCGCCCCTAATGTAGGTCTGTGCGGCGGACATGAATTCTGTGCAGCGGAACACCGCGTCGTCGTCACTGAAGCTCAAAGCAGAGGAACCAGTGAGTGACCAATGAGTATCCAAGACAGCATTGCCGTCGTCCCGGACGCAGCGCCCATCGACGACGTCGAAGAGGCTGAAGGCACCCTCACCGGCAAGGAGAAGGTGGCCTACGGGTTCGGTGACCTCGGCAACGGGTTCATGTTCGACCTCGGGCAGGCCTACCTCACCAAGTTCTGGATCGACACCGCGGGCATCGGCCCGGCGGTCGTCGCGTTGATCTTCGTTCTGGTCAAGCTCTTCGACGCCGTGATGGACACCGTCGCGGCGCTCTTCATCGACGGCCGCAAGGTCGGCAAGCGTGGCAAGTTCCGCCCGGTGATGATGGTGTCGGCATTCGTCCTCGCTGTCATGACCGTGGTCACCTTCACCATGCCGGATGTGTCGATGGGCTGGAAGATCGCCTTCGCTGCCGGCTCCTACGCCATCTGGGGCGGTGTCTACTCCTTCGTCAACGGCCCGTACGGTTCGTTGGCCTCGGTGATGACCCGCAACATCAAGGAACGTGCCCAGCTCGCCACCTCCCGCCAGGCCGGCTCGCTCGGCGCCCAGTGGATCTGCGGCATCGCCTTCATCCCGATCATGATGATGCTCGGTGGCATGACCGCGCAGAACTACATGTGGGCCGCCGTCGCCATGTCAGTCCTCGGGATGGTCTCCTTCGTGCTCTGCTACCGCGGCACCAAGGAACACGTGGTCGTGAACCGCGAAGCCAATAAGGAGAAGACGGGCATCAAGGACTACGCCCGCGCCGTGCTCACCAACCGCCCGCTGCTCGGCCTCGTGCTGATGAGCCTGTTCACCATCTCCTCGATGAACGTGAACAACATGATGATGATCTTCTTCGCCGAATTCAATCTCGGCAACATCGCGCTGATGGCCGTGCTCAACTTTGTGATGATCGGTGCCTCCATCGTGGGCATCATGTTCATTCCGAAGCTGGTGGTGCGTTTCGGCAAGAAGCGCACAGTCATGGTCAGCTTCGCCATCGCGGTGGCCGCCAACGGCCTGAACTTCATCATTCCGACCAACCTGTGGACGTTCATGATCCTGGTCACCATCGGGTATGTCGCGCTGTCGATCCCGAACGGCATCACCTGGGCGTTCGTCTCCGACACCATCGACTACGGCGAATGGCACACCGGCGTGCGCCGGGAGGGCATGACCTACGCGGCCTTCAGCTTCTCCCGCAAGGTCTCGCAGTCCCTCGCCGCCCTGGTCGGTGCCGGCATGTTGGCCGTCTCCGGTTATGTCGCGCAGGCCGCCGAGCAGTCGGATGCGACGCTGCTGGGAATCAAGGCGGTCATGACGCTCTACCCGGCCCTTGCTCTCACCATCGCCGCCATCATCATCTACTTCATCTACAACATGAGCGATGACAAGTACCGTCGCATCGCCAAGGACCTGAACGAGGGTCGCTGGGAACACGGCGTCATCGGCGAGAGCACCCGCGCCTCGCTGGCCGTGAAGTAGTCCAGCACCCGCACGAGGGGCGCCGTGTGCACGCACGGCGCCTCGTTCGTCCCCTCCCATCCAGGAAAGTAACTCATGCGCATCGCCCGACTCTAAACCCCGACCGGCCCGCGTTACGCTGTCGCCACCGGTGACAGCTGGACCGTCGTCACCGACCCGTTCGCCGCACCGCTCGTCTACACCGGCGAGTCGATCCCGGCCGCGGACGCCGTACTGCTCGCCGCGGTCGACCCGCGCGTGGTGGTCGGCATCGGCCACAACGAGCCGGGCAACCCCCTGCCCATGCAGGCCTGGCACAAGTCGGTGCACACCGTCGCCGGCACCGGCGACGACATCTACGCCGTGCGCGACGTGGGCACCGTGAACATCGAGGGCGAGCTCGCCGTCGTGATCGGTTCCACGGCCACGAATCTCACTCTCGAGAACGCCTTCGACGCCGTGCTCGGCTACACCGTGGCCAACGACGTCACCAACGTCGACCAGTGCCCGGTCGACCAGCGCAACTTCCAGGGCAAGAGCGGCAAGAACTACACCCCGCTCGGCCCGTGGATCGAAACCGAACTGGCCGACCCCGAGAACGTTGCCACCCAGGTGGTCATCAACGGTGCCGTCGTGGTCAACTCGGGCTCGTTCAACCTGCCCTCCTCGGTCGCCGCCACGCTCGTCTACGTGACGAGGTGGCTCACCCTCGAGCCCGGGGACGTGGTGCTCACCGGGGCCCCCGGCACCGACCTCCCCGTGCAGCCGGGTGACACCGTCGACATCACCCTCGCCGGCATCGGCACACTGAGCAACACCATCGTCTAGATGAAGACACGCTTGCCCGCCAATCCGGCGGGCGAGGATGCGAAGGAGCACACATGCCCAATATCACCGTTCAACTCCTCGCAGGCCGCGACATCAACCAGCGCCGAGCCTTCGTTCACGACGTCACCAACAGCGCCGTTCTGACCCTGGGTGCACGCCGCGGCGACGTCCGGATCGTTTTCGAGGAGATCACGCCGGACATCGTCGCGAACGGCGGAGTCCTCGCCAGTGAAGACGAGAGCCGCGCGGAGGTCGTCAATCGCTTCGTGCCCGAGGCCAGCGCGTAGCACCACCGCCGCAACTCGGACAATGCGGACGTGCTAGATTTCGGCCACGACCGACGGCGGGAATGCATCGGTCTGAATGAGCGGGGGGCTCGGATGAGGCACAGGACGACGACCGGCACAGCCTGGCTGGCGGCGACGCTCCTCGCCGGTGGGATGCTCGGCCTGGCCGGCTGCGCGCCCGCCAATTCGTATCCGCGGGTGAGCGAGGTTTTGGCCACGCCCCGAGAGGCCGAGGACGTCCTGCCCGACTGGACGGCGGACTGGAATGTCGACCAGGAGTCAAGCCGTTTCGTCGGAACCGTCGGTCACGTCGACTACTTCGTCTCGTCGATGACCGATCCGGACAGCGGCCAGAAGAGCGCCTGCATCATCCAGGTGAACAATCTCGACACCGATACGGCCGTCGCGGGGTGCAGCTCGAACGAGAGCGGGATGTCCACCTCGGGAATGGGCGTCGGCTCGGCCAGGATCTCCGGGGACACGACGACCTACCCGGAGTCCGAGGGCTGGGTCCAGCTCACCGATTTCCTGCTGGTGAACCCCACCGGCTCACCCCTGGGCTGACCAGAGCGGCATCTCAGCCGGCCTTGGACCAGGCTTCACGCAGGCAGTCGAGCACGCCGGGGTCCAGGTCTGCGGGCGAGTGCAATTCGAGGTGGTGCATGAAGTGGTTGAGGGTGGGCTCCACCACCTCTTTCCACTGCGCTGACGTGTCGAACCTGTCCAGGTCGACCGACAGCACGAGCGGGGCGACGTCGCCGGAGAGGTACTGACCCGGGAGCCACGTCCACGCGAACGACCGCTGCCGGCGGAAGGCGATCTGACTGGTGGTGACGCGGATTTCGGTCTCGCCGATCGACAGGATGACCGACCGCACGGCATCGAACAGCGCCCGTGCGTGCGGATCCCTGCCCGCGAAAAACTGCTCGAGCGGAATCGGTTCCCCGTGGCTGGTCATGCCTGCAGGGTAGTCCGGTCCGCCCGCACGGGAGTAGTTTGGCCGCGGAACGACCGGGGAGCGGGCGCATCCGGTGCAGCGGGCGCGCGTTCACGAGTGGAGGACCGCCATGTTGCGAAAACTGGGTGTGAGCGTCGCCCGCCATCGTCTGATCTCCTTGCTGTGCTGGGTGGTGGCGCTCGGCGCCTGTCTGGCCACGGCGCTGCTCGGGGTCGGCGGCGAGAGCCTCTTCCAGAGGCTCTCCAGCGCCGGTCCGTCGGTGGACGGCGAAGCGCAAGCTGCCGCCGACCTGATCGCGGGTCCGGAGAGTGAGCAGACCGAGTCCCTGTCGCTGCTCGTGCACCCCACCGATCTTGATTCGCCCGACCTCGCCGCGATCCTGGACTCCGCCACTCTGCGCCTTGAGCAGGTCAACGGGGTCAGCCGGGTGATCAACCCGCTCGTCATCCCGCCCCTGCCCGATGGGAGCCCGAACCCGGCGGCAGCGCCGCTGCTCTCCGCGGACGGTGAGGGGATGCTCTTCACCGTGGCCATGCAGGCCACCGACGGCGTCGTCAGTGACCCACTGCTCACCTATGTTCAACGCCGGCTGCAGGTGGCCGCCGACGAGATCGGCCAGCTCGACCCGGGCGCCCAGGTGGAGGTCGGCGGCACGCCCCTCATCGTGGAGTCGCTGATCGCCGTCGCCGAGTCCGACCTGCAGAAGGGCGAGCTGATCGCCCTGCCGATCGCGCTCCTGGTGATGCTGATCATCTTCGGCGGCTTCCTCGCGGCCGGCATCCCGCTGGTCGGTGCCATCGCGTCGATCATCGGCGCGCTCGGGATGCTCTTCGCGTTCACGTTCGTGATGGACATCGGCATCACCGTGATGAACGTGATCACCGTGATCGGCCTCGGACTCTCGATCGACTACGGGCTGTTGATGGTGAGCCGGTTCCGGGAGGAGTTCCGGGCGCGGGTGGGCGGAGGTGGCCCCGGCGCCCCGCCGGGCCCGCACGGTGAGCCGTTTGCGGATGTGCCGCCGCTGCAAACCGCGGAACTGGCCACCCTCCCACACCACCGACACAGCCGTCATGAACTGATGCTCCAAGCTGTGGGCAGCACGGTCAACACCGCCGGGCGCACCGTGCTCTACTCCGGACTCACCTTCGCGATCGCCACCGCGGGGCTGCTCGTGTTCGAACCGTCGATCATCCGCGCCATCGCCATCGGCGCGATCTGCGTGGTGCTCATCGCCATCCTCACCGCGCTCGTCCTGGTGCCGGCGTTGCTCGGCTACCTCGGTGAACGGCTGGTGCAGCCCGGCGTGCTCACCCGCATCCCGGGCGTCGGAGCGTGGCTCACCCGGTTCGGCGACATCGCGCCGGAGGAAGGCGTCTTCTCGAAGCTGGCCCGGCTCGTGCAGCGGGCTCCGGTGCTCGTGGCGCTCGGCGGTGCCGCCGTGCTGTTGCTGCTGAGCAGCCCGGTGCTGTCGATGACGGTGGCCAACAGTGCCGACGACGCCATCCCCCGGTCGTCGAGCCAGTACGACTTCGTCACCACCCTGAACGAGGAGTTCCCCCTTGCCACCGCACCACGGGTGCAGCTGGTGTCCAGCACCGACGAGGCCGCGGCGGCGGCTTGGGCGGCCGATGTCGCCGCCCTGCCCGGGGTGACGGATGTGGCGCCGCCGGTCGAGACCAACGGCTACTGGGTGTCCAGGGTTGCCGTGGACACGCACCAGGGCGCCGACGTGGTGCGGGAGATCCGGGCCGACCGGCCGGCCTTCGACAACTGGGTCGGCGGCGCTGACGCGCAGGCCGTTGACTACCTCGACTCGCTGGCCAGTGGAGCTCCCTGGGCGGTGTTGATCATCGCCCTGGCCACCTTCGTGTTGCTGTTCCTGATGACCGGATCGGTGATCATCCCGCTCACCGCCCTGGTCATCAGTGCCATCTCCCTGGGCGCGGCGGCCGGCGTGCTGGTGTGGGGGTTCCAGGAGGGCAACCTGTCTGGGGTGCTGGATTTCGACCCCGACACCATCTCCGGTGTCGACGCCCTCGTGCTCACGCTGGTGCTCACCTTCGGCTTCGGCCTGGCCATGGACTACGAGATGTTCCTGCTGGCGCGCATCAAGGAACACCACGACCGTGGCGAGAGCACCCGCAAGGCCATCGAGACCGGCCTGCAGAGCTCCGGCCGCATCATCACCTCGGCGGCGTTGATCATCGTGCTGGTCTTCGCGGGCTTCGCCACCGGCGAGCTGATGCAGATGAAGCAGATCGGCACCGCCCTGGCGGTGGCCGTGTTGCTGGATGCGACGCTGGTGCGGATCGTGCTCGTGCCCGCGGTGATGACCTCTCTCGAGCGCATCCTCTGGTGGGCGCCGCGCTGGAGTGCCCCCATCCACAGCCGCTTCGGCCTGCGCGAATAGCCGCCCGGCCCGCGCGCCCGCGCCGGGGTCAGGTCAGGCAGCCAGGATGGCCACGCCGGCGTCGCGCAGGTCGACCAGAGTCGCATCGTCCGCGGCGGTGTCGGTGACGATTCCCGCAATCTCGGCGAACGGCAGCACCCGGTAGGGCGAGGCCGCCCCGATCTTCTCGGCGCTGGCCAACACGAAGGTGTCGGCGGCCCGGCCGGCCAGGGCCCGCTTCATGGCGGCCTCCTCCACGTCGCCGGTGGTCAGGCCGGCGGTGGGATGCACCCCGGTGACCCCCAGCAGGAACAGGTCGGCCGTGATCGCCTGGGCGGCCTCCACTGCGGCGGCCCCGCAGGTCACCGCGGAGTGCTTGAACAGCCTGCCGCCGAGCAGAAAAACCTCCACGCCCTCGTGCGGCACCAACGCGGCGGCGATCGTGGGGCTGTGGGTGATGATCGTGCAGCTCAGTGTCGGCGGGAGGGCGTGCACCACGGCGAGGGTGGTCGTACCGCCGTCGAGGATCACGGTACTGCCGGGCACGATCAGGCGCGCGGCGCGCGCGGCGACCCGGTCCTTGCTGGCCGGCTGCACCAGGGTGCGCTCCGCGTACTGCACGAGCGCCGCCGACACGGGCAGCGCCCCGCCGTAGACCCGCTGGCACAGGCCGGCGGCCGCGAGCTCGCGCAGGTCACGGCGCACGCTGTCGTCGGACAGGCCCAGCTCGGCCGCGATCTCCTTGGCGACCACCTTGCCGTCGCGGGCCAGTCGAGCAAGGAGGAGGGCCTGTCGTTCCGCTGCCAGCATTACACGTTCCTTCCGACTTGTGCATGTTTGTGCACGTTGTACTACTCTAGCCGACATGACCGCATCCCTGATGATCCTGATCGCCGGCCCGTACCGATCGGGCACGGGCGACGACCCCGTGCTCCTCCGCCAGAACCTCGACCGGCTCGAGGAGGCGGCCTGGCCGATCTTCCGCGCCGGCCACCTGCCGATGATCGGCGAGTGGGTGGCGCTGCCCGTGCTCGCCAGTGCCGGTGTGACGGATGTCGCGCATCCGTTGGCCGCCGACGTCATGTACCCCACGGCCGAGCGCCTGCTCGAGCGGTGCGACGGTGTGTTGAGGCTCCCCGGTGAATCCCAGGGTGCCGACCAGGATGTGGTCATCGCCCGCCGCCTGGGCATCCCTGTGTACACGAGTCTGGACGAGGTGCCCGGCGTCGGCGCACTGCAGCCGCAGCCGTGACCGCCGCAGTCGACGGCACCCTCACCGGCCGGCCCGGCATGGACCGGCCCGACGGCCGGGGCCGCACCGGTCTGCACCTGACCGCGACGGGGCTGCACGGCAATCCAGACGTCTCGATCGGCCAGGTCGAGGTGACCAGCGACGGGTGGCACGTGTTGCGCCGCACTACGTTCGACTACCGGCGCCGCGACGGCCGGGTGGAGCGGCAGGAACGCGAGACCTATGACCGCGGCAACGGAGCCACCATCCTGCTCTACGACCCGCTGCGCCGCACGGTTTTGCTCACGCGCCAGTTCCGCTACCCCGCCTACGTCAACGGCCACCCCGACGGCATGCTCATCGAGACCGCCGCCGGGCTGCTCGACGACGATGCCCCCGAGGTGGCGATCCGCCGCGAGGCGAGCGAGGAGCTCGGCGTCGACGTGGGGGAGCTGCTGCACGTCTTCGACCTGTATATGAGCCCGGGTTCGGTCACTGAGCGGGTGCACTTCTACGTGGCCGCCTACGCACCGGCCGATCGGGTGGCTCCGGGCGGCGGTCTGGCCGAGGAGGGCGAGGATATCGAGGTGCTCGAGATCCCGGTCGATGACGCCCTACTCATGGTGGCCGACGGCCGCATCGTCGACGGCAAGACCGTCATCCTGCTGCAGTGGGCGGCGCTGACGGGTCTGCTCTGAGCCACCTGCGCCGCCCCACCTGCGCCGCCCCACCTGCGCCGCCCCACCTGCGCCGCCCCACCTGCGCCGCCCCACCTGCGCCCGCTCACTCCCAAAGGGTTGTTTGACAGTAGGCGAACGGATGTCTAGCCTGAACACATGCCCACTCCTCACGACCTCGAGGGCCTGCGCGTGGTGGCCCATCCGCTCCGGCTCAAGCTCCTCTCCCTGCTCACGGCCGAGAGCCTGAGCGCCGCGGAGGCCGCCCGGGTGCTCGGCGAGAGCCAGGCGAACGTGAGCTACCACCTGCGCCGGTTGGCCCAGGCGGGTCTCGTGCAGCTGGTCGAGGAAGCCCGGGTGCGTGGCGGTGTCGCCAAGCGCTACCGGCACGATCCCGCGTCCGGCGAGGCCCTCGCCAGCGGGGATGCGGACGAACACCGGGCGTTGATGTCCGCCCTGGCGGCCGAGCTGGTGCAGCGCAGCGCCCGCTACGAACCGGGGGCGCCGATCGTCTTCACCGACGCCGAGGTACGGCTGCCCGCCGAGGCATGGCAACGCGTGCGCGACCTCGGACGTGAACTGGGCCGGCTCCTGCACGACGAGGCCGTCGCCGCCGGCACACCCGGAGCCGTGAGGGTCGCCGCCACGGTGACCCTCTTCCCGGTCGCGCCGGGCCCCGCCGCCCCGGCCTCCGAAGCCCCGCCCTCTTCCGATCCCGGAGCGGAGTGATCGCCGGCTATCTGCAGGCGCTCCGCACGCCGGGAGCCCTTCGGGTGTTCCTGCCCGCCCTGCTGGGGCGCCTGTCGTTCGCCATGGTGACGCTCGCCCTGCTCTTCAGCGTGCAGACGAGCACCGGCTCGTTCGCCGCGGCGGGCGCCGCCACGGGGGCGTTCGGGCTGGCGAACGTGATCGCCTCGCCCTACCGCGCCCGGGTCGTCGACCGGGTCGGGCAGCGGATGGCGCTGGGTGCCATGAGCATCCTCTTCGCGGTCGGCCTCGGCGGGGTGGCATGGGCGACAACCCGGCCCGACGCCCCGGTGGGGCTCGTGGTCGGCATCGCCGCCCTCACCGGCCTCTTCCCGCCGCCGCTCGGCGCCGCCATGCGGGTGATCTGGGGGTCGCTCACCGCTCCGGGCCCGCAGCGCACCCGCGCGTACAGCATCGACGCCGTGTGCGAGGAGGTGCTGTTCACGACCGGGCCGCTGATCGCCGCGGCGATCATCGCGCTGACGAGCCCCGCGACAGCGCTGCTGGTGACCGGCGGCATCGCGGTGCTCGGCACCCTGGGCATGACCGGGGGTGCGGCCTCACGGCAGCGCACCGCCCGCCGCACGCCGGCGCCACTGGCCCTGCGTCCGCTGCGGCAGCCCGGCTTCGCCCTGGTGCTGGTCGCCCTCGTGGCCGTGGGATGCGTGCTCGGCACCGTCGAGGTGGCCGCCCCGGCCGTGGCCGAGCGTGCGGGCTCGGTGCAGGTGGCGGGGATGCTGCTGGCCGCCTTTGCCGCGGGCAGCGCGATCGGCGGGTTGTTCTATGGGCAACGCGTCTGGCGGGCCTCCCTCGGGGTGCGCTTGGTGGTCACCGGCACGACGATGAGCCTGCTGTGCGCGGCCCTCGCATTGCTGCCCGGGCTGCTCGCCCTCGCGATCGTGCTCGCGGCGGTCGGCTTCTTCCTGGCGCCCGCACTGATCACCGGGTACCTCAGCGCCGACGAGCTCACGGCGGCCGAGGTGCGCACCGAGGCCTCCAGCTGGATCAACACGGCCGTCAATGCGGGTGCGGCAGGGGCCGCGATTGTGGTCGGCGCCGTGGTCGACGTGGCCGATCCGCAGCTCGGCTTCCTCGTCGGAGCGGTCATCGCTCTCGTGCTCTTGCTCGTCGTTGCGCCCCGGCTCGCGCGGGGTATCGGCCGAACTGCCCTCGAGGCCGCCCGGTCCGGCGACGCCCACTGACGGAACGGGACCGCCGTCACCGAACCGGCCGGGGCGACCGGGCGGAGTGCCGGGCGCGGCGACGGATGATCCCTTCGGCCACCGCCAGATTCAGCAGCCAGGCGACGCCCATGATCACCGTTCGGGAGGGCTCGTCTGTGGGTCCGAACAGCATGGCTCCGGGGATGAGCAGGAGAGCCTGGGTGCCGGCCGCCACCCCGATCGCGTAGGCCCGGGTCATCCAGCTGCCGTGGCCGACGAGGTCGCGGCGCGAGATCGCGCGGATGCCCAGGGCGAGGCTGGCCACCATCGCAGCCCCGAAGACCAGGCGAAGCAGCGACATGACCAGGCCGTCGCCGGGCGGATGCGGGTAGAACGCCGCCATCCACATGCCGGAGAGGGCCGCGAGCAGCCCGGCCGGGAGCAGGAGGACGCGGCCCGCGACCCGGTGCCAGCCGGCGCGGCCCCGGCGCAGGGCCGGCACGAACTGGAACGCTCCCACCAGGCTGAAGACCGTGGCGCCGACTATATGCGCCAGCACCGGAACCGGGGAGTCGAGGAACCGGGCGTTGTGCACGGTCGGCACGGCCCCTCCGGTCAGTTCGCCGAGCCGGGCGGCCCCGGCCAGCACCGGAATGAGGCTGAGCAGGATCAGCCCGGCCGGCACCGGCCAGGTGGTGCGCGGGCGCGGTGTTCGGAGCGTTTCGGTGATCTGTGTGTCGTTCATCTGCGTCAGCTCCTAGGGACGGGACGGCGTCGGGTTGACCGAGAGGAGGGTGAGTCCCACGTCGCCGATGCGCCGCAGGATCCCGTGCAGGGCGGCCTGGTCGGTGACCGGTCCGGTCAGGATGGTGGTTCCGTCTCGGCCGTCGGTCAGCTCGAAGCCGTCGAACCAGTCGCTCCAGCCCGCATCCAGCTGCCCCTGGATGCGGATCTCGAAGCGGTGCGGATCAGCGAGTCGGGGTGGCACGGCGGATGCCTCGCTCGGTGCCCGCGGTGCCCGCGGTGCCGTTGGTACCTTCGGCACCATCGGTGGGCTGCTGCGCCGCCCGGCGCTGGGTCGACCACAGCGAGTAGCCGAGCCAGATCAGTGCGAGACCCATCGGAATCGCGGCCATCCGTTCGACGGTGTGCGGAAGCAGGCCGGCCACGGGCGTCAGCACGGCGGCGACGATGAGCAGGATGCTCGCGCCGCGGGACAGGACGTGGGCCCGGAGGAGCGCGATGCCGAATACAAGCGCGCCGACGATATAGAGGGCGCTGCCCACGGGCACGACCAGGGCCAACGGGCCGAGGTCGGTCGTGCTGGCGTAGCGCCCGAACAGGCCGACGAAGTCCGTGGCGAACTGCGGTGCGGCATCCGTGAGCAGGGGCGCGATGAGGGCCTCGGCGAAGTTGAAGGCCGCCTGCAGGATGAAGAAGAGGCTGAACATGAGGTAGCCGATCAGGCCGAGCACCCCGAGCCGGCGCACCTGGCTGAGGTACAGGCCCGCCAGCCCGATCAGGGCCAGTACGGCCATGCTCATACTGAGCAGGTGCACGACCAGCCACATCGGGGTGGTGATCGAGGTGATGACGTCACGGGGATGGATGAACTGGATGACGATGTAGATCAGTCCGGCCAGTGCGGCGGATGCGCCGGCGGCGCGGGTGAGGCCGGACGGGGTGACGGTGGTTCGGGCTGGCGTGGCTGGGGTCGGGGCGGAAGAGGTGGATGCGGACCGGGTGGCGCTCATGGCGGTTCTCCTTGATGGATGATGTCGATTGACTCCAGGCGGCAACCTGAGGATGACTGGAATCTACGGAGAGACCTGGTGACGCGGCATCACCCGGCATGGTGATCGATGTGGTGATTGTGCGGATAGTCGGGCGGGCGCCTGCGCTAGACCAGGCCCAGCGCCTCGGCCCGGCGCACGGCGGCGGGGCGGCTGTTCACGTCGAGCTTGCCGAAAATGTGCCGGGTGTGGGTGCGCAGGGTGTTCAGCGAGATGTAGAGCTCGCGGGCGATGTCGGGGCCGCTCAGTTCGCTGGCCAACAACCGCAGCACGTGCCGTTCGCGCTCGCTCAGCGGGTCGGCGAGCCCGCCCACCGGCGCCTCGCTCCCACCCGCCTGCAGGCCGCCCGGCGCGAGGGTGCCGCTCAACCGTCGGACGGCGTCGGGAGCGATTCCCGCAGCGGCGGCGTGCCGCAGGAGCGCCGCCATCGGTTCACCCTCGTCGAGGAACAGCCGGCAGTACCCCTCCGGCTCCGCCCGGCGAAGGGCCGTCTCCAGGGGCTCGAGCGCCCGGACGGTGTCGCCGTTCGCCGCGTGCGCGAGCGCCTGCAGCAGCTGGATCTCGGTCACGCTGCCCCAGCGCCGCCCGGTCTCGGCGGTCGCGAGCAGCCTGCCCAGCAGGTGCAGGGCCTGGCGGTGCCGGCCGACGCCGGGGTCGGCCCGGTGCCCGGCGATCAGCAGCCGGGCCAGGGTGAGGTGCTCGAATTCGCGGAGGTAGGTCGGGGCATCCGAGCTCGACAGGCCCCGCGCCCTTGCCCAGGCGGTGGCCTCGCCCAGGCGTCCCTGGCTGATCCACACCCGGGCCGTCTGCGCGTGGATCGGGCGCAGTTCCGGCAGGAACCCGCGCCGGTAGTGCCGCTCCGCCGTGCCGAGCAGCTCGAGCGCGGCCTCGGGGTCTCCCTGCGCCTGCCGGATATGTGCCATCGACACGAACCAGCGGTACCGGTTCTCGTGCGAATGCGCCTGTTCGCCGAGCGCCTCGCTCGCGGCCAGGTGGGCCAGGGCAGCGGGCAGGTCGTTCTGCTCCCGCAGGATGTCGCTGAGCCCCACCTCCAGGTCGCCGGTGGACTGCGGGGGAGTGCCCTCTGCGGCACTCAGCCGGAGCGCCTCCCCGAGTGCGTCCTCATAGGACCGCTGGGCATCCCGCAGCCGGCCCTGGCCCAGGAGCATGTCGGCGGTGGGGATGGTCGTGCTGAGCGCATCCGCCAGGTTGCCGGCCCGCCGCAGGCTGGCTCGGACCTCGCCGAACGCCCGCACCCCGGCGTCGAGGTCGCCGGTGGCCCACGCGGCGAGCCCGAGGAAACCGGCCGCCGCACCGCGGCCCAGATGGTCGCCGGGTTCGGTGAGGTCCAGGGCCCGTTGCGCGTGGGTTCTCATGCCGGCCAGGTCTCCGCGGGCCTGCGCCACCGCCGCCCGGTACACGGCGATCGTTACAGGCAGGGTGCGCAGTTCCTCGCTCGGCGCCGAGTCGTGCGCCGGCCGCCCCGTCTCGTCGCGGGCGGCCAGGGCGCTTTCCGCGGCGGCGAGCCTGGGCTCAACGGCCTCCACATCGCCGGCGACGAGCGAAGACCACGCGCGATAGACGCCCAGAACCGGCCGGCGACGGATGACGGGTGGCGGCAACAGCGCCAGCCAGCGCAGCAGGGTGGCGTCGTGCCGGCTCAGCCGCACGGACGGAACGGCGAGCTCGATCAGCCGGGCCGCCCGCTCGACGTCGTCGGCCGCCAGAGCGTGTCTCACGGCGTCCTCGATGAGGTCGTTGCGTTCGTACCACTCGCTCGCGCGGGTGTGCAGAACGTGCAGGCCGGGATCCTGGCCGGTCAGCCGGGCGCGGAGCACATCGGCGAACAGGTGGTGGTAGCGGTACCACTGTCGCCGGTCGTCCAGTGGAACCACGAACAGGTTGTCCCGTTCCAAGGCGGCCAGCATCTCGCTGCTTCCGGTGAGTCCGGTGACGGCGTCGCAGAGCGCACCGTTCAGCCCGTCCAGGACGGAGGTCCGCAGCAGGAAGTCGCGCACGGGCGCGGGTTGGCGTTGCAGCACCTCCTCCACGAGATAGTCGAGGACGAACCGGTTGCTGCCGGCGAAGCCCGCAATGAAGCCTGACACGTCGTCGCGCTCCCGCAGCGACAGGGCGGCCAGCTGGAGTCCGGCGATCCACCCCTCCGTGCGCGCGTCGAGCACCGCGACATCCGTGGCGGACAGGTTCAGTCCCATTATCTCGGTGAGAAAGCCGGCGGCCTCGGCGGGGGTGAAGCGCAGGTCGGCCGCCCGCAACTCGGTGAGCTGACCGCCGGCGCGTAGCCGGGCCACCGGCAGGAGCGGGTCCGACCGGCTGGCCAGAGCGAGGTGCAGCGTGGGCGGCTGGTGGTCGAGCAAGAACGAGACGGCGTCGCGGACGGGTTGCGCCTCGATGGTCTGGAAATCATCGAGCACCAGGATGATCGGGGTGGTGCTCGCGGCGAGGGCATTGATGAGGGCCGTCAGGGTCTGCTCGTCCGAGCCCGGCTGGCCCGTTACCGCGCCCAGCTCGAGCGCGGGATCGGCAGCCTGCAGGGCGCTGATCAGATAGCCGAGGAACCGGGCCGGGTCGTTGTCGGCCGCGTCGAGCGAGATCCAGGCGACCCGCAGCAGGGGATCCCGCCGGCGGGCGTCGGCCATCCACTCGCTGAGCACCGAGGTCTTGCCGAACCCGGCCGGGGCCGACACCAGCGTCAGCTTGCGGCCGGCGCGGCGCCCGTCACGCAGCTTCTCGATGAGCCGCGGGCGGGACACGGCGTGGGGTCTGACGGCCGGAACGAACAGTTTGGTGGTCAGGACCGGCAGTGCCATGGCCGTTCAGCTCGAGCTCGCCGCCTCCGCGGCCTTGGTCTCGGCCAATTCCTTGAGCTTGGCCAGTCCCTGCGGCCACAGCTCGCCGAACAGTTCGGCGTAGGTGTCTGCCGTGTCCACGTCCACGGTGATCGTCGTGAATCCATCGACCTCGTCGAGCGAGTACGACTCGCGTGCTCCGATCAGCTGTCGTGCCTCGCGGCTGGATGTGTCGTCGACGTCGTTGACGATCTGGCCCTGGTACTCGATCAGAACGAATTCATAGGGGCGGTTCTCGGTGATCACACCGAACATCCCGGTCAGGCCGCCGTGAGCACCATCCGGGTTGCTGCCCAGGAACCGAATCTCGCTGCCGGGCAACCAGTCACCTTCGAAATAGGAATCCGGATTGAATACGCTCGTCCACTGACGGTAAGTTGTGTCGTCGAACATGGTCTGCCACACAAGAACGGCAGACGCGTGCACCTGGATCGAGAATTGCTGGCTGTGCATGGCGCGAGTGTAGCTCCGGTACCGCGGTGCTTCCAGGCCCCGGGATAAGGAAGACGCCCTCCCCGAGTTCAGTCCTCCCGGTCGGCCTGATGCTGCCCGTGAGTGTGCGCCTCGGCCTCGGCGAGGTCCCGCAGGGCTATGAGGGCCCGGGGCCACATCTCGGCGAACATGTCGGCGTAGCGGTCATCCACATCGATGTCCACCACGACGGTGGTGACCCCGCCGGCCTCGGTGAAGGTGTAGTTCTCGTGTGTACCGGCCACGGCAAGCGCATCGTCGCTCGTGGTGTCCTCGATCCCGTTCACGATCTGCCCGCGGTATTCGATCGAGACGAACTCGTGTGGGCGGTGTTCGGCGATCACCCCCACCATGCCGCTCGTGCCGTCTTCGTTGTCACCCAGGAAGAGGATCTCGCTGCCCGGCAGCCAGGAGCCCTCGAAGTAGGAGCCGGGCTGGAACTCGCTCGCCCAGAGGCGGTAGGTGGCATCGTCCAGCATCGTCTCCCACACCACCTCGACGGGTGCGTGAACTGCGATTTCATAGTGTTGGGTCTGCATGCGGGGGAGTGTAGCCCGCATCCGTTCGACGCTCCAGGGCGATTCGTCGGTGACGGGGTGCAGTTTCGAACCTGCATTCGTGTGCACACCTGTGGATAAGTCTGTGCACAGGGTGTGGAAATCCCCGCCCTGACTGCTCACAGGCTGTGGATTGTGATGTGGATAACCTGGGGACAGCGCTGTGCAGAGTGTCGGGATGGTGTCGGCGCGTCGCGACCCTGAGGCGTGCCCGATCGTGCTAGCAGTATCGAAGATGGCTTCGTCGGGGCTTCGTGCGGGTGGCGCTCCGCTCCCGCCGGTCGGCCGGTGCCACTCCCACGGTCTAGCCTGAGCATTAGCGGCACAGCGGCCGTTGGCGGGCGCGCACCGGAGCGGGCTCGCAGAAGGCGGCCAGTGAGTGCGACGGATATGACACGATCGGCGGAGTTCGACGCGTTCGGCCCCTGGGTAGACCGGGTGCGCGACGCCACCGAGGTCCCCGGCCTGTACCGGGACTATCCGCTGGATTTCAGCACCAGCCGGCTGGTGCTCAAGGTGCCCCGCAACATCAGCCGTCGCGACGCGCAGCCGACCATGGACCTCTACGACCACCTCGTCGTGGTGGCGCCGGAGGCGCTCATAGTGCTGAGCCGGGCGAACACCGGCTACACCAGGAGCGTGTTCGACTACGCCGACATCGTGGCCCTGACCGACACCGTCGACCTGGTCGACGGTCGCCTGGACATCCGCTCCGGCACCGGGGACACCCTGACGGTGCCGTACAACGTGTCATCCGAGGCCGTGATCACCCACCTTGTCGACGTGTTGAGCGAACTCTCCCTGGCAGCGATGCGACCCACCCCAGTGCTGACTCTCCCCGCGCCCGACGACCCGCCCGCCGACCTCGATCTGCTCGACCTGGGCAAAGAGGATGTGGGCCTGGTCACCTCGTACTTCGACCTGATGCGCCGTGAGTTGGGGGCGAGCCTGCTCGCCGCCCATGGCCGCACGGTGCTCACGCCGCGTGGCGGCCTTATCAGCCGCGCCGTGCACGCGTTCTATCCGATGACGCTGCACGGGGCGGTGCTCTGCCGTACCGAACGCGAGTTGCACATCCTCGGGCGCAAGGCCTGGCTGCTCCGCGGCAGCACCCCCGACCTGTCGCGCTCGCACCTGACGATTCCGCTGGCCGCGATCGACGAGATCAGCCTGCGCCCGCACGCCGACTACCTGGGCGCATCCGTCGTCGCCCTTCGGCTGGGCGAGACCACGCTCGAGGTGGTGCTGCCGGAGGGCTCGGCTGCGGTGCACGCGCTCGCCGGGTAGCCGGGCCGGGTTATTCCCAAGACCCCGCCGCGAGGTTATCGTCGGTGGCATGAAGCTCATCACCTACGCCGGCGGCACCATCCTCACCGGCGACGACGTCGCGGAGGCCCTGCTCGGCTACGTGACCGCGCACTCCAAGGGAGAGGAGAGCATCGCGGTCGACATCAAGGTCCTCGAAGCCGACGGCACCACCCGCACGCACACCCTGGTGCTCGGCCCGGCCACCGAGCTCGATGTGGCGGATGTGGCCGAGGAGAGCCTCGAGGGGGAGATCGCGCTGTTTCCGTTGCCGGTGTTCCCGCCCGCCCGCATCCTCGCGGTGGAGGAGCCGTCGGCCGAGACCGAAGCCGAGGCCGAGCGGCACGCCACCGACTTTAATGAGGCCGTCGAGGAGATCGACCAGGGTACCGACGGGCGCCGGTAGCCGGGCCGGCGTTCCGGCCCGCCGCTCGTTCTAGCCAGCCGGGCCGCCTCGGCCTACACTCCGTCGTGAGACACCGGGCCGCGCCGGTACTCGGATCGTGCGGGCCCGCCAGCAAAAACGAGGAATGCGATGGGCAAGTTCATCTACGGGTCGCCGGCGATCTCGGTGGAAATCGACGATCGCACCCTGGCCCACCTCAAGGTCGTGATCGTGGCCAAGCTGCGCCGGGGCGAGAGTTTCGCGTTCTCCTGGGAAAGGTCGAAGGAGTCCGGCAGCGGCCACAGCTCCATCTGGTTGAACCCCGCGGTGCCGCTGGACTTCGAGTTCTCCGGCAAGCGTGAGCCCACACTCAACCGGGCCTGGATCGACGAGCTCGTGCAGGTGGCGAACACCCCGGCCGGGCTGCGCATTCTGCCCGAACCGCCGGAGCGCAGCCCGCACCCGATCTGACCGGCGCCGCACCTGACCGGCGCGCAGGAAACCTCAGGTGAGGTGGTCGAAGTCGCCGCGCACCCAGCCCCAGTGCCTGTCGGCCGATCGGCGCACGACGGCGCGGGCATCCGCCTGGATCACATTGTCGAAGTTGCCGTACAGCCTGTCGAAGTCGAATCTCTCCAGGCTGCGGGCGATGCGCTCCACCACCGGGCCCGAGAGTGGCAGCCGGTTGGGGTAGCTGCGCATGAAGCTCACCGAACTGCGGTCGGGGTTGGCGAACACGGTGTCACCGCTGAGTAGCACGCCGCGTCCTCTGGCGCCGGCCGCCCAGTGGATCACCCCGCTGCCGGGAAAATGCCCGCCCACCTGCACCAGGGTGACGCCGGGTAGCAGGCTCACCTCGGTCGACCAGGGTTCGATCACCGGGTCGGGCCTGGCGACCCAGGCCAGGTCGGCCTCGGCCACCAGCACGGGCACCCCGCCGAGAGCGTGGCTCCACTCCACCTGCACACCGAACATGTGCGGATGGCTGGCCACGATCGCGCGCACCGGGCCGTGCGCGAGTACCTGACTGGCGATGTCGTTGTCCACGAACCCGAGCGGATCCCAGAGCACGCTCCCCGTGGGGGTGCAGAGCAGCTTGGCCTGCTGTCCGATGCCCACGTGCGGGGTGCTCTCGATGCCGAACAGGTCGGGTTCCAGCTCGTGGAGGTCGGCCCGGTAGCCGGCCTCGTGCAGGTCGAAGAGCGTGCTCCAGCGCTGGCCGGTGGCCGGCACCCACTGCCGTTCATCGGCGCAGATGGCGCAGACGCCGGAGTTCTCGGCATGTTCGACGCCGCAGGTGGCACAGATCCAGAAGCTCACGGGGTTCCTTCCACGGTGCGGCATGGGCAGGTGTTGTCGCCAGTATGCCGCCGAACGCACCGAGTTGCCCACCTGCGGACGAGTTGCCCCGCTGCGCCGGGGCAACTCGTCCAGATCGGGGCAACTCGGCGAGAGGTCAGACCGACGCGACCAGCCCGGCGGACACGTCCCACAGCCGGTGGGCGGTGTCCGGGTCGAGCGCGTGCGGGAGCACACCGTGGATGCCGTCGACGATGGCCGGCACTACGGCCGCCGGGTGGCAGTCCTCGTAGTAGCCCGGCGTTCCCACGCCGAGCACCGCCCGGGTCGCGACGAAGACCGAGGTCGCGGCTCCCTGCGCCGGGCTCTTGCCCGGATACCGGCGCTTCATCCCCGCCAGCATCTCCGGGTCCCAGTGCCGCTGCAGGTTCGTCCAGATTCCGCCCGGCATGAGCGCGGCCGCGGCGATGCCGTCATCCGCCCAACGCCTGGTGGCCTCGAGGGCGAACAGGACGTTCGCGCTCTTCGACTGCCCGTACGCGAGCCCCGAATCGTACGGCTCCCGCTCGAAGAACAGGTCGTCGAAGCGGATGTCGCTGGACCCGTGCCCGCTGGAGCTCACCGCCACGATCCGGGCCCCGTCCGCGGCGGCCAGCGCGGGATGCAGCGCCGTCGCGAGTGCGAAATGGCCCAGGTGGTTCACTGCGAACTGCAACTCCCACCCGGAGGGCGTCCGCAACTCCGGGGTGTGCATGATGCCGGCGTTGTTGACCAGGATGTGCAACGGGCCCGACCACCCCGCCGCCAACGCCCGCACCGTGCCCAGGTCGGCCAGGTCGAGGTGGGCCACCCGCACAGTACTGTTGTCGGTGCTGGAGCGGATCTCCTCCGCGGTGCGGGCTCCTGCCGCCACATCCCGCACCGCGAGAGTGACGTTCGCCCCGGCAGCGGCCAACGCCCGCGCGGTCTCCACCCCGATGCCGGAACTCGCCCCGGTGACGAGCGCGAACCGGCCGGTCAGGTCGATCCCCTCCACCACCTCGAGTGCGGTGGACTCGGCTCCGAAGGGGGCTCGGGGGGCGGGGGACATGGGCTGGACTCTGCCATTGGACTTCACGGTCCATTCGTACCACATTCTGGACCGTGCGGTCCAGCACGCTACGATCGATGCATGGAGGAGAAGAAGATCACCGCGCGGGGCCGGGCCACCCGCCAGCGGATCATCGAGGCCACCGGCGAGCAGATCCTCGCCGCGGGGATCGGCGGCACCACCCTCGACACAGTTCGCGCCGCCACCCTCACCAGCAAGAGCCAGCTCTTCCACTACTTTCCCGGCGGCAAGACCGAGCTCGTGCGCGAGGTCGCGACGTGGGAGGGCCACCAGCTGCTCGAGGCGCAGGAGCCGTTCATCCACGACCTGAGCACCTGGGAGTCGTGGAATCAGTGGCGGGCCGCCCTGGTGGAGTACTACCTCGGCCTCGGTCGCTGGGCGTGCCCGATCGGGTCGCTGGCGACGCAGGCAGCGATGACCGATCCCGACCTCGAGGCCTTCCTCGGCGCCAGCATGGCCGAGTGGCGGGACCTGCTGGCCGTGGGCGTGAAGAAAATGCAGGCCGCCAGCCAGATCGACCCGGCGGTCGATCCCCAGCGCATTGCCGTCGTGATCCTCGCCGCGATCCAGGGTGGCCTCGTGCTCAGCCAGCCGATGCGCTCGGCGTGGCCTCTGGAAGCGGCCCTCGACTCCGCGCTCGAGCCCCTGCACCAGGCCGCGACCTGACTCCCGCGCGACGCTAGGGTTCCGAACCGACCCGCACAGGGCGGCGGAGCCGGTACCGGCCCGAGAGCACCCCGATCAGCCACTCGATCGGCCCCTTGCCCACGAACCGCCACCAGAGGATCCCCACGATCGGCACGCCGATCACGAGCACGACCCAGGCCACCGGGTCGGTGGTGCCGAAGCGGATCCCGTTGGCCGACATCCACCCGACCACGGCCACCTGGAACACGTAGAGCGACAGCGACAGCGAGCCGATCGCCTCGAAGGGCAGGAACACCGCCCGCACCACCGCCGCGGTGCGTCGGCCGCGGAGCGACGCGAGCAGCATGATCACGCCCAGCACCCCGAGCACCAGTCCGGCGTCGTGCAGGGTGTCGAGGTAGCTGCCAGACGGGCTGAACTCCTCGCCGGTGGCGACGCGCCACAGGGGGCCGAGCCACCAGGCCGGCACCGAGAGCGCGAGCAGGATCCAGCCGGCGCGTCGGCCCCCGAAGCGGATGCGGAACAACAGCGCCCCGAACAGGAACCACGGCAGCAGGTTGGTCACCCGGTAGTGCGGGCTGAGGAACAGCCACTCGAGCAGGAAGCTCGCCGGGGTGCGCTCACCCACCGTGATCAGCGGACCGGTGGCGGCCAGCATCAGCTCGTTGAGCGGGGCGCCGATCACCAGGACCGCCGCCAGCACGGCGATCAGCGCCCGGGTGCCGAGCAGCACCAGCGGCGTGCCGATGGCGAGAACGATGCCCAGGAACGACAGGACGATCGCGATCCAGCTGCCCCAGGTGGCCAGGAGCAACCCGAGCAGCACCAGGATGGCGCCTCGGATGACGTTCTGCACGATCACCGTGCGCTGGGCGGATGCGGTGCCGGCCTTGGCCAGCACGATTGCCGCGGCCGCGCCCATGGTGGTGGCGAACAGCGGGGACGCCACGTCGTTGAGCTGCCCCTGCAGGAACAGGGTGGCGGCCGGTTGCTGCGCCATGATCGGGCCGGCGTGCGCCACGAGCATCGCCATGATGGCCACACCGCGTGCCACATCGGGAACCAGGAAGCGGCCGGGCTGCAGGCGCGGGGCCAGGGGGACGACAACTGCGGACCCGGTCATGCGGTCACCTCTCGACGGCGCTGGTCTGGAATCTCACCGGTGGGATTCCTGATTGCATGTGCACTTACCGTACTGCAGGCGACCTGACCCCGGACCGAGCGCGTCGATTCGCAGACGCGGCCGGCGGCGATTCAGCGCCTGGGCCGGTAGAGCTTGACGAGCACTACTGCCGCGACGGCGACGATCAGAGCGGCGAATGCCGGATGCATGTCCTTAGACAGGCTCTGCGCGCCGTCCGGTCGCAGCAGCCAGATGGCCAGGGGTGCGACGTAGCTCGCCGCGAGCAGTCCGCCCCACCAGCGCAGCGCCCGGAGGCGGGTGTCGCGCAGGGTGCCGACGAGCACGAGGGCCACGGGGATGATCGCCAGCATCGAGAACTGGCCGATGACCAGGACGGGGATCGCCCAAGCCGAGATTTGCACGTACCGCAGGGCGCGGCCGGTGGTGGTGGGAATGGCGCTTGAGGACATGGTGGGTTTTCCGTTCTATCGGGGGTTCTGTCGGGGTTCTTGCTGGGGCAGGCGGGGCTGGGCGGCACGAGTGCCGATGATCGATCAGGCGGAGTGCTGGACGTCGGCATCAGGTGAGCGTCGGGCGATGCCCGCGACTCCGGCGCCGACGAGGGCGAAGGCCGCCGTGCCGAGGAACAGCCAGGAGAACCCGCCGGTCAGCGCCTCGCCGCCCGCCGCTCCCGCCGTTTCGAGCGCGGCGGTGCGTGCGGCTGCCAGGGACGCGAGCAACGCCAGGCCGAGGGCGCCGCCGATCTGCTGACTGGTATTGATGAGTCCGCCGGCCAGGCCCGCCTCGCCACCCTCGACGCCGTCGACGGAGAGCTGGGTGGCGGTGATGAAGGCGCCACCGAGACCGATCCCGATGACCAGGCTGGGTCCGAGGATGTGCACGGTGAAGTCGGCGTCGCTCGGCGCCGCCGCCAGCCAGAGCAGGCCGGCCGCGAGAAGCAGCAGGGAGCCGACCAGGGTGCGCTTCGTGCCCAGTCGGCCCACCAGTGCTGGTGCGAGTCCGGCAACCAGTACCAGGGCGCCGGCGAGCGGCAGCTGGCTGAGTCCGGCGGTCAGGGCGTCGTAGCCGAGCACGGCCTGCAGGTACACCGACAGTGCGAAGAACAGGGCCACCATCGCCGCGCCGAGCAGCAGCATCACGAGGTTGCCGGAGCTGAGGTTGCGGTTGCGGAAGACACCCAGCGGCACCAGCGGCTCGGCGGTGCGGCGCTCGATGAGGATGAACGCGGTGCCGAGCGCGAGGGCGGCGACGGCCAGTCCCAGGGTGAGTGGATGCGCGAAGCCGACCTGCTCGATGCTGCTGAGGGCGCCGACCGCCGCGACCAGCGCACCCGTGATGGTGGCCGCGCCGGGGAAGTCGAGCCGGCCGGGGATCGAGGCGGGGTCGCGGCTGATGAGCAGCGGGAGGGCGATGAGCACGAGCAGCCCGACCGGCACATTGACGAAGAACACGGCCTGCCAGCCGAGCCCAGCGGTCAGCACGCCGCCGAGCAGCACGCCGGCGGCCGAGCCGATGCCGGCCACGGCGCCCCAGATGCCCAGGGCCTTCGCTCGGTCCGTGCTCGCGGGGAACAGCTGGGTGAGCAGCGCCAGAGCGGCGGGGGCGAGCAGTGCAGCGGATGCTCCCTGCACGGCGCGGGCGCCGAGCAGCATGCCGCCCGTGACGGAGAGTCCGGCGAGGGCCGAGGCGGTGACGAAGCCCGCCGTGCCGACAAGGAACAGTCGCCGGTGGCCGTAGCGGTCGGCCAGTCGGCCGCCGAGGAGGAGGAGCCCGCCGAAGGGCAGCACGTAGGCGGTGATCACCCAGGCCAGGGCCACGGTGTCCATTCCCAGCTGGTCGCCGAGCACGGGGAGGGCGATGTTGACGATGGAGGCGTCGAGGACGACGAGGAACTGCGCCAGGGCTAGCACGGTCAGCGCCGCCCAGCGATGGGTGCTCCGCGAGATGGGCGGTGGGCCGGGCGGCAGCGCCGTGGGGAGGACAGGCGTCGGGCGGGTGTTGCGGTTCATGATGAACACCTTTCGAGAGGAGAGTGACTGACCACTCACTAAATTGGACAACAGGGACGATGGAGTGACTGGGGAGAGCGGGGTGGGCTGGGGTGGCGTGGCGAAGCGGAAAGGGAGTGGCTCAGCGGGGGTGACGGATGCCGTGCGAGAGGATCGTCGCCCACTCGTCGGGCACGCCGTCGATGCCGGCCGTGACGATGAGGTGGCAGAGCTGTCCGTAGGCGACGAAGCGTTGCACGGCGCTGTCGCTCGCCCCCGAGCGGATCTTGGCGAAACGGGTCACCCGTTTCAGTCCCGCACGAAGGGCCTGGCCGATCTCCGGGATCTCGGCGACGGACTGGGCGTGCACCTGGAGCAGCAACAGGGTGCGGTCGCTGATCAGTTCGGCGTACGCGCCGCCCATGGCGTCTAACACCGCCTCAGCCTCCTGGCTGCCCGCGGCATCGGCCCCGGCTGCGAGGGTCTCGAGAATGCGCTCGAAGCAGTCGTCGAGCGCCGCCACGAAGAGGCGTTCCTTGCTCGGGAAGAGCTTGAAAACGTACGCGGGCGAGATCTGGGCGTCGCGGGCCACGTCGGCGATGGTGGTGCCGTGATAGCCGCCGCGGGCGAACTCGCGCACGGCGCTCGCCGCGACGACGGGCATCCGCAGTTCGGCGGTGGAGAGGGTTGACATAAGAGTGACTGTACACTCACTCTCTGGATCTCCGCAAGTGGTTCCCGTCTTGTGGTTGACAGCGTGCCCTCAGCTCAGGGCGACCAGCCCCGTGAGACCCGCCAAGACGACGCACAGCGGCGCCATGGTCCACCGCTCCGGCCGTGACCGGGAGGCCGCGTTCAGAACGATGCCGAGCAGGAAGTACCCGGCCAGAACCCAGCTCGCGATACTGACGACCGCGGGCCACGGGATGACCTCGGCCAGCCCGGCCCGCTGCAGAATGAGCACCGCGAAGATCAGGTAGAGACCGATCGAGGTGGCGCTGCCCAGGCGCTTGCGGATCGGCAGGACCCGGTCTTGCCCGCCCCAGGCGAAGTGCCCCAGCGGAGCTCCGGCGATGAGCGCGGCCTGGAAGATGATCAGTGCGACCATCAGCACGCAGAAGGTCACGGCGGCGCCCGCCACGAGGCCGGCGCTCACCGCGGCACCGCACTCGAGCCGGCAGCACTCGCGCCGGAGATGCCGTCGAGAACGCCCAGCGCCTCATTCGCCCAGGCGAGCGACGCGCGTGCGGAGTGCTCACCGGCCAGCACGGTGAGCAGGATGTACGGCGCATCCGGGCCGGTGTCGGACTGCAGCTCGGCGCGGATGTCCCGCAGCCCGGAGAGTTCGGCCTCGGCCTTGGCCCGCGTGTTCATCACGAGCCGCCGACAGGCCTCCTCGCCCAGTTGGCGCCCGAAGAACAGTCGCAGCAGCACGCCGTTCCGCGGCTTCACCGGCTGCGGCGCCTCGGCGAGCAGTTCACGCAGGCGCGCACTGCCCTGCGGGGTGATGGCGAAGGTGGAGGAGCCCGCCCGGAGGGCCGCCTGGCGCTCGATCAGCCCCTGGCGTTCGAGCGTCGCCAGGGCCGGATAGATCTGCCCGAAGCTCTCCGCCCAGAACTGCCCGAGGGCGTCGCGGATCTGCTCCCGCAGGGCGTAGCCGGTCATCGGGGCGATGCTGAGGCCGCCGAGAACGGCCATCTGGGTCTGGTCTGACGCTGCCATGGGTGACTCCTTGATTCGCTCTACATATATCTATCAGATATGTAGCGCAGAAGCGACCCCCCTTCAACGACCCTCAGCGACCGCCCGTGAAGACCGTGGACCAGTCCTCTGCGATGCTCACCACGGTCCAACCGAGCACAGCAGCACGGCCGAGGGCCCTTTCGGCCCCCGAGGTGTACGCAAATTCCCGCCGGTCGTCGTCGTGCCGGATGATCATCGAGAATTTCGCGGATTCAAGCATCTCGACGTCGACATCCGCGTTGCCGCCGGCGAAGACAGGCAGTCGACCGGTCTGCGCAAAGATGTGCTCCGGCTTGCCCGGGCCGATGTCGAGGCCGCCGAGCACGGAATCGGTTCGGACGATCGTGCCGTCGACGTACCGGTAGTCCGCCGCCGTGCCGATCACGTTCTCCTTGTAGATGCCCCAGGTCTCTTCGGCGAAGGTGCGCATGAAGTCGCGCCCACCGCCGGAGCACACGAAGACCCTGAAGTCATGGGACCGGAGAAACTCGATCAGCTCGAGCATCGGCCGGTATACGAGGTCGATATACGGCTTGTCGAACTTGGGCTGCTTGACCGTCTCAAGCCAGACCCGCACCTCGGCGTCGAAGTCCGCCGGGGTCACTCCGTTCCAGGAGCGCCCGAACGCGGAGAGCAGCGCCGTGATGGTCTCCGGGTCCTGCGCCAGGACCCGGGCGAAGAATGCCTTGTCGTGTTCCACGAGCGCCTTGTAGGGCTGGATGCCCGCCAGCGACGGGTCAGCGGCGACCTCCCTGCCCCACCGGCGAAAGACGAAATCGAACTGAGGGGGAACCGGCTGCTCACTCCACAGGGTGCCGTCATTGTCGAAGGCGGCGATGCGATCGGCCACGTCGATGAAGGCGGGGCCTGCAGTGGTCGCCGCCGCCACGAACGCGCGCACGGCGCGCTCGGCCGGCCCATCGGTCCAGCTCGGTAGGTCGCTGCCGGTCATCTCGGCTCCTCTCGGCGGGCACGCCCTGCGGACGCCCTCGGTTGTCTGATGGGGACACTTCCCCCGAGCAGGCAGGCGCGCCTCATCCGGGAGGGGTGAACCTCGCATGTCTGACCAATCAACGGCATCCTCTTGCATTCCCACCGAATTCCAGTAGCGTATGACGTCAGACGTTCTACATCCCGGTTCTACCCCCCGTGATGAATCCCACAGACGAGAGGCGAAATCATGCTTGCAAACCTCACCGGATGGCACATGGTCATCATCCTGGCGATTGTCCTGTTGTTGTTCGGCGCTCCCAAGCTCCCGGGCCTGGCCCGCAGCGTCGGTCAGTCGATGCGCATCTTCAAGAGCGAGGTCAAGACCCTGAAAGACGACGACAGCACCGATGCGCCCGACCCGACGGCCGGACCGGCCCACCCCGGCGCTCCGGTTGCCGAGCCCATCCCCCTCCCGACGCGCGCCTCCACCCGGATCTGACCCATCGTGACCACCGTCACGAAGGTGAAGTCCGCCCGCGACGGGAGGATGACGCTGGGCGGACACCTGATCGAGCTGCGCAAGCGGATTACCCGCGCAGCCATCGGAGTCCTCGTGGGCGCCGTTGTGGGCTGGTTGCTCTCCGAGCCTGTGCTCGACGCCCTTCGTGTTCCGATCGGGAACATCGCCCAGGCCCAGGGGCGCACCTCCGAGCTCAACTTCACCACCATCTCCGAGGCGTTCGATCTTCGAATGCAGATCGCCGTCACCGTGGGCGTCGTGGTCTCCTCACCGATCTGGCTCTACCAGATCTGGGCATTCTTCATGCCCGGCCTTGCCCGCCGGGAGAAGCAGTTCGCGATCGCGTTCGTCGCCTCCGCGGTGCCGCTGTTCCTGGCCGGCTGCGCGGCAGGTTGGTTCGTGCTGCCCAATATGGTCGCCCTGCTCACCTCGTTCGCCCCGGAGGACTCGGCGGCGATCATCAGTGCCAAGGGCTACTACGACTTCGTGCTCAAGCTCGTGGTCGCCATCGGCATCGCCTTCGTGTTGCCGGTGTTCCTGGTGCTGCTCAACTTCGCCGGCGTCCTGAGCGCCAGATCGATCCTCGGCTCGTGGCGGATGGCCATCGTCGTGGTGATCGTCTTCACCGCTGTGGCCACCCCCGCCGCCGACGTGATGTCGATGTTCCTGCTCGCCGTCCCGATGATGCTCCTCTACTTCGTGGCCGGCTTCATCGCCTGGATCCACGACCGACGGGCCCGAAAGGCCTCCGACCGGATCGACCAAGAACTGGCCGGCCTCCGATGACCGGCCGAGCTGCTCCAGCGAGCTTGAAGACCAGACAGTGATTGAAGACAAGCCAGTGAAGGAGTTGCCGCCATGTTCGGATTGACGTTCGACAAGCTCATCATCATCGTGATCATCGCCGCGTTCCTGCTCGGCCCCGAACGCATTCCGCACTACGCCGCCGTGCTCGGCCGGTTCGTGCGCAAGGCCAAAGAACTGGCCAACGGTGCCAAGGACCGCCTCAAGGACGAGATGGGCCCGGAATTCGACGACATCGACTGGAAGAAGCTCAACCCACGCCAGTACGACCCCCGCCGGATCATCCGCGATGCCCTGCTGGACGAAACGCCGCCCGACCTCTCCACCCCCTCCACCCCCTCCAGGAAAGGCTCCACCCCGTGAAGATCGCCCGCACCAGCACCCCCGGCCTCGTTGTAGGCATCGGTCACAACGCCGACCCCCAGGCCGCTCTACCCGTACAGGCGTGGCTCAAGTCGGTGCGCACCGTGGCCAACGACGGCGACGAGATCGTGCTGGCGGCGGATGCGGGTACCGTCGTGGCCGAGGGAGAGCTCGCGGTCGTCATCGGCCGCACGGCGAGCCGGTTGACGGTGGAGAACGCGCTCGAGCACGTGCTGGGCTACACGATCGTGAACGACGTGACCAGCGCCGAGCGCAACGCCGTGGACAACAAGAACTTCGAGAGCAAGGCCGGCATCAACTACACGCCGCTGGGCGGGTGGATCGAGACCGAGATCGCCGACCCGGAAGCCCTCGAGATCGTCGTGGAGGTGAACGGCCAGGTCGTGGCCAGCTCAGGCACCTTCAACCTGCCCTCCCGGGTGGTCGACACCCTCGTCTACGTCACCCGGTGGATGACACTGGAGCCGGGCGACGTGGTCATGACCGGGTCGCCGAACACCGCGGCGGAGCTGAATCCGGGTGACGAGGTGGCGATCACCATCCCCGGCATCGGCACCCTTCGCAACACGGTCCGCTGAGCGTACGGATGCTGTTGGACCTGCCCGAAGCGGAGCTCCACGCCTACCGGAGCGCCCAGGTCGACCCGGACGACTTCGACGAGTTCTGGTCGGACACCCTGCGGTCGTCCCGCCGGCATCCGCTGGCGCTGGCCGTTCAGAAGGTCGACGCCGGCCTGGCCACCCTTGACGTCTACGACCTCACCTTCTCGGGCTTCGAGGGGGAGAGGATCAAGGCCTGGCTGCGGGTGCCCGCCGGCACCACGGATGCCCTGCCCACGATCGTGCAGTTCCACGGCTACGGACGCGGGCGGGGTGATGCCATCGAGAACCTGCTCTGGGCTTCGGCGGGCTACGCGCATCTGGAACTGGATACCCGGGGTCAAGCCTGGAGCGGCTCACGGGGGAGCACGCCCGACCGCACCGGCTCCGGGCCCCAGGTTCCCGGCTTCCTCACCCGCGGGATCGACTCCCGGGAGACGTACTACTACCGGCGACTGATCGTCGATGCCGTGCGGCTGGTCGACGCGGCCGGGGAACTGCCGCTGACCGATCCGGCCCGGGTACTCGTCACCGGCATCAGCCAGGGCGGCGGACTCGCGCTGGCCGTGGCCGGGCTGGTGCCGGGCCTGCGAGCGGTGGCGGCCCGGGTGCCGTTCCTCTGCGACTTCCCCCGGGCGATCATGATCACCGATTCCAACCCCTACAAGGAAATCGCGAATTACCTGTCCTGGTACCGCGACCGAGCCGGCGCGGTACTGCAGACGCTCGCCTACTTCGACGGCGTGAACTTCATCAGGCGCGCCTCAGCGCCGGTGTGGCTCTCGGCGGCTCAGATGGACCCGATCTGCCCGCCCTCGACCGTTTTCGGTGCATTCAACGCCTACGACGGACCGAAGGAGATCACCGTGTGGCCGTTCAACGGCCACGAGGGCGGTGGTGTCGATGACGAGCAGCTGGTGCTCGACATCGCGCGACGGACGTTGGCGAACGGTTAGTCGACGACGCTCTTCAGCGCGGCCTTCTCCAGGGAGCGACGAAGCGGCTGGTAGTGAGCCACAACCGCAGCCCGATAAGCCTCCAGGTCGCCAGCCTTGGCAGCCTCCAGCATCGCGCCGTGGGCGCGGGCGGTGTCGTCGATGTCCGCGGCCGGGGCGATGCCGAGCTTCGGGTACAGCACCGTGTTGATCTCCCAGAATGCGGTGACGAGCTGGCCGACCAGGGTGTTGTCGAGATACGCGAGCAACCGGGTGTGGAAGGCCAGGTCTTCCTCGGCGAAGGCCGTGCCGGACGCCGACTTCTCCACCATGGTCGACACCAGGCCCTCGAGGATCTCGTCGGTTTCGCCGTGCAAGGCGTCAATGATCTGCTGGGCCATGACGATGTCGAGGGCCTCGCGCACCTCGATCACTTCGCGCAGCGCCGCGAAGTCATCCTGCGGGCGCAGAACGCCGCGGAAGACCAAACCCTCCACCAGGGGGGCAAGGGAGAGCTGGCCGACATAGGTGCCGTAACCGTGTTTGACTTCCACGATGTCAAGCGCCGCAAGGGTTCGGATGGCCTCACGAACGCTGGACCGGCTAACCCCCAGTTCAGCGCAGATTTCGGTCTCCGTGGGCATGAGATCGCCGGACTTCAGGCCTTTGGTGAGGATGAAATCCTTGATCTGGTCGGTCACGGAGCTTCGTTTCCGGGATGTGTCGGAGGCGAAAACTCCTGCTTTCGAATCGTCGATATTCAGCATCCGTGCTTGACCTTTCACTCGAGTATGTATAACTTCAATCTAACACGTAGGACGTCTGACGTCTGATTAAGCTTTCCGAACATGAACGAAAGGCAATCCGATGCTTCACGAAACACTTCAGGGGAAGACTAGCCGTAGGGCCTTCCTCCAGGTCGCAGGCGCAATGGGCTTGGTGGCAACACTGTCAGCCTGCAGCGGCCCCGCCTCTACCAACAGCGTGGCACCGGCCACCGCCGACGGCCCGGGCGTTGACAAAAACGGAACCATTGAAGCGGGCATCTCCTACGCCCTCTCCACCGGTTTCGACCCGATGACCACCACCGGCGCCGTCACCGTCGCCGCCAACTGGCACGTGCTCGAAGGTCTCGTCGAGCTCGACCCGGTCACCCGCGAGGTCTACGCGGCACTCGCGTCCGAGCTGCCCACGGTCAAGGGCAAGACCATCACAGCGGTATTGCGCGAGGGAGCGGTCTTCCACGACGGCAGCCCGGTAACGGCAGACGACGTCGTCTTCTCGTTCCAGCGCGTGCTCGACCCGGCCAACGCGTCGCTGTACCTGACCTTCCTGCCGTTCGTCGACTCCATCGCCAAGGTCGACGACAGCACCGTCGTGATCACACTCAAGCAGGAGACCGCCCTCGCACTGGAGCGTTTGTCGGTCGTCAAGATCGTTCCCCAGGCTCTGGTCGAGGCCGACAAGGTCGCCTTCGACTCCCTGCCCACCGGAACCGGCCCGTACAAGATGCTGTCCGCAGTCAAGGACGACAAGATCATGTTCGAGCGCTTCGACGCCTACACGGGCGCCCGCCCCGCCCTGGCCGCGGCGATGACCTGGAACCTGCTCTCGGATGCCGCCGCCCGCGTCACCGCCGTGCAGTCCGGCCGGGTGCAGGCCATCGAGGATGTGCCCTACATCGACGTCGCATCGCTGAAGGATGCCACGGTGGAGTCCGTGCAGTCGTTCGGTCAGCTGTTCATGATGTTCAACACCTCGGTCGCCCCCTTCGACGACAAGCGCGTTCGTCAGGCATTCCGGTACGCCATCGACTACGACAAGCTCATCAACACGGGCATGCTCGGCCAGGCCACCGCGGCCACCAGTTACCTGCAGAAGGAACACCCGTCGTACCAGAAGGCCAAGACGGTCTACACCTACGACCTGGCCAAGGCCAAGAAGATGCTCAAGGCCGCCGGCGTCGACGGACTGTCGATCACGCTGCTGGCCACCGACACCAGCTGGGTCAAGGACGTGCTGCCGCTGATCAAGGAGGACCTCGACGCCGCCGGCATTGCCACCACCATCGACACGAACCAGTCCGGGGCGCAGTACAAGACCGTCGATGAGGGCAACTACACGGTGATGGTCGCCCCCGGTGACCCGTCGGTGTTCGGCAACGACGCTGACCTTCTGCTGCGCTGGTGGTACGGCGCCGCCACCGTCTGGCCCACCAAGCGGTACCGCTGGGCCGACTCCGCCGAGTTCGCCGAACTGACCGGATACCTCGACGACGCCATGGCGACGTCGGATGCCGCCGAGCAGAAGAAGCTGTGGGGCAAGGCGTTCGATCTCATCGCCGAAGAATGCCCGGTGTACCCGCTGGTGCACCGCAAGCTGCCGACGGCCTGGAATGAAGACGCCATCACCGGCTTCAAGCCGGTGGCCTTCACCGGCCTGTCCTTCCTCGACGTGGCTCGCACGGCTCAGTAATCCAACGGGGGCCGGCCGCCTGGCCGGCCCCCACTCCATTCCTTCTTAGAGGAGACATTTGTGACCGCGCTGCTCAGGCTCATGGCCCGACGAATCGCCGTGCTCCCGATTATGATCCTGGGCATCACCGCCCTCGTCTTTTTCGTTATGCAACTCGCGCCGGGAGACCCGGCCATCAACGCCCTCGGGGAAAGCTCGTCAGAGACCGCCAGAGAGGCGTATCGCGAAGACGCGGGCCTCAACGACCCCCTGATCGTGCGTTACCTCACCTTCCTGGCCAATCTGGTGCAGGGCAACCTCGGTGTCACCGTGCCGCCGGCCAGCAAGGTGACCACCCTGATCGGCTCCGCCTTCCCCCTCACCGTGCAGCTGACCATCATGGGCCTGCTCATCGCCGTGGTGCTCTCACTCACGCTCGGCGTGACCGCGGCCCTCTACCGCGACCGTTGGCCCGACCAGCTCATCCGGGTGGTGTCCATCGCCGGCATCGCGGTGCCGTCGTTCTGGCTCGCCATCCTGCTGATCCAGAACTTCGCCCTCGGACTCGGCTGGTTGCCCACCGGCGGCTACGTCAACATCAACGACTCCTTCACGGGCTGGCTGGGCACCATGATCCTGCCGGCGATCTCGCTCGGCATTCCGGTTGCCGCCTCCCTCACCCGGGTGGTGCGCACCTCGATGGTCGAAGAACTCGACCGGGACTACGTGCGCACCGCCATCGGCAGCGGCCTGCCGCGCAGCGTCGTGGTGAGCCGCAACGTACTGCGGAACGCGCTCATAACCCCGGTGACGGTGCTCGGCCTGCGGGTCGGCTACCTCATCGGCGGCGCGGTCATCATCGAGGTCATCTTCGACCTGCCCGGAATGGGCAAGCTCATCCTCAACGGTGTGACCAACAACGACATCAACCTGGTGCAGGGCGTCACCCTCACCGTTGCGCTGGCCTTCGTGCTCGTCAACATCGTCGTCGACATGCTCTACCTGCTCATCAACCCACGGATTCGGACGGTGTAACGATGCGTCGATCACTCAACGCACGACTGAGCGTGCCCGCCCAGCGCTTCGGCGCCATGCCGCTCGGCTCCAAGATCGCCCTCGCGTTCTTCGGCCTGGTTGTGCTCCTCGCCATCCTCGCGCCGGTCATCGCCCCGTACGACCCGCTCAAATCGGGCATCCCGGCACTGCCGCCCTCGTTCGAGCACCTCTTCGGCACCGACCGCAACGGCCGCGACATCTTCTCCAGGCTGCTCTACGGTGCCCGGTTCTCCCTGGCCATCGGCCTGGGCGCCACGTCGCTGGCTCTCATCGCCGGTGCGATCATCGGGTCGATCGCAGCCACCGCATCCAAGTGGCTGAGCGAAACCATCATGCGGATCCTCGACATCATCATGTCGTTCCCCGGCATCGCCCTCGCGATCGTCTTCGTTGCCGTCTTCGGCAAGGAACTGCCGATCCTGATCTGCACGATCGCGTTCCTCTACGTTCCGCAGATCGCCCGGATCGTGCGCGCCAACGTGATGGCCCAGTTCGGTGAGGACTACGTCTCGGCCGAGCGGGTGATGGGCGCCCGGCTGCCGCACATCCTGTTCTGGCACGTCGCCCGCAACTGCGCCGCCCCGATCATGGTGTTCGTCACCGTGCTCGTCGCCGACGCGATCGTCTTCGAAGCCAGCCTGTCGTTCATCGGCGCCGGCGTGCAGGACCCGGCACCGTCCTGGGGCAACGTGATCTCCTCCGGCCGCAACCTGCTGCTCAGCGGCGGCTGGTGGGCCACCTTCTTCCCCGGCATGCTGATCCTGATCACGGTGCTGTCGCTGAACATCCTGGCCGAGGGACTCACCGACGCCCTGGTGAAGCCGGCCACGAAGAACGCCAAGGCCGTTGCGGCCGTGTCAGCGGCCGACAGCGCCACCACCATGACGGTGTCCGTGGTGGAGGTCGCCGCGGCATCCGTGCCCCTGGAAGTTCACCTGGCCCAGCTGCGACTGATCGAATCCACCCGCACCGACCGGCTCGTGTACACCGGAGACGCGGCCCCACTGCTCGAGGTGAAGAACCTGAGCATCCGCTTCCCGGATCGGCACGGGGACATCGCCATCGTCGACAACGTGAGCTTCTCGGTTCGGCCCAGCGAAACGATGGCCCTGGTCGGCGAGTCCGGCTGCGGCAAGAGCATCACCAGCCTCGCCATCATGGGGCTGCTGCCAGACACCGCCGAGATCACCGGCCAGATCCTCTTCGAGGGACGCGACCTCTTGACCATGCCCCGCAAGGAGCGTCAGGCGCTGCTCGGACACGAGATGGCGATGGTCTACCAGGATGCGTTGAGCTCGTTGAACCCGTCGATGCTCGTCAGCGCCCAGCTCGGCCAGCTGATCAAGCGCGGCGGTACCCGCAGCGCCAAGGATCTGCTGGAACTCGTGGGCCTGGACCCCGTGCGCACCCTGAAGAGCTACCCGCACGAGCTCTCCGGCGGACAGCGCCAACGGGTGCTGATCGCCATGGCTCTCACCCGGGACCCCAAGCTGATCGTGGCCGACGAGCCCACCACCGCGCTGGACGTGACGGTGCAGGCCCAGGTCATCGACCTGCTCAACGACCTGCGCGAGAAGCTCGGCTTCGCGATGGTGTTCGTCAGCCACGACCTCGCGTTGGTCGCGGAGCTGGCGCACCGCATCACGGTCATGTACGCCGGGCAGGTGGTGGAGTCCGCTCCGACCACCGCGTTGCTGATGAGCCCCCGCCACGAGTACACCCGGGGCCTGCTCGGTTCGGTGCTCTCCATCGAGGACGGCGCCACCCGGCTGCACCAGATCCCCGGCACGGTGCCCTCGCCGCGCGACTTCGCCACCGGCGACAGGTTCGCGCCACGGTCGAGGTCGGGCGACGCGGTACGGGCCACCCGCCCGGAGCTGCGGCCGGTCACGGGCACCCTGCACCTTGTGTCCACCCACAACGATGCCCTGCTGGCACCGGATGACGAACTGGAGACCACACGATGAGCACCGCCAACGAGATTCTGCGGCTCGACGACATCCACGTCATCCACACCGCCCGCACCGGAACCCTGTTCCGCCGGGACAAGGTGCACGCCGTCAACGCGGTGAGTCTGACCCTCAACCGCGGCGAGACCATCGGCATCGTCGGGGAGTCCGGCTGCGGCAAGTCCACCCTCGCCAGGGTGATGGTGGGACTGCAGGAGCCGACCAGCGGCACGGTGTCGTTCAAGGGACGCAACATCGTCAAGCGTGACCGGGCCACGGCCCGGGCCTACGGCAAGTCGGTGTCCATCATCTTCCAGGACCCCTCTACCGCGTTGAACGCCCGCATGAGCGTGCACGATGTGCTGATGGACCCGCTCCGGGTGCACGGCATCGGCACCCTGGCGCAGCGAGAGGCCCGGGTGCGCGAGCTGCTCGACCTCGTCGGGCTGCCCGCCTCCACCAGCGACGTCTTCCCCGGTCAGGTCTCGGGCGGTCAGCGTCAGCGCGTGGCCATCGCCAGGGCACTCGCGCTCGAACCCGACGTCATCATCGCCGACGAACCGACCAGTGCCCTGGATGTGTCGGTGCGCGCCCAGATCCTCAACCTGTTGAGCGACCTGAAGGTGGGGCTCAACCTCGGCATGGCCTTCATCTCCCACGACATCCAGACCGTGCGCTACGTCTCCGACCGGATCGTCGTCATGAAGTCCGGTTCCGTGGTCGAAGAAGGATCTGCAGAGCAGGTCTTCACCAACCCGACCGATCCCTACACCCGCACCCTCCTCGGTGCGGCCCCCAGCCTTCTCATCCATAACTAAAGAAAACAGGAGCACCAACTATGTCAGCACCCACCTTCGGCGGAGTCGTTCCCCCTCTTGTCACCCCTCTCACAGCTGACGGAGCCATCGATCTCGAGTCCTTCGAGCGGCTCGTCAACCACCTCATCGACGCCGGCGTCGACGGCCTGTTCGTGCTGGGCTCCTCCGGCGAGGTCGCCTTCCTCTCCGACGCCGACCGCACCCTCGTCCTCACCGAAGCCGTGCGCATCTCCGCCGGCCGCGTCAAGGTCATGACCGGCGTCAACGACATGACCCCGGCGCGCGTCGTGGCGCAGATCCGCCTGGCCGAGGCCGCCGGCGTCGACGCGATCGTGGCGACAGCCCCGTTCTACACGCTGCCGAACCAGGCCGAGATCGAAACCCACTTCCGTCTGCTCGCCGCCGCGACGACGCTGCCGATCTTCGCCTACGACGTCCCGGTGCGGGTGCACAACAAGCTCAGCCTCGACATGCTCATCCGCCTGGGCACCGAGGGCATCATCGCCGGTGTCAAGGACTCCAGCGGTGACGACGTCGGCTTCCGCCGGCTGGTGATGGCCAACCGGGCCGCCGGCAGCCCCCTGGTGGTCTTCACCGGCCACGAGGTCGTCGTCGACGGCGCCCTGCTGCTCGGCGCCGACGGTGTGGTGCCCGGCCTCGGCAACGTCGACCCGAAGCGCTACGTCGACCTGTTCGCCGCGTCGAAGGAGGGCGACTGGGAGGCCGTTCGCCGCATCCAGGACGAACTGTCCGAACTGTTCGAGATCGTCTTCCAGGCCTCCGGCGTCAGCGGTGAAGCGGCCGGTCTCGGCGCGTTCAAGACCGCCCTCGCGCACCTGGACATCATCTCGACCAACCGGATGTCGCCGCCGGTACCCGCCCTCACCGGCGACACCGTCGAGCGGATCCAGGCCATCGTCGACCGCGCAGGCCTGCTGGTGCGATGACAGTCACACTCGGCGTCGACCTCGGCGGCACCAAGATCGCGGCGGGACTCGTCACCCCCGGTGGTGTTGTCACCCGGCAGCGCTCAGCGCCGACGCCGGCGGCCGAGGGTCCGGAGGCCATTCTCCAGACCATCGTCGACCTCGCCACCAGCCTCACCGCATCCGCACCCGGCGTCGTGATCGCCGGGTGCGGGATCGGCGCGGCGGGTGTGATCGACCCGGTGAGCCGCACCGTGCAGTTCGCCACGAGCTCCCTGCCCGGCTGGGCGGGAACGCGGCTCGGCGCCGAGATCGAGCGCCGGCTGGGCATGCCCGTGGCCACGGTCAACGATGTGCACGCACACGCCATCGGCGAGGCGGTGCACGGCGCCGGCCGGGGCGAGCGCACGGTGCTCGTGATCGCCGCGGGCACCGGGATCGGCGGTGCGCTCGTGATCGACGGCGTGCTGCAGGCCGGTCGGCACGGGGCCGCGGGCCACTACGGCCACGTCCCCGCCACGGAAGCCGCGGGGCTGTCCTGCACCTGCGGCGGTACCGGCCACCTTGAGGTCATCGCCTCGGGGCCCGCGATCCTCCAGGCGTATCTGCGCCGCGGCGGAACCGAGCCAGGGGACACCCGGGAGATCTTCGCCAGAGCCGACGCCGGTGACGCCCTGGCGGCAGAGGTGATCGGCGTCGCCGCCACCGCGCTGGGCCGCTCGATCGGCGGCTCGATCAACAGCGTCGACCCCGACCTCGTCATCGTCGGCGGGGGCCTCGCTGCCGCCGGTTCCCGCTGGTGGAATACCGTGGAGAGCCAGGCCCGCGCCGAAGCGATGGGCCTGCTGGCCGGCTGCCGGATCGTGCCGACCTCCCTGGGCGCGAACTCGGCCATCGTCGGCGCGGCTTCCCTCATCAACACCGCCGCCCCCGCACTCCCCAACACCGCATCTCTGACACCGTGAACGGATCTATTCCATGACGCACGCCCACCTCGCCGCGCTCAAGGGCGGCCTCATCGTGTCGTGCCAGGCCTACCCGGCCGAGCCCATGCGGCACCCCGAGACCATGACCCAGATCGCCGAAGCCGCCGTGCGCGGCGGCGCCGTGGGCATCCGCGCCCAGGGTCTCGACGACATCCGCTTGATCCACGAGCGCGTGGCGCTGCCGCAGATCGGCCTCTGGAAGGACGGCGATGATGACGTGTTCATCACGCCGACCCTCGAACATGCACTGGCCGTGATCGCCGCCGGCGCCGAAATCGTCGCCATCGACGGCACCCGTCGCGCCCGGCCCGACGGCCTGAGCCTGGCGGAAACCATCGACCGCATCCACGAGCAGACGACCGCCCTGGTCATGGCTGACGTGGGGTCGGTGGCTGACGGCATCGCCGCCTACGCAGCGGGCGCCGACTGTGTGGGCACCACCCTGTGCGGCTACACCGGGGAACGGACGAAGACCGACGGACCCGACCTCGAGGTGCTGCGTATCCTCGCTGCCGTCCTGCCGATCCCGGTCATCGCGGAGGGCCGCGTTCACACCCCGACCCAAGCGTCGGCCTGCATCGACTCCGGGGCGTTCGCCGTTGTCGTCGGCACGGCCATCACGCATCCGACGACCATCACCACCTGGTTCGCGGAATCGGTCGCGCGCTGACCCGCTAGAAGTCCGCAGGGTCGAGTCCGGCGGTGCGTCCGGCCCGGTCTGTGGACGGACCGGTGAAATAGTGCATGCCGCACCCCGCGAGCAGCGCCCCGGCGCCGCCCCAGACGAGGTCGCCGATCGAGTCGTTGTAGCCGACGAAGATCTCCGGGTCGAGGAAGGTGTGCCCGACCCACTCGAAGACCTCCCAGAGCACGCCGAGCGCCAAGCCCAGCGCCGTGGTCACCACGGCGGCGGACAGCACGGGCCGGGGGAGCGTGCCCGCGTCGGCCAGGATGCCGAACTGCACAAGGACTATGTAGAGAAGCGCGGCGCAGAGTCCGTTGGTGAGGAAGTGCACCGGCAGGTCCCACCAGCGAGTGGTGATGTAGATCCCCAGCACGCTGCTCCAAACCGCCACGAGCACCACGGCGCCGAAGGCGATGTCAACGCTCGGCCGGAGCTCCAGGAACCGGGGGAGCAGCATGGCCACGGCCACCACCGCCAGGCTCAGCCCCGACATCGGGCCCCAGCCGATGCCGGCGACGACGATGCCGACCACGGCCAGCGCCCGCAGCGCGTCGGCCGTGGCTTCCGCGACGCCGGACGGCCGTCGCAGCAATGTATGGATCATGGCCAGCACACTAGTCGGATTGGCGGCCGGCGGAGGAGCGCGCCGGGTGGGGTGCCGCGTGCCGCAGTACCGCTTGCACGGGCTCGTGGTCGGACGCCGACCGGCCGTCGAACCTGGCGGCGTTGATACCCGTGCTCGCCACCTCGACGCCGGGCCCCACCAGCACGTAGTCGATGCGGGCCCCGCCGCGCCGCTGGCGCCGGTATCCCGAGAAGGTGCCCCACTGCGGGGTCAGGCGTTCGGCGGCCACCAACCAGGAGTCCCGAAGCGCACCTTCCCCGGTCAGACGCCGGTAGACGGCGGATTCCACGGTGGCGTTCAGGTCACCGGTCACCACGATCGCGGCGTCAGGTTCGGCGGCGTGAGCGCTGTTGACCAGGGCCAGGATGAACTCTGCCGAGGTGAGCCTGGAGCGCCAGGAGAGGTGGTCGAAGTGGGTGTTGAAGGCCAGCAGGCGGGTGCCCGTGGCGAGATCGGTGAAGTCGGCCGACACCACCACCCGCCGGGTGAGATTGCCCCAGGAGCGCGACCCGTGCGCGTGCGGCGTGGCCGAAAGCGCCCGCTGTTGCCATGCGGTCAGATGCAGGCGCCGGCTGTCGTAGAAGATCGGATTGTGCTCGTCGCGCCCGGCGGCATGCCGGCCGCGGCCCACCCACCGGTAGTGCGGGCCGAGCGCGTCGGCCACAAAATCCACCTGGTCGACCAGCGCCTCCTGTGCGCCCAGTAGCGTGGGCTGCTCCGCCGTGAGCAGGCGATGCAGCAGCAGTTTGCGGGCATCCCACCGGTCGGGGCTGCCCGCCCTCAGGGTGGGCACCCGGCGGCGGATGTTGTAGGTCATCACCTGCAGGTCGGGCGCGCTCACCGCACCGATCAGCGCCGCATCCGTCATGCGACCCACCGTACCCCCGGTCGGCCGGGGTGCCATCCCGGGCCCGGCCACGCCCGCGAGCATCTGGGAAAGGGCTTGCCGGGCATCGCCGCAATCGGCTACCGTTGGCCGAAGCCGATGGAGGTGAGCCCGATGCAGGAGCTGTTCCGTGCTCCCCGGGAGGTCACCCGATGAGGACGCCGACACCCGTTCCGTCACCACCGGTTGTCATCAACGACAACGCCGCCTGGTGCTGGTTCCAAGACGAACGCGCGGTCGTGGACCCGGGCGCCGGCCTTCTCCTTGTGGGCTCCGTCGCTTCGGCCGACGGCCCGGACGGCGCCCGCCGCGACGGCAACATCGAGCTCGCCGTGGTGGACCTGGGCACCGGGGCGAGTGAGGTCGTCGTGCTGCACGAGAACCTCGAGGCCGACGATCACAACGCGCCCGCCCTCTGGCGCCGGGCCGACGGTCGTTGGCTCGCCGTCTATACGAAGCACAAGACCGACGACCTCACCCGCTGGCGTATCAGCGAACCCGGCGATCCGCGACTCTGGGGGCCAGAGCGCCGCTTCGACTGGAGCCCGCACACCGGTGGCATCGGGGTGACCTACTCCAACCTGCATAAGCTCGACGGCCGGCTGTACTGCTTCGCGCGCGCGGTGAACGACGATCAATGTGCCCTCGTCTCCGACGACGACGGCGATACCTGGAACTATTCGGGCAAGCTCTTCACGAGACCCAAGATCGGCTACGTCAACGGGTACACCCGCTACGTGTCGACGCAGACCCGCATCGATCTGGTCACCACCGACCACCATCCCCGGGACTACGACAACAGCATCTACCACGGCTACCTCGAGCAGGGAGCGCTGCACGGCACCGACGGCACGGTCATCGACACCCGCGTACTCACCGGCGAGGCGCCGTCGCAGGTGAGACTGACGACGGTGCTCGCCGCGAGCACAGTGCTGACCTCCAGCTCGGTCTGGGGCGGGGAGCGCATGTCGCACGCCTGGACCGTCGACATCCGCCGGGCCGCGGACGGCACGCTCGCGGCGGTGCTGTCGACGCGCGGCGGCCCAGGGCCCGGCGCCCCCGATTCGGGCAACCCCGGCGAGGCCTACGAGCGGATGCGCCCGGTGCCGGACCACCGGTTCTTCTACGCCCGGCACACGCCAGGGGGCACCTGGCGGGCGCATCCGCTCGCTCGGGCCGGAGCGGGGCTGCTCCCGCACGAGCAGGACTACACGGGGCTCGTCGCCATCGACCCGGACGACCTGGATTCCGTGTACGCGTCGCTGCCGATCGACCCGCGCAACGAAACGCCGCTGCCGCACCACGAGATCTTCCACGGCCGCACCGGGGACGCCGGCCGGACCTGGTCGTGGACGCCGGTCACCGAGAACTCCGCCGTGGACAACCTCCGGCCGATCGTGGCGCCCGGCGATCGCACCCGGGTCACGTTGCTCTGGTTCCGCGGCACCATGGCCAGCTCCCAGAGCTACGACTGCGAAGCCGTTGCGCTGATACGCCCGCGCCGCTGAGGTGACACAACCCACCTAGGCGGTCTCGCCGAACTCGTCGTCGGTCGAGCTTGTCGAGACCTGGTGACCCGGTCTCACCGCCTACTTCGCGGCGAGCAGCCGGGCCACGCGGGGCTTCACCTCGGTGGCCAGCAGGGTGAGCGACTCCAGCAGGTGCTCGTGCGGCAGACCGCCCAGGTCGCCCTGCAGGAAGTGCCGCATGTGGCCGAGGTAGCCGTGCAGGTGCACGATGCGTTCAGCGACGTCGTCGGGGTCGCCCACGTAGTACGCGCCAGGTGCGTGGCTCTGGGCCAGGTACTGGCGGCGGTCGGGGGCACCCCAGCCGCGCAGCCGGCCCATCTCCACGTTGAGGTTGTGCCAGCCGGGGTAGAACCGGTCCAGCGCCTCCTGCTTCGTCGGCGCGACCAGGCCGAACGTGGCCACCGACACCTTGATGTTCTCCGCATCGACGCCCTCGGTGTGTCCGGCCTGCGCGGCCGACCGGCGGTACAGCTCGGTGAGCGGCTTGAATCGGTGCGGCTCACCGCCGATGATGCCGTACGACACCGGCAGGCCGAGCTTGCCGGCCCGGGCCGACGACGCCGCGTTGCCGCCGGTGGCCAGCCAGATCGGCAGCCGGCCGGCGAACGGCCGGGGAACCACGGCCAACTCGTCGAGCGTGGGGCGCACGGTGCCCGACCAGCTCACCGTCTCGGTGGGGCTGTTGTTGATGGTCATCAGCAGGTCGAGCTTCTCCGCGTAGAGCCGGTCGTAGTCGGCCAGGTCGTAGCCGAACAGGGGGAACGTCTCGACGGAGGAGCCCCGACCCGCGGTGATCTCCACCCGGCCGCCGCCGGAGATGGCATCGGCGGTGGCGAGCTGCTGGAACACCCGCACCGGGTCATCCGTGCTGATGATGCTCGCCGCGCTGCCGAGGATGATCTGGCTGGTGGCCGCGGCCGCCGCGGCGATCACGGCGCCGGGGGAGGACGCGGGCATGCTCACGGTGTGGTGCTCGCCGATGCCGAAGTAGTCCAGCCCCGCCCGGTCGGCCACCACGATGGCGTCGAAGAGGTTGCGGATGCCCTCCGCCGTGCTGCGCGGGCTGCCGTCGGGGTTCAACGGGGTGTCGCCGAAGCTGTAGGCGCCGATTTCCATGAGTCTGTCCTCTGTCTGTGGTGGATGCCTGCGTAACTGTTCCCGAAGCGGACTTCTGCGGCCGGCGTACCGGCCGCACTTGTCCGCGCGGGCAACAGTTGCGCTCGGGCGCGGGCCCGTGTGGGCGGGCTACGCCGCTTCGGTCTCCCGCGCGGCGAGCTCCAGCTCGGCGGTGAGCTCGGCCGCGGTGTGCCGGCCGCCGAAAACCGGGGAGCCCGGCTCGAACGCCACGCCGGCCTCGAGCGGGCCGGCGTAGACGGCATCGAAGCCGAAGCGCTCGATGACCTCGGCCACGACGGATGCGGCATCCGCGTCGCCCGCGATGGCCAGCGCGTGCCGGTCGTCGGCGCCGGCGGGCCGGGCGTCGGTCTCCAGGTCGTGGTAGCCGATGTGGTTGAGCGTCTTCACCAGGCGGGCGCCGGCGAAGTACTCGGCGACAACCTCGCTGCTGCCACGCGGGTCGCCGGCGAACTCGTCGAGCTGGCCGTCGATGGGCTGCCAGTAGTTCATGGTGTCGAGCACAAGGCGGCCGGCCAGGGTGGCCGGGTCGACCGAGCGGAACTTGTGCATCGGCACGGCGAGCACCACCAGGTCGGAGGTGGCGGCGACCTCGGCGGCTGTCATGGCCACGGCGCCGGGGGTGACGATGTCGACGATCAGCTGGATATCGGCGGCCGGGCCGGAGCCGGCGATGTGCAGGGCGTAGCCCGCCTCGAGGGCTGTGCGGGCGATGGCGGAGCCGACGCGGCCCGCTCCGAGGATGCCGATCGTGGTGACCATGGGGGCCTTTCTGCAGAATTGCGGGCGCCGGAGTGCGAACGCCGATATTCAACAATGGCAAACCTCGCGGACGAGCGCCAACCGGTGGTAAGCTGCTAATCAATAGTTAGTGAGCAGGGGACCACAATGAGCCAGCCCGTAAACCACTCCGTCGAAGGCAGTGTTCTCAACGACAGCGTGACCGAGTCCACCTTCGCCCTCGACGAGGAAGAGTGCCGCCGGTTCCAAATCTCCGTGGAGCTGGCCGGCCGCAAGTGGAGCGCAGCGATCCTCATGGCCGGAGCCCGTGGCGCTCGCCGGTTCTCCGAGTACCGCACCCTCGTGGAGGGCATCTCCGATCGGTTGCTCGCCGCCCGGCTCAAGGAGTTGGAGCAGGAAGGCCTGATCGAACGCCATGTGCAGCCCACCACCCCGGTGTCAATCAGCTACAACCTGACCGCGTCCGGCCTCCAGCTGATCTCGCTGCTGCACCCCCTGGTCACCTGGAGCCGCACCCGTCAGGGCGTGTCCGCCTCCTAGCGGCCTCTCCCCGGCTGAGCCGGTCAACTGTCTGGGCCGACACCCTGACGAAGCGCGTACTGACAGGGTCTCCCTCATCCGCCGCCCGACTCGTAGCGTCGAGGGCATGGACGGCGACGACGACGCCTCCGAAAGGAACACCATGGAGATCGAACCCACCCGCGAAACCATTCTCAACCCCGAAGACAGATTCCCCGGCGGGGTCTGGCTCGACCTGATCGCCGTTCCGCACGGCCCCGAGCAGCGCACCACGGTCGCGAAGGTCCGTTTTCAGCCCGGGGCGCGCACCGCCTGGCACTCCCACGCCCGCGGCCAGTACCTGCACGTCACCGACGGTGTCGCCCGCTTCGGGGATCGCGCCGGCAACATCATCGAGGTGCATCCCGGGCAGACCCTGTACACGCCGCCGAACGAACAGCACTGGCACGCGGCCGCGCCCGGCGTCTTCATGGAGCACTACGCGATCCTCGAAGGCGATGACGGTGCCGAGACGCCCACCTGGTGGGGCGAGCAGATCACCGACGACGAGTACAACGGCATCACGCCTGGCTAACGCCCTACTTCGAGCGTCGCACCAGGGCGGCCGTCGACCACAGCGCCCAGGCCACCAACAGCGGCTGGCCGAACAAGCGGCCGATCCTCTTGGCGTCGGTGTCCAGCCCGAACGCATCCCTGTGGTGCACGGCCTGGGCGATGTTGCCGGGAAAGATCGCGGTGAAGAAGGTGGCGGCGAGCAGCCCGACCTTGCCGCGCAGGCTGGTCGGTGCGAACAGCAGCGCGCTGCCGAGCGAGATCTCGGCCACTCCGGAGAGCAACACCGTGGTGTCTTCCTTCAGTGGCACGAACTCAGGCACCTGGGCGCGAAAGTCGTCGCGCGCAAAGGTGAGGTGACTCGTGCCCGCTAAGACGAGAATTGCCCCGAGTGCGATCCGGCCCGCGGTGCGTGCCTTGGCTGAGGGTGAGCTGCGGCGCTGCGTCATGACTGCTCCTTGTCGATAAAGCGGAACGGGGCGGTGAGGCGGGACGGGGTGCGGCTAGCGGATGCCCGCGATGCGCTCCAGTCCGGCGCGCAGGATGAGCTCTTCGGGGTCGGCCAGCAGGTGGTGGTTGAGGTAGAGGCCCTCCAGCCACTCGAGCACCTCGGCCTCGGGCAGGCCCACGGCGTCCCAGTCCACACCGGGCCGGGCGAGCACGGCGGGCTGGCCGTTGGCGGGGTCGGTCCAGGCCGAGGCCAGGGGCAGGTCGGGCTCCTCGTGCGCGGCGTTCCAGAGCAGCGCGATGGGGTGGTTGGGCCCGTCGATGTGGTCGTGGCCCACGTGGCCGGCGCCGAGCCACGGCAGCATCAACTGTTCGCCCTCGAGCTCGAGGTCCACGACCTCCAGCTGGGTCGGTTCTTCCGGGCTGGTCGCGTAGACGGTGAGGCCGAGCGCGCTCCACTCGGCCGCCTCGGCGGCGTCCATGGTGAGTTCTTCGAGCAAGGCGCTGACATGGTTCACGAACGGCACCGACCAGGCCAGCAGGGCTTCGGTGTCGGCGCGCGGCCACGGGCTGATGTCGCTATCCATGCCGTCCGCGTTGTGGAAGTGGTGTTCCATGCCGCGCTCGGTCACGTCGAAGTGCAGCTCACCCTCTTCGAAGCCGATGTAGACCGCGGCGCCGTCTTCCAGCCACTGGGCATCCAGCACCGGGTACGCGAAACGCGGCGGCAGCGGAGGTGCCACCAGGGGAAGCACGCCCAGATTGAGCACAGCGCAGAACTGCGTGTTGGGCAGGCGAAGGCTGGGGTCTGACACCGGTTTCATCTCCGTGGATCGTGGCGGGCGTGTGCCCATCCATCCAAGTATGGAGCAGGTGGCCGCCGATGCGGATGCCGTGGGGCGCGCCCCGGGTGCAGCGTGCGGTCAGGACCGGGTCAACCGGGTGCGCACCTCGGCGGCGACCGAGGTCAACGCGTCGGTGAAAGCGGCCAGCTGATCGGCATCCAGGCTCGCGGTGGAGGCGGCGAGCATCTCGGAGAAGTCGTGGTGGATGCCGCCCATCACGTCGTGCCCGTGCGGGGTCAGCTCCAGGTAAAGGCTGCGGCGGTCGCCGGGATGGTCCACTCGGTGCAGCAGGCCGGCCTCCACCAGCCGGCGCGCGATGGCCGTGATCGCCCCGGTGGTCATGCCCAGATAGTCGGCCAGTTCCTTGGGCGTGATGCTCACCGACCTGGCCACCTTGAAGAGGGTGCGCAGCTCGGTGGCGCTCACGCCGGCATCCTCGGCGATGCGCTGCCGGTTGGCGTCGAGAGCGCTCACGAACGCCGTTGCGGCGGCCGGAAAGCCCGTGAGGGTGTGCGCGGGCGGTGCGGGTGCGGGCATGGCGTCTCCGGCCGGGGCGGAGCGAGGTGAGTCACTCGCGGTGGGTGCGAATTCGTGGTGTGGAAAATATTGTACCGAATCCTTCCCAAACTAGCTGAGAATGTAGTTTAATGACTAAGCAAATTACTTGCTAAGCGATATCAGGCACCGTCAACCCCCGATGGAGTAGCTCATGATTCCCGACATCCTCTCGCCCGGACAATACGACACTGTTTACAATTCCCTCTCGCTGGTGATCGCCGCGCAGCTGTTCACGGCGGTTTTCCTGCTCATCGCGTTGCCACGCATCCTGCCGCGGTACCGGCAGGCGATCACGGTGGCGATCATTGTCTGCGGCATCGCTGCGTACCACTACTTCCGCATCTTCGACTCGTTCAGGGAAGCCTTCGTGACCGAGGCCGCCGGTGGGCAGGGCGACTACGCCCAGGCTGCCGGAGCCGGGTTCAACGAGGGCTACCGGTACGTGGACTGGCTGCTCACAGTTCCGCTGCTGCTTGTGGAGCTCATCGCGGTTCTCGCCCTGGCCCGGTCGGTGCAGCGTGGCCTGCTGGTGCGGCTGGTTCCCGCCGCCGCGCTCATGATCCTGCTCGGCTACCCCGGTGAGATCAGCGGCGACAACGGCATCCGTGGCCTGTTCGGATTGCTTTCCACCATCCCGTTCGCCTACATCCTCTACGTTCTGTTCGTGCAGCTCACCAAGTCGCTGAACAAGCAGCCCGTGGGGGTGCGCAGGATCCTCAGCCAGCTGCGCTGGTTGCTGCTGTTGAGCTGGGGCGTCTACCCGATCGCCTACCTGCTGCCGATGCTGAACCTCGAGGGCGCGGATGCCTGGGTCTTCAAGCAGGTCGGCTACTCGATCGCCGACATTCTGGCCAAGGCCGTCTATGCGTTGATCATCTTCAGGGTCGCCCGCATCAAGTCCTTCGACGACGACCCCGAATTCGCCGAGGTCGAGCGTTCCCTCGACGAGGAACCCGCCCGCGTCTGAGTCGCCGGTGTGGGCGGTGTGAGCGGGAGCAGCATGGGTCAGCCCTCCAGTGACCCGGCGTTCCGTTGCCCCACCGCCTGCACCGGCTCATGGCCCGAGGGCTGCAGCGCGGCATCCACCGGGCCGGCGGATGCCCGCTGCAGCGCCGCGATCACCGTGCCGATGGCGAGCCGTCGTGCGCTGCCGGTGCGCACCGCCGCCACGATCTGCCGGTCGGCCAGCCCGAGCACCGGGCGGGCCACGATGCCCGCGCGCGGTTCCACCGCGAGCTCGGGGAGCACGGCCACCGACAGGCCCGCGGCCACGTGGTCCAGAAGCACCCCGTAGCTTGAGAACCGGCCGGCCACGACGGGTTCGAATCCTTCCAGCCGGCAGTGCCGGGGAACGAGTTCGCCCAGGTAGGTGCCCGGCTCGTCCAGCGCCCACCGCTCGGTGGCCAGATCGGCCAGCGACACGCTGTGGAGCTCACCCAGGGGATGGCCGGTCGCGGCGACGGCCATCAGCGGGTCGGTGGCCAGCGGGATCACCGTGATGGTGGGGCTCAGCAGTGTGCCGTCAGCCTCGTCGACGGTCACGATGAGGTCGCACCGGCCCTGGTCCAGCGCCGTGGTGGCCGCGCGCGGTTCGATCTCGAGCAGCTCCAACGTGAGCCGTGGATGCGTGCGCGCCAGCTCCTTCGCCGCCCGGATCAGGATCGGCGCCATCGAGCTGGCGAAGCCGCCTACTCGCAGGTGCCCGGCGGGCTCGGTGCTGATCTCGGCGATTTCCGCCTCGATGGCGTCCATGTGGTCGCGCAGCTCCCGCGCCCGCTCCACCAGGAGCACCCCGGTCGCCGTGAGCGTGAGGGTGCGGCCCACCCGGTCGAACAGGACCACTCCGGTCTCGGCCTCCAGCGCTGACAGCTGCTGTGACACCGTCGACGGGCTCAGCAGCAGCTCGGCCGCCACCGCCCGCACGGTGCCCACCCGCGCGAACACGTCGAGGAGCCGCAACCGCCACGGATTCAGGGTCATGGCCCGAGTCTACTGTTCGGCAGAATCGAACAGCATGGTGGAGAAGATGGTCTAGACATGCACAGGGGCTCGTCGTTACCGTCGACCCATGTCCTCGAGCCTGATCACCCCCGCTGCCACGTCCGGCGCCTCATCCGACGCCGCCTTCTGGGCGGATATCGACCGTCACGTCGTGCGCTACGGCAGCCCGTTCGTGCCCGAGATCATCGATCGTGCGCGAGGGAGCTTCGTCTACACCGAGGCCGGCCGCCAGATCCTGGACTTCACCTCCGGCCAGATGAGCTCCATTCTCGGCCACTCGCATCCGGAGATCGTGGCCACGGTGCAGCGCCAGATCGCCAGCCTCGACCACCTTTACAGCGGCATGCTCTCCCGGCCGGTGGTGGAGCTGTCCCGGCGGCTGGCCGAGACGCTGCCGCATCCGCTGACCAAGACCCTGCTGCTCACCACCGGCGCGGAGTCGAACGAGGCGGCCATCCGGATGGCCAAACTCGTCACCGGCAAGCACGAGATCGTCTCGTTCGCGCGCTCCTGGCACGGCATGACCCTGGGCGCGGCCGGCGCCACCTACAGTTCGGGCCGAAAGGGCTACGGGCCGGCGGCACCCGGCAACATCGCCATCCCCGTGCCCTACGAATACCGGCCCGACTTCGTGGATGCCGAGGGTCGGCTCGACTGGCGCCGCCAACTCGACGTGGCCTTCGCGCTGGTCGACGCACAGTCCACTGGCAGCCTGGCCGCCTGCATCGTCGAGCCGATCCTCAGCTCCGGGGGCATCATCGAACCGCCGCTCGGCTACCTCGCCGCACTCAAGCGCAAGTGTGAGGAGCGCGGGATGCTCCTCATCCTCGACGAGGCCCAGACCGGACTCTGCCGCACGGGCACCTGGTACGCCTTCGAGCGCGACGGTGTGGTGCCCGACATCCTCACCCTCTCCAAGACCCTGGGCGCCGGCCTGCCGCTGGCCGCGGTCATCACCACGGCCGAGATCGAACAGGCCGCCGCCGACCGTGGTTTCCTGTTCTTCACCACCCACGTGTCCGACCCCCTGGTCGCCGCCGTGGGCAACACAGTGCTCGACGTTCTGCAGCGCGATCAGCTTGATGTTCGCGCGGCCGAGCTCGGTGCGCTGCTCCGCGCCGGCCTGCTGTCGATCCAGGACCGGCACGCGGTGGTCGGCGATGTGCGCGGCCGTGGCCTGCTGCAGGGTGTGGAGCTCGTGCTCGATCGGGAGACCAAGGAGGGTTCAGACGAGTTGGGCGCCGCGATCACCCGCCGGTGCCTCGAGCTGGGGCTGCACATGAACATCGTGCAGTTGCCCGGCATCGGCGGCACCTTCCGCATCGCGCCGCCCCTCACGAGCACCGAGGCCGAAATCGCCCTCGGCCTCGAAATCCTCGACCAGGCCATCGGCGAGCACGCCCCCGGCTAACCCCTCGACCCGCAGCGCTCGAGCAGGGTGCAGCTAGTCGCTCAACACCGCCTGGTCCACCATCAGGTGCCCCCAGGCGCCGGTCGCGTCATCGAGCACCTGCAGCTGGGCGGTCTGGCCGGCGAGGTCGTTCAGATCCCATCTCACAGGGCGCAGGGTGCCGTCGTCGTTGCCGGTGGCGGTGCGCACGGGTTGGCCGTTGACCAGCAGGTTCACCGAGGTCGCCGGTTCCACGCCGAGTGGATGCGCGCCGCCGCCGATCAGGAATCGGAGGAAGCTGCGATCGATGGTGAACGGCGCCGAGGTGACGGTGCCGGTGGCGGCATCGCCGCCACCGACGTAGCTGTCCAGCACCTGGCTGCCCACCGTTCCGGGTGCGGTGGAGCCGCTCGGCCCCTGCCCGGCGAAGCTGCCCGTCGCCGTCCAGCCCTCTCCCCACGTGGGGCCCTCGAAGTCTCCGATCACCCGGGCGGGCCGCTGGTCGACACTGGCGAACTCCGTGATGGTCACGTCGGAGAAGGTCGCCGTGCCGCCACTGCTGAACAGGTTGATCCCGGTATCCGCCGAGTCGGCGAACACCTGGCTCGACATCACGTAGCGCCCGTCGTCCACGAAGACCTCGACGGTGGTGCGGTCAACGAGGATCCGCAGGTGCACGTTCGTCGCGGCCGGATCGAACGGAACCTGGCTCTCGAGTTTCTGGCCGGAGGCATCCGGGTTGCCTGTGCCGCCGCGGTTCAGGTAGGCGAAATCATCGAAGACGCCCACGTCGGCGTGCCGGCTGTCGTCTGCGGAGGACCGCAACTGCAGGCCGACATTGTCGAGGTCGGCCCAACTGATGTCAGCTTCGAGCTGGTAGGCCGAACCCTCATAGTCCAGGGGAAGCTGCCCGTTCACCGCGAAGGTACCCAGATTTCTCACGCTGGTGGCGTGGTCCTCGAGGGCGGCGACCGGCTGCGAGACGAGGCTGTAGCCGGCGCCGTAGCGCTTGAGGCTGATCTCCCGCACGATGGAATCGGTGCCGTTGAAGCCATCGGCCGGCCAGTTGGGCGTGACGTGCGGGTAGGACCAGTTGTTCATCCACGCCATCGCGAACCGGCTGTCGTTCGCGGCATTCGCCGGGTCGGCCCAGGTGACCGCCCCGTACCAGTCGAAGCCGTGGTCGAGCCACTGGGGCGCGGTCACGTCCGGAACGAAGGTGGTGCCGTCGAACGTTCCCGTCCAGTAGGCCAAGGTGTTCGGCTCGTCGGTGGCGTAGCCGTTCGCGCTGATCCCCATGACCCATCGGGTGGAGCCGTCGTCCGCGGTGATCTGGAACAGGTCGGGGCACTCCAGGGTGCCCAGCCCGGTGTTCACGTACTCGGATGCGCGGGTCCAGTCCTTGAGGTTGGGCGAGGTGTAGAAGCCGATCTTCTGCCCCTCGGCGATGAGCGCCACCCAGCGGCCGCGGTCCGCGTCCCAGATCACCTTGGGGTCGCGGAAGTCGGTGCGCCCGCCGTTGGCGATCACCGGGGTGTCGCCGGCCGGCTGGAAGTTCAGGCCGCCATCGGTGGAGTACCAGAGGAACTGTGCCTGCGGGCCGGAGGCATTGGCGATCTGGGCGGGCGTGGGGTGGTCCATCTGGGTGACCAGCATGATGATGGCGTCCGAACCGTACCCAGCGGTGTTGGCGCTGTCGAGCACGGCCGAGCCGGACCATAGGTCGTAGTTGGCGTTGGTGCCCTTGTCCGCGACGACGCCCTGGTCGGCGAACATCACGTTGTCGGTGGTGGTGGCCAGCCGCCAGGCGGTGCCGACCTTCTGGTCGTAGTCACCGTTGTAGAGGTAGTAGTAGTTGAATTCGCCGTTGACGTAGAGCGGTCGTTGAGGGTCGTTCTTCCAATGGTCCGGAACCGTGAAGTGGTACTGCGCCCGGTTGCCGTCCGAGGCGGCGCTGTCCGGTGCGGCGCTGTCCGGTGGGGCGCTGTCCGGTGCGGCCACCGGAATGAGCGCCGCGACGGCCAAGGCACCGATCACGATCGCGGCGGTCCGCCGGAGGGGACGGGTCGGACGGGGGAACACGAGTGGTGCAGTCATCATTGACTCCGTTGTGTTGCGGGTGGATCGCAGTTGGGTAGTGCGGGTGGTTGAGGGCTCGGTGGACTACACCGCGGCGAGTTCGGTGCGGGTGGGCGGGTCGGCGCCGGGGCGGGACACCGTGACGGCGGCCGCATCCGCGCTTCGCCGCATGATGCTCTCCAGCACACCCAGCGGCACGTCGCGGAGCGCCTGGCGGCGGTCGGCGCCGATCAGGTCCGCGCCGATCAGTCCGTCGATGAGCGCGCCCATGAACGTGTCGCCGGCACCGACGGTGTCGACCACGCTCACCCGGGGCGCTGACGCCCAGACCCGGCCCTGAGCGGTGAGCGCGAACGCGCCCTCGCCGCCCTGGGTGACGACCACAACGGCCGGCCCGGCGGCCAGCCAGGACGCCGCCGTCTCGGCGAGATCGCGGTCGGGGTGCAGCCAGAGCAGGTCCTCGTCGCTGACTTTCACCACGTCGGCGAGGCCCACGAGCTGTTCCACCCGCGCCCGTGCGGCCGCGGCGTCGTCGATCAGCGCGGGCCGGATGTTCGGGTCGAACGTGATGGTGGCCGTCGCCCGCCGGGCCTCGACCAGGCGGGCCACGTCGGAGGCGCCCGGCTCGATCACCGTGGCGACCGACCCCACGTGCAGCACGTCGGCCGCGCCGGCCAGCGACACGTCAACGGACCAGTCCAGGGCGAACTCGTAGGTGGCCGCCCCCGTGGCATCGAGTAGAGCCGTGGCGGTGGAGGTGTGCGCCCCTGTCGCGCTCCCCGCCGACACCCGTACCCCCGAGTCCTCCAGCCATGCCCGCAGCACGAGCCCGCGCGCATCGTCGCCCAGGCTGGTGAGTAGCTGCGGATGCCGCCCCAACCGGCCCAGCGTCAGCGCCACGTTGGCCGGGCTGCCGCCGGGCGCCTCGTGCCGGGAGCCGTCGGCCCGCTGCACGAGGTCCACCAGCGCTTCGCCCACGACGAGCACCTGACGCTCGGACGCATCGGCCACGGTCCCGGTCACAGCGTTGCCGCGGCGAACGCGCCGTCGGCGACGGCGGAACCGGCACCCGTCCGGTGCACCAGCCCGAGCACCGGATCCGCCGTCACCGGGATCGGGTCGCTCAGTGTGCCGACGAACTCGCCGTCGACGATGTTGATGAAGCCGAGCAGCACCCAGCCGCCGTCGGCATCCCGCAGCAGTCGGGCAGCGTAGAGATCGGTGCGGTCGAACAGCACCGACCCGGTGAAGTCCACCTGCTCCAGTCGGGCATCCACGGCCACGCTGTAGACGCCGCCCACCTCGCCGGCGGCCTGGCGTTCGGGGGAGAGCTCGCTGACGCCGCAGCAGAACAACAACACGGGCACCCCGTCGACGATCTCGAACTGGAACACCTCCAGCTGGCCGAAGCCCTGGCCGGGCTGGCTGAGCGGCGGCTGCACCGTCCAGTTAAGCAGGTCGTCGCTGGTGGCATGGCCGAGCACGCCGCGCACGAGCGGGTCGCCGGTGGAGGCGCGCGCGGTGATCAGCATCTGCCAGGTGCTCTCGCCGGGGAACCGGAACACCCACGGGTCGCGCCAGGCCTCGTCGTGCCACAGAGAGAGGTCGAGCTTCTCGTAATAAGCGGAGTCGGCCTCCACCAGCGGCTCGGTCGAGACCTTCGTCCAGGTGAGCAGGTCGGCCGAGGTGGCCGCGCCCACCCGCTGCACCATGGTGTCGTCCGCGCGGGAGGTGCCGGTGTAGAACATCCACCAGAGCCCGTCGTCGTTCTGCACCACGGAGCCGGTCCAGGTGGTGCCGTCGTCGAAGGCGGGCGCATCCGAGATGATCAGCGCATCCTGCACGACCGTCCAGTTGGTCAGGTCGGTACTCACGGCGTGGCCCACGATCGGATGCCGGTGCCGGCGGTCGGGATCCCCCAGGGCCTTGCTGGCGTGCAGGTAGAAGGCGTGCGTGACGCCGTCGACCTGCACGTACCAGGAGTCCCAGATCCACTTATCGGGCAGTTGGAGCGACATAACCGGGCCTAACCTTTCACACCGCTGGACGCGATGCTGTTGACGAATGAGCGTTGGAACGCGATGAACAGGGCCACCACGGGCAGGGTGATCAGCGTGGAGTACGCCATCACCTCGCCCCAGGAGACGTTGAGCTGGAAGAAGTACTGCACGCCCACCATCACCGGGCGAAGCTCCTCGGTTTGCACCACCATGAGCGGCCAGAGGTAGGAGTTCCAGGCGGGCAGGAAGGTGAGGATGGCGACGGTGGCGATGGCCGGGCCGGAGAGCGGCATGACCACCTGCCGGTAGATGCGGAACCAGCCTGCGCCGTCCATGCGGGCGGCCTCGTCGAGCTCCTTGGGGATCGACTCGAAGTACTGGTGGAACAGGTAGATCGAGAACGCGTTGGCGATGAACGGGATGATCTGCACCTGGTAGGTGTCGATCCAGCCCTTGGTGAAGAGGAAGCCGAACTCGGTCAGTTCGAACGAGGGCAGCTGGTTCACCCACCACACCAGCGGCAGCGCGAGGGTCTCGAACGGCACGATGAGGGTGGCGATGATGAGGGTGAGGATGACGGTCTTGCCGCGCACGCGCATCCGGCTGAGCGCGAAGGCGGCGAGGCTGTTCACCAGGATGCCGGCGACCACGGTGATCGCCGAGATGCCGATGGAGTTGACCAGGAACCGGGCGGCGGGCACCCGGTCGAACACGGCCGCGTAGTTGTCCATCGAGATGTTGCCGATGGGCAGGAACGCCGCGATCGAGGACAGGTCGCCGAAGATCTGCTGGTCGGGCTTCAGCGACGACACGAACATGAACAGGATCGGGAAGAGGAACAGCACGGTCAGGCCGATGCGGAGGATCCAGCCGCCGATGCCGATCACGCGCTTCTTCTTGGCCGTCTTGCGTCCGAGCACGGCGTGCGGGGCGGATGCCTGCGCCGATTTTGTGCCGGCCACTTCGGGAATCGCTACTTGTGAGATCGCCATGATCAGGCCTTCTCTCTGCTGAGGAAGCGCTGCACGACCGAGATCAGCAGCACGATGACGAAGAACACGAGGGAGATCGCCGAGGCGTAGCCGGTCTCCTGCTGGGCGAAGCCGCTGCGCACGGCCTCGTAGACCACGGTGGTGGTGGAGTTGAGCGGGCCGCCCTGGGTCATCACGCTGATCTGGGTGAACAGGCTGAGGGCCTGGATGGTGATGGTCACCAGGATCAGGCTGCGGGTGGCGGAGAGGCCCGGCCAGGTGATGTACCGGAAGCGCTGCCAGGCGGTGACGCCGTCGAGGTCGGCGGCTTCGTAGAGGTCGGCGGGGATGGTCTGCAGCCCGGACAGCCAGATGATCATGTGGAAGCCCACACCCTGCCAGACCGACATGAGGATGATCGCCGGCATCGAGGTGGAGGTGTCGTTGAGCCAGTCGGGGCCGGTGACCATGCCCATGGTGACCCGTTCGATGATCACGTTGATCAGGCCGTCCTGGCGGTACATGAACAGCCAGAGCAGCGAGACGACGACCATGGAGGTGACCACCGGCAGGAAGTACACCGTGCGGAAGAACGTGGTGCCGCGCACCTGCTTGTTCACCAGGATGGCCATCACCAGGGCGAGGCCGGCCTGCAGCGGGACGACCACCACGGCGAAGTAGCCCACGTTGAGCAGCGCGCGGAAGAAGGCGGCATCCGCGAACAGGCGCACGAAGTTGTCGAGGCCCACGAACACGGCCGGGTAGGGCGAGATGAGCCGGGCGTTGGTGAAGGCGAGCCCGAATGCGAGGATCGCCGGGACGAAGATGAACAGGGCCAGCAGCAGTACCGCGGGGGCCAGCATGGCCAGCCCGGCGACGTTCTCGGTCTTGCTGGTGCGGTCCCGTTTGGGCCGGCGAGGCCGGGCCGGGCCGCCGGCGGCGGGGGCCGCCGGGGGTCGTTCGATCGTGCTGGTCATGAGAGTCTCCCTGAGCGAGGGCGGGGGCGCGGCTGTCAGTTGAGGCACTGAGCCGCACCCCCGCGGTCGACTACTTCTGCGTGTAGCCGCCGTTGGACTTGATGTTGGCGTCGATGGCCTTGACCGCCGAGTCGAGGGTGCCCTGCGGGTCACCGCCGTTGATGATGTCCTGCGTGGCCTTGGTGAACTCCGTCGCGATGAACGGGTACGCCGGGGTCTCCGGGCGGAGCACCGCGCTCGTGGCCGAGAACTCGCGGAAGATGGCGAGGTTGCCGCCCTCCTCGAAGCCGGGCACCAGGGCGGCGGCGGCATCCGTGGCGGGGATGGTGGCGGTGGCCACCGCGACCGCGGCGATGTTCTCGGGGGAGAGCGAGTAGGAGAGGTAGTCCATGGCCGCTTCGGGGTCGGCGCAGCCGGTGGTCACGCCCCACTGCCAGGAGCCGCCGCCGATCTTGGTGCCTTCGCCGAGGTCGACGGAGGGCATCACGGCCAAGTCGTCGCCGAGTGCGGCGGCGTTGTTGGCCGCGGCCCAGCTGCCGCCGTACTGGATGGCGGTCACGTCGTTCTGGAAGTCGAGCGCGGAGTCGGCGCCGCTCTTGGTGGCGATGTAACCGTCGGTGGCGAGGGACTGCATCCACTCGGCCCACTCGAGGGCTTCCGGTCCGTTGAGCACGCCATCCGCCGACTGGTAGTCATCGCGGTTGACCAGGTCGCCGCCGAAGGACTGCAGCAGCGGGGAGAACGCGTAGGGGTACCACTCGCCCACGTCGCCGGTGCCGATGTCGAGCGGATTCTTCCAGTTGCCGGTGGCCTTGAGCTTGGCGAGTGCGTCGTCGAACTCCTCCTGGGTCCAGGGCTGGTCAATGGTGGCCTGGCGGATGCCGTTCTCGGCGAGCACGGACTTGCGGGCGAACATCGCCAACGCCACGTCGTAGTAACCCACCGAGTAGGTCTCGCCATTCCAGATGCCCAGCGTGCTGGGCAGGTTCTCGTCCAGGTCCACGCTGAGGTCGAGCGGGGTGAGGTACTTGGCCCAGGCCCAGTTGGGCACGTTGGGGCCGTCGATGTCGACGATGCAGGGCAGCTTGCCGGATGCGGCGGCCGCGATCACCGAGTCGTTGTAGGAGGCCTGTGGGAACGCCTGCAGCTTCACAGTGGTCTCGTCCTGGCTGGAGTTGTAGCCGTCCACGATGGCCTGCACGGCGGCGAGCTCTTCGGTGTTGCCGCCGTTGTGGGTCCAAATGGTCAGTTCGCCGTTCTTACCGTCGGAGCCGCTGGCGGCAGTGCCGTTGGCGCAGCCAGTCAACGCGGCAACGAGACTCGTGGCGAGTACACTCGCTACGATCAGGCGCTTCTTTGCGTGTCTCATCTTCATTCCTTCTAATCGGGGGTTGTGGGGGAGTACATCGGCGAGGGGAGCCGATCGTCGCGACCGTTCCAGCGGTTGCGAAGTGTGGAGGTTGGCTCGTCGCCGCGTTATCGCGGAGGCGGGCCGACTGACTGCCGCAGCACCAGGGGGCAGGGCATCTGAATCTGCTGCGGTGCCGAATCGGCGTCATCGGCCAGTTCGGCGGCGAGCCGCTCGATGGCCCAGCGGCCCATCTCGTAGTGCGGCAGCGCGATAGAGGTGAGCCCGGGCAGCAGCGCGTCGGCCAACACCTCGAAGTTGTCGATGCTCACGATGCTCAGGTCCCGGGGGATCTCCAGGCTTGCCAGGTGTGCCGCCTGGTAGGCGCCCATGGCGATGCGGTCGTTGAAGCAGAACAGCGCGGTGGGCCGGTCGGCCAGGGCCAGCAGCCGGCTGGCGGCGTCGCGGCCCGGCCCGGTCATCGACTCACTCGCGGTGACAAGGGACTCGTCGTAGGCGATGCCCTGTTCGGCCAGAGCGGCACGGTACCCGGCGAGGCGGCCGCGGGTGGCGGGGATGTCGTCGATATTGCCCAGGTAGCCGATGCGGCGGTGTCCGGCCTGGAGCAGGTGCGCCATGGCGGTGCGGGCGGCGCCTTCTTCGTCGGGCACCACCGAGGACAAGTCGGTGCGGTCGCTGGATGCGTCGAGCAGCACCGTGGGGATGCCGCTCAGCGCCGCGGGAAGCTCAACGGCCTGGTGGTACATGCGGGCGTAGATGATGCCGTCGACCCGGTGCTGCAGCAGCGCCTCGATTCCACGGTCTTCAACCTTGGAATTGCGGTTGGAGTTGACCACCATGAGCACCTGGTCGTTGGCGGCGGCAGCTTCTTGAGCGCCGAGCAAAACGTTGCCGGCATAGGGCGTGGTGGAGATCTCGTCGCTGACGAAGCCGATGATCTGCGAGCGCTTGCTACGCAGGCCGCTGGCGAGCCGGTTGGGTGCGTAGTTGAGGCCCTCGGCCACCGACTTCACGCGTTCCCGGGTGGCGTCGCTGAGCTGTCCGCCGCCGCTGAGCGAGTGCGACACGGTCGTCACGGAGACGCCGGCCGCGGCCGCGACCTCTCGAATACCCACACGCTTGCTCATCATTGAACCCATTCCCAAAAACGTTTTTGTTGATCTGGGTGAGAGCTTACATAAACGTTTTTGTGGATGTCAAGCGCGGGATGCAAACCCGCGGAGACGTCAGTCCGCGGGTTTGTCGCTTGACGGCTTGCGTCCGTCAGCTAGGGACTAGCTAAGGCTCCGCAGTGAAGAAGATACAGCGTAGATGCCTGGTATGGCGGGTCCAGCCTTAGGCGGCTTTAGTGGCAGGCCACGAAAAATGCTCGAGTTCAGTGCGCTCAAAAGGAAGCAGCCCATCGTCGTTTGGCTGAACGAGACCATACAGTCGCCTTAGCTCCGCTCTCGTACTTATCAGACCCGCAGAGATGCTCTCAAAGAACAGATCCACGGTCGTGAAAGTTGGCACCTGGGCCTTATGGGCTAGTTTGATCGCGTCTTGGTCGTCGATCATCGCGACAACGTCATAACCCCTCGAAATCAGCAGCCGCGCATGGGCGATAAGAACCATTTCACCGCGATGCTTACCGCTCTGCAGCATTGAAGGCGAACACGCATTTGTCACCCAAGTCCAGTGAAACGCATAGTCTTCGTCGTCGACACGCGCTGGTGTCTCGAGCTTCTTCGCATGGCCACTTGACAAGATGCCCTGAAGCTTCCGCTGACATAACGTAAATCGACGATCTCTCGCCGCCTTGTGGTTGACCTCGTCAAGGACTGCATCCGGAACGGCTACGGTTCCGGTCATATGCTTCAGGGTGTTCAGGTACAAGGTGCACGTTTCATGGCGCGACATGAAGTTCAGAATTGGGCCCGCGTCCAGAACGATCAGGTCACTCTTCTCGTCAGGGCCGGGCTCCACTGTCATGACCTCTGACCAAAGCGCGCTTTTGGAGCAACGGTGGGGATCGGTCGAATGTCGTACAGCTCAAGTTCAACGGCAAGGTCCGCCGCCGGAATGCCCCTGATGCGAGCCACCGCCTCCAGCCCGATCATGTTATTGATATAGGCATCCATAGCCTCGCTGACGATGCGCATGGGAGCCTGTGGTGTCATGGCCTTCCTCTGGGAGGCGATATGTTCTTCGGCCCAGCCGTAGCGGGCAGCCAATGCGCCTGTCGAGAGAGCCCACCAAGAGTCTTTCTGCATCTTCGAAATTTGCCTGGTATTTTCCATCTGGATGAGCAGCAGCCTCGGCGAGACCTCAAAGTAGCGCACCCCGCGTGAGAGGTCAGCTTCGCTTAGAGGCGCACTTCCCCCAGGCCTGTCAAAGAACTCAATCACCCCGGCGGTCGGAACGAGCAGGTTGCGTGCAAAAGCATCGGCCTTAATTTCACTGCTACCGCGAGTGCACTCGATGATGCCATCTGCGGCGAAATCACCTAGCTCTAGGTGCCCAAGCTCATGTGCGAGCGTTGCCCTTTGGCGCTCTAGCGAAGTGGTGCAAGCAATCGCGATAATCCGCTGATTCGTCGCCGGGTCTTGCACGACCATGCCGTCTAGCCCTTCATCCATGGGCATAATCGCGACATCGATTCCCAATCGGCTCTCGACAAGGTCGTTGAGATCGCTGATCGGTGCGTTCCCAAGGTCGTGACGTTTACGAAAACCCCTCGCGGCGTCGGACCCGACGGACTCGTTGCTTCGTGTCATGTTCATTCCTCGCGTCAGGCAGAAGTGAGAGTGCTGAGCGCTCGTGCGAGGTACGTGTCCATTTCCAGCAGGTAGAAGAGATGATCCTTGACCGGTTCGACGTTGGGAGTGGTCAATGGTGTTGTTCGAGCGGCGTATCGAAGACGCTCGCGCACTGGATGATTCTCGATGAGGTTCGAGTCAAGGCACCCAAGTGCCAACGCAAGCGCCGAAAGCTCGTAAGGCTTGGCGATCCTCTCGTCCCTCTCAAGCCGGGCGATGCTGGATTGAGAGATGTCAGTTAGTTTTTCGAGTTCTCGCTGAGACAAGCCGGCCAGATCACGGTATTTTCTGATTCGCGTCCCGGTTGTCATGTCATTCTCCCCAAAAATTCGCCCGGATTGAATCAGGGCAGCTGCATTTGATTCAAGCGTAGTACACATCCTTCTGGAGCATCTACCCCCTGCCTCCCATCGAGCAGCGATCGCGCAAGCGTCAGAGAGGGTTGTATGCGTTGGCAGCTGTGACCGCTCAGCTATCCCTTGTCGGTCGTCTAAATCTCGCTGAAGTCCTGTGCTCGTTTGTGGAGATTCAGCGTATTAAGGATCTTGTCCTGGGCATCGATCAGCGAATTCTTGGCGAACCGGATTTGCGTTAGCCCTGCAATGTTGGAGGGCTCGCTAGTTCCTTCCTCCAAAAGAACGATCGTTCGATCTATCCCTAGCGCTCCTTGGCAATAACCGAGTTCGTGGACGACGTTTTCACGGGCTCGCATGGACCCATCGGCCATTTCATCTTCACCAGTCATTACGACCAAAGCGACACTGCTTGACCGAATCATTTTGTCGACGACGAACAGGGTATGGGTGCCGGCACGCTCGGACGACTCGAACGCTTCGACATTAAAGCCGTGCACTTTGCTGAACATCTCGTATAGGTACTTCCACTGAGGGTCTGAGCCGTGCCCGATGAAGACTTTGAAGGGGCGTTGCGTCGCAGCGAGTCGGCTGGCATCGACCGTGGCGGCCAGGGCATTTTTTGCCACTGCCCCAATTCGCTCGATAACAGCGGTGGCAGCGTCGATCGACACGTCGCATCCCCACTCAGAGATTTTCAACTTCAGCTGTCCCCAATAGCCCCCGTTGTAGCTAGCCGCCACTAGTTCGGCACTGTCACAGTTGTCGATCCTCTCCAACGGCAGATGCTCTCCCAAAGCATCAAATTCGTGCACCACACCGCTGAGTTCTTTCAGTTTCCTTATCTGCATTGAAACCTCGCCACCAGCGGCAATAGCGTCTTTCGCCTCTTCGATATGACTCCGGCCCAAATGGATCCCGGTTTCGTTGTCTTCTTGAACACGGAGGAGGTCACTTTGCGCTACCTCCACGGCGATCGGGCGAATGCCCTCGATGATCCGACGAAGGCTGGCCGCGTCGACCTTGGCCGCAGGTATTGAGAAATCGAACTTGGACATACTTCGGAGACTAGTGGCAGCTCCGCCCGGCACGAGCCCAGTCAGATAGAACCGATTGCCCGGTTGAAGCTGGTATCTATGTTCGCGCCTGAAAAGCGGTCCCTAACTGGTAGATCGCCCACCCCAGCTCGGGTAGTGACGCGCCGTCCAATGCTCTCCTTCAGCGCGATGGCGGCTAGCGCCGCCCAGGGGACAGATGCTGCCCGCGAATGTACATCGCGACGAGCTTCCCGCCGGGCAGCTCCGCAGTAGATGGAGAAATCATGGCTAAGCACAAACAGCAGCAGTCATCGCCTGTTCAGACCGTACTCATGCGGATACTGAGAGCCGTTCAGACTGTGTCTTATTCCGTTCAGATGCCAACAAGCGCCAGGGCGATGCCTGGCTGTGCTTAGCCTTTCCGCTGCCCCGGTACCCGGACGGCGTCATGTCGTGCACTTTCTTGAACTGGCGGGCGAAGTAGAAGCTGTCGGGGTAGCCGGTGGCGGAGGCGACCGCGGCGATGGACTGGTCGGTGGTGTCCAGGAGTTCGCGGGCCCGGGCCATCCGTAGCTGGGTTTGGTATTGCAGGGCGGGGTAGCCGATTCAGCTCTTAACGAGGGCGGCGAAGTGGGAGCCGCTCAAGCGCGACATGGCGGCGAGCTCGGCGACGCTCACGTGGTCGTCGATGTGGGTGCGCAGGTATTCGGCGGCGCGGTCGAGGCTAGAACCACACAACAGTGGGTCTGTTTTCAATTGCCAGAAGTGGCCCTGTTCTCCGTCTCGCCAATAGAGATCGTGATCCGACCGCACTCTAGATCTGGCCAGTTACCGTCCGCGTCCGGTGTGGGGGCCGGAATCGACTTCTCTGCTTCCCATAGGAGGATCGCTGAGTATGCCGTCGGATGGAACACTTCATCGAAAGGAGCCACCAGCCCGCCTGCAGAGACCTTGCGCGGGTTGCGTTTCTTCTTGCGCACAATCTCCAATTTTCGCCACCGCGGATAGACAAACGGGAAGATAACAAGCACCACGACCATGCCGGCGATCACAAAATCCATGAGCCCTCCCCATCCGTGTCTCCGAAGCACAATGCTCGATTCGAACCAAAGCTAACCGCCAGTTGGCGGTAACACATCCCCCGGCCGGTGGAACGCGGCCAGTCACGTGTCCGCAGGGCTACCGGCTCTCGGGCACTGAGGCACGCGAGCTACGCAGTGCCGTTAAGTGAGGACTGAAGGGATCGGACGTTCTCTCCGAGAACACCAGAGGCAAGTAGCCCAGAACCGAGCGGGCCGGACGAATCCTCCCCGAGGAGTGGCAGTTGTCGGAGTGCGATCTTCACGGCCTGACTCATGTTGGCCAACTGCCACACAATCTCAGCTGCACCTCCGCCGTCGGGGGCCGCCAACTGGGCCGCTTTGGCCGCGTAGGCAGCAGCGCCGAGAGCGTGCGCGCCCATATGCGCGACACCGGATGCTTGGCCGGCCGCCCAGGCTGCAGCTTTGCCAGCGGGGGATGCGGCAACCTGGGCGCCACGGCCCGCGACGAAGCGCCGACGAATCTCGCCTGCCGTGTCCAACTCTCCGCGGGCGAAAGCCCGGGCGCGCTCGATTCCATCCCGTGCTCGCTCGTCGCCTGGCGCCTCGTGCTCGAACAAGGACAGAACGCGTTCAGCGCAATCCGCGGCCCAAGCGGCGACGACTCGGCGGTCGTTCTCGCTCAATGATTGTGGGGAGAGCATGCTTCATCTTTGCACTTGGTCTAAGAATTGGATCGGCTACCGAGACGACAGGGCAGCGGCACTGCGGGCATGGTCAGTAAGCCTTGCGTACACGTACACGTCCGGGGCGGCCATCTGGCGACGGGAGGGCATCGGCTTGGGCTCGGAGTCGTTCAATGTGTCTGGCGGCCTGCAGGCAGGGTCCGCGAACGGTGGATGCTTCGAGCACCGCCTTCGGCTCTCCAATGCCCTCACCCTTCATAAGGGAGTGAACGTTTAGAGGGTTAGGTGATTAGCGCCTGCGCCCGTTCCCGAAATCTCTACCTCGGAGGTGCGCGGGCGTGCAAACATGTAGGCGCCAGCGAACTGGCTCGAGCGGTGCACAGACCCATTCTCGTGAACTGTCCGAAAGCGGATGGCCCGGGGCTGTCCGCAGCCGTCGCTAATCTATCCACATGACATCATTCGCGGAACGGCAGGGCTATCGCGCGGTCCGCTCCATCACTCAAACAGACGCGCTTGATGAGCAAACACGTACTGAAATCTGGAACGTAACAAACACCCTTCGCACCGTCCTTAATGACCAAACGCGAAGGTACCGGAGCAAAACCTGTGACCACATATTGAGCGCAGTCTGGACTTGGGAGTTCAGGCGACCCGCCGACGAGCAGCCTTCGGATTCCGCAGTGTGGTCACGCATTAAGAGCACGATTCTCACCGAGGAATGGTTTGATGCGCTTGACTTGGTCGAGGCAATCGTGGGCTACGTTAAACGATTTGAGGACCAGTACACCCAAGGCGCCGTCCCAGCTATTGTTGGCGCCTTCAACGATCGATTTGAGCGATTCCTGGTTGAGTATCGCTTCATCGGATTGGAAGTCACGCCAATAGCCAGTAGCGCAGAGGCCGGGGCTGTCACAGGTGCACTCGATGCAACGGCGGCCTTCAACGGAGCACGGCATCATTTAGAGCGAGCAGTGGAACTCCTCGCAGATCGCCATAATCCTGACTTCCCTAACTCGATCAAGGAATCGATTTCGGCGGTCGAAGCTGTCTGCGTTTCGGTCACAGGGGAACACACTTTAGGCTCCGCTCTGAAGCGACTTGAGGTATCAGGCGTCAGTATTCACCCGGCATTAGCCGTTGCGTGGTCGAAAATGTATGGGTGGGTGTCAGACGCCGATGGAATCCGGCACGGAAGCATTGAGGCGCCGGATGCGGACCAAGCACTTGCCAAGTACATGCTCGTAACCTGCTCCGCGTTCGTCTCCCACGTGATCGAAGTCGGGCGCAAGGCTGGCCTGATCTGAGCTGATCTTGAAGGGAAGCAAGCCGGCGCGAAACCATAAATCTCGATCGCGCCGATTCGGCGGGCTTCAACCCTTCCGCTGCCCCCGATACCCGAACGGCGTCACCCCGTGCACCTTTTTAAACTGGCGGGCGAAGTAGAAGCTGTCGGGGTAGCCGGTGGCGGCGGCGACCGCGGCGATGGATTGGTCGGTAGTGTCCAGGAGTTCGCGGGCGCGGGCCATCCTTAGCTGGGTTTGGTATTGCAGGGCGGGGTAGCCGATGCGGCTCTTGAAGAGGGCGGCGAAGTGGGAGCCGCTCAGGCGTGACATGGCGGCGAGCTCGGCGACGCTCACGTGGTCGTCGATGTGGGTGCGCAGGTATTCGGCGGCGCGGTCGATGGCGGCGTAGCGGCCGTCGCCGGTGGAACGGTCGGAGGCGAGCAGGGCCATCAGATGCCAGGCGGCACCCGCGGCGGCGAGCAGGCTCGCGGTGGTGGTGTCGCGCTCCATCGACTGCAGCACCTCGGCGATCAACGCCACCACCCGGTACACGTCCGACGGGGTGCGGATCGGGGCATCCGGCGTCATGCCGGCCGCGGTGAGGAACTCGGGCAGGTCGCGGCCGGTGACGTGCAGCCACCAGAGCGTCCACGGGGTGTCCTCGTTCGAGCCGTATGAATGCGGATGCCCCGGCGGCAGGATGATCACCTGGCCGGCGGTGACCGGGAACCGTCCGGCCGGTGTTTCGCACCAGCCGCCGCCCTTGGCACACACGATGATCACCGCCTGCGAGATCGGTGTTGAGCGCACCCGGCCGTGCGAGTGGGCTTCGGGGAAGTAGCCGCAGTCGGTCACCACCAGGTGGGAGGTGCCGGGCTGCTGCAGGGCCTCCCGCACGCGGGGGCGGGGGAGCACCAGCATGCGCTGGCCGGGGAAACCGTCGGCGATCGTCATTCGCTCAGTGTGACGGTAAATCAGCGTTTCGTCCAGAAAGCCCGGAGAAATCTCCTACGCATCCGCGAAAGCACCTCATAATCTTTCAACATGCTCAATGCCGAGAACGACTTCCCCGCTACGCCTGACCTCGTGATTCCGCCCATCAGCGGCGAGACCACGGTCACCGATGGGGAGTCGACGATTGAGCTTCCGCCCGTTCCGGCAGAGTTCGCCGGCGACAAGGTCGCGGCCTGGTCCGAGCCCCTGATCATCGATACCTACCTCCCGGTGGAACCGGAGGACTACCCGGCCTTCCTGGAGAACCGGGTCTACCAGGGCTCCTCGGGCAAGGTCTACCCGCTGCCGTTCCACGAACGGATCGAGCAGGAGAAGCGCCCGTACGCCTGGGACGCCATCCACCTCGAGAACGAGTGGGTGCGCCTGGTGATCCTGCCGCAGCTCGGCGGCCGCATCCACATCGGCTACGACAAGGTGGCCGACTACGACTTCTTCTACCGCAACAACGTGATCAAGCCGGCTCTGGTTGGCCTGGCCGGCCCGTGGATCTCGGGCGGCGTCGAGTTCAACTGGCCGCAGCACCACCGGCCCGGCACGTTCCTGCCCACCGACTGGGAGATCGAACGCGAAGCCGACGGCGCCATTACGGTCTGGTGCAGCGACCACGACCCGATGAACCGGATGAAGGGCATGCACGGCATCCGCTTGCGCCCCGACAGCTCGGTGGTCGAGGCCCGCGTGCGGCTCTACAACCGCACCGACGCCACCCAGACCTTTCTCTGGTGGGCCAACGTGGCCGCCGCCGTGAACGACGACTACCAGTCGTTCTTCCCCACCGACGTGGAGTTCGTCGCCGACCACGCCAAGCGCGCCGTCGCCACCTTCCCCGCCGTCGACGGCCACTACTACGGCGTCGACTACCCCGCCCAGGTCACTGCCGAGCGCCCCGACGGCGACCGGCTCGACTGGTACCGCAACATCCCGGTGCCCACCTCTTATATGGTCGTGGCCACCCAGGACGACTTCTTCGGCGGCTACGACCACGGCCTCGAGGCCGGCTTCGTCTACTGGGCCGACCACACCGTGGCACCGGGCAAGAAGCAGTGGACCTGGGGCAACGCCGAGTTCGGCTGGGCCTGGGACCGCAACCTCACCGACGGCGACGGCCCCTACGTGGAGCTGATGGCCGGTGCCTTCACCGACAACCAGCCCGACTTCAGCTTCATTGCCCCCGGCGAGACCAAGACCTTCAGCCAGTTCTGGTACCCGATCACCCGCATCGGCGCCGCCCACCAGGCCTCCCGCGACGCCGCCGTGCGGCTCGATGTGACCGCTGGTGCGGACGCTGGCACCACCGTGGTGATCGGCGTGGCCGCCACCCGGGTCGTCGCCGGCGCCACCATCGAGGTGACGGATGCCGGCGGCCGCGCGGTCTTCACCGCCTCCGCCGATCTCGCTCCTAGCCAGGCCTACCGGCACGAGCTGCGCCTCGATGGCGGCTATCGCGCCAGCGAACTCACCCTCACCGTGCGTGACGGCGACACCGTGCTCGTCACGTGGACCCCGCGCGATCCCGCCGAGGACACCGCGACCCCAGCCCCGGCCACCGAACCGGCCGACCCCGCCAGCATCGCCTCGATCGACGAACTCTTCTACACCGGGCAGTACCTCGACCAGTACCGGCACGCCACCCGCGCTCCAGAGCCGTACTGGGAGGAGGCCCTGCGCCGCGACCCCGGCGACGTGCGCTGCAACGTGGCCCTGGCCGCCCGGCGGGAACGCGCCGGCCGGCACGCCGACGCCGAGGCGCACCTGCGCACCGCCATCGACCGGCTGCTCGCCCGGGTGCCCAACCCCGCCGACGGTGAGGCGCACTACCGACTCGGCATTACGCTCGTGCACCAGGGCCGCGACGCCGAGGCCATGGACTACCTGGCCAAGGCCACCTGGAACGACGCCTGGCGGGTGCCCGCCGGCCACGCCCTGGCCCGGCTGCACGCCCGTGCCGGCGACCTCGCCGCCAGCCGCGACGCGCTGCTCGAACTGCTGCGCCACAACCCCGAACACCTACAGGCCAACGCGCTACTCGCCCTCGCCCTGCGTGGCAGCGGCGCCGTCGCCGAAGCAGACCGGGTGCTCGCCGAGCAGCTGGCCCGCGACCCGCTCGACCAGTGGACTCGGCACTTGGCCGGCCTCGAGCTGTCCACCGACGCGCCCACCTTGCTCGACGTGGCCCTGGAGTACGCCGAGACCGGGCACACCGACACCGCGATCGAACTGCTGGCCACTGCCGTGAGCGCCTCCACCGACACCGCGCTCGGCCAGGTGCAGGTAGCCCCCCTCGCGCACTACCACCGCGCCCGGCTGCTCGACGCGGCCGGCCGCACCGACGAAGCTGCCTCCGCCCGGCAGGATGCCCGTGCCGCCGACTCCCGGCACTGCCTGCCCTCCCGGCTCGCAGACGTCGCCGCACTCGAAGCGGCCCTCGGCGCCGACGGCACCGATGCCCGCGCCGCCGCGCTGCTGGGCTCCTGGTATTACGACAAGAAGCGTTACACCGACGCCATCACCGTCTGGCAGGCCGCCGCCGAGCACGCTCCGGATGCCCAGACCGCCGCGCTCGTGCACCGCAACCTGGGTATCGCCGCCTACAACGTGCAGCGCGACCCGGCCGCCGCACTCGAACACTTCGCCGTCGCCGTCGGCCACGCGCCCCAGGACGCCAAGCTGCTCTACGAATACGACCAGCTGCTCGCCCGCACCGGCGCCACCCCGGCCGACCGGCTCGACCGTCTCGAGGCGCACCGGCTGCTGGCCGGTCGCCGCGACGACCTCACCGTGGTGCACGCCGGCCTGCTCACCGCCGTCGACCGAGCCAACGAGGCGCGCGAGCTCATGCTCGGCCGGGTGTTCCAGCCCTGGGAAGGCGGCGAAGGCCAGGTGCTCCTGGCCTGGCAGAACGCCTGCACCGCCCTGGCCGAGCAGGACCTCGCCGCCGGCGAACCGACCGCCGCGCTGGCGCACGTGCACGCGGCGATCACGCCGCCAGAATCGCTTGGCGAGGCGCGGCATCCGCTCGCCAACTCGGCCGATCTGCACTGGCTGCTCGGCGAAGCGCTGCTCGCGGCCGGCGACGAGCCGGGCGCCCGCGCGGCCTGGACCTTGGCCGCGCACGCCACCGGCGACTTCATCGACATGACCACCCGCCGGTTCAGCGAGCAGACACTGTTCTCGATTCGTGCCCTGCGCCGTCTCGGCGACCACGTTGCGGCGGATACGCTCGTTGACGAATTCGACGACTACCTCGTCGAGCTCGCAGGCACGCCCGCCCGCGTCGACTACTTCGCGACATCGCTGCCAGCGATGCTGCTCTTCCACGACGATCCCCAGAGCGTGCACGACACCTACGTGCACACCCTGCGCAGCAAATTGGGCGAACTCACCGCGAGTTCAACCGCTTCGGCCGTTTCGGCGGCCGCCCCTCACCGGCAGTGACGCCGATGAGCAACCTAGGGAAGAAGGAACACAGCATGAACGTAATCAGTAGGAGCTCAACCCGGCAGCGACGCCGCATGGGCGCTCTCGCCGTCGCCGTGATCGCGATCGTGGGGCTCAGCGCCTGTTCGTCGGGCATGGAGACCACCGAGGGACCGGCCGCGGCCGGACCCAAGAGCGGCAAGCTCACCATCGCGTACCTGCAGAAGCAGGGCGACCAGCAGTACTTCGTCGACCAGGCCGACGGCGCCAAGGCCGCCGCAGCCGAGCTCGGCGACGTGGACATCAAGGTGGTGAACCTCGGCACCGACTCGAACAAGGCCATCAGCGAGCTCGACTCCGTGATCGCCCAGAAGGTGGACGGCATCGTCATCGTGGTGCCCGACCAGCAGATCGGCCCGCAGGTGATCGAGGCCGCCAAGGCCGCCGGCATCCCCCTGATGGCATCGGACGACATCATCGCCGATGCCAGCGGCACCGAGGCCCCGTTCTCCGGCTTCGACGGCACCTCGATGGGTGAACTCGTCGGTGGCGAGGCTGCCCGCCTCTACGCAGAGGCCGGCTGGACCGCCGCTGACACCCGTATCATCTCCGCGTACAAGCAGGACCTCACCGCGTGCACCCAGCGCGTCGAAGGTGCCGCTGCCTCGTTCGGTGACGCCGTGTCTGACATGCCCGAGGTCGTCGACATCGGCACCGACAACTCCGCTACGGATGCCCAGAACAAGGCCGGCGCGATCATCACCGCCAACGCCGGCGTGAAGAACTGGGTGGTCTGGGGTTGCAACGACGAGAGCGAGACCGGCGTCGTGACCGCGCTGCAGAACTCCGGTGTGGCCCCGGCCAACATCATCGGCGTGGGCCTGGGCGCGTACCTCACCTGCAAGGACTGGGCCGCTGGCCAGGACACCGGCAACAAGGCGTCGCTGTTCATCTCCGGCGCCGAGGTGGGCAAGGCCGCCATCAACTCGATGGTGGGCCTGCTGCGCGACGGCACCGCACTGCCGCCCGTGTCGATCGCCAACACCGAGATCGTGAACGCCGACAACTGGGAAGAGAAGGGCGTGGTCTGCACCTAGGCCGACCTGCTCCGCTCGATTGAGCAACCGTATGTGAGTCACGGGGCGGGGACGATCCGTCGCCCCCGCCCCGGTGCTCGTCGCTTCACCCCGTGTCACCCCTGCTGTCCCCGCACCTCAGCCATCCGGCTACCCGAAAGGCACATCCAGCCATGGTCAAGACAATCGCACCGGCGGCATCCGGCATCGACCCGGCGCCGCCCGGCACCGTGATGCTCAGCGCCACGGGCATCGAGAAGAGCTTCGGTCCGGTGCGCGCGCTGCAGGGCGTGCAACTCGAACTGCGCGCCGGCGAGGTCACCGCGCTGATGGGCGAGAACGGCGCCGGCAAGTCCACACTGCTCAAGATCCTCACCGGCGACCTGCAGCCGGATGCCGGCACGCTCACCCTGGCCGGCACCGAGGTGCGCTTCACCGATCCCCGGCAGTCCCGGCTCGCGGGCCTCCGCGTGATCGCCCAGGAGCCCGAGGTGCTGCTGCACGTCTCGGTGGCCGAGAACTTTTACGTCGGCGCCATCGGCCGTCAGGGCCTCATGTTCAACCGGGCGGCCCTGCTCGCCCGCGCCGACTCAGACCTGCGCCGTTACGGCTTCGAGAAGGTGATCCGCCCGGAGACCCTGGGCAGCGCCCTCTCGCCCGCGCAACGCCAGATCGTGGAGATCATGCGGGCGCTGGTAGACAGCCCCTCGGTGATCTGCTTCGACGAACCCACCTCCTCCCTCGGTGACGAAGAGGTCGTGATCCTGTTCACGCTCATCCGCCAGTTGCGTGACGAGGGCGTGGCCATCGGTTACGTCTCACACCGCATGCAGGAGATCTTCGAACTCTCCGACAACATCACCGTGCTGCGCGACGGCAAGTTCGTGGGCACCAAGACCACCGCAGACACCAACCACGACGACCTGGTGCGGATGATGGTGGGCCGCGACCTGTCCCAGTTCTTCCACCGCGACCCTGTCCTGCCGGGGGAGACCGTGCTGGAGCTCCGCGGCGTCACCAATAGCCACGTCACCGATATCCACCTCGAAGTGAAAGCCGGCGAGGTCGTCGGCGTTTCCGGGCTGGTCGGCGCCGGGCGCAGCGAACTGATGAAGACCATCGTCGGCGACCTCCGCGTCGACAGCGGCGAGCTGCTGATGGGCGGCACCACCATGAGCTTCAAGGCCCCGGCGGATGCGATCGCCGCCGGCATCGGCTTCGCCCCCGAGGAGCGCAAGGCCGAGGCCCTGCTGCTCAAGCGGTCGGTGCGTGACAACGTGGCGCTCGCCCGGTTGCGCAGCCTGAGTCGCTGGATCTTCGTTCGCGCCGCCGACGAGAAGGCGCTCGCCGCCGAGTACATTGCCCGGCTGGGCATCCGCACTCCCTCCAGCGAACAGCTGGTGGGCAACCTCTCCGGCGGCAACCAGCAGAAGGTGGTGCTGGCGCGTTGGCTGGCCACGCATCCGCGCCTGCTGGTGCTCGACGAACCTACCCGCGGGGTGGACGTGGGCGCCAAATCGGAGATCTACGCGATCATCGACGAACTCGCCCAGGCCGGTGTGGCCGTGCTCGTGGTCTCCAGCGAGCTGCCCGAGGTGATCGGGCTCTCCGACCGCATCTACGTGATGGCCGGTGGCCGTATCACCGGCGAACTGGCCCGCGACCACGTCACCGAAGAGCAGATCCTGGCGCTCGCCATGGACGAATCAGCCGCCGACCCCGATCTCAGCACCTCCCTCTCATGAGCCGCCCCTTGGAAAGGAGCACTCCGGTGCCCACAACACAGTCCACCGCGACACTGCGGTCGCAGCCTCCCATCGAGACCGGCGCCCGACCGGGCGTCTTCCGGCGGGTGCTGGAGGTCGTGGGAGTGCAGAACATCTCCCTGCTCATGGCCATCGCACTGGTCGTGGCCGTCATCGGCAGCCAGAACGCGTTGTTCTTCACCGTCGGCAACCTGCGCGTGATCGGCACCGCGATCGCGATTTCCGGGCTCCTCGCCGTGGTGCAGACCATCGTGATCATCATGGGCGCCCTGGACATCTCGGTGGGCTCGATCGCAGGCCTCACGTCGGTGTCGTCGGCCATGATCTTCACGGCCACCGGGCCGTTCCTCGGCGTGGTCGGGGCTGTGGGAATCGGGATGCTCTGCGGCCTGCTCAACGGCTGCATCATCGTGTTCGGCCGGGTCAACCCGGTGATCGCGACGCTGGCTACCCTGGCCGCCTACAAGGGCGTGGCGCAGCTCATATCAGACGGCCGCGCCCAGGGCTACACGGGTGCCGACGGTTTCTTCGTCTTCCTCGCGCGCGGTTCGATCCTGGGCGTGCCGACGCTGATCCTGGTGCTCGTGATCATCGCCCTGCTCGCCCACGTGGTGCTGCGCTACACGAGCATCGGTCGCAACATCTACGCCGTCGGCGGCAACGACATCGCCTCCCGCCTGGCCGGCATCAACATCAACCGCTACCTCATTGGTGTCTACGTGGCCACGGGGGCCGTTGCGGCCATCGCCGGGGTGCTCATCACCGCCCGCACCGGGTCGGGCCAGCCGGTCTCCGGTTCGGAGGGGCTCGAGCTCGAGGCCATCACCGCCGCTGCTCTCGGTGGTGCGGCGCTGAAGGGCGGCAAGGGCACCATCGCCGGCACCATTCTGGCGGTGATCCTGCTTGGTATCCTCACCAACGGCATGACGCTGCTCGGCGTCAACTCGTTCTGGCAGAACGTGGCCAAGGGCGCCCTGCTCGTACTGGCCGTGGTCATCCAACAGCTGCGCTCGGGCGAACGCCGCATCGGCCTGCCCGGTTGATCCAGTCGGTCAGCGGCGGCGGCATCACCGTTGAGGTCGATGTCGCCGACGGTGCCCGCCTCACTAGTCTCACCTCCGGCGGTCGGGAGTGGCTCGCCCTCGGCGGCCCCCGGTTGCCGGGGGTGTTCGTACAGCCTGGGAGCGGCGGGTGGGATGAGGTGGTTCCCACTGTTGCCGCCTGTGTGTTGGCCGACGGCACGGCCTGTGCGGGCACTGAACTCCCCGACCACGGCGACGCCTGGCAGACCTTGTGGTCGCTCGACTCCCACGACGACACCCACCTGCAGACCAGCGTGCGGCTGGCGAGCCTGCCGATCACCTTCACGCGGCGCATCGAGGCCACCAGCACGGGCATCCGGCTGGGCTACACGGCGAGCACGGATGCGGCGGCGCCGGTGCCGTTGGCCTGGTGCGCGCATCCGCTCTTCGCCGCGGATGCCGGCACCCGAATTGTGCTGCCCGAGTCGGCACCCGCGCTCATCGAGGAGTACCCGCGCCGGGGCAGGTCGGGGGACTGGCCGAGCGCGGTGGGAGCCGCCGCGATCAAGGCCTTCGCTGCGGAGCCGCAGTCGACCGCGTCGGTCGTGCACGGCAACGGCGACACCCTCAACCTGAGCTGGGACCCGGTGCTGCTGCCCTACCTCGGCCTGTACTGGGACGGCGCCGAGTTCACCGACACACCCGTCGTGGCGATCGAACCGTCTACGGCCTTCGGTGACTCGGCAGCGCGAGCCCTGGCCGAGGGCCGCATTCGGATGCTCGGGCCCGGCCGGCCGTTTCGCTGGTGGCTGACTGTCGCGGTGAGCAGCTCCCGCTGACGAAGTCCTCGGAGGAACTTCTTGCCGTCGGCACCCGAGTGGTGCGAATGTGAGTGTGTGATCGGCGTCGTTCGCGGGTTAGGTCACCTGGTTTCGACAAGCTCAACCAGCGAGAGAACCAGCTCAACCAGCGAAAACCAGCGAGACAGGCTTGACCGGCGAGGCGGGGGACGTCTCAGATTGTGGAGAATCCGATATGCGCACACTCACTGCGGGCCTCTTCTACTCCGTCGACGGGGTCGTGGAGTCGCCGAACCTTTGGCAGTTCGACAGCTTCGATGCCGAGATGAGCGAGGAGATGGGCGCCATGATGAGTCGCGTCGACACGGTGCTTCTCGGCCGGGCGGGCTACCAGGAGTGGGCCGAGTACTGGCCGAAGGCCGCCGCTGACGACCCGTTCGGCGGATTCATCAACTCGATTCCGAAGTTCGTCGCCTCCCGCACCCTCACCGGGGATCTCGACTGGCAGAATTCCCAGCTGATGGATGCGCCGCTGGAGGACTTCGTCACTGCGCTCAAGCAGACTGAAGGCGGCGAGATCAGTGTCATGGCCAGCATCTCGTTGGTGCGGCAGTTGTTGTTCGCCGGCCTGCTGGACTCGTTGACTCTGATGATGCATCCGGTGGTGGCGGGGCAGGGCCGGCATCTCTTCGAGCCCAGCGATCCCGCCACCAAGCTGGTCCTGCAGAAATCTCGCTTGACCAGCAAGGGCAACACCATCCTCAGCTACGGGCTCCGTATCGACTAGCCCGACAGGCGGGCATGGTTGGATGGGTGCGAGAGGCGGTGCCCATGACTACAGCCGTATCGACCCGTGAGGTATACAGCAACGCTTGGATGACCGTGCGGGAGGACGTGGTGCGCCGGCCGGACGGCTCCACGGGCATCTACGGCGTCATCGACAAGCCCGACTTCGCCATCGTCGTGCCGTTTGTCGACGGTGGGTTCTGGATGGTCGAGCAGTTCCGGTACACCGTGGGGCGGCGCGCGTGGGAGTTTCCACAGGGCTCCTGGCCCGGTGCGAACGACGGCAGCCAGGAAGACCTGGCGCGGGCCGAACTGCAGGAAGAGACCGGGATGCGCGCCGGCGAGGTGCGGCACCTGGCGCATTTCTACAGCGCCTACGGGCACAGCAGTCAGGGCTGCGATCTGTATCTGGCCACCGAGCTGACGCCCGGGCCGCCGGAGCGGGAGGTCACCGAGCAGGACATGGTGCACCGCTGGTTCAGCGAAGAGGATTTCCGGCGGATGATCCGTGCCGGCGATATCGTGGACGCCGCGACCATCGCGGCCTACACCTACGTGCTGCTCGACCGGCAGGCCTGATCAGCTCCGCATACCGAACGGACACTCATGTTCCACGGGCACCCGCTGCAATTCGGCACCTTCCTCACTCCGAGTAACGCCGACCCCGAGAAACCAGTGCGGCTGGCCGAGTTGAGCGAACACCTCGGCTACGACCTCGTCACCTTCCAGGACCACCCGTACCAACCCCGATTCCTCGACACCTGGACGCTGCTGAGCTGGGTCGCCGCCCGCACCGACCGCATCCTCGTGTCGGGCAATGTGCTCAACCTGCCGTTGCGCCCACCGGCGGTGCTCGCCCGCGCGGCCGCGAGCCTCGACCTGCTCTCCCGCGGCCGGTTCGAGCTGGGCCTGGGCGCCGGCGGCTTCTGGGACGCCATCGGTGCCATGGGCGGCCGCACCCTCACCGCCGGGCAGAGCGTTGACGCGCTCAGCGAGGCGATCGACGTCATCCGCGCCATCTGGAACGTCGACGACCGGTCGGTGCTGCACGTGGGCGGCGAGTTCTACCGGCTCGACGGCGCCAAGCGCGGGCCCGCCCCGGCGCACGACATCCCGATCATGCTCGGCGCCTACAAACCGCGGATGCTGCGCCTCACCGGCCGCAAGGCCGACGGATGGCTGCCGTCGCTGGGGCGAATGGAGCCCGGCGACTTCCAACGGGCCAGCACCATCATCGACCAGGCCGCCACGGACGCCGGGCGCGACCCCGGAGCGATCCGGCGGCTGGTGAACATCAGCGGCACGTTCACCCCGGTCGGCGGCGGGTTCCTCACGGGGCCGAGCAGTCAGTGGGTCGACGACCTGCTGCCCTACGTTCTGCAGGATGGCGTGGGCACGTTCATCGTGCTGGGCGACGAGCCTGCGGTGCTTGAGCGCTTCGCAGCCGAGGTGGCGCCGGCCCTGCGCGCCGCGGTCGCCCGGGAGCACCCGGGCGCCGCGGGCTAGAAGTGCGTCAGGCAGTGGGCGGGTCGCTCCACGGCGAAGAGCCTGGCGGCCAGGAACGCGGCACCCGCGGTGTGTTCGCGCACCTTGTTCGCCGCCGCCAGTGACACCGGGTTCACCGCGCCCAGGTAGATGGAGGAGAGCGCGGCGATGTCCAGTTCCAGGTCGGGCGCCTCGGTGGATGCGGTGACTCGCGCCGTGCCGTCCTGCACCTCGAGCGCGAAGGTGCCCGCCGTGAGACCCAGGCCGTCTGTGACCTTGAGAACCAGGGTGCCGTCGGTGGCGAACCGGCGGGCTTCGAGCGCCTGGCGCACATCCAGGATGCGCAACCAGAGCAGATCGCGCGGGTTCGACGCCGCGACGCAGCGCGGGTCGGTCAGGGCCCAGGTGAGCGGGTTGTCCACCGGCGCCTCGTTCCAGGTGATGCGCTCCACCAGGTCGATGGCCGCCAGATACTGCCAGAGCTCGAGGTAGGCGGCCGGGGTCGCCGCCACCAGGTCAATGATCTCCATGGTTGCGGGCGTCTTGTCCCAGCCGCCGAAACGGTAGGAGACGTAGCCGTCGACTGTTCCGTCGGGCGCGTAGTGCAGTGCCGCCTTCACCTTGGCGTCTGGGCCGCCCTCGCGGCTCGACGCTCCGGCGGCCAGCTGGCGGTAGAACTCCTGCCGGCCGATAGAGCCCGGCTGTTCGCCGTGTACCCGGGCGAAGACCTGCGGTGCCAGCTCGAGAAGCACCGTGGGGTCGGCGACCTCCACGGTTCCCTCCGGCACATGGTCGAGCCGGAACTTGGCACCGGTATCCACCGTGATGCTCTGCTCTGCGGTGGCCATGCCGAAACCGAATCGACCGTAGATCGACGCCTCCGACGCAGTGAGGGCCGCGATCGCGATGCCGTTGCCGTTGGCCAGGGCGAGATCTTCGGTCATCATTCGGCGCAGCAGACCGCGACGCCGGTGTGAGGTGCGCACAGTCACACCGGTGATCAGATGCGCATCCAGCAACCTGCCGAAGCCGATGTTGAGCGTGCTCTGCTGGGACCCGAACGTGGCCACCGGCACCTCGCTGCCCAGCGAATGCGGCGCGGGCTGCCCGGTTTGGTAGGCGCCCGTGTAGACGGCGCCGTCCACACGGCTCCTCGCGATGGACTCCTGAATGCGCTCGTCGGTGCTGCGCTCCTCATGGAACCCGAAGGAGACCGCGTTATCCCAGGCCACGGCTTCGGGGTATCCGGGCTCGCCGGGGGCTGCCGGCTCAAACCGACGGATCTCGTACTCTGCGTTCATCGGGGACATGCATCCGAGTGTACGGAACCCCGTCTCGGACCACCCGGCGAACGCCTAGAACGGCGGGTTCTCGGGCACTGGTGCTGTCGGTGTCCGGGTCGGCCGGTGCCGGGGCGGCATCAGGTAGCTCTCCTCAGCGGGTCGCTTCCTGTTTTTGGGCCCCGCCACGGGTGGGAGTGGCCGGGGTGGTCCCATCGGGTTGGCCGGGTCGGTGCGGTAGCTGCGTTTGCCCGGGGAGGTCCAGAGCAAGATCCCGCCCGGTTCCTGGCTGACCCGCCACTGGGAGAGGTGCTTGAGTCGGTGGTGGGGTTCGCAGAGATGGGCGAGGTTGTCGCAGTCGGTCTTCCCGCCGCCGGCCCAGTCTTCGGTGTGGTCGACGTCGCTCGTGACGGCGGGCCGGGAGCAGCCGGGGAAGCGGCAGGTTTCGTCGCGCACCCGCAGCCACTTCTTCATGGCTTTGGTGTTCTTGTGCTGGGTTTTGCCTAGCGAGAGCACGACGCCGGTTTCGGGGTGGGTGAGCAGACGGGTGAAGCTGGGTGCGTGGCCGGCGATTTGCCGGGCGACGTCGGGGGAGATCGGCCCGTAGCCTTCGAGGGTGGCGGGTTCCTCGTCCAGGCCGAGCAGGGTGAGCACGGGCACGGTGATCATTACCTTGCCGCGGATCCCGGCGCCCATGCCGTCCGGGGTGATGCCGTCCAGGAGCAGGGCGCGGGTGATGTCGGCGCGGAGTTGGTCGAGGGTGCGTTTCTTCTCCTCCGCGTCCTCTTCAGCGCCCGCAACCGCGCCCGCCTCCGTGCCTGTCGCCGCGCTCGCGTCCGCGCCTGCCCGCGCGCCGGCTTCTCCGGCCGCGGCGCCGGCCCGGGTGGGGTCGCCAAGTTTCTTCAGGCTCGCCGCCATCGCGTTGATCCGGTCGTAGGCGGCTTTGGTGTCGTGGGCGGTGCCGTACCAGTGCAACCAGCCCATCCCGTCCGCGGCGGCCTCCCAGCGGCTGTGGCGTTCGGCGAGGGCGTGGCTGGTGCGGGTCACGATCGATTCCGGGTGCAGCCTTTCCCGGAGTCGGCGGGCCCGGTCTTTGAACCGGGCGACCGGCAGTCGTTTCGCATCCGGCAGCACCTTGTCTTCGAAGGCCTCCTGGTCTTCGGCGGGCAGGGTGCGCATCTGGTCGATGAGCACGGTGGCGTGCCGGTAGCTGATCTCCCCACTGGAGAGGGCCTCGAACGTGGCCGGGGCCGACAGCAGCCAGAGCGACTGCTCCATCAGGTGTTCCACGGTGCGTTCGTGCATCCGCAGCAGACACGCGGTCTCGCTCACGATGGTGCGGCGGGCCACCTCCCGGTCCTCCCACCGGCCATACGCGGCCGCCCGGGCCTGATCCTCGGTCAGAGTGGCCGCGTTCACGTCGGCCAACCGGATGCTCTCCGGGTTGCCGTGCAGCCGGGAAGACACCTGCGGGTCCTCGCTCCAGCACTGCAGCTCCACGAGGAACTCGGCCTGGCGGGCTTGCGCGTGGGCGATGGCCCGGGCCTCGGCCGCGATCAGTTCCGTGCGGCGGGCCAGCTCCGTGCAGACCAACTCGTCCAGGGCCGGATCGGGGACATAGGGCTCACGATCAGCGGGTTCAGTCGGGCCGGGTTTAGTCGAGCCGGGTTCGGCCGGGCCGGGTTTAGTCGAGCCTGGTCCGGTCGAGCCGGGTTCAGGCGGGGCAGTCTCGGCCGGTTGGGCCGAGGCCGCTGGCATCGACCGAGATTCGGTGGGGGAGACGGCGGGCGGGGTGTTGCCAGGTGGAGCGGACTCCGGAGAGTAGTGGTCATCATCCGGAGCGGGCGGTGTTGCCTGGTCGGGGTTACTCATAATGAGATCGTCTCACCTACCACCGACACTGCACCGCCCGCCCGCAGACCCCACCCGACCCATCCGCGAACCGTGAGAAAAGCCCCAAAAATCGCGAGATTCTGGTGCTTAGCTCACAGTTCGCGGGAGGGGGTGCAGGGGTGATGGCGTCAGCATCCTGTCCGGAGGGCAGCCGCGCCGGGCCACTCGTGAGTAGGTCGACTAACAGCTGGCCGATCTTCTGGCGTGCGCGCCGCCGAGGTAGAAGAGTCACTCCCGTTCCCGGGAAGCGATGAACCAGTTCCGGGGAGCGACCGCACATCGAATTGGTTAGGACACGTCATGCACACCGACACGAACACGATGACACCGACACACTCCCCGATACGCACCTTGGCGAAGGGCCGTCGCCGCCTCGCCGCCGCCGCGGGCATCGCCGGGCTGGTGTTGGCGGGCGCCCTGGTGCCGGCCACCGCGGCCTCGGCCGACGACCGATTCGAGCCCGACAACCTCTATCGCGTCTGCAACGGCGACGCCGGCATGTACACCAGCGGCATCACCGGCGACTGCACCTTCGAGGTGCAGAGCGAATCCGGAGAGCGCGTTGAATGGTTGCGCTACGGCGAACCGGTCAGCAACTGCAACGCCGGCACCACCACCGCGATCAGCTCACAGGTCGGCGATGTGCGCTCCTTCGCCGAGACGTGGAAGTCCGGCGGCGGCGTGAGCCTGGAGATCAAGAACGTGCTCACCATCGAGGGCGGCGCGGAGTACTCGCAGACCCGCACCACCACCAGCGAACGCCGCGACACGGTGACGGCCAATCCGGGCCGGAAGACCGCCGTCACGCTCGGCACCGGATTCGCCGACCAGACCGGACGCATCCGTGTGGACGTCGACACGTGGGACAACGGGGCGCGCTGGGGACCGCGCTGGACCGGCACCAAGGCGTACTACATCGATGACGTGCACCGCACGGTGCCCACCGGGTACACCGAGAAGGGTCAGGACGAGGTCGGATGCGACAGCGACTTCCGGGTCCCCGCTTGATCTGACGCCGGCAGAGCCCGGGGTGTTCGTGGTGCTGATCTGGCCACGAGCACCCCTTTCACGAACGCCAGCGCCACCAGCGCCGTGCGGTTGGGCGTCTTCCAGGCCCGCATGATGCGGGACAGGTGCCAGCCAACGGCCTGGCGGCTGTAGCTGGTGGCCCGGGCGATGTGGTCGTTGGAGTGCCCGTAGGCGGCGAGGGTCAGCATCCGCGCTTCGGCGTCGGTAAGGGTGGGATCGACGGCGACCAGTTCGATCAAGCCGCCGTCGAGAGCCGTGACGGATGTGGCCGGGCGGCCGGCGACGGATGCCTCCGGCGCTGTTGCCGATGCCGGCTCGGGCGCAAGGTGTCCCTTGGCCGCGCGCGCGTCGCTCCACGCCTCCACCCAGCAGCTGCCCAGTTCGTGAGCCACGCGAGCGGCCCGGGCCATGGCCAGCACGGTCTGGCGGGGGTCGGCCGGAGCGGTCTCGTGCATGAAGGCGGCGAAGACACGCAGCGCCGGCAACGCCCCGCGGAGGATCACCGACAACTGCACATCCGTGTCACTGGCCGACCCCGCCGCCACCGCGCGCAAAGCGAGTAGACACTCGGCCGGAAGCGGCTCACCGGACTCGACAGCGTGCAGCGCCGCGGGCAGCACCAGCGGCACGATCTCTGCGTAACACCGCTGCAGCCAGGCCTGCCCGTCGTCCCGCACGTCGCTGAACGACGGGTTTTGCAGCAATCTGGCGAAGTCGTCGACCCGATCGGGAAGGCCGAGACCGAGGTGTTCAGGCGCGGCAGCGGCGGCCGACGCGCTCGTTCTGGTGGTCATCGTGGGTCCTCCCGACGGCAGGAACCGCACATCTGCCGTGTAGTGAACCCTAGGCCACCCTCGTGAACGCGATGGCGCCCTCGATACGTTCGCGAACTGTGAGCTAAGCCCCAAAAAACCCAGAATTTGGGTGCTTAAGTCACAGTTCGCGGGATGGGAGGGGGAGGGTCAGGCCATCGCGGCCAGCGCCGCGCGCGCCCTCTTCATCGAGGACTCCAGCCCCCACTCGGCCGACAGGCGCTCCAGCTCAGCCTCCTGCTCGGGCGTACTGGGGCGGATGCGGGCGTCGAACGCCGGCAGCTCCAGGTTGCGCACCACGTTCACCACCGCCGGCGCCACCAACAGGTAGTCCGTAGCGGCGAGGATCTTCGCCCGCACGGACGCGCTCAGCTTCACCTCGGGGTCGGCGGCGGCCGCGACGATACCGGCCAGGTCGCCGAACTCGGCCAGCAGCGTCGCCGCGGTCTTCTCGCCCACCCCGGCCACCCCGGGCAGGCCGTCGGAGGCGTCGCCGCGCATTGCGGCGAAGTCCGCGTACTGCAGGGGGGTGACCCCGGTCTTGGCCGTGAGCGACGCGTCGGTGAGGATCTCCAGCCGGGCCATGCCGCGCCCGGTGTAGATCACCCGCACGTCGCGGGAGTCGTCGACGAGCTGGAACAGGTCGCGGTCGCCGGTGATCACGTCCACGGGGATGTCCGCGTGCGAGGCGAGAGTGCCGATCACGTCGTCTGCCTCGTGGTGGGCGGCGCCGATGATGGGGATGCCGAGTGCGGTGAGCACCTCGCGGATGATCGGCACCTGCGGGCTGAGCAGGTCGGGCACGACCTCGATCGACGGATCGGCATCCGTGGCCGGTTCGGCGGCCACCCGGTGGGTCTTGTAGGTGGGGATGAGATCGACCCGCCACTGCGGGCGCCAGTCGTCGTCCCAGCAGGCCACGATCTCGGTGGGCTGGAACTCGGTGGTGAGCCGGGCGATCATGTCCAGCAGCCCACGCACGGCGTTCACGGGCTCGCCGTTCGGCGCCCGCACGGTGTCGGGTACCCCGAAGAACGCGCGGAAATAGAGCGAGGCGGAGTCGAGGAGCATCCGGCGTTCGGGTTGAGTGGTCACGGCGGCATCCTGCCACATCGGACAGGCCGGATCCAGACCAGGCACGATCATCGGGGTGCGGATGGCTACGGCCGGCTAGAGCAAATCAGTCGTCGATGACGGCCTCGCCGCTTTGCTGCAGTGCGGCCAGGCCATTCCGCATGGCCTGAACCTGGTCGCGCGAGTGACCGACCCAGTCCAAGAGCTCGCCGACAACCTTGACCGGTTCCGTGGTGCGGTACGACCGGGTGGGATTGCCGGGGAACTTCTTGTCCGTCACATTGGGATCGTCCTCGAGGGTGCCGAGCGGCTCCACGATGTAGATGCGGCCACGGCCCTGGCCGGCGGCCAGCTCGGCGCCCCAGGTGGCGGCATCCAGTGTGGCCGTCAGGTAGACGTGGTTCATGATGCGGCCGGCGGCGAAGTTCGATTCGCGTCCGGGCACCAGCACATCACCCACCGCCAGATCGGCTTTGGTGCCGTGGAACAGTGCCCCCGACTCATGTACTTCGAAGGGAATCGGGCCAGCCGTCATGCGTTCCTCCAATGTGTTCAATCCGGCACTCTAACTCAGATCACCAGCTCGGCGGCACTCCCGCCGATACCTAGAGCTGCTAGGGTTCAATACATTGCAGCTCTAGGTATAGAAAGAGGAGCCATGCGCATCGAGAAAGACCTGGTGGCCGCCGCGGCGACCCCACTGGTGCTGGGGATCCTGATGGACGGCGACCTGTACGGCTACGCCATTCTCAAGCGGGTGGGCGAGCTCTCCGGCGGCAGCATGCAGTGGACCGACGGGATGCTCTATCCCCTCCTGCATCGGCTGGAGCGGCTCGGCTACGTGACCTCGCTCTGGGTGACCTCCGACGCCGGCCGACGCCGCAAGCACTACGCAATCACCGATTCGGGTCGGGAGCAGCTGGCCGAACGCCAGGAGCAGTGGACCGTTGTGGCGGATGCGCTGCGCCAGGTCTGGCAGGCCGCGCCCCGGCCGACCGGTCTGACGGAGGGGTGGGCCTGATGGACCTGGACGCCGACCTCGAAGCCCAGATCGACAGCTGGCGCGGCTACGTGCAACGCCGCCAGGCGATCGCCACCGCCGACGTGGAAGAGCTTGAAGATCACCTGCGCGAGCAGATCGAAGACCTGCTCGCCACCGGACTGGACCACGACGAGGCCTTCCTCGTGGCGATCAAGCGCCTGGGCAATCTCGACGCCGTCTCTCGGGAGTTCGCCCGTGAGCACTCCGACCGGCTCTGGAAGCAGCTCGTGCTCGTGCCCGACGACGCCGACGAGAACCGGGCGCGGGCCTGGCGGGAGCTCACCGTGGTGATCGGCTTCGCCCTCGGCGCCGGCCTCGCCGTCAAGGCCGGCCTGGCCTGGTCGGATGGCGGCACTGGTCTGATCCGCAACCTCGGCCTGCTCGTCTTCCCGTTCCTGGCCGCCTACTTCGGCTGGAAGCGCCGGCTCACCCTGCCCGTTGCGGCCACCCTCATCGTCTCGTTCGCCGCTCTCGCGGTGCTGCTCAATGTTTACCCGTTCGTGACCGGCGGCTCCACCGAACTGCTCGCCGCACTGCACGCCCCTGTGCTGCTCTGGGTGCTGGTCGGGATCGCCTATGTCGGCGGCCGGTGGCGCTCTGATGCCCGGCGGATGGACTTCGTGCGGTTCACCGGTGAGCTCGCGATCTACTACACGCTGCTCGCCCTCGGCGGCGGTGTGCTCATCGGGCTCACTGTCGCGGTTCTGTCCGCCGTGGGCATCGAACCCGGCCCGGTGTTGGGCGACTGGGTGCTGCCCCTCGCGGTGCCGGGCGCCCTCGTGGTGGCCGCCTGGCTGGTGGAGGCCAAGCAGAACGTCGTGGAGAACATCGCTCCGGTGCTCACCCGGGTGTTCACGCCGCTCACGATCATCATGCTCCTGGCTGTTCTCGTCGTGCTGGCCACCGCCGGCGGTTTGGGCGCCGTCGACCGCGACCTGCTGATCCTGATGGACGCCATCCTGGTGCTCGTGCTCAGCCTGCTGCTCTATTCGATCTCAGCGCGCGACTCGCTCGCGCGGCCCGGCCTGTTCGACGCCCTTCAGCTGGTGTTGGTGGTCGTGGCTCTCGCGGTGGATGCCGTGATGCTCACCGCGATGCTGGCCCGCATCACCGAGTTCGGCTTCAGCCCCAACAAGATCGCCGCGCTCGGCCTCAACCTGCTGCTGCTCGTGCACCTGACGCGTTCGGCCTGGCTCACCATCGGGTTCTTGCGCGGGCGGCGCCCGTTCACGGCGCTCGAGCGATGGCAGACCCGGTACCTGCCGGTTTACGGGGTCTGGGCGCTCATCGTGGTCGCGGTGTTCCCGCTCGTCTTCAGCTTCGCCTGATCACCAGCGCCTGATCAGCGGAGCCCTGGCTACGCCGTCGGGCGGGCGTCGGACGACCAGCCAGCGTCCCGCAGTCGCTCGAAGCCGTCCAGGAGCAGGTCGAGCGCGAACTCGAACTCGAATCTGTCGTCGCAGCCGCGCGCCACGACCGAGTCGTCGTGGGTGGCCACTTCGCTGATCTGCAGGATGTGGGGGTACCGCTCGGCCATCGCCTGCAGTTGAGCGACCTGCGCGGCGATGTCGACGGGCGGGCGGTCGGGCCCGGCGGATGCGTCGAAGAGCTCCTGGGTAAATCCCCACATCCGGCTGCCCAGAGCGTGCATCACGTGGTGGGTGAGGTCGGCCGAGAACCCGCCGGCCAGGAACATTCCGATCGTGGACTCCATGTAGTCCAGCACGGTAGGCGTCTCGCGGGTGCGCGACTCGAGCACCGACCGGGCCCACGGATGCCGCAGCAGCATCTGTCGGGCCGAGAGCACCCGCAGGCGCACCGCCGCCTTCCAGCCGAGGTCCCCGTTTGGCGGGTCGATCTCGGCGACGATCACGTCGACCATCCCGTCCAGTAGCTCGTCCTTGTTCGCCACGTGCTTGTAGAGCGCCATCGGCACCACGCCGAGCTCCTCGGCCAGCCGGCGCATGCTCAGCGCGTCAATGCCGATCCGATCGGCCAGCTGCACGGCGGCCTGGAGGACGCGGTCGCGGTTGAGACGCAGCCGTGGGGCGACCAGAACTTGAGCCATGGAGATTCCTTCGAGACGAGATCGGCCTCGCCTATTGACAGGAGTACAGCGTACACCTTAGGGTCGTGGCATCCGAGTGTACGGTGTACACCTTCACCCTTGAGGAGTTCGCATGACTTCCACCCAATCCAGCGGTTCTCGTCGGCGCCGGCCAGGTGCTGGTGGCCTCATGAAGGCCGCCGTGTACCGGCGGTTCGGCCAGCCCGAGGTTGTCACGATTGCCGAGATCACCACGCCGACGCCTGGGCCGCACGACGTGCTCATCAAGGTGGTCGCCAGCACGGTGAGCGCCGCCGACCACCGGGCCCGCTCCCGCGAAGTGCCCAAGGGGCTCGGCCTGCTGGCTTCCGTGGGGCTCGGGTTCTTTCGCCCGCGGCACCGGGTGCTCGGCATGGATGCCGCTGGCGTCGTCGAGGCGGTGGGGGAGAAGGTCACCCGGTTCAGCCCCGGCGACGAGGTCATCGCGATGCTCGGCGGCTCGTTCGGCGGTCACGCCGAGTACGCCCGTGTTTCGCAAGACGGAGCGATCGCGCTCAAGCCGGCCGGGATGGCCTTCGGCGAGGCCGTCGCGCTCGTCTTCGGCGGCATCACGGCGCGGGCGTACCTGAACCGCACCGACATCGGACCCGGCACGCGAGTGCTGGTCAACGGCGCATCCGGTGCGGTCGGCACGGCGGCGGTGCAACTGGCCGCGGTCCTCGGTGCGCAGGTGACCGCGGTTTGCGCGGTCCGGAACGCCGAGCTCGTCACGTCGCTCGGCGCCACCCGTGTGATCGACTACGCCAGCGAGGACTTCACTGCCGGCTCCGATGATTATGACGTCATTGTCGACTGCGTCGGCAACGCATCCTTCGACCGGGTGCAGCACCTGATCGCCCCGGGCGGCGCGCTCCTGGCGGTCATCACCGACCTCGACGGCATCCTGCGCGCCAAGTCCCGCAGCCGCCGCAGCGGCAAGCTCGTCAGCGCCAACGGCGTGCAGTACCGCGCCGAGGACCTGGAGTATCTCGTGGCGCTCGCGGAGTCTGGCCGACTGCGTCCCGTGATCGATCGGCGCTTTGACCTCGCCGAGATCGTGGCCGCCCACCGTTTCGTCGACGCCGGCCACAAGCGTGGTGCCGCCGTGCTGCACGTCGCCGCGGAGGGCTCGCTATAGCGTGCAATGCAGCATATGCTGTTGTGCATGGCAAATGACGTAGGGTCGCAACTCCGCAAGGGCGTGGTCGAATACTGCGTGCTCGGGCTGCTGCAGAGCGCCCCCACCTACGGGTGGAAGATCTCGGAACGCCTGGTCTCCCTGGGCCTGATCGGGAGCATCGGCACGCTCTACCCCCTGCTCGGACGACTGCGCGACCAGGGCTTCATCATCGCGCAGGCCGACACGTCGGATTCTGCTCGGCCGCGGAAGTACTACAGCCTCACGCCGGAAGGCCGGGAGCAACTGCAGCAGTTCAGGGCGCAGTGGCAGCCGTTCTCTGTCGCGGTCAGCACCATCATCGCTCTCGACGAGTCACCCGCCCAGGACCCGCATGCGTCGGTAACTTCAGTGAAAGGCACAGACCAATGAGCACCAACGATTCGTATAGCGCCGCGGCCCTGCAGTACCTGGCCGAACTCGAGTCGGCCCTGGCGGGAGTGCCCGCAGACCTGCGCGCCGAGATCACAGCGGACCTGGCCGGCGAACTGCGTGGGCTCGACGAGGGTGCCGCGGCCGCCCGGATCGTCGAACTCGGCGACCCCCGCGCCATTGCTGCCGACGCGTCCGCCGAAGCCGAGACGGCAGCAGCCCAGACGGCAACAGCTCAGCCGATAGACGCCCGGATGCCGGTGTCCCTGGCCTATCCCACGGCCGCCGCGATCGTGCTGACGGCCGGTTGGTACCTCGTGCCGATCGTCGGTTGGATCGTCGGGCTGGTGATGATCGGTGCCGGAAGCCGGTGGGCGCCGCAGGTTCGCGTGGCGTCGGTGTGCGCCTCGGTGGCTGCCGCCCTTGTGGCCGTAGTTGCGCTGGTGGTGTTCCGGGGTACCGAGGTGTGGCTGATCGGCGCGGCCGCATTCGCGATCGTCCCGCTCATCGCCAACGTCTTCGTCGGCGGGTACCTCCGGCGCCAGTGGGGCTTGCCAGCCCCGGTCTGAGCCGTGCCGGTCAGAGCCAGTGCTGGTCTGAGCCAGTGCCGGCCGGCGCTAGCGGTTCAAGCTGACCAGGGCCTCCGCCGAAATGCTGCGGTTCACCACGCCCGCGGCCGCGGCTCGCAGGGTGATCTCGTGCACCCGGGCGTAGTCGCGCAAGGCCGTGAACGCCTCGGTCATGGTGCAGGAGCGCACCTGGGCGAGCACGCCCTTGGCCTGCTCCACCAGGATCCGGGTGTCCAGCGCGAGGTGCAGCTGAGCGGCCACGACCTCGGGCTGGCGAAAGCTGCGTTCGTGCAGGATGCCGACGGTCGCGACATCCGCCAACGCCTGGGCGAGCTGGGCATCACGTTCGCTGAGGACGCCAGGCACCGTGCTGAGCAGGTTCATCGCGCCGATGACCTCACCGTGCAGCCGGAGCGGGGTGGCGTGGGCGGCCCGAAAACCCTGGTCAAGCGCCGTGCGGCGAAACCGCGGCCACCGGTCGGAGTCCGTGGCGATATCGGGAATGCTCACCACCGAACCTGTGGCGTAGCAGTCGATGCACGGGCCGGCCCCGGCGGCGACGATCATGACCTCCACGGTTTCGGCCTCTTCGCTGGTCGAGGCCACCAGCTCGAGGGTGCCGGCGCCGTCGGCCAGGAGGATGCCGCCGGACTGCACCGAGAGCAGCTCGGTGCACGTGTGAACGAGGGTCGACAGCAGGTCGACGACATCGTAGCTTTCGACCAAAGTGCCGGCCACGCGCACAAAAGCGTCGTTGATTCTCTCTTCACGTGGGCTGTCAGCCGCGTGTTCAATGTCGTGCATATCTGCCTACTCTGGAAGTTCTGCGAAATTGAGTCGCCGGCTGACGACGGCGTGGGCAATCTCTTGGACGGTGTATCCGCTTGAAAAAGCGTAGGCCCGAATTCGTGAGAACGCATCCGTTGCGTTGACCTCCAGCTGGCCCAGCACCATTCCGGTGGCCTGGTGGATCTCTCGGCGTGATTCGATCGGGGCATCCTGGTCGGGCGATTCGTGCTCGGCCAGGAGGATGGCGCGGCGGAAGGCGGGGCCGGCGACGGCGCGGCACAACGACGTGCCGATCTCGGCGGAGCGCTCATCGAGGCTTCCGGGTGTGCTGCGGTAGCAGGTGACCGTTCCGGTGCACGCGGCTCCCAGCATCAGGGGAAAAGTGAAAATGGCGCCGACGGTCAGTTCGGCGGCGCTGCGCAGGAACGCCGGCCACTGCTCCGTGGCCGTGAGGTCGGGAGCCGACACGAGTGCCGCGGTCTTGAAGGCGTCGAACGAGGGCCCTTCGCCCAGATCGAATTGCATCTCCTCCAACCGGGCGGCCGTGGCGTCGGTGGCGTGAATCAGCGAGGCGCGGCGGCCTTGATCGAACACCGAGATGGCCGCGCCGGTGATAGGCAGCAGCTCGACGAACGGCGAGGCCAGCCCGCCCGACGTCAGCGGCGTTCCCGAGACCTCACTCATCAGCACCACCTGCCTATCCCTTGTCGTCTTCCTGGCGGGCAGATGTTTTCTTTCCAGTCCTTACCCAACCCAACGTTAGTCCCGGTGGGCACGAGACGACCAGCCTGACCCGCTGCGACAACGGATGCCCGGCGCTACTGTCGTGGTGTTCGACCCGGGGCTGCCCGGGCCGCCGGCTCATGTCACGAAGGGGTCCCGCCATGTCCCACGCCTCGCCGATTCCCGAAACACCAGGCGCCGGTCGCGGCGGCCGCGTGGAAACTCCCGAGGAGCGGCTGGACCGCAATTGGAATGAGCTGCTGCAGGAGCTGCGGGTGATCCAAACCGGCACCCAGATTCTGACCGGCTTTCTGTTGGCCGCTGTGTTCCAGTCCCGGTTCGAGGAGCTCGATGACTTTCAGCGCAACTGCTACCTGGTTCTGGTGGTCACCTCGGTGATCACGACCCTGGTGGGCCTGGCGCCGGTGAGCCTGCACCGGGTGCTCTTCCGGCAGCACGCGAAGGGCCGCATCGTGCGTTACACCGACTATTTCGTGCAGGCCACCCTGGCCGGCGTGGCGATCACCGTGGCCGGCATCGGACTGCTCATCTTCGACGTGGTGCTCGGCCGGGTGTGGGGTCTGGTCTTCGGCGTGCTGATTCTCATAACCGTCGTGATGCTGTGGATCGTGGTGCCGCGCCTCATCCGGCGGTCCGCTTAGCCGCCCGGTGCCAGTTGCGGTGCCCGTGCCGGGCTCATCTCGCCGGGGGACGGGGCGGCGGCGGGCGCTGTGGTGATCGCCTGGACGATTCGTTCCACTCCGAAGTCCCAGGCCCGATCGATGTCGCCGCCGAGCTGAAAGCCGCCGTTCAGTTCCAGGGTGATGAAGCCGGCGGCCCACGCCGTCAGCGTGCGGGCGGCCTCGAGGGCGAGCTCGTCGCCGGCGAGGTCGCGGGCGACCCGAAGGAGGGGCGCACTCAGGGCCACCCGGAACGAGTGGTCGGCAACGGGGGTGCCCGCTTCGGGCGTCATGACCAGCTGGAACGCGGCGGGCTGCTGCCGGCCGAACGCGCGCAGCAGGTTGGCCAGCTGGGCCGCGGTCGTTGCGATGGCAAGCCGCTCGGTGAGTTCGGTCAGCGTGGTCTCGGCCACCAACTGGATCAGCCGGTCGCGGCTCTGCACTCTCTTATACAGGGACGGTGCGCGCACGCCCACCCGGTGGGCGACGGCCTGCATGGTGATGCCGGCCAGCCCGTCCTTCTCGAGTAGGTCGCGTGCCGCGAGCACGATGGCGTCAAGAGAGGTGCGGTCTGGCGTGGGCATATGTGAAGTATAGCTATTGACGGTAGCCATGATGGCTATGTAGCATAGCCATCATGAAACTAGGTCCTCACCTCCATCGCATCGGCAACGACATCGTGGCCGTCTATCTCGTTGACACTCCCGAGGGGGTGACCGTGATCGATGCCGGCCTCGCCGGCCTGTGGAAGGAACTCCTGGCCGAGCTGAGCAGTATGGGTCGCACTCTCGCCGATGTGAAGGGTGTCATCCTCACGCACGGCGACAGTGATCACCTCGGCTTCGCCGAGAGGCTGCGGCGCGACCACGGAGTGCCGGTCTACGTGCACCCGGGCGATGCGGACCGCGCCAAGGGCGGCGCCAAGCCGGCGACCGCGCGCCAGTCGATGAAGCTGGGGGCCACCCTGGGTTTCGCGGCCTATTCGCTGCGCAAGGGTGGCGTGCGCACCACCTACCTCACCGAGACCGTGGACGCTCACGACGGGGAGACCCTCGACCTGCCCGGCGCGCCCCGGATCATCGGCCTGCCCGGCCACTCGGCGGGCAGCATCGCCATCCACGTGCCGATCGCCGACGCGGTCTTCGTGGGCGACGGCCTCACCACCCGGCACGTGCTCACGGGCACGACGGGGCCCCAGCCGGCGCCGTTCACGGATGAGCCGGAGCAGGCGATCGCATCGCTGCGGGCGCTCCTGCCCACGGGGGCCACCTGGGTGCTGCCCGGCCATGGCACGCCGTGGAATGCCGGCGTTGCGGCGGCCGTCGCCGCGGTGGAGGAAGCGGCCCGATCCTGATCGGGCGCCGATAGGGTGACGTATGGCCGTTGACCCCGCAGCGCTCGACCCTGCAGTGTTGCTCGCCGGCCCTCGAGGGCGCCGGCTGTGTCTGGAGTGGGCACGCACCTGGTCTCAGAACGACGATGAGCGGCTGAGCAGCGCGATCTTCTACGCCGCCCACAATCTCGACCCGGGGCGGGGAGTCTCTCGCGTGCTCTTCAGTGTCGGCACCGACGGCAGCGATCGCGACGCCGATCACGGGTCCAAGCCTCCTGCCCCCGGCGACGTGGCGCGGCTGCTGGCCGACGCTTCGCTCACCGAGCCGGGCGGCCCCGCCGTGATGAGCGCGCTCGCCGCTGCTGTTGGCAACGCCCGCTACTGGCAGCCACCCGACGGTGAGGACGTCCTCGCCGCGGCGCCGGAAATGCGTGCCGCCCTGGCGCGCGTGGCGCACCTCCTCGCCGGGTCGCCGCAGGCCTCCTGGTGGACCACCCCGGCTGGCGGCCCTGCTCGTGATGCGGAGCAGTGGTCCGTCGAGTTCGCCGGCACCACGGTCGACGGTGAACTGGTGCGCAACGCCGCCGAGATCCTGGAACTCTCGCGCGTCGGCCGGGTGGAGGAGGAGGCGCTCGCCGAGCGCGACTGGCCGGCCGACCCGCGAGCGTCGTTCAGTGGCCCGTGGTGGTCCAAGCCGCCGTCCGCGCTTACCCGCACGACCCGCGCCCTGGCCGGCGTGGGGCCCGCTGGACTCGCCCTGGTCGAAGACGCCCTGGGGTGGGAGGCCGCGACGGTCCACCGGATCCGCCCGCCCCGAGATACTCGCGTCTACGAGATCGACGGCCCCGACGCCTGGGCGCACCTGTGCCGGCGGTACCCGGTGCGCGTCACGGCTGCACGCCGGCAGGTTTGGTATCAGACCACCGGCCGTATCGGGCTCTGGGTCATGCCCGACTGGGCGGGAGTGGCGCAGGACGTCGACGCTGTGCACCTCACGGTTGCCGGCTATCTGGCCACCGCGGGACGCACCATCCAGGTCGATGGCGACGTCGCCTCGGTGCTGGCCGGCTGGGACCCGGACCAGACCTATTGGCTCACCGATGTGGACCATGACCACTCCACCGACCAGGTCTGGCACCGGGGCGAGAGCGAGTGGGCACGCGCCACCGACGCCTGACGTCAACAATGACACCACCAAGTGTTGACGTGACACCACGATGGTGTCATGATGGTGGCATGGAACTTGGACCGTACGTCAACGACCTCCAGCGCCAGCTGGTGGATGCCGCAGAATACGGCGCGGAAGACACTCGCGCCGTCGCCGAGCGTCTCGCCGCCGGACTGGATTCCGCCGCGCGGCTCGTGCTCCTGGATGTGTTGTCGGCCGCGGTCGGCGAGATCACCCGCGAGCTCGCCCCCGGCTCGGTCGACCTGCGACTGCGCGGCCGCGAGATCGAATTGGTCGTCACGGCGCCGCACAGCGAGCCGGACACCGACGAGCGGGCCGCCGCATCCGTCGAACTCGACGAGGTGAGCACCTCGCGCACGACGCTTCGCCTGCCGGATGCCCTCAAGGCGCGGGTCGACGAAGCCGCCGCGGCAGACGGCCTGTCGGTCAATACCTGGTTGGTGCGCGCGACCGCGGCCGCCCTGCAACCCAAACAACGCCGTACCGCGCAGCGCACGCTGCGCACCGGCGACAACTTCGCCGGCTGGGCGCGCTAGCCCGCCCAGCAGGCCGGTAACACCAGCTCCGCGCACCCGCGGGGTCGGTCCGTTGTACCCATTTGCATAGCCCAGAGAGGGACGCATCAGCATGCCCACCTATTCAACCCCCACCCCCATCGATGTCGCCATCCACCTGCCTGTCGGCGCGATCGAGGTCATTGCCAGCGACCGAACGGACACCGTCGTGACGGTGTCACCCACCAGCCCGGCCAAGGCGGTCGACCGTCGCGGGGCTGAGGAGACCACCGTGGAGTTCGACGGTCAGCGGCTCACAATCACCGCTCCGAAGCCACGCTTCAGCATCATCGGCCCCAGCGAGTCGGTGGACATGCTCATCGAGCTGCCGACAGGATCGCGGCTCACGGCCGAGATCTCCTCGGGCAATGTGCGCGCGACCGGACGTCTCGGCGCCACCCGCATCAAATGCTCGAATGGCGCGGCGGAGATCGACAGCACGGGCGACCTCTGGCTGCGCGCCGGTAACGGCAACGCCACCCTCGGTGCCGCGGAGGGCGACATCGAGATCACCGCCGACCACGGTCAAATCCGCATCGGCACCGTCACAGGCGACGCCAGCCTCAAGGCATCACACGGCAGCATCACCGTCGGCCAGGCCGGCGGCGACCTGGACGCGAAACTCTCCTACGGCGACCTCGAGATCGCCCGGGCGCTCGCCGCGGTGTCGGCGAAGACGGCGTACGGCAGCATCCAGCTGGGGGAGATCTCGAGCGGCTCGGTGCAGGTGGAGAGCGGCTTCGGCCAGATCAGCATCGGCGTACGTGCGGGCGTTCCGGCCTGGCTCGACCTGGCCGCCAAGAACGGACGACTGCGCAACGAACTCGCCGGCGACAGCGCCCCAGACCCGTCCGAACAGACCGTCGCGGTGCGTGCCCGCACCGCGTTCGGTGACATCGGTATCCACCGCGCGAAAACCGAAACGAAGGGAATGACACCATGACCACCACCGCGATCGCCGTCCACGGACTGCGAAAGCACTACGGCAGCAAGATCGTGCTCGACAACGTCGACCTCACCGTCACTGCCGGCACCGTCACCGCACTGCTCGGCCCCAACGGCGCCGGAAAGACCACGACCGTGCACATCCTCTCCACCCTGGTGCGGCCGGACGCCGGCTCCCTCACCGTGGCGGGATGCGACGTGGTGCGTGACCCGGATGGCGTGCGGGCCGCGATCGGCCTCACCGGGCAGTTCTCGGCGGTCGACGGCCTGCTCACCGGGGAGGAGAACCTGCTGCTGATGGCTCGGCTCCGCCACCTCGGCGCAAAACGCGGCGCGGCACGGGTGGCCGAGCTGCTCGAGCAGTTCGACCTCGTCGAGGCCGCCCGCAAGCCGCTCGCCACCTACTCCGGTGGCATGCGCCGTCGCCTCGACCTGGCGATGACCCTGGTGGCCGCACCGAGCGTGATCTTCCTCGACGAACCCACCACGGGCCTCGACCCGCGCAGCCGGCACACGATGTGGGACATCGTGCGCGACCTGGTGGCTGAGGGCACCACGGTGCTGCTCACCACCCAGCACCTCGAGGAGGCCGACCAGCTCGCCGACCACATCGCAGTGCTCGACGGCGGCCGCATCGTCGCCGACGGCACGCCGGACGAGCTCAAGAGCCTCGTCCCCGGCGGGCACATCCGGCTTCGATTCGCGGATGCCGCGGCGCTCGACACCGCCGCCCGCCTGCTCGACAAGTCAGAGGCCGACGACACCGGGCTCACGCTCACCGTGCCCAGCGCCGGCGGCGTCGGCGCCCTGCGCGCGGTGCTGGACCGGCTCGACGCGGGCCACCTCGAGGTCGTCGACCTCAGCATCCACACTCCCGACCTCGACGACGTGTTCTTCGCGCTGACCGGCGCGAAGACCGTACCCGGCCGGGCCGACAGAAAGGAACGTGAGTCATGACCACCATCACGGCCCCGCGCCCCACCGCGCAGGGCTCCCGTCAGTCCTACGTCGTCGCCGATGCGATCACCATGCTGCGGCGCAACCTGCTGCACATGATCCGGTACCCGGGCCTGTCCGTGTTCACCATCGTGGGGCCGGTGGTGATCCTGCTGATGTTCGTGTTCGTCTTCGGCGGCACCCTCGGCGCCGGCCTGCCGGGCGTGGACCCGGCCGGGGGCCGCGAGGCCTACCTCGCCTACGTGATGCCGGGCATCCTGGCGATCACCATCGCCGGCACGGCCGGCGGCACCGCCACCACGGTCTCGATGGACATGACCGAGGGCATCACCGCGAGGTTCCGCACCATGGCGATCTCCCGCGCGGCCGTGCTCGCCGGGCACGTGCTCGGCAACACCATCCAGGCGATCATCGCCGTGGCGCTCGTGCTCGCCGTAGGTGTGCTGATCGGCTTCCGGCCCACCGCCACCCCACTCGAGTGGCTCGCCGCCTTCGGCCTGATCGCGCTGATCGCGTTCTCCATCACCTGGCTCGCCGTGGGCATGGGCATGCAGGCCAAGTCGGTCGAGACCGCCAGCAACCTGCCCCTCCTGCTGGTGCTGCTGCCGTTCCTGGGCAGCGGATTCGTGCCGACCGAGTCCATGCCGGCCGGTCTGCAGTTCTTCGCCGAGTACCAACCGTTCACGCCCATGGTCGAGACCCTGCGCGGGCTGCTGCTGGGCACCCCGCTCGGCTGGAACGCGCTGCTCGCACTGGGCTGGTGCGTGCTGATCACGATCATCGGTTACGTCTGGTCAATGGTCATCTACGAGCGCAAATCGGTGCGCGCGTAGGGGCTGCCGGTCGCAGGGGCTGGCAAACGCCCGGTGACGTTCTTATCCCTGGGCCTCACCTCGTGTGCCTTCTGTGTGTCGGTTCTTCCCGGTAGTTTTGCGGGCATGACTCCCACAGCGGATGCCACCCTGCGGCCCATCCCGTTCTCACCCGTGACCTTGCCCGCAGCGATCGACGACCTGCGGGCGCGGTTGCGTGCCACCCGGTGGCCGGATGCACCGGCGGGCGCCGGCTGGTCGCTCGGTACCGATGTCGCGTTTCTCCGCGAGCTGGTCGCCTATTGGGCGGACGGCTTCGACTGGCCCGCGCAGGAGGCCGCGCTCAACCGCCTTCCGCGGTTTCGGGCGGACGTCAGCGGCCTCGGCATCCACTTCGTGCATGCCCGAGCCGCCACCCCGGTCGCGCCCGCGCTACCGCTGGTGCTCAGCCACGGCTGGCCGGACTCGTTCTGGCGTTACGCCAAGGTGATCCCGCTGCTCACCGACCCGGGCGCGCACGGCGCCGATCCCGCCGACGCGTTCGACGTGGTGGTGCCCGACCTGCCAGGCTTCGGCTACTCCGACATCCCCACCGGCGACCCGCTTACCTCCATCGACGTTGCCGGGCTCTGGGCCGAACTGATGACCGGGCTGGGCTACGCCCGATTCGGCGCGGCGGGCGGCGACCTGGGCAGTCACGTCAGCCGTTATCTCGCGCTGGACCATCCCGACCGGGTGGTCGCCGTGCACCGCACCGATGCGGGTCTGCCGCACTATCAGGGCGATCCCGCCGATCTGGCTCCGGAGGAACGCGCCTGGCTGCACTCCGGCGCGGAGTGGGCAGTGGCGGAGGGCGCCTACGCGGCGATGCACCGCAGCAAACCACAGACCATCGCGGTGGGGCTCACCGATTCCCCGGCGGGGCTCGCCGCCTGGATCGTCGAGAAACTCCGTGCCTGGAGCGACAACGACGGCACCGTGGAGAGTGCCTTCAGCAGGGACGAGATTCTCACCAACCTCAGCATCTACTGGTTCACCGGCACGATCGGCTCGTCTATGCGAATGTACGCCGCGAATGCCGCCATCCCGCCTGCCCAACTCGCCCGCCGGGTGGAGGTGCCGTCGGGGTTCGCCCTGTTTCCCGCCGACCTGGTGCGCCCACCCCTGGCCTGGCTCGAACGCACCGCCAATGTGGTGCGCGCCACCGAACCTGCCCGCGGCGGCCACTTCGCCGCGTTCGAAGAGCCCGAGCTCTACGCCAGAGAGCTGCGCGACTTCTTCCGCCCCTACCGGGGCCGGTAGGGCGCTGATTCACCCGGTCGGCTAGGAGGGTTTGCTCAGGTGAAATCAGGAAAACTGGTACTCCAGCCAAATTGAAGGGCCTCCTGTGAGCAATTTCCAGCGCATTCTGAACATGGCATCAAAAGCCCTCGACAAGTCGGGGCAGTCATCGGCCAACGGCTCCGGCAACGCGGATTGGCGCGCCGTCGTGCGCGCCGCCGCCGACAAGGTCACCGGCGACTCCCGAGCTGCCGCCGCCCCGTCCACGCGGGCCCCGCAGCCGGCATCCGCTGCCCGGCAGAGCCCGGCACCAGCCCAGCCGGCCGCAGGAGTGCGCCCCGCCAACCCTGACGACGCGGCGGCCATCGCCCGCTACGACTACCTTCTCAAGACCGCGCAGCCCGAGCAGCTGGAGCAGGTGCACCGGGATGCGTTCGCCCGGCTGACTCCCGCGCAGCGTGACCAGGTGAACGCCGACCTGCGCGCGGAGCTGCCGGCCAGCGAACACCCCGCATCCGCCGCCCCCGGCGACCTGGCACGCGCCGCAGCCCGCGGCGAGGCTCACAACCCCGGCTTTCTGCGCGGGCTGTTCGCCAAGTCCACCGGGCGCGGCGGGTCCGGCGCCCTTGCTGGAGTGGGGGTCGGCGCGGTCGCCGGCGCCGGTCTGGGAGCGGCCGGCGGCCTGCTCGCCGCCGTGGCCGGTGGCGCCGTGCTCAGCAGTGTGGCCGCACCGATCCTCGACCAGGCCGCCGGGCTCGGCGTGGACTTCGAGAACCTGGCCGGCGGCCTGGGCGACCTCACCGCGGGTGCCGAGGACTACGCCGGCGCGGCGGGCGACCAGTTGAGCGAGCTCGGCTCAAACGTCGAAGCGCCCGCACTCTCCGACCTCGCCTCGAACTTCGAGATCCCGGGGCTGGGCGACCTGGGCCGGTTCTTCGGCCGGGAGAGCTGACCGCGCGCCTCGAGCCCCGGCACACCCGGGGCTCGAGGTGCTTACTCCTGGGAGAACCTGTTCGGCTCCATGCCGGCGATGCGACGGGCGTGCTCCGCGACGACATCGTCGGCCACCTCGTGACCGCCGTCGGCGAAACGCTGACGCAACGCGGCCAGCACCTGCGCCTCGTCATGGCCGGCCAGGTCGGCTTCCTGCTGCTGCAGGATGCCCGCCACCTTGTCGTTCTCGGTCGTGCTGTTCTGGTCCTGAACCGGTTCGTCCTGGGTGTTGTTGCTCATGCTGTTCTCCGCTCGCAGGTACTCGTTGGCCCATTCTGCCCCACGACCGGCCCCCCAACCGGGGAATCTGCCTGTACTGACTCTTCAGCCTCTTCTGCGGGGCCGCGACCTAGGTCGCGGTACCCGGTCGCGTAGCCTGAGCGGATGAACGCGGAACGCCCGACCGTCATCCCGCCCGCCATGCCGCCCATCATCCTGGCCGGCGGCAATATGAACGAGGTGAGCCGGGATGGCGACACCGTTCTGCGCACCGGTGGCCCCTGGACCCCCACCGTGCACGCCTACCTGGACTACCTCGCCCTGGCCGGCGTGACGTGGGCACCGCGACCGCTCGGCGTGGAAGGCGACCGCGAGCGGCTGACCTTCATCGACGGGGATGTGCCGGTGTACCCGCTGCCCGAGTGGGTGTGGGCGGAGCGTCTGCTGACCGAGGGCGCCCAGTTCCTGCGCCAGCTGCACGATGCCAGCATCGGCTTCGCGCTGGATGACCGGATCTGGCAGTCGCGCGCGAAGGTGCCCAGTGAGGTGATCTGCCACAACGACTTCGCCCCGCACAACCTCGCGTTCGCCGACGGACACCTCATCGGCGCGATCGACTTCGACATGTGCTCACCGGGACCCCGTCTCTGGGACCTCGCCTATTTCGCCACCCGGTCGGTGCCGCTCACCGGCACGACCCCGCCGACCGCGCCCGGCATGGAGCACGCCCGTCGGCGCACCCAGCTGATCCTCGACGCCTACGGGTCGGATGCGACCTGGGCGGATGTGCTGCGGGTCGCGATCATCCGCCTGCACGACCTGGCCGAGATGTCTCGGTTGAAGGCCGACGAGCTGGGCAAGCCGCACCTGCTGGACGAAGCGGAGGAGTACGCCCGCGACGCCGCGTTCCTCGCCGCCTGGAACGGCTGACGGCCACCGGGGAGGGGCATCACAACTGAAGGGTTGCCGCCGGATAGGGAATAGACGGCACGTCGGTGCGTTGTATCTAGTGACTCAGCACCCGCGCCTACCGAAGGAGTTCGCCCATGACAGATGTCAACGTCTGCACGATCCCCGATCTGACGCGCACCACCGAGCTGAGCCTGCCCGAAGAGCTGCAATTGGCCCTGCCCGCCATGTCCGGTCAACTCCGCTTCGGGTCGATGGACATCGCGGTCGCCGCACTCATCGACCTGGCCTTTCGAGGACGGCTCGTCGCCACGAGGTCTCGTTTCGGTCCGTCGTCGAACGCGAAACTCACCCTGGTGGATGCGTCCCCGACCGGAAACGGGCCCCTCGACGCGGTTCTTCAGGCGTTCGTCGAGCGCGGCAAGCCGTGGAAGATCTACCCCGCCGTCACCGCGCTCTGGGCCGTCGTGTCGGAAGCGACCACCGCCAGCCTGGTGGCCCGCGGGGCACTGACCACGAACGGCACCATGCGGGATCGCGGCAGTCACCTTGAACCGCTGGACCTGGCGCTGCGGGAGGACCTGATGGCCCGCATCGACCGGGCGCCGTCGGCTGAGGACCCGCGGGCCACCGTGCTGTTGGACATCCGGCAGCACTCGGCCTGGGGGTTCACCCCCAAGCCCGGCCAGAGACGGCCGCCGGTGCTCGCCGACTACCCCGAGAACGTCGGCATCACCGCCCGCGGCGCCCTGAGCGCGCTGTACATCGCCTCCGGCTCCGCGGTCTGACTGCGCCGAATGTCCCCTTCCCGGGGGTCGTTCGACTAGGTTCGAACAATGCCTCTACACCGCAAGACCCTGGTCATCTTCGGCGCGGGCGGGGACCTGAGCACCCGATTGCTCCTGCCCGGCCTCGGCCAGCTGCTCGCCGCCGACCGGGACATCGACCTTGAGCTGATCGGGGCGAGCAACGCGACGATCACGCCGGATGCGTGGCAGGAGCTGCTCCGCACCGCCTTCGCCAAGGGCGGGGCCGCCCCTGACGCCACCGAAGCGGTCGTTTCCCGCAGCCGTTACGTCGTCGCCGATGCCACCGACGCCGAGGATCTCCGCCGCGTCCTCGACGAATGCGAGACCGCGCCCGCCCTGTACTTTGCGCTGCCGCCGGCCGTGACCGAGGCCAGCTGCCGTGCGCTGGACACCATCGAGCTCCCCGAGGGCACCTCGCTCGCCCTGGAGAAGCCGTTCGGCACCGACCTGGCCGGCGCGATCGCCCTCAACCGCCTGGTCTCGCGCCTCGTGCCCGAGTCGAGGATTCACCGGGTGGACCACTTCCTCGGCAAGTCCACGGTGCTGAACCTGCTCGGCCTGCGCTTCGCCAACCGGATCTTCGAGCAGAACTGGAACGCGGACAACGTCGAGAAGATCGAGATCCACTACGACGAAAAACTCGGCCTGGAGAGTCGCGCCGGTTACTACGACAAGGCGGGCGCGCTCGTCGACATGATCCAGAGCCACCTGCTGCTGGTGCTGGCCCTGGCCACCATGGAACCGCCGTCGACCCTGGACTCCGACGACCTGCGCGGGGCCATGGCGCAGGCGCTGCGCGCGACCCACCTGTGGCCGGGCGAGCCGCACCTGGTCGCCCGTCGCGCCCGGTACACCGCCGGCACGATCGACGGCCGCGACCTGCCCTCCTACGCCGACGAGAAGGGCGTCGACCCGGCGCTCGAAACCGAGACCCTCGCCGAGATCACCCTCGCCGTCGACAACTGGCGCTGGGCCGGGGTTCCCATCGTGTTGCGCTCTGGCAAGGCCCTCGATGACACGCGCAAGGACATCGTCGTGACCTTCAAACCCGTGCCGCACCTGCCCGTCGGGCTCACCGGCCCCACCGCCCCCACCAAGCTGCACATCGCGCTCGGCCCCAACGGGGTGAAGCTCGACATCAACGTGAACGGCGAGGGCGATCCCTTCACCCTCGAGACGGTGTCCCTCGAGACCGAGCTCGGTGCCGGGCAGCTGGATGCCTACGGTGAGGTTCTCGCCGGCATCCTCACCAGCGACCCATCGATCTCGGTTCGCGGGGACGTCGCCGAGGAGTGCTGGCGGATCATCAGCCCGATCCTGGAGGCGTGGAAAGAGGGCGGAGTGCCGCTCGACGAGTACCCGGCGGGCAGTGCGGGCCCGTCCCACTGGGGCTGAGCCCGAGCGGGGTCAGAAGCTACGGGCTGCCGGCTCGAAAATCAGCTGACGTCCGGTGCGGCTCTGATGGCGGCATCGACCGCACTCCCGATGCGGCTCAAGACTGCCAGCTCGTCGGGTTCGAGCCGGTCTATCAGGTATTCACGGACTGCTGCGACATGCCCGGGGGCGGCGGCCACGACTTCCGCGAGGCCGGCATCGGTCAGGGTTGCGCTGGTGCGCCTGCCCGCACCGGGGATACGCGCGCGGGACATCAGCTCGCGCTTCTCCAGCCGGCCGACCACGTGAGACAACCTCGACAGCGATGACGATGTGCGGGCGGCCAGGTGGCTCAACTGCATTGTCCGGTCGGGCTCCTCGGACAGGACGGAGAGGACCATGTACTCGAAGAACGTCATTCCGGACTCGCGCTGCATCCGTGCATCGAGTGCCGCCGGCAGGCTGATCATCAACGCGGAGTTGGCGAGCCAGGCGTCCCGCTCATCGGCCCGCAGCCATCTCGTACCCAGTTCGTTCATGCCATCACTCTACCGTGTTGTTGACGCATCAAGTTCGCATGTGGTAGTTGTTGACACATCAAGTTGGGCGGCTTGACGCGACGCTCGCAGACAGGCGCCCCACCAGGACGGGATGAGATATGAACACCATCAAGCTAGGCAACCTCCAGGTCTCACGCATCGGCTTCGGCGCCATGGGGATGTCCGCGTTCTACACCGGCGCCAGACAGGCGGACGACAGCTCCATCCGCACGATCCATCGCGCCCTCGACCTCGGGGTCACCCACATCGACACCGCCGAGGCGTACGGCCCGTTCATCAACGAGGAACTGGTCGGCCGGGCGGTGCGGGAACGCCGTGACCACGTCGTCCTCGCCACCAAATTCGGGACTGTGTCACACACCGGTCACTCCGGCCTCAACAGCACGACGGCCAACATCCGTCTCGCCGTTGAGGGATCGCTGAGGCGACTCGGAACAGACCACATCGATTTGTACTACCAGCACCGGGTGGACCCGGACACCCCCATCGAGGAGACCATCGGGGCGCTCGCCGAGCTCGTCACTGCCGGAAAGGTCCTGCACATCGGGCTGAGCGAGCCAAGCGCCACGACGATCCGCCGCGCACATGCTGTGCACCCGGTGGCTGCGGTCCAGTCCGAGTACTCGCTGTGGACGCGTGATCCGGAGGCCGAGGTTCTCCCCGTGCTGCGCGAGCTCGGGATCGGCTTGGTGCCCTACGCCCCGCTCGGACACGGATTCCTCACCGGTCACATCCGCTCGCTCGACGGCCTGGACGCCAACGACTGGCGACGCACCAATCCGCGCTTCACCGGCGGCAACCTGGAAAGCAATCTGCACATCGCTGACGAGGTGCAGGCCATTGCCGCAGAGGTCGGCGCGACCCCGGCACAGGTCGCCCTGGCCTGGTTGCTCGCCCAGGGCGAAGACATCGCCCCCATCCCGGGCACGACCAAGATCCCGCGGGTCGAAGAGAACACAGCAGCGGTCGACGTCCACCTGACGGTGGAGCAGCTCGCCCGGCTGGACGCTGTGCAGGCCCCTTCCGGTCAGCGCCACCAGGAGAGCGACATGACGACCGTCAACCGCTGACGGTCGCGCCCGACACACCCCACACCACACCACGCACACATCACAAGAATGGAACGGAACATCATGACAGGACACCAGATTCGGGTCGGCATCATCGGTGCCGACACCAAGGCGAGCTGGGCATCTGCCTCTCACATCCCGGCACTGGCCGCACAACCTGACCTCGTCTTGGCGGCAGTGGCAACGCGCCACGAGGAGAGTGCCCGAGCCGCAGCCGAGGCTTTCGGCGCCGAGCGCTGGTTCTCCGACCCGCTGGAGATGATCGCCGATCCCTCCATCGACGTGATCACCGTCGCGGTGAAGGTCCCCGCCCATCGCGACCTTGTCCTTGCGGCACTCGCGGCGGGCAAGGCGGTGTACTCGGAGTCCCCGCTGGGTGCAACACTCGAGGAAACCGAGGAGATGGCAGCCGCCGCCGGATCCCTGCACACCGCCATCGGCCTGCAGGGCGCGCTCAATCCTTCCGTGCGGCGCGCGGCAGAGATCATCGCCGGGGGAGGTCTCGGCCAGGTGCTCTCGGCACGGGTCACAGGCACGACTTTCGGCAACGGTCCGGAGTCGATGAGCGTGTACGAGTATTTCGACAAGGCCGCGGCGGGCGCCGGCTTCATGCAGATCGCAGTCGGTCACGTCCTGCAGATCGTCGAGACCGTGCTCGGTGACATCACCGACATTGATGCGCGCACGGAACTCCTCTGGCCGGAGGTCATGCTTGCCGACACCGGCGAGACCACCGTCCGCGAGGTCCCGGATCACCTGGACGCGATCGTCAAGACGGCCTCCGGGGCGTCGGTCAACATCCAGATCCTGGCCGGCGTCCCGGTGCCGGACGCCGTTTTCGACCTGCAGGTGCGTGGCTCGAAAGGCTGGCTGAGGCTGACCGGCAACCACCCGGCGGGCGTGCAGGTCGGTGACCTGACGTTGACGTCGAGCGTGGATTTCACCGCGCCCGATGCGCCGGTTGCGAACGGCACCGGTCCGACCGCGGCAGCCATCTGGAACGGCGCCTCGATCAACGTCGGCGAGGTGTACGCCAGCCTGGCCCGCGACATCCGGAACGGGACGCATGAGACCCCGGGATTCGATCGCGCCGCGCACAACAGCCGCCTGGTCGCGCGCATCCAGCGGGCCGCGACAACGGGCGTCCGACAGTGAGCAGGGGCGGTGTGAAGGTGACTGGAGCGGATGACGGGAATCGAACCCGCGCTATCAGCTTGGGAAGCTGAAGTTCTACCATTGAACTACATCCGCGCGTCCAGGCCGCCGAAGCCGCATGGAACCGTGCCAGCCTATCAAGACTTGCGCCGATAGGCTGGCAGCGTGCTTCTCTCGGATCGTGACATCAAGGCCCAGATCGACGCGGAACGAATCGCGCTCGCCCCCTATGACCCAGACATGATCCAGCCGTCGAGCATCGACGTGCGGCTGGACCGGTTCTTCAGGTTGTTCGACAACCACAAGTACCCGTTCATCGACCCGGCCGAGGACCAGCCCGAACTGACCCGGCTGATCGAGGCCAAGGGTGACGAACCCTTCATCCTGCACCCGGGCGAATTCGTGCTCGGCGCCACCTTCGAGGCTGTCACCCTGCCCGATGACGTGGCCGCCCGGCTCGAGGGCAAGAGCTCGCTCGGCCGTTTGGGACTGCTCACGCACTCCACCGCCGGCTTCATCGACCCCGGCTTCACCGGGCACGTCACCCTGGAGCTGAGCAACGTGGCCACCCTGCCGATCAAGCTCTGGCCGGGCATGAAGATCGGCCAGCTGTGCTTCTTCCAGCTCAGCTCCGCGGCCGAGAACCCCTACGGCTCCGCCGCCTACAGCTCCCGCTACCAGGGCCAGCGCGGCCCCACCGCCTCCCGCTCGCACCTGAACTTCCACCGCACCGACACGACAGAACCCCTCGCGAACTGAGAGAAAAGCCCTTTTCGGGCGCGTTTTTAGGTGCTTAAGTCACAGTTCGCGGGATGTGGAACACCCTGTTCACGCGCGTGTTACGTGCGCCCGGTAAAATCGAGGTATGACCACCTCAGAGTCCCGCTTTGCCGAGGCGCTGATCGCCGACGGTCCCACCCCGGAGTACCCCGGGCGTATGCGCCGATTCGGCCAGCTCGTGGGCACCTGGGCCGCGCACGGCAGCCGGCTCGACGAGGCCACGGGGGAGTGGACCGAACGCGACTTCACCTGGATCGTGCAGTTCATCCTCGACGGGCGCGCCGTGCAGGACGTGGAGATCGTGTCCAGCGACACGCATCCGTCGGGCTTTGAGACGGTGGCGACCGCCGTGCGGGTCTACGACCAGTTGGCCGGCGCCTGGCGGGTGAGCTACTTCGCCCCGACCCTCGGCGAGTACTGCCACCTGGTCGCCACCCCGTACCGCAACGGGCTGCGCCAGGACGGCACCGGCACCGACGGTCGCCCGGTGCGCTGGAACTTCACCTCGATCACCGAGGACGGCTACACCTGGGAGGGCTGGGTGAGCGACGACGAGGGCGCCACCTGGCACCTTGTGGAGCACAACGAAGCCGTGCGCGTGCACTGACCGACCCTTATTCGGATGCGTCCGCGACGGTGGTGTGCACGATGATCTCCGAGTGCAACGTGCGGTGCACGGGGCATTTGTCGGCGATCTCGGCCAGCCGCTGACGCTGATCCTCATCGAGGTCCCCCTCGAAGTGGAGGAGCCTCTCGATGTGGTCGATCTGCCCGACCACGGTCTCGCAGTCGGCGCAGTCCTTGGCGTGCACCCGGTGGTGCCGGAGGGTCACGGTGACCTTCTCCAGCGGCCACTTCTTGCGCTCCGCGTACATGCGCACGGTCATCGAGGTGCACGCGCCGAGGCCGGCCAGGACCAGATCGTAGGGGGACGGCCCGGTGTCGGTGCCGATGGGCTGGGGCTCGTCGGCGGTGAGCCGGTGCGGGCCCACGGTGATCTGTTGGGCGTAGCCGCCCGTTCCGCCCTCGGTCACCACGACGAGGCCCTCGGCCGGGTCCGCGGAGTCGACCGCCCCCGGATCTGCAGGTGCCGACGCCGGCGCATCCGCCAGCAGAGTGGCCAGCTCGGCCAGCCGGGTCACCGTGTAGTCGGGGGCCGTGAAGTAGCTCGGGTAGGTATCGCCGCCGCGGTTCAGCCAGGCGGTGGCCAGGCCGGCCTCTGCGGCCCCGTGGATGTCCCAGGGGTGCACAGCCACGAGGAGCAGCTCGGCCGGGCGCACGCCGCACGCCGCAGCCGCGTAGTCATAGGCGGCCCGCATCGGCTTCCACGCCCCGGCGTCCTCGACGCTGAGCAGCGCCTCGAAGTGGCCGTCGAGCTCGGCCGAGGCCAGCAACGACCGGGCCACCTCGGCAGATCCGTTCGACAGCGTGACCAGGCGCATGCCGGTGCCGGTCAAGGCGCGCACGCCTTCGGGCACATCGGAGTGCAGCTCGAGCAGCCCGAACCCGGCCATGATGTGCTCCACGGCCTCGTCGGGCTCGCGCATGAGGGGCACATCGCGCAGCACCTGACGCAGTAGCTCGGAGCCGATCACCGAGAACGACGCCGTGCCGCCCGCCGCTGCGAGGGCGAAACCGTCCCGCAGCAGCGTCGCGAACCACGCCGAGGCGAGGTGGGCCGGCGCGCCGACCTGCACGAACCTGGCCTTCATGGCCGACATGTCCGAGAGGGTTTCGTTGACATCGAAGACGATCACGGTCGGGGTGGTGCGGGTCATGGGCTCGGTTCCTTCCGTTCAGTGGGTCTCACGCGGCCGGCGCCCGCCCCTTCCATCCTTGCCGCTCTGGCGGATATCCGGTATCGATCGCGCCCGCGATCTTGTGGATCCCGGGCGTCAGGGTAGACACGCCGAGGCGTCGGAGATGCACAAATGTGCACCCGAAACCGGGACCGGATCGCGTGGCGTCTTTCCGGCCATCCGCACGACACAACCACTACATATAGCGGCACTTGGGACCAAGGCCACCCAAATGTAGTGATTTCCGGGTAGTCCCGTCCCTATGCTGAGAGCGTGAATTCACCCATCAGCGCCCCGGCCCAGATCCCCGCCACCCGCGACGACGTCGTCGACCAGACCACGCCGGCGCCGGCACCCAAAACCATCCGGGTCGTCAAACGCGACGGCCGCCGGGTGGACTTCGATGACACCAAGGTTTACGAGGCCCTGGTCAAGGCGGCGGTGGAGATCCACCGCGAGATGACGCCGCTGGTGCACCGCGCGATCGGCGACATCGTCGTCGCCGTCAACCGGGAGATCGCCGGCCGTTTCGCCACCGACATCAAGATCTACGAGGTGCAGAACATCGTGGAGCACGCGCTGCTCGAAAGCCACGAGTACGACCTCGCCGAGAAGTACATCGGCTACCGCACCCAGCGCGACTTCGCCCGGAGCAAGTCCACCGACATCAACCACTCGATCATCAACCTGCTCAGCAAGGACTCGAGCGTGGTGAACGAGAACGCCAATAAAGACAGCGACGTCTTCAACACCCAGCGCGACCTCACCGCCGGGGCCGTGGGCAAGGCCATCGGCCACAAGATGCTGCCCTCCCACGTCTCGAACGCCCACCAGAAGGGCGACATCCACTTCCACGACCTGGACTACAGCCCGTACGCGCCCATGACCAATTGCTGCCTGATCGATTTCGCCGGCATGCTCAGCCGGGGTTTCCGCATCGGCAACGCCGACGTGGAGCCGCCCCGCTCCATCCAGACCGCCACCGCGCAGATCTCGCAGATCATCGCCAACGTGGCGTCCAGCCAATACGGCGGATGCTCCGCCAACCGCACCGACGAGCTCCTGGCCCCCTACGCCAGGGCCAACTTCGCCAAGCACCTCGCCGACGCCCAGAAGTGGATCGGCGACGAGACCCTGCACACTGCCTATGCGGAGGAGAAGACCCGCAAGGACATCTACGACGCGATGCAAAGCCTCGAGTACGAGATCAACACCCTGTTCACCTCGAACGGCCAGACCCCGTTCGTGTCGCTCGGCTTCGGCCTGGGCACCGACTGGTTCGAACGGGAGATCCAGCGGGCCATCCTGCAGATCCGCATCGACGGTCTCGGCAGCGAGAAGCGCACCGCAATCTTCCCCAAGCTGATCTTCACCCTCAAGCGCGACCTCAACCTCGCCGAGGGCGACCCGAACTACGACATCAAGCAGCTCGCCCTGGAGTGCTCGACCAAGCGGATGTACCCGGATGTGCTCAGCTACGACAAGCTCGTCGACATCACGGGCAGCTTCAAGGTTCCGATGGGCTGCCGCTCGTTCCTGCAGGGCTGGACCGACGCCGACGGCAACGACGTCGCAGAGGGCCGGATGAACCTGGGCGTGGTGACGGTGAACCTGCCCCGCATCGCACTGGAGGCCGCCGGCGACCAGGCCAAGTTCTGGAGCATCCTCGAGGAACGCCTGGCCATCACCCGCGACGCCCTGGTCTACCGCATCGAACGGTGCAAGCAGGCGACCCCCGCCAACGCCCCGATCCTCTACGTCTACGGAGCGTTCGGCCAGCAGTTGGCGCGCACCGACTCGGTCGACACCCTCTTCAAGGACGGCCGCTCCACGGTGTCGCTGGGGTACATCGGCCTCTACGAGGTGGCCGCGGCCTTCTTCGGCTGTGCCTGGGAGGGTGATGCCGAGGCGAAGGCGTTCACCCTCGACATCCTCAAGTCTCTCGACGCACACACCAAGGCGTGGACCGCCGAATACGGCTACCAGTTCAGCGTCTACTCCACCCCGAGCGAGAGCCTGACCGACCGGTTCTCCCGCCTCGACAAGGCTAAGTTCGGCTCGGTGGAGAACATCACCGACAAGGATTACTACACCAACAGCTTCCACTACGACGTGCGCAAGAACCCCACTCCGTTCGAGAAGCTCGACTTCGAGAAGGACTACCCGGTGTTCTCCTCCGGCGGCTTCATCCACTACTGCGAGTACCCGGTGCTGCAGCAGAACCCCAAGGCCCTCGAGGCCGTGTGGGACTACGCCTACGACCGGGTGGGGTACCTGGGCACCAACACCCCGATCGACCGCTGCTACAAGTGCGACTTCGCCGGCGACTTCACCCCCACCGACCGCGGTTTCGCCTGCCCCGACTGCGGCAACGACGACCCGGCCAGCTGTGACGTGGTCAAGCGCACCTGCGGCTACCTCGGTAACCCGCAGGCCCGCCCGATGGTGCACGGCCGCCACCAGGAGATCGTCTCCAGGGTCAAGCACATGGCCGGCGCCACCGGCAGCAGCGGCTCGCACTAGGAAACCGACATGCGTCATCCGCAACCCGGCGAGTGGCTCGCCGACAAGCTCAGCCAGGGCTTCGTCGGCGACTACAAGCCGTTCATGTTCGTCGACGGTGAGGGCGTGCGCTGCAGCCTCTACGTGAGCGGATGCCTGTTCGCCTGCGAAGGCTGCTTCAACCGGGCCACCTGGAACTTCCGCTACGGCACCCCGTACACGACTGAGCTCGAAGACCGGATCCTCGCCGACCTCGCCCAGCCGTACGTGCAGGGCCTCACCCTGCTCGGCGGCGAACCGTTCCTGAACACCGGGGTGTGCCTGTCGCTGGCCCGCCGGGTGCGTGCGGAGTTCGGCCGGGCCAAGGACATCTGGTCGTGGACCGGCTACATCTTCGAGGAGCTGCTGCAGGACAGCCCGGACAAGCTCGAACTGCTCGGCCTGATCGACGTGCTCGTGGACGGCCCGTTCGATGAGGCGCTGAAGGACCTGCGGCTGCAGTTCCGGGGCAGCAGCAACCAGCGCATCATCGATGTGCAGAAGTCCCTGGTCACCGGCCGGACCGTGCTCTGGGCGGCCCGGGTCGACGCCAGCCGGAGCTACGAGCAGGTGGAGAAGCGCCCGCTGATCTAGCGCTCGCGCCCGGTGCAGCGGGAGCCGCCCGACGCCGTGCCCACACCTCGAAAGTGCGCCGAAAAGCCTGGGCTGCTCGGGCACTGGCCTGTAGGTTTCAGGGAGATCGCCCCCGTACCTAAGGACACCGTCGTGCCTGAACTCACCCACCGCTGTGCGGATGCACGCGTTCGCCTGGTCGATTCGCTGGGCCGGCCCGTTGCCGACAGCACGGTCTCCGTCGAACAGACCCGGCAGGCGTTCGGATTCGGCAACATCGGCTTCGACTTCATCGACTGGCTCGGCGGGCCCTCGCGTTCTGGTGGGGCACACGCGTCGGACGGGTTCGGTGGCCAGCCGGCGCCGGACCCTGCAGCCCTGGCTGAAGACTGGCTGGGCCTGTTCAACACCATGACGCTGCCCTTCTACTGGCGCGGCTTCGAGCCGGAGCGCGGCCGGCCTGACACCAAGCGTCTCCGCCGCACGGCCGAGTGGTTCGCCGCGCGCGGGGTCACCGTCAAGGGGCACCCGCTGGTGTGGCACACCCTGGCCCCGGAGTGGCTGCTCGAGCTCGACGACACGGAGGTCGAAGCGGCCATCCGTGAGCGAATCCGCCGCGAGGTCACCGGTTTCGCGGGTGTTGTGGACCTGTGGGACGCGATCAACGAGGTCGTGATCCTGCCGGACTTCACTGCCGAGGACAACGCCGTGACCCGGCTCGCCCAGCGCCGCGGCCAGGTGGGAATGGTGCGGCTGGCGTTCGAGGAGGCGCGGGCCGCGAACCCGAACGCCCGGCTGGTGCTCAACGACTTCGACCTCTCCGCCGATTACGAAAGGCTGATCGACGACTGCCTGTCGGCGGGCATCCGGATCGACGCGATCGGACTGCAGACCCACATGCATCAGGGCTACCGGGGCGAAGAGCAGGTGTGGGGGATCCTGGAACGGTTCGCCCGGTTCGGACTTCCCCTGCAACTGACCGAAACGACGCTGCTGTCCGGCGACCTGATGCCGTCACATATCGTCGATCTCAACGACTACCAGCCGGAGTCGTGGCCGTCGACACCTGAGGGGGAGGCCCGCCAGGCCGACGAGATCGTGCGCCACTACCGAACGGTGGTGTCGCACCCCGCGGTGGAGTCGCTGACCTACTGGGGCCTCACCGATCACGGGGCGTGGCTCGGGGCTCCGTCCGGTCTGATCCGCCGGGACGGCAGCAAGAAGCCCGCATACGACGCGCTGCAGGCGCTGGTGCGCGGCGAGTGGTGGTACCCCGAGACGCGCGCGACGACGGATGTCGACGGTGTCGTGTTGGTGCGCGGCTTCGCTGGTCGGTATCGACTCGAGACCCCGGCCGGGTCGGCGGAGGTGGACCTGGAGGCCGGTGCCGGTTCGGTGAACGTCAGGCTGGACACGGTGCCGGCGGCACTCAGCGGATTCTGATCCTGGCCTCTTGACCGGTCGGGAAAACCCATGATCTGATTGGTCTCAGGAGGGGAGTATCCCCGAATCACATCGTCGCCAGTACAGCCCCTCGGCTCGGTGATGTGAGCTCGACCCGAGCGGGAAAGACCTCCGAGACGACGCAGCGTGCGTCCTCTCGGAAGGGTTATCACCATGAACGTTCCGCTCTGGGCCTGGCTTTCCGTCTTCGCCGTCATCCTTGTGATGCTGGCCATCGACCTGCTCGCCCATCGCACCGCCCACGTCATCGGCGTGAGGGAAGCGGCCGGGTGGTCGATCTTCTGGGTTGCCTCGGGGGTCAGCTTCGGCGTGATCATCTGGCTGCTCTTCGGCGGCGAGCTGGGGCAGCAGTACTTCGCTGGCTTCCTCATCGAGAAGTCGCTGGCCATCGACAACGTGTTCGTGTGGGCCATCATCTTCGCCAGCTTCGGCGTGCCCGCCAAGTATCAGCACCGCATCCTCTTCCTCGGCGTGCTGGGTGCATTGGTGTTCCGTGGCATCTTCATCGCCGCGGGCGCCACGCTGATCGAGAGCTTCGGATGGATCCTCTACGTCTTCGCCGCCCTCCTGGTGGTCACCGGCATTCAGATGCTGCGCCGCCGCAACGAACACGCCGACCCCACCCACTCGCGCATCTACCGCGCCTTCCGCCGTGTCGTGCCGATGACCGACACGTTCTACGGGCAGCGGCTCATCGTGAGAACCGGAGGGGTACTCGTGGCGACACCGCTCTTGGCGGTGCTGGTTCTCATCGAATTCACCGACATCATTTTCGCCATCGACTCGATCCCCGCGATCTTCGCCGTCACCGATGAGGCGTTCCTGGTGTTCACCGCGAATGCCTTCGCCATCCTGGGACTGCGCGCCATGTACTTCCTGCTGGCCGATCTCATCCACCGCTTCATCTACCTCAAGATCGGGTTGGCCGCCATCCTCATCTGGGTCGGCGTCAAAATGGCGCTGCACGACCTGGTCAAGGTCCCCACCACCGTCTCGCTGACGGTCATCATCGTGATCCTTGCCACGGCGGTTGGCGCCAGTCTCATCGCCACCCGCGGGCAAGGACGGCGAGCGGTCGAGCCGACCGGAGCCCAGCTGTTTCGCGATGCCACACCGGAGGAGGTGGCCAACCTCAGCCCGGTGGCCGCCCGGCGGCCCCGATAGCCTGCGGGAACTGCCAAGATGACCACACGGGCGCATGACGCCCACGGGATGCAAAGGAGCTGACCCATGGCCAAGAGGGACTACACAGCGGACCAGCAGATCGATCGGCTGCGAATCTACAACATCGTCGCCGGCAGCCTGCACCTGGTTCAGGCCATCCTGTTCGCGGTGATCCTCACAATGCTCAGTTCGCAGGTTCTGTTCGCCGTCACCACGGACTACCTGGCCGGCCCGCCCGGGGTGCCGATCCCGCCGGAACGGGTCACGCTCTTCGAAGTGAACATCGGTGTCGGCGTGGTCGCCTTCCTCGCGCTGAGCGCCTTCTTCCACTTCCTGATCTCGAGCCCCTGGTTCTTCAACCGCTACAAGACCGGGCTCCTGAACAATCACAACTACTTTCGCTGGGTCGAGTACTCCCTGAGCTCATCGATCATGATCTGGCTGATCCTGGCGATCAACGGCGTCACCGACATCGGAGCGTTGTGCGCCGTCTTCGCGGTCAACGCGGCCATGATCATGTTCGGTGCTCTGCAGGAGAAATATGAGCAGCCGGGGTCGGGTGGGATGCTGCCCTTCATCTTCGGTTCCATGGTCGGCATCGTTCCGTGGATCCTGATCCTGATCTACTTCCTGCGGCCCGGCAGCGCCAGTGACGTGGCGGCCCCCGGCTTCGTGGTCGGCATCGTGATCTCGTTGTTCGTGTTCTTCAACACTTTCGCCATCAACCAGTGGCTGCAGTACAAGCAGGTGGGCAAGTGGAAGAGCTACCTGCAGGGCGAACGCACCTACATCACGCTGAGCCTCGTGGCCAAGACGGCACTGGCCTGGCAGGTCTTCTCCGGCGCCATCATCCCGGCGATCGCCAGCTGAGCCTTGCGCGGGACCCCCCGATTGCGTTCAATTATTGACGACACCAGCGAAATGCTGCAGTCTTGTATACATGCCGGTGCGCCAACGCAGCAATCCAGGGTCGCAGAGCGCCCTGCGGCTCTCGAACCAGCAACGAATCCTCTCCACAGTCTCCGGCGGACCAACGACGCAGGCTGAAATTGCCCGTGCCACCGGGCTTTCTACCGCGACCGTCTCGAACATTGTCAAGGTGCTCGTCGACCTCGGTCTGGTCGCGACGTCGCCGACCACGAGCTCCGGCCGGCGAGCCCAGCTGGTGAGCCTGTCTTCGACCGACGGTGCGGTCTCGGTGGGCATCGACTTCGGGCGCCGCCACGTGCGCATCATCGTGGCCACGCTCGACTACCGGGTGATCGCAGAGAAGGAGATCGAGATCCCCGCCGGGTACACCGCGGCCGAGGCGCTCGACATCGCGGCCAACCTGCTCACCTCGACCCTGAACCACGCCAGGGTGTCGCGCACGTCGGTGCTCGGTGTCGGCGTCGGAGTGCCCGGCCCGATCGACCGGCGCACCGGCACCGTGGTCGACGGCGCCATTCTGCCCGAGTGGGTGGGCGTCACCGTCGGCATGGTCGAGGAGATCTTCGAGCTGCCGGTGTATCTGGAGAACGACGCGAACCTGGGCGCGCTCGCCGAGGTTACCTGGGGATCACATGCAGGCACCCCCACTGTCGTGTTCGTCAAGGTGGGTACTGGAATCGGCGCGGGGTTGATTCTGAACGGCGTGCCATACGCCGGAAATATCGGTCTGACCGGGGAAATCGGTCACACCCCCATCTACGAGCACGGGTTGCTGTGCCGCTGTGGCAACCGCGGATGCCTCGAGACAGTGGCCTCCACCACCATCATGATCGAACTGCTCTCGCGCACCCTCGACCGCCCGGTGCGCACGAAGGAGATCGTGCGGCTGGCCCTCGAGGGCGACGAGCGCGCCATCCGGGTGGTGGAAGAGGCCGGCCTGGCCGTGGGCCGATCGATCGCCGCGATCACCAACCTCATCAACCCGCACACCATCATCGTCGGCGGCCCGCTGACCGGGCTGGGCGAAATGCTGCTCGGCCCGATCCGCAGCGCACTCCAGCGCTATGCAGTGCCGATGATCATGGAGACCACCGACCTGGTGATGTCGTCGCTGGGGGAGCGGGCCGAAGCGCTCGGTGGCGCGGCTCTCGTGCTGCAACAGGCGGGGATCAAACCCACCGTTAGCTGATCGTTGCCAAGTCCTTGCGTTAACAAGTTGACGACAACGGTTCTCTAGGTCTAGCGTTCAGATCAGGGCCGCTCAACAAGGCCTGGTCAGACGAGGAGGTCAGACGTGGAGACAGCTCACAACGCTCACCCCACCATCCTGGAGATGCGGTCCATCACCAAGGAATTCCCGGGTGTCAAAGCGCTCGACAAGGTGTCACTCACCGTGCGGGCCGAAGAGATCCACGCGATCTGCGGCGAGAACGGGGCCGGCAAGTCCACGCTGATGAAGGTGCTCTCCGGCGTGTACCCCTTCGGCACCTATGACGGCGACATCGTCTACGAAGGCCAGGTGGTGCGCTTCCGCGACATCAAGCAGAGCGAGGCCGCCGGCATCGTCATCATCCACCAGGAACTCGCGCTCATCCCCGAGCTCTCGATCACCGAGAACATCTTCCTCGGCAACGAGCCCGGCCGCCGCGGCATCATCAACTGGGTCGACGCCCAGCGCCGGGCTGTCGAACTGCTCGCCCGGGTCGGGCTCGATGACGACCCGGACACCCAGGTGAAGAACATCGGTGTCGGCAAGCAGCAGTTGGTGGAGATCGCCAAGGCGCTGAACAAGAACGTGAAGCTGCTCATTCTGGACGAGCCCACCGCCGCCCTCAACGAGAGCGACTCGCAGCACCTGCTCGACCTGATCCGCGGCCTCAAGGGCAAGGGCATCTCGTCGATCATGATCTCCCACAAGCTCAACGAGATCGAGCAGATCGCCGACCAGATCACCATCATCCGCGACGGCAAGTCCATCGAAACCCTCGACGTGGTGGCGGACGGGGTCGACGAAGACCGCATCATCCGCGGCATGGTCGGGCGCACGCTGGGCAATCGGTTCCCCGAACACACCGCCACCATCGGCGAGGTCTTCTTCGAGGTGCGCGACTGGACCGTGCAGCACCCCCTCACCGCAGAGCGCCTGGTGGTGAAGAACTCCAGCTTCACCGTTCGCCGCGGTGAGGTCGTGGGCTTCGCCGGCCTCATGGGCGCCGGGCGCACCGAGCTGGCGATGAGCCTGTTCGGCCGTTCCTACGGCAAGTTCATCTCCGGCCAGGTCTTCAAGGACGGCGAGGAGATCAAACTCCGTACCGTCGCCGAGGCGATCGGGCACGGGATCGCCTACGTCAGTGAAGACCGCAAGTCCCTGGGCCTCAACCTGCTCGACACCATCAAGCGGTCCATCGTCTCGGCCAAGCTCAGCAAGATCTCTCGCGGCGTCGTCGTGAACGAGCTCGAGGAGGCGCAGGTCTCCGAGCAGTACCGCAAGAGCCTGCGTATCAAGACGCCCACCGTAGAAGAGGGGGTGACCAAGCTCTCCGGCGGCAACCAGCAGAAGGTTGTGCTGGCCAAGTGGATGTTCACCGATCCCGACCTGCTGATCCTGGACGAACCGACGCGCGGCATCGATGTGGGTGCCAAGGCCGAGGTGTACCAGATCATCCGCGACCTCGCCGCTCGGGGCACGGGCATCATCATGATCTCGTCAGAGCTGCCGGAGCTCCTCGGTGTCTCCGACCGCATCTACACGATCTTCGAAGGCAAGATCACCAACGAACTCCCGGTCGCCCAGGCCGATCCCGAAACCCTCATGCGGAGCATGACCTCCTCCTCACAGAAAGCAGTCGCGTAATGAGTGCACCCGTTACTGACAAGCGCAGCGGATTCGACATCCGTGACCTGAAGAGTCTGTTCGGCGGCGGTGGTTCGCTCAAGCAGTTCGGCATCCTCGGCGCCCTCGTCGCGATCATCATCATCTTCCAGCTCTGGACGGGCGGTAAGACCCTCCAGCCCGGCAACATCATCAACATCGTGCAGCAGTACTCCTACATCCTGATCCTGGCGATCGGCATGGTGATGGTGATCATCGCCGGCCACATCGACCTCTCGGTCGGTTCGGTCGCGGCCTTCACCGGCATCATCGTGGCCCTGGCCATGAAGGACTGGAACTTTCCGTGGTGGGCCGCCATCATCCTCGGCCTCGTCGTGGGTGGCCTCATCGGCGCCTGGCAGGGGTTCTGGGTGGCCTATATCGGGGTCCCGGCGTTCATCGTGACGCTGGCCGGCATGCTCATCTGGCGCGGCGGCAACCAGTTCATCGGCGACTCGGCCACTGTGCCGGTCGGCGCGGGGTTCCAGGTCATCGGCAAGGGTTACCTGCCCGAATTAGGCCCCAACCTGGGCGTGAACAACCTCACCATGCTCCTGGGAATCGTCGTCGTGTTGATCCTCATCGGCCTCGAGGTGCGCGGACGCCGCACCCGTGCGGTGATGGGAGCGACGTCCGCGCCGGCCTGGACCAGCGTCGCCCGCGTCGTCGTTCTCGGCGGGGTGGTCCTGGTGGCCGCCTACCTGTTCGCCACCGGCCGCGTCGGCACCAGCTTCCCGGTCTCCGGCATCATCCTCGCCGTGCTCGTCGTGGCGTACTCGTTCCTCACGAACCGCACCACCATCGGCCGGCACATCTACGCGGTCGGCGGCAACAAGCACGCTGCCGAGCTGTCTGGCGTCAACTCGAAGCGGGTCAACTTCTTCGTGATGATGAACATGTCGGTGCTGGCCGCGCTGGCCGGCATGATCTTCGTCGCCCGCTCTCAGGCCTCCGGCCCGTTCGACGGCACCGGCTGGGAGCTCGACGCGATCGCCGCCGTGTTCATCGGCGGTGCCGCGGTCTCGGGCGGCATCGGCACCGTCGCCGGCTCCATCATCGGTGGACTCGTGATGGCTGTGCTGTCGAACGGACTGGCGCTCAAGGGCATCTCGTCCGACCTCGTGCAGATCATCAAGGGCCTCGTCCTCCTGATCGCCGTGGGCGTCGACGTTTTCAACAAGTCGCAGGGACGCCCGTCGATCATCGGACTCATGACGCGGAACCAGGGCGGTCGGGGCGGCCAGAAGCTGGCCGAGGAGCCCACATCGACCCAGGTCTCCCCGGGTGGCGGAACCCCCGACACCGTGGTGCCGGCCGACCTCAAGAATTAGCTTCCACGCTGAGTCTCCGCCGCGCGTAGCCGCTCGGCGGGCGACCAGCACTTCCCACAGCACCATCCACAGCACCACCCTTCAGCACCACTCACAGCACCACACATAGAAAAAGAAAGAGATCCCAATGAAGAAGATCCTTTTCGCCACGACAGCCATCATGGCCGTCGCGGCACTCGGCCTCACCGGCTGTTCCTCCGACACCGGTCGCGGTGCCGAGGCCGGGACCGAGGAAGCCGCCAGCGGCTTCGACGCCGGTTCGCTCATCGGTGTCGCCCTCCCGGACAAGACCAGTGAGAACTGGGTTCTGGCCGGCAGCCTGTTCGAGCAGGGGCTCGCCGACGCCGGATTCGAAGGCGACGTGCAGTACGCCGGTGCCAGCAACGCTGTCGCCGACCAGCAGCAGCAGATCTCGACCATGGTCACCAACGGTGCCAAGGTCATCATCGTCGGCGCCAAGGACGGCGCGCAGCTCGGCACCCAGGTGGCCGACGCCAAGGCCGCCGGCGCGATCGTCATCGCGTACGACCGTCTCATCCTGAACACCGACGACGTCGACTACTACGTGGCCTTCGACAACTTCAAGGTTGGCCAGCTCCAGGGTCAGGCCCTCCTCGACGGCATGGCGGCGAAGTTCCCGGACAAGACCACCTACAACGTGGAACTCTTCTCCGGCTCCGCCGACGACTCGAACTCCGCGGTCTTCTTCGATGGCGCCATGGACGTGCTGCAGCCGAAGATCGACGATGGCACCCTGAAGATCGTCTCCGGCCAGACCGACATCGCCCAGACGGCAACCGACGGCTGGAAGCCGGAGAACGCCCAGCGCCGCATGGACACCCTCATGCAGGGTACCTACCAGGCCGAGGCCGTCGACGGCGTCCTGTCGCCGAACGACACCCTGGCCCGCGCCATCATCACCTCGGTGAAGGATGCCGGACAGGCTGTCCTCCCCGTCGTGACCGGTCAGGACTCCGAAGCGGCGTCCATCCCGCTGATCATGTCCGGCGAGCAGTACTCGACCATCTACAAGGACACCCGCGCGCTGGTCAAGGAAGCCATCGCCATGGCCACCGCCCTGCAGGCCGGTGACGAGCCCACCGTCAACGACACCGAGTCGTACGACAACGGCAACAAGATCGTCCCTGCCGACCTGCTCTCGCCGGTCATCGTCACCAAGGACAACGCCGCCGAGGCGTACGCCGAGAACCCCGACCTGGTCGCGCTCACCAAGTAGCGGACCCTGGTCACAGCGAAACCGGCCGGCCCCGCGGGGCCGGCCGGTTTTGTGAGAGCACCCACGATCGGGCATCCCCGCGGCCCAGCTCAATGAATCACGAGATGATAGGCAACATGCCACCCATGAGCAGTATTCTCGCCATCGATGCCGGGCAGTCGGGCATCAAGATTCGCCACACCGACGGTGGAGCCGTCCGGGAGTGGACGGGACCCGGCATCCGAACCGACCTGCCCCTGATGCCGCAGCTGTCCGCGGTGCTCGCCGACGCGGCACGCCGCGGGGGCGTGGCTACACGGATCGGCATCGGCGTCTCAGGACTCACCGACGGTGCCGCCGACGCACAATCGCTCCTCGCCGACGCGGCCCCGCTCGGCGCGCGCTCGCTCACTCTGGCCCACGACTCCATCACGGCGTATCTCGGTGCCCTTGACGACGAGTGCGGCGTGGTTGTGGCCTCCGGTACGGGCGTCGTGTCGCTGGCGGTGGGCGAGCGTGACGTTGCGCGCATCGACGGCTGGGGGTACCTGATGGGTGATGCGGGAAGCGGTTACTGGATCGGGCGGGCCGCACTCGAGGCAGTGATGCGTGCCTACGACGGGCGCGGGCCGGAAACGGCGCTCTCCCCGGTGGTACTCGCCGACTTCCCCGCGCTCGAAGACGCCTACATCGAACTGCAGGCCGACGACGAGCGCGTGCGCCGGATTGCCCGCTACGCCACCCCCGTTGCCGAGCTCGCCGCGACCGACGCTGTTGCGGCGCGGATCATCGCAGCGGCCGCCGAGGAACTCGCCCACGCCGCCCTGACCGGGTTGCGCCGAGTCGGCCAGGACACCGCCGACGTGCCGCAGGTGCGAGGGATCGGCGGCGTGTTCCGCTCGACCGCGCTGGCTCGAGAATTCGAGGAGCGGGTGCACGCAGCGCTGCCGGCCGCCGTGGTGAGGATCGGCAGTTCCGATCCGCTCGATGGCGCGGCCCGGCTCCCCGCTGTGGGTGAGCACAGCGCTCTGCGCCTGCGGATCACCCGCGCCGAGGTCGCGTAGCCTCCGCACGGTGAACCGCTGATGGCCCTCGACCCTGTTCGGTGCGACGCCGTTAGTCGCTGAAAGCCTCGAGGCGCGACTGCATCTCCCAGTACGACGTCGCCGGCGGCGTCCGCTGGTTGTCGCGGAGTGCGACGGCAACGTTCACCGCCGCATCCACGGCTGCGCGGTACGGCAGCGAGCCCGAACTCACCCGGCGGATGCCCAGGTCACCGAGCTCGGCCACTGTCAGAGTCGGGTGGGCCAGCACGTTGACCGGCAGGCCGATGCCGGCGGTGATGCTCTGGATGTCCACCGGGTCGGTCACGCCGGGGACGAAGACCCCGTCGGCCCCGGCATCGGCGTAGGCGAGGGCGCGGAGCAGCACGGCCTGCACCGTGGCCTCCTCGTCGAACCAGAAGTTGTCCACCCGGGCGTTCACGAACACGTCAGGGCTGTGTCGCTTGATCGCGGCGACCTTGGCGGCAAGCACCGCCGGATCCACCAGGTGCCCGTCCCTGCTGTCCTCCAGATTGACCCCGACGACCCCCAGGGCGGCCAGCTCGGCCACGACGTCCGCGACCTCGGCCGGGTCGTCCGAGTAACCGTCTTCGATGTCGGTGGTGATGTGCACGGGCAGACGGCACAGGAGCGCCGCGAGGGCCGCGGTTGCCGCGCGGGTGGACCCGCCGCCGTCGGGCAGGCCGGTGCTGGCCGAGATACCGAAACTGGTGGTTCCGATGGCGGCGAAACCTGCCGCCTCGAAGGCCAGGGCGGAGCCGACATCCCAGGCATTGGGCAGCAGCAAGGGCGCATCGGCGTGGTGGAGTTCCCGGAAAGTGTCCATTCTCGTTCCCCTCCCGTAGCGGCGGTACCTGCTGTCACGCTACTAGAGTGCGGCCCGCGCGCAAGAGGGGCCGCAGCAGGCTCAGGCGGGCAGCTGCCGGGCGTAGGCGGCCACTATCGTGCGTTCGGAGAGCAGCAGGTAGTCCTCCAGAACGGATGCGGCTCCGGCCGTGTCGCCGGTGAGGTAGAGCGCGAGCACGGCGGCGTTCCGGTCCACATACGGCCGGTGCAGGTACTCCGGGTCGTCGAGCAGGCCGAAGGCCAGGCGCAGCTCGGCGGAGATGTTGGCGTAGAGCCGGTCGAGGTGGTCGCTGTCGGCCAGGGCCACGATGGCGGAGTGGAACTCCATGTTGGCCGTTCCCACGGCGACCCAGTTGTCGGCATCGCGGCTGGCCTGGGCGGACTCCACGGCGGCGCGCATCCGTCGGCTGGCGGGGTGTCGGGCGGGGGAGGAGCGTAACGCCTGGCACTCGATCATGCGGCGCACCCGGTAGATGTCGATGATCGACGCGAGCGACGGCACCGCCACGAACACGCCGGCGTGCGGCTTGTGCACGAGCAGACGCTCGTGGGTGAGCATGCGAAACGCCTCGCGCAAGGTGTTGCGGGAGACGCCGAGGCGCTCGCTGACGGCGGTCTCGGACAGGCGTTGTCCGGGCACCAGGTCCCCGGCGATGAGCAGCCGGCGCAGCCTCTCGGCGGCCTGGTCGGCACGCGAGTTGCTGTCTTCCGCTTCATCGAGTTGAGCCACCACGACACTCTACCCAAACCGGCCCCCGCCCCGGCAGCGATGCTCTGGCCTCCGTTCACCGAAACATGACTGAAACACAGTATTTACTCGATTGATTGTTCAACAATCGCTAACCTGTCGTTCACGCGCTTAGGCTCGTTGCGTGGGGTTCCGGTCCCCGCGAGTAGCANCCCCCCCCCCCCCCCCCCCCCCCCCCGACGAAATGGATGTGCCTCAGTGACCGACCCCACCCCGACCACCACATCCGCGGAACCCACCGAACAGGCCAGCATCCGCAGCGTCGCCAAGAGCCGCCGCACCGCCCTGATCGGCGCCCTGTTCCTCATGGCCACCTCGGCCATCGGCCCCGGCTTCATCACCCAGACGGCCACCTTCACCGCGCAGATGGGCGCCGCGTTCGCCTTCGGCATCCTCGCGTCGATCCTGATCGACTTCGCCGTGCAGCTGAACATCTGGCGCATGATCACGGTCAGCGGCAAGCGCGCCCCCGAGCTGGCCAACCTCGCCATCCCTGGCAGCGGCTTCGTGCTCGCCTTCCTCGTCATCCTCGGCGGACTGGTCTTCAACATCGGCAACATCGCCGGCGCCGGCCTGGGCCTGAACGTGCTCACCGGACTCGACGCGAAGATCGGCGGGCTGCTCAGCGCCCTGTTCGCCATCACGATCTTCCTCGCCAAGCGGGCCGGCGCCGTCGTCGACAGGGTCGTGGTCATCGCTGGGCTCGTCATGATCGTGCTCACCGTGATCGTGGCATTCCTCTCCCAGCCGCCCATCGGGGATGCGCTGCGCCAGACCGTGCTGCCCGACGAGATCAACTTCGCCACCATCACCACCATCGTGGGCGGCACCGTCGGCGGCTACATCACCTACGCCGGCGCCCACCGCCTGCTCGCCAGCGGCACCGCCGGTGTTGAACACGTCAAGGAGGTCTCCCGCGCGGCCTTCAACGGCATCCTGGTCACCGGCATCATGCGGTACGTCCTGTTCCTGGCGATCCTCGGCGTCGTCGCCAGCGGCGTGGTCATCGACACGACGGGTGCCGCCGCCAACCCGGCCGCCCAGGCCTTCCAGGCCGCGGCCGGCGAATTCGGCCTCCGCGTCTTCGGCGCGATCTTCTGGATCGCCGCGATCACCAGCATCATCGGCGCCGCGTACACCTCGGTGTCGTTCCTGCCCGTCTTCTCCAAGAAGATCGTCGGCCGCGCCGCCGACTTCGCCACCATCGTCTTCATCGTCGTCTCACTCGCGGTCTACCTACTGATCGGCACCGCCCCGGCCACCCTGATGGTGTTCGTCGGCGGCTTCAACGGTCTGATCCTGCCGATCGGCCTCACCATCTTCATGTACATCGGCTGGTTCCGCGGCGACCTGATGAACGGCTACCGCTACCCCAAGTGGCTGCTGATCATCGGCACCCTGGCCACGCTGCTCACCTGGTACATGGCCGCGATGGCCGTCGGCCCGATCTTCTCGCTGCTGACCCTGTAGCTTTCCGGTACAACCGAAGGACTCCCTCATGAGCATCATCGACCTGAACAGCGACCTCGGCGAAGGCTTCGGCCGCTGGAGCCTCGGCGACGACCTGGAGATGCTCGGCATCGTCACCAGCGCGAACATCGCCTGCGGCTTCCACGCCGGCGACCCGCTGGTGATCCGGGAGACCGTGCTCGGCGCCCGGGACGCCGGGGTGTCGATCGGCGCGCACGTGGGCTACCGCGACCTGGCCGGCTTCGGCCGGCGCAACATGGACGTCTCCAGCGCCGAGCTGATCTCCGATGTGATCTACCAGATCGGTGCGCTGCAGGGCGTCGCCCGGGCGGCCGGCACCACGGTCACCTACGTGAAGCCGCACGGAGCCCTCTACAACACGATCGTGCACGATGCTCGTCAGGCCCAGGATGTGGTGACGGCGATCAGCGAGATCGACCCGACCCTGGCCATCCTGGGCCTGCCGGGCTCTGAGGTGCTGCGGGCGGCGGATAAGGCGGGCCTCCGCAGCGTGACCGAGGCGTTCGCCGACCGCGCCTACACGCCGTCCGGCACCCTGGTGTCGCGGAAGGAGGCCGGTTCGGTGCTGCACGACGCCGCGCTCGTGGCCGCGCGCATGGTGCAGCTGGCCACCGAGGGCACCCTGACCGCCATCGACGGAAGCACCATCACCGTGGCGGCGGACTCGATCTGCGTACACGGAGACAGCCCGGGCGCCACCGAACTGGCCCGGCAGGTGCGTGCCGCCCTCACCGCGGCAGCTATCAACATCACCGCGTTCGCCCCGCGGGCGGGCGACCCGGCGGCGCCCTAGGGTGAGCGGCACCATGCGGTTCCTCCCCGTGCGCGACGACGCGCTGCTGATCGAGCTCGACGACTTGCCGACGACCCTGGCGCTGTTCGACTCGCTCAGCAGCGACCCGGTCGCCGGTACCGGCGAGCTCATCCCGGGCGCCCGCACCCTGTTGGTGTTCTACCGGCCGAGCGCCGTGAGCCCGGCGCAGATCGTGCGAGCCGTGCGCTCCCGCGACCTGGGCGGCCGGGTCGCGGGGGAGGGGTCGCTCATCGAGATCCCGGTGACCTACGACGGCGAGGACCTCGACGAGGTCGCCGGACTGCTCGGAATCGGCGCCGCCGAGGTGGTGCGGCTGCATACGGTGGCGGAGTACGCGGTGGGGTTCACCGGGTTCGCCCCGGGCTTCGCCTACCTCTCCGGCGGCCACCCCGACCTCGACGTGCCGCGCCGCAGTTCCCCGCGCACCCGCATTCCCGCCGGGTCGGTGGCCCTCGCGGGCACCTTCAGCGGTGTCTACCCCCGCGAGAGCCCCGGCGGATGGCAGCTCATCGGCACCACCGAGGCACGGATGTGGGACCTGTCGCGCGACCGCCCCGCCCTGCTGCTGCCCGGTGACCGGGTGCGTTTCGTGGACGTGGCCGGCGGCGGGCGGGCCACTTCGTTGACCTCGGCTGAGACGGCGGCGCCAATCCACACCTCTGCGGCTGCGGCCGAGCACGCTCTGGAGATCCTCGACCCCGGCATGCTCACCCTGCTGCAGGACCTCGGCCGGCCCGGCTACGCGAGCATGGGCGTCTCCAGCTCCGGCGCCCTCGACCCGGTGTCACTTCGCGCGGCCAACCGGCTGGTCGGCAACGACAGCGCCGCGGCCACCCTCGAGACGACGTTCGGCGGGCTGCGGCTCCGCGCGCGCGGTGAACAGGTTCTCGCCGTCACCGGGGCGCCCGTGCCGCTGAGCGTCACGACCCCAGCCGAGGCGACCGGCCGCGTTCGCACGCGCAGTGTGACCTTCGGCCACCCGTTCGCGCTCGGATCGGGCGAGGAGCTGCTGCTGGGCCGCCCGGCCGCCGGGCTCCGCAGCTATCTCGCCGTGCGCGGCGGCTTTGCCCTCGAGCCCGTGCTCGGCAGCCTCTCCACCGACGTGCTGGCCGGGCTCGGGCCGGAGCCGGTGACTGCCGGAGCCGTCTTGCCGGTGGGCATGCCCGCGGGCGCCGTCCCTGCCGTCACCCTCCCCGACCTCACTGGCGCCGGCCCCCTTGACACCACCGAAGTGGTGCTCGACGTCGTGCTGGGCCCCCGCACCGACTGGTTCTCCGCCGACGCCATCGACGTTCTCACCGGGCAGAGCTGGCTGGTCAGCTCCCGCTCCAACCGGGTGGGCCTGCGCCTGGAGGGCGAGTCGCTCACCCGCGTCGTCGACGCCGAGCTGCCCAGCGAGGGCACCGTGTCCGGTGCGATCCAGATCCCGCCGAACGGCCAGCCCGTACTGTTCCTCGCCGATCACCCGCTCACCGGCGGGTACCCGGTGATCGGGGCGGTCGCCACGCACCACCTGCCTCTGGCCGGCCAGCTGCCGCCGGGCGCGCGCATCCGCTTCAACCCCATCGGTCCATTCGACGAGTACTCCGCAGTCAACCCCGAGGTCACACCATGAAGAAAGTCCTGATCGCCAACCGCGGCGAAATCGCCGTGCGCATCATCCGCGCCTGCGCCGACCGGGGCCTGGCCACCGTGGCCGTCTACGCCGACAGCGACGCCGATGCCGTGCACGTGCGCCTCGCCGACGAGGCCAGGGGTCTGAACGGCGACAGCCCGGCGGCGACCTACCTCGACGCCGAGAAACTCATCGCCCTGGCCGTCACGAGCGGCGCCGACGCCGTGCACCCCGGCTACGGATTCCTCTCCGAGAGCGCGGCCTTCGCCCGCCGGGTGATCGACGCCGGCCTCACCTGGATCGGCCCGAGCCCCGAGGCCATCGACCTGCTCGGCGACAAGATCGCCGCCCGGCAGCTGGCCGCCAGCGTGGGCGCGCCCCTCGTGGCCGGCACGCCCGACCCGGTGGCCACCGCGGCCGAGGCCGTGGCGTTCGCCGAGGAGCACGGTCTGCCCATCGTCATCAAGGCGGCATTCGGCGGTGGGGGTCGCGGCATGCGCGTGGCCCGCAGCCTCGACGAGGTGGCCGAGCAGTTCGACGCCGCCGTGCGTGAGGCCGTCACGGCGTTCGGCCGCGGCGAATGCTTCGTCGAACAGTTCCTCGACGCGCCCCGGCACGTGGAGGTGCAGGTGCTCAGCGACAGCCACGGCAACGTCGTGGTGCTGGGCACCCGGGACTGCTCGCTGCAGCGCCGCAACCAGAAGCTCGTCGAGGAGGCCCCCGCGCCGTTCCTCACCGACGAGCAACGCGACCGCCTGCACGGCTCGGCCGCCGCGATCTGTGCCGCCGCGCACTACCGGGGCGTCGCCACCGTGGAGTACTTGCTCAGCGTCGACGGCACCATCTCGTTCCTCGAGGTGAACACCCGACTGCAGGTGGAACACCCGGTCACCGAGGAGACCACCGGCGTCGACATCGTCGCCGAACAGCTGCGCATCGCCGAGGGCCTGCCGCTGTCGGTGCAGGCCACCCCGGACCCCACCGGGCATTCGATCGAGTTCCGCATCAACGCCGAGGATGCCGCGCGCGGCTTCCTGCCCACCCCTGGCCTGCTCACCCGGTTCGAACCTCCCACCGGGCCCGGCGTCCGCGTCGACTCCGGCGTTCAGACCGGCACGCTGGTCTCCGGCCGCTTCGACTCCATGATGGCCAAGCTCATCGTGACCGGGCCGACCCGCGAGATCGCCATCCGCCGCGCCCGCCGCGCGCTGGACGAGTTCGTGCTCGACGGCGTCGCCTCGGTGCTGCCGTTCCACCGGGCAGTGCTCCGCGACGACGACTTCACCGGCGAGGGTCTCAAGGTGCACACCCAGTGGATCGAGACGGTCTTCGCCGAGCGGATCCCCGCCGACACGCTCCGCGCCGAACCGGTCGAGCCCGGCGTCACCAGCAGCTGGATCGAGATCGACGGCCGCCGGCACACCCTGCGGATGCCCGCCGGCTCGACCCCGGCCGCCCTCCCGATCGCCGCGCCCGCCGGCGCTGCGCCCGCGCCTGAATCGACCGACGCGGCCGTGGCATCCGTGGCGGGTCTGGTGGCCCCGATGGCCGGCACCCTCATCACCTGGCTGATCGGCGACGGCACCGAGGTCGCCGAGGGAGACCCGGTGGTGGTGATGGAGGCCATGAAGATGGAGACCACCATCGTGGCCACCGGCCCGGGCACCCTGCGGCACCGGAGCGCTCCCGGCGATTTCCTCGCCGCGGGAGAGCAGCTGGCCACGCTCGACTGACCCGGGCGGCCGGTCAGCCTGCCGGATGCCCGGCGCGGGCCGCATCACCGTCGGGGGTGGCGTCGGCGAGCACCTGCAGGTAGTGCGGGTTGGTCATCACGCCGAGCACATTGCCGAACGGGTCGAGCACCGCGGCCGTGGTGAATCCCTCGCCGCGCTCGCGGATCTCCTCGCGCATGGTCGCACCAAGCCCGAGCAGTCGGTCGAGGGTCACCCGGATGTCATCAACGTGCCAATTGAGCACGGCGCCGCCGGGCACATCCGCCCACGGTTGCGGGGCATACCTGGCGTCGATGAGGCCGAGCTCGTGGCCGTAGTCGCCCACCCGCCACTCCGCGTAGCCGGGCATCTGGAAATAGGGCGGCATGCCCAGTAGCTCGGTGTACCAGGCCGTCGCTGCGGCGTGGTCCGCGGCCCAGTAGCTCACATTGCTCATGCCTCGCAGGATGCCGGTTGATGCGTTCATCGGTGCTGCCTCTCGTCGAGTCGGAAGTTTGCTTCCACCGTAGGCGGGGCGTCGAGAAACGCTAGGTCAGGGCGCGATCAGCAGGGTGGCGATCTGCCCCGCGGCGTTCAGTGTGAAGACGTGTCGGAGATCGACCACGCCGCCCGGGAAGTTGCCCTCGAGCCGGGTGGTGACGGTGACTGTGTCGCCGGCGACCTCGGTCGACAGCACGCGGGTCGTGTAGTCGAATTCGCTGGCTGCGGCGCCCAGCCAGCCGAGGATCTCGCTGGGCCCGGAGTAGGTTCGGCCGTCGTCGGTGACCCGGGACTCCGGGGCGAACAGGCCGATACCGGCTTTTTTGTCGGGGCCGGCCATGCGGGCGAAGTACTCGGAGACGGTGGCGGTGGCGCTGTTCAGGGGAGTCATGTCATCAGCGTGGGCCTTCCCCCAACGGGAGGGTCAAGCCGGGTCAGTGCCCGGTGCGGAAGATCGGCCAGCCGATCTCGGTGGTTCCGACACCGTCTGCAGTCTCCGCCAGGTAGGTCTCCCGGATCGGGCCGTCGATGCCCAGCTCGTGTGCGGTGACGTACGCTCCCAGCGCGCCGTAGACCTGGGCGATGGTGTCGTCGGTGCCCCGGTGCCCCGGTGCGTGGCCACGGCCAGATCCACCGGTGGCAGCAGTTCCAGCCGCGCCCGGCCGAGCGGCGCCCCTGAGTCGTCGAGAGAGGCCACGGGCACGAACAGGGCCGCCGGGCCGCGTTCGTCGACAAACAGCTCGGTGCTCCACAAGCCGCCGCGCGCACCCGTCGCAACGATCGCCGTGGTCCGCAGCACCTGCTCGAGGTCGCGGGTGGCTCCGGTGCACCAGTCGCCGAGGTCGGCCAGGTCGATGGTGTCGCGGATGACGAGGGCCGGCATCTCCGGCACGCTCTGGTGCGTCACCGCCAACGGAGCCTCCGCTGGTGCGAGCAGGCCCTGCAGCCCGGCCACGGCCGCCCGCGTCTGATCGAGCTGCACCTCCAGCCGGGTGAGGTGCCCGGCGATCAGCTCGTTGCGCTTCGCGACCCCGTCAGCGGCAAGGACCTCGCCGATGATCTGCACGGGCATACCCAGGGACCGGAAATGCCGGATGACCTGGGCGTCGCCGATCTGCGCTGTGCTGTACAGCCGGTAGCCGTTGCCGGGATCCACTCGGGCCGGAGCCAGCAGGCCGACCTGGTGGTAGAACCGCAGCGTCTTCGCGCTGAGGCGGGTCGCCCGGGAGAAGTCCCCGATCGTCATCATGGTGCTCACGTGACTATCTTCGCCCTTCCCCCAGGGGGAGGGTGTTAGTGGTCGCTGCCGCGAGCGGCCCCGAGAATCGCCGCCGCAGCCTCACGCCCGGCCGCGAACGGGTCGGCGAAGGTACCCATCCCCACGGTCACCAGGCCGCCCTCGTAGAGCAGCATCAGGATGTCGGCTACCCGGTCCGCGTCGGCGAGGCCCGCCTCCCGGCAGAGCCCGGCGAACACGTCGCGCATCCACTTCTTCTGCCGGATCGCCTCGACGGCCACCGGATGCGTCGCGTCGTCCATCTCGGCGCGCGCGTTGATGGCGCTGCAGCCCTTGTCGCTGTTGGTGAGCGCCCAGCGGGCCGAGATGTCGAACACCGCGAGGATTCGTTCGACGCTGCCGGCGGGTGCCTGGGCGAGTTCCTGCTCCAGGTACTCCCGCCAGCGCGCGTCCCGGCCGCGCAGGTAGGCCACGGCCAGGGCCTCCTTCGACCCGAACCTGTCGTAGAGGGTTTTCTTGGTCACCCCGGCCGCCGCGGCGATGGTGTCCACCCCGACGGCGTGAATCCCGTCACGGTAGAAGAGGTCGGACGCCGCGGCCAACAGCCGCTCGGCCCCCGGCGTGTAATGCGGGATCATCTCGGGCAGATTCTCAACGCTCATGCGCCAACTATACCGCGCACGCTATACAGATCTGTATACTCGGTCGAATGAGTAAACAGATCGGTATACCCCGGCGCCTGCTTCTGGTCGGAGCCGCGGCCGCCTTCGTGCTGACCTGGAGTTCCGGCTTCATCATCGCGAAGACCGGCACGGCCACGGCCCCGGTGCTGACCGTCCTGGTGTGGCGGTTCCTCGTTGTCGGCGCCATCCTGCTCATCGGGATGGCCTGGTTCCGGATCCGCTCGGGCCCCGCCGTGCTCCCGGCCTGGCGGGACATCCGCCCGCACCTCACCATCGGGCTCTTCGCCCAGTTCGGCTACATCCTGCCCATCTACCTGGCCGTCGGCGCCGGCGTCTCGGCCGGCACCACGGCCCTCATCGATGCGGTGCAACCCCTGGTGGTGGCGACCCTGGTCGGTCCGCTGTTGGGCCTGCGCGTGCGGGCGCTGCAGTGGCTGGGCCTGGTGCTCGGCGCGATCGGGGTGGTGCTGATCGTGGCGACGGATGCGTCGGCCTCGATATCGCCGACCCCGGCGTACCTGCTGCCGCTGGTGTCGCTGGCCAGCCTGGTCACCGCCACCTTCCTCGAGCGACGCACGACAGCCCGGCTGAGCGTCTTCGCCACCCTGGTCATCCATGCCGGGATCACGCTGGCAGTCGTGACCGTTCTGGCCGCTCTCACGGGCACCCTCAGCCCACCGGCCGCTCCCGATTTCTGGGTCTCCACGGTGCTGAGCGCAGTGTTCCCCGCTCTCATCGCCTACGCGCTGTACTGGTATCTGCTGCGCCGCCTGGGCATCACCGCCCTGAACGCGCTGCTCTTCCTGGTCGCGCCCACCACCGCCGTCGCCGGCGCGCTGCTGTTCGGCGACCCGTTCACGCCCGCCACCCTCGCGGGGCTCCTGCTCGGAGCCGGCGCGATCGCGTTGGTCATCGCGCCCGGCCGCGGCACCCGCACGCCCGAACGTAAAGGCGGAGTTTTTCGCGAAACGCCGCCTGCGCAGCCCGAGAACACGGCGAGTCGCGAAAAACTCCGCCTTAACTGACCGACCCCCACGATCGCGGGCCCGTAGCGGTCGTACTTCGCGTGGTAGGCGGCGCCGATCGCGCCGTGTGCCACGCTGGAGACCACCGCGCCGCCAACCATCTGGAGTCCCATGCCCTTCGCCGACGAACTCATCGGAGTCGCCACCGCCCGCGCGCTCGCCGCCGCGATCCAGGCCGCCGCGCCGGGGGCCCCGCTCGCTGCCCTGCCCGCCGCCGTCGATGCCCTCGGCCCCCTGTCGCTGCGGGAGCGGAGCGACCTGCTGCGGGACGCCCTCATGGCCGACCTGCCCGGCGACTACGACTCGTTCGCGGCCACCATCCGCACCGCCGCGGCGGGCGACCTGCCCTTCGGCGGCTGGCTGATCTGGCCGGTCACCAGCGCGATCGCGGTCAAGGCCATCGACGCCGGCACCGACGCCGCGTTCGACGACGGCATGCGGATGCTCGCCGAACTCACGCCGCGGCTCACCTCGGAGTTCGCCATCCGGCCGCTGCTCGCCCACAACATCGACCGGGCCCTGCCGATCGTGCTCGGCTGGACCGGTTCGCCCGACCCGGATGTGCGCCGGCTGGCCTCGGAGGGCACCCGCCCGTTCCTGCCCTGGGCGATCCGGGTGCCCGCGATCCTGGCCGAGCCCAGCCTGACCCTGCCGGTGCTGCACGCGCTCTACCGCGACGAGAACGAGGTGGTGCGCCGGTCGGTGGCCAACCACCTCAACGACCTCAGCCGGCAACAACCCGAGCTGGTCACCGCCACCACCGCCGCCTGGCTGGCCGCGCCCGACGAGAACACCACCCGGCTGGTGCGGCATGCCCTCCGCACCCTGGTCAAGAAGGGCAACCAGCAGGCGCTGGCGCAGCTCGGCTTCCACCCGGCCGAGGTGCATGTGGCCGGCCCGGTGCTCGACGCCGACACTCTCGTCTTCGGCGGCACGATCGGCTTCACCGTGGACATCCGCAACACCGGCGCCGAGCCGGCCCGGCTGGCCGTGGACTACGTGATGCACCACCAGAAGGCCAACGGCAGCCTCACCGGCAAGACCTTCAAGCTCACCACGGTGACCCTGGCACCCGGCGAGACCGTGCAGCTCACCCGGTCCCACTCGTTCCGCGCGATCACCACCCGGCGCTACCACCCGGGCGTGCACGCCCTCGTGGTGCAGGTGAACGGGGTGGCGTCCGGCCGAGCGGAATTCGTCCTGCTGCCGGAACCGGGCACGCCGGCTTGACGGTTTTCCTATAGTGTGTAGTTTATTGACTACAAACCATAGGAGTGTACGTGAAGCGCCCAGGAGTGACCGAGGCCAAGCTGGTGCAGGCCGCAGCCGACCTCGCCGACGAGGCCGGCCTGCCGGCCGTGACGGTGTCGGCCCTGGCCCGCCGATTCGACGTGCGCCCGGCGAGCATCTACTCGCACATCACCGGCCTCGACGGTCTGCTCGACCTCACCGCCGCCCGCGCGCTGCAGGAACTGGCCGATGCCCTGGCCGAGGCGCTGCCCGGCAAAGCCGGGAGGGCGGCCCTGTTCGCCTTCGCCGACACCCACCGCGACTACGCCACCGCCCACCCCGGCCGGTGGGAGGCGGCGCAGCGGCGTGTTTCGGCGGAGGCGGCAGACGGCGGCGCTGGCCGGGTCATCGCCCGTGCGGCGCGGGCGATCGTGAGCGGCTACGGCCTCAGCCCGCACGACGAGGTCCACGCGGTGCGGCTACTCGGCAGCGCCATCAACGGTTTCGTCGCGCTCGAGTCCGGCGGCGGCTTCGACCACTCCGAACCCTCCGCGGCCGCCAGCTGGAGCAGAGTGCTCGACGCCATCGACACGTCGTTGCGCAACTGGCCCAGGGCCCATCCGCAGCATCCCGACCCCACCACCGATTGAGACCCACCATGCTTCCCCTCGACACCACCACCATCACGACCACCTTCGTGAACGCGTCGCGCAAGGTCGTGTCCGACATCACCCTGCCGGCCGGCCTCGACACGACCGACTGGGCCCAGCTGGACTACCTCGGCTGGGTGGACCCCAAGATGAAGCGCCGCTCGTACGTGGTCGTGCCCGTCGACGGCGAGCCGGTGGGCCTGGTGCTTCGCCAGGCGGATGCGTCCCCGCCGCGCCGCGCCCAGTGCTCGTGGTGCCGCGATGTGAAGCTGCCCAACGACGTGGTGCTCTTCAGCGCGCAGCGGGCCGGTGCCGCCGGCCGCAACGGCGACACGGTCGCCATCTGGATCTGCGCTGAGTTCCAATGCTCGGTCAACGTGCGGAAGCTGCCGTCCATGGCCTACATCGGCTTCGATGTCGACGCCGCTCGCGAGGAGCGGATGGCCATGCTGCGGGAGCGTTCCGCGGGGTTCGCCGCGGAGATCCTCGCCCCGAGTTAAGCAGCCGCTGCGGCCCCGGGGTAGAAGCCGGCCAGGGCCGCCGCGAACGCGGCGGGCTGCTCCACCCACGGGTAGTGCCCGGCGTCGGCCATGCTCACTGCCCGGCCGTGGGCGAACAGCCCGGCCAGAGCCAGCACCGGGGCGTGCCCGGTGAGCCCGTCCGCGGCGCCCGCGATGACCAGCACCGGGCAGCGCACCTGCGCCAGGCCGTCGACGATGCCGGCGGGGTCGGCATCCGCGAAGAAGAGGTCTTGCGCGGCGGGATGCCACGCGCCCGTCGCCTCGTGCTGCCGGGCGGCCGGCGTCCACCGTGCCCACGCGATCGGGGCCAGGTAGGGGAAGAGGTGGTTGAGATCTGAAGCGCTCTTCGCGGCCGTCGCCGCCAGTCGGTGCGCCACGTAGTCGGCGTACCAGGGCTCGTCACGGTGGGCGGCGATGATGCCCGGACTGTCGTCGGGACTGGAACGGATCCACTGCACCGGCGGGGTGACGAGGCACAGGCTGGTGAGGCGCTGCGGGTACCGAGCGGCGTAGGAGAGAGCCACCCGGGTGCCGGCCGAGTGGCCGAGCAGCTCGATCGCCGGCAAAGCCAGGTGGCGACGGAGCGCCTCCACGTCGTCGGCGAGTTCGGGCCACGCCGCGGCGGCCGCGGTCGGCGACGGCGGCGACTCGCCCACGCCCCGCTGGTGCAGCACCACGAGGGTGCGCGCGTTGCTGAGCCCGGCCAGATCGCCCAGGTAGACCGGATGCCGGGCCGGACCGCCGGCCAGCACGATCAACGGCGGGCGGTCAGCCGCGCCCGGCGCAGTCTGGCCGAGCAGGTCGTAGTGCAGGGCGGTGCCGTCGTGGCTGGCGAAGGTGGGCATGCCTCACCCTAGCCACCCGAGATCGCCGCTTGGGTGAACGATCTCGCCAGCAACCCGCGCAGCCCGGTGAGCCCGCCGCTCCGGAACGCCTGCTGCTGCCGGTTGGCGCCGGTGCCCGTCTGCCCGACCCGGTCGAGGAGGGCTGAGACCTGCGGCCGGTCCCCGGCCTGCTCCAGCGCACCGCTAACCTGCCGGAGGAGCGAAGCGACCACAGCCCCGGCCGGCTGAAGGGTGCGGGTGGCCGGATCGAGCAGTTGCCCGTTCATCCCGTCGCGCGAGGCCTGCCACAACGCCGCGTCCAACAGCTCCGGCTCCACCTCGAGCGGGCGGGCCCGCGGCTCGGCCAGCGCGGACACGACCAGCGCCCGGGTCAGGGCGGCCAGCAGCAGGGTGGGCGCCAGGTCGAGTTGGGCGTCTGCCACCCGCACCTCCAACGTCGGATGCACCTCGGAGAGCCGGGCGTACCAGGCCACGGTGGCCGTGTCGACGGTGGCACCCACCCCGATCAGGCGTCGGAGGCGCCGATCGTAGTCGTCGGCGTCGATGAAGGCCGGTGGGCATCCTGTCGTCGCCCAGCGACGCATGATCACCGCCCGCCAGGAGTCGAAACCTGTGGACCGGCCGCGCCAGAACGGCGAGTTGCCGGTGAGCGCCAGCAGCGTGGGCAGCCAGAGGCGCACGGTGTTCAGCGCCAGCACCCCGGACTGCCGGTCCGGCACGCCCACGTGCACGTGGGTGGCGCAGATCTGATGATCCCGCACCACGCCGCGCACCCCCGATTCGATCCGGTGGTACCGGGCCGCATCGGTGAGGGTCGGCACCGGATGCGCGTCGAAGGGCGTGCCGGCGCCGATCGCCAGCACGCCGTGCCTGTCGGCGGCCGACGCGAGGTCGGCGCGAAACCTGGTCAGGTCGGCCTCGGCCTCGGCCAGCTCGGTGAAGACCGCCGTGGCCCGCTCCAGCTGCGAGGCGAGGAACTCCCGGGTGACCACGCCGGGACCCGGAGTGAGATCGTCCAGGACGGGGTCGGCGAGGTTGACCGGCCGCAACGTCTGGGGATCCACGAGGAAATACTCCTCCTCGATGCCGAACGTCGTCATGTTCGCTCCAGGTCCGCGGGTTGTGTCCGGAGCATCCTGTCACCGCCGCCCGTTCGGCGGAACGGGCGGCGGCGGAACCGGTCTAGAGCTCGAACGGGAAGCCGAGGTCCTCCGGGTAGTCGCCCAGGCCGGTGAGGGTGGTCGCCGCACGCTGCAGGGCGGCCAGCGCGAGGCCGAGGGTGCCGGGGCCGAAGCTGACCCTGGAGACGCCGAGTTCGGCCAGGCGCGTCAGCGGCACGGCGCCGGGGTGCCCGATCACGGAGATGCGGCCGTTCACCTCATCGAGGGCGCGCTTGACTTTGTCTTCGTCGGAGAGGCCCAGGAAGAAGATCACGTCGGCACCGGCGTCGAGGTAGGCGTTGGCGCGCTGCACGGCCTCGGCCCACTCGCCGCCACCGGCGAGGGTGTCCACGCGGGCGTTGATGACCAGCGGCACCCCGGCCGCCTGAGCGCCCTCACGCGCGGCGGCAACCCGGGCGGCCGCGGTGGGGATGTCGAACTGCGGGGCCTTCGCGGCGCCCACGGAGTCTTCAAGGTTGATGCCGGCGGCCCCGGCCTCCTCGATCAGGCGGCGGACGTTCCGGGCCACCCCCGCGGCATCCGCGGAGTAGCCCTTCTCGAAGTCGATCGAGACGGGCAGGTCGGTGGCGCCGGTGATGATCCGGGCGGCGATGATGGCTTCGTCGACGCTGAGTCCTTCGCCGTCCTGCAGGCCGCGCACGTTGGAGACCGAGTGCGACGCGCTGGCCAGCGCCTTCACGCCGGGCGCTTCTGCGACGATCTTCGCGGTGATCGCGTCCCACACATTCGTGACGATGAGCGGCGTGCCTGGCACGTGCAGGGCGTTGAGGAGTTCGGCTTTCTGGAGCAGTGTGGTTGTCATCGGTCCAGTGTGCCCGCTGTGGCGGGGTGAAAGCTGGACGATTTCAGACAATGACGGCGCCCTGTCACTGTGTATACACGTACGGACTTTAGCCCTAGCCTGAGGGGGCGACCGAGGGAGGCTTCATGCAGGCGCATACCCTCACAATCGGCGAGCGCTTGTTTCGTCTGCGTTCCTCGTGCGACGTGGCAGAGCTCGCGGCCACTCTCACTGCCGCGGTGCGGCAGGGCGGCGGCATGGTCGACCTGCCCGTCGTCGGCGAGGTCAGCGTTCAGGTGCTCGTGTCGCCGGGCGTCAGCGTGGTTCTCGAGACCCACGAGGTGGACCCGAGCGCGATCATCGACCCGTCGGTGCCGGTGCCGTGGCTCGCCGCGGACGACCTCGACTTCTAGCCGGGCCGGTCGCCGCCGCCGGTGTATGCAATTTGCGCGCCATCTGACCGCGGACGTCAGGGTTTCGGTCGTGCCACCGGGTGCGGCGCGCAGCACGCCCATGTGCCGCGGATCAGGCCCAGCCGACACGCCCGGGCTCGGCCGACCCTGTCTTCGGCTGCCCGACTGCGCTTGACTGAATCGATGGGGAACACACCGAAGACCTGTCGAAGCGGCCTGAGAGTTCTAGGGGGAGTGGCCCTCGTTGCCGGACTGGCCGCCTGCACGGCGGCCGGGCCCGAGGCCGCGGGCGGCACGCCACCGCCGTCCGCCACCGCCACCGGGACAGCCAGCCCGACGCCCGCCGTCGACCCCGCAGCAGACCCCACCGTCGACCCCGCCGTGACGGCGGCCTGGGCCGCCGAGGCCGTGCCCACCGGCGGAGCCGACGGGTTCGTCATGGCCCAGAGCGGAGCATTCCAGGCCGGCGCACCCGGCTCCTTCACGCTCACGGCGTCGACCCTGGCGGCCGGGAGCTATTCGGTCTACCTCGCCTGCCGCGGTGACGCCGACACCACCCTCACTCTCACCATCGACAACGCCGAGCCGGCGACGCTGGCCGGCGGCTGTGTGGGTGAGTCGCAGGGTATGGATCTCTCCCTGCCCGCCGACGGTGCCACTTTCACGCTGCTCGGCGACAGCGACCAGCCGGTGGAGTGGGCACTCGCCGTCACCGACCGGCTGCCGCGAGCGGAGGGCTGAGACCGTGACCGAATCCACCCGCCGCGCCCTGGCCACCGGGCTGACGGTGGTCGCTGTCCTTGCCGTCCTCACCGCCTGCAGCGCCGGCAGCCCGGGCGCCGACGACAGCTCCCCGCCGACATCCAGCGCCAGCGCCGCCCCGACGCCTACGACCCCACCGACCCCCACCGCGACCTTTGATCCCGACGCGGCGCCGGACTTCGCCGAAGAGGTCTTCCCGCTCACCGGTACCGGCCAGTACATGGTCTACAACAACGGCCAACTCACGGTCGCCGAGGACAGCAATACCGGGGTGACGACCGAGGCCGATCCCGGCAGCTACGAGCTGCGACTGGCCTGTCGAGGCGGCGCCGACAGCTCCATCACGATCACCGCGGTATCCGCCGGTACCGGGCCGGCGGTGCTCACGGCGCCCTGCGACGAGCGAACTCAGACGGCGCCGTACTCCCTGGAGGACACCGAAGTCACGCTGACCGCAACGGGCAGCGGAGACGATCCGGTCGTCTGGGCGGCCGTGCTCGCCATCCTGCCGACGCCGTAGCCCGGATCAGCCCATCTGGTTCTGCCTGGCCTTCACCGGCAGCAGCAGAAGCAGGCCGATGACAAGCACCAGCACGATGCCCAGGATGCCCCAGTAGGTTGCGCCGAAGAACGTCACCATGAGCGCGAACGCCGTTGGCGCCAGGAAGCTCGCGGCGCGACCGGTGGTGGCGTACAGGCCGAACACCTCGCCCTCACGACCGGCCGGGATGATCCGGGCCAGGAAGGTGCGGCTGGCCGACTGCGCCGGGCCGACGAACAGGCACAGCGCCAGGCCGGCGGTCCAGAACACGATCTGACCGCCGTCGTGCAGCAGGAACACCAGGCTGCCGCTGATGATGAGGCCCACCAGGGCGGTGACGATGACGGGTTTGGCGCCCAGCCTGTCGTCGAGCACTCCCACGCTGATGGTGGCGATGCCGGCGACCACGTTCGCGGCGATGGCGAAGATGATCACCTCGCCGGGGGAGAAGCCGAAGACCGAGGCTGCGAGCACCCCGCCGAAGGTGAACACGCCGGCCAGGCCGTCGCGGAAGATGGCGCTCGCGACGAGGAAGTAGACCACCTGGCGGTTGGTCTTCCAGAGCCTGGCCACGTCGTGGCCGAGCTCGACGTAGGACTGGAAGAAGCCCACCTTGGCGCGCGCCGCGGCATCCGGCGCCCGGTACTCGGGCACCCGCAGCAGCAACGGTAGTGCGAACAGACCGAACCAGGCGGCCGCGATGAGCATGGTCACCCGCACCGCCAGGCCGTTCTCGCTGGTGACGCCGAACAGACCCACCTCGGGGCTGATGAAGCCGAAGTACACGATCAGCAGCAGCACGATGCCGCCGATGTAGCCCATGCCCCAGCCGAAGCCGCTGACCTTGCCGATGGTGCGCGGCGTGGACACCTGGGCGAGCATGGCGTTGTAGCTCACCCCGGCGAGTTCGAAGAACACGTTGCCGGCCGCCAGCAGCACCAGGCCGAGCAGCAGGTATTCGGGGCTCGGCAGCACGAAGAACATGCCGGCGGTGAGCGCCACGACGATGAAGGTGTTCACGCCCAGCCAGAATTTGCGCCGGCCGGAGGAGTCGGAACGGGCGCCGGTGACCGGTGCGAGCACGGCGATGAGCAACCCGGCGATCGCAAGCGCCCAGCCCAGTTGGGCGGCCACGGCGTCCTCGTCACCGAACGACGACCCGGTGAGGTACACCGCGAAGACGAAGGTGGTGACCACGGCGTTGAACGCGGCCGAGCCCCAGTCCCACAGACTCCAGGCCAGCACGGCGCCGCGGGTGGGAGTCGGCGCTGAGCCGGTGTGGGCGGCGCCCTCGCCGTCGAGTGTCTCGGTCATGCGTTCACCCTACGGCCGGGCGGTGAACAATGGGCGACGGATTCAGACCCCGTGCGTCTCCGCCTCGAGGGACCGGTGCATGACGTGCAGCCCCACGAACCCGTGCACCGGGTGCCTGAAGGCGCCGGGAACCGTGGCGAGGATGCTGAAGCCCAGCGACTGCCACAGGCGCACGGCGTTGTGGTTGGTCTCGACCACGGCATTGAACTGCATCGCACGGAAGCCGGCGTTCCGGGCCTGATCGAGAACATGCTCGGCCAGGGCGCGGCCGATGCCGCGGCCGGCGGCCCGTTGGGCCACCATGAATCCGGCGTTGCACACGTGGCCGCCGGCCGCCGGCTGGTTGGGGTGCAGCTCGGCGGTGCCGAGCACCCGCCCGCCGTCGTCGGCCACGAAGACCCGGCCGCCGGGCTTGGCCATCCACCAGGCCTTCGCGGCCTCCTCGGTGGTGTCCCGCGGCCAGCAATAGGTCTCGCCCGCCGCCACGACGTCCCGCAGAAAGGGCCAGATCTGGGCCCAGTCGCCCTCGCGGGCTTCCCGTATTTCCATTCCCCCAAATTACCGTTCCGCGAACCGTGACTTAAGCACCGAAAACACGGGTTTTTAGGGGCTCAGCTCACAGCTCGCGAGGCGGAGAGGGCGTGGGTGGCCAGGACCGTGCGGCCGGAGGTGTGGGCGCGGGGGAGCATGTCCACGAGGGCGAGCTGGGTGAGGGTGACCTGGGCGCCGGGGCGGAGGCGGGCCGGGGGCTTGTGGGTGACGTGGGCGCGGAAGCCGCTGCCGGTGAACGCGGGCTCGTCGGGCTCGGTCGCGAACGGGCGCAGGGCCTCGACGAAGGTGCGGTGCAGCCCGGTGAGACCGTCGTGCGGCAGTATCAGCGTGACGGGGATGTTGTGCCGCCGGCCGAACAGCGCGTCGTCGCCGGCGACGACGGTGAGGGGCTCCCGGCCGAGAACGGCGGCGCGGATGGCGTCCATGATGTCGCCGGGGGCGGCATCCGTGAGAAACGGGGGCAGCACCGTCACGTGCAGGGGCCACTCGGCCACCGCGAAACTGTCACCCACTCGCAGCGGCTCGACCGGGAGCACAACAACAAGGCGGGGCATGGCCCAAACTTTACAGCTCGCGGGAGGGCGGGGACGAGGGGGCGGGGGTGGGGAGGGTGACCGTGAAGGTGGTGCCGGTGGGGATGGTGCCCGAGGGGGTGGAGTAGGCCCGGATGGTGCCGCCGTGCGCCTCGGCGATCGACAGGGCGATGGCCAGGCCGAGGCCGGTGCTGGGGGTGCCGCCTGAGCCCTGGGCCCTGGAGGCGTCGCCGCGGGCGAACCGCTCGAAGATCACCGGCAGCAGGGCGTCGGAGATGCCCGGCCCGTCATCCTGCACGCTCAGCTGCAGGGGCATGCCCGGCGCGCCCACCCGGAGCCGGGCGGTCACAGTGCTGGCGGGCGGGGTGTGCACCCTGGCGTTGGAGAGCAGGTTCGCCACCAGCTGGTGCAGCCGCTCCCGGTCGCCGCGCACGACCACCGCGGTGTCCGGCACTGCCGCGAGCCAGGTGTGCGCCGGCGCCGAGGCCCTGGCGTCGTTCACCGCGGTCAACAGCAGGTCGGCGAGGTCCACGTCTTCGACGTGCAGGTCCTGGCCCTCGTCGAGGCGGGCGAGCAGCAACAGGTCGCTCACCAGCGAGCTCATCCGTCGGGCCTCGGATTCGATGCGGGCGAGCGAGTACTCGGTGACCTCGGGCAGCTCGGCGCTGTCCTGGCGGGTCAGCTCGGCGTACCCCTGGATGGCCGCGAGCGGCGTGCGCAACTCGTGGGAGGCATCCGTCACGAACCGGCGCATCCGCCGGTCGGTCGCCGCCCGCACGGTGAGCGCCGTGTCGACGTGGTCGAGCAGCTGGTTGAGGGCTTCGCCCACCTTGCCCGCCTCGGTGCGCGGGTCGGTGTCGGCGGCCGCGACGCGGGTGGAGATGCCGTAATCGCCCACGTCCAGCGGCAGCGCGGTGACCTCCACGGCGGTGTCGACCACGCGGGCCAGCGGGCGGAGGGCCAGGCGCACCACCAGGATCGTGCCCACCACGGTGCCGGCCAGTGCCAGCACCGCGAAGATCGCGATGCCCAGGCCCTGGCGCAGCAGCGCCATTTCGGCGGCCTCCAGTGGCACTCCCGCCACCAGCAGTTCGCCGTCGTTGACGACAGTGGCGACCCGGTAGGTACCGAGCTCGCCCAGGTCCAGGCTGCGATTGGCCTCGGTGAAGTCGGGGTCGGCGGCCATCAGCTCGATCGCCCGGGTCACCTCGGTGGTCAGCGGGACGGCGCCGGTGTCCGAGAACAGGGCGGAGTCGGCGACCCTTTCGGCGGCCACGACCGCGATCACGGTGCCGCGGCCGTGCCCGACGAAATCGACGAAGGTCTTGACCGTGCCGCCGCCGTGCTCGTGCACGTGCTCGCGCCCGCCGACGGTGGGGGATCCGCGGTACTTGTCGACCGACCGGCTCAACGCCGACAGGGAGGCCGTGAGCTGGGTGTCGGCCACGGTGTTCGTGGAGGTGCTCAGGACGACGATGCTCAAGAGCCCCGTGCCGAGTAGTACGGCGGCCACGACGCCGGCGATGCCCACCACCAGGCGCCGGCGGAGCGTCCAGGGCGCCGGCCCGCGCCCGAGGGCGATGGCGTCCGGCTCGACCGTGCTCATCCCGCTCACTCTGCGGGCCGCAGCATGTAGCCGACCCCGCGCACTGTGTGCAGCATCGGGGTGCGCTCGGCGTCGATCTTCTTCCGCAGGTACGACACGTAGAGATCCACGATGCTGGCCCGGCCGGCGAAGTCGTAGTTCCACACCTCGTCGAGGATCTGGGCCCGGCTGAGCACCCGCATGGGGTTGCGCATGAAAAACCGCAACAGGTCGAACTCGGTGGTGGTGAGCATGATGTCGGTCTCGCCGCGGCGCACCTGGTAGCTGGTTTCGTCCAGGGTCAGGTTGCCCACCACCAGGGCGACCTGCTCGTCGGGCACGGCCTGCACGGCGCGGCGGAGCAGCCCGCGCAGCCGGGCCACCAGTTCCTCCAGGCTGAACGGCTTGGTCATGTAGTCGTCGCCGCCCACGGTGAGGCCGATGATGCGGTCGTCCACGGAGTCCCTGGCGGTGAGGAACAGGGTCGGCGTGGTGGAGCCTGCCGAGCGCAGGTGCCGCAGCACGCTCAGGCCGTCGGTATCCGGCAGCATGATGTCGAGGATCACCACATCCGGCCGGTTGTCCCGGTAGGACTGCAGGGCCGCCTGACCGGTGTGGGCCACGTCGACCAGCCACCCCTCGTAGCTGAGCGCCAGGCTGACCAGGTTGGTGAGGGTGGCTTCGTCGTCGACGAGCAGAACCCGGATGGCCGAGCCGTCCAGCCGGGAGATCCGCGGCAGCTTCGCCAGCACGGCCCGCCGGCGCACGGAGTCCGCGGAGGGATCGGAGGAGGGGGACGGAGAGGGTGGCACACGTTATTCTCCCACCATCTTGTCCTCCTCCCATCTTGGGAGAATGCTGAGAGTTGAGCCTCATCGACTCAACTTTGCCGGCCTCAGCTTGACTCGGTTTTCGGGCGGTGCCACACTTGAGTCAGCAACACTCAAGTCTTAGAAATACGCCTTGAACCCAATCTTTTGAAGGAGATACTCTCACATGGCTCGTGCAGTCGGAATTGACCTCGGAACCACCAACTCGGTGGTGGCCGTTCTCGAGGGTGGAGAACCCACCGTCATCGCAAACGCTGAAGGCTTCCGCACCACGCCTTCCGTCGTGGCATTCACCAAGGACGGCGAAGTACTCGTCGGCGAGACCGCCAAGCGTCAGGCCGTCACCAACGTGGACCGCACCATCTCGTCGGTCAAGCGCCACGTCGGCACGAACTGGACCGTCGGCATCGACGACAAGAAGTACACCCCGCAGGAGATCTCCGCTCGTATCCTCGCCAAGCTCAAGCGCGACGCCGAGCAGTACCTGGGCGACAAGGTGACGGATGCCGTCATCACCGTTCCCGCCTACTTCAACGATGCCGAGCGCCAGGCCACGAAGGAAGCCGGCGAGATCGCCGGCCTCAACGTGCTGCGCATCATCAACGAGCCCACCGCGGCCGCCCTCGCCTACGGCCTGGACCGTGGCAAGGAAGACGAGCTCATCCTGGTCTTCGACCTCGGTGGCGGAACCTTCGACGTCTCCCTGCTCGAAGTGGGCAAGGACGACGACTTCAGCACCATCCAGGTGCGTTCGACCGCCGGTGACAACCGCCTCGGCGGCGACGACTGGGACCAGCGCATCGTCGATCACCTGATCAAGCGCTTCAAGGACTCCACCGGCGTCGACGTCTCCAAGGACAAGATCGCCAAGCAGCGCCTCAAGGAAGCCGCGGAGCAGGCCAAGAAGGAACTCTCTTCGAGCATGTCCACCAGCATCCAGCTGCCCTACCTCTCCCTCACGGAGAACGGCCCGGCCAACCTCGACGAGACGCTCACCCGCGCCCAGTTCGAGAAGATGACCGAAGACCTGCTCGACCGCACCAAGAAGCCGTTCCAGGACGTCATCCGTGAAGCCGGCGTCAAGGTCGAGGACATCGCGCACGTCGTCCTCGTCGGTGGCTCCACCCGCATGCCCGCCGTGTACGAGCTCGTCAAGGCCGAGACCGGTGGCAAGGACCCGAACAAGGGTGTCAACCCGGACGAGGTCGTCGCCGTCGGCGCCGCACTCCAGGCCGGCGTGCTGAAGGGCGAGCGCAAGGACGTTCTGCTCATCGACGTCACCCCGCTGAGCCTCGGCATCGAGACCAAGGGCGGCATCATGACGCGCCTCATCGAGCGCAACACCGCCATCCCCACCAAGCGCAGCGAGACCTTCACCACGGCCGACGACAACCAGCCGTCCGTGGCCATCCAGGTCTTCCAGGGCGAGCGCGAGTTCACCCGCGACAACAAGAACCTGGGCACCTTCGAGCTCACCGGCATCGCACCGGCGCCGCGCGGCATCCCGCAGGTGGAGGTCACCTTCGACCTCGACGCCAACGGCATCGTGCACGTGTCCGCCAAGGACAAGGGCACCGGCAAGGAGCAGTCGATGACCATCACCGGCGGCACCGCGCTCGGCAAGGAAGACATCGAGCGCATGGTGCGCGAGGGTGAAGAGCACGCCGCAGAGGACAAGCGCCGCCGCGAGGCCGCCGAGACCCGCAACGGTGCAGAGCAGCTCGCCTACTCGATCGAGAAACTGATCAAGGAGAACGACGAGAAGCTCCCCGAGGAGGTCAAGTCCGAGGTTCAGGGTGACGTTGACGCCCTCAAGTCCGCCCTCGCCGGCGACGACGACGACGCGGTCAAGACCGCGTTCGACAAACTCACCGAAAGCCAGGGCAAGCTCGGCGAGGCCATCTACGCCTCCAGCCAGGCGGATGCCGCGGCCGGCACGTCCGAGCCCGCCGAGCCCACCGCCGAGTCGGCCAACTCCGACGAAGACGTTGTCGACGCCGAGGTTGTCGACGACGAGGACGAAGCGAAGAAGTAATGACAGACGCCAACCGCCCGGACGAGAACCGTCCTGAAGACGCCGCTGCTGCTGCGGGAGCACCCGAATCGGGTGCCCCCGCGGCGGGCGGGGCCGACTCCGACCCGGCCGTGGAGGCCGAGTTCGTTGACGCGGAGGCCACCGACGCGGCCTCTGCCGAGGGCATCGAGGAAGACGAGTTGACCGTGCAGGACATCCTGGACGCGGCCGACCTCGAGGCCTCAGATCCCTCCAGCGAGCACCTGGCCGACCTCAAGCGGGTCACCGCCGAGTACGCCAACTACCGCAAGCGCACCGAGGCCAACCGGGAGATCGAGCGCGAGCGCGTCACCGGCGAGGTCGTCAAGGTGCTGCTTCCGGTGCTCGACGACCTCTACCGGGCCGAGAAGCACGGCGACCTCGAGGGCGACACCGCCTTCGCGACCATCGCCGCGAAGCTGCGCGCCAGCACCGAGCGCATCGGCCTGAAGCCCTACGGCTCTGTCGGCGACGTGTTCGACCCCACCGTGCACGAGGCCATCTTCCAGATGCCAACTCCTGACATCGACGTGGAAACCGTCGGCGACGTCGTCGAGACCGGCTACTACCTCGGATCCTCGCTGTTGCGGGTAGCCAAGGTCGTCGTGCAGGTACCGAGCGATGGCTAGCCAGGACTGGTTCGACAAGGACTTCTACAAGGTTCTCGGGGTGTCGAAAGACGTCTCGGCGGCCGACCTGAAGAAGGCGTATCGCAAGCTCGCCCGCAAGTACCACCCGGACTCCAACCCGGGCAACCCTGCGGCGGAGTCGAAGTTCAAGGAGATCAGCGAGGCCCACTCGGTCATCGGTGACCCCGAACAGCGCAAGGAGTACGACGCCGTGCGCGCCATGGGCGGTGGAGCTCGCTTCACCGCCCCCGGGCAAGGCGGCCAGCAGGGCGGCTTCGACGACGTCTTCGGCGGCATGTTCGGCGGGGGAGCCCGGCAACAGGGTTACTCCTACGAGCAGGCCGGCTTCGACGACATCCTCGGCGGCATGTTCGGCCGCGGGGCTCAAGGCGGCGGTGGCCGGTTCGGCACCTCCACCGGCGGCTTCCGGGGCGCCGGCGGGCCGACCAGGGGGCGCGACGTGATCGCGTCGACCACGGTCGACTTCATCACCGCCACCCACGGCGATCAGATCACCCTGCAAACGCAGGAGGGTCGGCCGATCAAGGTCAAGATCCCCGCGGGCGTCGCCGACGGCCAGAAGATCAAGCTGCGCGGGCAGGGGCAACCCAGCCCGGACGGCGGCGAGAACGGCGACATCGTGCTCACCGTCACCGTGCGCAAGCATCCGGTGTTCGAACGTGATGGTCTCAACCTGCGGGTGAACGTGCCGGTGACCTTCGCCGAGGCCGCCCTCGGCGCGACCATCGAGGTGCCTACCCTGGGTGGGCCCCCGGTGAAGCTGCGGGTTGCCCCCGGCACCCCCAGCGGGCGTGTGCTGCGGGTCAAGGGCCGCGGTGTGGTCACCCCGAAGGGCACCGGCGACCTGCTCGCCGAGGTTCAGGTGGCCGTGCCGTCACACCTCTCGAAGGACGCCGAGGAGAAATTGCTCGCGTTCAACGAGGCGCTGCCCAAGGAGAACCCGCGTGACGAACTCCTCGCCAGGGCCAAGGGCTGAGCTCCACCATGGATGAGAACTCCCGGGTCTTCGTGATCAGTAGTGCCGCAGAGCTGGCGGGTATGCACCCGCAGACCCTGCGGCAGTACGACCGGCTGGGGCTCGTGAGCCCCGGGCGCACGCCGGGCCGTTCGCGTCGGTATTCGATGCGCGACGTCGCCCGGCTGCGGGAGATCGCGGACCTGGGCGCCGAAGGGGTCAGCCTGGAAGGCATCCGGCGCATTCTCGCGCTGGAAGACACCGTGCGGGCGTTGGAAAGCCGGGTGGGGGATCTGGAAGCGGCCCTGGCCGACGAACTGCTCAACCGTCCGGGCCGGCGCGTCTTCGCGGCCGGCTCGGCCGGTGACGTCATCTCGATGCGCGCCGGTACCCGCACCCGCCGATCCAACCAAATCGTGATCTGGCGCCCCCTCGACAAGTAGCAGAGCCAGTGCGCGGCCTTCTGGCCATCGGGTGACTGAGTTGTACGCTTGCTGAATGGAACTGCGCCAGCTTGAGCATTTTGTGACCGTCGCCGACGAGCGGCACTTCACCCGGGCGGCCGAGCTGCTGCACATCTCGCAGTCGGGTCTGTCCGCCTCCATTCGGGCGCTCGAGATCGAGCTGGGCACGTCGCTGTTCATCCGCAGCACCCGCCGGGTCGAGCTCACGGCCGCCGGCCAGGCCCTGTTGACGGATGCGCTGCGCACCCTGGCCAGCGCCGCGGCGGCCCAGAACGCTGTCGCGGCGGTCCGCGGCCTCATGCGCGGACGCCTCACCGTGGGCGCCGAGCCGTGCCTGGGCTCCGTGGACCTGCCCGCCGAACTGGCCCGCTTCCGCACCGCCAACCAGGGTGTGGAGGTGCGGCTGCGCCAGCTGGGCTCCGTGGAACTGATCGAGGGTGTGGCCAGCGGCACCACCGATGTGGCCCTCGTCGTGGTGACCGGGGACACCCCGCCCGGGGTGCGGCTGCACCCGCTGAGCAGCCAGAAGATGGTGGTGCTTTGCCACCCCGACCACCCGGTCGCGGCCCTGGCCGAGGCCGACCTGGAGACCCTGCGCGCCGAGGAGCTGATCGGCTTCCAGGCCGGCTGGGGCGCGCACATGCTCGCCCGCCGGGCCTTCGCGGCCGCTGGTTTCGAGTACCGGGCGGCGATGGAGGTCAACGACGTGCATCCGCTGCTCGAACTGGTGGGCTACAACCTGGGTGTGGCGATCGTGCCCACCAGCTTCGCGCAGAAGCGCCCCGACGACCTGGTGGCGGTGCCGCTGCCGCCGAGCGTGCCCGAGTGGACGGTGGCCGTTGCGGTCGCCGACGAGCCGAGCCCGGCCGCGTCGGCGTTCCTCGCGCAGCTGCTCGAGGACGTCGCCGCCGCGCAGGCTGCCTCCGACGCGCTCGCGACCGGCATACCGGCAGACGCCTTCGGCTCGGCGGCCTGACCGCTCGGCGACTGAACGGCCTAGAGGTCCAGCGGGATACGCCCGGAGAAGACGGACTTCACCCCAGGGGCAGCGAGCACCTCGCCCAACCGGCTGACGCCCTCGGGAGTGTTCCGCCAGGCGGCGTACGCGTCGTGGTCGGCGGCGGTGGCCCACCGCTCGACGACGATCACATGGGCGGGGTCTGCGTCGTCGACGATGACCTCGAGTCCCTCGTTGCCCGGCCACGCGCGGGTCGCGGCGAGCACCTCGTTGAGGAGGGCCGGGACGATGTCGAGTCTGGCCGGGTCGAGGCGCAGGTCGAGGTGCACGATGGCCGTCATACGGTCACCGTTTCGGAGAGCGCGGCCAGTTCCTCCGCCGACAACGTCAGCTCCGCTGCCCGCACCGAATCACGGATGCTCTCCGGCCGGCTCGCCCCGGGGATGGGGATCACCCGGGGCGACGCGGCCAGGTGCCAGGCCAGCGTGACGACCTGCGGGCTCACGCCGTGCGCATCCGCCACCTGCTGGAACGGGGCGAACCTGGTGCCCAGATCGGCGGCGGACTTGATGCCGCCCAGCGGGCTCCAGGACAGGAAAGCGATGCCGAGTTCGGTGCAGAGGTCCAGCTCGGGCTGGCTGCTGCGGAACGCGGGCGAGTACTGGTTCTGCACGCTGGCGAGCCGGCCGCCGAGGATCTCGTAGGCCTCGCGGATCTGCTCGGGGTTGGCGTTGGAGATGCCGGCCAGGCGGATGACGCCCTCGTCGAGCAGGTCCCGGATGGCGCTGATGGAGTCGGCGTACGGCACCGCCGGGTCGGGCCGGTGGTGGTGGTACAGGTCGATCGCGTCACCGCCGAGCCGCTTCAGCGACGCGAGAGCGGCCCGTTTGATGTACTCGGGGCGGCCGTCGACGTACCAGCTGCCGTCGCCGGGTCGCAGGTGTCCGCCCTTGGTGGCCACGATCACCTGGCTGGTGTCGCCGCCCCAGGACGCGATGGCGCGGGCGATGAGGGACTCGTTGTGCCCCACCTCGTCGGCGTGAAGGTGATACGCATCCGCGGTGTCGAACAGGGTCACGCCCACCTCGAGGGCGGCGTGGATGGTGGCGATGGAGCGGGCTTCGTCGGGCCGGCCCTCGATCGACATGGGCATGCCGCCCAGGCCGATGGAGCTGACGGCGCGGTCGCCGATGAGTCGGGTCTTCATAGGGTGTCCAATCTGGGGTGTCAGGAGAGGGTGGAGTGTGCGCTGACGAGCCGGTCGAGGGTGGCGTTCAACACCGCGTCCACGACCTGCTGCTCCGGATGCGCGTCGTACCAGGCGATCGCCTCGCGAAAGCCGAGGGCAACCGGGGTGCTGCAGACGAAGTCGGGTACGAGGGCTTTCACCTTGGTGTTGTCGAAGATCACCGAGTGCGACCGGTCGCCCAGCAGCGGGCCGCTCCACTCGGGATTCGCGGCGGCCATGGTGTCGCTGGACACGTGCACGATCGTGGGCGCCGGAGCCCCGGCGGCGCGGGCGTACTCGGCGTAGATGGCGTCCCAGGGCAGGTACTCGTCCGAGGTGATGGTGAAGCTGTCGCCAATCGCCTGGGAGCGGCCGAACAGTCCGACCAGCGCCTTGGCGAAGTCGGTGCTGTGGGTCAGGGTCCAGAGCGAGGTTCCGTCACCGTGCACCACCACCGGCTGCCCGGTGCGCATCCGGTGGATATCGGTCCAGCCGTTCAGAAGCGCGATCTGGGTGCGATCGTAGGTGTGCGACGGGCGGATGATCGTGACCGGGAAGCCCTGCTCGCGGTAGGCCGCCAGCAGCACGTCTTCGCAGGCGATCTTGTCTCGGGAGTACTGCCAGAACGGATTGTGCAGCGGCGTGGACTCCCGCACCGGCAGCGCGGCCGGCGGCTTCTGGTACGCCGAAGCCGAGCTGATGAACAGGTACTGGCCGGCACGACCGGCGAACTGGGCGATGTCGGCCCGCACGTGCTCGGGCGTGAACGCCACGAAGTCCACGACGACATCGAAGGAGCGGTCGCCGAGCACGCTGCCGAGAGCGGCAGCATCCCGCACGTCCGCGGTGAGCACCTCGGCGCCGTCGGGCACCGCGCGCAGGGCCGACTCGCCACGGTTGAGCACCGTGAGCTTGTGGCCGCGGGCCACGGCCAGCTCGGCCGCGGCCGCGCTGATCACGCCGCTGCCGCCGATGAAAAGAACGTTCAAGGCGTGGCTCACCAGGCGTAGTCTTCCGGCGCGGTCTTGTAACCGGGGAAGATCTCATCGAGCCGCCTCAGCGCGGCGTCGTCGAGTGTGATGTCGACGGCGCGCAGCCCGGCCTCGAGCTGCGCCATGGTGCGCGGGCCGATGATGGGCGCGGTCACCGCCTTCTGGTGCATCAGCCAGGCCAGGCCCAGGTCGCCGGGCTCATGGCCGAGTTCGGCAGCGAAGTCCTCGTACGCGCCGATGGCCGTCCGGTTCTTCTCGAGCTTCTCGGCGTTCGCCCCGGAGACCCGGCGGCTGCCGTCCCTCTCCTTGCGCAGCACCCCGCCGAGCAGGCCGCCTTCCAGAGGCGACCAGGGCAGGATGCCCATCCCGTTGGCCTGCGCCGCCGGAATGACCTCGCGTTCGATGTCCCGCTTGAGCAGGTTGTACAACGACTGCTCGCTCACCAGGCCGGTGAAGCCCCGCTTACGGGCCTCGGCCTGCGCGGTGGCGATGTGCCAGCCGGCGAAGTTGCTGCTGCCGGCGTAGAGGATCTTGCCCTGCGCCACGGCGGTCTCCATGGCCTGCCAGATCTCGTCCCACGGGGTGTCCCGGTCCACGTGGTGGAACTGGAACAGGTCGATGTGGTCGGTCTGCAGGCGCTTCAGGCTCTCGTCGAGCGAGCGACGGATGTTGAGCGCCGAGAGCTTGCCGTCGTTGGGGCGGTCGGACATCGTGCCGTAGACCTTGGTGGCCAGCACGGTGTCCTCGCGGCGCTCGCCGCCCTGAGCGAACCAGCGGCCCAGGATGCTCTCGGTGGCACCGCGACCCAGCTTGGAGCCGTAGACGTTGGCGGTGTCGAAGAAGTTGATGCCCGCCGCGCGGGCGGCGTCCATGATGGAGAACGAGGTGGGTTCGTCGGTCTCCGGCCCGAAGTTCATGGTCCCGAGGCACAAGCGCGAGACTGAGAGGCCGGACCGACCGAGGTGTGTGTATTCCATACCTTCAGGCTGCTCCGCCGGGCGGCCACTGTCCAACAGGAGAACCGGATGCTATCCAGCACTCCACCTTCTCAATCCGGTTTCTCAATCCGTGTCGAGGTCCCCGCGTTGCCCGGGTTCGCTCGGCTGCCGGCTGGCCGTGACGGCGAGCAGGTCGAGCGACAGCCGGGGGTCAAGGCGCAGAGGCAGGTCGACGATCGCCCGAATCTCCCAGCGCACGTGCAGGTTGCCGATGGACAGCGACGGGGCGGGCAGGCCGGCGGGCGTCTCGACCGTGAAGGGCAGATCGATGACGTTGCCGGGAGTGAGCTGGCCGGCCGGTCCGAGCGTCACGGCGGCCGTCACGGCCTCCGAATGCCGGTAGCCCTCCGACTCGCTCGCATCCGGGTCGGCGAGCTGGCCGGGTCCGCCCCAGACCTCCTCGCAGCGCACCAGTTGCACGCGCACGCCCCTGGTCGTGACTTCCTCGCGGGGGCGCACCCGCAGGATGCCGGTGAGCGGGGTGCCGGGTTCGAGCACCCGGGAGGACAGCGCGATGAACTCCAGCGCGACCTGGCCGAGGTGTTCGCCCACGGGGGGATGGCCGATATCGGTGGCGCTGGTCTGGCCCCAGGACTGCACGTCGATCAGGCGTTCGCGCTTGATGATCTGCCCGCCGGCTGCCCGCAGGACGCAGCGCACCGACCAGCCCACATCGATCAGGTCGCCGCGCACCGATGCCGGGCCGTCGCTGGGGATGCTCAGGCTGCCCGACAGCACCCGGGTCTGACCGGCCGGAATCGCGCCAGGCGCCGGCACGGTGACCGAGGAGATCAGTTCGGTGCTGCGTTCCCGGGCGGGGAAGACGCCGCCGTAGATGTTGCCCCGACCATAGGTGTAGTTCACCTTGCGGATCAGCGTCAGCTCGGCGTGCTCGATCGACGCGGGTCGGAGCGCCCTGATCCGGATGGTGACCCCCAGCGAATTTCCCTCGATCACCACGCCGTCCGCGGGAGTGAGTTCCACCGAGACCTGCACGGCCGTATCGGTTGTTGTGACCACCATGTCGCACCAAACTTCCTGTAACCCGTTGCCAGAGACCCACTCAATGGGGACAACGTACGCACAGTAAAGCCAAAGAGGGTGCCGTGTTCAAGGGGATTGACTTGCCGAACCCCGTCTGCATCAGCCCGGGAACAGCTCCGCGACCGTGGGCGGGTTGGCGCCCGCGCGCGACACCGTGATCGCGGCGCTCGCCAGGGCGGTCCGGCCCAGCCGGGCCAGGTCCTCGGCACCGAGAGCGTTCTGCAGCACCGCCTCGGTGGCGTCGCCGGCGAGGATCGCGTAGAGCAGGCCCGACATGAACGAGTCGCCCGCCCCGATGGTGTCGACGACGGTCACCGGATGCGCCGCCAGCTCGGTCGTGACCCCGCCGGTCCGCAACAGGGCGCCGTCGCCGCCCCGGGTGATGGCGACCAGCGCCACCCCGGCCGCGACGTAGTCCCGCAGGATCGCATCGAGGCTCTGCCCCGGGTAGAGCCAGGCGGCATCCTCATCGCTCATCTTCACGACGTGTGCGGCTCTGGCGAGTTCTTCGACGGCCCGAACTACGTCGTCGCGGTTGCCCATGATGCCCGGTCGCACATTGGGGTCGTAGCTGAGCAGGGTGCCGGCCGGGGCGCTGGTGAACGCGTGGAGCACGGCCTGCCCGCCCGGCTGCAGGATCGCGGCGATCGATCCGGTGTGGATCAGGGTGCACGGGGCGGGGAGCGACACCTGCGGCAGCTCCCAGCGCAGGTCGAAGTCGTAGCTGGCGGCTCCGGTCGCATCCAGGATGGCGGTGGCGCTCGAGGTGGCACCGGGCGTGACCGACCCCGGCAGCAGGTCGACGCCGGCCACGCGCAGGTGCTCCGCGATGATCTCGCCGAATGGGTCGGCGCCGATCTGGGTGACCAGGGTGGTGGGCACGCCCAGCCGGCCCAGCCCGTAAGCCACGTTCATCGGGCTGCCGCCCGCGTGGCTGACCGGCTCGGCGCCGGGGCGGCGCACGATGTCGATGAGAGCCTCCCCGATCACGAGGGCCCGGGTCCCCGGAGCGCGCGTCATCGAAGAACCGTGTAGCTGGTGTAGACCACGCCGTTCCGGAACGCGTACTCGTCCTTCAGTTCGAGAGCGAGGTGCAGGCCGTCCGGAAGGCACCGGGTGCCGCCGCCGACAATGACGGGGGAAACCAGCAGGTGCAACTCGTCGACCAGCCCGGCCGCGAAGGCCTGCGCGGCCAGGTGCGGCCCGCCGATCGACAGGTTGGCGGTGGCTGAGGCCTTGAGCGCCCGCACGGCCTCGGGGTCGAAGTCGCGCTCGATGCGGGTGCGCCGGCTCGACACGTCGGCCAGGGTGCTGGAGTAGACGACCTTGTCTGCGGCCTGCCAGATCGCGGTGTAGTCGCGCATCACGGCGGGCTGGTCGTCGTCGCCGTGGTGCATGGTCTCCCACGCCACCATCACCTCGTACAGGCGCCGGCCGTACAGGTAGGTGCCCACCGACCGCTCGAGGTCGTTGACGAAGGTGTGCACCTCGTCGCTCGGGGTGCTCCAGTCGAACTTGCCCTCCGCGTCGGCGACGTAGCCGTCCAGGGAGGTGATGAAGGTGGCGATCAGGTTGGCCATGCACCCATTCTGCTCGCAGTGGCGCCGTGGAAGCCAGAGGGCGGACGGTGCAATCCGCCGGCCTGGGCGTCGGGTACTCTGGTCGCCTCCGCGCAGCAGCAGCCCACAGCAGCGCACCATTCAGGAAAGGCCGCAGATGGACACCGTCGACGTCAGCACCACAGCGGGGGTCGTCCGCGGCCGTCGGCGATCCGGCTCCGCGGCCTTCCTCGGCATTCCCTACGCAGCCCCGCCGGTGGGCGAGTTGCGGTTAGCCGCGCCCGTGCCGCATCCGGCCTGGGACGGTGTGCTGGATGCCGGTAGCCCCGGCGCCACCCCGCAGCGCATCGACGGCGGCGACACCACCCTGGTGCCCGAGCCCAGCTTCCCCGGCGACTCGACGCTGAACCTGAGCGTGTTCACGCCCGATCCCGTGGAGGTGCCAGCCGGGCAGGGCCTGCCCGTGCTGGTCTACATCCACGGCGGCGGTTACACGTCCGGGTCGGCCGCCAGCCCCTGGTACGACGGCGCCGGCTTCACCCGGAACGGTGTGGTCACCGTGAACGTGTCATACCGGCTGGGCTTCGACGGTTTCGGCTGGATCGAGGATGCGCCGCTGAACCGCGGGGTGCTCGACTGGCTGCTGGCGCTCGAGTGGGTGCGGGACAACATCCGCCGGTTCGGCGGCGACCCGGCCCGGGTGACCATCGCCGGGCAATCCGCCGGCGGCGGTGCCGTGCTCACCCTGCTGTCGATGCCGCGCGCACACCCGTTGTTCGCGCGGGCCATCGTGATCTCCGGGGTGGCCACCCACCTCACACCGGCCCAGGCCGAGCAGACCGGTCGCCGCCTCGCCGGGCTGGCCGGGGTGGCGCCCACTCGCGCCGGCCTCGGTGCGCTCACCGAGGAACAGATCCTCGCCGAGCAGCCGCGGGCCACGGCCTTGCCTGCCGACAGCCCCGCCGGGCCGCTGGGCGAGATCGCGAACACCCTCGTGGGCGGGCTGCCGTTCGGCCCCGTCGTCGACGGCGACCTGATCCCGCTGGCCACTCTCGACGCCGTTCTGGCGGGTCTCGGCGCCGACAAACCGTTGATGCTCGGCAGCACCGACCACGAATTCAACTTCGCCATGAACGACCTCACCGACGAGCTCGCCGGCGAAGACGCCGCCGAGATGCTGGTCCGGCTGGGCGTCGCCGCCCCGGCCGCGCGCGTCTATGCCTCGGCGCACGACCAACTCGGCACCGCGGATCTGCTCGGCCAGTTCGCCTCAGACCGCGCCATCCGCGGCGTGATGCTCCAGGTCGCCGAGGCCAGGAGCGCGTTCGCGGCCAAGCGGGTTGCCGCGCTCACCTGGCTCTGGGCGTTCGCGTGGCGCTCGCCCACCCTCGGCGGGGCGCTGCACTGCCTCGACCTGCCGTTCTTCTTCGACGCGCTGGACGCGCCGCGGGTTCAGGTGTTGGCCGGCCCCGCGCCGTCGCAGCGGCTGGCCGACGAGGTGCACGGCAACGCGGTGGCCTTCATCGCCGGCGGAGAGCCGGCCTGGCCGGCCTGGGCCGCCGGCGCGCCCGTCGACGTCCAGCCGGTCATCCGCTACCAGAGCGAACCGGCCGGCACGACCGAGATCACCACGGTGGCCGGCACCTACGCCGGCGCCCGCATCGCTGTCGCGGCCGAACCCGCCACCCGCTAGGACGCGGGGTGCAGCTCGGCCAGGCCGGACTCGATCGCCGCGATGACCTCGGGGGAGTCGGGGAGCGTGGTCGGGCGGAAGCGGGAGACCGCACCGGAGGGTGAGATCACGAACTTCTCGAAGTTCCACTTCACCTTGCCGGCCTTGCCCGCGCCATCCGGCGTCTGGGTGAGCTCGGCGTAGAGCGGATGCTGCGAGCCGCCGTTCACCTTCGTCTTCTCCATCAGCGGGAAGGTGACGCCGTAGGTGGTGGAGCAGAACTCGCTGATCTTCTCGGCGCTGCCGGTCTCGCCGAGGGCGAACTGGTTGCACGGGAAGCCGAGCACCGTGAAGCCCTGCTCGGCGTAGGTGCGCTGCAACTGCTCGAGGGTCTCGTACTGCGGGGTGAGGCCGCAGCGGGAGGCCACGTTGACAACGAGCACCACCTTGTCGGCGTACGCGGCCAGCGACGTGGTGGAGCCGTCGGCGGCGGTGAGCGGGATCTCGCGAATGTTCATGCCCACAGAGTTGTTCATACCCACAGAGTACTTCGAAATTGAAGCAGATGGCTCGGTCCGCATCCAACTCCCAGCCTGACCGCGACCCGTCAGTGCCGCAGGAACGCCGCCCGGGCCACCAGGTAGAGGCCGAAGGCGATGAGGCCGGCGGCCACCACGTTCAGCAGCACCGGGCCGGATTGCAGCGTGAGCAGGTAGCGCAGCCCGGCGTCGAGGCCGCCCACCCAGCGTGAGTCGGCGAACACGGCCGCGGCGACCAGCAGCGAACCCGTGACCAGGAAGGCGATGCCCTTGGCCACGTGGCCGAAGACGCCGAGGGTGAGCACCACGACCTTGGTGGGACCCCAGAGGTAGCGCAGCTCCTCGCGGAAGTTGCGGCGCAGACCACGCCAGAGAAGACCACCGCCGATGATGCCCACCGTGGTGCCGATGGCCAGCAGGAGGAACAGGCCCACCGGGCTCTCCACGATCGCGGCATCGGCCTCGCGCACAACCTCAGGTCCGCCGGAGCGGGCACCCAGCGCCACCGCGAAGGTGACCAGGCCGAGCAGCGCGAAGCCGAGGGCCTTGCCCACATTGAGGCAGCGGCGGAACACCAGGATGCGCCGATTCGGCGCCACGCTGAACGCGGCGTTGGTGCCCTGCCAGAGCGCCAGGCCCCAGAGCGACACCGTGGACAGCCAGAGCACGGCGAGACCGCCGGGGCCGTTGGCGATGGCACTCAGTGCGCCGAGCTGATCGGCCTCGCCCGGCTGGCCGTTCGCGATGCGCAGCCCGATGCCGCCGATCAGGGCGTGCACCAGGCCGTTGGCGAGCAGCCCGATCCGGGCGGACGCCCGCACCGACCGGTTGCGGTGGGCGCGCTGGGCGGCCTGCTTCATGCGCTCACGCGCCTCGACGACCCGGTCGGCCACCGGGTCTGCGGGAAGGTCGGTCACCCGGGCTACTCGAGCAGTTCGCGGATGTCGGAGGCGGTGAGCCCCTGGCCGGTTCCGCGGGTCGCGCCATCGGTCATGACGCTGTCGAAGAGTTTGGCCTTGACGGCCTTGAGGGCCATCACCTTCTCTTCGATGGTGTCGGTGGCCACCAGGCGGTAGACCATCACGTTCTTGGTTTGCCCGATCCGGTGGGCCCGGTCAACGGCCTGGGCCTCGGCCGCCGGGTTCCACCAGGGGTCGAGCAGGATGCAGTAGTCGGCCTCGGTGAGGTTGAGGCCGAACCCGCCGGCCTTCAGGCTGATCAGGAACACCGAGGTGTCACCGTTCTTGAACCCGTCGATCGCCGCCGCCCGGTTGCGGGTGCGGCCGTCGAGATAGGAGTAGCTCACGCCGGCGCCGTCGAGGCGGGCGCGCACCTTGGCGAGATAGCCGGTGAACTGGCTGAAGATCAGGGTGCGGTGGCCCTCGGCGACGACGTCATCGAGCAGCTCCATGAGCACATCCAGCTTGCTCGAGGGGATGTCGGCGTACTTGTCGTCGTACAGGCTGGCATCCAGGCTGAGCTGGCGCAGCATGGTGATGGACCTGAAGATCTCGAACCGGTTCTGGTTGAGGTCGCCGAGCAGGCCGAGCACCTTCTGGCGCTCCCGCTGCAGGTGCATCTGGTACACCCGGCGGTGCCGGGGGTGCAGCTCGAGTTCGAGCACCTGCTCCTGCTTGGCGGGCAGGTCGCTGGCCACCTGGTCCTTGGTGCGGCGCAGCATGAATGGGCGGATGCGGCGGCGCAGCTGGCCGAGCCTGTCACCGTCGGCCTGGGTCTCGATGGGGCGCTGGTAGTAGTCGGAGAAGCGGGCGGCGCTGGGGAACAGGCCCGGAGCGGTGATCGAGAGCAACGACCACAGTTCCATCAGGTTGTTCTCCAGCGGGGTGCCGGTGATGGCGAGCTTGAACGGCGCCTGCAGGCGCTTGGCGCACTGGTGCGCCCTGGACTTGTGATTCTTCACGAACTGCGCCTCGTCGAGCAGCAGCCCGGCCCAGCTGACGGCGTCGTACTCGTCGAAGTCCAGGCGGAACAGGGTGTACGAGGTGATCACGACATCCGCCGTTGTCACGGCCTCGGTGAGCGAGGCGCCGCGCTTGGCGGTGGTCTCGGTGATGGCGGCGACCGAGAGGTCGGGGGCGAACCTGGCGCATTCGGTGGCCCAGTTGTGCACCACGCTGGTGGGGGCCACGACCAGGAACGGCCGGCGCTCGGTCTGCCGGGCACGGGCGTCGACGATGAGGGCGATGGCCTGCAGGGTCTTGCCGAGCCCCATGTCGTCGGCGAGGACGCCGCCGAGGCCGGTGTCGTAGAGGAAACCCAGCCAGTCGAACCCGGTCTGCTGGTACGGCCGGAGCGATGCCTGCACGCCGGCGGGCAGCTCCCGGTGGGCGATCTCGGCACCATCGGCCAGGCCGGCGAGGGTGACGCGCCAGGCCGCGGCCTCGGCTTCGGCGCTGCCGAGATCCTGCAATTCTTCCCAGAGGTCGGACTGGGCCCGGTTGATGCGCAGCGAATCGTTCGGAGAGTCCTGCAGACCGCGGGCCTCCTCGATCAGGTGGCGGAGCTGCTGCAGTTCGGGCCGGTCCAGGCTGAAGTAGGTGCCGTCCGGAAGGATCATCAGTTCCTGGCCGGTGGCCAGGGCGCGGAAGACCTCGTCGAACGGCACATCCTCGCCGTCGACGGTGACTCGCACCGAGAGGTCGAACCAGTCCCGGCTCTCGGCCCGTGCCGAGGTCGCGAAGGTGAGGGTGGGCGGCTCGGCGGCCTCGCGGTACTCCGGGGCATCACCAACGAACTGCACCAGCAGGTCGTCCTCCGCCTCGAGTACCGGCAGCACGTTCGACAGGAACTCGATCATGCGGGCGCCGTCGAGCGTCGCGTCCGCGCGCAGAATGCCCGGGGAATCGGCCACGCTGGCGGACCCGGTGAGCTCAGCGGCGAACAGCGCCGGCTGGTGCGCGGGGAATCCAGCGATTATGCCGCTCACGACCTGCAGGATGCGCGCCTCGTCGGCCGTGTCCCGGTAGCCGGCCGGAGCGTCCTCGGTGGCCGGGCCGCGCAGTGGTGCGATGGCGGGTTCGCCGGTGCTGCCGGCGCCGCCGGTGTACTGCCAGTCCCAGTGCAGGTTGATGCGGGCATCCGCCTGCGCGCTGATCGAGAGGGCCAGGACCGGCCGGGCGGTGTCGGGCAGCTCGAACGACTCGTCGGTGCTGATCAGCGAGAGCTGGCCGCGCAGGAACGGGTAGAAGTCGGCGAGGAAGACATTCTCCTCGTCGGGCGGAACCGTGATCGGGGTGTGCGCGGAGGCGAGGACCCGCAGGTCACGGCCGAGCTGGCGGGCGAGCGGGGCGAGGGTGAGGCGCACGTCGGTGCTGCTGGTCGTCCAGGTGAACAGGCCGTGCGCAGGGTCGCCGATGTAGCCCAGGGCGCTGCGGTCGAGCACCCGGCCGTCGAGGGAGACGATGGGGGAGAGGGTGAGGCCGCCGTGATCGCGGCGGATGTCGAGGGACAGGTCGGCGGGTTCGTCCAGGACCGTCACCGGGTCCTGGCCCGGGGTGGTGCTGATGAACGGGATGCCGGCCTCGCGGGCCTCGCCGAGCAGGCCCCAGAGGGCGCGGTTGGCGAAGCCGTCCAGGTGCAGCCACGGGTCCGTGGTCACGTGGTAGCGCTGGCCGGAGGAGTAGAGCTCGAAGATCGCCGAGAGCACTCGCAGCTGGGCGCGGTTGAGCATGCCGCGGGAGTAGGAGAGGTTGTCCCAGGTGAGGTTGCCCCTGATCCACTTGCCCTTCTTGCCGCGCACCATCGGGCGCACGCCCAGGCGGGCGAGCGACACAGCGGGGGTGGGCAGGCGTGCGGCCCGCGGCGGCGGAAGCAACTCGAACTGCAGGGCGAGGGCGGTGCCCGTGGTGGGTTCGGCTTCCGGCGCCCGGGTGAGCGGAGCGAGTGCGCTCTGCCAGGTGGCGGGTGCAGCCGTGCGGGATCGCTGTGAATCCGCCGAACGCGTCGAGCGGGCGAGGTCGGCAGCCGTGGACCGGCTGGCCAGCAGCAGGGCGACGACGTGCTTGCAATTCAGTCCCATCGGGCAGCTGCAGGTGCCGGATGCGCGCACCACGGTGCCGTTGGAATCCTGCTGGAAGGTCACGATGACGTCGTAGGGCCGGGCCTGGGTGCCGCCGACGGTGCCGAGCAGGCGGCTGCCGCCCAGCTGCCAGACCTGGTCCTCGACCCGGCCCTCCTTGGCGTACCGCACCCCGCGCGAATACGCCTGTGGCCCGACGAGGCGCGCGATCTGCAGATCGCTGAGGTTGTGGGCCATGAGGTGCGGTGTCCGAGACGGTTGGGTGAAGGGGTCTCTTATTGTCCCACGTCACGCCGGCCTCCCTGAGCCGATACGCTGGGCGGCTATTCTGAGCGGATGTCTGAGTTTCCGTTCGAGCGTCTGCGCCGTTGGCCCGACGTCGAGGCGACCAATCTCTTCGCGGTCGACGCGAGCGACCGGTTGATCCTGGATGAGGCTGCGGTCTGGCTGGCCGAGGCCGGTCCGGGCGAGGTCGTGGTGCTCGAAGACCACTACGGCGCCCTGACGCTCGCGGCGGCGGCGCTGCTGAGCGGTCGGCCGGATGTTCGCGTCAATCAGGATGCGCTCTCCGGCGAGCGTGCCCTCGATCACAACGCGGCCGATCTTGAGGGCACGGTCGCCGGGTTGGCCGGTCTCACCGGGGCGTACCGGCACCTGCCGCTCGGCGCCGAGCTGTTCGCCGGGGCCCGCCTGGTGCTCATGCAGCTGCCGCGCAGCCTGGCCGCGCTCGACGAATTGGCCGGCGCCATCGCCCGCTTCGCCGCTGGCGACGTGACCGTGGTCGCCGGCGGCCGGGTCAAGCACATGAGCGTGGCCATGAACGCGGTGCTGCTCCGGCACTTCGGTGACCTGAACGTGACTCCGGCGCGCCAGAAGTCGCGGGTCCTGATCGCCACGCAGCCGAAAGTCTCTGGTGGCTCGTCCTGGCCGCGCGCAGTCGAGCACGCCGACCTGGGCCTCACGGTCTGCGCCCACGGCGCCGCCTTCGCCGGCACCACCATCGACATCGGCACCCGCTACCTGCTCGAGTTCCAGGGCCGGATGAAGCCCGATGCCACCACCGCGATCGACCTGGGTTGCGGGACCGGCGTCCTCGCCGCCGCCCTGGCCCGGCGCCGCCCGGGTCTGCAGCTGCTGGCGACGGACCAATCCGCCGCGGCCGTCGCATCGGCCGCGGCCACCATGACGGCCAACGGCGTGGCGGACCGGGTGCAGGTCCTCCGCGACGACGCCCTGAGCGCACAGCCGGACGCCTCCGCTGAACTGATCATGCTGAACCCGCCGTTCCACATCGGATCCTCGGTGCATGCCGGCATCGCCCTGAAACTCTTCGAGGATGCGGCCAGGGTTCTGCGTCCCGGTGGCGAGCTGTGGGCGGTGTGGAACACCCACCTCGGCTACCGTCCGGCGCTCACCCGTATTGTCGGCCCGACCCACCAGGTGGGCCGGAACACCAAGTTCACCGTGACGGTGTCCACCCGCCGCTAGCCCTGGTTTTGCGGGGTAACGCGTCCTCGCGGGGTAATGCGTTTTCGCGGGGTAATGCATCCCGACGGGGTAACGCGCTCGCGCGGCGTGGCTGGGTGTCTGCATGGCGGGTCTACTCGTCGTGCCGGTGGGTCTACTCGTCTTGCCGGCGGGTTTGGGGGTCGTGGGCCCGGTGTTTCTCGGGGGTGCGCCATCGTCCGGTCGGGTCGATCCAGTGTGGTGCTTTCACCTGGGGTAGCCCGTTGACCATGCGGATTTTCCATCCGGCGGTGTTGATGGTGTGGTGGTGGTACCAGCAGAGCAGGACCCCGTTGCCCACGTCGGTTGTGCCACCGGTTTGCCAGGGGATGACGTGGTGGACTTCGGTCCATTGGGGTGGGCAGTCGCATCCCGGGATGATGCAGCTGCCGTCTCGGGCGGTGATCAGTTTGCGTTGCATCGGGCTGAAGCAGCGGGCCTTGTTGCCCAGGCCGAGGACCGCGCCGGTGCCGCCGAAGAAGATGGGTTGGAAGCCGCCGTTGTCGATCATCTGGTTGATGGTTCTCATCGAGATCGGCCCGTCAATGCCGTCGATCCAGCCCACCCCGGCCTGTGCGAGTAGGTCGGTCGCGTTCACGTGCACCATCACGGTGGGTGGCATGCCGCCCATGGTGGGGGTGCGGGGGTCCTGGGCGACCTGGACCAGGATGCCGCGGAGGATATCGGCGCGCTTTTCGCCGCCGGTGCGCTCGTCGATCACTTCGCCCGGCACCAACTCTCCGGCCTCGATCCGCTGCTGTTCCTCGGCGGAGGGGAAGGCGGGTGCGGAGCGGGCCGATTGGAAGGTGTTGAACAGGTTCTGGATCACCCCCTTCAACTCCGGCGTCACGCCACCGCGCAGGGGGTGGAGGCCCCGGGCGAGCTCACCGAAGGAGATGGTGGATGTGGCTTCGAGGGTCGTCTCGTTCGGGGCGAGCCCGTCGGGGTTGAGCAGCGCTTGCATCCGCACGGCCAGGGGCCGGAGGTCATCGGCCGGGTAGGTGAAGCCGTCCGAGTCGCGGAGCCGGCGGATCGGCCCGGTGAACCCAGACGGGACACCGCCGCCCACGCCGGGCTCGGTATCGGTATCGGGCTCGCTCTCGCCAGGGCCGGGGATGCGGTCGAAGACCGACCCGGTGGCTCGTTCGACCAGGCTGATCTCGGCGGATTCGACGTCGGCCTGGTCGGCGTCGAAGCGGCCGTGCACCTTGTAGTCGGTCAGCCCTTTCACGATGGCTTCCGCTGCATCGACCCCGAGTTCGCCGGCTGTGAGCGCGGCGGCGACCGCGGGGAACTCCGGCTCGAGCACTTGACCGCCGAGCACCCTCGGGGCGACCTTCTCGCCCAACGCCAGTCGTCGTTTCATCTCCTGGCGTGAGGCGAGGGTCAGCCGGGTGAGCAGGTCGTTTTGGTGCGAGGCGCCCAGCCGCCAGGCCATCGAGTCCCGGCCCAACCCGGCCCGGGACCGGTAGCCGACCACCGTCGCGGCACCGACCCGGGCCGCGTCCACGGGACGCCCGGCGTGTTCGACCATCTGGGTGAACGCCACCACCTCCGCGTCGCTGAGCGCGTCGAGGTCGATCGACGCGAGCACGGCCTGCACCATCCCCGCCGCGTCCTCGAGGACCCGGAGTTTGTCACCGAACGCACCGGTGTGGGCGCGTTGGACCCCGGGGAGTTCGGCCGGATCCCGCCACTCGGGCTGCCCCAGACTCGGGCCACTCCGCGGCTGACCGGGCTGGGTCCCGCGGGAACCCCGGGCCCGCGCGCGACCCTGTGTGCCGGTGGCGACTGCGGTCCCAGAGCTGTCCGCAGCACCGACCCCGGTGTCGGTGCTGTGGCCTACGCTGGCGGCGGCTCGGCCAGTTGCACCCGGGCTAGTGGCGCCCAGGCCAGTGACATCCGGCGCCGGAGCGGCCAGAGCGGTGTTCCAGTCATGGGGATTCGGACCGGTGGGAGGGATTCCCGTCGGTGCGGTGGAGCCGAGTAGCTCTTCATCCATAACCCCATTCTCTCACGAATCAGAGATAAATGTGAGGAAATGTCAAGTTGTGCACAGGAAAATTTCAGAGATTTCTTCGAGTTGAGGGGTCGGCTGACGTGGTCTCGACAGGCTCGACCAACGAGATGGCCCGACTGACGAGATGGCTTGCCGATGAGATGGCTCGACCGACGGAATCGCGGCTACGGTACCAAGGGCCAAGGGCCAAGGGCCAAGGGCCAAGGGCCAAGCGCCAAGCGCGGCGGCTACAGCGCGGCGACCGCGTCCAGGGCGTCGTCCTCGAGGAGCTCGTTGTTGATGACCGAGGCGGTCCAGCCGGCCTCGGGGCTGAACTGCACCACCGACATCGCAGCGTTCAGAATGGGCGGGATCTCTCGCTCCAGGGCGGCCATCAGGCTGAGGCGGATGAGGGTGCCGTGGCACACGACGATGATGCGGGCGCCCGGGTAGTCCTCGGCGAGCAGGCGCAGTGCGCCCAGGCCGCGGTTGGACACGCTGAGCTCGGGCTCGGCGCCGCGGAAGTTGCCGTAGCTGCCCTCGACCCGCAGCGCGTCGAGCTTCGGTCCGGCAGAGAGCCCCTCGGCCGGTCCGTAGTTGCGCTCGACCAGACCGGGCAGATGGCGGGTGACCTCAAGGCCGAGGTCCGCTGCAATGATGTCGGCCGTCTCGGCAGCCCGGGAGAGCGGGGACGCCACGACGAAGTCCCATTCGAACCGCGAGAGCGGCGCCGCGGCCTCGGTGGCCTGGCCGCGACCCACGTCGTTCAGGGGCACATCGGTGGCCCCCTGGATGCGCCCGGCGGCGTTCCAGTCGGTCTGGCCGTGGCGGACGAGGGCGAAGGTCGTTGTAGCAGTCACCTCCCCATTCTGCCGTGTGCTTTCCGGTCCGCCCCGCAAACGGGTGCCGTCAGTGGGCCGCCAGGCCCCGCGAACCGGCGCGCTGACGCCCGAAAGCGGATGCCGGCGAGCCCGCGAACGCCGCCCGCCAGAGGGCCAGCACCGACCAGCCGAGTAGCACCAGGAGCAGAGCATTCCGCAGCGTGAGCAGCAGGATCGCACCGGCATCCCCGTGCACCAGCGGGAGGTAGAAGATCGGGAAGATCAGCGTGGTCAACCCGCCGATCACCAGGCTGAGGTAGGCCGGAGCCCGCCAGTGCGTCCAGTCGTTGGCCACGCCGACGGCCACCACAGGAGCGATCCACAGCATGTACTGCGGGGAACCCACCTTGTTGAGCACCACAAACGTGGTGACCAGCGCCAACGCCCCCATCAGCACCAGCCTGGCGTTGTCACGGCTGCGCCGCAGCGCCACCAGGAGCAGCACGAAGATGCCCGCGATGACCAGGAACATCAGCGGCGTCATCGCGGCGGCCGCGAACGCGGAGCCCGGCCCGCTCACTTCGCGGGTGGCGATGGCGTGGTTCTGGTAGATCGTGGTGCCGTACTGGCCCATCGCGGCCAGCCACACCCACGGGGTCGTCACGGGCGCCTCGAGCTGCAGGGCCCGGTCGGACTGCATGGTGACGAAGCCGGTGAGAAAGCGCAAGCCGCCCGCGGCCCAGACGGCGGCGGCGATGCCGGCCGTGATCAGCCCGCCGGTGATCAGCACGCTCACCCGGCGGCGACTGGCCGCCACGACGGCGAGCATCACCGCAGCCGGCCAGACCTTGATCCAGGTCGCCGCGGTCAACAGGGCAGCGGCCACGACGGGTCGGCGGGCCACGAGCACCAGCCCCATGATCACCAACGGGGCGCTGAGCCCCTCGAGGCGCAGCAGCCCCACCGGGCTGAGCACCAGGCTGAAGGCCAACCAGAACCAGGCCGCCCGGTAGCCGGCCCGATCGCGACCCCAATCGGTGAGGATGCCGATGGCTGCGCCGTTCAGCGCCATGGTCAGCACGAACCAGAGCAGTTGGTAGAGCAGCGGCCCGGCGGCATCCGCCAACACGATCGGCACGATCGCGCCGATGGGGTAGACCCACTCAACGTCGATGCCCTGCCACACGTTGTTCACCAGGGCCTGCTCGGCCCAGACCCGATAGAGCGGCAGGTCGCCCAGCACCCTGCCGGTGAGGATGGTGGGCAGCAGCGCGAACAGGAAGAGCACATGCAAACCAAGGAAGCCCAGCAGCAGCGTGCGGGGGCTTCGCAGCCAGTCCCGTCTGGCGGGGGTGAGCAGCCTGGTCAGGCGGTGATCGACCAGCTCGACGAAATACGACATCGCACACATCACTTTCGACAGACACAGATTTGTGGAGCCCGGAGCGCACCCGCAAGTGGCGGATCACTGGGGAGTGTACGAATCCAAGGTGAAAGGCAAACAACCAGGAGCTGTCCGCGGGGCGCCGGCGCCTGAGAGTGCGTTCAGGGGGCGGGTGTGGATGCCGGTGGGAGCCGGGCTTGACCCCGTCGTAGCGTCATAGTTTTGACTGGCACCATGAGACCCATTCCCGTGCTGTACCTCGCGTCATACACCCTGTCCCTGCTGGGCAACTCGATCGCCGCCGTCGTGTTCCCCCTGATCGTGCTCCAGCTCACCGGCAGTCTGCTGTCCACGGGCATCCTGGTGGCCGCGACCGCTCTTCCGGCGTTCCTGGCCGGCCTGTTCGCCGGTGTCGTGATCGACAGGGTGAACCGGCGCACCTCCTCGGTGGTGGCCGACCTGATCTCGGCAGCATCCATCGCCGCCCTGCCGATCGTGGACCTGATCACCGGGCTCGACCTGGGCTGGTTCATCCTGTTCGGCATACTCGGGGCGTTCGGCGACGTGCCCGGTATGACCGCCAGGGAGGCGATGCTCCCGGCGATCATGCGCCACTCCACCCTCACTGCCGAAAGGCTCATCGGCCTCCGCGAGAGCCTGGCCGCCCTGGTGATCATCATCGGGCCTGCCGCCGCCGGCACCCTGATGGTGCTCTTCGAGGGGTCGACGGTGCTCTGGATCACCGCCGCCACCTCCCTGGCCGCCGCACTGCTGACGCTGCTCATTCCGCGCAGCGTCGGCGCGCACCTGCCGGCCCCGCAGCGGGGCGAGCAGGTTGCCCCCGCCGGACTGTCGGTCTGGGCACAGCTGCTGGCCGGCTGGCGGGTGCTGTTCCAGAGCAACCGCGCCCTGCGGGCGGTCACGCTGCTCAGCCTGGCGATGGTCGCCGTGCTGACCGCGCTGCAAGGCATGCTGCTACCCGCGCACTTCGCCTTCATCAACCAGCCGGGGCTACTCGGCTTCGTGCTCACGGCGATCGCCGCGGGCACCATCGTGGGCGGCGGCCTCTACGCCGTCTTCGGCGCCAGGGGCAGGCGCCGCGGCTGGTTCGTCGTGGGGCTGGTCGGCACGGTGGCCGGCATCGGCGTCGTCGCCGTGTTGCCGGTGCTGCCGGTGCTCTTCGGCGGCGCGTTCCTGTTCGGGCTGTCGTCTGGGCTGTTCTCCAGCCTGATCGGGGTGCTGATGCTCGAGGGCATCCCCGAGCAGATGCGGGGGAGGATCATGGGCACCCAGAACTCCCTGATGATGATCGCTGCCCCGATCGGCATGGTGACTGTGGCCCTGGCCGGCGAACAGTTCGGCCTGCGCGCGGCCGGTATCGGCGTGGCCGCCGTGTGGCTGCTTGCGGCGTGCGCGGCCCTGATAGAGCCCGCGCTGCGTAGCCTGGAGACAACCGCACCCGCACCTGCACCCGCTGCCGAGAAGGAAGGGACCCTGGTCGTTGAAGAGCCGTGACCTCGCCTCGCTCGCCCAGGTGAGCGTGCGCGCCCTGCGTCATTACCATCAGGTCGGCGTGCTTCCGGAGCCCGAACGCAGTCCCAACGGCTACCGCGAGTACTCGGTGCACGACCTGGTGCGCCTGCTGCGGATCAAGCGGCTGGCCGCGCTCGGCATCCCCCTCGAGCGGATGCCCGCCATGTTCGAGGCCGACCCGGCCGACCAGGCCTCGATGCTCAGCCAGCTCGAGACCGACGTCGACGCCCAGATCGTGAGGCTGCAGGCTCAGAAAGCGCTCATCACGTTGATCAGGGAGAACGAGGGCGCCGCCGATTTCCCGCCGCAGCTGGCCAGGGCCATGGCGATGTACGCCGGGTTGGGGGTGTCGCCGGCGATGGCCAGGATGGACCGGGACCAGGTGCTCCTGCTCGCTCACCTGGTGGGGGAGCGGGGCATGGATCGGCTGGTCGAGGTCTACGACCGCGTCTCCGAAACCCACCTCCAGGATGACACCGCCCGGCTCGCCACCCGGTTCGATCTGTTGCCCGCGGATGCGGCCGCGCCGGTGATCGAAGGCCTCGTCACCGATTTCATCGGTTTCTTCGCTCCGCTCATCACGGAGCTCAGCGCCGCCCCAGGCATCGCCTTCCTCGACGAGGCGGCGGCGACGTCCCTTCTTGACGCCTACCAGGCCGACACCCTCAACCCGGCCCAGCGCGACGTGCTGGCGCGCCTGACCGAGAAGCTCGGCTGAGGACTACTGGTCGCGCGAGGTGCCTTTCGTGAGGGTCTTGCCCTGGAAGAAGGCAGGGTCGACCCTGCGCATGATGATCATCAGCACGATGCCGGTGAGGAAGAGCACCATCGCGAGGATGAACACCAGGCCGACCCCACCGATCTCCGAGCCGCTGCCGTAGTCGGGGTTGGTGCTGTCGATCAGGGTGGTAGCGAAGATCACCGCGAGGATGATGCCCCCAACGAGCGGAGCCAGCAGCTTGAGCAGGAACGCCCGGGTGCTGGAGAACACCTCCCGGCGGAAGAACCAGACGCAGGCGAACGCGGTGACGCCGTAGTAGAAGCAGATCATGATGCCCAGGGTGAGGATGGTGTCGGTGAGCACGTCGGTGCTCAGCACCCGCATCACCGCGTAGAAGCCCCAGGCCACCACGCCGGCGACGACGGTGGCGAAGCCGGGCGACTTGAACCGCGGGCTGATCGAGGCGAACCGCTTGGGGAAGGCTCGGTAGTGGCCCATTGAGAGCATCGTGCGCGCCGGTCCCACGAAGGTGGACTGCAGCGACGCCGCCGAACTGGACAGCACGGCCAACGACATCAGGATCGCGAACGGGCCCATCACCGGCCCCGCCAACGCGGCGAAGACGTTGCCCTGGATATCCTCGTTCCCGAGGCCCAACTCGCCGGTGCCGACACCGGAGAACATCAGCGCCGAGACCGCGACCAGGATGTACAGCACGAAAATGATGCCGACGGTGAGGGTGGCCGCCCGGCCCGGTGTGCGCTCAGGGTCCTTGGTCTCCTCGTTCATGGTGAGGGTGACGTCCCAGCCCCAGTAGATGAAGATCGACAGCGACACCCCGGCGGCGAACGCCGAGAACGACGGGGTGAGGAACGGGTTGAACCAGCTGGCGCTGAAGCCCAGCGCGTCGAACGCGGTGCCGTCGGAGAAGTGCACGAGCGCCGCAACGCTGAACCAGACCAGCACAATCAGTTGGAAGGCCACGAGCACGTACTGCACCATCTTGGTGGCCTCCATGCCCCGGTAGGACACGTAACAGGCGAGAACCATGAAGACCAGACAGGTGAAGATGTTGATCCAGACATTGCCGGCCAGGTCGGCCAAGGACGGGTTGGCGAACAGCTGCGCGAGCATCAGGTAGAAGAAGTCCACCGCCACCCCGGCAAGGTTGGACAACACCACCACCGTGGCAACGATCAGACCCCAGCCGCCCATCCAGCCCAGCCACGGCCCGAACGCGCGGGTCGCCCAGGTGAACGAGGTGCCGGCATCCGGCATGGCGTTGTTGAGTTCGCGGTAACCGAGTGCCACGAGCAGCATCGGGATGAACCCGACCATGAAGATGCCGGGCATCTGGGTGCCCACTGCGGCCACGGTGGGGCCGAGCGAGGCCGTGAGCGTGTAGGCGGGGGCGATGCAGGAGATGCCGATCACGGTGGCGCCGAGCAGACCGACAGATCCGGCGCTCAGTCCCTTCGCGGAAAGCCCGCCCGCGCTGGTCGATGTGGTGTCCGGCGTGGCGCCGGATGCGGATGACTGTGCCATGGACCTGTCCTTTGATCGGATCAGCTACGGGTCGAAATCAGCGAGTGCGGTTCAACTGCGGGCGGGGGAGGTCGGAACCACGACGAGGGGCACCGGCAGGGCGTGCAGCATCCGGTGTGCGGTGATGCCGAGGAAGATCGTGCGGGGCGCGGCCAACCGGCTGGAGCCGACAAAGGCGAGTTCGTCCGGGCGCCAGTCGAGCGCCTCGACGGCGTCCTCGACGCTCTTGCCGGTGCCGACCTCCGTGGTGATGATGCCGTGGCTGGTCGAGTGCCGCTCGTAGTAGGCGAGTACGGCGTCGAGGTGGGCCGTGCTGCCGGCGGCGACCGGCGAGTGCTTCTCCCTAGCCGCGTCGACCTCCACCAGGGTCACGAAGCGCAGTTCGATGCCCAGACCGTCGGTGAACGCCACCAGGGAGTCGAGCAGGGTCTCCCAGCCCGGCCGGGTGCCGATGGCGCAGGTGATCCGGGTCAACTCGGCGGGGGCGTGGTAGCCGTGCGGCGCGAGCGCCACGGGCACCGGCGAGGCATGCAGCAGAGCGTTGGCGACGCTGCCGATGGTGAACCTGTTGAACAGGCCGCCGCGGGCGGCGCCCACCACGATCCGGTCGGACTCGAGGTCCGCGGCGGCCTGGATCAGGCCCTCGGAGGTGGAATCGGCCCAGAGCATGTGCGTCGTGGCCGTGATGTCGGCCGGTACCCAACCGGCCGCCTGGTCGAGCCACTTCTTGGCCTGGTCTGCCAGGAGAACCTCGAAGTCGCCGCTGGCGGCGTGGATCTTGGCGGGAGCGGCGGTGAGGCGCTGAAGCACCAAACAGATGCGCAGTTCGGCCGCGGTGCTCCTGGCCATTGCGATGCCCAGCTCGAGGGCCTCGCGGCCCTGGGCGGTGGCTTCGTAGGCCACCACATAATTCGCTACTCGGGTCACGCTGTTCTCCTCGGTTCCGTGCCGGCGGCATCCGGCTCGTGGTCGTGTCCGGCGTGGTCATGGCCGGCGTGCTCGGTGTGGTCCATGCCAGGGGCGCAGTGCAGGGCGCTCGGCTCCACGTCGAGCGACGGGTTGCGGTCGAAGAAGCCCACCGGCTTGAGCCAGAACGACACGATGTCGGCGGGCATCACGGGCCATTCCTCCGGCCGGGTGATGTGGTGGATGCCGAAGGTGTACCAGAGCACCAGGTCGGTGTCACGCACGTTGCGGCCGGCCGTGATCCACTCGGGCAGGCCGTGGTCGACACCGCTCTGGTTCACGAACTCGCCGCACGGCCAGCGCTGGGCATCGTCGTTGGGGGTGACCCACACGGTGTGGCCGATCACCTGGGCACGCAGCAGCGCGGGGGCTTCGGGCAAGAAGAACGACGGGATGGCGCCGCCAGGCACGAGCTTGTACGACACCGGGGTGCCGAGACCGTTCCTGGTCTGTTCGTTGACCACCTTCCAGGCCCGCTGGGTGTTCCAGTCGAAGTCATCGAAGCCTTCGGTCTCGATCGGGGTGTTCTGCTGCGTGATGGCCAGACCGAGCGGGTTCGCCGCGTCGATCGGTTCGATCCGGGTCTCACTGCGGTACACGGTGTTGGCCGGGCCGTCGATGTCGAGGTCCATCCGGGCCACGATGAAGTGCTGGTGGAACGGCGCGTAGGTGCGCTCGTCGACGAGGGTGCCGTTGGGGTGCGGCTGGCCGGGCTCGAGGTGGGTGACCACCATGATGCCGGTGGCGCGCACCTCGCACTCGATGTTGCCGTCCTGGTAGAACCGCCAGTAGACGAGGTATTCGTAGTTGGCAACTGTCACGTGGAACGACACCACCAGCCGGCGCATCCGCCGCACCTCGGCGCCGCCGTCGTGGTCGACGTGCTTCCAGAGCACCGCGTTGTCTTCCTCGTGGATGCAGAACGCGTTGGGGATCGTGTACGGCTCGCCGGCGCTGTTGTGCAGCACCGCGTCGAGGTAGCGGATCTCGCCCAGGCAGTCGCAGCCGAGCTCCAGCGACGTGGTCATGAACCCCAGGCCCCACTCGCCGATGTCGAACGCGGTGCGACGGAAGTGGTCGACGCTCGGGTCGCGGTAGGGCACCACCATCTCGGAGAACGACAGCCGGTTGGCGATCGGGCGCTCCCGGCCGGCATCCGTGTAGGTCACCCGGTGCAGCGTCATACCCTCGCGGTAGTTGAAGCCCACCCGCAGCGACCAGTTCTGCCATTGCACCCGGTTGCCGTCGACAGTGAAGCTCGGGCCCTCCGGCTGCACGATGTCCAGCGGCTTCAACGGCGGTCGGGTGCTGGCGTTGCGGATGCGCTCCGGCACCAGGTGCGGCACGTACTCGCCCATCCCGTTCGGCGGGTCGACGGTGAAGCTGTCTTCGATCTCGAGCAGGTTCATGGTGTTCACGTCGATCACGAAGTGCAGCCCGCTCACCGGCCCCGCATAGGGGTTGGCTCCGGCCTGGGCGCGCACCCACACATCCGCCCACCCCAGGCGGAGCCCCCGGTAGACGTCGGGGATCACGGCGTCGCCGTAGGTCCAGGTGTCGATGAACACGTTGTCGAGGTCGGTGATGCCGCGCTTGGCCAGCGCCGCGATGACCTCCGGATGCGCCCGAAGCGCGGCGTCCGCCTCTTCCCATTCGTCCACGGTGAAGTTCGCCTGCACTCCCGCCACCTGCCCCCACTCGAGCAGAGTGTCGGTGTCCAGGGAGACCACGGCCACCCAGGTGCGGTTCTCGGCGCGGTGCAGCACCACCAGACGGGCGCGGCGCTCGGGAGCCACACCGGTGGACTCGAACTCGGCCAGGGCGGTCTTGGCCGGCTCGACCAGTTCGATCGAGGCGAACCGCCACCCCTCGCCAACGCCGTGCTCGCGGGCGAGCACGGCCGCCGCCTGGGTGAACTCGGGGCCGGTCAGGGGGTCGAGGGGATGGAAGGTCATCGGGTTCCCGTTCTGTCGATGTGAGCGAGCTATTCGAGCGAGCTCATGACGTGCTTGATACGCGTGTAGTCCTCGACGCCGTACATGGAGAGGTCCTTGCCGTAGCCGGAATACTTGAAGCCGCCGTGCGGCATCTCGGCGGTGAGCAGAATGTGCGTGTTGATCCAGACGGCCCCGAAGTCGAGGTCCCTGGAGACCCTGAGGGCGCGGGCGTGGTCCCGGGTCCACACGCTCGAGGCCAGCGCGTAGCGCACATCGTTGGCCATGGTGACGGCCTCCTCCTCGGTGCCGAAGCTCTGCACGGTGATCACCGGACCGAACGTCTCGTCCTGCACGATCGCATCCGTTTGACGCACCTGGGTGACCACGGTGGGCTCGAAGAAGAAGCCGGCATCGCCCACCTGGTGGCCGCCGGTGCTGACCACCGCGTGCGCCGGCAGGGCCTGCACCTTCTCGACGACGTCGGTGAAATGGCGGATGTTGTTGAGCGGGCCGAAGTAGTTCTCGGCGTCGTCGGCCGACCCGGTGATGCGCAGCTCCGCCTCGGCCGTGAACGCCGACACGAACTCGTCGTGGATGGATTCGTGCACCAGCACCCGGGTGATGGCGGTGCAGTCCTGACCGGCGTTGTAGAAGGAGAAGTCGGCGATCGCCGAGGCGACCTTGGCCACGTCGACGTCGCCGAAGACCACTGCTGGGGCCTTGCCGCCGAGCTCGAGGTGGGCGCGCTTGAGCGTGTGTGCCGCACCGGATGCCACGGCGATGCCGGCGCGCACGCTGCCGGTGATCGACACCAGTCCCGGTACCGGGTGCTCCACGATGAACGCGCCGGTCGTGGCGTCGCCGAGCACGATGTTCATCACGCCGTCGGGCAGGATGCCCTGGCTGATCCGGGCGAGTTCCAGGGTGGATTCCGGGGTGGTGTCGCTGGGCTTCAGCACCAAAGTGTTGCCAACGGCCAGGGCCGGACCGATCTTCCAGATCGCCATCAGGAACGGGAAGTTCCACGGGGTGACCTGGCCGACCACGCCGATCGGCTCCCGGCGCACCCAGGAGGTCATTCCCTCGAGGTACTCGCCGGCCGACTTGCCTTCGAGCAGCCGGGCGGCGCCGGCGAAGAAGCGGAGCTGGTCGGCGCCGGCGGCCACCTCGTCGGCGGCGATCGTGGCGCGCGGCTGGCCGGTGTTGCGGTGCTGGGCCTCAACAATGGCGTCGCTGTTGGCCTCGACGGCATCCGCGAGCAGCAGTAGGGCCCGCTGGCGCTCGCCAGGGGTCTGCCGGCTCCAGCCGGGGAAGGCAGTCTTGGCGGCGCGCATGGCGTCGTCGACGTCGCCGGCGGTGGACACCGGTGCCCGGGCCACGATGGTTCCGGTCGTCGGATCCACGATGTCGAGCAGCCCGGTGCCGGCCGGAGTGACGAATCGGCCATCGATGAAATTGGACAGGATCGGGGTGCTCACGGTGCTCCTCATCGTTGAGTGGATCGTCGAGTGGTTGTGTCTTGCGGACCGGTTTACGGGTGGGCAGAAGAGCGGTGTTTCGGGCCCAGTATGGCACTTGGCCGGGAAAAAAGGCACCCCTGAGATTCCGGCAGAATGCCACAGGGACGCAGCTGCCCGGTGCAGGATCTTGCATAGACGATCGGTCAGTGAGGTCATCTCGAAGATGCTGCGGCAGATCCGTGTGTGACGCCGTGTTTCACCAGGGGATGTGCCGGGCCTCTGAAAAGGTGAGCATAGGTCCATGCCCAGACAGATCCGCTTCAATGCCTTCGACATGAACTGCGTCGCCCACCAGTCCTCCGGCCTGTGGCGCCACCCCGACGACCGGTCGCAGAGCTACACCGACCTTGCCTACTGGACCGAGCTGGCCAAGCTGCTCGAGAAGGGCCGCTTCGACGGCATCTTCCTCGCCGACGTTCTCGGCACCTACGACGTCTACGGCGGCACCAACGAGGCGGCCATCCGCAACGGCGCGCAGATCCCCGTCGCCGACCCGCTGCTGGTCATTCCCGCAATGGCATATGTCACCGAGCACCTCGGTTTCGGCGTCACGGCCGGCACCGCGTACGAGCACCCGTACCCGTTCGCGCGCCGCATGTCCACGCTCGACCACCTCACCAAGGGCCGCGTCGGCTGGAACGTCGTCACCGGCTACCTGCCCTCCGCCGCCCGCAACATGGGCCAGGACGACCAGCTCGAACACGACGACCGCTACGACTACGCCGACGAGTACCTCGAGGTGCTCTACAAGCTCTGGGAAGGTTCCTGGGAGGATGACGCCGTCGTGCGCGACACCGAGACCGGCGTCTTCACCGACCCGAGCAAGGTGCACTCGATCGGCCACTCCGGCAAGCACTTCCAGGTGCCCGGCATCCACCTCTCCGAGCCGAGCCCGCAGCGCTCGCCCGTGATCTACCAGGCCGGCGCGTCCAGCCGTGGTATCGCGTTCGCCGCGGGCAACGCCGAGGCGATCTTCGTGGCCGCATCGACCAAGCACGTGCTCAAGGACACCGTGACCAAGCTGCGCGACGCCCTCGAGGCCGCCGGCCGGGACCGCTACAGCGCCAAGATCTACACGCTGCTCACGATCATCACCGACGAGACCAGCGAGAAGGCCCAGGCCAAATACCTCGACTACCTCAGCTATGCCAGCGAAGAGGGCGCCCTGGTCTTCATGTCCGGCTGGATGGGCGTGGACCTGTCGGCCTACGCGCTCGACGAGCCGATCGGCAACGTCAAGAGCAACGCCATCCAGTCCACCGTGGCCAACTTCCAGGCCGCGAACCACGACGGCTCGGAATGGACCGTCGGCGACATCGCCCGCGCCGGCGCCATCGGCGGCCTCGGCCCGTTCATCGTGGGCTCCGGCGTGGAGATCGCCGACCAGCTCGAGGAATGGGCCGCAGAGACGGACGTGGACGGGTTCAACCTCGCCTACGCCATCACGCCCGGCACCTTCGAAGACGTGGTCACCTGGGTGGTGCCCGAGCTGCAGAAGCGCGGCGTGTACCCCACCGAGTACGCCAAGGGCACCCTGCGGCAGAAGCTGCACGGCCGCGGCGACCGCCTGCCCGACGAGCACCGCGGCGCGAACTACCGCGTCGGCGTGCCCGCCGTCTGACCGACCCGCACACAGGAGCCCCCGCATGATCAGCCTCGAACAGCTGACCAAGGTCTACGGCCATGGCGACGCGCAAACCGTGGTGCTCGACCGCCTCGACTTCAGCGTCGACGCCGGCGAGATCTTCGCCGTCGTCGGCCCGAGCGGGGCCGGCAAGAGCACCCTGGCGCAGTGCGTCAACCTGCTCGAGCGGCCCACCAGCGGGTCGGTGCTGGTGAACGGCGAGAACCTCTCCCAGCTCAGCGAGAAGGCGCTGCGGGTGGCGCGCCGGCGCATCGGCACGATCTTCCAGTCGGACGGCCTCTACTCCCGGCGCACCGCCGCTGCGAATGTGGCGCTGCCGTTGGAGTACCTCGGTGTGACGGCCGCGGAGACCCGCGCCCGCACCGCGGAGCTGCTCGACCGGGTCGGGCTCTCCAACAAGGCCGGGCACTATCCGCACCAGCTCTCCGGCGGCCAGCGGCAGCGGGTGGGCATCGCCCGTGCGTTGGCCCTGCGCCCCAGCGTGCTGCTCAGCGACGAGGCCACGTCGGGCCTCGACCCCGATTCCACCCGCTCGATCGTGGCCCTGCTCAAAGAACTGCGCGACGACCTGGGCCTGTCGATCCTTTTCATCACCCACGAGATGGACACCGTGCTGCAGGTCGCCGACTCCGTCGCACGCCTCGACCACGGCCGCATCGTCGAGAGCGGTCGCATCGTGGAACTGCTGCGCGACCCCGCCTCAGGGCTCGGCCGGGCCCTGCGCCCGGCGCGCTCCCACGAGAGTGCGGCCGCCGACGCCACCGAGTGGTTCGTGAGCTACACCTCCGCCGCTGTGCCCACCGACTGGCTCAGCCGCCTCGCCGACCAGCTCGGCACCACGGTGTCGCTGCTCGGCGCGTCGATCGAAACCGTCGACGGCGCCACCGTGGGGCACGCCAGCATCGGCGTCACCGGCGCCGACCGCGAACACCTCATCGCGGTGGCCCACAGCCTCGGGCTCGATGCCCGCCCTGAACCGGCCGGGGAGTCCGCGCCTGCCGAGATCCTGGAGCAGGTCGCATGAGCATCCGCAGCTTGAATGTGCCGATCGACCAGATCCCCGCCCTGGTCTTCCCCGCACTGCTCGACACCCTGATCATGGTCGGCATCGTCATGCTCATCGTGGTGCTGGTGGGCATCCCGCTCGGAGCCCTGGTGCACAACCTCGCCCCCGGCGGACTGTTCGAGAACCCGCCCCTGCACACCACGCTCAGCTGGATCGTGAGCATCGGCCGGTCGCTGCCGTTCCTGATCCTGATGGCGTCGATCGTGCCGTTCACCCGGTTCATCACCGGAACCAACATCGGTATCGCCGCCGCCGTGGTGCCCATGGCCATCGCCGGCATCGCGTTCTTCACCCGCATCGTGGAGAACTCCCTGCGCGGGGTGCCGCCCACCCTGGTGCGGGTCGCCAAGGCCTCAGGGGCCTCGCCGCTGCAGATCATCCGCACCGCCCAGCTCAGCGAAGCGCTGCCGTCGATCATCGGCGGCCTCACCATCAACACCATCGCCATGATCGAGTACTCCGCCATCGCCGGCACCATCGGCGCCGGCGGCATCGGCTACGTCGCGGTCACCTACGGCTACCAGCGCTTCGACAACACCGTGATGCTCGCCACCATCGTGATCCTCGTGGCCACGGTGGCGTCGGTGCAGCTGATCGGCGACCGACTGGTGCGACTCACCACCCCGCACGCCCGAACGCAGGCCCGCGCGCCGCGCGTCCGCCGCCGCGAAACGAGCCTGGTGTGATGCCCGCCGCCGCGCCACGCCGAATGCCCGAGGCGACCTGTCCGGCCTGACGCCGGACTCGCCCGCTCGTCTGCCCCCGCTCTTTCCCGCTCTGTCGCATGAGCTCGTCAGCCATGCCCCCACCCCTCCCTCCTGCACAGCACGCAGACCTCACCCCGAAGGATCCCCATGTCTACGCCCAGCACTCCCAGCACCCCCAGCAACTCCACCCCCGCCGCCGAACCGCACGGCTTCGCCCTCAAGAAGCGCCGCCGTTGGCCCTGGATCGCCGGTATCGCCGTGGTGGCCGTCGGCGCCGCCGCTGCGATCACGATCCCGCTGCTCAACCCGCCCACCTCCGCCAACGCCACCGAGGGCGCCACCCTCGTTGTCGCCACCGCGGAGGGCAACGCCGCCGAGCAGGCCCTGGTCAACTTCGTCGCCGAGGAAGTGGCGCCCAAGTACGGTATCTCCGTCGAATTCAAGGGACTGGCCGACAGCAACACCATCAACCGCGCGGTCAGCGAGGGTGAGATCGCCGGCACGGTGTACCAGCACAAGCTCTGGCTGAGCCAGGTGCTCGAGGCCAACCCCGACTTCAAGGAGACCGCGGCTGTGCCCGTCTTCCGCTGGGGCTTCGGCCTGTGGAGCGACAAGTACACCAGCGTCGACCAGATACCGGACGGCGGCACCGTGTCGCTGTACTCCGACCCCGCCAACGAGGCGCAGGGCCTCTGGTTGCTCAAGGAGGCCGGCCTGATCACTCTCAAGGACGGCACCACTCCCGGCACGGCCACCCAGGACGACATCGCCACCAACCCGAAGAACCTGAAGTTCACGCTGCTCGACTTCGCTGCCCAGTCCCGCGCGCTGCCCGACCTCGACCTCGCCGCCGGCTACACCGAGTACTACCTGGCCGCGAACATCCCGATCGAGCAGCAGATCTTCGCCCCGGCCGCGCCCGACGACTTCGCCGGCCAGCTCACCATCGGCAGTGACTTCGCCGACACCGAGAACATCAAGAACCTCGTCGCCGCGTTCGCCGACCCGGCCGTGCAGGAATTCCTGGCGACCGACCCCACAGTGAAGGGCATCCTGCTCCCCATCGACGCGAAATAGTTCGCGGAGTCTCAGCGCCCGGTGAGCCAGCGGGTGGCGCGCGCGAGCAGCTCGCGCAGCTCGGCGGACTCGTAGGCGCGGGCGTCGTGGCCCAGGGCGGAGTAGACCACGCGGGAGGACCCGGCGGTGCGCGCCCAGAGCAGCGGGTGCTCCACCTCGTCCAGGGTGTGTGCGGCCAGGGGAACCACATCCGCCGCCACCCGCAGGTGGCTGTAGCGCTCGTCGACCGTGTCGAAGTCCCCGAGCCCGGCGACAACGGGGTGCCGGTCGGCGTGCAGCGTGATGCGGGCCGGCCCGATCGGCGGATGCATCGACCGCTCGGGCGACCACCGGCCGCCGAGCACAGACTCCCACTCCGGGTAGTCCGTGAGGCTGGCCGCCGCGGTGTGCGTGCCCAGCACCGCGATGCCGCGCTCCAGCGCCGCCGCGAAGCCGGCCCTGGCCGCGCTCAGGTCGGGAACCGGCAGGTCGTTCCGGGACGGGTCGCCCGCGTTGACGACGAGCAGGTCGACGCCGTCAAGCAGGGTCATCGCCGCATCGACATCCGTCGCGATCGTCACGCTGACCCCGCAGCCCGTGAGGATCTCGGCCAGGCAGGCGCTCGTCTGGGCGAACGGATGCCACGGGTCGGCGTACCGCCCCGCGCCCGACAGGATGAGAGCGCGGGTCACAGCGCCGGCTCCGGCCGGTGCACCCCGCGCGGGCGGTAGCCCAGCGACTCGGCCACACCCACCAGGTCGGCCAGATACCAGACGATCGCCAGCCACATCTCGGTGCCCTGCAGGCCCGGCGCGGTTTCGGCCAGCCCGGCGGTCTCCCGGCCCGGCGCGCGGAAGGCGAAGCCGGCCCGGTCCGTCCAATGGCCCAGGGCATCCTCGAGCAAACGGAGTGCCAGTGCGCGCACCTCGTCGGCGCGGTACCCGGTGGCCCGGGTCAGCCAGAGCGGATGCACGATGTCGAGCACGTTGCAGGCGTTCTGCCGCCCGGATGTGAAGAACTGGTCGTCGCCGGCATGCTGCAGCACGGTGTCGATGACCCGCTCAGGGTAGGGCAGCGGCAGCCCGAACTGCGCGAAGGTGCCCCGGGCGGTGCGGTAGAACCCGTTGACGAGCTGGAGCAGGCCGTCCTCCGGGTTGGGGCTGCCCCACATGCCCGTGCGGGGATCGGCGTGCCGGAGCAACCAGCCGAACAGGGTGTCGGCGGCGCCGGCCGGTACCGGGTCGCCGCGTAACTGACTGACATACATCGCGGTGCCGATCGCATCCACCTGGTGCCCGGCCGACCAGGCTTCGGTGTGCCACGGCAGGGCATCGAGGATCGCGGCGGTCTCGGCGGCGGAGACCTCCGTGACCAGGGCGAGCTCTCGGTCGAACCCGCTGCCGAGCAATCGCAGCGCGTAGCCGACGCAGAGCACGTGGTAGGCCGGGTCGGGATCCGCGAGCGGACCGACGACGGCTCCGGTGGCGGTGTCCTGCCAGCCGCGCAGGCGATCCACCTGCAGCCCGGTGGGCAGCTGCGGGGGAGCGCTGCCGAGCAGGAGGTCGGCGATCTCCACGGCGTCACACTGGGCGCGCACCGTCGGGGCGACACCGGGGCGGTCGGCGAACAGGCCGGATGCGGCATCGAAGGAACGATCGAGCAGGTCGAGCGCCTGCGCCCTGGCGGTGTCGCCGAAGGCCGCGACCCGCGGGCCGAGCGCCGCGGGAGCGGGCCCGGTCGGCGCCGCCTGAGTGAGGCGGGACCGGATCAGCCTGGCCGGATTGCCGCCGACGATCGCCCCGGCCGGAACGTTCTTGGTCACTACGGCGCCGGCCGCGAGCACTGCATGGTCGCCCACGGTGATGCCGTCGAGGACCACGACGTGCGATCCGATCCACACGTCGTTCCCGATCCGGATGCCCAGGCTTTCCAGCGGTTGCCGGAAGAACTCGATGTCCGTGGTCGTCATCGTGTGATTGAAACCGATGATCGACGTGTGCGCGCCGATCCGCACCGCGTCGCCGATCTGCACGTCGCCGCGGATGACGGTGTAGGCGTTCACGCTGCAGTCCCGCCCGGTGCGGAACGCGCCGGTGAGGTACGCCCCCGCCGCGATGTAGCTGCGGTCACCGAGCCGGAGCTCGTCGTTGTCGACCGAGGCGAGCTCGGAGACGAAGCACTCCGCACCGAACGACCAGCCGGGCCGGGCGGCAGCGGCGTCGCGTTGGGCGTCGAGCTGGTGCCGGCGGGCCGCGTCGTCGGCCGTGGACCAGAAGTTCCAGGGCGAGTAGTCGAGCGGATCGATCACGACGACGCTCGCGGCGGTGCCGTGGAACCGCGCACGTTGAGCCGGGGGTTGAGGGTGACGCGATGCACCGGCCGCGACGGTTCGTTGATGCGCCGCAGCAGCAGGTCGACCGCGGTCTCGCCGACCGCCCCGCGCGGCGGGCTGACGGCGGTGAGCGCGGGCGTGAACAGCTGAGCGACCTCGTCGTCGTAGGCGATGATCGACAGGTCGTCGGGAATCGAGATTCCCCGGGTGAGTGCCAGGTCGACGAAGGCCATGGCCTCGGGGTCGGAGTGCACGAGGAGCCCGGTGATGCCCGTGCGGAGGGCCATGTCCAGTGTGGCGTCCACGGCCGCCGAGAAGTCCGGGCTGCTGCGGTCGGGCAGCATCTGCTCGAAGTGGTCGGTGGGGGTGAGTCCGAGTTCGATGCACGCGGCCTGCCAACCCGCCGCGATCTTGCGCGAGGTCGGCGAGAACCGCGACAGCATCAGGCCCACCTTGCGGTGGCCGAGGCCGGCCAGGTGCCTGGCGGCGAGCATGGCGCCGAGCGCGTGGTCGGTCGTGACCGATTCGACCGGAGTGCCCTCCGGCAGCACCAGGCCGTCCCGCTCCACGAGCACGCTGGGCTTGCCGCAGTCGGCCAGCCACTGGATCACGTCCTGGGCGTGGATCGTCTCGGTGTTCGGCGCGAGGATCACCCCGAGCACGTCGTCGCGCAGCACGAGACGTTGCAGCACCGGCCGTTCGTCCTGCAGCTCGTAGGACGCGCCGCGCAGGAGCACCCGCATGCCGTTCTTCTCCGCCTCGGTCTCCATGCCGCGGATGACCCCTGGCCAGTAGTAGTTCAGCGACGGCACCAGCACCGCGATCGATCCGGGGATCGCCGGCGCCACGTCATCCGGCCCTCCGTCGATGGGCGCGCGGGCTCGGCCCGCGGCATCCTTGCCCGCCGGCACTGCCCCGCCGTGCACACGCACGAGCAGGCCTTCGCGCTCCATCTGGGCGAGGTCGCGCCGGAGCGTCACCGGGGCGACTCCCAACTCGTCCATCAGCTCCGACACCCGAACGACGCCGTTGCGTGACAGCGCGTCAAGCACGTGAGTCCGGCGGCGGGCGGCCAACGGCGGGTGCTGAATCTGGTCGGTCATCGTTCGTCCCCTGTGGTCGGAAGATCGCGGGCTACCGTGACGGAGATGGTGTCACGGCCGGTGACGTCCAGGTCGAGCCGGGTGAGGCTCTTCCCCCAGACGTCGGAAAGCATGGGGTCGTCCAGTGGACGCATGGTCAGTATGGCTGGAATTTGCGCCGGCCATCGCAGCCGCACGGGCGGGCCGCCTTCGAGTGGGAAGATCAGGGCCGTGCCGTCGTCGAGCACGACATCGCCGGCCAGCAGGAGCCGCACCGAGGTCGGGGGTTCGGCGGTTCTCAGTGCCGAACCGTGCTCCCACGGCTCGAGGGTCCAGGAGTCGGCGATGGTGACGAGAGCCGCGCCCCGGTCGAGCTGCACGGTGCGCCGCCACGACACCAGGCCGGGTGCCGGATAGGCCGCGGTGAGGTCGACGGACAGGGCCGAGCGGTCGGCCGTCAGGTCGGCGACGACAGCGGCCGCCGCGTACTGGCGCCCCGCGGGCTGCGGCACGCCGCGTACTTCGGGAACGTTGTGCCAGGTGCTCTGCATCGCCCAGGTCGAGTACCGATCGGGTCCGAACGTTGCCAGCGTGTAGGTGGGCCGGCCGGCGTCCACGATCACGGGCACGCCGTCGGCTGCCACCAGGAAGGAACCGACGTCGTTGTGATTGTGGTGCTCGTCATTGCTGCCGCCCTTCGCGGCAACGGTGAGGCCGGCCGAGGAACCGCCGTGCTCCCTGGCGACCAATACCTCCACCGATGCCAACCACACGGCGGCCGGCAGCGGGGGAGTTACGGGCAGGTCAGCCTCGCCCGCGGCGATCCAGGCCGGGTCGGTCAGGCCCCGCAGCAGCCTCCCGAGGCCCTCGGCCTCGCTCGCTACCGGCCGGCCGGCCACGCGGTGCGACGCCGCGTGCGCCAGGGCGGCCGGGTCGCCGACCCGCTGGGCCGCACGGAACAGGGAATGCCACGGCTGGTCGGCCGACGGCCTGGCCTGGCCGTCGGCGTGGTTGACGTACCAGGCGCCGCCGAGGTGCATACGGTGCGGGAAGGCCACGGTTTCGCGCAGCGCCGGGATCAGGGCGGCGGCATCCAACCGACCACCGGTGGCATAGGTGAGGACGTCCAGGGCCTCGAGCGCCCGGCAGGCGCCGTTCCACCAATAGGAGTAGCCCTCGTCGATGGCGCCATCGGCCGGGAGCGCGGCGACATACCTGTCGATGCCCTCGATGACGAGCTCGACGACCTTGGCGCGTTCGGCTCGCTCGGTGGGGGCATCCAGAAATCGAAGCGCCGCGACGAGCACATTGCCCTGGATCCACGGGCTCCAGTTGTGCACGTCACCGTCAAGGCCGAGCCAGTGCCAGTCCCGGCGGTTGACGAAGGGCGCCAGCACCCGGGTGCTGGCCTCGTGGCGCATCCGGGCCCGCAGCCCCGGGTAACGGGCATCGAGCTGGTCGGCGAGCAGCTGGTCGATCCAGGCGAGCTGGCCCACCACTTCGCCGGCGCCGAGGTCGAGATAGGGGTCGGTGACCGTGGCGAGGATGGCGCCGTGCGCGCGCTTGGAGTCGTCGTGGGCGGGCCAGCACCAGGAGCTCTGCTCACAGAGCAGCACGATCCCGTCGGCGACCTCGTCGATCCAGCGCTCGTCAAGAGTGACGGCGGCGGCGACCGCGGCCCGGCTCAGGCGGTGTTGACGGGCAAAGGCCGCAGCTTCCCAGACGTCGCGGTTGCCGTCACGGTGCACCCGGGCGGCCGAACTTGCCAGTGGGGTGGGCCAGTCCATGGCGAGATCCCGGTCGGCCCTGGTCAGGATGTCGGCGAGGGTGACCGCATCGACGCCGTCGGCCATCGCCGACCAGGCCTCGCGTACCGTCGCCGGCGGCACGGGAAGGCACGACGCGGCCGGGAGCAGCACGGTCGGCAGCACGAGGCCGAGGCGGCCGACAGGCGCCGTGGTCTGCTCCTCGAACAGCGCGGTGAGCGGCCCGCGGAACGGTTGCGTTTCCTTGCTTGTGATCACAAACCGATCATAACCGATCATACCCAATCAAAAACAGCTTGTAATGAACGAAAAAGGTTGATATGTTCGCACAACGGTCACGTTGAAGCGTAGGACCGCACCATTCAAAGGAGAACCCGGTGATCACCGAACCCGACTGGACCCGTGACCAGTGGGTCGCCTATGCCGACAGGGTTCTCGCCGGAGCGATGGCCTGGGCTTCGCCCGGCCACGCACGCATCACCCCGCCAGGGGCCGAGGGCGGCTACGGCCACGCGGTCGACGGACTCGAGGGCTTTGCCCGCACCTTCCTGCTGGCCGGATTCCGGATCGCCGGCGAACGCGGAGCGGGCCTTGACGCCCTCATCGAGTTCTACCTGCAGGGCATCACCGCCGGGGTGGACCCCGACGCACCCGACCGCTGGGTGCGGCTGGACGAACATCCCCAGGCCAAGGTGGAGGCGGCCTCGATCGCCCTGATCCTCGACCTGACCAGACCGTGGATCTGGGATCGCCTCGACGCCGTCACCCAGCAGCGGGTCATCGACTACTTCTCGCCCGTGGTGGGCGACACGACCTACCCGCAGACCAACTGGGTGTGGTTCCGCCTTGTCGTGCAGACCTTCCTCCGCTCGGTCGGCGGGCCCTGGTCGGCCGACGACATCGCCGACGACCTCGCGCGGCACGACTCGTTCGCGCGGGCCGACGGCTGGATGTCCGACGGCGACGAGAGGTCCTTCGACCACTACGTCGGTTGGGCGCTACACCTCTACCCGGTGCTGTGGTCCCGGATGCAGGGCGCGGCAGAACTCGCCGACGGCCGCACCGCCGCCGACATCGTCGCCCTGGACCGCTACCTGCTCGACGCCGTCGCGCTGATCGGTGCCGACGGCTCGCCGCTGCTGCAGGGCCGCAGCCTCATCTACCGCTTTGCCGCGGCCGCACCGTTCTGGGTTGGCGTGCTCGCCGAGGTGCCCTCCCTCTCCGCCGGCCTGTTGCGCCACGCGGCCAACCGGATCGTCGCCCACTTCGACGACCACGAGGTGCCCAACGCCGCCGGCCTGCTCACGCTCGGCTGGCACGAAGAATGGCGGGCCCTCGCGCAGTCCTACTCGGGTCCCGGCTCGCCCTACTGGGCGGTCAAGGGCCTGATCGGCGTGCTGCTCCCGGCGGATCATCCGGTCTGGGCGGCCCCTGCCGAGCCCCTCCCCGTGGAAACCGGCGACACCCTGCGCACAGTGCGTGCCGCCGGCTGGATCATCTCCGGCACCCGGGCCGACGGTATCGTGCGTGTCATCAACCACGGCACCGACCACGCGACGGAGTACAGCCTGGTCGGCGACTCGCCGCTCTACGCCCGGATCGGCTATTCGACCGCCACCAGCCCCCTGCTCGACGCCGAGGCCTGGGAGTACCCGCTGGACCAGTCCGTTGCCCTCGTCGACGCGGCCGGCCGGGCCAGCCATCGTGCCGCCCTTGAACTCATCGAGGTACGAATCCAGGATGATGCCGCAGGCACCCTGGGTATCAGCGCCTCCACCTCGGCCGCTCACTGGCTCACCGCGGACACCACCGGCCGCCGGCACGGCTCCGGCCTCGACGGCGTGGTCACCGTGGCAGGCCGCCTCACCGTGCACTCGCTGGTGCGCGGTGCGTGGGAGGTGCGCCTCGCCCGGGTGGAGTCGCTCGGGGCCGACATCGCCGCCGACACCCTGCGCCTGCGGATCGGTGGCTGGCCGGTCACCGGCCCGGCACCAGTGGCGACGGCGTTCGGCCAGGAGGCGCGCGCCGCCGTCGGAACCCTGAGCAGCACCATCCGTACCGCGATCGGCGCGGGCGTCCCCAGCGTGTCGATCCGCCCCGACGCCACCCCTCTGGCCGGCGTGACGGCCGTGCCCGCGATCGACTACCCCGTCACGATCGGCCAGTGGACCGGAGCCGTCCTCGAACTCACCGGGGTGCGGCAGGGCCTTCAGCCCGACATCTCGGTGCAGCTCGTCGCCGATGGGCAGTCCTGGACGACCGACATCACTTGGCCGGACGGCGCCCACACGTCGAGCCGCCTCACCGACCACCGCACTGCCGCCTGGGCAGAACGGTAGAACGACAGAACCCGTGTTGCGGGATCTGAGAGCAATCACCCAGCAAAGACAAAGAAATGACAAAGGAGCAGCAATGAAGCGCAAGTTTGTAGCCGCAGCGGGCGTGGCGATGGTAGCCACGCTGGCACTCGCGGCCTGCAGCGCCAGTCCGGCGGCCGACACCGCCGAAGCGAGCGGGCCGGTGACGCTGAGCGTCTCGGGTTGGAGCGTCGCAACCACGCCGGAGTTCCAGCTTCTGGCGGACGGGTTCGAGAAGAAGTTCCCCGACGTGACGGTCGAACTCAAGGAGTACGACCCGGTCAACTACAACACCCTGCTCACCGCGGACCTCGCGGCCGGGTCCGGCCCCGACATCATCACCCAGAAAGAGGTGAAGTTCGTCTCCACCTACCAGGAGGGCGGCCAGCTCCTCGACGTCTCCGACGTGGAAGTGCCAGACGGGATCGGCGGCACGCAGGCCTACGAGATCGATGGCGCCAGCTATGCGGTGCCGTACCGCCAGGACTCCTGGGTTGTCTACTACAACAAGGCGCTCTTCGACGAGGCCGGCGTCGCCTACCCCGACGGAACCTGGACCTGGGACGACTACGCCGACCTGGAGTCTGAGCTGTCCACCGCGCTGTCGGCCAAGCCGGCCTTCGGCGGTTACCAGCACAGCTGGCAGTCCACGGTGCAGGGATTCGCCAACGCTCAGACGCCCAAGGCAGACATTCTCAGCGGCGACTTCGGTCACCTCGAGGACTACTACACCCGGGTGCTCGGCATGCAATCTGACGGCGGACAGGTGGACTTCAACACCCGCAACGCCAACCAGCTCACCTACCAGGGTGAGTTCGGCAAGCAGAAGGCCGCGATGCTGCCGATGGGTTCCTGGTACGTCGCCACCCTCATCGCCCAGCAGGCGTCCGGCGAGGCCGACACCTTCGACTGGGGTGTGGCTCCCGCGCCGCAGTACGACAAGAAGACCACCGGAACCGACAACGTCCCGGTGACCTTCGGCGACCCGACCGGCCTCGGCATCAACGCCGCCATCGCCGACAACAAGGTGCAGGCGGCGAAGGACTTCCTCGCCTACGCGGCGAGTGAAGAGGCAGCGCAGGCCCTGGCCGCCATCGGCATCACCCCCGCCCTGCTGAACGACGGTGTCGTCGAGACCTACTTCTCCGTGGCAGGCAGCCCCACCGACGAACTGTCGAAGTTCGCCATCTCCACCCACGAGACCCTGCCGGAGAACCCGACGTCCACCAAGACGGCGGCCATCCAGGGCATCCTCGGTGACCTGCACACGGCCGTCATGTCCGGTTCAGAGCCGATCGACAGCGCCATCAAGGGCGCCGAAGACCGCGTGAAGAACGAAGTCGGGCTCGACTAACTCCCCTCCGGACGGCCGGCCTGGGCTTCACCCGGGCCGGCCGGCCACCCCAGCACCTCCCCCTCATCGAAGGAGATCCACCCATGGCGACCACAACCGCCACAGACGTCGCCGTTGGACCGTCGCCGTCGCTGCGTCGCCGGCGCTCCCGGCTCGCCCGGAGAAACGCCCTGATCGGGTGGAGCTTCATCCTGCCGAACTTCCTCGGCTTCGCCCTGCTGACCCTGGTGCCGATCCTGGTGCTGTTCTACATGTCCATGACGAACTGGAACGTCTTCGGCACCGCCAACTGGGTGGGCCTGGCGAACTTCCAGCGCCTGGTCGGCGACGGCAGCTTCCGCATCGCCCTGTTCAACACCCTGTACTACTCGGTGCTGCACATCCCGCTTACCTTCGTCGTGGCCCTCGGCCTCGCGCTGCTGCTGAACAGCAAGCTGCGCGGCGTCGCGTTCTTCCGCACCGCCGCGTTCTTCCCGTACATCACGTCCATCGTGGCCATCGCCATCGTCTGGAACCTGCTCTTCAGCCCCGACTACGGCCCGATCAACGAGATCCTGCGCGCCTTCGGCTTCGCCAACCCGCCCGGCTGGCTCACCTCCTCCGACTGGGCGATGCCCGCCGTGGTCATCGTCAGCACCTGGCGCGACATGGGCTACTACATGATCCTGTTCCTCGCCGGGCTGCAGACCGTGCCGCGCGAACTGCACGAAGCCGCCCGCATGGACGGCGCCAACGCCATCCAGCGCTTCTTCAACGTGACCATGCCGTGCCTGCGGCCCACCACCTTCTTCGTCACGGTGATGCTCACCATCAACTCGTTCAAGATCTTCGACCTGATCCTGGTGATGACCGAGGGCGGACCCGGACAGTCGACCCTGGTGCTGTCCCAGTTCATCTACACCAAGGGGTTCGAGGAGAGCCAGTTCGGCTACGCCTCGGCCGCGTCCGTTGCCCTGTTCTTCCTCTGCATCACCGTGACCGTGGCGCAGTTTCTCGCCAATAAGAGAAGGAGTGCCTGATGACCGGTCTCATGGTTCCCATCGAGGATCGTCGCGGGCTACGCAAGCTCGCCGACTCCGAAGCCACGCCGCGCGGCCCACGCTCGGGGTCGCCGCTCAAGCGGGCGGGCCGGGTCACCGGCTACACGGTGCTCATCGTCGCCGCGCTGGCGCTGTTCGCACCGTTCATCTGGATGGTGCTGAGCTCGCTCAAAACCTCGAACGAGGTGTTCTCGGTGCCGGTGACCTGGTTCCCCGAGATCTTCGTCTGGAACAACTACGTCGAAATCTGGACGAAGTCGGACATGCTCACCTGGATCCGCAACACCATGTTCCTCGCGGTGGTTGTCACGTTCCTGCAGGTGCTCACCGGGTCGTTCGCCGCCTACGGCTTCGCCCGGATCCGGTTCCCCGGCCGCGACGCCCTGTTCCTGGTCTACATCGGCACCATCGCGGTGCCGTGGCAGTCCTACATGATTCCGCAGTTCATCCTGATGAGCGAGCTCAAGGTGTCGAACACCCTGTGGTCGATCGTTCTGCTGCAGGCGTTCGGCGCATTCGGGGTGTTCCTCATGAAGCAGTTCTACGAGACCATCCCCGAGGAGCTCTCCGAGGCCGCCCGCCTCGACGGGCTCAGCGAATACGGCATCTGGCGTCGCATCATGCTGCCCCTGTCGGTGCCGGCGCTGGCCAGCCTGGGCCTGCTCACCTTCGTGAACACCTGGAACGACTACCTCGGACCGCTCATCTACCTGCGCGACCCCAACCTGTGGACGGTGCAGCTCGGCCTCAAGAGCTTCGTCAGCAACCTCTTCGACACGAACTACGCCCTGCTGTTCGCCGGACTCACCATCTCGGTGATCCCGATCGCGATCATCTTCCTGCTCGGGCAGAAGTACTTCGTCGAAGGACTCGCCACGAGCGGGATGAAGGGATGATCCGGTGAAACCTCTCGCGCACGGCACGTTCACCATGATCACCGGCGTTCTCTATCTGGCCCTGATCACCAATGTGCTGCTCGTCGTCGCCGGTCTGCCGCTGGTCCTACTGCTCATCACCACCGACCCGGCACGGTCCTGGCCCCTGCTGGCCCTGACGGCGCCGTTCTGCACCCCCGGGGTCAGCGCCGCATTCGCCACCTTCCGAGAGTTCAGCCGCGGCGGAGCCACCCCGGCTCGGGCGTTCCTCGCCGGCTGGCTCACCACCTGGCGCCGGGCGTTCCAGCTCGGCGCCCTGGTCACCGCCGTGGTCGTGGTGCTGCTCGTCGACCTGAAGTTCTTCGCCGACAGCACCATCTCGGTCGCGGTCGTCCCCGTTCTCGGGGTGCTCACCGTACTGGTGATCGCCGTCGGTCTGATCAGCCTCGTCGCCATCGCCGACACCCCCGGTGCCCGCCTCGGCGACGTGATCAGGGCGAGCCTCTACCTCGGCGTGCGCCGGTGGTACCTCACCGTGGTCTCCCTGCTCATGATCGGCACCCAGATCGCCCTGTTCACGAGCATGCCCGCCATCGCGCTGGGCCTGACCATGGCGCCCGCGTTCTACCTCGCCTGGGCCAACTCCCGGTACACCCTTCGACCCGTTCTCACCATCGACGATGTCCCGGCGCTGGCGCCGGGACGCAGCTAAGGACACAACCGATGACGACCTCACCCACGCCGGGCACGACCGCCACCGCGGTAGACCTGGCGCTAGCAGCGGCGCTCGCAACCGTGCGCCGCAACAGCACAACGTTCGGTGCGGGCTACCCCGACGACACCACCCTGAACGGTCGGTACCTCCCGCGTCCGGCCACCGCCGGATTCCCGCTCGGCGGCAACCGGGGCTGGACGACCAGTTTCTTCAACGGCATGGAGTGGCTGGCCTGGGAACTGACCCAGGAGGAGGTCTTCCGTGACGCCGCCCTGGCGCACTCGGCAGACTTTGCCCGGCGGGTGCGGGCCGGCGAAGACCTGGACACCCACGACCTGGGCTTTCTCTATACCCTGTCCACCGTGCCGGCCTGGCGGTTGCTGGCTGACGCCGACGGCCGAGAAGCCGCGCTGCTCGCCGCCGACCATCTCATGCTCAGGCTGCTCGAACCGGCCGGCATCATCCAGGCGTGGGGCGATCTCTCCGATCCCCGCCAGCGAGGCCGCACCATCGTCGACAGCCTGATGAACATGCCCCTGCTCACCTGGGCCGGCGAACAGACCGGCGAGGCGCGTTTCCCGGATGCCGTGCAGCGGCACACCGCTCAGCTGCGCGAGCACATCGTGCGCGCCGACAACTCCACCTTCCACACCTTCTACTGGGATATCGAGACCGGCGAGGCTCTGCGCGGGGCTACCGAACAGGGCGCGTTCGACGACTCCTGCTGGGCCCGCGGCCAGGCCTGGGGGATCTACGGATTCGCGCTCAACTACCGCGCCACCGGCGACCCGCTCCTCCTCGACGCCGCGTGGCGCTGCGCCGACTACTTCCTGGCGCACCTGCCCGCCGACTCCGTCCCGTTCTGGGACCTCGTCTACGTCGACGGCAGTGACGCCCCCCGGGACAGTTCCTCGGCCGCGATCGCGGTCTGCGGCCTGCTCGAACTGGCCGAGCTCGAGGGCACGGGCGAGCGCGCCGAGCGCGCCGCGGACGCGGCGCACACCATGCTCGCCTCCCTCATCGACAACTACACTCCGGAGCGCCCCGAGGACTCCGACGCGCTGCTGCTGCACAGCGTCTACGACCTGCCGAAGAACAACGGTGTCGACGAGGGCACCCTGTGGGGCGACTACTTCTACCTCGAAGCCCTCACCAGAGTCGCCCTCCCGGGCCGGAAGCCGTTCTGGTGAGGCTCGTCAGCTACGCCCAGCCCGGTGGCGACCGGTCCGGTGGCGAGCAGGCCGGCGCCGTCATCGCCTCCAGCGCCGGCGACCGCATCGTGTCCCTGGCCCCTTTCACCGTTGTGGAGATCATCAGCGATGCCAAGGCTCTCGCCGCCGCCCGCGAGGTCGTCGAGCGTGCCACGGCGTCACCCGAGGTCTTGCCGCTGCTGGCCGACGTTCAGCTGCTCCCGCCGGTGCGACCGGGCAAGATCCTCTGCCTCGGCTACAACTACCGGGGGCACGTGGCCGCCGGAGAAGACCCGACTGCCGGCGACCCGGCCTACCCCGACGTGTTCGTCAAAACCCCGAACGTGCTCGGCGCGCCCGGAACCCCGGTGCTGCTGCCGGTGGCGAGCAGCGAGGTGGACTACGAGGGCGAGATCGCGCTCGTGATCGGCCGACGCGCCCACGCCGTTCCGCTGGAGTCCGCCCTGGACCACGTCGCCGGCTACACCCTGTTCAACGACGTCTCCGACCGCCACTGGCAGGGCCGGTCCAGCCAATGGGAGCTCGGCAAGTGCTTCGACGGCTTCGGCCCGCTGGGGCCCGAACTGGTCACCGCGGACGCGGTACCCGACCCTCAGGACCTGCTCGTCGAGGTGGTTCGGGATGGCGTCGTGACGGTCTCGCAGAGCACCTCCACGATGATCTTCTCGATGGCGTTCATCGTGCACTACCTCAGCCAGGTGATGACCCTGGAGCCGGGCGACATCATCTCGACCGGAACACCGCAGAAACTGCCGGAGGCCCTCGAGACCCACCGTGCGCTGGCGCACGGCGACGCCGTCACCATCCGCGTCGCCGGCCTGGGCGAACTGACCACCACCTTCATCGATCCCACGAGCACCGACCCGATCGGGGACCCCCATGATTCTTGATTCCTTCCGCCTCGACGGGCAGGTCGCCCTCGTCACCGGCTCCACCCGTGGGCTCGGCCAGGGCGCCGCCATCGCCCTCGCTGAAGCGGGCGCCGACGTCGCACTGCTCGACCGCGCCGACGCGAGCGAGACCGCGGAGCAGATCCGCGCCCTCGGCCGCCGGGTGCACCTGGTGCAACGCGACCTGGTGCAGGCCAGTCCGGCCGAGATCGCCTCGGCCGTGACCGAGGTCATCGACGAGCTCGGCGACCTGCACATCCTGGTCAACAACGCCGGCATCATCCACCGGGCGCCGGCCGTGGACTTCCCCGCCGACAACTGGAACGACGTGCTGTCGATCAACCTCGACGCCGTCTTCCACCTCTCCCAAGCCGCCGGGCGGCACATGGTGGAACGGGGCCACGGGCGCATCATCAACATCGCGTCGATGCTGTCCTTCCAGGGCGGCGTCTTCGTGCCCGCCTACACGGCCTCCAAACACGCCGTCGCGGGCCTGACCAAGGCCCTCGCCAACGAGTGGGCGGCGTCCGGCGTCACCGTCAACGCCATCGCCCCCGGCTATATGGCCACCGACAACACCGCGGCCCTCCGCGCCGACGTCGAGCGCGAGAAGGCGATCCTGGCCCGGATTCCCGCCGGCCGCTGGGGCACCCCCGCCGACCTGCAGGGCGCATTCGTCTTCCTCGCGTCCAACGCGTCGGCCTACGTCACAGGCACCATCGTGCCGGTCGACGGCGGCTGGCTCGTGCGCTGAGCCCACCAGATACCCACCAAGGAGCAACCATGGAACAGCGATACGCAACCAACCCGACCCAGATCCCGGGTATGACCACCGGCGACCTGCGCGCCCAGTACCTCGTGCCCGACCTCTTCGTGCCCGGTGAAGTGCGGGTCACCCTGACCCACCACGACCGCATCGTGCTCGGCGGCGCCGTGCCGGCCGGTGCCGACCTGGTGCTGCCTGGCTACCCAGAGATCCGTAGCGAGTACTTCCTGGAACACCGCGAGGTGGGCATCATCAACGTCGGCGCAGCGGGCACCGTGACCGCGGACGGCCACGTCTACGAGCTGGCCACCGGAGCGTGCCTGTATCTTGGCCGCGGCATCCGCGACGTCGTCTTCGCCGATGCGCCGGAAGCTGCCGCCGATGCCGGCGCGCAGTTCTACCTGTTCTCGGCTCCCGCGCACACCAGCTACCCCGCGGCCCTTGTGGCGCCCGGCGAGGGCACCGTGCGGGAGCTCGGCGACCAGGTCACCTCCAACCGGCGCACGCTCAACCAGTACATCCACGAGAACGGCGTGAAGTCCTGCCAGATCGTGATGGGCGTCACCCAGCTGCACCCCGGTTCGATGTGGAACACCATGCCCGCGCACACCCACGACCGGCGCACCGAGTGCTACCTCTACTTCGACGTGCCGGCCGACGCCCGCGTCATCCACCTGCTCGGCGAGCGGGACGAGACCCGACACCTCGTCGTCGCCGACAGGCAGGCGATCATCTCGCCCAGCTGGTCGCTGCACTCCGGTGTCGGCACGGCCGCATACTCCTTCATCTGGGCGATGGCCGGTGAGAACCAGGCCTTCGACGACATGGATGCCGCCCCGGTCACCGACCTGAAATGAGCGCCGGCATGCCCACCGAGCTACTCGCTATCGGCGAGACGATGGCGATGGTCGCGCCGCAGACCGGCGACCGACTGATCGACGCGCAGCAGTTCCGGCTCGACGCCGGCGGTGCGGAGTCGAACGTCGCCGCCCACGTGGCCGCGCTCGGCCACCGGGCCGCGTGGTTCAGCCGGCTCGGCGACGACGCGCTCGGCCACCGGGTGCACGCACAACTGGCCGCACGAGGTGTCGACGTGTCACGGGTCCTGTTCGACCCGGCGCATCCGACCGGGCTGTACGTGAAGGATCCCGGGCAGGGTGTGCAGTACTACCGTGCAGGTTCGGCCGCGGCGCACCTCTCGGCTGCCGACGCCGACCGGGTCGAGTTGACCGGCGTGCGTATTCTGCACGTCTCCGGCATCACGGCGGCGATCTCATCAGAGGCGGCGGGGTTCCTCTCCCGCATCATCGACCGCGCCCGCGACGCCGGTGTGCTGGTCAGTTTCGACGTCAACCACCGGGTCGCTCTCTGGGACTGCGCCACGGCGGCGGATGCCCTCGCCGCGCTGGCCCGTCGCGCAGATCTCGTGTTCACCGGCCGCGACGAGGCGGAGAGCCTCTGGGGAACCGAAGGGGCCGGCGATGTGCGCGCCCTCTTCACGGACATTCCCGAGCTCGTGGTGAAAGACGGCGCCGTGGGCGCGACGGCCTACCTGAACGGCCGGGAGATCTTCGAGCCGGCCCTCGTCGTCGACGTGGTCGATGTCGTCGGCGCCGGCGACGCCTTCGCCGGCGGCTACCTCGCCGCCCTGCTCGAGGGCGCGTCGCCCGACGAACGACTGCGGGCCGGGCACCGGCGCGCAGCACTCACCCTCCTGACCACGGGAGATTCCATCGACGAAAGAGTCCTGTCATGAGCATCACCAGCCCCACGCCGGCCTCGACGGCCGCCTGGTTCGATGAGGCCTTCTCCACAGCGCCGCTGATGGCGATCCTCCGCGGCACCGGCGTCGAGCGGGCGGTGCAGCTGGCCACCACCGCCTGGGACCTCGGCATCGACGCCGTCGAGGTCACGCTGCAGTCCGACGAGGACCTGCGGGCCCTGCGCGAAGTCGTGCGCCTGGCCGAGCTGCGCGGCAAGATCGTGGGGGCGGGCACCATCGTCTCGCCCCGGCAGATCCCGCTCGCGGTTGCCGCCGGTGCCCGGTACCTCGTCTCGCCCGGCCTCGACCCCCGGGTGGTGCTCGCCGCCCAGGAGCACGGCATCCCGATCCTGCCCGGCGTCTCCACACCGAGCGAGGTGCAGATCGCCAGTGAACTCGGGCTCGGCTGGCTGAAGGCCTTCCCCGCGCAGTGGCTGGGCGCGGGCTGGTTCCGGCACATCCGCGGGCCGTTCCCGCAGCTGCGATTCGTGGCCACCGGCGGCATGGACGCCACCAACGCCCAGCAATTCCTGGATGCCGGGGTGCGCGTGGTTGCCGTCGGCTCCGCCCTCGAAGACCCGCAGCAGTTGCACCTGCTCGCCGACCTGCTCAGCCGGCGGAACTGAGCCCGGGGTGGCCCAGGACAGCTAGCGCACGAACGTCGTGGTCAGCTCGCCCAGCCCGGTCACCCGGATCGTCACCGTGTCCCCGTCGGCGAGCGGCCGGTGAGCCGACTGCGCCTGCACCGACCGGGCGGGGGTGCCGGTCGAGATGATATCGCCGGGCTGCAGCGTGATGATCTGGGACAGGTAGTGAACCAGGAACGCGACGCCGTAGACCATCGCGTCGGTGCTGGCTCGCACCGTCACGACGCCGTTCAGTTCGACCTCCATTTGCCGGCCGGCCAGGCTCGGCACCTCGTCGGCGGTCACGATCCAGGGGCCGAGCGGGCCGAAGCCGTCGACGCTCTTGCCGAGGGCCCACTGGCTCGAGCGGTCCTGCCAGCCGCGATCTGACACGTCGTTGAACAGGGTGTAACCGGCCACGTGCGCCAGCGCATCCGCTTCGGCGACGTTGCGGGCCGTGCGGCCGATCACCACGGCGATCTCGCCCTCGTAGTCCACGTCGGTCGCGGCCGGCGGCATCACGACCGGGTCGTGCGGGCCGCCGATCGTGTTGGCCGTCTTGATGAAGACGTTCGGGTAGGGCGGAGCCTCCTCACCCTGATCTCCCTCGACGAGGCCTTCGGTGTGACCCTCGATGTGTCCGCCGTAGTTGTAGCCCAGGCACAGGATGGTGAGCGGCCTCACCGGTGGCGCGAGCCGCAGGTCGGCCAGTCGGGGCAGCGTGACCGGGTCGGCCCGGTCGATCGCGGCCCTGGCGGTGGCGAGGGCGGCATCGTCGGCGAGGAGCTGCACCAGCGTCGCGCTTGGAGTGCCGGCCCCCAGATCCAGAACGCGGTCGACGCCGTCCGGTCCGTGCAGCACGGCGCCGGGTCGTTCGATGCCGTCGATGTCGATGCTGACGAGTCTCATTGGTGTTCCTTCGGTGGTGTCATCAGTAATAGGTGCGCCGGTACTCGGCAAGGCACAGGATGGCCATCGCCTGCCCGTACGGCATCGAGGTGCAGGGGATCTCCCGGTAGAAGTCGAGGCTCGACCCCATGCCGGTGCCAAACGAGACCTGCAGCAGCTCGCCATCAGCGGAGACGTTGGCGATGATCGCCCGCACAGCTTTCTCGGCCGTGGCGGCGTACCCGGCGTCGAGGTAGCCCTTGCGCACCGCCTTGAGGATCCCGTAGGCGAATCCCGCCGTGGCCGACGCTTCGAGGTAGGACGACGGGTCGTCCAACAGCGTGTGCCACAACCCGGAGTCGTCCTGCAGCCTGGCAAGGGCGGCGACCTGGGCCCGCAGGACCTCGGTCAGGAACCGGCGCACCGGGTCGGACTCGGGCAGGTCAAGCAGCTCGATGAAGTCGGGGATCACCATGGTCAGCCACGAGTTGCCCCGCGCCCAGCGCGCCCGGGCGAAGTTCTGCTCGCCGTCGAACGACCAGCCGTGGAACCAGAGTCCGGTGTCGCGGTCCATGAGGTAGGCGACGTGGGTGAGGAACTGGAATGTCGCCTCCTGGACGTACTGCGGCCGGCCCAGCAGCATGCCGATCTTGGCCAGCGGCAGGACGGTCATCATCAGGGTGTCGTCCCAGAGCTGGTGGTGGTTCTCCTCGGCCAGGGTGATGTGCTGCATGCCGCCGTGCGGGGTGCGCGGCATCGACCGCATCGCCCACTCTGCCCAGGAATCCAGCCACGGCAGGAGGGTGCGGTCGCCCGTCTCCTCGTACCGGTAGGCGAGGGTCAGCAGCGGCGACATGGTGTTGACGTTCTTGGTGGTGCCCTCGGCCAGCCGCGCGCCGAACCAGGAGTCGACGATGTCCAGCATCCCCGGCTCGCCGGTCTGGTTGTAGTACTGCCAGATGCCGTACAGGCCGATCCCATGGGTCCACTCCCACCCCGCCCAGCCCTTGGTGTCGATGACCCTGCCGTCGTCCAGACGGAGCAGGAACTCCCCGGTCTCGTCGCTGATGTTGACCAGGTTGTCGCACAATCGGTGAACCAGGTCATCGATACCCTCGCGGGAGATGAGCCGCTGGGGTGCCCGCAGTAGCGCACTGTGCTTCACCGGCCAGGTCTTCTGGGGAGCGATCGTCATGGGGTATCCGTTCGTGGTGCAGTTGGATCGGCGCTGATGGTCAGGGGAGCTTGATCGACTTGGTTTCCAGGTCTTCGAGCGAGGTGCCCTTGGTCTCATCGGACAGGAACGCGGCGACGGCAGCAACGAGGCAGATGCCGAACGCCAACGATCCGATCACCAGCGGGATGTTCGTCGTTCCTGGAGGCGCGATCGCGGTGAAGATGCTCGGGAAGAAGGCAGCGATCATCAGGCCGACGTTCTGGGCGACCGCGAAGCCGGTGACCCGGATGCGCATCGGGAACTGCTCCTGGTAGAAGGTCGCGAACGTCGCGTTCCACATCTGGAAGAAGACGCCCTGGATGACGATGACGCACACGAAGACCAGCGCCAGGCTGCCCTGTTCGATCGCCCAGAGGTAGACCCCCGCGAGGAGGCCACCGCCGATCCCGCCGATCAGCATCAGCGTGCGCCGGCCGATCTTGTCGGACAGGGCGCCGAAGATCGGGATGGTGACGATTGCGACGACGTTGGCCACCAGGGTGACCCAGAGGAACTCGCTCGTGGTGAAGCCGTTGCCATAACCCTCCTGGGTGGCGAAGGCCACGCCGAAGACGAGGGTCGCCATGCCGATGACGTTGGTCAGGGTCATCAGGATGCAGCGGATCAGGACCCAGAGGTGGGTCTGCACGAGCTCGACGATGGGGAGCCGGCGCTTGGCCATGGCGGCGTCGGACTGGGCGAGGAAGACCGGGGGCTCCTGCACCCGGCGGCGGATGATCCAGCCGGCCAGGATGACGAGGGCACTGAGCAGGAACGGGATGCGCCAGCCCCAGGTCTGGAACTGCTCGTCGCTGAGGATCGCGGCGAGGGGGAGCATCAGGCCGGTGGCCAGGATGGAGCCGAACTGGGTGCCCTGCAGGCTGAAGCTGGCGAAGAAACCGCGTCGGGAGTCCGGCGAGTGCTCGACGATCATGGCGCTGGCGCCACCGAGCTCGCCGGCGACCGCAAAGCCCTGGATGAGGCGGAGCGCCACCAGCAGGATGGGCGCGAGAATACCGATCTGGCCGAACGTGGGCAGCAGCCCGACGAGGAAGGTCGCGCAGCCCATCAGTAACATCGCGAAGGTGAGCACGTTCTTGCGGCCGTGCCGGTCTCCCCACGCGCCGAGGACGATGGCCCCGATCGGGCGGGAGACGTAGCCCACCGCGTACGTCGCGAGGGAGGCGATGATGGCGACTGTCGCGTTTCCCGACGGGAAGAAGACAGTGGGGAAGACCAGGGCAGCGGCCTGCGAGTACAGCGCGAAATCGTAGTACTCGAGTGCGCTGCCGATCCACCCGCTCATCGCGGCCTTCTTCGGGTCGCGCTTCCCGATGCTGGCTTCGGGACGGACTTCCCCGGCTGTTGTCGTGCTCATGTACAGATCTCCTTCGGCGCCAATGGCGAGGGACCGAACCTGTCCCGTGGGGACGTACGGTCGTGATCGAAACTGCTAAACAATTCCCTTTTGAATCGTTTCATAGTGACGCTAGCACTAAAAGTGACTCCAGGACGCATTTTTCGGAACGAAGGTCCGCCGGGCGGAACAATCGCCAGAAACGCCGTGAGCATCCAGACCCGGTCCGGTGCCTACAGTGGTACTCCTATGGATGATTTCTTGGCCGTGCCCCTGATCGACCGCTATTTCGAGGACTACCGACCCGGTGTCGTGGTGGAGTGCGGCGCGATGCGGATCAGCAGCGAGAGCATCGTGGCCTTCGCCGCCACGTTCGACCCCCACCTGATGCACATGGATCCGGTCGCCGCGCTCGCCGGACCGTTCGGCGGTCTCATCGCCAGCGGTTGGCACACCACGGCCCTGATGATGCGGATCATGGTGGACAACTACCTCAACGAGCGCACCAGCCTGGGCTCTCCGGGCGTGGACGAACTCCGCTGGCACCGTCCGGTGCGCCCCGGCGACGTCCTCTCGGCCCGGTTCACCGTGCTGTCCGCTCGCGTCTCAGGGTCTAAGCCGGACCGGGGCCTCGTGCGCACCCAGATCGAGCTGAGCAATCAGGCCGGTGAGCTCGTGATGTCCCAGGTGATGATGAACCTGATTCTGCGCCGCGGAACGGACTGAACGCCCGGTTGGAAGCCGACGCCGTCGCGGCCGGCCGCGCCCGGGCGCCGTCAGGTCGGGTCTATCGCCTCGACGAGATCGTGCGGGCGCACCGCGATATGGAGCCGACTACTGGGCGGAGTAACCGCCGTCGACGAGGTGGTAGCTGCCCGAGATGAAGGAGGCCGCGTCGCTGAGCAGGAACAGGGTGAGCGCGGCGACCTCCTTGTCGGTGCCGAGGCGGCGGGACGCGTGCTGGCTCTCGAGCGCGGTCAGCGCCTCGGGGGAGAGGCTCGAGCGCACCAGCGGGGTGTCGATGAAGCCGGGTCCGACGGCGTTCGTGCGCACGCCATCCGCCGTGTATTCGAGGGCGGCGACCTTGGTGAGGCCGATCAGGGCGTGCTTGCTGGTGACGTACGCGGCGTTCTCAGCGATGCCGACCGAGCCGAGCACGCTGGCCATGTTGACCACGGCGCCGCCACCGGCGGCGACGATGGCGGGCAGCTGGAACTTCAGGCCGTAGAAGACCCCGTCCAGGTCCACGGCGCGAACGCGGTCCCATGCGGCGATGTCGTAGTCGCCGATCTTCTGGGGCGCGGCACCGATGCCGGCGTTGTTCACGGCCAGGTGCAGGGCGCCGAAGGTCTTCTGGGCGAAGGCCACGACCGCTTCGGAGTCCTCCCACTTGGCGGTGTTCTGGCTGAAGGCGGCGGCGTGGCCGCCGGCGGCGACGATCTCATCGACAACGCTCTGGGCGGCCTCGATCTTGATGTCGGTGACCACCACGGAGGCGCCCTCGGCGGCGAGCTCACGGGAGATCTCCGCGCCGATGCCGCTTCCGCCGCCGGTGACGATCGCTACCTTGTTGTTGAACCTGGTCATGAGGAGCACTTCCTTACTGTTCTGCTTTGAAATTCATGCGTACGCATAGGTAAACGACCTGGGCACTCGGGCTATTCCGCGACCGGCAGGGACCGAGGCGCGTGCACATGCTGTAAGGTTGTAGCTACAAGCAATTAATCGCACTACCGGGAGGCAGTCATGAGCGACACATCCGCCGAGCAGATCCTCAATGCCGACACGTCGATGGGCGCCGTGACCCTGCGGGTCGGCGACCTCGAGACCATGTCGGACTACTACTCCGGCGCGTTCGCGATGGAGCCCCTCGAGGAGCAGAGCCGTGCCCGCGAAGTGCACCGCGTGCTCGGCCGCGGCACGACGCCGCTCGTCCGGCTGATCCACACCCCCGACCTGCCCGGCGTCGACCCGCGTCAGGCCGGCCTGTTCCACACCGCGTTCCTCTTCGAGACCCCCGGCAGCCTCGCGGCCACGGTCTACCGCGCCGCGCAGGACCCGCGCAGCCGCTTCATCGGCTCCAGCGACCACTTGGTGAGCGAGGCGTTCTACTTCACCGACCCGGAGGGCAACGGTGTCGAGCTGTACACCGACCGTGACCGCAGCACCTGGATCCACGACGGTGAGCAGATCCGGATGGCCACAGAGTACCTCGACCCCAACGCCTACCTGCAGAGCCACCTCGACCAGATGATCCTGGATGCCGGCCCCGCCTTGCCCGGCGCGGTCGGTCATGTGCACCTGCAGGTCGGTGACATCCCGACCGCTCGCGCCTTCTACGTCGACGCGCTCGGATTCGAGGCGACCCAGGGCAACTACCCGGGCGCGCTCTTCGCCTCGGCCGGCGGCTACCACCACCACATCGCCATGAACACCTGGAACAGCCGTGGCTCCGGCCCCCGCGCGGCAAGCCTCGGGCTCGGCGATGTAGCCGTCACGGTGCCCGCGGCCGCAGACCTGCAGGCCCTCACCGCGCGCCTGACGGCCCGGTCGATTCCGTTCGCCGGAGACGGGCGCTCGGTCTCGGTCACCGACCCATGGGGCACCCAGGTCACCGTCTCGCTGCCCGACCTCTCCACCGACGAACTGATCGCCCGATGAGCCAGCCGCTGCGGGACGTGCGCTCCCGTGACTGGCCGGCCGGCACCACCGCGGCACCCGCCGTGGTCATCCTCTTGCACGGGTACGGCTCCAACGAGCACGACCTGACCGGCCTCATGCCGGCGCTGGGCCTCACGTTGCCGTGGGCATCCCTGCGCGCACCGGTCGAGCTTGGCAACGGCGGCGCGGCGTGGTTCCCGATCACCACCCCCGGAAACCCCGGAGTCGAACCGGTCGCCGCGGCCACCGAGACGATCTGGGCCTGGATCGACACGCACCTGGCCGCCGGCACCCTCGTTGTGCCGATCGGCTTTTCACAGGGCGGCCTGATGGTCAGCCAGCTGCTGCGCACCCGGCCTGATCGGGTGCTGGCCCCCGTCGTGCTCGGCGGCTTCGTGCTGGGCGCGGCGCAGCCCGGCGACGAGGCCCTCGCAGGCAGCCGCCCGCCCGTCTTCTGGGGTCGCGGCGCCCTGGACAAGGTGATCGGCGAGCCCGCGATCACCCGCACCAGTGCCTACCTGCCGCAGCACGCCACTCTCGTGGAACGGGTCTACCCGGGCCTCGCGCACGGGATCAACGATGCCGAGCTCGGTGACGTGCGTGAATTCCTCACCCAGCACGTCGGTGTGAGTACCATCCCTGCGTGACGTGGCCTGACGGTCACGGATTAGCCCCGGGTCCGTCGGCTTTACCTCACTTCAGTGAAAAGAGCGCCCTGGGCAGCCCCCGAACCGGACTTCCCGCCACCGCGGCCCCGCAGCACGAAGGCTGCGCCGACGGCGACGACGGCGCCGACGATGGGGCCGGCAGCGTAGACCCAGTAGTCGGTGAAGTTACCGCTGACGAGGTCGGGGCCGAACGTGCGGGCGGGGTTCATCGAGGTTCCCGAGATGGGGCTGCCCCACAGCCCGGCCAGGGCGATGTAGGCGCCGACACCGAACGCGCCGAAGAGCCCCACGTTCTGCGCGCCGGAGGCTGTGCCGAGGATTACGCTGACGAGGCCCAGGGTCAGCAGGGCCTCCATCCAGAACGCCGCACCGGCCGAGTAATCGGTGGCCGGGTAGTTCGACCCGTAGCTCGATGACACCCCGATGATTGCCGCCAGGACCAAGCTGGCCAGCGTTGCGCCGATGAGCTGCACGAGGATGTAGCCCGGAACGCGGCGCCACGGGAAGTCACCGCGCAACGCGAAAGCGATGCTGACGGCGGGATTCAGGTGGGCACCCGACACCTTGCCCATGAAGAGGATGACGCCGAGCACCATGAGTCCCGGCGCCACGACGGCAGCCTGCCGGCTGATGACTCCGGGAAAGGCCTGGCTCATCATGCCGCCACCGGCCGCGACGATGACGAGCAGGAACGTGCCGTACAACTCGGAGAACAACCGGCGCCATTCCTGTTTCGGGTCCGAGAAGTTCTGGATGCGGTCGAGGATGCCGTCTGGCTTCCCCCGTCCGTCGGTCGTGGCGGTCATCTGTTTTCTCCCTGCCCTTGTCGCCGTCGATGTGTCGCACCCCGTGACAAAAATCGAGGATGGCACGCCTCGCTGGACCTTCATTCCAGCTTGGCGCTAGCGCACGCGCATCATCCGGTTAGGGTGACGAGGTCAACTGAACTGGCCACAGCATCCGGCTGCTGCCAGGCAGCCGGTAGCGCATCTGCCCTCCTACGTCTAAACTTGAGTCGAGTCCACTCAAGTATTTGCGAAGGATGTTTTTGATGGCCAACATGCAGGGTGCCCCCGGAACCGACGAAAAGCAGAAGACCGCGCTGGAACAATACGGCGTGAACCTCACCGAGATCGCCAAGAGCGGCAAGCTCGACCCCGTGATCGGGCGTGACGCGGAGATCCGCCGGATCAGCCAGGTGCTCACCCGGCGCACCAAGAATAATCCGGTCCTCATCGGCGAACCCGGCGTGGGCAAGACCGCCGTGGTGGAGGGCCTGGCCCAGCGCATCGTGGCCGGCGACGTGGCCGACTCGCTCAAGGACAAGCAGCTTGTGGCCCTCGACCTGGCCGCACTCGTGGCCGGAGCCAAGTACCGCGGCGAGTTCGAGGAACGCCTCAAGGCCGTGCTCAAGGAGATCAACGACGCCGACGGCCAGATCATCACCTTCGTCGACGAACTGCACACCCTGATGGGCGCCGGCGGCGGCGAAGGCTCCGTCGCCGCATCCAACATGCTCAAGCCCATGCTCGCCCGCGGCGAGCTGCGCCTGATCGGCGCCACCACCCTCAACGAGTATCGCGAGTTCATCGAGAAGGATGCCGCGCTCGAGCGCCGCTTCCAGCCCGTGCTCGTGGACGAACCCACCGTCGAAGACACCGTCGCCATCCTCCGCGGGCTCAAGGAACGCTACGAAGCGCACCACAAGGTCTCTATCGCGGATGCCGCGCTCGTTGCCGCGGCCGCGCTGTCGAACCGATACATCACCGCCCGGCAACTGCCCGACAAGGCCATCGACCTCATTGACGAGGCCGCCAGCCGGCTGCGGATGGAGATCGACTCCTCACCGGTGGAGATCGACGAACTGCGCCGCAGCGTCGACCGGCTCAAGCTCGAGGAACTGGCCCTGAAGAAAGAGAAGGACGACGCCTCCAAGGCGCGGCTGGAGAAACTGCGCGCCGACCTCGCCGAACGCCAGGAGAGACTCGGTGAGCTGCAGGCCCGCTGGGACAAGGAACGGTCCTCGTTGAACCGGGTCGGCGACCTGCGCAAGCGCTTGGACAGCGCCCGCAGCCAGGCCGAGGTGGCCGAACGCCGTGGTGACCTGGAGAAGGCCTCGAAGCTGCTCTACGGCGACATCCCGGTGATCCAGCGCGAACTCGCCGAGGCCGAGCAGACCGAGCAGGAGGGTGCCCGGATGGTGGGCGACCAGGTCACCGCCGAGGACATCGCCGCCGTCGTCGCCGCGTGGACCGGCATCCCGGTGGGCCGGCTACTGCAGGGGGAGACTGAGAAGCTGCTGAACCTCGAGGGCGAGCTGGGCCACCGGCTGATCGGCCAGAAGCAGGCCGTGCGCGCCGTGGCCGACGCCGTGCGCCGCAGCCGCGCCGGTATCTCCGACCCCGACCGGCCCACCGGTTCGTTCCTCTTCCTCGGCCCCACCGGCGTGGGCAAGACCGAGCTCGCCAAGGCGCTGGCCGAGTTCCTCTTCGACGACGAGAAGGCCATGGTGCGCATCGACATGAGCGAGTACGGCGAGAAGTTCTCCGTCTCCCGCCTCGTCGGCGCCCCTCCCGGCTACATCGGCTACGAACAGGGCGGCCAGCTCACCGAGGCCGTGCGCCGCCGGCCCTATTCGGTGATCCTCTTCGACGAGGTGGAGAAGGCGCACCCCGAGGTGTTCGACGTGCTGCTGCAGGTGCTCGACGATGGCCGGCTCACCGATGGGCAGGGCCGTACGGTCGACTTCCGCAACACCATCCTGGTGCTCACCTCCAACCTCGGCTCGCAGTACCTGGTGGACCCCACCCTCAGCTGGGAGGAGAAGGAGGCGGCCGTGCAGCAGATGGTGCGGCAGGCGTTCAAACCCGAGTTCGTCAACCGGCTCGACGACATCGTGGTGTTCTCGGCGCTGTCCACCGACGACCTCGCGCAGATCGTTGAGCTCTACGTCGACCGGCTGCAGCGCCGGCTGGGCGAACGCCGGCTCGAGCTGGCGGTGACGCCGGATGCCCGCGCCTGGCTCGCCGAGCGCGGCTACGACCCGATCTACGGGGCCCGGCCGTTGCGGCGGCTGATGCAGACCGAGATCGACGACAGGTTGGCCACGGCGCTGCTCGGCGGCACCATCCGTGACGGCGAGACGGTTCTGGTTGACCTCGATGAGGACGGTGACTCCTTGACAGTGTCGGCAACTCCGATCGGGCACGCCTGACCCCATCGGGCGACATGTGCCCGCAATGGGGGACATTGTGGTGCGGACCTGCTTGAATTCAGGGGAGGGCCGGCAACTGAGCCTGTGACGCCTCACTGACCGTGAGGATCGTCGAGTGCCGCAGCTACGCGAGGGACCCCCGCCGGTCAGCCCGCGGAGTATCCGGGAGTTCCCGTACTCCCAGCTACCGTTCCTGGCCGCGGTGGCGGTGCTGCTGGGCTTCGTCCTCGCCGGTGCGCCGGACACTCTGCTCGAGACCGGCTTCCAGGTGGGTCTCGGCCTGGTCGTCGTGGCCACCCTGGTGAGCATGTTCGTGCCCTGGCGCCGGCACGGGCACCAGTGGCTGGTCGTCGTTCCGCTGCTCGACGTGGTTGTGGTCGCGTTCCTCCGTGACGGGGTGCGCGACATCTTCCCCGCCGTGGGGATGCTCATCGTGCTGCCCGTGCTCTGGCTGGCCTACGGCTTCGCCTGGTGGGCGCTCGGCCTGGCCCTGATCGGAGCGCTTTTCGTGAGCGCCTTCCCGCTGGTGCAGGCCGGCGTCTGGCCCACCGACGCGGCCGGCTGGGGCTCGGTGCTGCTGCTGCCCACCATCACGGCGTTCATCGCCATCACGGCCCGAGTCGCCGCCAACGCCCTGCGCGCGCAACAACGCGAATTGGTGATGGTGTCCGCCGAACTCCGCGCGGCGTTGCTGGAGACGACCGACAGGCAGGCCACCTTCGAAGCGGTGATGGAGACCGTGGATGCCGGCATCGAGCTGTACAACCCGCAGGGCGAGGTGATCCTGAGCAACGCGGCCGCCCGCGCGCTGGCCGTGCGCACCGACTCGGCCACCGGCTCGTACGGCCGGGATGCGTCGCTCGTGTTCGACGTGGACCGTACCACCCTGGTCGCCCTGGACGATCAGATCGCCGCCAGGGCTATGCGCGGCGACCTGGTCGCCGGGCGGGTGTACTGGGTCGGCGGCGATGACGACCAGAGCGCCATCATCGCCTCGTCCGGGGTGGTCGAACGGGAGTCCGGGTATCCGCTGGGCACCGTCGTGGTGGCCACCGACGTCACCCCGCTGGTGGAGGCCATCGCGGTGCGGGACGACTTCCTTGCCACGGTGTCGCACGAGCTGCGCACCCCGCTGACCTCGATCATCGGCTACCTCGGCCTGATCGACGCCGAGGAGCTCGGCATCACCATGGAGATCCGCGTGATCGAGCGCAACGCCGAACGCCTCCTGTCGGTGATCGCCCAATTGCTCAGCGCCACCGATGGCCAGCCGCCGATCCGCCGGGTCGACTCCGATCTCGGCCAGATCCTGCGCTCCAGCCTGGACACCGCCCGGCCGCACGCGAAGGCCGCCGGCGTCTCCATCAGCGCCGTCGCCGACACCGACGTGCGCGCCGACATCGACCCGGTCGCGATCGAACAGGTCATCGACAATCTGCTCACCAACGCCATCAAGTTCTCCCGTGCGCAGGGCACGGTCACCCTCAGCGTCGACCACGATGGCACGGATGCGGTGTTGCGGGTCTCCGACGACGGCATCGGACTCAGCGCCGAAGATCAACGTCAGGTCTTCGACAGGTTCTTCCGCGCCCGCAACTCCACCGAACTGGCCATCCCCGGGATGGGCCTGGGCCTCGCGATCGTGCGGTCCTTCGTGACGGCGCACTCCGGCACCGTCGAGCTCGCCAGCGCGCTGGGCGAGGGCACCACGGTGACGGTGCGGCTGCCCCTGCGCGTTCGCGGCTAGGTCAGCGCCCGGTCCAGGTCGGGCCGACACAGTCGGTTACATGGCGTCAACCGGCGACATCTGGGCCCCGCCCGGCGGCGGTCCGGCCTAGCGTTGACGTCATCGCGGCGTACCCAAGTGGACTAAGGGACCGGTTTCATATTCCGGTATTCGCAGGTTCGAATCCTGCCGTCGCGTCGACGTGAGTTCCCCGAACCACCGTGACGTGCTGTTGACTGAAGAGATGACGGCCCTGCCACCGAGCTATTCCCTCACCGACAGCAACGAATGGCACGCGGATGTGCTGCCACAGATCGACGCGAAGCTGCGCAGCTGCATCTATGACAGCGAGTGGTTGAGCGACGCACCGTCGCCCTTCGACGTCCAGCACCAGGAAACCGCTCGCCTCTACGAAACGAACTCGGGCGTCTCGCCGACCATCCTCGGTCAGTTCGACCCGGAACAGCCGCGAAAGTCGATTCCCCCGGACCGGACGGTGCTGGGTCTCTTCGAAAAGCGCGCGGTCATCGTGTCCGGCGAGGTCGCGCGGCTCTGGCCGCTGAGGTACGAAACGGCGCTCGACCCGCGGGACGGAGGATACTTCGCCATCACCGAAGGCTCCATCTTCAGCCACTTGAGAGTGCAGCTGTTCTCTTCGATCGGCGGGGCCGTGGGCCAGGCCACGGTGATGTCAGCCCGCATGGGCGGCTCTCCCGTCATCGTCGCGCGGCTCCTGAGCTCGACCGACTGGTACTGACGCATCCGCGCGGGTTCTCAACCAGCCCGCGAACTGTGAGAAAAGCCCCAAAAATCACGAAATTAAGGGGCAAAGCTCACAGTTCGCGAGACGGCGTAGGCTTTTGGGATGCGTGCAACAGTGATTTACGGCGAGCGGGATATCCGACTCGATGAAGTACCCAACCCCGTCCTCTCCACCGGCGGCGACGCCATCGTGCGGGTCGTGGCTGCCTGCGTCTGCGGCTCAGACCTGTGGCCGTACCGCGGTGTGACCCCCACCGACGAACCGCACCGGATCGGCCACGAGTTCGTCGGCATCGTCGACGAGATCGGCCCGGACGTGACCACGATCAAGGTGGGCGACTTCGTCATCGCCCCGTTCTACGACTGCGACAACACCTGCGTCAACTGCCGGAACGGCGTCAGCACCTCCTGCCTGAACGGCGGCTGGTGGGGCTCCGATGACAGGCTCGGCGGCTTCGCCGACGGCGCCCAGGGCGAGCGCGTGCGGGTTCCGCACGCCGACGGCTCCCTTGTCGCCACCCCCGTGCAGCCCACGGACGCCCAGGTTCCGGGCCTTCTCACCCTGGCCGACGTGATGGGCACCGGCCACCACGCCGCCGTCTCGGCCGGCGTCACCACCGGCAGCACCGTTGTGGTGGTCGGCGACGGAGCCGTGGGCCTCTGCGCGATCATCGCCGCCAAGCGCCTCGGTGCATCCCGCATCGTGGCCATGTCCAGGCACGCCGACCGGCAGGCCGTGGCCCGCGAGTTCGGCGCCACCGACATCGTCGAGGAGCGGGGAGATGCGGGTGTTGACCGCATCCACGAGATGTTCGACGGTGTCGGCGCTGACTGCGTGCTCGAATGCGTCGGCACCCAGGAGTCGATGGACCAGGCGATCCGCTCGGCTCGCCCCGGCGGCATGGTCGGCTACGTCGGCGTGCCGAACGGCGGCGCGGAACTGCCGATCAAGGCACTGTTCGGCCGGAACGTCGGCGTGAACGGCGGTGTCGCCTCCGTGCGCGCCTACGTGGAGGAACTGCTGCCCGAGGTGCTGTCGGGTGCGATCAACCCCGGCCGGGTCTTCGACCTGCAGCTGCCTTTGACCGAGGTCGCCGAGGCCTACGCAGCCATGGACGAACGCCGCGCGATCAAGGTGCTGCTGCGCCCGTAGCCCGCACCGCAAACGACGAACGCCCCCTCGCTCGCGCGAGGGGGCGTTTGTGCGAGACCGCGGATGCTCAGTCGTTGACGAGCAGGACCTCGGTGAGCGGCTTGCGGGTGCGCGGGGCGATCTCGCGCTCGAGAAGCTCCGGGGTGAGGTCTCCGGCATTGCCGAGCACACCGAGCACGGTCACGGTGACGGCGTCCTGGTTGGCCTTGAGGTGGAACGCGTCGGCCAGGGCCTTGCGGTCGATGCCGCCGAGCTGGTGGGTGGCGAGGCCCTCGTGCTGCGCCTGGATGGTGAGGTGCGCGACGGCCTGGCCCAGGTCGTACTGGGCCCAGGGGTTGTCACCCTCGGCGATGTTGAGGATCAGCACCGACGCCTTGTCGGCCCAGGCCTGGTTGAAGCCCATCAGGTTGGAGTGGATCTTGCGGAAGCTCTCCGAGCCGCGGCGGGCCACGATGAAGCGGGCCGGCTGGTTGTTGTTGCCGGAGGGAGCCCAGCGGGCGGCCTCGAGCACGGTGGTGAGGGTGTCCTCGTCGATGACGGCGATCGGATCGAAGCCTCGGGGGCTCCACCGCTCGGCCATCGCCGGCAGGATCGGCGCCGTGGTGTCGGCGGCGCGGCTGTGGGTGTCTGTGATGAGGGTCATGATGCCCGGCTTTCTCTCGTGCGTGATTCCGATATCGGGGCGGGGCATCATCGTCCCAGTCGAGTCAACGCTGGGCGCGCCGAGATATTCCATGCATTCACATATTTGAAACGGGGGTGCTGCTCAGGCGGCCGCTTCGAGGTTGTCGCGCACCTTGCGGCGCAGCACCTTGCCGATCAACGAGCGGGGCAGGTCGTCGACCTCGACGATGCGGCGGGGCACCTTGTACGCGGAGATGCGAGTGCGGCAGTACTCCCGCAGTCCGGCCACGTCCAGGGTGGCGCCGGCTGTGAGCACCACAGCGGCCACGACATCCTCGCCGCCGTGCTCGCTCTTGAGGCCCACGACGGCGGCATCGGCGACGTCGGGGTGCGACAGCAGGGCCGCCTCAACCTCCGACGGTGACACGTTGAACCCGCCGGTGATGATCAGTTCCTTGATGCGGTCCACGATGGTGACGAAGCCGTCCGGCGATACCTTGACGATGTCTCCGGTGCGCAGCCAGCCATCCGGCAGCAGCGTCTGAGCGGTCTCGGTGGGGCGATCCCAGTAGCCGGAGAAGACCTGCGGTCCGCGGATGAGCAGTTCGCCCTCCTCGTCGAAGCCTCGGTCCACCGACGGGTCGGCCGGGTCGACGACCCGGATCTCGGTGCTGGGGAAAGGCACCCCCACGGTGCCGGGGCGCCGGCTCGGGCCCATCGGGTTGCCCACCGCGATGGGGGAGCATTCGGTCATGCCGTATCCCTCGACGAGCAGGCCGCCGGTGGCGGTCTCCCACAGTTCCACGGTGGCCAAGGGCAGGCTCATCGCCCCGGAGATGGCGTACTTGGTGCCGCGCAGGCTGATGTTCGCCTTGGCGGCGGCGGTGACGAGCCTGTCGTAGATCGGCGGGACCGCGGGCAGGAAGGTGGGTGGGGTGCGCTTGACGGCGTTGAGCACGAGGCCCTCGTCGAACTTGGGGAACAGCACCAGGCGGGCGCCGATCGACATCGCCACGGTGAGGCAGAGGGTGAGGCCGTAGGCGTGGAACATCGGCAGGACGCCGTAGAACACCTCGTTGCCGCGCTCGAGGCCGGGCACCCAGGCCTCGCTCTGCTGCGCGTTGGCCTGCAGGTTGAAGTGGGTGAGGATGGCTCCCTTGGGCGAGCCCGTGGTGCCGCTGGTGTACTGCAGCACGGCGGTGTCGCCGAGCAGCGGGCGCGGATGCGCGGTGCGCAGCCGGCGGGAGCCCACCAGGGCGCTCCACTCGATGGCATCCTTGAGCGGCTGGGCCACGGTGAGGGCGGCCCGGGCGGTGCGGGACTTGGGTATCGGCAGCCGCAGCGCCAACCGGGTGGCCAACGGCATCGACCGGGTGACGTCGACGGCCACGACAGTGTGCAGGCCCATGTCGCGGGGGAAACCACGCACCATGGAGTAGACCTTGTCCCAGACGATGGCGACGCTCGCGCCGTGGTCTTCGAACTGGTGGCGGAGTTCCCGCTCGGTGTACAGCGGGTTGTGCTCCACGACGATCGCGCCGAGGCGCAGTACCGCGTAGAACGCGACGATGTGCTGCGGGCAGTTCGGCAGCACGAGGGCGACCCGGTCGCCGGGCTTGACGCCCAGTCGGCGCAGACCGTTGGCCACCCGGGAGATCTCCTCGCCCAGCTGGCCGTAGGTCATGGTGCCGCCGAAGAAGTCCAACGCCACCTTGTCGGCGAACCGCCGGGTGGAGCCCTCGATCATGTCCACGAGGGTTTCGGTCGGGTCCGCGATGGTGTTGGGCACGCCCGCGGCGTAAGAGCTCAACCAGGGCTTGGTCGTGAAGACGTTCATGCGCTGATCAGTTCCTTCTTCAGGGCGGCGACGAAGTCGTCGACGTCGTCGGTGGTCGTGTCGAAGCCGCACATCCAGCGCACCTCGCCGGTGGCCGGGTTCCAGTCGTAGAACCTGTAGAACTCGCGCACCTTGTCGGCGACGCCGGCGGGCAGCACGGCGAAGATCGCGTTGGCCTGGGTGGGCTGGCTGAAGGAGAGTCCGGTCACCGAACCATCCGCCAAGCCCTGTTCGAGTGCGCCGCGCAGGCGTGCGGCCATGGCGTTGGCGTGGTCGGCGTTGCGCAGCCACAGGTCGCCGTCGAGCAGGGCGATCAGCTGAGCCGAGATGAACCGCATCTTCGACGAGAGTTGCATGTTGATCTTGCGCAGGTACTTCAGGCCGGTGGATGCGTCGGGGTTCAGCACCACGATGCACTCACCCAGCATCATGCCGTTCTTGGTGCCGCCGAAGCTGAGCATGTCGACGCCGGCGTCGCTGGTGAACTCGCGGAACGGTACTCCGAGGGCGGCCGCGGCGTTGGAGATGCGGGCGCCGTCCATGTGCAGCAGCATGCCCTTGGCGTGCGCGTGGTCGGCGATGGCGCGCACCTCGGCCGGGGTGTACAGCGTGCCCAGCTCGGTCGTCTGGGTGATCGACACGACCAGTGGCTGGGCGCGGTGCTCGTCGCCCCACCCCCAAGCCTCCTGGTCGATCAGTGCCGGGGTGAGCTTGCCGTCGGGGGTCTCGACCGGCAGCAGCTTGAGCCCGCCGACCCGCTCTGGAGCGCCGCCCTCATCGGTGTTGATGTGCGCGGTGCTCGCGCAGACGACCGCTCCCCAGCGCGGCAGCATCGACTGCAGGCCGGTGACGTTGGCGCCGGTGCCGTTGAACACCGGGTATGCCTCCACTCCCTCGCCGAAGTGCCGCGCGAAGACCCGCTGGAGTTCCGCGGTGTAGACGTCGTCGCCGTAGGCGATCTGGTGGGCGCCGTTGGCCCGCACGATCGCGTCGAGGATCTCCGGGTGAATGCCGGAGTAGTTGTCGGATGCGAAGCCGCGGGAGAGTAGGTCATGGAGGGAGGTCACCCCTCCATCTTGGCGTAAACCGCTGTAGCGAATCTGTGCGTCTGCCCCGGGGTGCCGCACGGATAGTGTGTGTGCACCCCGGGTCAGGCCCGGATTCGCTTGCGCGGGTCGATCAGCCGCGCAGGGCCTGCTTGATGGTGACGCGGCCGCCCATTCGCAGCAGGGAGTTGCGGTAGATGCGCGAGCCGACGACGATCACCTCGGCCGTGGTCACCGCGAGGATTCCCAGCGCCAGCACCGGCTCCCACCACTCGGCCGAGCCCAGGAAGATGCGCACCGGCATGCCCACGGGAGCCGAGAACGGCACGTAGGACATGATGGCCATCACGACCGGGTTGTCGTTGAAGAAGATCACCAGGAAATAGGGGATCATCACCAGGTACGTCACGGGTGCGGTGGTGGAGCCGACGTCTTCCTGACGGGACACCATCGACGCCGTCGCGGCGAACAGGGCCGCGATCATCACGAAGCCGAAGGCGAAGAACACCGCGAACCAGCCAATCGCCGGCCCAAGGTCGGCCAGCAGCACCCGTTGACCGGTGACGGCCATGCCGATGCCCACCAGGAGCGTGATAGCCACGATCTGGCCCAGCGCCATGATGGAGTTGCCCACCACCTTGCCTGCCAGGAGGGCGCGCACCGGGATGGCGGACATCAGGATCTCGACCACCCGGGTCTGCTTCTCTTCGACGACGCTCTGCGCGATGGTGGAACCGAAGGTGAGTGCCGACATGAAGAACACCAGGCCGAATCCGAGCGCCACGATGTAGACGAGGAATCCGCCCTGTTCGGCCGGCTCGAGCAGCTCGACGGTGGGGGCGACGCTGAGCGCGTTCATGACCGAGCTCGGCGGTGAGTCCAGCGCGATCACACTGACGCCGAGGAGCGAGTCGCTGGGAATCACGGCGGCTTCGACCGTGCCGTCGCGCACGAGCTCTTCGGCGGCCGCCACGTTGTCGGCGGAGACCATGGTGAGGCCGGGGGACTCGCCGACGACGGCGCCGGCCGAGCCGACCACGGCCACCTGGGTGGTGGACGGGTTGGCGCTCATCAGGCCGCCGGCGACGACGGAGCCGACCGCGATCAGTAGCAGGATGCCGGTGGAGATGAGGAACGCCTTGCTGCGCAGGCGCGAGACGATCTCCCGGGTGGCGACCAGCCAGACGCTGGCCCAGAAGTTGGGCGCGGTGTGGGTGGCCATGGCCGAGTCGGGCTGGGACCCGGTCTGGGTGCCCGGCGTTGTTTCGGTGCTCACTGCACGACCTCCTTGAAGATGGTGGAGAGGGACGGCCTGAGGTGGCCGAAGGAGTGCACGGCGCCGCGAGTGAGGGCCTCGCGGAGAACCTGCTGGCTGGCGGCGTCGGAGTCGGCTTCGAAGACGGCCTCGCCGCCGTCGAAGTCGATCACGGTGATGCCGGTCACGCCGCGGATCCAGCCGGCGTCGGCATCCGTGTGGATCTCGAACCTGGGGGTGCTGAACTGGTCGCGCAGGCGTTCGCGGGACCCGTTGGCGCGGATTTCGCCGGCGGCGATGATCACGAGGTCGTCGCAGAGCCGTTCGACCAGGTCGAGCTGGTGCGAGGAGAACAGCACGGGGGCGCCGGCGGCGGCGCGCTCCTTGAGGACCGTGAGCACGACCTCGACGGCGATGGGGTCAAGGCCGGAGAACGGTTCGTCGAGCACCAGGAATTCGGGGTCGTGCACGAGCGCAGCCGCGATCTGAGCGCGCTGCTGATTGCCCAGCGACAGCGCCTCGACGAGGTCGTTGGCGCGCTCGCCCAGGCCGAGGCGCTCGAGTAGCTCGCTCGCGTTGCGCTTGGCGGCGCTGGTGGTGAGGCCGTGCAGGCGGGCCAGGTAGACCAGCTGTTCGGCGACCTTCATCTTGGGGTAGAGGCCGCGTTCCTCCGGCATGTAGCCGAACCGGCGGCGGTCGCCGTCGCTGAGCGGCCGGCCGTGGAGGAGCACGCTGCCGGAGTCGGGCGAGAGCACGCCCAGGATGATCCGCATCGACGTGGTCTTGCCGGCGCCGTTGGCCCCGACGAAACCGGTCATGCGGCCGGCACCCACGGTGAAGCTCACATCGGTGAGCACTTGATGGGTGCCGTAGTGCTTGTTGATGTCCCTGATCTCGAGCATGTCTGCCCCTTCTGTGCGTATGTCCACGCTAGGCATGCGGCGCCGGTGCCGCATCCGTCTGCGGGGTGAGCGGATGCCTCCGCCCACAGGGTGAGACTGCCACTGGGTGAGGCAGCCGCCGGGTTACCCAGTCGCCGGTCTACTCCTCGTTCCAGGGTAATTCGGTGCCGAACGGCACCGGGTTGAGCGGGATGATGACCACCGGTCGTTGCTGTCCGTGGGCCAGGCGCACGGCCACCGACCCGATGAAGAATGTGCGCAGGGTGTGCCGCATGGACGGTTCGCGGGATCCGACGATGATCATGACGGCGCGCACCGTGCCGGCGAGGTGACCGAGTGCCTTGGCGGGCTCGCCCGCGAGGGCTCTGGTGGACCAGACCACGGGCCTGCCGTGCAGGACCCGTTCGATTTGCGCCCGCAGGCCGGGATCGAACTCGGCCACGGCCGTTTCGAGGGCGTCCGGGTCGAACGATGCGCTGGTCATGCTGCCGTCGGGCCGTTCTTCGAGCATGTAACGGCTCGGGTCCACCGATGCGCAGATGAGCTCGGCGTCGAATTGGGCGGCGAATTCCGATGCGGCCAGGACCACGGCATCAGGCTGACCTGGCGTGACACCGACGACGACGGGCGGGGGTGTGCGCACCATGGCTGCTCCTTTGCGACGAAGGGCTCCGGCGCCGTTCCCCAGGTGCCGGGCTCTTCCTCCGACCCTAGCCGGGATGCCCCCGTGGAACGGCGACGAATCGTCGACAGGACCGGTCAGAACGGGGGAGGGGCGTCGGAGCTGCTTCGCTGTGGTGGGGAGGGTGCCGGGTTGATCGGGGTGGGCGGCGGGCTGTCGTAGGTGGTGGGGGTGTTGGTCGCCGGGTCGTTGGTGGCGGTGCCGAGGGTGGCTGGGTCGTAGGTGGTGGGGTCGGTGTTGGCGGGGGCGGAGGTGTATTTTCTGCCGCTGGGGGTGGTCCAGGTGAGGGTGCCGCCGGGGCCTTGGTTGGTGCTGAAGCTGGATTGGTGTTTGAGGCGGTGGCAGGGTGTGCAGAGGTGGACGAGGTTGTCCACGTCGGTGGGTCCGCCGGTGTTCCAGGGCCTGGTGTGGTCGATTTCGCTGAGGGTGGCGCGGCGGGTGCAGCCGATGCCTTGGCAGGTTTGGTCGCGGGCGTCGAGGTAGCGGCGCATGTCCGCCGGTGGGGTGTATTGGTCGCGGCCCATGCTGAGTCGGCAGCCGGTCTCGGGGTGGGTGAGGATACGACTCCAGCTGGTCGCGGTGCCGGCGATGCGGCGGGCGGTCTCGGGGTCGATCGGGCCGTAGCCTTCGAGGATGGCGGGTTCGTCGCTGCGACCCAGCAGCGTCAGTGCGGGGACGGTGAGGTGCACGGTGCCGCGGATGCCGTGGCCGAGCCCGGCCGGTCCGACGCCGTCTAGGAGCAGGTCGCGGTAGGCGTCCGCGCGGCGCTGGTCCTTGGTGCGCGGCTCGCCGGTGCCGGTCGGGCCGGTGCCGGTCGGGTCAGTGCTGGCTGGGTCTGCGCTGGCTGGGTCAGCGCCCGGTGCTGGGGTGCTGTCGGTGTCGAGGGTGGCGGCGATGCGGCTGAGCCTGTCGTAGATCGCCTGGGCGTCCTCGGCTTTCAGGTAGGCGTTCAGCCACGCCATGCCGTCGGCGTCGGGCCGCAGTAGCAGCCTTCGTGTGACGAAGCCGGCGTCGGCGCGGGTTTGCAAGGGCACCGGGTGCATCCGCTCCAAGATCCGGCCGGCGACCCGGACGAACTGGGTGGAGGTGAGTTTCTCCGCTGCGGGCAGCACCTTCGTTTCGAACGCGGGCAGGATCTCCTCGGGCACCCCGTCGGTGAGATCGAGCATCTTCAGTGCGTGACCCCAGGTGATGCTGCCGCGAGCCAACGCGGCGTGGAACTGGGGTAGTTGGTCGGTGAGGCGGACGGCGTTGAACACCAGGATCCCCGCGGTGCTCGCTTTCACCCGCAACGCCCCGGCGGCTTCGGCGGCCATGCATCGGCGGGCCAGTTCTTCGTCGTCCCAGGCGGGGCCGTGCGCGCCGGTGTCGGGGTCGTTCCGGCCGGACTCGACCGGGTCACCGCACAGGCCCGCGATGATCCGCGGCTCGTGGCCGAGCCGGTCCAGCTCGGCCAGCAGCCGGGTGCGCTCCGCATAACCGGCGGCGATCACTTTCTCGTTCTCGATCAGCGGGTCGATCACCGCACTGATCGCCGCCGCTATCGGGTCTACTCCGGGTGTGGCATCTGAGGTGGCCATAGGGACAGTGAATCACCCGCCACCGGCAGTCCTAGGCCCGAGAAGATACCTGTGGGAAAGTACTTGAATACTCGCCTGTGGAGGAGGGGTGCGCCCCGAGAGCCGTGCGCCGAGCGCCGGCACAACCGTGGTCAGCGCTGGTGCGACGCCCCCGGCACAACGATGCCGTGTTCGTAGGCGTACACAACGGCCTGGATCCGGTCCCGCAGTTCGAGTTTCTGCAAAACCTTCGACACGTGCGTCTTCACCGTGGCTTCACCGAGGTACAGCCGCGCGGCGATCTCGGCGTTGGCGAGGCCCAGGGCGATCAGCTCGAAGACTTCCCGTTCCCGGTCGGTGAGTTCGCCCACCTCGGCGGGTTCCGGTAGGAGCGCCCGCGCGGACGGCAGCGCGCCGCGGGCGAACCGTTCGATCACCCGCCGGGTGATCTCGGGCGAGAGCAACGCATCACCGCGGGCGAGCACCTGCACGGCCTCCACGAGGGCCTCGGGGGTGGCGTTCTTGAGGAGGAATCCGCTGGCCCCGTGCTGCAGGGCGGAGAACAGGTAGTCCTCCCGGTCGAAGGTGGTGAGCACCAGCACCGCAGCGCGGCTGGCCGGGTCCGCGACGATCGCGCAGGTGGCGCTGAGCCCGTCCATACCCGGCATCTGCACATCCATGCAGATCACGTCGGGTTGCAGGGCGGCCGCCAGACGGATCGCGGCGGCCCCGTCCGCGGCCTCGCCCACGACCAGGATGCCCGGCTCGGACTCCAGGATGATGCGGAACCCGGCGCGCACGAGAGCCTGATCGTCGACGAGGAGCACCCGGATCGGCGCGCTCATTCGGCGGCCCGCTCGGACGTCGACAGAAGCTCGTCGGCGGTGCTCGGTGCGGAAGCGCCCGCGAGCGGCACCCGGGCACGCACCAGGTATCCGCCGCGCGGGCGGTTGGCCAGCTCGAGGGTGCCGCCGACCGCGGCGACGCGCTCGCGCATGCCCTGGTGGCCGAGCCCTCCGGCCGCTGCCCCGGCCTGCACGGATCCCCGTCCCGTGTCGGTGATTTCCACTTCCACGGCATCCGGTTCGTACCGCAGCCGCAGGTCGGCTGTCGCGCCGGCGCCGGCGTGCTTGCGGGTGTTCGTGAGGGCCTCCTGCGCGATGCGGTACAGGCTGAGGCCTATGGTGCCGGGCACCTGGCGTGGGTCGCCGATCACCTGATGCCGCACCTTCAGACCGGCGTCAGTGTTCTCCTGGGCGAGCTCAGCCAGCTGGTCGACCCCGCGGGTGCTGGTGCTTTGATGGGCGGGCTGGGCGGCGTCGCAGTCGGTGTCGTCGGCGCGGAGGGCGCCGAGCATCGTGCGCAGCTCGTCCACAGCGGTGCGGGCACTCTCTTCGATCACCGCGATCGCTCGGCCGGCGCCGTCCGGGTCGCGGTCCAGGATGCGTCGTGCCGCGCCGGCTTGCACGCCCATCACCGATACGTGGTGGGCGACCACATCGTGCAGTTCCCTGGCGATGCGCAACCGCTCCAGGGTCACGGCCTGCGCGGCGGTGCGTTCGCGTTCCTCGGCGAGTTCTTGGGTGCGTGCCTCGAGCGCCGCGGAGCGCCGGGCGGCATGCCATGCGGCGTCACCGAAGTAATACGCGGCCCAGAAGTAGACCAGGTTGATCAGCACCTGGAGCAGACCGTAGGCAGCGTAGGGCGAGAAGAAGCCCTCCCTGGACAACTCGGGAATGGTGGTGGCCTGGTTGGCCTGTTCGATCAAGGTCCAGAACAGCCAGATGAACATGCCCGTGATGATGCCCAACCGGGACCACCTGGCCACCGTTCGGTGGTGGCTCCACGCTCCCACCGAGTAGATGGCCACGTAGAGGCAGATGCTCGAGAAGAGGGCATCCGTGAGGCCGATCGACCCGAAGACGCCGAAAACGACCGCTACCGTCAGCGCCACGATTTCGGGGAAACGCCGCCTAGCCGCCAGCGGCAGGGCGATCAGAGCCACCCACGAAACAGCGAGCCACACGGGCGAGTCGTCCATGATGCCGGCACTGCGGGTGAGGGTGAGGCTCAGCGCGGTCCCGCCGGCCAGCGCCAGCGCCACCCAGGCATCCACCCGGTAGCCGGAGCGGGGACCGCGCGGCCGGAGCCATCCGTCGGCCAGCGGGTCGGCGGACCTGAAGGTGTGGACGTCGGTACTCATGTCACCACGCTAGCGCCGCCCGCGAGTGGGTGCCTCAGCTCCGCGCTGGAGCGGGGGCGAAGGCCCGCACGAACTCCGGACAAATTTGGCTTGCACTTCGTGCGTCGTTGCACTTAGTGTAATGACGTGATATCCGTGAACCTTGCCCCCGATCGCCGCGCCGAACTCAAGGCGCGTCACCGCGAGGCGATCCTGGATGCCGCCGACTCGCTCATTCGCGAGCGCGGCAGGCCGCAATTCAGCGTCGACGAGCTCGCCGAGCGTGCGGATGTCTCCAGGCGCACCGTGTTCAACCACTTCGGCTCGCTGGACGACGTGATCATGACAACCTGCACACGGTTGCTCAGTTCCGTCGTCGACGAATTCCGGGCGGCGACGCAGGCGACTCCCTCGGGAGACGGAAGCCTCGTCGCACTCTTCAACAAGATCACCTCCGCCGTGCGAGCCATGGACCTGCCCACCGTGGTCGCCTACCTCTGGGGGGTGCTCGACGCCGATTGCGAAACCGGACGCTCGCCGCACGCCCTCGGCGATGTCTTCACGCGGGCAACCGAGCAGCTGTCCATCGAAATTGCCGCCGGCAACCCCGCGATCGACGAGTTCGAGGTGGCGGTCCTGGTCAGCTCGTTGATGAACGGCGTCGCCGTGGTCTCCGGCCACTGGATCACCCGCACGCAGGGCGCGCTCGATGAGCGCTCCCGGGCCGTGTGGGACGACCTGCTCGACCGCCTCATCACCTCGGTTCGCGCCGGCTACACCGCGGCCTGACCTCGTCCTTTCCCTGCCCCACCACCAACTCTCTTCCCGATGACGTGATGCGAGACACCATCAGTAACCCGACATCAAGAAAGAACCTCTAGGACTATGGCATCCCTCCTTTACCGACTCGGCCGGTTCTCCGCCCGCCGAGCCTGGCTGATCATCGTGGCCTGGGTGGTCATTCTCGGCCTCGCCGGCGGTGCGTTCGCGCTGTTCGGCGGCACGCTCACCTCCGCCGTGAGTATCCCCGGTACTGCCACTCAGGCCGTCAGCGACGAGCTCGCCGAGAAGTTCCCGGCTGCCAGCGGCGGTCGGGGGACCGTCGTTTTCACCACCACCGACGACTCGGCGTTCACGGCCGAGCAGAAGACCGCGATCGGCGACCTGCTCACCGACACCGTCGGGCTCGACAACGTGAAGTCGAGCACGAACCCCTTCGACACCCAGGCTCAGATCGACGACCAGGCCCAGAAGATCGTGGACGGCCGCGCACAGATCACCGACGGCACCGCCCAGATCGACGCCGGTCAGGCTCAGATCGATGCGGCCACGGCACAGCTCACGGCCGGTCAGGCGCAGCTCGACGCCGCCCGCGGCCAGGCCGAGGCCGCCGGGCAGCTTGAAGCCGCCCAGCCGACCCTCGACGCGCAGCAAGCCCAGATCGACGCGGGCGCCGCGGCGATCGCCGCGCAGCAGGCCACCCTGGATGCGAGTCGCACCGAACTCGAGGCCCAGAGCGTCACGCTCGAGCAGGGCTCCGACCTGCTCGACCTGGCAGCGGGCATCCGCCAGGTCTCGGTTGACGAGACGACCGCCGTCGCGAGCCTGCAGTTCGACACCTCGCTCAACCAGGTGCCCGCCGAGTCGAAGGAGGCGATCGTCGGGGAGATGGACAACGCCGGCATCGACGGCGTCACGGCCGAGGTCTCCAACGACATCGCCGCGAGCATTCCCGAGATCCTCGGCCCGGGCGAGATCGGCGGCGTGATCATCGCGGCCGTCGTGCTGTTCGTCATGCTCGGCACCTTGATCGGTGCAGGACTCCCCCTGATCAACGCGCTCGTCGGCGTGGGCGTCGGCGTGCTCGCATCGCTCGCCCTGTCCGGCTCCGTCGAGATGCTCTCCGTCACCCCGGTCCTGGGTGTGATGCTGGGCCTCGCGGTCGGCATCGACTACTCACTGTTCATCCTCAACCGACACCGCACCCAGCTGCGGAACGGCGTGCCGATGCAGGAGTCGATCGGGTTGGCCAACGGCACCTCGGGTAACGCCGTCGTGTTCGCCGGCGCCACGGTGCTCATCGCGCTGCTCGCCCTCAACCTCACCGGCATCCCGTTCCTCGGGCTGATGGGTACCGTCGGCGCCGTCTGCGTCTTCGTCGCGATCCTCATCGCGATCACCCTGACACCGGCTCTGCTGGGCCTGGTCGGCACCAAGATCCTCACCAAGAAGGCCCGCGCGCACATCGGCACCCCGCACGCGAAGGTCGTGGCGCCCGACAAGCCGATGAACACGGTGCGCGCCGTCGTCACCGTGATCGCGGGCATCGTCGTGCTGCTGATCGTGGCGATCCCGGCGCTGTCGATGCGGCTGGGCCTGCCCGCCGGCTCGTCCGAGCCGCTCGACTCGAGCGCGTACCGGGCCTACAAGCTCGTCGACGACAAGTTCGGCGCCGGCATCAACGGCCCGCTACTCGTGGTCGCCGACCTCGACACCGCCATAACCGACGACGACCTCATCGCCGAACAGGTACGCATCGGAACCGCGCTCAAGGCGGAGAACGACGTCGTCGCGGTCGCGCCGATCGGAGCGTCCGACGACGACTTGCTGCTGGCCTTCCAGGTCATCCCCGCGGAGGGGCCGACCAGCGAGTCGACCGAACAACTCGTGCGCGACCTGCGGGGCCTCGACATCGACGGCGTCAGCTCCCTCGGCGTCGCGGGCAACGCATCCGGCAACATCGATGTGAGCGAAAAGCTCGCCGACGCCTTGCCGCTGTACCTGCTCGTGGTCGTGGGACTCTCGTTGATCATCCTGATCTTCGTGTTCCGCTCGATCCTGGTGCCGGTCACCGCCACGCTGGGCTTCGTGCTGTCGCTGTTCGCCTCCTTCGGCGCCATCACGGCGGTCTTCCAGTGGGGCTGGCTCGGCTTCCTGTTCGGCATCCACGATCCGGGGCCCATCCTGAGCTTCCTGCCGATCCTGGTGGTCGGTGTGCTGTTCGGGCTGGCCATGGACTACCAGCTGTTCCTGGTCAGCGGGATGCGTGAAGCGTACGCGCACGGCGCACCGGCGCGGCTGGCTGTGCAGCGTGGTTTCCACGCCGGACGCACCGTCGTCATCGCTGCCGCGCTGATCATGGCTTCGGTGTTCTCCGGCTTCGTGTTCTCGAACTCGGTGATGATCCAGTCGATCGGCTTCGGCCTGGCAATCGGCGTGCTGCTGGATGCGTTCGTCGTTCGGTTGCTCATCATCCCCGCCGTGATGCACCTTCTCGGTGACGCGGCGTGGTGGCTGCCGAAGTGGCTGGACCGCATTCTGCCCAACGTGGACGTGGAGGGGGCGTCCCTCGAGCGCACCCACCCGGTGCACCCGGTGGACGAGCCCGAGCAGGAGACCGTGGCGGCGCCGCGGAGCTAGCCGGCGAGACCGCAGCCCACGCTGACCCTACGCGGCCCAGTCCTCTCCAGGACTGGGCCGCGTCGTCGTTGTGCGGGTCAGGCGCCGCTATGCGGGTGGCACGCCACCCGCATAGCGGCGCGGCACCCGCACAACGCGCCGTAGCCACTCGGGAGGGCGGCGCGGTCGGGCGGCGCGGTCAGGGGGTGAGGATGCGGCGGGTGTTGTTCAGGGCATCCGCGGGGGAGTCCCAGAGGGCCACGACCTCGGCGGCCAGCCGGGATTCGAGCCCGTCGAGGGCGCGCACCGCGAAGATCACGGCCGCGGCGGTGTTGCCGGACTTGGCGAAGCCGTGCCCCACCGCCCTGGTCCAGGTTTCGGCGGCGGCCTTGGCGCTGGCATAGTTCGCGCCGCCGGGAGTGGGCGCCGTCACCGACACCGACGACACGATCGCCAACCGGCCGGCGAGGGAGGCGAGCAGGTCGGCGTTGAACGCGCGGGTGGTGTTCCGCAGCGTGCCGATCACCCGCTCGTGCAGGAAGTCCCAGTCCTCGTCGGTCTGGCCGTCGAGTCCGCCGCCGCCGCGCCAGCCGCCGACCAGGTGCACGAGAGCGTCGATCGGTCCGTGCTCGGCGTGCACCGTGGCGGCCAGGGCCGTCACAGCGGTGAAATCGGCCAGGTCGCACACGTACACGGATGCGTCCGGCGCCGCCGCGCGCACCCGCTCCAGGCGACCCGCGTCGGAACCCACGGCAAGCACCCGGGCGCCGGCGCCGGCCAGGGCGGCCGCGACGGCCACCCCGGCAGCGCTGGTGGCCCCGGCTAGAAGCACGGTGTGGCCGGCGACGGCGCGCGTATCACCCACGGGATCAGGCATCCGCGGTGATGCCCACGGTCGACTCGATGACCGGCTTCATCTTCTTGTCGAGCGCCTCGAAGAACATCGAGAGCGGGAACTCGTCATCGAGGACGAGGTCGGTGTAGCCCTTCGGCGGCCCGGCGAGCACTTCGAGCGGCAGCCCGCGCGCCCAGGTCGACGCCGGGTTGGGCGTGAGGGTCTTCGTGAGCATCTGGTACGCCGCCAGCCAGTGCGCCTTCTTCGGCCGGTCGATCGACTCCCAGTACAGCTCGTCGATCTGGGCGCCGAGCGCGATCACCACGTCGGGCACCGCCTCCCAGTCGAAGGAGAGCGCCGTGTCGGTCCAGTGCAGAACGTGGTGCTGGTGCAGCCAGGCGAACAGCAGCTGGCCACCCAGGCCGTCGTAGTTGCGCACCCTCGTGCCGGTGATGGCGAACCTGAAGATCCGGTCGAAGATCACCGCGTACTGCACGAGCTTGGCGTGCCGGCGCGCCTCGGGGCTGGCGGCGTCGTCGCGTTCGATCTTCACCGATTCGCGGAACGCGGTGAGGTCGCAGCGCAGCTCCTCGAGCGAGTAGAGGAAGAACGGCATCCGCTGCTTGATCATGAACGGGTCGAACGGCAGGTCACCTCGCATGTGGGTGCGGTCGTGGATGAGGTCCCACATCACGAAGGTCTCTTCGGTGAGGTGCTGATCGTCCAGCAGCGCCGCGGCGTCGGCGGGCAGCTCGAGCCTGGTGATCTCGGCGGCGGCCCGCACCACGCGGCGGAACCTCGCGGCCTCCCGGTCGGCGAAGATCGCGCCCCAGGTGAAGGTGGGGATCTGCCGCATCGCGACGGTCTCGGGGAACAGCACAGCCGAATTGGTGTCGTAACCGGCCGTGAAGTCGAGGAACCTGATGGGCACGAACAGCTTGTTCGTGTATTCAAGCTCCAGTTCGGCCACGAACTCCGGCCAGATCACCTCGATCAGCACCGCCTCCACGAGCCGGTTGGTGCTGCCGTTCTGTGTGTACATCGGGAACACCACGAGGTGCCGCATGCCGTTCGCCCGCTGTTGCTGAGGCTGGAAGGCCATCAGCGAGTCGTAGAAGTCGGGCACGCCGAAGTTCTCGGCCGCCCAGCGGTCGAAGTCGACCACCACGGCGGCCAGGTATTCGGCGTCGTGCGGGAAATCTGCGGCGAGCTCGGTGATTGCCGTGGTGATCTCGGCGACGGATGCGCGGGCATCCCGGTGAGCGCCGGGCTCGGGGATCGAGCCGTCCTGCGCCTGCATCGATTGGAGGGCCGTGGCGGCGTTCTTCAGCCGCAGCCAAGCGGGGGATCCGACCAGGCCGGTGGTGCCAGCGTCTTCGAGAACCTCGGGCTCACCGACCAGTGCATCTGCAATGTAATTCGACATGGGAACCTCCCGTCCTCGTGAATGCCGCGAGCGCGGCGGGTTTGACGCGCATCGGTGCGCGCCGCCACCAGCGTATCCGGGGCTCGGCGGTGTTTTCATGCGGGGATTCGCAGGGAATCACCGTGTTCTGCCGCCCGCGCGCGTGAATACGTCGCTCCGGAATCGCGAAGCGGCGCCCGGTGATCACGCTCCGGGTCAGGTCAGCTCACAGATCGGCCAGGCCGCCACCGATGAGGGCGGCGCCGATCACGAGTAACACCACGCTCATGATCGCTGTGTTGTGGCGAACCAGGAACTCCCTGACCTCGTTCAGCCGTTCCCGGATCCGCTCGCCGGCAACGACGAAGACGCCCACGGGGACGAGGACGCTCAGGCACGCGATCACCGTGTACCCGGCGGCCACCGTGAGCGTCGCGGCCAGGGGGAGGCCCGCGCTGCCGATGGTGACGCCGGCCCCTACTCCGAGCAGCAGCTCCTTCGGGTTGGCCACCGAGAGCAGGAACGCCAGCCTGGCGGCCCCGGCGGGCGAGCTGCCCTCGATCGCGCCCATCCAGGCGGGCAGGGCCGAGTCGGCCGCGGTTCTGGGCCGGCCCCGCCACTTCCACACCGCCAGCACCACCAGGGCGGCACCCACGAGAAGGCGGAGCAGCGCGACTATGGGTGCGGCATCCTCCGATCGCTCCAGGAGGTCCGAGATCGCGGCGACGAGCACAACGATCAGCGCAACGCCCACGACCCGACCAGCCAGGAATGCCAGCCCGGCGGAGCGTCCGGACGGGGAGAGCAGGACAAGAACGACGGCGATGATCGGGAACGGGCTCAGTGCGACCGCGACCGCAACGGGCAGCACCGCGCCGAATGCCACGATCACGACGGGCCACCTCCAGTTCGGCTCAGGCCAATCGTGCCACCGCTTCGGCGCAGGGAGAAGGGGCACGCGGCCGGTCGTACTGAGCCGACGGCGGATGCGCTGCCGACGACATCGAGCAGGACAATGTGCTCATCAACCTGGATAGTTGTCACATGAACATCGACGAGGACGACGTGGACGACCTCACCCTGGAGGACCTTGCCCGGCGCGTCCTCGACCTGCCGGCCGAGCATGGCCGCATCATCGTCGGCATCACGGGCAGTCCCGGCGCGGGCAAGACCACTCTCGCCAAACAGCTCGTCGACCGCCTCAACGAGGGGGACGGGCAGCCGGGAGCGGTGTACCTGCCGATGGACGGCTTCCACCTGGCCAACGCCACCCTGGACAGGCTCGGCATCCACGACCGTAAGGGCGCCATCGACACCTTCGATGGGTGGGGCTTCGTCGCCCTGCTGAACCGGGTGCTCGACGAGCAGGACCACACGGTCTACGCGCCGAGCTTCGGGCGCACGGTCGATGAGGGCATAGCGGGCGAGATCGCGATTCCGGCCGGCACCCGGATCGTGATCGCGGAGGGCAACTACCTCCTCGTCGACCAGGAACCGTGGAACCGGATCCCGGGGCTTCTCGCCGAGACCTGGTTCTGCCGGACCGCCGCTGAAGAACGGCACTCCCGCCTGGTCGACCGGCATACCCGGCACGGCCGGAGCCCCGAGGCGGCCGACGCCTGGGCGAGCTCGGTGGACGGCGCAAACGCGATCCTGATCGAGCAGACCAGGGTCCGGGCCGATCTGTCGGTCTCCGGGGCAGTATGCCGAGGGTGATGTGTTCATCGGCCTCGCAGCGCACGCACTTTCGCGGCCTGCCGCGCTGAGCCTGGACGGCCGGCCCGGCGGGCGGTGGCCCTGCCGCGTCACGACTTGGTAAACACTCGGCCAATAGTTTGTTCTCCCTTGCGCGCGTTTCGTTCGTAAGGTTTACTAACAAACATGACAGCTACCGGCGCCCCGCGGATGATCCAGGACCGGGCCCTCCGTCCCACGACGAAGGTCCTGCCCGAACACATCCGCCTGAACAACCGCACCCTGGTGCTGCAGACGCTGTATCGCTCCGGCCTGCAAAGCCGCGCGGACCTGGCCCGGGAAACCGGCCTGACCCGGGTGACGGTGTCCGACCTGATCAGCGAGCTGATGGGGGAGAACCTCGTCATCGAGCTCGGCCAGCGGCAGGAGTCGCGCCCCGGCAAACCGGCCACCCTGCTGGACATCAACCGGGTCGCGTTCCAGATCGTGTCGCTCGACCTCTCCGGGCACACCCGGTTGCGCGGCGCCGTGCTCAGCCTCGACGGTGCGGTGCTCTCCAGCTCGGAGGTCGAGCTGGCCGGAGCCCGCGGCGAGGCCGCCTTCGACAAGGTCGCCGAACTCCTCGCCCAGGTGATCGCCCGGGCCACCGCCCCGATCCTCGGTGTCGGCATCGGGTCCCCCGGCATCGTCGACCGGGCCGGCGTCGTGCGGAACGCGCCCAACCTGGGCTGGCGGGACCAGCCGCTCCAGGCCAGGCTGCAGGATGCGACCGGCCTGCCGGTGCGGGTGGTCAACGACGCCAACGCCGCCGTGCTCGCCGAACACAGCTTCGGCGGCGCCGACCACGATCTGCTCCTGGTCAAGGTGGGCCACGGTGTCGGCGCCGGCCTGCTGATCGGCGGTCGGGCCATCTTCGGTGAACGCTTCGCCGCCGGTGAGATCGGCCACGTCGTCATCGGCACCGACGACGGCCCGCTCTGCGTCTGCGGCAAGTCCGGCTGCCTCGAGGCGTGGCTCTCGGTCCCGCGGCTGACCGCGGCGATCCACGACGCCACCGCCCAGGCCGCCACACCGGCGGATGCCGAGCGCGCCGTGTCCGACATCCTCACCGAAGCGGGCCGCCGCCTCGGCATCATCCTCGCTCCCGTCGTCGGAGCCCTCAACCTGCTCGAGATCGTGTTGAGCGGGCCACCCGAACTTCTCGACGGCCCGCTCTCCACGGCCACCGTCGAGACCCTCCGGTCCCGGACCATGGCCACCGAAACCGGCGATCTCACCCTGCGCATGACCGCACAGGGGGAGGACATCGTTCTCCGCGGCGCGGCCGTCATGGTTCTCTCCGCACAACTCGGAGTCTCCTAGCCCCAACGCTTCCCCTGCACCAACGATGTGGCGCCCGCCAACGTCGGCAATCCACGAAAGGAAAAGCTCATGAAGAGAAAGCTCGTATCTCTCACCGCACTGGCCGCCGCCTCTGCGCTCGTGCTGGCGGGATGTTCATCCGCGGCCGATGACGGCGCTGACGCCTCCTCCGACAACAGCGACAAGAGCATCACCCTGTGGCTCGCCGGCGGTGACACCCCCGATGAACTGCGCGACTACCTCAAGAAGGAATTCACCGCTGAGACCGGCGCCACGCTGAACATCCAGCAGCAGGACTGGGGAGACCTCGTCACGAAGCTGACCACCTCGCTGCCGGACGCCAACAACACGCCTGACGTCGCCGAGCTGGGCAACACCCAGTCGTCGACCTTCACCAACGTGGGGGCGTTCCTGGACATCTCGGACCTGTACGAGGAGCTCGGCGGCGAGAAGCTGCTGCAGTCCTTCGTCGACGCCGGCAAGGTGGGCGAGAAGAACTATGCCCTGCCGTACTACTTCGGTTCGCGCGCCGTGTTCACCCGGGCCGACGTCTGGGCGGCAGCCGGCGTCGAGCAGCCCACGACCCTCGACGAGTTCAATGCCGGCGTCGCCGCGATCAACGCCGCCGACCCGCTGGGCATCCCCGACTTCTCGGGCTTCTACCTCGGCGGCCAGGACTGGCGCAACGGCATTTCCTGGATCTTCGCCAACGACGGCGACCTCGCCACCGTCAAGGACGGCACCTGGACCTCGACGCTGGCCTCCGAGAACACCCTGAAGGGCCTCGCCCAGCTGCAGGAGCTGTACAAGTCCGCCTCCAACGCGCCCAACGACGCCAAGGACTCCAACCAGTACATCTACCTCAACGACAGCGACGAGATCAAGGATGCCGAGGGCGCGGTCACGTCGAACACCTCGCTGTCCGCCGCCACGATCATGGCGCCCACCTGGGCGCACTGGTCAATCGGAACACTCGGCACCGACGCCGACGGCAAGGCCACCCGCACCTGGGATGACACCAAGAACGCGGTCTTCGCTCTGCCGGGCAACGACGGCAAACCTGCCCCGGTCTTCGCCGGCGGATCCAACATCGGTATCTCCGCGACGAGCAAGAACCCCGAGCTGGCCAAGAGCCTGCTCAAGATCATCTACTCGGGGGACTACCAGACCATGCTCGGCCAGAACGGCCTCGGCCCGGCGAACAGCGACTACGTGGACTCGCTCGGTGACGACCAGTTCGCCGAGGCGCTGATCGCCTCTGCCTCGAACTCGAAGCTCACCCCGGCGGCGCCAGGCTGGGCCACGGTGGAGGGCTCGCTCGTGATGGAGGAGTTCTTCAGCAAGATCGAGGGTGCAACCGACCTCAAGGCCCTCGCGAAGGAATACGACGCGAAGCTGACGCCGATGCTGAACGGCGAGTAACAAGCACCTGTCGAACCGGACGAACAACGAAAGGAGGGCCGGCGTGACCACGCAGAACCTCGTGCTGGGCCAGGCTGATCCGCCGCGCCAGGCCAGGCCCCGCAAAAAGGGCAGATCAACGCCGTACCTGCTGGTCATCCCGGCCTGCGGCATCCTGATCCTGGCGCTCGGCTACCCGCTGGTCTGGCAGTTCATCACCTCTATGCAGAGGTTCGGACTCTCCCAGCAGTTCGGCCAGCCCCCGGAGTTCGTCTGGTTCGACAACTACGTCACCCTGTTCACCGACCCGTACATGTGGACCGTGGTGGCTCGGTCGCTGGCCTTCTGTCTGGTCACGGCCGCGGTCACCATGGCCATCGGTACGCTCATGGCGCTCCTGATGAACGCCGTGCACTCGGCCGTTCGCATCACCCTGCAGATCTCGATGCTGCTCGCCTGGGCGATGCCCGTCGTCGCGGCGATGACGGTCTGGAACTGGCTCATCGACTGGCGCCGCGGCGTGCTGAACTCGGTCCTGACCGGCATCGGCCTGGATTTCCAGAACCACAACTGGTTGGCCGACCCGCTGTCGTTCTTCGTCGTCGCCATGGTCATCGTGGTGTGGATGAGTGTTCCGTTCGTGGCGTTCTCGATCTACGCCGGTCTCACCCAGGTGTCCACCGAGGTGCTCGAGGCCGCCCAGCTGGACGGCGCCACGCTCTCCCAGCGGCTCCGGTTCATCATCGTTCCGATCATCCGGCCGGTGCTGGCCATCATCCTGTTGCTGCAGGTGATCTGGGACCTGCGGGTGTTCACCCAGATCCGGCTGCTGCAGGATGTCGGCTCGATCGCCTCGGAGACCAACCTGCTCGGCACCTATATCTACCAACTCGGCGTCGGCTCCAGCGACTTCGCGATGGCCAGCGCCGTCTCGATCTTCGTGCTCGTGCTCACCGTGGCGCTGAGCTGGTTCTACGTACGCAGCATGCTCAAGGAGGACGAATCATGACCTCGACAGTCCAGACCGCCTCGGCCGCCTCCCTGTCCCGACCGAGCGCTCCGCCGGCCCGGCGACCGGGTGGCCGGAGCGGTACCCGCCGCATCCGGCCCGGACGGATCGTGCTGGGAGTTGTGGGCATCGTGGTCTCGCTGATCTGGGTGTTCCCGGTCTACTGGATGCTCAACTCGTCGCTGCTGCCCAATGTGGTGTTGCAGAGCACCACCCCGACCTGGTTGCCGTTCGGCGGCTCGCTCGACAACTTCGTTGCGGTCTTTTCCGGCGGCACCTTCCTGCCCGCCCTGGGTATGAGCACGGCCATCGCCATCATCACCGTGGTGTTCTGCCTGCTCTTCGCGTTCCTCGGGGCTCTGGCGATCAGTCGGTTCCGGTTCCGCGGGCGCAAGGCGTTCGTCCTGGCTGTGCTGCTGATCCAGATGCTGCCCGCCGAGGGGCTCTTCATCGCCCAATACAAGCTGATGGGCAGCCTGAACATGCTCAACTCGATCGTGGGGGTGAGCATCATCTACATCGCCGCCGTCGTGCCGTTCACGATCTGGATGCTGCGCGGCTTCGTCGCCGGTGTGCCCGCCGACCTCGAGGAAGCGGGCATGATCGACGGATTGAGCCGCACCCAGGCCTTCATGCGCATCACCTTCCCGCTCCTCGCTCCCGGTCTGGTGGCGTCGGGTGTCTACGCTTTCCTGCAGGCCTGGAACGAGTTCACGGTCGCCCTGGTGCTGCTACAGGACAACTCCAGCCAGACGCTTCCGCTGTGGCTCCGCGGGTTCATCCAGGCCAGCGCCAGCCGGGCCACCGACTGGGGCCAGGTGATGGCGGCCTCCACGATGGTGGCCATTCCCGTGATCATCTTCTTCCTCTTCGTGCAGGGCCGAATGACCAGTGGACTGGTCAGCGGGGCGGTCAAGGGATGACCGGCCTGCTCGGCGACGAGACCCCGGTGCGTAGCCACATCCGGGCCACCCTGATGCCGGGCTTCGTGGGCACGGAGCTGCCGGGCTGGCTGCGCCAGCGCCTGCGGGACGGTCTCGGCGCCGTGTGCCTGTTCGGGCAGAACATCGTCTCGATCGACCAGCTGCGGGCCCTGACGGATTCGATCCGCGCCGCGAACCCGCTCGCGGTCATCGCGATCGACGAGGAGGGCGGCGACGTCACCCGGCTCTACTTCCACTCCGGCTCGCCCTACCCCGGCAACGCCATCCTCGGCCGGATCGACGACCTCGGTTACACCGAGGAGGTCGGCCGGCTGGTCGGCTGGGAACTGCGCAAGGCCGGCTGCACCCTCACGTTCGCCCCGGACACCGACGTCAACTCCAACCCCGACAACCCCGTGATCGGTGTGCGCAGTTTCGGCGTCGACCCGGCCCGGGTGGGCCTGCACTCCGCCGCCTGGGTGCGCGGAGTCCAGTCCACCGGGGTCGCCGCCTGCCCCAAACATTTTCCGGGCCACGGTGACACCGCCCTCGACTCCCACCTGGCCATGCCCGTCGTCGACCTGCCGACGGCGACCCTGCGGGAGCGGGAACTGGTGCCCTTCGGCGCCGCGATCGCCGCGGGCGCACAGACCATCATGACCTCGCACATCCTGCTGCCCCAGATCGACCCGGAGAACCCGGCGACGCTCTCGCCGCGGGTGCTCGGCGGCCTGTTGCGCACCGAGTTGGGATTCACCGGCGTCATCGTCAGCGATGCCCTGGACATGAAGGGTGCCAGCGGCATCCTGGGCATCCCGGGAGCCGCCGCCGCCGCGCTGGCGGCCGGCTGCGATCTGCTCTGCATCGGCACCGAGAACACCGCCGAACAGCTCGACCAGATCGAGGCCGCGATCCTCGCCGCCGTCGAGAACGGAACCCTCCCGCAGGGCCGGCTCGCCGAGGCCGCGGGCCGGGTGCACCGCCTGGCCGCCGGCATCAGCGCGGCGACACTGAACATCCCGGTGCCGGATGCCGCACTGGCCGCGACCGAACCCCGCTTCGACACCGGGCGCATCATCGCGTCCTTCGCCGTCAGCGACCACGCGAAGCGGTGGCTCGCGGCGGCACCGGAAACCTACTCGGTGGTGCGGCTGGAAACCGTGACGAACATCGCCGTCGGCGCCGCGCCCTGGGGGCCGTTCGCCGAGGTGGCAGCCCACCCGGACTCAGGCCTCGCGGCCGCGTGGCGGGCCAGGCCTCTCGTCAGCCGCACGGCGGCCGACCATGAGGCGCCGGAAATCTCGGACCGGTCAGCCGTGGTCGTGATCGGCAAAGACAACCACCGGCATCCGTTCATTCGCGACCTCGTTGATGCCCTCCGGGCCGAGCGCCGTGATGTGCTCGTGGTCGACATGGGCTGGCCGTCGGATGACCTCGCCTACGCCGACATCGCCACCTTCGGTGCGTCCCGGCTGGCCGGGCGGGCGCTGCTCGAGCTGCTGGTGGCTACGCCGGCCTAGCTCACCAGGTCGCGGGCGCGCAGGGCGCCGCCGAGCAGGCCGGCGTTCTCGCCGATCGACGCCGGCACGATCACGGGTCGACGGTGGAAGCTCAGCAGGGCATTCACCCGCTCACGCAAGGGAACGAACAGTCGGTCGCCTGCCTGCGCCAGCCCGCCACCGATCACGACAGCCTCCGGGGCGAGGATCGCGGCCAGCTGGGCGATGCTCAGGGCGAGGGCGTCGAGGGCATCGCTCCAGATCGCCGTCGCGGCGGCATCGCCGGCCTGGGCGAGGGCCAGCACCTCGCGGGCTCCGCTCGGGCGGCTGCCGGTGAGTTCGGTGTAGCGCCGCACGAGCGCGCCGGCCGAGGCGATGCTCTCCAGGCACCCGCGAGCCCCACAGCCGCAGAGGGGGCCCGCCGGGTCGACGATCGAATGGCCGATTTCGCCCGCATAGCCGGCGCCGGTGTGCGCCCGGCCGTTGATGAACAGCGACCCGGCGATCCCGGTGCCGATGACCAGCACGACCACGTTGCGATACGGGCGGGCGGCGCCGAGCCTGAATTCGGCTTCGCCGGCAGCCCGCACGTCGTGCGAGAACGTGGTGGGCAGGTGGATGAGGTCTTCGGTGAGCTTCTTGAAGGGCACGTTCGACCAGTGCAGATTGGTGGACAGCACGCCGATGCCGGCGTCGTCGTCGACGACCCCCGGGGCGAGCAGCCCCACCGCGCGCGGCTGCACATCGGGAAAGTGCGCGGCGAACTGCAGCGTGAGTTCCTGCACCCGGGCGATGACCGAGAACGCCGTGCGCTCGCCATCCACCGGTGTCGGCGTGCGGCTGAGGCCGAGCATGCGGCCGGACGTGTCGAAGAGGGCGGCCTTGGTGTCGGTGCCGCCGACATCAACGGCGATCACGGCCTCGCCATTGCCGAGCGGGAGGGCCTGGCCGACAACCGAAGTGAGGGTCACGTCGGTCATGGCGGGGGGCTCCTCAGCGGTAGGTACCGAAATTATCCCATGTGCCGGCGCTATTTGTAAAGGACGGTAACAATTAGCGGGGAGGAGTTGAACAGCCGCGCAGGTTAGGTTTGAAGGACGCGTGCGCGCAAGCGCCGTATTGACAGACGTATACAGGCAGGAAACTGAGCAAGTGGCTGAAGCAACCGTGACCCCGGGCACCGAGGTGTCCCCGAAAGAGGTCGAGGCTCAGGCCGTTCGCCGGCGCACCTTCGCCGTCATCTCCCACCCTGACGCGGGCAAGTCCACGCTCACCGAGGCGCTGCTGCTGCATGCGCGCGCCATCACCACCGCCGGCGCCACGCACGGCAAGGCCGGCCGTCGCGGCACCGTGTCCGACTGGATGACCATGGAGCAGGAGCGTGGCATCTCGATCACCTCCGCCGCCATCCAGTTCGAGTACCGCGACAGCGTGATCAACCTCGTCGACACCCCCGGCCACGCCGACTTCTCCGAGGACACCTTCCGGGTGCTGTCCGCGGTGGATGCCGCGGTCATGCTCGTGGACGCCAGCAAGGGCCTCGAGGTGCAGACCATGAAGCTCTTCGAGGTGTGCAAGCAGCGGGGCCTGCCCGTCATCACCGTGATCAACAAGTGGGACCGGCCCGGCTCAGCCGCGCTCGACCTCATGGACGAGGTCCGCACCCGCACGGGCCTGATCCCCACCCCGCTCACCTGGCCGGTGGGTATCGCGGGCGATTTCCGTGGTGTGATCGAGCGGGGCACCAGCGACTTCATTCGCTTCAACCGCACCGCCGGCGGCGCCACCCGTGCCGACTCCGAGCGCACCACCGCCGACGAAGCCGCCGCAGCAGAGGGCGATGCCTGGGTCGCCGCCGCCGAAGAGTCCGAACTGCTCGCCGAAGAAGGCCAGAACCACGACGAAGAGTCCTTCCTCGGCGGCATCACCACCCCGGTGCTGTTCTCCGCCGCCGTGCTCAACTTCGGTGTGCAGCACATCCTGGACACCCTGGTGGACTTCGCCCCGCCCGCCGAGGCCCGCCTGGACGCCGACGGCGGCCACCGCCCGGTGACCAGCCCGTTCTCCGGCTTCGTCTTCAAGGTGCAGTCCGGCATGAACTCCTCGCACCGCGACTACGTCGCGTTCGTGCGGGTCTGCTCGGGCCAGTTCCGCCGCGGCATGGTGGTCACCCACTCCGCCACCGGCCGGCCGTTCGCCACCAAGTACGCCCAGCAGCTGTTCGGCAAGGACCGCGAGGTGGCCGAGGAAGCCTGGCCCGGCGACATCGTCGGCCTGGTCAACGCCTCAGCCCTGCGCGTGGGCGATTCGATCCACGAGGGCGCCCCCGCGGTCACCTTCCCGCCGCTGCCGATGTTCGCGCCCGCGCACTTCCGCGCCGTGCGCCCTGCCGACACCAGCAAGCACAAGCAGTTCCGCCGCGGCATCGACCAGCTTGACCACGAGGGTGTCATCCAGGTGATGCGCTCCGACCTCCGCGGTGACCAGGCTCCGGTGCTCGGTGCAGTGGGCCCGATGCAGTTCGAAGTGGTCGAAGAGCGGATGTCGCACGACTTCGGCGCCGCCATCCGCAGCGACGTGCTGCCGTACCAGCTGGCCCGCCGCACCGACAAGGAGAGCGCGCTGATCCTCGGCCACGACCGTCAGGTGGAGGTGCTCCGCCGCAGCGACGGAACCCTGCTGGCCCTGTTCAGCACCCCGTGGCGGCTGCGCAACACCGTGCGCGACCACCCGGAGCTGTTGCTCGAAGACCTCGCCGGCGGCGGGCCGGTCGACGAGGTGCGCTACTAGCTCCAAACCCGAACCGCGTCGCCCCCGAACTACACTCGGAAGCGGACCAGGTCAGGAAGTCGCCTGCCGGCGACGACAACAAGGGGAGAGTGTCTTGAAGTCTTTTGCATGTGGAGATGTTGTGCCCGGCTGCACCGCGAGTTGGGTCAGTTCCACCGACGACGAGATTCTCGTGCTTGTCGCCCGGCATGCCAGCAAGGTGCATAATCTCGACTCTGTCAGCGCTGAGATGGCTCAGAGCATCACGGACCGCATCGTGGCCGTCTCCTGACACACCCATCCGTGCCGCCGGGCGGCCTCATCACCACCGCAGTTCAGTAGGGCGGATCAATCGCGACCGGCGAGCAGGATCTCCATGGTGTCGAAGAACGAGTTGTAGCCGAGCAAGGTTTGCGCCAGCTGTTCGTTGGTGAGATCGTCGCGTGGCTGGGTGAGCCGCATCTCGGTGCCGCCGGCGGCCGGTGCGAACGTCACCACCACGGGCTCGAGGGTGTCGGAGGCCGGGTCGTCGTCCATGGTGAAGGCCAACCGCCGGGGCGGGTCGACCTCGGTGTACCGGCCGTGCCAGTAGATCTCGCTGCCGTCGGGCACGTGCATCACGGCCGTCCACCGGCCGTCCACCCGCACGTCCATCAGCACGGACTCGGTGGGCACGTCGACGGCGTTGCCGCCGAACCACACCGAGAAGTCCTCCGGCCGGGTCCAGGCGGCGAACACGCGCTCGGGTGGCGCCGCGATCGTGCGGGTGATGGTCAGTCCGACGCTCATGAGCGGCCTCCTCGGTTGGCGCCACGGTTCGCCACGACAATAGCGCGCCTGCCCCGTGCCGGTATCACGGTGCCGGTATTACGGTGCCGAATTCTCGGAGGGCACGGTGGGATACAGCGTGGCGGCGCTCGTCGGAAAGGAGAACCAGACCGGCGAACCCACGGCGGTGTCGAGCTGCGCCGCCTCCTTCGGGCTCACATCAGCGGCCAGCACGGCGCTCCGCGCCCGAACAAAATCGCCGCGGGGCTCGAGGTCGATCAGTTCGGCTTGGAGTCTGATGAGCCGGGGATCGGTCGGCGGCGCGATCGACACCGCCACGGCGGCCGGACGCACCGCCAGTGACAGAGGCGACCCCTCGGTTACGCCCGGCTCGGGGAGGTTCGCGACAGCGGCTACGGCATCCGCCGTGATCAGGGTGGTGCCCCGGCGGATGCCGGTGAGCAGGTTGAGCCCGGCCAGCCCGGCCGCGAAGGCGCCGCGCGGGCGGTCGAAGACCTCGGCAGGAGTGCCCTCGTCGCTGATCCGACCGTTTTCGACGATGATCACCCGATCGGCGAGGGTGTACGCGTCGAGCACATCGTGCGTCACGATGATGGCACTGCGATCGACAAGTACGCGGCGCAGCATCCGCCGCACCGCCGGCGCTACGGAGATGTCGAGGGCGGCCAGCGGTTCGTCGAGCAGTAGCAGGCCGGGGTCGGAGGCGAGGGCGCGCGCGACCGCGATCCGCTGTGCCTGCCCGCCGGACAGCTCGGCCGGGCGGCGGGCCGCGAGCGGCTCCGCATCCACCTGACGGAGCCAGTGCATCGCGGTCTCCCTGGCGTGACGCGCCGACGCTCCCGCGCTCCGCGGCGCGAACGCGACGTTGTCGAGCACGCTCAGGTGCGGAAACAGCAGCGGCTCCTGTGCGAGAAGCGAGACCCCCCGCCGGTGCGCCGGCCGCCAGACGCGGCGGCCGGACCCGGCGGCCGGCAGGTCGAACAGGACGGTGCCGCCCAGCTGGCTCCGCCCGCTATCCGGTCTGATCAACCCGGCGATGCTGTTGAGAAGGGTGGACTTGCCGGCGCCGTTGGGTCCGAGGACGGCGACGGTCTCGCCGGCCGCCACGGTGAGGTGCAGGCGAACGTCGCGGTCGGTGACGTGCAGGTCGACGGAGAAAGTCACGACAGCTCCCGTGCCCGGCGCAGGGAGGGCCGGCCCGTGCGGTGGGCAAGGCTCACAATCACGATCGCCACGACAACCAGCACCAGCGACAGCGCCACCGCGGTGTCCGGGTCGGTCTCCCGCTGCAGGTAGATCTCCAGCGGCAGGGTGCGGGTGCTGCCCTGCAGGCTGCCGGCGAAGGTGAGGGTGGCGCCGAACTCGCCGAGGGCGCGGGCGAAGGAGAGCACGGCCCCCGACACCACGGCCGGCACCACCAGGGGCAGGGTGATGCGGCGCAGCACCGTGGACGGGCCGGCGCCGAGGGTGGCGCCGATCGCCTCGTAACGGGTACCCACCGTGCGCAGCGCCCCCTCCAGACTGAGCACCAGGAACGGCAGCGCGACGAACGTTTGCGCAAGCACCACCGCCGTCGTCGTGAACGCGATGTCGATGCCCAGCACCTCGAACGTCTGGCCCAGCAGGCCCCGCCGGCCGAAGGTGTACAGCAGGGCGATGCCGCCGACGACCGGCGGCAGCACCAACGGGAGCAACACCAGCGACCGGAGTAGCTTCTGGCCCCAGAAATCGGTGCGGGCCAGCACGAGGGCCATGGGCACGCCGAAGATCACGCACAGGACGGTGGCCGCGAGCGAGGTGCGCAGGCTGAGCAGCAGCGCGGCGACCGAGGACTCCGAGCTGATCAGGGGGATGAACTCGGCCCAGTTGACTCGCAGCACCATCGCCGCGAGGGGCAAGAGCACGAAGGTCGCGCCGACCACGGCGAGGGCGGCGACCCACGCGGGGACGCCTGAATACTGCTTCGCTGCCGGGCTCATGCGGCTACGGCGCCCCGAACCCGGCGGCCGCCAGAACGCGTTGGCCGGCGCTGCCGGTGACGTACTCGATGAAGGCCTGGGCCACATCGGGGGAGGTGGAATCCTTCAGAGCCACGATCGGGTAGGTGTTCACGGCCTCGGCGGATTCGGCGAATTCGATGCCCTCAACGGCGTCGCCGGCGGCCGTGACATCCGTGACGTAGACCAGGCCGGCATCCGCCTGGCCGGAGGTGATCTTGCCGAGCACATCGGTGACGGACGACTCTTCGCTCACCGGGCTGAGCGTGATGCCGGCGGACTTCTCGATGGCGACGGTGGCCGACCCGCAGGGGACCTCGGGGGCACAGACGACCAGCTTCAGCCCCGGCGTGGCCAGGTCGGCGAAGTCGGCGATGCCCGCGGGGTTGCCCGGTGGGACCGCGATCTCGAGCGCATTCGTGGCGAAGTCGACCGGGTCGGTCTTCTGGAGGTCGGCATCCGTGAGCTTCGTCATGTTCTTGGTGTCGGCAGAGGCGAACACGTCGGCCGGGGCGCCCTCGGTGATCTGGGTGACGAGGTCAGAGGAGCCGGCGAAGTTGAGCGAGATCGTGGTTCCCGAGTGCTGGGCCTCGAATGCGTCGGCCAGCTCGGTGAAGGTGGTCGTGAGCGAGGCCGCGGCGAAGACCGTGATGCTGCCCTCGAGGATGTCGGCGGACGCCGAAGCGGGTGGCGCGGTCTCGGCCGGGGCGGCGCATCCGGTGAGGCCGGCGCTGAGGATGCCGAGCGCGGCCAGCAGTGTCAGCGCCCGGAGGGGACGGGTCACGATCAGGCCTTGCCCGCCGGGGTTTCGACGATGACGGTGGTGGCCTTGACGACGGCGATCGCAACGGAGCCGAGCTCCAGGCCGAGCTCGCGCACGGCTTCGCTGCTCATCAGGGACACCACCCGGTGCGGGCCGCACTGGATCTCGACCTGGGCCATGACGGTGTCCATGACGATGTCGGTGACCAGGCCGACGAACCGGTTGCGGGCGGACCGGCCGATCCCGGACGGGTCCTCGGGCAGTACGGCGTTCGTGCGGGCCAACCGGGCGAGCGCGAGGCCGTCGACCACGGTGCGGGAGGAGGCATCCTTCGAGCTGGGCAGAGTACCGTTGTCGATCCAACGGCGTACGGTGTCGTCGCTGACGCTGAGGAACGCGGCGGCGTCTTTGATCCGTATCTGAGACATGAAAGCCACTCTATTACCGTTTTCGCGGAGATAGCCGGTGTTTAGTCGCGGGCGGCCTCAGCTGGTGCGACGCGCGGCACGTCGTTGCAGCACGACGTCGTCGATCGCCGGGTCGAGGCGCGGCCAGACGAAGGTGTACCCGGCGGCGAGCAGTCGTTCCGGCTGAACCCAACGGCTCTTCAACACCAGCTCGGGTTCGGTGCGAAGCAGCCACATGGCAGGTTCAAGCATCCAGCGGAATGCCGGCAGACCGATCGGAGCCCCCACCTTGCGGCGCAGCGTGGCCATGAGCGTGCGATTGTCGCTGGCGTGCGGCGCGGCCAGGTTGACCGGCCCGGCGATCTCCGGGTGGACGACGATGAACCGGACGGCTCCGATCACATCGTCGATGTGGATCCAGCTGAAACGTTGCCGCCCGCGGGAGCGGTGGGACGGCGCGCTGCCGTTGCCGGAGGGGTGGGCGCCGATGCCGCGGTAGCGCCGGTGCGGGAACCACCGGCCGTCGAACTGGGGCCCGCCCAGCCCGACCCTGGCCAGGCGTTCGAGGATCGCGGTGGCCGGGCCGTCGCCGAGCACGATCGCCATCCGGAGCGCCACCCGCCGGGTCTGGGGCAGGTCGCCGCCGAAGAACTCGTCCTCCCACTCACGGGCGATGTCCACCGAGAAGCCCGAGCCGATCTCCCCGGTGCTCTCGGTCATCGGGCGGTCCAGCGCGTACCGGTAGATGGTCGCCGTGCTCGCGTTCAGCCACAGCCGTGGCGGCCGCTCGCTCGCGGCGACAGCCGCGTGGAGTTCTCTGGTGGTGTCGACCCGGGAGCGCAGGATCTCGGTGCGATTGGCATCCGTGTATCGGCAGTTCACGATCTTCCCGGCCAGGTTCACCAGCAGGTCGGCGCCGTCGACCAGCGACCGCACGGCGGCATCGTCACCCCACCTCGCGTCGGGACCGGAGCGGCCGATGCAGGCGACCTGGTACCCCTGGTCGCGGAGCTCGCGAACGAGCCTCTGGCCGATGAATCCGGATGCCCCGGCTACCACTGCGCGTTCTCTGGTGTCCCCCACGGGCCTAGCTTACGAGTACCTCACTCGGCGAGCTCGCGGCGCCGGGAGCGCTCCACCAGGAGCACGAAGGCGGCGGTCATCAGCGCTGAGTAGATCAGGTCGGGCAGGGCCGCGTCGGTGGCGTTGGGGTCGACCAGGCCGATGGTGCCCAGTCCGAATATCGTCGCGTTGTTCACGATGTGCAGGGCTATGGCGGCCTCCAGGCCACCGGTGCGCCAGGTGAGCCAGCCGGCCACGGCCGCGAAAAAGGCGACGTCGATCGAGCCGAGCAGCCCATAGTCGTGACCGAGCACGAAGATCGGGATCGGCAGCAGGATGGCGAAGGCGGGGTGTCGCAGCCAGCCGCCGATCGTCTGCGCCAGGTAGCCCCGGAACACGTACTCCTCGGCGGCCGCCTGCACCGGAATGAGCAGCACGATGAGGAGGAGCATCAGCGGCAGCTGTGGCTGCACGACCTCGAGGGTCACGGTGCCCCCGGTGAGCGCGCTGGTCGAGAACATGGTCAGGTAGCCGATTGCGTAGACGACGAGCGCGAACAGGGTGTTCTGTAGCAGCAGCCCCCAGCGCAGCCGGCCCCGGACCGACGACAGCAGCCCGATCCGCTGGGCGCCGATGATCCGGGTGGCGAGTAGCAGCGCAGGCAGCATCGGGATGATGCTGAGGATGACCAGAGTGAAGGTCACCGGGTCGGACATGTCGAAGTTGAGCGACGCATCCCCGAGGTCCTCGAAGACGCGCGCGACATCGGGCACCATCAGTGAGGTGACCACCGCTGCGGTGAAGAGCACCAGGAGCGCGAGCAGGTAGAGCACCGATCCGACAATGCCGACGAGCAGCGGCTTCCACCAGCGGTACCGCGGCGACGTGCGGCCGAGGCGGTGGTAGGCAGTGTGGGCGGCCAGGGGGAGCTCTGGCTGGGCTTCGGTCTGAGTGGGGTGGGTCACGAATCCAATGTTCGCGGGAAAGCGGGGCGGTCGCATCCCCTGTCGGCGCCGACAGCGCTGACCGAAAGGATGACCTTGGGCTCCTCCCGGTGGTGGTGCCCGGGGTTCAGCGGCGGAACTAGGGTTGGTGCGATGAGCACAGCGTCACCCTCGATCAGGCCGCTCCGCCGTAGCGCGGCCCTCTGGGGCACCCTGTGGCGGATGGCCCTGGCCCTGAGTACGGGCCTCATCGCAATGCTGTTCAGCTACGGACCGGCGCTCGAGGCCACGGATCCGACCGCGCCCGAGTCGCTGGCGCTGGGCGGCCGGCTGGTTCTGGACGTCGTGCTGGGCCTCGTGGCGGTGGGGCTGATCCCGCTGCGCCGCCGGGCACCGCTGGCCGTGCTGCTGGGCATCATCGCGGTCGCCGCGGTGTCGGCGACAGCCACGGGAGCCGCGGCTCTGGTGCTGGTATCGCTGTCCACCCGGCGGCGCTGGCCCGAGACGGCGGCGGCCACTGTGCTGTTCGTCGCCGCGACGGTACTCTTCGATCTGCTGCTGCCGGTGCGGGACTCCGTTGCCACCTGGCAGCTCGTCCTGGTGGCCGCCGCGCTCAGCAGCATCCTGCCGATCACCGGAATGTATATCGGCGGACGCCGGGAGTTGCTGGCGACCCTGCGGGAGCAGGCCGACAGCGCCCGCAGGGAACAGCAGGCCAAGCGTGACCAGGCGCAGTCGGCTGAGCGGGCCCGCATCGCCCGGGAGATGCACGATGTTCTCGCTCACCGCCTGTCGCTGGTGGCGCTGCACGCCGGCGTGTTGGAGTCCCGGCCCGATCTGCCGGAGGCGCAGCGGGCAGCCACCGTGACCATCGTGCGGGAGAACGCCCACCGCGCGCTGAGCGAGTTGCGGGACGTCCTCGGTGTGCTCCACGATCCAGACACCACCGGCCAGCAGCGGACGCAACCCCAACCGACTCTGGCCGACCTGCCCGCCCTGTTCGAGGAGAGCCGGCTGGCGGGGACGCCTGCCGTGCTCCAGATCGACGATGCGGTGGCCAAGCAGCTCGATACTCTCGACTCGGCCACCAGCCGGCACCTCTACAGGTTTGTGCAGGAAGGCCTGACCAACGCGCGGAAGCATGCTCCGGGGCAGACCGTGGTGGTGCACCTGGGCGGGGCGCCGGGCACCAGGGTCACGCTGCGCCTGGACAACACCGTTGTGCCCGGATCGCCCGCGCCGGGCGGGCAGCCGCGCTCCGGAATGGGTCTGGGCGGCCTCCGCGAGCGCGCCCGCCTGGCCGGCGGCGAACTGAGCGTCGATACCGCCGGGCCGGGCCGGTTCACCGTGGCTGCGTGGCTGCCGTGGACGCAGTGACCCGCGTCCGTATCGTCCTCGTCGACGACGAAGTCCTGGTGCGCACCGGGCTCCGGCTGATCCTCGAGGGTCACCCCGAGCTGCAGGTCGTGGGTGAGGCCGGCGATGGCCGCGCCGGGATGCTGCTCATCGCCGAGTGCCACCCCGATGTGATCCTGATGGACATCCGGATGCCGCACCTGGACGGCCTGGCCGCCACCCGGGAGCTGCTGGCGCGGCAGCCAGACCTGAAGATCATCGTGCTCACGACCTTCGACACCGACGAACTCGTGCTCACCGCGCTCCGCCTCGGCGCCAGCGGGTTCCTGCTCAAGGACACCCCGCCGGCGGAGCTCATCGACGGGGTGCGCCAGGTCGCCGCCGGCCGCACCGCCCTGTCGCAACCTGTGATCGCCCAGCTGATCCAGGCCGTCGCCGGGCAGCCCGAACGGCAGGTGGGCGCCGACGCGAGGGCGCGACTCGACCAGCTCACGGCGCGCGAGCGGGACGTCGCGGTCGCCATCGCCCAGGGGCTCTCCAACGCTGAGATCGCCCTGGCCCAGTTCGTGAGCGTGACCACCGTGAAGACCCACGTCGGGCGCATCCTGGACAAGCTCGCGGTGGCCAACCGGGTACAGATCGCCATCTGCGTGCACACCGCGCTGAACTGAACGAGGTGCCCGACGAGTGACAGGCGCAGATTCGCGGTTTGGTCTACGCACTATGCCCACCTTCGTGACCGCGCTGCGCACGCAACTAGTGTACGTTCGTACGCATGATTGACTATTTCGCGGGAGACGACCGCACCAACCGGGAGCGAATGCTGGCCGGAGACCTCTATGTCGCCGACGATCCTGACCTCGAGAATGCGGCCCACCGCGCTGTGCGGCTGGCCGCCGAGTACCAGGCGGCATTCGCGACCGATGCGGCTGCGGCCGGGCTGATCCTGGACGACCTGATCGGCGATCTGGGCGAGGGAGCCTTCATCAAGCCGCCGCTCTTCGTGGACTACGGATCGCACATCACCGTGGGCGCCGGCACCTTCATCAACTACAACCTCACCGCCCTCGATGTGGCCACGATCACCATCGGCAAGGACTGCCAGCTCGGCCCGAACGTACAACTGCTCACCCCCACGCATCCGCTGGCCGCACAGCCCCGCCGGGACAAGCTCGAGGCCGCGCTGCCCATCGTGCTGGGCGACAACGTCTGGCTCGGCGGCGGCGTCATCGTGCTGCCCGGCGTGAGCATCGGCGACAACAGCGTGATCGGTGCCGGCTCCGTGGTCACCAGGGACGTGCCGGCGAACGTGATCGCCGTGGGCAACCCGGCCCGGGTCATCCGTGCGCTGCCGGACGACGATCGGTGACCCGCAGACTCGACCCCGACCGGCGCGACCGGATCATCGACGCCTGCCTGGAGCTGATCGCGGAGGCCGGGGTGGCCGGCACCTCGCATCGCAAAGTCGCCGAGCGGGCGAATGTGCCGCTCGGCTCGATGACTTACCACTTCACCGGCATGGACGAGCTCCTACGAGAGGCCTTCACCCGGTTCTCGGACACCGTGGTGGCCGTCTTCGAAGAGCGACTGGGGGCAGCCGGCAGTGTGGCCGAGGCGCGCGCGGCCGTGGTGGGCATCATCCACGATGATCTCCTGGCCTCGCCCCGGGACCTTGTGCTCACGCACGAGCTCTATGCCTTGGCTGCGCGCAGTCCCGAGTATCGGCAGATCACGCACCGATGGATGCGCCGCAGCCGTGCCGCCCTCGAGCGGCACTTCTCGCCGGATGCGGCTGCCCAGCTCGATGCGCTGATCGAGGGCCTCTCCATTCACCGGGCGCTCGACACCGAACCGACCGATTCGCGCCGCACCGTGGATGCCGTTGCGCGGATTACGGCGCCGTGACGCGCGGCGCCGTAACGAACGGTGCCCGGGGGTATCAGTTGTGCGTTTGCAGTTGAATGTAGTATATTTACTACATGAAGAAGCAAGTTGCGGATGAACAGCCGCAGTTCTACACGCGGCTGCCCGTGCTGCGCGCCGAGCGCGGTATCAGCCGCAAGGAGCTCGCCGAGCTGGCCGGGGTGCACTACCAAACCATCGGCTATCTCGAGCGCGGCGAGTACAGCCCGAGCCTGGTGCTCGCCCTGCGGATCGCGGCGGCGCTTGCCGTTCCGCTGGACGCCGTCTTCTCGCTGACGCCGTTTTCCAGCATGGCCGACCAGCTCTACAACACCGAAGGAGAACACCGATGAATGCCTCCCCGACCTCCCAGCAACGCCGCGCGGCCCGGCTCGATGACCCCTCGATGGAGAGCCTGCGCAACCCCCGCGCGCGCCGATTGTTGGCAGCCGGGCTCCTCGCCGTGCTGGTGGCCGAGGGGGTGATCATCGGTTTCGTCGCCCTGATGCCCATCGGTGTCTTCGTCGGCGGCATGGTGGTGCTCAGCATCGCGCTGGTGTTCACGCTCGGTGGTCTCAAGGCGTCCACCCGCGGCGTCGAAGAGCTGTCGCCCGAGGTGCTCGACGAACGGCAGGCGCAGATCCGCGGTCTGGTCTATGCGCAGTCGTACCGGGTGCTCTCGGTGGTCTTCGTGATCACGGTGGCGCTGATGCTCCTGGCCCAGAGCCCCTGGTGGGCCGCTCCGATGGAGGTGATGGTGATCATCCCGGTGATCTCCTGGCAGCTGATCCTCACCATCCCCACCTTTGTCACCGCGCTGCGCATGAAGGTCTAGGCATCCGGCCGGCACCCGGCCCTCCGGCTGCTCGCGGTGGTGGCTCGATCGGTGGGGTGCGCGCCATTGCGCAGGGAGTGCGCCGAGGTGGCGCCCCACCCGCGCAGTGGCATGTGCCCCGCCTGCGAGCCTCGATGGGCGCTCCGCGGGTGCCGCGCCGCTATGCGGGTGGCGCGCCACCCGCATAGCGGCGCCTGCCCCGCACGCCGCACGCGGACGCATCCGCCGGCGCGTCAGCGCCGGGCGGTGGCCAGCGGCAGGCCGAGCGCGGCGGCGACACCGGCGTTGGTGACGGCGCCGGCGTGGATGTTCAGCCCGGCCGCCAGAGCGGCATCCTCGGCGATCGCCCGTTCCCAGCCCTTGTCGGCGAGGGCGATCACGTACGGCAGTGTGGCGTTGGTGAGCGCCCGGGTCGAGGTCTCCGGCACCGCGCCGGGCATATTGGCGACGCAGTAGTAGACGGAGCCGTGCACGGCGAAGGTGGGCTCATCGTGGGTGGTGGGCCGTGAGCCCTCGAAGCAGCCGCCCTGGTCGATGGCGATGTCGACGAGCACCGATCCCTTCTTCATGCCGGCGACCATCTCGTCGGTCACCAGCTTGGGCGCGGCCGCTCCCGGAATCAGCACCGAGCCGATCACCAGGTCGGCATCGGCGAGTTGGGCCGCGATCTCGAACGCCGACGACGCCCGGGTCTGGATCTTGCCCTCGAAGCGGGCCTCCAGCTCGCGCAGTCGCGGCACCGAGAGGTCGACGATGGTGACGTCGGCTCCCATGCCCAGCGCATTGGCCGCGGCGTGCTCGCCGGCGACGCCGCCGCCGATCACCACGACCCTGGCCTTGGGCGTGCCGGGCACGCCGCCGAGCAGGATGCCCCGTCCGCCGGCGGCGCTCATCAGGTGGTACGCGCCCACCTGCGCGGCCAGGCGCCCGGCGACCTCGCTCATCGGCGAGAGCAGCGGCAGGGTGCGGTTGGGCAACTGCACGGTCTCGTAGGCGATCGCCGTGGTGCCCGAGGCGAGCAGGGCGTCGGTCTGGGCGCGGTCGGCGGCCAGGTGCAGGTAGGTGAAGAGCACCTGGTCGGCGCGGAGGTGGCCGTATTCGGCCGCGATGGGTTCCTTCACCTTGAGCAGCAGGTCCGCAGTGGCCCAGACCTCCGCCGCGGTGTCGAGGATGGTGGCGCCCGCCAGCGCGTAGGCGTCGTCGGTGATCGAGGAGCCCAGTCCGGCGCCGCGCTGGATGACAACATCGTGGCCGCGGCGGGTGAGTTCGGACACTCCCGCCTGGGTGATGGCCACCCGGTTTTCGTTGTTCTTGATTTCGGTGGGGACTCCGACGCGCATGATGGCTCCAGTTCAAGAAGGTGAGGGATGCGGGTTCAGCCCGAACAATCAACTGCTCCCTGCAGGAAATAGTGGTGGCTTAACGTTTCCTGCACGTTTCGACCGAAGAATCACGAAAAAACTGGTTTCAGGCGTTTCGATTTCCGTGCGCCGGGGCCTGCCGTGCGGGCGGCGGCCGCAGATTATTCGGCGGCCGGGCGGATGCGCATCACTAGTTGTACTGCCCAGGGACGTTGGTTGATGTGTGATCCCTTGAAATGATGAAGACCTCCGGTGGAGGGTGGAGCTGTCTAGGTCCCATTCCTCAACCCGGAGGTCTT
>NZ_SOHM01000018.1 GCF_004403945.1 Cryobacterium lactosi | reverse complement strand
GGGCCGCGCCGCCCGCGCCGGCGACAACGTCGCCGACGCCATCGCCGAGGCGGCCGCCGGGCTGTCCGACCAGCTTGCCGACGCTTGGCGGGCGCTCGCCGCGGCGTGGGATGTCGCCACCCGCGCCGGCGCGCCCCTGTCGGGTTGCCTGCGCGACCTGGCCGCCGCGTTCCGGGAGCTCGGCCAGCTGCACCGTGACCTCGTCGTTGCCCTCACCGGACCGCGCGCCACCGCCCGCCTGGTGATGGTGCTGCCTCTGGTGGCGCTGCTGTTCGGCAGCCTGATGGGCTTCGACACCCTGCGCACCCTGCTGCTCACCGGTCCTGGCCTGGCCTGCCTGGCCGCGGGTTCGGTGCTGATGTTCGCCGCTGCGCGCTGGAACCGCCGACTGGTGCGTCGCGCTCAGGCCGGCGGCCCCGCGCCGGGGCTGGAGCTCGACCTCACCGCCATCGGCATGACGGGCGGCGGCTCCCTCGACGGCGCCCGCCGCACCGCCAGGCAGAGCGCCGAACGCTTCGGGCTGCGCACCCCCGGCGCCGACCATACCGCCACCGACGCGGTGATCGACCGGGTGCTCACCCTCTCCGCCCGCGCCGGAGTGCCCGCGGCCGAACTGCTGCGCAGCGAGGCGGAGCAGCTGCGCCGGGATGCCCGCACCGAGGGTCGCCAGCGCGCCGAAACCCTCGCCGTAGTCCTGATGATTCCCCTCGGCGTCTGCGTGCTGCCCGCGTTCATGCTCGTGGGCGTGGCGCCGCTGCTGCTCAGCGTGCTCACGTCCACCCTCGGCAGCTTCGAGTGACGCCGTTGATGGCCCTCCTCCACAGCCTGGCGGGCCGACGAACTATGCACCGCCGGGCCGCCGCCGCCCATGCGGACGGCGGCGGCGGGGCAGGCTGGCTGCACTCGCGCCGCTTGCACCGCGTATCGCACGCGAAAGGAGATCCACCATGTCCATTCTCACCAGCTCTTCTGTACCGCCGATCGAGCATGACGTTCAAGCCGAGGCGACCACCGGAAAGGAGGCGACGGCCGACCGTGCCGCCGCGTCGCCCTGGCACCATCCCAGCGTGGGCACCGGGATCCGCAATGGACTTGTGCGCACCCGCACGGTGCGCTCCAACTCCTTCCGCGCCCTCCGGCGTATGAAAGAGGACCGCGGTGCCGCCACGGCCGAGTACATCGTCGCGACCATGGCCGCGGTAGGGTTTGCCGGCCTGCTCATCGTCATCCTGCGCGGCGACGAGGTGCGCGGCATCCTCACCGACCTGGTGCGCAGTGCGCTCACTGTTGGCTGATCGTCCCGGCGCGCACCGCCCCGACGGGTCGGCGGGCGGGCGGCACCGCGACCGGGGCAGCATCACCGCCGAGTTCGCCGCCGCGCTCCCCGCCGTGCTCGTGGTGCTGGCGTTGTGTCTGGGCGCCGTGCAGGTGATGGGTCAGCAGGTGCGCATGTCGGATGCCGCTGCCTACATGGCCCGGCTGCTGGCCCGCGGCGACGGCGCGGGCTCGGCGACCGGGCTGCTGGCCGCGGTGGCCCCAGGCGCGGTCCTCGCCGAGGAGCGGCAGGGCGAGTTCGTCTGCGCCAGGCTCAGCGCGCCGAGCGCCTTCGCCCCGTTCGCCGCCGCGGGCCTCACCCTCGGCGCTAGGTCTTGTGCCCTCGCCAGCGACACCGCGAGCGCCGACCCGTGACCCGGCGACCCGTCACCCGCCGACGTGTGACCCGCCGATCCGGCGCCCGCCGCCCTGTGACCCGCCGATCCGAACGGGGCTCCGGTTCGGTGCTCGTGGTCGCGTTGCTTGGCGCACTCGTCACGCTCACTGCTGTGCTGGTTCCGGTGTTGGCGCTGCTGCCGACCCATCAGTCCGTGCAGGGTGCCGCGGATGCCGCGGCGCTCGCCGCGGCCGATGTCGCCTCCGGTCTCATGCCGGGGGTGCCCTGTGAAACCGCGGCGCGAGCCGCCGAGTTGAACGGGGCCCGACTGGCCGCCTGCACGGTTGACGGCCTGATCGCCACCGTGGCGGTTGCCCGCACGGTCGGCGTGTTCCCGCTCAGCTCCAGGGCGCGAGCCGGGCCGGCCCCCTAGCTGGAGGCGGGGGGAGTGTCGAAAAGCGCTTCGAGGTAGCGGTAGTCCACAGCGGACGGTTGGTCGGGATGCTCGGCGGAATCGAACTCCAGGCCGGCCGCTCGTGCATAGAGGTAGCGCTTGCCGCGCGAGTCGGCGGGGATTTCGAGCCGCGGCCGGGGATCCCCCGACTCGAGGAACTCGGTGGTAACGGTCTTTCCTTCGAGGGGGCCGTCCGTCAGTTTCGCGGTGTACGTGCCCTGCGCTGCAGTAACCATGTCTCTATTGTGCGTCCGTGCCCCGTTCAGGCAACCCCCAATCCTCAATCCGGGTCTCGCCTGCCGCGTGTCGGCCGCCCCTCAACACCGTCCGGGAACATGTGCGCACATCCGTTTCCGCCCTTGCACTGCGCCGCAGGCGAGCTACCGTGGAGGCGATTCGGGGCGCTCCGGCGCCGTCGTGGTCGGCGCGCACTCGATTCCTGTGTGTATGGTGTGGCTTGGTCGTTACACAGACCGTTACCTATAAAGAGGAGTCTGGTGCCAGGCACTAAGAAGCTGGTCATTGTCGAGTCGCCGACGAAGATGAAGTCGATCGCCGCCTATTTGGGCGACGGATACGAGGTTTTGTCGTCGGTCGGACACATCCGAGACCTGATCGAGCCCAAGAATCTGCCGCCGGAGCTCAAAAAGGGCCCGCTGGGCAAGTTCTCCGTCGACGTCGACAACGGCTTCGAACCGTACTACGTGGTCTCCGACGCCAAGAAGAAAACCGTCAGCGACCTCAAACGAGCTCTGAAGAACGCCGACGAACTCCTCCTCGCAACTGATGAGGACCGCGAAGGCGAGGCCATCGCCTGGCACCTGCTGCAGGTCCTCCAGCCCAAGGTTCCGGTCAAGCGGATGGTATTCCACGAGATCACCAAGGACGCCATCATCGCGGCCACCAACAACACCCGCGACCTCGACACCGCCCTCGTCGACGCGCAGGAAACCCGCCGCATCCTCGACCGCATCTACGGCTACGAGATCTCGCCCGTGCTCTGGCGCAAGGTGGGCCCCGGCCTGTCTGCCGGCCGGGTGCAGTCCGCCGCCACCCGCCTCGTCGTCGACCGGGAACGCGAACGCCTCGCCTTCGTCTCCGCCGGCTACTGGGACCTCTTGGCCCAGCTCGCGCCCGGCGCCAGCGCCGAGAACGGTTTCCAGGCCAAGCTCGTGCGTCTCGGCGGCGAACGCATCGCCACCGGCAGCGACTTCGACGACACCGGCAAGCTCAAGCCCAAGGTCGTCGCGGCCACCCTCGACGAGGCATCCGCCCTCGCCCTCGCGGAGGCCCTCAAGGTGCCGGGCGTGCCGATCACGGTCACCAAGGTCGCCTCCAAGCCCTACCGCCGCAGCCCCGCCGCACCGTTCACCACCTCCACCCTGCAGCAGGAGGCGGCGCGGAAGCTCCGCTTCACCGCTCGGCAGACCATGAGCGTGGCCCAGTCGCTGTACGAAAACGGCTACATCACCTATATGCGTACCGACTCGCCGTCGCTGTCGCAGCAGGCGATCACCGCCGCGCGCAAGCAGGCCGCGTCGCTCTACGGCGCCGAAACCGTGCCGGAGAACCCGCGGCTGTACAAGGGCAAGAGCAAGAACGCCCAGGAGGCCCACGAGGCCATCCGCCCGTCCGGTGACACCTTCCGCACCCCGGCGTCGCTGTCCAGCAGCCTGCGCGGCAATGACTTCAAGCTGTACGACCTGATCTGGAAGCGCACCGTCGCCAGCCAGATGGCGGATGCGACCGGTTCGACCGCGTCGGTGACCATCGCCGCGGGCCCCACCGGCCAGGCCGCGCACCCCGCCGCCACCGAGGCGCTCGCCGAGTTCGCCGCCAGCGGCACCGTCATCACCTTCCGCGGCTTCATGCTCGCCTACGAGGAATCCAAGGACGAAGAGCGCAACGCCCCCACCGACGCCACCGAGTCGAAGCTGCCGCCGCTGGAAGAGGGCCAGAAGCTGACCCTCGTCGAGGTGGAGGCCAAGGGTCACGAAACCACCCCGGCCGCCCGGTACACCGAGGCCAGCCTGGTGAAGAAGCTCGAAGAGCTCGGCATCGGCCGCCCGTCCACGTACGCATCGATCATCTCCACGATCACCGACCGCGGCTACGTCACCCCGCGCGGCCAGGCCCTGATCCCCAACTGGATCGCCTTCTCGGTCGTGCGCCTGCTCGAGGAATTCTTCTCTGACCTTGTGGAGTACGACTTCACCGCCGAGATGGAAGACGACCTCGACCGCATCGCCAGCGGCACCGCCGACAGGGTGGACTGGCTGACCAGCTTCTACTTCGGATCCGAAAAGCACCGGGGCCTGCGCCAGGTGGTCGACAACCTCGGCGAGATCGACGCCCGCACGATCAACTCGATCCACATCGTCGACGACATCACCCTGCGCATCGGCAAGTACGGCCCCTACCTCGAGGTCGCCAGCCCCACCGCCGACCCGGATGCCACGCCCCGCCGGGTGAACATCCCGCCGGACCTGGCCCCCGACGAGCTCACCCCGGCCAAGGCCCGTGAACTCGTGGATGCCCCGGTCGTCACCGACCGCGTCATCGGCGTGAACCCCGACAACGGCAAGGAGATCGTCGCCAAGGACGGTCGCTTCGGCCCGTATGTGACCGAGCTCGAGCCGCCCGCCGACACCGACGGACCCGGCGAATCCATCGACCCGCTCACCGGCGAGGTCACCTCGCTGGCCGACGCCGGAGCGCCGGCCGCAGCCGCTGCCGCCACCAAGCCCAAGCGCAAGGCCCCGGCCAAGAAGGCCGCCGCCGCGGTGAAGCCGCGCACGGCGTCGCTGTTCAAGTCGATGGACCTGGCCACCGTCGACCTCGACACCGCGCTGGCGCTGCTGAACCTGCCCCGCGTGGTGGGCATCGACCCCGAGACGCAGACCGAGATCCTCGCCCAGAACGGCAAGTTCGGCCCGTACCTCAAGAAGGGCGTCGACACTCGTTCGCTCACCAGCGAAGACCAGATCTTCGAGATCGACCTGGCCGGCGCGGTGGAACTGTACGCGCAACCCAAGTACGGCGCCCGCCGGGCCTCCAGCGCGCTCAAGGACTTCGAAGAGCCCGACCCGGAGAGCGGCAAGGCCATCAAGATCAAGGACGGCCGGTTCGGCGCCTACGTGACGGACGGCATCACCAACGCCACGATCCCCAAGGCCGAGAGTGTCGAAGAGGTCGACTACGAGCGCGCCGTTCAGCTGCTCGCCGACAAGCGCGCCAAGGGTCCGGTCGTCAAGCGCGGGGCCGCTGCGAAGAAGGCTCCCGCCAAGAAGCCGGCAGCCAAGAAGCCCGCCGCCAAGAAGGCTCCGGCCAAGAAGGCCGGCGCCACCACGAAGACCGCCGCCAAGCGGGCTCCGGCCAAGAAGACCGGCGCGTCAACGGCCACCCCGAGTGTGCGCGCCGAGCGCACCCCGGAGCAGAAGGCCGCGACCGCCGCGAAGGCCGCAGCCACCCGGGCTGCCACCGCAGCCGCGAAGGCAGCCCAGGCGGCCGCGCAGTCGTGAGCACCACAGCACCAACCGCACCGGTGACGCCCGGCCTGTTCATCACCCTCGAGGGTGGCGACGGGTCGGGCAAGAGCACCCAGGCGCAGCTGCTCGGCGAATGGCTGCAGGCCCAGGGGCGCACCGTGGTGCGCACCCGCGAACCCGGCGGCACCGAGGTGGGCGTCGCCATCCGCGAGATCGTGCTGCACCACCGCGGCGAGGTCTCGCCCCGCGCCGAGGCCCTGCTCTACGCCGCCGACCGGGCCCAGCACATCGCCACGCTGGTGCGTCCGGCGCTGGCCCGCGGCGAGATCGTGCTCCAGGACCGTTATCTCGACTCCTCCGTGGCCTACCAGGGCGCCGGCCGGGTGCTCGGTGGCACCGAGGTGCGCGACCTCTCGCTCTGGGCGGTCGAGGGGCTGCTTCCGCACCTCACGCTGCTGCTCGACCTCGACGAGACCGCCGCGCGCGCGCGCCTCGACGCCGACGACAAGGTCTTCGACAGGCTCGAAGCCGAGAAGGGCGAGTTCCACGCCCGCGTGCGCGCCGCCTTCCTCGACCTCGCCGCCGCCGAGCCGGATCGTTTCCTGGTGCTGGATGCGTCGCTGCCGATCGACGAGCTGGCTGCGCTCATCCGCACCCGCGTCGCCGCCCTGCTCAGCTGAACGCCGCGCGCCCATGAAGCAGAACGTGCACTTCATCACCGTCGCCACACCGGATCTGGATGTGGCGCGCGCGTTCTACGTCGCTGCCCTGGGCTGGGTGCCGCTGATCGACGTGCCCGGCGAGATCATCTTCTTCCAGGTAGCCCCTGGCGCCGTGCTCGGCCTCTTCGACGCCGACAAATTCGCCGAGGACCTGGGCACCGGGCCGAGCCACGGGTCGGTTTCGGGGGTGACCCTGTCGCACAACGTGGAGAGCCCGGCCGAGGTGCACGCCGTCGTCGTCGCCATGACCGCCGCCGGCGGCACTGTGCTCAAAGCGCCTCAGCCGGGCGCCTTCGGCGGGATTTTCCACGCCCACGTGCAAGCCCCCGGCGGCATCATCTGGGAGATCGCGCACAACCCCGGCTGGCAGATCGGTGCCGACGGCACCGTCAGCTTCGGCTGAGCCTGCCTGTCGCACTCGCCCCGCTGCGGATCGCCCGCCCCGCGAGTTGCCGCGATGTGCCCCTTCGCGGGCGCTCAAGAGGAACTCTTCCGCAAGTCGGGTGCGACACCGCTGTCGCGGGTCTGCGCGAGACGCCAGTTGGGGCCAGTTGGCGGGCGTCTGACTGGCCGCAACTGTCAACTCGCGGAGGGGCCCGAACGCGAGAAGTCACTTGGGGCCAGTGTGTGGGCGCGTGACTGGCCGCAACTGTCCTCTCGGCATCGCACGGTATCCGCACCCGGCTGTCACCGGCTCCGGGTAGCCTTGACGAATGGCAGTGTGGGACGACCTGACGGGTCAAGCAGAGGCGATCGCCATCTTCCGTGCCGCCGCCGAGCGCCCGGGAGCGGTCGCCACGCTGGAGCGCCCCGAGACTGACACGGATGCGCCCGCCACTGCCCCGAGCACGTCCTCGTCGATGACCCACGCCTGGCTGATCACCGGGCCGCCCGGCTCCGGCCGCTCCAACCTGGCGTTCGCGTTCGCGACCGCGCTGCTCAGCCCCGGCACCGCGAAGGGCGACGAGTCCACGAAGAGGCTCGTCGACGCCCGCACCCACCCCGACCTCACCGTGCTCAGCACCGAGGGCGTCATCATCAAGATGGACTCCGTCAAGGAAGCCGTGGCCCGGTCCCAGTACTCCCCGTCGGTGGGTCGCTACCGCGTCGTGGTCGTCGAGGATGCCGACCGCATGGTGGAGCGCACCTCCAACGTGCTGCTCAAGGCGCTCGAGGAGCCGCCGGAGCGCACCGTGTGGATCCTCTGCGCCCCCAGCGAGGCCGACCTGCTGCCCACGATCCGCTCCCGGGTGCGCACCGTGCGCCTGCGGGTGCCGAGCATCGACGCGGTCGCCGAGCTGCTCATCCGTCGCACCGGCGTGGACCCGGCCGTCGCCGAACGGGCCGCCCGCGAAGCGCAGAGCCACATCGGCATGGCCCTGCGGCTGGCCACCAACGCCGAGGCCCGCGCCCGCCGCGAGGAAACCCTCCGCGCCGCCCTCGGCCTCACCGGGGTGTCCAGCGCGGTCAACGCCGCCGCCCGGCTGCTCGCCATCGCCGGTGACGACGCCAAGGCGATCACCATCGAGCGGGATGCCGCCGAACGAGAGGGCGTGCTGCGCTCGCTCGGCGTGGAACCCGGACAGTCGGTGCCGCCCGCTCTGCGGAGCCAGATCAAGAACCTCGAAGACGACCAGAAACGCCGCGCCACCCGCAGCCTGCGCGACGGCATCGACCGCATCCTGGTCGACCTCACCTCGCTCTACCGCGACGTGATGATGATGCAGCTGGGCCGGGACAGCACCATCATCAACCTCGAACTGCTGCCCGAGTTGCGCCGCGCCGCCGGGGCCTGCCCGCCGGCGACCACGGTGGCGACGATGGATGCGATTGCCCTGGCCAGACAAAGAATTGAAGCGAACGTGGCACCGGCGTTGGCCCTTGAGGCCATGCTGGTATCGATGATCCGACGGTGACGGCGCCTCAGCCGGCCGCCGATGCACCAGAGAAGAGGAACCCAGTGACCAAGCGCTCTCGCGTACTCACGACCATGGCGGCCGCGGTGGCAGTGACGCTCGGCCTGACCGGGTGCGTGCCGTGGTTCATGCCGCAGCCCGCACCGTCCACCTCCACGCCCACCGGCGAGAAGGTCGACGCGTCGCTCGATTCGTTCTACAGCCAGGTGTTGGCCTGGTCCGACTGCGACAACGGCATGCAGTGCACCACGGTGTCCACCCCGCTCGACTGGGACGACCCGGCCGCCGGCTCGGCGGACCTGGCCCTGGTGCGCCAGCCGGCCACAGGCGACCGGCTCGGCTCGCTGCTGGTCAACCCCGGCGGCCCCGGCGGCTCCGGCTACGACTTCGTCAAGGAATCCGTCGACTACGCCACCAGCGCCGCACTGCAGGAACGCTACGACATCGTCGGATTCGACCCGCGCGGGGTCGGCCGGTCCTCGGCCGTGGCCTGCTACGAACCCGCCCAGATGGACGAGTACCTCTACGGCATCGCCGACGCCGAACGCGGCAGCGACGCCTGGATCCAGGAACTGGAAACCAGCGCCACCGACTTCGCCGCCGCCTGCACCGACAAGACCGGAGCCCTGCTCGGCGAGGTCGACACCCAGAGCGCCGCCCGCGACCTCGACCTGATGCGCGCCGTGCTCGGTGACACCGAACTGAACTACCTGGGCTTCTCCTACGGCACCTTCCTGGGCGCCACCTACGCCGAGCTGTACCCCGACAAGGTCGGCCGGCTCGTGCTGGACGGCGCGCTGGACCCGTCCACCAGCAACTTCGAGGTGACCAGCACCCAGGCGCTTGGCTTCGAGAACGCGCTGCGCGCCTACCTCACCGACTGCCTGGCCGGCACGGAGTGCCCGTTCGAGGGCACCGTCGACGACGCCATGGCCACGATCGGTGCCCTGCTGGCGTCGGTGGATGCCAGCCCGATCACCGCCACCGACGGCCGCCAGCTCGGCGCCAACGCGCTGCTCACCGCGATCATCTACCCGCTGTACCAGGCCACAGCGTGGCCCAACCTCAGCGACATGTTCGAAAGTGTGCTGCAGGGCAGCGCCGACGGCGCCATGCAGTTCGCCGACGGGTACAACGGCCGCAACCCCGACGGCAGCTACGCCGACAACTCCACCGAGGCGTTCATGGCCATCAACTGCGTGGACTACGCGTACAACGACGACCCCGCAGCCATGCGCGCCGAAGCCGCCCAGATCGAACAGATCGCCCCGACCATCGGCAAGTACATGGCCTTCGGCGACATCTCCTGTGCCAACTGGCCGTACGCCTTCACCGGCGAACGCCAGGAGATCCACGCCTCCGGCGCCGCCCCGATCCTTGTCGTGGGCACCACGAACGACCCGGCCACCCCCTACGTGTGGGCGCAGAACCTGGCCGAGCAGCTCGATAGCGGCCAGCTCGTCACCTACGAGGGCGAGGGCCACACCGCGTACAACAAGTCCAACGCCTGCGTGAACGACGCCGTCGACACCTACCTCATCGACGGCACCGTGCCCACGGCCGACCCGATGTGTTGAGTCATGGCCGCCGCAGCTGATGAACCGGGCCTGCGCGAGCGGAAACGCCTGGCCACCCGCCGGGAGATCCAGCGCGCGGTGCTCACCCTGTGTGCCCAGCGGAGTATCGACAAGGTGACGATCGACGAGATCAGCCGGGTGGCCGAGATCTCGCCGCGCACCTTCTTCAACTACTTCGCCTCCAAGGATTCCGCTCTGGTCGGCGACGAACTGGAGCTGGCCTGCGACGCCGACATCGAGCGGTTCATCACCGCGGGCGCCGGTGCCGATGTGATGACCGACCTGGCCACCCTCATCGGCCGGAGCCTGCAGAACACCGACGGCGACCGCGAGATCCACGAGCTGCGGCGCGCGGTGATGAAAGACAACAGCCACCTGTTCACCATGCGGATGGCCACCCTGCGCAACTTCGAAGCCGGCCTGCAGCAGATCGTGGAGCGCCGGCTCACCGCCGACGACCCGCACCTGGGCGAGGACCCCCGGGCCCTGGCCCAGCGGGCGCTGCTGCTCACCCTGATCGCCATGGCCGCCACCCGGCACGCCTGGCGATGCTGGGCCGAAGCGGATGATTGCACCCCGCTCTCGGCCTGGGTCGCCAAATCCTTTCAGGAGCTGTACACCGTGACCTCTCCGACCGACTAAGCTTGGATGCTGTGTCACCGGGCGTCTTTCGCAAGGAAGTATTCGGTCTCACGCCGCCTTAGCTCAGTTGGTAGAGCGATTCACTCGTAATGAATAGGTCATCAGTTCGATTCTGATAGGCGGCCCCATCAAGGATCGGAAGCCTCACGGCCCCGGTCCTTTTCTCGTTCCCGGCACACGCATCCGGTCGGCCCGACGTGGGTTGGGCCGCGATAGGGTCGAGGCGTGGCTGACTGGACCGAACACGTGATCTGGTGGCACGTGTACCCACTGGGTTTCGTGGGCGCCGACACCACCGGGGTCGACCGCACCCCCACGCACCGGCTGCGCCAGATCGAATCCTGGCTGGACTACCTGCTCGACCTCGGCGCCAACGGCTTGGCCCTCGGCCCGGTCTTCGCCTCGAGCACCCACGGCTACGACACCATCGACTACTTCCAGGTGGACCCGAGGCTGGGCGACACCGCCGACCTCGAGCACCTCATCGCCGAGTGCGGCCGGCGCGGCATCCGGGTGATGCTCGACGGTGTGTTCAACCACGTGGGCCGGGAATTCGCCCCGCTAAGAACGGCCCTGGCCGACCCGGCCGCGCCCGAGAACGCCCTGTTCCGCCGCAGCGAGACCGGCGAGCTGGTGGCCTTCGAGGGTCACGACGCCCTGGTCACCCTCAACCACGAGAACCCGGCCGTCACGAACCTGGTCACCGAGGTGATGACTTACTGGCTCGACCGCGGCATCGACGCCTGGCGGCTCGACGCGGCCTACGCGATGCCAGCGGAGTTCTGGGCGGGCGTGCTGCCGAGGGTGCGCGAGCGGCACCCCGAGGTGTACGTGATGGGCGAGGTGCTGCACGGCGACTACGCCGGCTTCGTCGCCGCATCCGGGGTCGACACCGTCACCCAGTACGAGCTGTGGCAGGCGATCTGGCACGCGATCGACGAACGCAACTTCTTCGAACTGGACTGGGCGCTCACCCGGCACACCGCGTTTCTCGGCTCCTTCGTGCCGTACACCTTCGTGGGCAACCACGACGTGACCCGGCTGGCCAGCCAGATCTCTGACGAGCGCCACCACCCGCACGCCCTGGTGCTGCTGCTCACCCTGGGCGGCACCCCGGCGATCTACTACGGCGACGAACGGGGCCTCCAAGCCGTGAAGGAGCAGCGCGCCGGCGGCGACGACGCCATCCGCCCCGCCTACCCGGCGACTCCGGCCGAGCTGCCGCCCGCGGACCAGGAACCCCTCGCCGCGGCCACCTTCACGCTGTACCAGGAACTGATTGGCCTGCGCCGCCGGCACCCGTGGCTGCACACGGCGACGAGCAAGCCGTTGGCACTGACCAATACCGCCTACGTGTACGAGGTGACCGACGGCATCCACCGCCTGGTCGTGGCGCTCAACCTGAGCGACGAGGCCCTGCCGGTGACCACGGATGCTGAGCGTCTCGCCGGCACCGCCGACCGCACCCCGGCCGGGCACACGGTGCCGCCGCACGGCTGGGCGATCCTCGGCTGACCCCGGCTCGCTGGCACCGGCACCCACGCGCATGGTTGACTCGAGGCATGGCTGACACAGGGCGCGAACGGGTCGAAACGGATGCGCGGGCGCGCGGACTCGAGATCGACATCGTCGAGCGCCCTGCCGCCGACAGCCTCGAGAGTGCGGCCCGGCTGCTGGGTCTGGAGCCGTGCGGCATCGTGAAGTCGCTCGTGGTGAAGCGCCACGACGGGGACTACATCTTCGTGCTCGTGCCCGGCGACCGGCAGATCAGCTGGGCCAAGCTGCGTGCACTCGTGGGCGTGAACAAGCTCTCCCTGCCGCACGAAGACCTGGCACTGGCCGCTACCGGCTACTCCCGCGGCACCATCACCCCGTTGGGCAGCAGCACCGCCTGGCCGGTGTTCGCCGACGAGCGGATGCGCGGCACCCGGGTGGCCATGGGCGCGGGGGAGCAGGGTTACTCCGCGTTCGTCGACGCCGACAAGCTGATCGCCGCCTACGACGCCACGGTGGCCGACATCACCGACGAGCTCAAGCCGCGCTCCTAGGGGGTCCCTGGCCCGCGAACTGAGAGAAAAGCACCGAAAAACCGCCGTGGCTGGTGCTTATCTCACGGTTCGCGGGCATTTAAGCTGGGGTCATGGCTGATGAGCGCACCCGGACTAGTCCGCCCGCCGTGGGGCGCGGTCGGCGCGTGCTGCTGCTCGGCGCACTTCTGGTGATCGTGATCGGCGGCATCGTGGCGGTGGTGGCCGCCGTGGTCGGTTCTGGCGCCGCATCCACCGCGTCACTGGTGCCCACCCTGCCGCCGGCAACGTCGGCGCCCGCCGCATCCGCCGCGCCCGCCACGTCAGCTGCGCCCGCCGACTCTTCGACGGCGCCCGCGGGGCCCGACGTCGCCGTGTTCCTCGGCGACTCCTACACCCAGGGGTGGGGCGCCTCGAATCCGACCATGAAGTGGTCGACGCTCGTGGCCCACGACGCCGGCTGGACCGAGGTCAACGAGGGCCAGGGCGGCACCGGGTACGTCAGCATGGCCGGGGTCGCCAGCTGCGGTCAGGACAACTGCCCCACCTACCCGGACCGGGTGGCCGGCATCGTCAGCGCCGCCCCCGACATCGTCGTGATCGCCGGCGGCCAGAACGACCGCTGGGCGCTCGCCACGGATCCCGATCTGGTGCGGGCCGCCGTCGACACGACGTTCAGGCTCCTCAGGGCAGGCCTACCGAACGCCCGGCTCATCGCGGTGGGACCGTCCACCGCCGAACCCGCCACCGCCATGATCACCGATCTGGATGCCTGGGTGCAGGCCGCCGCGGACCGGGTCGACGCCGAGTACGTGAGCCTGCTCGACCCCGTGGTCATACAGAGCGACATGGTGACGGCCGACGGGGTGCACGTCAATGACGCCGGCCACCGGGCGATCGCGGACCGGGTGCTGGCCACGGTCCTGGCTCCCGCGGATTGAGCCGCGCCGACTGAGCAGGGGCGGACTGAGCAGCGCCGACTAGCGCGGCAGACGCCGGTCTTTGACCAGCAGCACCACGAACACGTAGGCGCCCACCAGCTGCCAGAGCGCCCGGAACAACAGGTCGGTGGGGGAATTGCGCACGGCGAACTCGGGCCGGGCGGCCGGCTGACGCAGTGGGATCGGTAGCGGAGTGTCGAAGCGGGGCGCGGCCCGCCGTGGCGGTGTAGGGATGCGACGCACGGCCCGCAGCTGCGGGGTCGTGCTCCGGGCCAGAAGCAGATTCTCGCTCACAGTCGTCAGCGTAGGCGGCCCCGGTGACGGCCCGGCAAACGACAGGTGACGGCTTACTCCGCGGGCTTGTTACTCCGCTTACTCCCCGGGCTTGCCCGGCCGCACGGCGGCGGTGTCTGCCACGTCGATGCGCTTCACGCCGTCGGACTGCTCGTCCACGCTCACCCGTTTCGCAGAATCCGCTTCGCTGGCCTTTGGCGCGGTGGTGAGCTGGTCGTGGCGCTTCTCGTCGAAGGTCTTTTCATCCATGACCGGCACAATAACACGACGATCTGGTGGGCGAGCGAGCAGAGTCGCTAGGCTCGACGCATGACTGATGCACTCCGCTGGGGAATCCTGGCCACGGGCGGAATCGCCCACCAATTCGCCGGCGACCTCGTGAAGAACGGCTTCACCGTGCAGGCCGTGGGCTCCCGCAGCCAGGCGTCGGCGGATGCCTTCGCCGCCGAGTTCGGCATCCCCAACGCTCACCCCAGCTACGAGGCCCTCGTGGCCGACCCCGAAGTCGACATCATCTACGTGTCGACCCCGCACCCGTTCCACGCGGCCAACGCCACCCTGGCCCTCGAGGCCGGCAAACACGTGCTCGTCGAGAAGCCGATCACCCTCAACGCCGCCGAGGCCCGTGCCGTCGTGGCGCTGGCCGAGAGCAAGAAGCTGCTCGTTCTCGAGGCCATGTGGACCCGGTTCCTGCCGCACATGGCGCGCATCCGCGAGATCCTCGCCGCCGGCACCCTCGGCGACGTGCACTCCCTCATCGCCGACCACACCCAGGACCTGCCCGACGACCCCAACCACCGCATCAACTCGCTGGCGCTCGGCGGCGGCGCGCTGCTCGACCTCGGCATCTACCCGGTGTCGTTCGCGTCGGCGCTGTTCGGCCCGCCCGAGACCATCCTCGCGTCGGCCACCTTCAAAGACACCGGGGTGGATGCCCAGGTCGCCACGATCTTCCGTTACCCGGGCGGCCAGATCGCCTCGCTGCTCTCCGCGAGCGACACCAAGGGGCCCAACACCGCCAGCATCCTCGGCACCGAGGGGCGCATCGACATCGACGAGGTCTGGTACTCGACTACCTCGTTCCGCGTCTACAACGCTGCCAACGAGGTCGTCGAGTCCTACGAGACGCCGTCGATCGTCGGCAGGGGCATGCACTTCCAGGCGGCGGAGGCCGAGCGGCTCGTGGCGGCCGGCCAGCTCACCAGCGACCTGCTCACCGCGACCGAATCCGTGCAGATCATGGAGACCCTCGACGCCATCCGCGCCCAGATCGGCCTGGTCTACCTCGGCGACTAGGGTGCATCCGTCGGCCGCCGCGCGGCGCGGTCGCGGCGCGCGAGGCGCCTGACGTGAAACCACAAACCGTGCGCCGCTCGGACCGGGTTCCCACCCTCGCTCGGTAACATGCGTTGGTGGATACACCAGACCCAACCGTGCCTGAGCAGGGTGAACCCTCGGGCGAGGCAACGCAGCCGACCGAGCTTCTCGGTTCACACCCGGGCGAGACGGATGCAGCGGCACCAGCCGCCGCCCCGGCCCCCGCAGCCCTCCCCACAGACCCCGCCGCCCCGTCTCCGGCCCGGCGCCTCCGCCTGATCATCGCCGCGGCCGTGGCGTTCGTGCTGCTCGGCAGCGGCGCCGTCTGGGCGGGCACGGCCAGCGGCGGTACGGCCGAGCCCGTGGCGCTGGCCGCCCCCACAGCATCCGCGACACCGACCCCCACGCCCACGCCGGACGCCCCTGAACTGCGCCCAGCCCCGGCCGTGGCCACCGTCGCCAGCCCGCTGCGCACCTGTTCGGTTGCGGACCTCGCGGCGGACTCCCGGCTGGGCGAGTTCCAGGCTCAGGTGGTCAACGCCGAGACCGGCGAGATCCTCTTCGACCGCGGCGGCAGCACCGCATCCCGGGCCGCCAGCGTGCTCAAGGTGCTCACCTCCGCCGCCGCGCTGAGCGTGCTCGGCCCGGACTACCGTGCCACCACCACCGTGGTGGCCGGCAGCGAACCCGGCCAGGTGGTGCTGGTCGGCGGCGGCGACCTCACCCTCTCGAGCACACCCACCGGCGACGAGTCGTTCTACGGCGGCGCCGCGCACCTCGACGCCCTCGCCGAGCAGACCCGCGCCGCGATGGGCGACACCGCGATCACCTCGGTTGTGCTGGACTCCTCCTACTTCGGCGACCCGGGCTGGGAGCCCAGCTGGGATCGCAAGGAGCAGACCGACGGCTACATGCCGCTGATCACCGCCCTGCAGGTGGACGGCGACCGCGACAACCCCTACAACAGCACCTCCGCCCGCAGCGACGACCCGGTCGCCAGAGCCGGGGCCGCGTTCGCCGACGAGCTCGGCGGCGTGAGCGTGAGTCTCGGCACCGCCCCGGCCGGCGCGAGCCCGCTCGCCTCGGTGCAGTCCCAGCCGGTGTCCACCCTGATCCAACAGTCGCTGATCGTCTCGGACAACGCCATCGCCGAGATGCTCGGCCGCCTGGTGGCCGTGGAGGGCGGCGCCGGCAACAACTTCGGCGCCATCCAGCCCGCCGTGCTCGCCGGGCTGGCCGAATACGGCATCGACACCGCGGGCATCCGCATCGCCGACGGATCCGGACTCTCCGACAACAACGCCGTCCCGCCCGCCTACCTCACCAAGCTGTTCCAGAAGATCAACGCCCGCGAGGGCAGCCTCGGCGTGATCTTCGACGGCCTGCCCGTCGCCGGCGGCAGCTCGGGGTCGCTGTCTTACAGCGACAGGTTCAGCGGCGCCAACGCGGATGCCGATGGCGCCGTTTTCGCCAAGACCGGCTGGATCGACACCGGCTACACCCTCTCCGGCATCATCAACGCCGGCGACGGCAGCACCCTCACCTTCGCCGTATACGCGCTGGGTGATGTGGGTGATAATGCGAAGCAGGCGATCGACACCATCACGACGGGGTTTTTCCGCTGCGGAAACAACCTCTCGAACAACTGATCCTCAACTGACAGGAGTGCCGCCGTGACCCGCGCACTGATCATCATCGACGTTCAGAACGACTTCACCGAGGGCGGAGCGCTCGCCGTCGAGGGCGGGGCAGCCGTGGCCGGCGCCATCAGCGCCCTGCTGGCGGCGCACCCGCACAGCTACGAGCACATCTTCGCCTCCCGCGACTGGCACGATGCCGAGGGCGGCAACAACGGCCACTTCGCCGTGGACGCCGAACCCGATTTCGTCGACACCTGGCCGGTGCACTGCGTGGCCGACACCGCCGGCGCCGAGTACCACCCCGCGCTGGTGATGCCGGAGTCGACCGTGCACATCCGCAAGGGCCAGGGCCAGCCGGGCTACTCGATCTTCGACGGCGTCGACGACGCCGGCACCAAGTTCGGTGAGCTGCTGATCGCCGCGGGGGTGACGGATGTCGACCTGGTCGGCCTGGCCACCGACTACTGCGTGCGGGCCTCAGGGCTCGACGCCCTCGCGCACGGCCAGCACGTGCGGGTGTTCACCAACCTCGTCGCCGGGGTGGCGCCGGGCTCGAGCGAGCAGGCACTGGCCGAACTCGCCCACGCCGGCGCTGTGCTGGCCACCTCGGAACTGGCCGCGCAGGCCTGAGCCCTCGCCGGCGCATCCGCTGCCGTCGCCCCGCGTTTCGCCGAGAGGGCAGTTGGGGTGCCTTGCGCGCCCCGGGACTGGCCTGAAGTGCCTTCTCGTGGGTAGGGCTTTCGCCGAGAGGGCAGTTGGGGTGCCTTGCGCGCCCCGGGACTGCCCTGAAGTGCCTTCTCGCCGACGGCGCGAACCGTTGGTGAGCCCGCGGGGGCGGCGCTTGCGAAGACAGTGAAGATTTTTCGTACCGGGTGCATCCGAACGGGGCACTCCACCGGAAGTAACGGGTAACGGGAAACCGACAGGTTCCCGCTCTCGTAATACTGACTGGAGGAAACCATGCGCAAGACCCTTGCCGTCGGCGTCGCAGCCGGCGCCCTTGTAGCCCTGGCGGGAATCGCCCCGGCGAACGCCGCCACCGATGTCGCCCAGCTCTCCGTGCTGCACGCGGTCCCTGGCCTCACCGTCGACGTGTACGTGAACGGCGACCTCACCCTGGACAACTTCGAACCCGGCGACCTCGCCGGGCCGCTCGAGCTGCCCGCCGGCACGTACACCGTGGCGATCACGGCGTCGGATGCCGCAGACGCGAGCTCGCCGGCCATCGGCCCGGTCGACCTTCCGTTGGAGGCAGGCAAGAACTACACCGCCGCCGCACACCTCGACGCGGCCGGGGCGCCCACCGCGACCCTGTTCACCAACGACATCAGCACCGTCGGTGCCGGCGAGGGTCGGCTCACTGTGCGTCACGTTGCCGCGGCTCCTGCCGTGGACATCCTGGCCGGCGGTGCCCCGGTGATCACCAACCTGAGCAACCCCGACGAGTCGCTGCTCACCCTGCCGGCCGGCACGGTGTCCGCGTCCGTGGCCGCAACCGGAACCACCGACCCGGTGATCGGCCCGGCTGACGTGAACGTTGCCGAGGGCACGAACACCATCGTGTACGCCTGGGGCAGCCTGACCGACAACAACCTGGCGCTCGCAGTGCAGACCGTCGGCGGACTGCACTCCAACCCCGACGGAGTCCCGGCCGGCAGCGCCGGACTGGTGGCCACCAACCAGCCGGCGGACAACTCCGGCTGGCTGCTCGGCGGCGCAGCCCTCGCCCTGCTCCTGGGCGTCGGCGCGGTAGCGCTCTACGGAACCCGACGCGCCGAGGCGCGGCGCTAACGGGCCGCCGAGAAGGATGGTGCGGGTCATGGTGAGCCTGTTCGGGTGGCCCACCCTGGCCCGCGCCGCACGTCCGGCGCAGCCCCGGCGCCGGGCCGGTTTCGGTCCGGTACTGGCGGGCGCGGTGTTACTGGGCCTGCTCAGCGGATGCGCGGCGCCGCTCACCACCATCGGCGGCACTGATCCTGCCGCCGGTGGCTTCACCGGCCTGGGCGGTCCGGCCGCAACCGGACTGCCCGGGGGAGCGCCGGGCGCCGGCCCCGACACCGGGGCCAGGTTCGGCTCGCGCTTCGGTCCCGGCACAGCCACCGGCGATGGCGACGCGTCCGCGCCGCCGTCCCGGGTGCCGTCCCCGGCCCCGGTGCCGCCGGCCGCGGTGCCCGAGGTGCCCCGCCAATCGACGTCGCTCTCGTCGCTGGCGGCCCCCGTCAGCGCCCCGGTGCGGGTGCGGGCGGCGTCGATCGGCATCGACATGTCGATCGAGGCGGTCGGCCTGGGCGAGGGCTCGGCCATGGCCCTGCCGGCGAACCCAGCGGTCGCCGCCTGGTACCGATACGGCCCCGGCCCCGGCAGCCCGGCCGGTGCCACCGTCGTCGCCGCGCACGTGGATTCCCTGGCCTACGACATCGGTCCGTTCGCCCAGCTGGCCGATGCCCCGGTCGGCACCGAAATCCTGGTGGACACCGCCGACGGTGCGACGCATCGGTACACCGTCGCATCCGTCGACAGCATCGAGAAGCCCACGGTGCCGTGGGCGAGCGTGTTCGATCGCACGGGGCAGCCCCGCCTCACCCTGGTGACCTGCGGCGGCGAGTTCGACTACGAAGCCCGCCGCTACCTGTCGAACGTGATCGTGACGGCGGTGCCTGCGCCATGAACTGCTCCGGGATCCGGTACCGAAAGCGACCCGAACGGGGTGTGCGCAAATCGGCCGGGCGTGGTTATGCTGGTCGCACTTGCGGGCCGGCCCAGGTCGGGTCGTGAGTGCTGAGATGGACACCCGCACGACGCGGTACCGATCCCGGAGGCAGCACGTCCACGTGAGCGCACCCTATCCGAACAGCACCGACGATGAGCGTGACCAGTCCAACCTGGTCGCCGGGTTCCGCGCGGGCGACGAACACGCCCTCGCGGAGGCCTACGCTCGCTGGTCTTCGTTGGTCTACACCCTGGCCGTGCGCTCGCTCGGCGACGCCGGCGAGGCCGAAGACGTCACCCAGAAGGTGTTCATCGCCGCCTGGCGCGGCCGGGCCGGCTTCGACGAGACCCGGGCGGCGCTGCCCGCCTGGATCGTGGGTATAGCCCGGCACGCCATCGCCGACGCTCACGAGGCCCGTGCCCGCCGACGGCGCCTCGAAGAGTCCCTGGTGGACGAGGCCGAGCTCTACATCGTTGATGAGTCCGCCGACGTGGCCGAACGGCTGCTGATCGGTGAGGAGCTCAACCGCCTCGAACCGGTGCCGCAGCGCGTGATGCGACTCGCGTTCTACGAGGACCTCACCCACGTGCAGATCGCCGATAGCCTCGGATTGCCGCTCGGCACCGTGAAAAGTCATATCCGTCGCAGCCTCACCCGGCTGCGCACCAGATTGGAGGCGAACGATGACGCATCTTGACCGCGACACGCTCGCCCTCGTCGCGCTCGCCGAGCTCGAGCTCAGCGCCGCCGAACGCGAGCACCTGGCCGCCTGCCCGGGCTGCACCGGTGAGCTGGATGCGCTGCGCCGCACCGTGTTGATCGGCCGCAGCGCCGGCAGCGTCGACCTCGTCACCCCGGCGGATGCGGTGTGGGGCCGCATCCACTCGGCTCTCGGCCTCTCCGACGCGGTGGCTACGCCGCCGCGGTTGGCCGCCGACGTGACCGGCAGTGCGCTCACCGACGCCGAACCGGCGATTGCCGACCAGAGCCTGTTCGCACCGCCCCCGGCCGAACCGACCGCTGCCGACCTGGCGGACCCGGCCGACCCGACGGGTGCCGGAACCGGCCCGGAGGCCGGCGTTCCGGGCGCCGCGGCGGAGGGACCGGAGCGAGGCCGGGCGCCCGTCACGGATCTGCGCATCCGCCGGCGTCGGCGCTCGTGGGTGCCCGTGGCCGCTGCGGCCTGCGCGGTCGGCCTCGTGGGCGGCGTCGCCGGCGGAGCCTGGTGGCAGTCGACCCGCGCTCCGGCGCCGGAGACCGTGATCGCCCAGGCCCAGCTCGACGCGTTGCCCGGCTGGACGGCGAGCGGCAGCGCCCTGGTGGAGGAGGCCGCCGACGGCCGCCGTGAGGTGGTGGTGGACCTGGACGACGCCGACGCTGACGGGCTGCGCGAGGTGTGGCTGCTCACCGCCGACGCCACCGGGCTGGTGAGCGTGGGGCTGCTCGACGGGTCCTCCGGCCGGTTCAGCATTCCGGCGGGCGTCGACCTGGCCGAGTTCCCGGTGGTGGATGTCTCGGCCGAACCCGCCGACGGCAACCCGGCCCACTCGGGTGACTCGATCGTGCGCGGCACCCTGAACACCCTCTAGCCCCGTCGCTCCGGCGCGAGCCGGCGAGAGGACAGTTGCGGCCAGTCTGCGCGCCCCCAACTGGCCTCAACTGACTTCTCGCGAGCCGGGATTGCCGCGACCCACCCGAGCGGGGGATTGTGACCCGCCCGACCGGGGATCAGGATGGCGACATGGCGTCTCCTCCCGCATCCGTTCGCCCCGCCGTGCTCGGCACCGACCGTGGTCAACCGCGTCGGTCGTGGTGGCTGGGCCTGCTGATCGTCGGCTGGTTCAACCTCCTGTCGGCGCTGAGCGGTGGGATCGGGCTGCTCTTCGCCAACGGGCTGGGCATGCCGCTGTATCTCCTCGACGACAGCCCGTTTGACTCCTTCATCGTCCCTGGGCTCATCCTGCTGCTGATCGTGGGCGGCACCCAGGCGCTGGCCGTGCTGCTTCAGCACCGGCGGCATCCGTGGTTCCCCGCCGCGGCCGGAGTCGCCGGGTTCGGCATGATCATCTGGATCTACGTGGAAGTGGCGCTCCTGCCCGGCTACGCGTTCCTGATGACGTTGTACTTCTCGACCGCGGTGCTGCAGCTGGTGTTCCTTCTGCTCTGCCTGGGCATCCTGCCGGCCGGGAGAGCCTCGGACCGACCGAAATAGGGCTGGCCCGTGCAGCACGGCACGCTCCGGCGGAGCGCGAGTAGGTTTGACGGTGACGACTTCAGGAGGAATTTGTGGCGCACGTAACCGAAGCAGAGCTGCTCCAGCACGTACCCAACGAGCTGTACATCAACGGGCAGTGGGTGCCCGCCGCCGACGGGAACACCCTCACCGTGCACGACCCGGCCACGGGCAAGGTGATCAAGACCATCGCCGACGCCGGAGTCGCCGACGGCCTGGCCGCTCTCGACGCCGCCGTCGAAGCCCAGGATGCCTGGGCCGCCACCCCGCCGCGGGTGCGCGGAGAGGTGCTGCGCCGCAGCTTCGAGCTGCTGCAGGAGCGCAAACACGAGTTCGCACTGCTGATGACGCTCGAGATGGGCAAGCCGCTCGCCGAGGCGTACGGCGAGGTCGCCTACGGCGGCGAATTCCTGCGCTGGTTCAGCGAGGAGGCCGTGCGCATCACCGGCCGGTACGGCACTAACCCCGAGGGCACCGGCCGCATGATCGTGTCGCAGCACCCGGTCGGACCCAGTTTCCTGATCACCCCGTGGAACTTCCCGCTGGCGATGGCGACCCGCAAGATCGCGCCGGCGCTCGCGGCCGGGTGCACCGTGGTGATCAAGCCCGCCGAGCTGACCCCGCTCACAACGCTGTACCTGGTCAAGCTGTTCGAGGAGGTCGGCCTGCCCGCCGGCGTCGTCAACGTGCTCACCACCTCCACCTCCGCGGCCGTGTCCGGGCCGATCATCGCCGACCCCCGGCTGCGCAAGCTCAGCTTCACCGGGTCCACCGGCGTCGGCCAGAAGCTCATCGCGCAGTCCGCGCAGAACGTGCTGCGCACCTCGATGGAGCTCGGCGGCAACGCCCCGTTCCTGGTGTTCGAGGACGCCGACATGGACCGCGCCGTCGAAGGCGCCCTGGCCGCGAAGTTCCGCAATGTGGGCCAGGCCTGCACGGCCGCGAACCGGTTCATCGTGCACCGCGACGTGGCCGAGGAGTTCGCCCGCCGGGTCACCGAGGCGGTCAGCGATTTCACCGTGGGCCGCGGCACCGAAACCGGCGTCAAGATCGGCCCGCTGATCAACGCGGATGCCGTGACCAAGGCCGACACCCTCGTGCAGGACGCCCTCGGCCGCGGCGCGACGCTGCTCACCGGCGGTCGGGCCCTGGAGCGGGCGGGCACGTTCTACGAACCCACCGTGATCAGCGGCGTGAAGCCGGGCAGTGCCATCCTGCGTGAAGAGATCTTCGGCCCGGTGCTGTCGATCGTGCCGTTCGACGACGAGGACGACGCCGTGCGGATCGCCAACGACACCGAGTACGGGCTGGTCAGCTACGTGTTCACCCAGGATCTCGCCCGCGGGCAGCGGATGATCGAGCGGCTGCAGACCGGCATGATGGGGCTGAACATGGGTGTGGTCTCCAACGCCGCCGCGCCGTTCGGCGGGGTCAAGCAGTCCGGCCTCGGCCGGGAGGGCGGCACCGAGGGCATCCACGAGTACCTCTCCACCAAATACACCCTCACCCCCGACCCGTTCATCGACTACGACTAGGCCCGCGCCCATCCGCGAACCGTGAGTTAAGCACCGAAAACCCGCGATTTCAGGGGCTTAGCTCACAGTTCGCGGGCCGTGGCAGGGTCGTTAAGCTCGGGGGGTGCCAATTGTTGAGATCCATGACCTGAGCGACCCCCGGCTGGGCGACTACACCCGGTCGACGGATGTGGCGCTCAAGAAGGCGCGCGACACCGAGCACGGCCTGTACATCGCCGAGTCCGCGCTGGTGCTCGAACGAGCGCTCGGCGCGGGGCACCGTCCCCGCTCCGTGCTCACCCTGGCGAACACCCTCGATGAAGCCCGGGCGCTCGTCGGCGACGACGTGCCGATCTTCGTGGGCGCGGGGGAGCTGCTGACCGAGCTCACCGGGTACGTGCTGCACCGCGGCCTGATCGCGGCGATGCACCGGCCCGCGCTACCCGAACCGGCCGCGCTGCTGGCCGATGCCCGGCGCATCCTGATTCTCGAGAACGTCACAGACCCCACCAACGTCGGGGCCATCTTCCGCTCGGCCGGCGCGATCGGTGCCGACGCGATCCTGGTCACCCCGCGCTGCTCCGACCCGTTCTACCGCCGTGCCATCCGGGTGTCGATGGGCACCGTCCTGCAGGTCCCGTGGACCCGGGTCGGCGACTGGACCAGCACCCGGCACCTGCTCGACGAACACGGTTTCCACGTCGCCGCACTGGCGCTGACCCCGAAAGCGGTGAGCCTCCGCGATTTCCACGGCGAACAGCACGCCCGCCTGGCGCTGCTCCTCGGCGCGGAGGGGGAGGGACTCACGGCCGAGGCGCTCGCCGCGGCGGACTCCGTGGTGCAGATCCCGATGAAACACGGCATCGACTCCCTAAACGTGGCGGCGGCCAGCGCCGTCGCCATGTGGGCACTTTCCAGCTGACTGTCGTGGGACTCCGAGCCCGCCGTCATCTGTTGTTTACGCACGGGCGTTCTCTGGAACGTGTTCGAAACAAAGTGTTGCTCGGGGTGTAACAGAGCCCTGCCAATGTGGCTTCTACCCGACGCGACTCCTGCGTCCGTGCAGAGAGGTTTTTCACGATGGATCAAGGCAATACTGCTTTCATATTGATTTCCGCGGCGCTCGTCCTGTTGATGACGCCGGGTCTGGCGTTCTTCTACGGCGGACTGGTCAAGGCCAAGAGCGTCATCAGCATGATGATGATGAGCTTCGGCGCGCTCGGGCTGATCGGAGTGCTCTGGGTGATCTACGGCTACGCGATCGCGTTCCCGGGATCCGAGGGCACCGTGGCGCCGTGGGCGATCGACTGGTCCAACATCGGCCTGACCGCCGCCCTGGAGATCCCGGAGGGCGCCGCTTACCCGCCGCTCGCCTTCGTCGCCTTCCAGGCCACGTTCGCCATCATCACGGTCGCGCTGATCTCCGGTGCGATCGCCGACCGCGCCAAGTTCGGCTCCTGGATGATCTTCGCCGCGATCTGGGCGACCGTCGTCTACTTCCCCGTCGCCAGCTGGGTCTTCAACTTCGGCCTGGCCGAGGACGGCAGCTTCTCCTACGGCGGCTGGATCACCCACGGCCTGCAGGATGTCTTCGGCCTCGGCGCGATCGACTTCGCCGGTGGAACCGCCGTGCACATCAACGCCGGTGCCGCCGCTCTCGCCCTCGCCCTGGTGCTCGGCAAGCGTGTCGGCTTCCAGAAGGGCGTCAACGTTCCTCACAACCCGCCGTTCGTGCTCCTCGGCGCCGGCCTCCTGTGGTTCGGCTGGTTCGGCTTCAACGCCGGCTCCGAGCTGGCCGCTGACGGCACCGCGGCCCTCGCGTTCGTCAACACCATCGCCGCCCCGTCCGCTGCCCTGCTCGCCTGGCTCGTGGTCGAAAAGGTGCGCGACGGCAAGCCGACCTCGGTCGGCGCCGCATCCGGTGCTGTCGCGGGTCTGGTCGCCATCACCCCCGCCTGCGGCTCGCTGCAGCCGATCTGGGCGATCCTGCTCGGTGTGATCGCCGGTGCGGTCTGCGCCATCGCCGTCGACCTCAAGTTCAAGCTGGGCTTCGATGACTCGCTCGACGTCGTGGGCATCCACCTGGTCGGTGGCCTCATCGGCACCCTCTACCTGGGCTTCTTCGCCAACGGCACCGGCCTGTTCCTGGGCGGCGACGGCACCCAGCTGCTCGTGCAGGCCATCGCGGCGTTCTCGGTTCTCATCTACTCGTTCGTCCTCGCCTTCGCCATCGCCTTCGTCATCGAGAAGACCATCGGCTTCCGCGTCAAGAACGAAGACGAAATCGCGGGCATCGACTCGGTCGTCCACGGCGAAGAGGGCTACGTCCTCACCGACGCCAAGGTCTGAGTCACCGAGGCCTCCGAGTAGCCAAGTCCCACGTAACACCGAGATGTGCTGGATGGTTGAATTGCGAACCATCCAGCACATCTGTGTGTCGGCCGGCCGATGAGCATCGCGGCCGAAGAAGACGGCGTCGACGCGGACGGGGTGCCGCCCCGCAGCATCAGGTTCGCCGACCTGCCCCGCCAGAGCTTGGACCAGGGCAGAGGCAGCGCCCGCGAGGTTTGGGCCGATCTCGACCCCGACCTCACCCTGCGCTGGCAACTCCGGGTGCTCGAGATCAAGGACTCCACGGGCCTGCTGGTCGGGCCGGCCGGCACCCATCACTTCGTGGTCGGGCTCGCCGGGCCCCAGGTCGCGGTGCGCAACACCGAGTCGAGCCGGGTGCTCCGGCGTGACCACGTCATGCCGGTGCTGTCCGCCACGGTGTACTTCGAGCGGCCCAAGCTGCGACCCCCTGGGGCGAGTTCGCTCATCGTGCTGACCTTCGCCGCCGGCACCGAGCCGCCCGAGTTCGCCATCCGCACGACCCCGCCCGACACCGCTTTGGCCGCGGGAACGCAGCTGCTGCTGACACTGCGGGGGACCGTGCGGGTGGACGGGGTCGAGGCCGCACCCGGGACGGCGCTGCTGCTGGATCCCAACCGGAGCCATCCTCTGCAGGCCGCGTCTGCACAGCTGCTCACCGTGCATCGGCCGGGATCGCAGCCGGAGCCATAGGCTGGGGGCATGAGCAATGATGCCGTCATCGTCGATGTTGTCCGCACGCCGTCCGGCCGGGGTAAGCCCGGCGGCGCGCTCAGCGGGGTGCACCCAGCCGACCTGCTCGGCGGGGTTCTGAAAGACCTGGTCAACCGCAACAACCTCGACCCGGCGCTGGTCGATGACGTGATCGGCGGATGCCTGACCCAGGTGGGCGAGCAGAGCACCAACATCACCCGCACCGCGCTGCTCAGCGCCGGGTTTCCCGAATCGGTGCCCGGCACCACCATCGACCGGCAGTGCGGCTCCAGCCAGCAGGCCGCCACCTTCGCGGCGCAGGGCGTGATCGCCGGCAGCTACGACATCGTCATCGCCTGCGGCGTCGAGTCGATGAGCCGCATCCCGCTCGGTTCCGCGGGCGGACCCACCCCGCCCGGCGGCTCCGACGCGGCCGGCCGCACCGAAGGTTGGGGCTCACCCACGGCCTGGTCGGCGATCGCCAGCCAGGACCCGCACGGGCGCCTGATGCACGCCCGCTACCCGCAGGGTCTGGTGGGCCAGGGCGTCTCCGCCGAGCTGATCAGCGCCACCTGGGGTCTCACCCGCACCGAAGTCGACGAGTACGCCGCGCGGTCGCACCGCCTCGCCGCGGCCGCCGCCGACCGGGGCGACTTCGACGCGGCACTGCTGCCGGTGACCCTCGCCGACGGCCGCCAGGTGGTCGGCGACGAAACCATCCGCCGCCGAAGCACCGTCGAAACCCTCGCCGACTTGCCGCTCGCGTTCCGCACCGACCAGCTCGCCGCGCGGTTCCCCGAGGTGAACTGGCAGATCACCGCCGGCAACTCCTCGCCGCTCACCGACGGCGCCTCCGCGGCCCTGATCATGAGCGCCAGCCGCGCCGCCGCGCTCGGCCTCACCCCGCGGGCCCGGTTCCACAGCTTCGCGGTCACCGGCAGTGACCCGCTGCTGATGCTCACCGGCGTGATCTCCGCCACCCGGCGCATCCTGGCCCGCAGCGGCCTCAGCATCCACGACCTGGACGCCTACGAGGTCAACGAGGCCTTCGCCTGCGTGCCGCTGGTCTGGCAGCGCGAACTGCACGCCGACCTCGACAAGCTCAACGCCCACGGCGGCGCGATCGCGCTCGGCCACGCGCTCGGCTCCTCGGGCACCCGTCTGCTCGGCACCCTGCTCGGCAGCCTCGAAGCCGGCGGCGGCCGGTACGGACTGCAGACCATGTGCGAGGGCGGCGGCATGGCCAACGCCACCATCATCGAACGGCTCTGATGCGCATCGACGGATGCTCCGCCCTCGTCACCGGCGCCGCCTCCGGCCTCGGCCTGGCCACCGCGCAGGCCCTGCACGCGGCCGGCGCACAGGTGGTGCTCTTCGACCTGCCCGGCACGGCGGGGCCGGAACGGGCGGCGGAGCTGACTGCGGCCATATTCCGCTCCGGGGATGTAACGGTTGAGGCCGATGTGCAGGCCGCGGTGGATGCCGCCGCCGCCCTGGCCCCGATGCGCATCGTGGTCAACTGCGCGGGCATCGCACCCGCAGCCCGCGCCGTGGGACGGCAGGGACCGCTGCCCCTGGCCGACTTCGAACGCGTGCTGCGGGTGAACCTCCTCGGCACCTTCAACGTGGTGCGCCTGGCCGCCGCGGCCATGCAGGCCACCGAGCCGCTCGGGGCCGGGGACGGAATCGCTGCCGGCACCCCGGAGCGCGGCGTGATCGTGAACACGGCATCCGTCGCTGCCTTCGACGGGCAGATCGGCCAAGCAGCGTATGCCGCGTCGAAGGGCGGGGTCGCGGCGATGACCTTGCCGTTGGCTCGGGAGTTCGCCCGCTCGCTGATCCGCGTGGTGACCATTGCGCCGGGCCTGTTCGACACCCCGCTGCTGCGGGGTCTGCCGGAGGAGGCCCGGGCCTCGCTCGGCGCCCAGGTGCCGCACCCGGCCCGGCTTGGCGACCCGGCCGAGTACGCCGCCCTGGTGCGCCACATCGTGGAGAACCCGATGCTCAACGGTGAGACCATCCGCCTCGACGGCGGCATCCGGATGGCGCCCCAGTAGCGGTGCCGCCTGCCCGCCGCCGCCACTACACTCATCAGAAAAACCCCACGGGTCAGATACCACTCAGGGAAGGTGCCGGCGTTGACATCATTCGAGACCGAGCTGCATCGGGTCGTGCAACCGCGCGCCCGGGTGATCATCGACAACGACTTCTCCGGCGACCCGGACGGCCTCGTGCAGCTTGCCCACCACGTGCTGTCGCCGTCGGTGGAGATCCGCTCGATCATCGGTTCGCACCTGAAACCCGGCGACCCGTTCGACCCGTCAGAGCACACAGCCGACAACGCCGCCACGGCCGCCACCACCGTGCTGGAGCTGCTCGGCCGAGCCGGCACGATTCCGGTCCTGACTGGGTCGAACCAGGGGATGACCGACCCGCTCTCGCCCCTCCGCTCGGCCGCTACGGATGCCATCATCGCCGAGGCCATGCGCACCGACACCGACTTGCCGCTGTTCGTGGCCTGCGGGGCCGGTCTCACTGAGATCGCCAGCGCGTACCTGCTCGAGCCGCGCATCGCCACCAGGCTCACCCTGATCTGGATCGGCGGCCCCGAGCACGACGGCCTGGCGGTGCCGCCGCCGGGCTCACACGGGCCGGAGTACAACCTCGCCATCGACATCCCCGCCGCCCGGGTGATCTTCGACTCGTTCATGCCCATCTGGCAGGTGCCGCGCGACGCCTACCGGCAGACGCTGTTCTCCTGGGCCGAACTGCTCACGGATGTGCGCCCGCACGGCGCCATCGGCTCGCACCTCTACGACGCCCTCGCCCGCGTCGCCGTGATGGCCGGCAGCCACGGCCTGCACATCGGCGAGACGTACATCCTGGGCGACAGCCCGCTCGTGCTCCTGACCGCGCTGCAGTCGTCATTCGAGGCCGATCCCTCCTCGAGCGCCTACGTCACCCGCACGGTGCCGCGCATCCGGGCCGACGGGTCGTACGACGTGATCCCGCGGCAGGGCCCCCGGCCGATGCGGGTGTACACCCGGCTCGACCTGCGACTGCTCTTCGCCGACTTCACCGCCAAACTCGCCGGCCACGCCGCCGGCTGACTACAGGGCGACGGTCAGGAGCGGGCGCAGGTAGTTGCTCATCTCCTGGGCCATGTCCACGGCGTCGCGGCGGAGCAGCCACTGCACCTGCAGGCCGTCGCTCATGGCGATCATGCCGCGTGCGGCGCTGGGCGGGTCGATCCCGGCGGCCAGCTGGCCGGCATCCCGCATCGCGGTGAACGCTTCGGTGAGGAACGACTCAACCCAGATGTACCGTCGAACGAAATAGTCGTGGGCCGGATGCTCCGGCGAGGTGGCCTCGGCCGAGAGCACGCAGTGCAACTCCACCAGGCCCGGCTTCTCTCGGGCGTTGTAATCGATGAGCCGCACGAAGCCGCGGATGGTCTCGATACCGGCCGGGGCCGCCGTGTCGACGTACTCGGTCGCTCTGTCGTCGCGGAGTTCTAATACCCCGGCCAGGAGCTCATTCTTGTTCGAGAAGTGGTGCAGCAGACCGGCCTGGCTGATGCCGACCACCTCGGCGATCTCCCGGATCGAACCGCTGCGGAAACCGTTCGTGGCGAAGACGTCCATGCCGGCCTCGAGGATCTCCCGGCGCCGCGCCGCCGTCTTGGCATAGGCGCCGCGCGGCTTTCGGACCGTGCCGGTGGGGATCATGGCCCGACTCTATCGCGCTCGGTAACAATTTGGCGAAAACCTACCAACTGCTCGCTTTTCGTGTTAGCTTCTGTTTTCGAGGCGGCCCAACGAAGGACTGCACGTACCGAAAGGGAACACCGATGTTCCGATGGAAAAGCCTGACAGCGGTAGTCGCCGTTGCAGCTCTCGCCCTCACGGGTTGCTCCGCGAGCAGCTCGTCCTCCACTGAGTCAGACTCCAGCACCCTTACCCTGGGCCTTATCCTCCCTGCCACGACTTTCGAGGCAGCGAACATGAACTTCGCCAACGAGTCGCCCTACGGCCAGGCCGTGTACGACACCCTGCTCAAGGAGGACCCGGCCGGCGAACTGCTGCCGAGCCTGGCCACCGAGTGGTCCTACGACGACACCAACACGGTGCTCACCCTCACCCTGCGTGACGACGTGAAGTTCACCGACGGCACCGCCTTCAACGCGGATGCCGCGGCGCAGAACCTCACCCGCTTCCGCGACGGCACCTCGCCGAACAAGTCCTTCCTCGCCTCGCTCGGCTCCGCCACCGCGATCGACGAGACCACCGTGGAGCTCACCCTCACCCAGCCGGACCCCGCGCTGCTGCACTACCTGACCCAGAACGCCGGCATGCAGGGCAGCCCCGCCGCATTCGGCGCCGCCGACGCCAAGACCAACCCGGTCGGCTCCGGCCCGTACATCCTCGACACCGACAAGACCGTCGTGGGCACCTCGTACGAGTTCACTGCCAACCCCGACTACTGGGACAAGGACAGCGTGCACTACGACAACCTGTCCCTCAAGGTCTACGCCGACACCACGTCGATGCTCAACGCCGTCAAGGGCGGCCAGATCAACGGCGCCAAGCTCACCGACAACACCAACAACGCCGAGGTCGAAGCCGCCGGCTACACCCTCAACCCGTTCGAACTGGACTGGACCGGCCTGATCCTCTTCGACCGCGCCGGCACGCTGAACCCCGCCCTCTCCGACGTCAAGGTGCGCCAGGCCCTCAACTACGCCATCGACGGTCCGGCCATGCTCACCGCCGTCGGCGAAGGACTCGGCACCCCCACCACGCAGATCTTCCCGACCTCGTCTGCCGCCTACGACGAGAGCCTGGACGACCGCTACGCCTACGACCCCGACGAGGCCAAGAAGCTGCTCGCCGAGGCCGGCTACGCCGATGGCCTCACCCTGGACATGCCCAGCACCTCGCTCGGCAACCCGGCCGTCTTCACCCTCATCGAGCAGCAGCTCAAGGATGTCGGCATCACGGTGAACTACACCGACACCGGCACCAACTTCATCGCCGACATCCTCGCCCCCAAGTACGGGGTCACCTGGATGCAGCTGCAGCAGGACAACGACTGGGCGCTGATCAACTTCGAGCTCACCCCGAACGCCTCGTTCAACCCCACCAAGTACCAGGACCCGACGGTCGACGCCCTCGTCGCCACCATCGGCACCTCCACCGGTGACGAGGCCGACGCGGCGCTCAAGGAACTCAACGCCTACATCGTCGAGCAGGCCTGGTTCGCCCCGTGGTACCGCGTCGAGTCCAACTACGCCACGGATGCCAACACCAACGTTGAGACCCAGGTCGGCAACGCGTACCCCTACCTCTGGAACTTCACCCCCGCCTCCTAGGTAGCCCAGCCGGGCCGCGCTGTCGCGCGGCCCGGCCCTCCCGGCCCCGCCCGTGCGGCACCTCGGGCCGGACCCCACTCACCCGGGTAGCACAACAGTGAAGGAACAACGGTGTTCAGATTCATCCTCCGGCGGCTGCTCTCGGGCGCCGTCCTGCTCTTCCTCATCTCCACCATCGCGTTCTCCCTGCTCTACATCGGCGGCGGTGACATCGCCCGCCGCATCCTCGGCCAGATGGCCACCCCCGAGACCGTGGTGCAGAAGACCGAGGAGCTCGGCCTCAACCGGCCGCTCTACGAGCAGTACTTCTCCTGGCTCACCGGCGCCGTGCAGGGTGACCTGGGCGAGTCCTGGTTCACCGGCCAACTGGTCACCGAGGGCATCACCTCCCGCCTGGCCGTCACCCTCTCCCTGGTGATCGGGGCGATCATCCTCATCGCCGTCATCGCCGTGATCCTCGGCGTCTGGGCCGCCATCCGCGGCGGCTGGGCCGACAAGGTCGTGCAGGCCGTTTCCATCCTCGGCTTCGCCATCCCCGGCTTCCTCATCGCCCTGGGCCTGGTGACCCTGTTCGCCCTCAACCTCAAGTGGTTCAAGCCCACCGGGTACACCGCGTTCGCCGATTCGCCCAGCGGATGGGCCGCCAGCGTCACCCTGCCCATCATCGCGCTGGCTATCGGCGGCATCGCAGGCGTCGCCCAGCAGGTGCGCGGAAGCGTCGTCGACGCGCTCCGCCAGGACTACGTACGAACCCTGCGCTCCCGCGGCCTCTCCTTCAACCGGGTCGTCTTCAAGCACGTGCTCCGCAACGCCGGCGGCCCCGCCCTGGCCGTGCTGGCCGTGCAGTTCGTCGGCCTCCTCGGCGGCGCCGTGATCGTGGAACAGATCTTCGCGATCCCCGGCCTCGGCCAGGTGTCCGTGCAGGCCACCACCCAGGGCGACATCCCCATGGTGATGGGCTTGGTCGTGGCCACCGCCGCGATCGTCGTCATCGTCAACCTGCTCATCGACCTGCTCCAGGGCTGGCTGAACCCGAAGGTGCGTCTCTCATGATCGACCTCACCCCCACCGTGCTGGCCCCGGCGCTGCCCCGCGCCGCCCGCCGTTCGCTCTTCAACCGGCTGCTGCGCAACCCCGTGGGCCTGGGCACCATGCTCTTCCTGGCCCTGCTCGTGCTCAGTGCGGTCTTCGCCCCGCTGCTCGCGCCGCACGACCCCAACTCCTCGTCGATCCAGGACGTGCTCGGCGGCCCCGCCGACGGGCATCCGCTCGGCTTCGACAGCTCCGGCCGCGACGTGTTCTCCAGGCTGATCTTCGCCGGCCGGTTCAGCCTCGCCGGCGCCGCCCTCGCTCTGATCATCGCCCTGGTCATCGGTGTCACCGGTGGCCTCATCGCCGGCTATTACGGCAAATGGTTCGACTCGGTCTCGTCCTGGCTCACCGGCCTGCTGATGGCGCTGCCCGGCATCGTCGTGCTGCTGGCCGCCCGCTCGGTGCTCGGCCCGTCGATGTGGCTGTCGATGATGATCTTCGGCGTGCTGCTCTCGCCGGCGTTCTTCAGGCTGGTCTACGCCTCGGTCACCGCTGTGCGCAACGAACTGTACGTGGACGCCGCCAGGGTCGCCGGCCTCGGCGACAGCCGCATCATCGGCAAGCACATCCTCACCGTGGTGCGCGCCCCCGTCATCATCCAGTCCGCCATGGTGCTCGGCATCGCCATCGCCATTCAGGCCGGGCTGGACTTCCTGGGCCTCGGCGACCAGTCCATCCCCACCTGGGGCACCATGCTCAACGACGGGTTCCGCCAGATCTACAAGGAACCGATGCTGATCCTCTGGCCCAGCGCCGTGATCGCGCTCACCTGTGTGGCGCTGACCCTGCTCGCCAACGCGATGCGCGATGAGCTCGAGCGCAGCGGTAAGGCCAAGCGCCGCCGCCGGCCGCCGCTGCGCCCCGCCGACGTGAACAAGACCGCCGCGGTGTTCCACGCCGAGGACCTCTCCTCCTCCGGCCGCACCGGCGAGGTGCTGCTGGAGGTGCAGGACCTCGCGATCGGCTACGACCAGCCGGACGGCACCGTGAAGACCGTCGTGCACGACGTGTCGCTCACCGTGCGCCGCGGCGAGGTGCACGGCCTGATCGGCGAATCCGGCTCGGGCAAGACCCAGACCGCATGGTCGATCCTGCGCCTGCTGCCCGACGGCGGCAGGGTCACCGGCGGGTCGATCTTCTTCGAGGGCTCCGACCTTGCCCTGGCCTCCGAGAAGGAGATGACCAAGATCCGCGGCAAGAAGATCGCGTACATCCCGCAGGAGCCGATGTCCAACCTCGACTCCGCCTTCACGATCGGCAGCCAGCTGGTCGAACCGATGCGGGTGTGCCTGGGCCTGTCGAAGAAGGACGCCACGAAACGGGCCCTCGAACTGCTGGCCCGGGTGGGCATCCCCAACCCCGAGCGCACCTTCGCCGCCTACCCGCACGAGGTCTCCGGCGGCATGGCCCAGCGGGTGCTCATCGCCGGCGCCGTCTCCTGCGACCCCGACCTGCTCATCGCCGACGAACCCACCACGGCGCTGGACGTGACCGTGCAGGCCGAGGTGCTCGACCTGCTGCGCGAACTGCAGAGCGAATTGAACATGGGCGTGGTGCTCGTCACGCACAACTTCGGCGTCGTCGCCGACCTGTGCGACCGGGTGAGTGTGATGCGCGACGGCCGGGTGATCGAAACCGGACCGGTACGGGCCATCTTCAACGAGGCGAAGCATCCGTACACCCAGTCGCTGCTCGCGGCGATCCTCGAAGACGGCGAAGCCCGCGGCGACCTCGACGAGGGCAACTCCGCCCGGGCCGCCGCTACCGCGCTGACCACCCCCAGTATCTCCGACACCATTGGAGCGCAGTCATGACCGAGCTTCTGCTCGACGTGCAGAACGTCGTCGTCGAATACCCGATCAAGGGGTTCCGCAAGGAGCCGTTCCAGGCCCTCAAGGGTGTCTCCCTCGACATCCGCCCCGGCGAGACCGTGGGCCTGGTCGGCGAGTCCGGGTCGGGCAAGACCACCCTGGGCCGTGCGGTCCTGGGCCTGGCCCCGGTCACCGGCGGGCAGATCGTCTACCGTGGCCAGGACATCGCGCACCTGGGCCGCCGGGAGCGCAAGGCGCTCTCCAGCGAGATCCAGGTGGTCTTCCAGGACCCGTACACCTCGTTGAACCCGAGCCTGACGATCGAGCAGATCCTGGTGGAGCCGCTCACCGTGCGGAAGGTGGCCAAGAAGGATGCCTCCAAGCGCGTGCTCGACCTGCTCGACCAGGTGGGCCTGCCCAGCAACGCCGCCGACCGGCTGCCCCGGGAGTTCTCCGGCGGGCAACGGCAGCGCATCGCCATCGCCCGCGCCCTGGCGCTGGACCCGCGGCTGATCGTCTGCGACGAACCGGTCTCGGCCCTTGACCTCTCCACCCAGGCCCGGGTGCTTGACCTGTTCAAGGAGATCCAAGAGCGCACCGGGGTGGCCTACCTCTTCGTCTCGCACGACCTCGCCGTGGTGCGGCACCTCAGCCACCGGGTCGCCGTGATGTACCACGGCGAGATCGTGGAGTGGGGCGCCGGCGACCAGGTCACCAGCGACCCCGTGCACCCGTACACACAGAAGCTGTTCCTGGCCGCGCCGGTGCCCGACCCCGACCGGCAGGAGCAGCGCCGGGCCGTGCGGCAGCGGCTGGTGCTCGAGCAGGAGCGGGCCGACGCCCAGGCCGGGGCGGCCTGATGAGCCCCGACGCCGTGCCGGCCTTCGACGGCATCCGCTTCGGCGCCGCGTATTACCACGAGTACCAGCCGAGCCCCCGGTTGGACACCGACCTCGACCTGATGCAGGAGGCCGGCTTCACGGTCATCCGGGTCGGCGAATCGGTGTGGTCCACCTGGGAGCCCGAACCCGGCGTGTTCGACCTGGACTGGCTGCAGCCGGTGCTCGACGGCGCCCACGCGCGGGGGATCGGGGTCGTCCTCGGCACCCCCACCTACGCCATCCCGATGTGGATGAAGCGGCTGCACCCCGAGGTGGCCGGTGACTCGGCCACCGGCACGCCCAACCACTGGGGCATGCGGCAGGAGATGGACTTCACCAACCCGACGTTCCTTTTCTATGCCGAGCGCATCATCCGCAAAATCATCGCCCGCTACGCCGACCACCCCGCGGTGATCGGCTTCCAGGTGGACAACGAGCCCGGCATCCGGCTGCTGTACAACGAGGGTGTGTTCCAGCGGTTCACCGACGACCTGCGGCACACCTACGGCGACGTGGAGACCCTCAACCGCGAGTGGGGTCTGGTCTACTGGTCGCACAAACTCTCCACCTGGGCCGACCTCTGGCGGCCGGACGGCAACTTCCAGCCGCAGTACGACCTGGCCTGGCGCCGATTCCAGGCCACTTTGGTCACCGAGTACATCGGCTGGCAGGCCGACATCGTGCGCGAGTACGCGGGGCCACAGCAGTTCGTCACCACCTGCATCTCCTACGACCAGCTCGGTGTCGAAGACGTGAACCTGTCGGCGAACCTCGACATCGCCAGCGGCAACGCCTACTACGAGGGGGAGGGGTCGCTGGCGCATCCGTCGACCGACGAGAGAAGCGCCGACTGGATCGTGAAGGGCACCTGGGCGCTGTACCACCTGGCCGACGTGATGTACTCGTCCAAGCAGGGCCCGTTCCTGGTCACCGAGACCAACGCCTCGTCGATCGGGTTCTCCCAGCTCAACTTCTCGCCCTACGACGGGCAGTGGCGCCAGGCCGCCTGGGCCCTGGTGTCCCGCGGCGCAAGCATGATCGAGTACTGGCACTGGCACACCCTGCATTTCGGTGCCGAAACCTACTGGGGTGGCGTGCTGCCGCACAGCCAGAAGCCCGGCCGCGCCTACCGGGAGATCGCCCGGCTCGGCCAGGAACTCCAGGCGGCCGGCGCCGTCGTGGCCCGCGCCCGGCCCGACTACGACGTGGCGGTGCTCTACGACTCCGACAGCAAGTTCGCGCTGTCGGCGCAGGCCCCGTTCTCCGCGCCCGGGCAATACTTCGACCCGGACTCCTACCGCCGCATCATCGCCTCGTTTGTGCGGGGTGCGTTCGATGCCGGCCTGCAGTCGCGCCTGGTGCGGCCGCAACAGATCTTCCCCGGTCGTGCCACGGCCGGGGTTGACCAACTCGAAAACGGCGACGCGGCCGAGTTCGCGCTCGCCTACCCGGTGCTGATCGCGCCGGCGTTCTTCACCGCCGCGGATGCCGAGCTCGACTGGCTCGACGCCTATGCCGCCGCGGGTGGCCACCTGGTGCTCGGCCCGCGTTCGGCCTACGCCGACCGGGAGGGCCGCGCTCGCCACGAGGTGCAACCGGCCCGGCTGGCCGAGGCGGCCGGCGCCTGGTACGACGAGTTCGCCACCCTGCCAGAACCGGTCACGGTGACGGATGCCGGCGCCGGGCTGAACCTCCGGCCCGGCTCCGCCGCCACCGCCTGGCTCGACGGGCTCACCCTCGACGGCGCGACGGCACTGGTCGGGTACGAGCATCCGCACTTCGGCCGGTGGCCGGCGGTGACCAGCCACGCCCACGGCGCAGGCACCGTCACCGTGGTGGGCACCGTACCCAACCAGGCGTTGGCGCACTCGTTGGCCGCCTGGCTGGTGCCCGCCCCGGTGGCCGGCTGGGCGAATCTGCCCGAGAGCGTCACCGTGACCAGCTCCAGCGCCCCCGACGGCTCGCGGGTCTACTTCGTGCACAACTGGTCGTGGACCCCGCAGACCCTCACCGCGCCCACCCAGCTGAGCGACCTGATCTCGGGCAGCGCCCACGACGACGGTGCCAGCCTGGAGCTGGGCGCCTGGGACGTGCGGGTGTTCACCGACAGCGCCGCCGAATAGACCTTTTTCTCACCCCTTTACTGGTTCCCTCACCCTCCGAGCCGATCCCCACGAAAGCGAATCGCACCATGACGATCACCACCACCGACACCGCTGTCACCGACCCGACCGACCCCACCGCAGCCCGCCTAGCGGCCCTGCTCGACCAGCTCACCCTGGCGGAGAAGGTGCTGCTGCTCACCGGCCGCGACTTCTGGACCACCGCGGCGATCGAGAAGATCGGCCTCCGCCGCATCCTGGTCTCGGACGGCCCCAGCGGCGTGCGCGGCGAGGTCTGGGACGAGCGCTCGCCGTCGCTGAACCTGCCGTCGTCCACGGCGCTCGGCGCCGCCTGGGACCCGTCGATCGCCCGCCGGTACGGCAACGTCGCCGCCGTCGAGGCCCGCCGCAAGGGCGTGGACGTGGTGCTCGGCCCGACCATCAACCTGCACCGCTCGCCGCTCGGCGGCCGGCACTTCGAGGCCTTCAGCGAAGACCCGATCCTCACCGCCAAGCTCGCCGCCGCGTATGTGGAGGGTGTGCAGGAGAACGGGGTGGGTGCCACCCCGAAGCACTACATCGCGAACGACTTCGAGACCGACAGATTCACCGCCGACGTCGTCGTGTCCGACCGGGCGCTCCGCGAGCTGTATCTGCTGGCGTTCGAGGAGGCCATCACCGACGCGCACGCCTGGCTGGTAATGAGCTCCTACAACTCCGTCAACGGCGCCACCGTCACCGAGAACGACCTGCTCGAGACCCCGCTGAACTCCGAATGGGGCTTCGACGGCGTCGTGATCAGCGACTGGACGGCAGTGCGCAGCGTGAACAGCGCGCGCTTCTCGCAAGACCTGGTCATGCCCGGACCGGCCGGCCCCTGGGGCGACGCCCTGGTCGCTGCCGTGACCGCCGGCGAGGTGGAGGAGAGCGCGATCGACCGCAAGGTGCTGCGCCTGCTCACCCTGGCCGCCCGGGTCGGCGCACTGGAGGGCTTCGAACCCGCTGTCGCCGCGCCGGTCGTCGTCGAAGACGGCATCCGGTTCGCCAAGGAGGCCGAGATCGCCGGCAGTGTGCTGGTACGGAACACCGATGAGCTGCCCTGGGCTGCTGACACGCTCACGAAGGTGGCCGTGATCGGGCACAACGCCCGGTTCGCCCGCACCCAGGGCGGCGGTAGCGCCACCGTGCTGCCGGAGCGCGTGATCACCCCCATCGACGGCCTCATCGCCGCCCTGCCGAACGCGGAGGTGACCTACTCGGTGGGCGCCGTGGTGCAGGAGGGGATCGCCGAACTGCCGCTGGCCACCATCGTCAACCCGCACACCGACGAGCCGGGCGCCCGGGTGCGCTTTCTGGACGCCGACGGCACCGAGCTGTTCGCCGAGGACCGCCGCGCCACCGCGCTGGTGTGGTTCGGCGGCGACGCCCCGATCTCGGCATCCGCGGTGCTCGAATTCAGCACCCGCTACACGCCCGAGGAAACCGGCGAAGTGCTGATCGGCTTCGCCGGCGCCGGCAACGGCCGCATCTTCGTGGACGGCGCCCTGCTGCACGAGGAGCACGTGATCCCGGAGGGCACCGACCTGGGCGCCGCGTTCCTGTCGCCGCCCTCGGCGTCGGTGGCCGTGCAGGTGACCGCCGGCGTGTCCCTCGACCTGGTTGTGGAGTACGACATCGACCCGGAGGGCGCCCTGATGGGAGCGTTGTCGATCACCATCGGCATCGAACCCGACCAGTCCAACCCGGATGAGCTCATCGCGGAGGCCGTGGCCGCCGCAGCCGCCGCCGACGTGGTGGTGCTCGTCGTGGGCACCAACTCCAAGGTGGAGTCGGAGGGCTACGACCGTTCCGACCTGGACCTGCCCGGCCGGCAGGACGACCTCGTGCGCGCCGTCGCCGCGGTCAACCCGCGCACCGTCGTGGTCGTCAACTCCGGCTCGCCGGTGCTGATGCCGTGGCGGGACGACGTGGCCGCGATCCTGCTCAGCTGGTTCGGCGGCCAGGAGTACGGCGACGCGGTCGCCGCGATGCTGCTCGGCGAGGCCGAGCCGGGCGGCCGCCTGCCCACGACCTGGCCGGCGACCCTCGAGGACGTGCCGGTGCTGGACGTCACCCCGGAGAACGGGATCGTGCGCTACGACGAGGGCATCCACATCGGCTACCGCGCCTGGTTGAAGGCGGGCACCGAACCGGCCTACGAATTCGGTCACGGGTTGGGCTACACGACCTGGTCGCTCGACGCTGTGACCGTGGACGACGCGTTGCCGGCCGCCGGCGTCGCCACCGTGACGGTGCGCCTGAGCAACACCGGGGCGCGCCCCGGCAAGCAGGTCGTGCAGGTCTACGCGTCCAGGGCCGACTCCACGATCGACCGTCCGGTGCGCTGGCTGGTGGGCTTCGCGCCCGTCGTCGCGGCGGCCGGCGAGAGCGTGAGCGTCGACATCCGGGTACCGGAGCGGGCGTTCGCCGACTGGCAGGACGGCTGGCACTACGAAACCGGCACCTACCTCTTCGAGGTGGGCACCAGCGTGAGCGAGCTGCCGCTGTCGGTCCCCGTCACCCTGAACTGAACGGCGACGTCATGACCAACTGGCCCAACCCCCTCATCGCCGGGTTCTACCCTGACCCCAGCGTGGTCAAGGTCGGCACCGACTACTACCTCGCCACCTCCACCTTCGAGTACCTGCCCGGTATCCCGGTCTTCCACAGCACCGACCTGGTCACCTGGACCCAGCTCGGCCACGTGGTGGAGCGCCCCGGCCAGCTGGCGTCGGCGCACGTGCCCACGCTCGGCGGCGCCTGGGCGCCCACCATCCGGCACCGCGACGGTGTGTTCTATGTGGTCGTGACGGATGCGATGGGCCGCGGCATGCTCATCTTCAGCGCCACCGACCCGGCCGGGCCGTGGAGCGACGGCACCCTCATCGACGGGGTGCACGGCATCGACACCGACCTCGCCTGGGACGAGGACGGCCTGGCGTACATCACCTACTCGGGCCTGGACGTCACCAGCGGCGAGGATCCCGGTAAGCACAAGGGCATCCTGCAGTTCACCGTGGACCTGGCCACCGGCATTCCGCTGTCGCAGCCGGTGTCGGTGTGGTCGGGCACCGGGCTGAAGTTCCCGGAGGCCCCGCACCTGTACCAGCACGGCGAGCACTGGTACCTGCTGATCGCCGAGGGCGGCACCGAGCGCGGCCACGGCATCAGCGTGGCCCGCGGCGACCACCCGTACGGACCGTTCACCGAGGGGGTCGCGGCCGGCGGACCGACCAACCCGATCCTCTCCGCCCGCAGCACCAGCCGGCCCATCCAGAACACCGGCCATGGCGACCTCGTCGAAACGCCCGACGGCGGCTGGGCCCTGGTGATGCTCGGCATGCGGCCCACCGGCATGACCCAGGCGTTCTCCGCGCTCGGCCGGGAGACCTTCATCACCAGTGCCCGGTGGGAGAACGGCTGGCTGGCCGCCGACCCGGTGCTGCTGAACCCCCGGCCCGGCGAAACCGTGTTCGCGGATGACTTCACCGGTGCGGCGCTTGCGCCGGAGTGGATCGGCGTGCGCCGCTACCCGGCCGAGCTGGCGACGCTCGCCGGCGGGGCTGCGGCGGGCAGGCTCGTCTTGACCGGCGAAGGCAGCACCCTCGATGCCGAGCAGCCCGTGCTGGTGGGGGTGCGGCAACAAAACCCCTGGTCGAGCACCTCGGTGCGGGTCGGCGGGGTCGCGGGCAGCGGAACCGGCCTCGGCGGGCTGGGGGTGCGCTACGACGAAGACCACCACTACGAGATCGAGGTGGGCAACGGCGTGGTCACGGCGCGCGCCTGCGTCGCGGGCATCCGTCAGGAGTGGACGGTGCCGCTGGCCCCGGCCCACGTCGTCGACGGTGCCGTGACGCTCGGCCTGGACACCGTGCCGCCGGATGCGTCGTCGATGTTGTCCGGCCTGACCAGCGACGTGGTGGTGCTCAGCGTCGGCTCGGGCGCCGACCGGGTGGAGCTGGCCCGGGTGGACGGCCGTTACCTCTCCCAGGAGACCGCGGCCTCGTTCACCGGCCGGGTGCTCTGCCTCTACGCGGTCACCGGCGAGGTCTCATTCGCCGCCTTCCGCTACGCCGGAACCGAATAACCCCTCCCGCGAACTGTGAGTTAAGCCCCGAAAACTCGCGTTTTTAGGTGCTTAGCTCACAGTTCGCGGGACTACGGGCGGGTATTGAGCTCGGCGAGGAGCTGCTGCACCCGGGCCACCCCGGCCGGCGGGAGCATGATCAGGCTCGTGCCGAGGGGCGAGTTGCTCTTCCAGCGGCCGCCCGTGGTCCAGCCCAGGCCGATGACGTAGCCGAGCTCCGCGAACAGCGCCTGCAGGGCGGATGCCGCCTCGGCGTCGTTGATGATCTCCGAGAGCGAGGTCTGCATGCCGAGCGGCGCCGGGGCGGTGGTCGCGACGAGCTCGGCGACATCCGTGACCCACTCGTGCGCGCCGGAGCCCACCTCCTCGGTCTCGGCCGCTCCCGGCAGCCGCACCACCGCGGTGGTATTCGGCGGCACCGACACGGCCAGCGCGAAGGTGCTGCCGGTCAGGGTCCAGTCCACCGTGACCGGGCCGTTCCCGCTGTCGAGCGATGCGGATGCGCTGGTGATGTCGCCGCCGAGCACGGGCTCGACCAGGGTGACCCGGGAGCCGGGCTCGGCCGGTGCGATACCGCCGATGGCGCGGTGCATCCAGTCGGCGACCGCGCCGAGCGCGTAGTGGTTGAACGAGGTCATCTCGCCGGGGTTGATGCTGCCGTCCGGCAGTATGCTGTCCCAGCGTTCCCAGATGGTGGTGGCGCCCATCGACACCGGGTACAGCCACGACGGACAGCCCTCCTCGAGCAGCAGCCGGTACGCCACCTCGCTCTGGCCGCCCAGGCACAGGGCGTCGCAGATCAGCGGGGTGCCCACGAAGCCGGTGCCGATGCGGTAGCCGTGCGAGCGCACCAGCTCGGCCAGCCGGGTGCCGGCCTTCGCCACGAGCGCCGGGTCGGTGAGCAGGCCGAAGCCGATCGCCAGGGCGTAGGCGGTGTGCGCGTCGGAGAGCATCCGCCCGGCCGGGGTGACGTATTCGGCCACGAACGCGGCGCGGATGCCCTCGGCCAGCTGCGAATAACGGGCCGCGTCCTCGTCTCGGCCGAGCACCTCCGCCGCGGCGGCCAGCCGGCTGGTGGAGCGGAAGAAGTAGGCCGTCGCCACGATGTCGGGGTCGGTCTTGGCCGCGGCCGGGTTCTGGGGCGGGGCGCTCGGGTCGAGCCAGTCGCCGAACTGGAAGCCGCCGCTCCACAGGTGGTCCGGCCCGGCCAGGTCGTCGACCACATCCACCCAGGCGCGCATGCTCGGGTACTGGGTGGCCAACGCGGCCTCGTCGCCGTACCGTTCGAAGAGCGCATCCGGCACCAGGGTGCCCGCGTCACCCCACGCGGCGGCGGCCATCGGGGTCATCGGTAGCGGGTTGGGCACCACGAACGGCACCACCCCGCCGGCCCGGCGCTGGTCGGCGTCCACATCGCGCAGCCAGGAGCCGAGGAAACCTGACACGTCGTAGAGGTAGCTGGCAGTGGGCGCGAACACCTGGATGTCCCCGGTCCAGCCGAGTCGTTCGTCGCGCTGCGGGCAGTCGGTGGGCAGGCTGAGGAAGTTGCCGCGCATGCCCCAGAGCACGTTCTGGTGCAACTGGTTGAGCTTGGGGTTGCTGGTCTGCAGGTGCCCGGTGCGCACCATGTCGTTGTGCACGACCACCGCGCGGATGTCTTCCGGGCAGAGCTCGCCGGGCCAGCCGGTGACCTCGGCGTACCGGAAGCCGTGGAAGGTGAAGGCCGGGCTCCAGGTGCGGCGGCCGTCGCCGTCGCCGGTGAAGTGGTCGGTGGCCTCGGCGAAGCGCAGCGGCCGCACGCCCAGCTCGCCGTTCTCGAGCACCTCCGCGTGCCGTAGGGTCACGGCGTGCCCGGCGGGGGCATCGAGGCTGAGTTCGAGCCAGCCGACCAGGTTCTGGCCGAAGTCGAGCAGGGTCGCACCGCTCGGGCTGGTGGTCACCGACTGCACGGCCACGTACTCGATGCGGCGCACCGGCGGCGCGAACGACGGTGTGAGCCGGGCCGGGTTCGCCACGTCGGCGCCGAGCACAACGACGGGCAGCGGATGCGGAAACGCCGTGCCGGGATCGACCAGCGCGGCATCGGCCAGGCGGGCGTCGAAGCTCTCGCCGGGGTAGATGCCGGCCCGGGTGACCGGGCCGGTGCCGCTCGCGGTCCAGCGCTCGTCGGTGATGACGGTGTGCACTCGGCCATCGGCGTACTCGAGGCGCAGCTGCACCGAGAGCGCTCGCGGGCCGGGGTATCCCTGCTGGAAGTTGCCGTCGAAGCCGAAGCGCTCGCCGTACCAGCCGTCCGCGACGGTGGCGCCGAGCACATTCGCGCCTTCCCGCAGCAGCCCGGTGACGTCGTAGGACTGGAAGGTGAGCCTGTCGTCGTAGCTGGTCCAGCCGGGGGTGAGCACCTCGTCGCCGACGACCTGGCCGTTGACCACCGCCTGGTAGATACCGTGCGCGGTGGCCGACAGCACCGCGGAGACCAGGCCGGGTGCGGCGGTGAGCTCGGTGCGGAACCGGGTGGTGCCGCGGTCGTCGGCGTCGGACTCGGCGTCGGACTCGGACTCGGTGCCGGCCGGCGCGGCGGCGATGAACGGGGCGGCCCAGTCGGCGGGCGAGAGCGGCCCGGTGCCGAGCTCCAGCCAGGGGCTGAAACCCGAGACCGACCCGTCGGTGCCGGTCACCCGCACCCGCACGGCGGCAGACGCGTAGGCGCCGAGCGGCTCGGCCGGCCAGGGCTGGTGCTGCGAGTGCACGGTCTGCCGGCGCTCGGCCTGCACGGCCGACCCGACCCGCGTCTCGAGCTCGTAGGAGTGCTGTAGCCAGCCCGGCACATCCGTCTGCACCTGCCAGGACAGGGTGGGTGTGCCCGTTGCGAGAAAATCGGGCCGGCCACGGCCCTCGGCCCAGAGCGCGGAGACGACGACGGGGAACGCGGTGGCTTCAGGCATGAATCTCTCCATTGAGACGGTGGCGCAGGGCAGAACGAATGCGGGCAGCACGTGGTGGCCCGCCGGTCATTCTAAAACCATATAGTCATTCGGTATTCGGTTTCTAGTGGCTCTCACATTCTCGCCGCCCGCGATGTTCTCGCCGGCACAGGTTCGAACGCGTGCCGCCGCGCCGAGGCTGTGCAACGATGGGGAGACGGCAAGGCGCCGGCGAGATTCGCAACCGCCGGCCGGGCGCGGGGGTGCGTGATGGAAATCGTCCTGGGGGTGCTGCTGGTCGCGGTGGGATCCGTGCTGCTGACAAAATCCGCGATGATCGAGGCCAAGGCGAACCCCCTCGACAGATTCCCGCTGCTGGTCAGCCCTCCCATCCGCCCGCGACGAGCGAACCTGCTGCGCGGGCTCGGCGGAGGTCTGGTGGTGCTCGGACTCCTCACCTTCAGCCGGGAGATCGGCTATGCGGGCCTGCTCGCGATCATCCCCGCTTGGGTCGCCCCTGTCACGGTTATGCTGAGGCACAACCGGCTGGTGTCGGCCTAGCCTCCCCAGAACGGCCGGTGGACCATCGAGAGTGGAAACAGTGCCATGGATTCCCTGAGCGTTCCCGGCCCGCACGGTGACATTCCACTTCGCGTCTATCGCGCCACCGCCACGGAGGCCACGCTGCTGCCGGCGCTCGTCTGGGCGCACGGCGGCGGCTTCGCCTGGGGTGACCTCGACATGCCCGAGGCGCACTGGGTGTCCCAGCAGCTGGCGGCTCGAGGCATCACCGTGATCAGCGTCGACTACCGGCTGGCGCCGGTGTCGGCGGCCCTGACCGACAGCGAACCGGCCCGCCACGGGGTGCTTTTCCCGGTCGCCTCGGAGGAGGTCACTGTGGCCTACCGGTGGGCCGTCGAGCGCGCCGCCGACTACTCGATCGACCCGGACCGGGTGTCGCTCGGCGGGGCGAGCGCCGGGGCCAACCTCGCCGCGGGGGCATCGCTGCGCCTGCGGGATGCCGGCGGGGTCCAGCAGGCGTCGCTGCTGCTGGCCTACCCGCTCGTGCACGCCGTCCTGCCGGAACCGGCCGCCGAGCTTGGGCAGAAGATCGCTGCGCTGCCCGCCGACGCCCGGTTCGAGCCCGACGACGTGCGGGCCATGAACCTCAACTACGTGGGCGACGCCGCCACGCTGGACAACCCCTACGCGTTCCCCGGCGGTCACGACCTGGCCGGCCTGCCGCCCACCTTTGTGCTCAATTCGGAGCACGACAGCCTGCGCGCCTCCGGGCAGGCGTTCGCGGCCGAACTCGCGTTGGCCGGCGGCGACGTCGTGGTCTTCTGCGAACCGGACACCCGGCACGGCCACCTCAACGAGCCGGAGAACCCGGGCGCCCACGCCAGCATCCGGCGCATGGCCGCCTGGCTCGACGGTTCGAACAGGTTCGGCCCCGCCCAGTCCTAGGTTCAGGCTGGGGTGAGAAACGGCAGATCAGTCGGCTGGGCACATCGTCAGGGCACCGGCGGTAGCCCCGCGGCGATGGCCGTGAGCGCGGCGACGTGGATGCGCATGGCCGCGATTCCGGCGGCCGTGGCGGTGAGCCAGGTACGCGGCCGGTTTCCCACGTACCCCTTGCGCACGGCGAGGTAGCCTGCCGCGCTGAGGATGCTGATGGCCTTGCTCAGCGCCGAGTCGTCGGTCTCGAGCAGGTCGCGCAGCGTGGCGAAGTCGATCTCGACCTCGGGCCGGAGCGCGGCCATCACCGAGAAGCGCAGCGGCGTGAGCAAAGCGTCGTCGAGGTCGTGCCGGGGGTGGCGTGCCGCCATCAGGTCTCCCAGATGGGTGCGGGCCGGAACGCGGCGACCACCAGCGGCGCCGCGATGAGGATGCCGCCGACGTTGCTGACGATGTCGAGATCCCAGGTGGTGCGCGGCAGCACCACGGACAGGCTGAGCATCAGCAGGTAGGAGCAGCCGAAAGCGGCCCATTGGGTGCGACCCCAGTCTTCGGCGAGCCGGTCCAGACCGACGCGGGTGGTACGGGTGGCGAGCATCGCGAGGAAGAAGGCGCCGGCCGCGGCGATGCCGGCGACGCCGAACGGGGTGCCGGTCAACATGCCGATCGCGCCCAGCCACAGACCCAGGACGGCGGTGACGACGCGGCCGGTCGGGCTCAGCAGGGCTGACAACGACGGCTCGGGGCGCCGAACGCCGGCCCGTCTGGCCCGCAGCGCCGAACGAACCGCCAGAACGACCACGGGCACCGCGGAAATGCACGCGATCGTCAGGGCGAGCGGCCACGGCGTCGTCGGCACAATGAACGCCAGGCAGAGGAGGGTCAGAAGCGGGAGGATGCTGGCAAACGAGTAGCCGAACCGGCGCAGCCTGGACCGCGGCTGCAGGGGCTGGTACAGGCTCTGCGTGAGTCCGTCGGTCAGGGTGCTGGCGGCGAGGAACGCCGCGAGCACCAGGAACGGCACGCTGACCCCGTCCCTGGACGTGCGGGCGACTCCGCTGATGAGACCCGCCCCGGCGGCGCCGCCGATGCCGGAGAGGGCGAAGGCGAGGGAGTAGGTCAGAACGGCCACGGCCATCCAGGCATCGACGATGGCCCTGGTGCGGGCATCGATGGCCGCGCGAACCCGGTACCCGACCGCGTCGCTGGCCCGGAGCAGCGTGGCCGCGGCATCCGTGCCCGGTCGTGCGCTGTCGCCGCTGTGCTGGTCGCCGCTGTTCTGGTCGCTCATGAATCCCCCGATTGCCGCGGCTATCTTCGCCGCACTGTCAATCTAGCATCCACTTTCCAGTTCGCAAGTGGATGGCGCCGGGTGCTGAGCTGAATGCCACCGGTTGGCGCAGCCCGATGGCCGACTCGCGCTTCGCCAGCCAGGCGTCCAGCTCCGCCGCCGGGACCGGCCGAGACATATAGAAGCCCTGCGCCATGTCGCAGCCATAGCCGGCGAGCTCGGCGTACGCGACGCTGTTCTCGACTCCTTCGGCGACCATCCGCAGGCCGAGACTGTGCGCGAGGGCGATGGTTGAAGCCACCAGCGCGGCCGCGCGCGGATCGTCGGCCATCGGCATCACGAACGACTTATCCAGCTTCAGCTCGTCGATGGGCAGATCCCGCAGATACGCCAGCGAACTGTAGCCGGTGCCGAAATCGTCAACGGCGATCCGAACGCCCAGGGCCCGCAGCCTGGTGAGGATGGCATGTGCCCGGTCCCGGTCTGCCATCAGGAAGTCTTCGGTGATCTCGAGCACGAGAACGGATGGCGCCAGCCCGCGCGCCTCGACCATGTCACCGATCCGGTCGGGCAGGTCGACGTCGACGAGAGAGCTTGCCGACAGATTGACGGCCATGGACAGCTCGCGGCCGTCTTCCTGCCAGGCCTCGGCCTGGGCCAGGGCCTTCTCGAACACGATGTGAGTCAACGCCGGCATCAGCCCGGCCTCCTCGACGAGCCCGAGGAACGCATCCGGGTAGAGCAAGCCCCGTACCGGGTGGTTCCACCGCACGAGGGCCTCCACACCGCAGACGGTGTCGGTGGCGAGGTCGATCTTGGGCTGGTAGTGCAGCAGTAACTGGTCCTCGTGCAGAGCCGTGCGCAGCTCCGCCAGGGTGCGCAACCGCTCATCGCCGTGGCTGTCATCGTCGACGTACACGTGGTGCCCGGTGCGCGTGGACTTCGCCCGGTACATGGCCATGTCGGCCTTGCGCAGCAGAACTGTCAGGTCCTGGCCCTGCGAAGGGAACAGTGCGATCCCGATGCTGGCGCTGGCCTGCAGGGCGATGCCCGCCAGGGTGAACGGCTCGGTCAGTGCCGCGCGCAACTTCACGGCCACACTCTCGGCCTCGCCGACATCACATCCGTCGAGGTGGATGGCGAACTCGTCGCCGCCCAGCCGGGCCAGCAGATCCGTGTGGCGCAGTTGCACCGACAGACGATCGGTGACCTGCCTGAGCAGGCCGTCGCCGACGTCGTGACCGAGGCTGTCGTTGACCTCCTTGAACTTGTCGAGGTCCAGCACCAGCAGCGCGCTGTGGCGATCCCGGTCGGCGGCCAGCCGGGCAGGCACCTCGGCGTACAGCGCCCGCCGGTTGGGCAGGCCGGTGAGTTCGTCGGTCATGGCCTGGCGGCGCATGTCCGCGAGCCGGATCCGCTGCCGGAAGACCAGGGGAACAGCCGCCAGCACCAGCGTCAGGCTGGCCAGCCCCACCGCAAGCGGCGGGATCTCCACTTCGCTGGCCAGGACCAGCACGCCCAACGCCGCGGCCGTGGCCAACACCGGCACGGTCTGGGCGGGAATCGACCACGCGGGGTCGGCTCGGGTCTTGACCGTGCGGGCCGACCCGTCGATCCACCACGCGAGGAAGGCGAGGCCGACGGCCCAGCCCATGTCGAGGGGAGTGCCCACCAGATACAGGTCCGTGAGCTCCAGCAGGGCGTAGGCGACATCGGTGGCGGCAAACGTCATCAGGCCGAACACAAGCAGCAGCCACCTTGCACCCGCGTTCCGTCCCTGGGACGCCCCGATCCCGACGAAGGCGGCCACAAGAAGCAGGTCGCCCAGGGGATAGGCAACCGCGACCGCGGTGGCCAGCGACAGAGGCCGGTCGGCGACGGGGCCCAAGATGGGATTGAGCAGCACCGTCAGCACGGCCGCGGCGGCGACGCTGCCCAGAGCGCCGTCCAGGACTACAGGCCAGGCCATGTCCCGCGCTTTCCGGCTCACCATCACCACCAGCGAAGCCAGCATCAGGGGGTAGAAGCTGAGGAACCCCACGTCGGCCAGGGACGGATAGGGCAGCGTCACACTGAAGCCCGCCGCGAGCACGAAGTAGATGTTTCCGACTGCCCAGGAGGTCACCGCTGCCGCGGCGAGCACCAGTTCCAGCTGGCGAAACCGGGTGCGACGGAGTGCCCTCAGACACACGACAACTGGAACCACCATGGCGAGCAACCCCAGCCAGCCGTCCACCAGCGGGCTGAACTCCGCGTCGCTTCGGAGCATGATGGCCGCAAAGAACATCACCAGCAGGAGGGCCATGATCCAGATCGGCCACGAGTCCCACCGCCCAACCGGCCGTGCCTGGTCGCGCTGCCGCGCAGGTGTTCTCACCCCCATGGCGTCCCCCCAATGTCGTCTGTTCACGATAGCCGCTCGGGGACCTTCATGCCTCGGCGGATTCGGCACTGCCGCGCAGACGAATACCGTCGTGAGGCGCTAGTGCGGGCTGGAGTCGAGGTGATCTCGCGCCCACATCGCTGCGCTCGTGCGATCGGCGACACCGATGTGCCGGTAGACGCTGCCGAGGTGGGCTTTGACGGTGCGTTCGGTGATGCCCAGCGCTCGCGCGATTTGTTTGTTGGCCAGCCCGTCGGTGACCAGGAGAAGCACCTCACGTTCGCGCGGGCTGAGAGCATCAGCGTGGTGGGCGGCGCGTGGCAGTAGGGCGCCCGCCACGCGTGGGTCCAGGGGCACGTTCCCGCCGGCAGCGGCTCGCACCGCGTCCCGCAACGTGTCCGGCTCGGCATCCTTCAATTGATAGCCGACCGCGCCGGCATCGAGCGCTCGCCGGACCCGATCGTGGTCGGCGAAGGATGTCAGCACAACGATCCGCGTTGACGGGACCTGTGCGATCACCTGTCGAGTGGCCTCCACACCATCGACGACCGGCATCGACAAGTCCATCAGCACGACATCGGGGGTCGTTGCGATGGCCTCGGTCACGGCGGCACGGCCATCGGCTGCTTGAGCGACGACTTCGATGTCGCCGTCGGCGGCGAGCACAGCGATCAGCCCCGCGCGGACCATGGCATGGTCGTCGACCACGAGCACACGGATCACGAGCCGGCCACATGTTCGGTTGGAGGCACAATCAGTCGCCAGGTCGTTCCCTTACCGGGCGCAGTCGCCAGAAGCAGCCTCGCCCCGGCATCTTCGACGAGGTCGGCCAGCACTTGCGTGCCGAAGTGGCCCAGCGGTCGGCTCTGCAGGGAGTCCGGCTCGAAACCTGGACCGTCATCGGCCACGTCGAGTACAACGGTGTCGGCCTCGGCTCTCAACGTCAGCACGACACTGCAGGGTGCTGCGTGGGTAGCGGAATTGCGCACGCACTCCTGCGCGACCCGGTACACCAGCCGTCGTTCAAGGTCAGTGAGATCTCGCAGGTCCGGGGCAAGACCGATCTGCACATCGACGCCCCGCCCGCGAACGGTATCGGCGAGGTCGAGTAAGGCCTGGGGGAGGCCGGCTGCGGCAAGGCTCGCAGGGTAGATGTCCACCAGCAGCGAGCGCAGCACGCGGATGTTCCCCCGGACTGCAGCGGCAACACCGCGTACCGAGGAGGCCACGTCCGTCTCACCCGCCGCCGCGGCACCGGCCGCCACGCCTTCTGCGGCGAATGCGGTTGCGACCAGCTCCTGGACAGGTCCGTCGTGCAGGGTCGCGGCGATTCTCCGCCGCTCGGCGTCAGAGGCATCGACGGTGTGCTGCAGAAGGGCCGCTCGCTCACGGTCAACAGCGCGGGCCCGCTTCAACAAACGCCACACGATTGGCGCCGCGAGGGCCGCGAACAGGAGCAGGCTGCTGATCGTCACTCCGGCAAACCCCCGCCACAGCTCGGCCGATCGAGCCGCGACGGGCGCATAGGGAGAGTAGAGCTCGAACAGGAGTTCGCGACCGTCGGGAGCCCACACCGGCCGGTATACCTCAAGCAACCGGCCACCAGTCTCGAACTGGTTCTCCGACCCGGACAGGTCTGAGACCTCGGCCCGCACCTGAGGGGCAGCCAGAGCCTCTTGCTGATTCTCGCTGAGCGGGAATGTGCGCCCGATCAACTGTGGCTCGTCGGCGTAGACCACCAGGCCGTCGGGCCGCCAGAGCTTGACGCGCACGATTTCCGAGCCCAGCACACGGTCACGAATGAGCGCATCCAGTGCGGCGACAGCGTCGGGATCACCATCAACAAGCTGGTTCGACAGGGCGGGCTGGATCACTGCCTGAGCGAGAATATCGGCCCTGTTCGCGGCGTCATTCACAGACTGCCGTTCGGCGAGAAGCTGAGCGGCAAGTGCTCCGAGGACAGCCACCACGATGAGTGCCGCCACCAAGGCAAGGGAAAGACGAAGCACCACGCCTCGGGTGCGCACCGGAGGCTGTGCGCCAACGATCCCTGTCGGGGCGCCGTCGGCGACCATGACCCACGGCACGCCATCGACCTCGAGGGGCACGCGGCCGGTCGAGGCGGTGGCATCCGCGGGGGTGGTCACTCAGTCATCGCTTCCATGCCCGCCATTATCGTCCTCGCCTGCGTCATCACTCGACGAGCCGGATCCCGACGAGCCGGATCCGGAAGAATCGGACCCATCATGATCGTCACCGGGTTCGATGCGCTGGTCGCGGGGCGTATCGCCGCCGTTGTCATCGGCACCATCGGAAGGTGCGCCCGACGCGGGGGAGCCTCCCTGCACGTCGCGGTCATCGCCGGGTTCGATGCGCTGGTCCCGGGGCGTGTCGCCGCCGTTGTCGTCAATCGGGCTGGACGAGTTGCTCGGAGTCGATGAAGGTTCAACGACTTGCCCGGAGGCGGGGACCCGCACGGGCACTTCCTGCGAGAACGACGCATTGCCCCACAAGCCGATCGTCGCCGGAACCGCCACGAGGGCGGCGGCCACCGTGCCGATAATGATTCGTTTCATGGTGTCTCCTTCCAATAGTGTCGCTGGATTGCGACCGATCCGGAAACGACAACCTGCTGCTCGCCGTCCCTGTCCTTCAAGAATCCGGCGATCCCGCAGCCTGCGCCATTGCACGATGGTCGTAGTACCACGCGCACTGCGGCTCGAGCGAGCGAACGAAACGGCGGAGCCGGCCCGGGAAACCCCGTCACGTGACGTCGCTGCCACGATCGGTCGCTCCCGCCCGATTACTGGTCGGCGTGCGCCTCGAGGAACTCGTAGACCTCGGTGTCGTCGACACCGGGGAACGTGCCGCTGGGCAGCGGGGAGAGCACGTGCGCGTGCAGCCTGGCGCTCGGCCAGGCCTGACCGGCCCAGCGGGCGGCGACCGAACCGGACGGGCGCCGGCAGCAGGACTCGTCGGGGCAGCGGGACACCGTGCGCTGGGTGGTCTCCCGGCCGCGGAACCACTTGGCCTGCGCGAACGGAGCGCCGACGCTGATCGAGAACTCGCCATCCGCGGTGGTGCCGGTCTGGGTGGCGCACCAGAATGTGCCGGCCGGGGTGTCGGTGTACTGGTAGAACTCGGTGGTGCGATTCGTGTGGGTGAACGCGCTGCGGGCGCTCCACTGCTTGCAGACCAGCTGGCCCTCGATCGAGCCGGTCACATCGGCCGGCAGCGGCAGGCCGTCATTCTCGTAGCCCTTTTGCAGGGCGCCGTCGCCGGAGACCCGCAGGAAGTGCACGGTCATGTCCAGGTGCGCGGTGGCCAGGTTGGTCAGCCGCAGTGCCGCGGCCTCGTGCGTCACCCCGAAAGCGTCGCGCAGGTCTTCCACCGAGAGCACCCGGTCGCGTTTGGCGGTCTGCAGGAAGCTGCGGGTGGCCTCCAGCGGCATCAGGCAGCAGGCGGCGAAGTAGTTGATCTCCAGCCGTTGCCAGAGGAACTCGGCGTAGCTGGCCGGACGTTCGTGGCCGAGCAGGCGGTGCCCCATCGCCTGCAAGGCCATCGAGCGCAGCCCGTGCCCGCCGGGAATCGACGCCGGCGGCAGGTAGATGCGGTGGTTGGCCAGGTCGGTCACCGACCGGGTGGAGTGCGGCAGGTCGTTCACGTAGATCAGGGTGAAGCCCAGCTGCTCGGCCATCACGCTCACCTCGCGGTGGGTGAGCGCACCGGAGACGTGGCCGGAGGCGCGCACCCGCTCCTCGGCGAGTTTTTCGATGTCGGGCATGTAGTTGCCGCGTTCGCGCATCCGCTCGCGCAGCTCGGTGTTGGCCCGGCGGGCCTCCTCCGGGGTGGCGATGGCCTCGCTGGCCCGACGGGCCAGCTCGCGGTGCAGCCCCACCAGCGACTCGATCGCCGGCAACGGCATGCCCTTGGTGATCTTGACCTGCGGCAGGCCCAGGGCCCCGTAGAGCGGGTTCTTCTGCGCCCGGACCAGCTCGATCTCCAGGGCAGCGCGGGTGTTCGGCGCCTCCCCGCTGAGCAGGTCGGCCAGCGGCACGCCCAGCGCCTGGGCCAGCTGTTGCAGGGTGGAGAGCTTGGGCTCGCGCCGGCCGTTCTCGATCAGCGAAAGCTGGCTGGCCGCCAGGCCTACCTGCTCACCGAGCTGATCGAGCGTCAGAGCGCGCTCGCTGCGAAAGTGACGGATGCGATGACCCAGGGTGACGAGGTCGGAGGCCGGCGTTGGCATTCCTTAAGCATACGTAAAGAACCGTGTTTCTTAACACGGGTTTTTCCGTTTCTGCACCGAATCCGGTCGCATTCTTAATGAACAGGACGAAATTAGCGTTCCTGCCCTTGTTCTACTCACCGCGGCAGCCGTCCGGGAGTACTTTGCCCAGTGAATCACGCATCTGAGGAAGGCCAGACAATGACCGTCACCCACCCCGTTCGCAGCGACATCCGGGCCCACGCCGCCCACTCGAGTGAAACCACGGCGGCCACCACCTACGGCGCGCCCACCGGCACCACCGACCCCGCCCTGCAGGCCTGGGTCGATGAGGTGGCCAGGCTCACCCGGCCCGACGCGATCGTCTGGTGCAGCGGCACCGCGCAGGAGGCCGACCAGCTCTCCAAGCAGCTCGTCGCCGAGGGCAAGCTCATCCGGCTCAACCCGGAGTGGCGGCCGAACAGCTTCCTCGCCCGCACCAGCCCCAGTGATGTGGCGCGGGTGGAGGACCGCACCTTCATCTCCTCAACGCTGCGCGAGGACGCCGGCCCCACCAACAACTGGGCCGAGCCCGCCCAGATGCGCGCCGAACTCAACAGCGTCTTCGCCGGCAGCATGCGCGGTCGCACGATGTACGTCGTTCCGTTCTCGATGGGCCCGCTTGCTGGCCCCATCTCGCAGCTCGGCGTGGAGATCACCGACTCGCCCTACGTGGTTCTGAACATGGGCATCATGACCCGGATGGGCCAGGCCGTGCTGCGCCTGATCGAGTCCGGCACGCCGTGGGTGCGCACCGTGCACAGCGTGGGGTTCCCGCTCGTGGATGTGCAGGGCTCGGCCCGCGCCGACGTCACTTGGCCCAGCAACGACACCAAGTACATTGTGCAGTTCCCCGAAGACCGGGAGGTCTGGTCGTTCGGCTCGGGCTACGGCGGCAATGCGTTGCTGTCGAAGAAGTCGTTCGCGCTGCGGATCGCCTCGGTGATGGCCCGCGACGAGGGCTGGCTGGCCGAGCACATGCTGCTGATCAAGGTCACCTCACCCGAGGGCGGCACGTACCACGTGGCCGCCGCGTTCCCGTCGGCCTGTGGCAAGACGAACCTGTCGATGCTGCAGCCCACCATCCCCGGTTGGAAGGTGGAGACCATCGGCGACGACATCGCCTGGCTGCGGCCCGGCGACGACGGACGGCTCTGGGCGATCAACCCGGAGGCCGGGTTCTTCGGCGTGGCCCCCGGCACCGGCGAGACCACCAACCCCACCGCCGTGCAGACGGTATGGGGCAACACCATCTTCACCAACGTCGCCCTCCGCGACGACGGCGACGTCTGGTGGGAGGGCCTGACCGACACCCCGCCCGCGCACCTGACCGACTGGGAGGGCAACTCCTGGACCCCCGACAGCGGCCGGCCCGCTGCGCACCCCAACTCGCGGTTCACCGTGCCGGCGGCGCAGTGCCCATCGATCGCCGCCGAGTGGGAGGCCGTGGGCGGCGTGCCGATCGACGCGATCATGTTCGGCGGCCGCCGCGCCACCAACGTGCCGCTGGTCGCCGAGGCCCGCTCCTGGAAGCACGGCGTGTTCATGGGCGCCACCATCTCGTCGGAGAAGACCGCCGCAGCCGAGGGCACCGTGGGGGAGCTGCGCCGCGACCCGTTCGCGATGCTGCCCTTCTGCGGCTACAACATGGCCGACTACTGGGCGCACTGGTTGCAGGTCGGCCGGGGTCTGGGCAGCAAGGCGCCGGCGATCTTCCAGGTCAACTGGTTCCGCAAGGGCGAGGACGGCAGCTTCCTCTGGCCCGGGTTCGGTGAGAACTCCCGGGTGCTCGAGTGGATCATCCGCCGGGTTGAGGGTTCGGTCGATGCCGTCGACACCCCGATCGGGCGGATGCCGGTGGCGGGCTCCCTCAACGTGGGCGGGCTCGACGTGAGCGAGGAGGCTCTCGAACAGCTGTTCAGGATCGACCCGGCCTCCTGGCTGGCGGAGTGCGACCTCACCGAGGAGTTCTTCGACCGGTTCGGCGGCAAGGTGCCGCCGGCCCTGCAGTCCGAGCTGGCCAGCCTGCGCTACCACCTCGCCCCCTAGGCTCGGCGGCGGCGCCTGCCCCGCGTGCCGGCGCGCTGCGGGCGACCGGATGCCGCCGGGCGGGTAAGGCGCCGCTACGCGGGTGGCGCGCCACCCGCATAGCGGCGCGCGCCCCGCCTAGCTCAAACCCGCCCGGTCTGCCGGCGCGTGCCCCGCCGCGACCGCTCCCCTCCGCCGCGCCCGCTCCGCGCGCCCCGTTGCGGCAAACCAGCCGCGGCCAACGGAGTGTGACGAGTCACCGTCTATGCGCGCACTGGCCAGCCGGGCTAGGGTGCCCGCGAGCGGAGGCGATCATGCATCACAACGAACGACTGCACGACGAGCGACTCGAGCGGGTGCTGCGGGAGCGGTTGCTGCCTGCGGTGTACCGGGCCCGGCATCCGCTCGACGTCGCCGCCTGGTCTGCGTCCACAGCCGCGGATGCTGCGGTGACCGACCCGCCGGTGTCGTTCGACGAGGCCGCGCGGCAGTCCTTCACGCCGATCACTCCCGGCACCGGCTGGGGGACCCCGTGGGGCACCACCTGGCTGCACCTCACCGGGGAAGTCCCCGGTGACTGGACCGGCCTGCCCGGCACCGAGGTGGAAGTGGTCGTCGACCTCGGTTTCACCGATGCGATTCCCGGGTTCCAGACGGAGGGCCTCGTGTATGCCGCGGACGGCATGGTGGTGAAGGGGCTGCAGTCCCGCAACCGGTGGGTGCCCGTGCCCGCCATGACGCCATCCGACGACGGCACCTCCCCGGCGGCGGGAGCCACCAGCCCGGGCGGGTTGATCGACCTCTACGTGGAGGCCGCGTCGAACCCCGACCTCGTGCACGACTTCGGCTTCACGCCCACGGCGCTGGGCGACCCGGCCACGCTTCCGCCCGGCCCGCTGTACACGCTCGGGCGGGTGGATGTGGCGCTGCGCGACCTCGAAGTGTGGAACCTGGTGCAGGACCTCCGGGCGCTCGACGGCCTGCAGGGCGAATTGCCGGCCGCGTCGACCCGACGGGCCCGGCTGCGGGCCGGGCTGGAGCAGAGCCTGGACCGGATCGACCCTGACGATGTGGCGGGCACCGTCGTCGCCGCCCGGGCGGTGCTGGCGCCGTTGCTGGCGCGCCCCGCGTCGGCCAGCGCACACCACGTGCATGCCGTCGGGCACGCGCATATCGACAGCGCCTGGCTGTGGCCACTGCGGGAGACGCCGCGGAAGGTCTCCCGCACACTCGCCAATGTGCTCGCGCTGATAGAGGCGAACCCCGACTTCCGATTCGCTATGTCTTCGGCCCAGCAGTTCGCCTGGGTCAAGGAGCACGACCCGGCCCTGTTCGAGCGGGTGCGGGCGGCCGTGGCTGCGGGCACCATCGTGCCGGTCGGCGGAATGTGGGTGGAGTCCGACACCAACCTGCCCGGCGGCGAATCCCTGGTGCGACAGTTCGTCACCGGCCAGCGGTTCTTCCGTGAGGAGTTCGGTCTCGAACCAGGTGAGGTGTGGCTGCCCGACTCCTTCGGCTACTCGGCGGCGTTCCCGCAGATCGCCCGGCTGGCCGGGATGCGCTGGTTCCTCACCCAGAAGCTGTCCTGGAGCGACACCAACGTGTTCCCGCACCACACGTTTCTCTGGGAGGGCATCGACGGCAGCCGGATCTTCACCCATTTCCCGCCGGTCGCCGACTACAACGCCGAGCTCACCGCCGCCGAACTCGCCCGCGCCGAGCGATTGTTCGCGGAGAAGGCGCACGCCACGGTGTCGCTCGTACCGTTCGGCTGGGGCGACGGCGGGGGCGGCCCCACCCGGGAGATGCTCGCGGCGGCCCGCCGCACCCGCGACCTCGAGGGGTCGCCGACCGTCGAACTCTCCACTCCGCAACGGTTCTTCGACGCGGCCGAGGCGGAGTACCCGGCACCATCGGTGTGGTCGGGTGAGCTCTACCTCGAGTTCCACCGGGGCACCTACACCTCCCAGGCCCGAACCAAGCGGGGCAATCGCCGCAACGAACTGCTGCTGCGTGAGGCCGAGCTCTGGGCTGCGACCGCCGCCGTGCGGAGCGGGGCGCCCTATCCGTACGCGGCTCTGGAGCGAGCCTGGCAGAGTGTTCTCCTGCTGCAGTTCCACGACATCCTGCCCGGCACCTCGATCGCCTGGGTGCATCAGGAGGCCGAGCGCCGGCACGCCCGGACCGCCCACGCGCTCACCGGCCTGATCGACGAGGCGGTGCGGGCGACCGCGGGTGTCGGCGAGCGCCGGCTGCGCCTGAACGCCGGCCCGTACCCGCTGGATGGTGTGCCCGCGCTGGGTGCCGACTCCGACGGAGACACCGCCCATCCCGGTTATGCCGCCGCCCTGATCGAACGCACCGCCGCCGGCATCGTGCTGCGCAACGACCACCTGTCGGTCACCATCGACGCCGACGGGCTCATCCCGTCGCTTCGTGACGTCCTCGCCGGCCGTGAGCTGATCCCGGCCGGCCTCTGCGGCAACCTGCTGCAGTTGCACCGCGACATCCCCACCCACTGGGATGCCTGGGACATCGACGCGCACCACCGGCGCACCGTCACCGACCTCGTCGGCGCCGACACCGTGGAGGTCAGCGTGGAAAGTGACGAACTCGTGGGGGTGCGGGTGGTGCGCACCGTCGGCCGGTCCCGGATCGAGCAGCACCTCACCCTCCGCGCCGGCTCACCCACCCTGGACCTGCGGATGGTGATCGACTGGCACGAGCGGCAGAAGCTGCTGCGGTTGGTGTTCCCCCTGGATGTGCACGCCGAGCGGGCCGCCTCCGAGATCCAGTTCGGGCATGTCTTCCGCCCGACCCATGCGAACACCAGCTGGGATGCGGCCCGGTTCGAGACGGTCGCGCACCGGTGGGTGCACGTGGGGGAGCCCGGCTACGGGGTGGCGGTGGCGAACGACTCCACCTACGGGCACGCGATCGACCGCACTCCGCCCGACGTGGAGGGGCACGCGAGCGATGCTGCCGGCGCCGCCGCCCCGCGCGGCGCCGAGCGGTCTGGAACGACGGTCCGGCTCAGCTTGCTGCGCGCCCCGCTCTACCCCGACCCGGGTGCCGACCAGGGGCGCCACGAACTGCGGGTGTCGGTGCGTCCGGCCGCCGGCATCGCCGAGGCCGTGGCCGAGGGCTATCGGCTGAACCTGCCGCTGCGCACCGTGACCGGGGTGGCCGCCGCGGGCATCGAGCCCCTGCTGCGCGTCGACAACCCGGCCGTCGTGGTGGAGGCGGTCAAACTGGCCGAGGACCACAGCGGCGACCTCATCGTGCGGCTCTACGAAGCGCACGGCAACCGGTCGACGGCGCGGCTCATCCGGCACTTCGAGGCGACGGATGTGGTCGAGACCGATCTGCTCGAACGCCCCCTGGCCGAGCCCCGCGCCGAGCTCGCCGCAGGGCGGCCTCTGCCGGAGGACTCCGCCGTTCCGGCCCCGGCCGAGGCCTCGCGCGAGCTGATCCTCACCCTGCGCCCGTTCGAGATCGTCACGCTACGCTTCCGCCGCCCCTAGCACTCCCTCCCTCGCCCTCTCTCCTTCGCGAGAGCGGCCCTGTGGTTGCTTCGTGGCGCTGAGGCAGCCACACGGCCGCTCTCGCGGAGAGGGTGGGAGTCGCGAGCGATGCTCGCGCGGCGCGGGTTAGACCAGCAGCTGGTGCTTGGCCAGGTCACGGTACAGCGGCGTCGAGACCACCAGCTCGGAGTGCGTGCCGGTGCCCACGACCTCGCCGTGGTCGAGCACCACGATCTGGTCGGAGTCCACCACGGTGGAGAGCCGGTGCGCGATCACGATCAGGGTGCGGTCCACGGCGACGGCGTCGATGGCCTCGCGCATCAGCTGCTCGTTCATGCCGTCCAGGCTCGAGGTCGACTCGTCCAGCAGCAGGATCGGCGGTGCCGCGAGCAGCGCCCGGGCGATCGCCAGCCGCTGGCGTTCGCCGCCGGAGAGCTTCACGCCGTCCTCGCCGACCGCCGCGCCGAGCCCGGCCGGGTCGCGATCGAGCACCTCACCGAGGTTCACCGCGTGCAGCACGGCCACACACTGCTCGTCGGTGGCGTCCGGCGTCGCCAGGGTGAGGTTGTCCCGCAGCGACCCGGCCAGCACCGGGGCATCCTGCTCCACGTAGCCGATCTGGCTGCGCAGGTCGGTGCGGTCCAGGCTGCGGATGTCCAGGCCGCCGAGCCGGACCACGCCCGAATCGGCGTCGTAGAACCGCTCGATCAGGGCGAGGATGGTGCTCTTGCCGGCTCCCGAGGGGCCGACCAGTGCGGTGCGGAGGCCCCGCGGGGCGCTGAACGAGACCCCGCGCAGCACCGGCTTGGGCACGGCGGCCGCGGCGGGACCGGCAGCGGCGGCGGTCGAGTCCGGGCCGGCGAACTCGGTTGTCGCGTCCGGGGTGCTGCCGTCCTCGGCCGCGAGAACCGCCTGCGCAACCGGGCCTGGGCGCACGGTGGCCAGCTGCTCGCCGGTGACGGCATCCGTCGTGGCGAGCACGGTCGGTGCATAGTGGAAGCGCACGTCCTCGAACGAGATCGCCGGAGCATCCGGGTTGACCCGGGCGTTCGCGGCGCCGACCACGATGGCCAACGGCGCGATGTCGCGGTCGAACTGGTCTTCGCTGGGCAGGTCGATGATCTCCTGGATGCGGCCGAGCGCGCCGAGCGCCGAGTTCACCGAGGTGATCGCGCCGAAGAACTGGCCCAGCGGCATGATCATCATGAACAGGAACAGGATGAAGGCCACCAGATTGGCGACGGTGATGCTTCCATCGGCCACCCGGAAGCCGCCGACGCCGAGCACCACGAGCAGCGACACCTGCAGGGCGATGCCGGCGATCGGCACTACGAGGGCGGAGATCTTGGCGACCTTGATGCCCATCTGCCAGGCGCCCTCGGCGTCCTTCTCGACCACCGTGATCTCGCGGGCGGTGGCGTTGGCGGCACGCACGGTGCGCACCGCGCTGATGGCGCGTTCCACACTCGCGGCGAGGTCGCCGACTTTGGTCTGCGCGGCCAGGCTGGCGGTGCGGATGCGCCGCGACAGCAGCACCACGGTGACCACGGACACCGCGATCACGAGCACGGTCAGGCCCAGCAGCACCGGGTCGATGATGAGCATCGCGATGATGGCGCCGATGAAGGTGAGCGAGCCGCCGATGGCCTCGACGGCGCCCTGGGTGAGTACGGCGCGGAGCAGTGTGGTGTCCGAGCTCACCCGGGAGACCAGGTCGCCCGTGCGGCGGGCGTCGAACTGGCTGATCGGCAGGTTGAGCATCCGGGCGATCAGGCGTTTGCGGCTGGAGAGCACCACACCCTCGCCGGTGCGCTGCAGCAGGTAGTGCTGGTAGCCGCTGATCAGCGCGGACACCACGACGAGCGCCACCAGGGCGCCGACGATGCCGTCGAGCGGGTCGCCCGCCTCGACGAGGGTGATGACCTGGCTCACCAGCAGCGGCTGGGCCAGGCTGGCGGCGGCACCGAGCACGCTGAGCACCACGACCACACTGAGCACGGCCTTGTGTTCGGCCAGGTAGGGCACCAGCTGACGCACGGATGCCCGCGGCCCCTCGGCCGGGGAACCGCGGCGGCCCATACGGGAGCGCGGTTTCGGTTCGGGGGTGTCGGACGAAGCGGTGCCGGGGGTAGTCGTACTCACCAGTCGAGCTTAACCGCCGCCCGCCCGGATCCCTCCCAGAGCGCGAAAGCGGCCATGTGGTCACCTCAGCGAACTGGGGCAGCCACATGACCGCTTTCGCGAGCACTGGTGCGCGCTGGTGCGCGCGGGTCAGCGCTCGATGTCGAGGTCGCGGGTCTCGCGGCTCAGGTACAGCGCCACCAGGGTGACCAGGCCCATCACCGAGAGGTAGATGCCCACCCAGAACGGGCTGCCCCCGCCGAGGGTCCACAGCCACACGGCGATGAACGGTGCCACGGCCGCACCGAGGATCGAGCTCATGTTGTAGGCGAACGCGGAGCCTGTGTACCGCACGTGGGTGGGGAACAGCTCGGGCAGCAGTGCGCCCATCGGGCCGAACGTCATGCCCATCAGGGTGAAGCCGAGCACCAGGAACACCATCACACCGATGAACCCCGCGCCCAGCAGCGGCACGAACAGGAACCCGAACACCACGATGCCCGCGGTCACCCAGAGCAGCGTGCGGCGGCGGCCGAACCTGTCGGCCCAGGGGCCGGAGGCGAGCGTGAAGATTCCGAAGAACAGCACCCCGCCGATCATCATGAGCACGAAGGTCGTGTAGCTGTAGCCCAGGCCGGCCACCGGCGCATCCGTCGCGGCACGGCCGTAGCTGAGGCTGAACGTGGTCATCAGGTAGAACAGCACGTAGGTGGCCAGCATGATGAAGGTGCCCAGGATGAGTTCACGCCAGTTGGACTTGAACACAGCGGCGAGTGGCAGCTTGGCCACCTTCTTCGTCGTGACGATCTTGGTGAACGCGTCGCTCTCCACCAGGCGCAGCCGCACCCAGAGGCCCACGATCACCATGACCGCGCTGAACAGGAACGGGATGCGCCAGGCCCACTCGAGGAACGCGTCGGACGGCCGGGTGGGGTCGTCGGAGGGCAGCAGCAGGGCGATGAGCAGGAACAGGCCGTTGGCGATGATGAAACCGAGCGGGGCGCCGACCTGCGGGAAAGTGCCGTACCAGGCGCGCTTGCCCTTCGGGGCGTTCTCGGTGGCGACCAGGGCCGCGCCGCTCCACTCGCCGCCGAGCGCGAAGCCCTGGGCGAGACGCAGGATCACGAGCATCGCCGGGGCGAGCCAGCCGACCATCGCGTAGGTGGGCAGCAGCCCGATCAGGAACGTGGCGATGCCCATGGTGAGCAGCGCGCCGACCAGGGTCGCCTTGCGGCCTTTCCGGTCGCCGAAGTGGCCGAAGAACAGGGCGCCGAGCGGGCGGGCCACCATGGCGGCGCCGAACACCGCGAACGAGGCGAGCAGCGCCGCGGTCTCGTTGCCGCTGGGGAAGAACAGGTGCGGGAAGACCAGGACCGCGGCGGTGGCGTAGACGTAGAAATCGTAGAACTCGATCGTGGTGCCGATGAGGCTGGCCAGGATGACGCGGCTGCGAGGATTCGTGGGCGCGGGGGCGACGGAGATGGCCGCCGCTGTGGATGCTGACATGGGGGCTGGCGCTTTCGAATGAAGGTAAATGGCGTGGCGGAGTCTCGGCCAGAGACGGCGGTCAGCTGCCTGGGGCGGACGGGGTAACGCTCAGAAAGAGATCGGCCGCTTGTGGCGGCCTGATTCAGCCTACATTCGGCGCATGTGGCTGGACGAATCCGCGCCGGGGCCGGCGGGGAACGGTTGCGGTGCCGGCGGGGTCGGCGGCGCGACGGCCAGGAGCGCCGGGTCGCGGGGCAGGGCGACGGTGACGTGGGTGCCGGTGCGGCCGTCGGATTGCAGATCGATTGTGCCGCCGAGCCTCTCCACGAGTCCCTTTGTGAGGGGCAGTCCGAGACCGGTTCCGGCCAGCGACTCGGCGCTGGCCGACCTGAAGAACCTGTCGAAGACCTTCTCGATGTCGGCAGGCGGGATGCCGATGCCGTTGTCGCTGACGGTCAGCAGCATGCCATCGGCGCCGGCGGTGCAGCCGACCCAGACCTGGCCGTGCGGGGGTGTGAACTTCACCGCGTTGGAGACCAGGTTGGTGAGCACCCGGCGCAGGTCGGAGGCCGAACTGTGCACGTTGAACGGCCCGGCGCCGAATTCGACGGTCAGGCTCACCCCGGCGGTCTGCGCCTGCGGTGCCAGTTCCTCGACACACTCGGCGACCAGCGCCGCCAGGTCGACGGGTTCGGACTGGCCGGCGTCGGACTGGGTGCTCATCTTGGAGAGGTCGAGCAGGTCCTCCACCAGCTGGGCCAGCCGATGTGAGTTGCGCACGATCACCCGGGTGAACCGGGCCTGGTCGGGGTCGAGGGCCGTGTCTTCGAGTTCCTCCGCGAAGCCCAGGATGCTCGTGATCGGGGTGCGCAGCTCGTGGCTGACCGACGACACGAAGTCGTCCTTCTGCCGGTTCAGGTCGCGCAGTGCGTTCGCCACCTCACGCTCCCGCTCGAGCAGGCTGTCTCGCTGCGCCAACTCTGCGGCAAGCAGCAGCACCGAGCTGGCGTAGGTGACCAGGAAGATCTGCACAAAGGACCCGGCGGTGCCGATGCCGCCGCCGGCCTGACCGGAAGTGAAGTAGCCGATCCCCATCGAGGTCAGACCCGACGCGACCAGCGCCGTGCCGCACAGCTCCCAGGCCACGATTTTGATGCCGAACCTGAACGCCGCCCAGGTGAGCAGGGGCAGGATCAGGAACGAGATCGGCAGCGACCGGCCCGGCCCGTAGGCGATGCCGAGGGTCAGGAGCATGAAGCCCACCTGAATGAGCAGCTCCAGGCGGCGGTCCGGCCGGCCCCGGCCGCTCTGCACCAGCGCGAGCGGCACGAGGACGAAGACCGCGAACGCGTGCGAGGGGACGGCCGAGAGCAGGACAGTGCCGAATGATGCGGAGTTGACCAGGGTCAGGGTGGCCGCGGCGATGATGCCGATCGTCACGGCACCGCACAGCACCGCGACCGTGAACCGGAGCACGTCACGCACACTGTGCAGCCGGGCGGGCTCGTCACGGGTGGCCAGGATGCCGGTGACCACCACCGCCTCGAGAGCGTTGGCCAGGCCGAAGCCGAGGGCCACCGGCAGGGAGCGGCCGCCGCCGAGATTCGAGGCCACGCTGACCAGGGCCACCAGCACGGCCACCACGACGCGTTCCCTGCCCCTGGCCACCAACATGGCGAGCACGGCGGCGGCGGCGGCGGGCCACCAGGCGGCGACGCCGAACTGGGCGTTGGGTGCGGCGAGCGAGGCAAGTCCGAGGCCGTAGGCCGCGAGCAGGATCAGGAGAACGGCCGTGTAGCGCCAGCGGCGCGGAGCCGCCCAGAGCATGGCGACGAGGTTGTTCACCGGCGTGGTGTCTCCCCCCGTGAAACCGACCGCGGCGCGATTGGATAGTGTCAACGTAGCGTGTCGTGTGCCCAGTGCGGGTGGCACACGCGCGAGATCGAACGTCGAACCAGGGGACACGCCGGATGCCACGCATATTGATCGTCGAGGACGACGAGGACGTCAGGGCCCTGATCGGTCACAAACTGCGCCGGGCCGGGCACGAGGTGACCGAGGCGGGCGACGGCGAGGAGGGCCTCGCGGCCGCCCGCGCGCAGTCGCCCGACCTGATCGTGCTGGACTGGATGATGCCCAAGCTGACGGGTATCGAGGTGTGCGCCCAGGTGCGTGCGGACTCCTCGCTCACCCAGCCGCGCATCCTGCTGCTCACCGCGAAGTCGCAGGACAGCGATATCGCGCTGGCGATGGAGACCGGTGCGGACGCCTACCTGATCAAACCGTTCCGCGCCAACGACCTGCTCGAACGGGTCTCCGCGCTGCTGGTGTCCCCGGCCGTCTGAGCCCAGCACCCGAGCGTGCACTGGCCTGTCGGCGGCCGGGGCGCCCAGATCAGATTCCGGCCGCGGTTTCGAGAACGGCCGGCTGCTCGGCTTCGGCGGTCTTGCGCCTTTTCACCAGAACAGCGAAGTACCCCGCGGCGATCGCACCGACCAGGCCGACACCGGCCGTGATGAGGAAATACATGTTGTTCGCGCCGGCCACATCATCACCGTAGGCGGTGTAAATAGCCGCGCTGATCTGAGGAAGCACGATGTCGGGAAGGTATCCGACCAGGGAGATCAGCCCGATCGCGATACCTGTCGCCGACACCGGCACGCGGCAGTCTTCAAGCAGCGACCAGTAGACACCGCGGATGACGTAGACAAAGAGGCCGACGAGCACGACCATCACGTAGACCAGTCCGATGGTGGTGCCTCCGGGCATCAGTGCCAGAGTGATGAGCCCGACTGCGGAAATCAGCATCGCCGCCGACAACACCCGCGACTTGCCCAGCTTGTCTGCGAGGTACCCGCCGCCGAAGCCACCGATGGGTCGCATCCACATTACGACGACGGTCACCACGCCCGCGGCAACGGGGGTCACTCCGTGATTCGTGGTGAGGTACCCCGAAAAGTAGTAGTACACCCAGAAGAGTGTGTAGCCGCAGAACAGCGCGAACATCAGGACCCACACTTCGCGGATCTTCAGGATGCGGCGAACTGCGGAAAAAGTCGATTCGCTCGGTTCCACCTGGGTGACCTCGGCCGCCATCTTCTCGTCGCTGGACAGCACGAAGAAGAGAGCAACTGACAGCAGAATGAGCACGCCGCAGTACATGTAGACCACGGCCTGGAATCCTGCCGTGGTGTCAGCGAGGTTCGATCCGTTGTCGCCAACGAAGAGCGCGAAGATGGCAACGGCGACAGTGGCCAAGGCCGCTTCGACGACCCCTCGGCCACCATCCAGGGCGCCGAAGAATCGTCCTTCTTCGTTCTTCTCGGCGAGAAGGTTGACGGCCTTCAGCAGTGCGCTCCAGAACGTGAAGACCGAGGCGAATCCCCAGACCAGGAAGACGAAGACCAACGTCGACTTGTCCGGGATCTGGGCATAGAACAGTCCGGTGAGCGCTGTGAGCGCCAGCGAGAAGGTGATCATGTATTTCGTCGGGAACTTGTCAGCCAGCCACCCGCTGGGGAGGTAGCCCACCACGAAGATGATGCCGAGCATGGAGTAGAGATTGGCCAACTCGGCGTTGGACATATCGAAGACCTGCAGAATGGTCGCTTCGAAGTTCTGACGCAGGTAGACCAGCGGATAGATGGAACCTCCGGCCAGGATCAGCAGGACGAGCTGGAAAATCTTCTTTGATTGACCGGACTTATTCATGTGCGATTTGCCTCTGTGTGATCGAGAAGGATACGGCGTGTGCGAAGAAGGATGGCGTCGGTCTGCGCCCGGAGTTCGGCGGAAACCTCTCGGAGCCCGTCATAGAGGGTGACGTTCCGGGGATTCGGCTCGAAGCGGGCTTCGCGCCGCACCATCGCGTGTGAGGCATCGCCGAAGCTGGGATAAACACCGCAGGACACGGCGACGCAGATGGCAGCGCCGAGGCCTGCAGCGTTGCGAACCTCGTTGCGCACCACAGGAATGCCGAAGACATCGGCAAAGATCTGCATGCACAGGTCGCTGTAGGAACCGCCGCCTGAGAGGACCAGCGTCTCGATGCTGATCTGTCGTTCCGCCTCCATGGCCATCATGTTGTGCTTCATGGTGAACGCGATGCCTTCGAGTATGGCCCGGTACATATGGGCGTAACCGTGGCGCTCATCGAAGCCGACGAACATCCCCTTTCTGTGGGGCTCTGTCGGTGGCGCGAGCCAATCGAGGACGCACAGAAGGCCGTCACTGCCGGCGGCAACCTGCGCCGCCAGGGTGTTGAGGTGTTCATCTCCGGACACTCCTGCCGCCGCGGCGCCCGCTCTGATCTCGTCTCCGAGCAGGTTGCGGAGCCACGAAACTGTCCACATGCCACGGCGGATGCCGCCGCACTCGTAGATGTACCGATGCGGCTCCGACGCGAAATTGGAGAAGTAGGACGCCGAATCGGCAACGTACTCGTTGCCGACGACCATTCCGGTGACGTACGTGCCCAGGGATACGAGGCCTGTCGTCTCATCGCGCAGCCCGGCTCCCAGCGCTTCTGCAGCCTTGTCGTTGGCCGTGTGAACCACGGGAAGTCCCTGCGGGATTCCGGTGACGGCCGAGAAGCGCTCGTTCACGTAGCCGCCGACGTCGCCAGGCATCTGCACCCGGTACAACATGTCTCGGCTGACGTTGAAGGAGTCGAAAGTCTCCTGGTCACTGAACCAGTCCCACGTCTGAACGTCCATGGGCCAGGGGCCGATGTAGTTGGCAACGGTATCGGTGAGTTGACCGGTGAGTCGCCCCATCAGGTAGCCCGATGTCGTGGTCACATAGGCGACCTCGTCGTTGGTGTGTTCATAGGGTCTGGCCAGGCGTTCGTCCATCCAGCTCTGCACCGGCTCAACCAACGTGCCGTCCTGGCGGGTGAGCGCCCGACAGCAGCGGATGGTGCACAGGCCCACCCCGATGATGTCGGCCGGATCGCCACGGAACTCCTTCATCACGCGCGACGCCGCTGCAACGATCGAATCGTAGAGGTCGTCGTCCGGATGTTCGACGACGCCCGGCTCGGGCGTGTAGAGGGGTTGCAGGGCCTGGCTGGCCTCGCAGACAACGCGCCCGTCGGTGTCGAAGATGACTACCTTCGAACTCTGCGAGCCACCGTCAATCCCAAGAATGTACTTCTTTGTCATTGTGAGATCCATGTTCTTTCTGCCGGTGCTCAGCGCACCAGGTATCCTCCGTCGACGCTCAGGATGTGCCCGTTCACGTAGTCGGAGGCGCGGCTGGCGAGGAATACGGCCGCCCCCATCAGGTCTTGGCTCTGGCCCCATCGATTCGCGGGGATGTGGTCGAGGACACGCTGGTTGGCCTGCGGGTCTGCTCGGGTGTCGCTGGTGAGCTCGGTTGCGTAGTACCCCGGGGCGATGCCGTTCACCTGGATTCCGAACTGCGCCAATTCATCGCAATAGGCCTTGGTGAATCCGGCGATGCCGTGCTTCGTCGCGGCGTACGCGGGTGACCACTGGCCGCCGAGGAAGGTGAAGACCGAGCAGATGTTGATGATCTTGCCGCTGCGCTGCGGGATCATGTATTTGGCGCTTTCATGCGACATCTCGAACGCTGCGGTGAGGTTGAGCGCAACCATCGGGTCCCACTGCTGGCGCGTGTATTTGGTGACGTCGGGTTCGTTGATGCTGCGACCGGCGCAGTTCACGAGGATGTCGACGCCGCCGAATTCTTCGATGCAGGCCTCGACGATTTTTCGAGGGTTTCCCTCGACAGTGATGTCAGACATGAGATACGCGTACTTTGCGCCGGCCGCATCGATCAGTGCCCCGGTTTCGCCGTCGTCAGCCATGATGCTGACGGCGAACACGTTCGCGCCGGCCTGTGCCAGAGCGAGGCTGAAGGCCTGGCCCAGGCCGGTGTTGCCGCCGGTGACGATGGCGGTCTTGCCGTTCAGTGAGAAGAAGTCCATCTGGAAGTCAGAAATATTGACGTCGGTCATGCGTTTTCTCGATTTCTGTGTGGGGATGCGCGGGTGCGCCAGGCGCCACGGTCGTTGTGCGCGTCCTGGCGCACCCGCGCCGGAAAAGGGGGAAGCTACTTGGCGAGCGGGAAAATGGTTCCGCGGTTCATGATCCCGTTCGGGTCGAACGCGGTTTTCAGCGTCTCGAGCATGTACAGCGAGGAACCGTATTCCTCGGCGAGGAAGTGCGTGCGGTGCTTTCCGACACCGTGGTGGTGGCACATCGAACCGCCAAGCTTGAGGGTTTCCTCGACGATGATGTTCTGAATCGGGTCGTGGTAGGTGGCGCGTTCCTCGGTGGGGTCAACGTCGATCTTGTAGTAGTAGACGAAGTACATATTCGTTCCGTTGAGGTAGCTGTGGCTGGAGTGTCCGCCGAGCAAACTGAACTCGGCCGAGATCTCCTCCCGGATGCGGGCGAGCGCATTGACGTAGATGTCGTGGATGACGCTCCAGTTACCGGAGATCTCGGTGGTGAAGCCGTTGATCAGGGTGTCCCGAATCTCAACTCGTTCTTCTTCGATCTTCGAGACATCCCAGTTGAGGTTGTCGAACCAGTCCTCGATGAGTGTGTCGTCGACCCGATCGGCGGAGCTGAAGGTGGAGACGATCTCTTCGATGGCGGCCCCCGTGGCATCGGCGATCGGCTGGGGACCTTCGGCGACGAAGATGAGCACGCAGCGGCCGTCGGAGAAATGCTTGAAGTGGTAGAGACCATCTTCCGTGTCGTACAAGCGCGCAACAGACGGTCGGTAGCCCTGCGTGATGACCTCGCGCAGAATCTCCAGACCGGTCTTCATGTCATCAAGCAGGTAGCCGTAGAACTTGTTGTTCTCCGGGTAGTAGCGGAAGATCTTGACGGTCACCTCGGTGATGTAGTTGAGGGCCCCCTCGTTGCCGATCACCAGGTGACGGATATCCGGCCCGGCCGCCCGTCGCGGCACATTCTTGATGCGGCAGATCTCACCATTCGGGAAGACAGTTTCAACGCCGACGAGCATGTCTTCGATTCCCCCATACAGGGTCGAGAATTGTCCGATCGAGCGGGTGGCGACGAGCCCCCCATACTGAGCCAGGGGCTTGGACTGTGGCGAGTGCCCGGTGGTGTAACCGATCTTGCGCAGTTCGTTCTCGAGGTCCTCGAGGCAGACGCCGCACTGAACAGTGGCCAGCATGTTCACGGTGTCGACGTTGAGAATCTGGTTCATGCCCGAGCCGTCCACGACGATGGAGTTCTCGACGACCGTCTCCAGGCCGCCCTCGGTTGCGGATCCGCCCGTCTTCGGCACCACGTTGATGCCGTTGTCGTTGGCGAACTTCAGCACCTGTGCCACCTCTTGCGGGCTGCTGGGCTTCACCACGGCCGCTGGGAGAGGCAGGGCGTAGATCCCGAAGATGTTCTCGACCTTGTAGTACCGATCTGCGCTGTTGTCCTTCAAGGTCTGCTCGTCGGTGATGACCCGGTCGAGGCCGAGGATTTCAACGTAGGCACTGACAATCTGTTCACGGGTGAGGCGCATGGGTTCGACTGATTCCGTTCGTTCTAGGTGTTCCTGATTTCGGAGGTTGAGCAAGGTGTCCACCCCTTCGTGGGTTAACGACAAAAAAGAACAGCGATCCCCTCAGATGAGGGGGTCGCTGTTCTCTGGGTTTTAGCAACAGTTCCGAACGAGGTCCGGAACGTGTATGAAGTTGTAAGTTGTGCGGAAGCCTAACACGGCCGTTCATCCCGAGCGCCGGAGTCGGGCCGGAATCGCGAGGTAGAGTACAGCGCATGTCTGCCGAACCGACCTCGATCAGCGATGTCCTGTCGCTTCATCCCGTTATCGCGAGTATCAAGGACGACGACGGCTTGAGAGCGGTCCTCACTTCCCCCTGCCCCGTCGTCTTCGTTCTCTTCGGGTCGGTCATGACGATTCACAAGATCGTGGCGACCCTCAAGAATGCCGGGAAGACGGTCTTCGTGGATGTGGATCTGCTTGACGGCTTTTCAAGCAAGCCCGTTGCCGTCGACTTCCTCAAGGCGCACACCGACGTCGACGGGGTCCTGAGTTCGAAATCGATTATGGTCCGAGCTGCCAAGGCAGCGGGACTGATGGCCGTCCATCGGCTTTTCCTTGTCGACTCGTTCAGTTACCACAGTGTCTCCAAGCAGGTGAAGATTTCGGATCCTGACGCCATCATGATCCTGCCGGGATGCATGCCGCGGGTGATTTCCTGGGTCCGTGCCGACACCGACCTCCCGCTGATCGCCGGTGGGTTGGTCTGCGACAAGGCAGACGTGATGGCGGCACTCGCCGCGGGTGCCGGCGCAATCGCGTCGTCGAACCGCGACGTGTGGCTGATGTAGCCGACCACGACGCCGACCCAGGGAATGCAGGGACGGCCTAACGCTCGCGCAGTTCCTTGAGCACCAGAGCGGTGGACAGTGCCGCGGTGGCGGCTTCCTCGCCCTTGTCCTCCTTGGATCCGGGCAGGCCGGCCCGGTCCAGGCCCTGCTGTTCGTCGTCCAGGGTGAGCACGCCGAAGCCCACGGGCTTGCCGGTGTCCAGGGCCACGCGGGTGAGGCCATCCGTGGCCGCCGCCGACACGTACTCGAAGTGCGGGGTGCCGCCACGGATGATCACGCCGAGCGCCACCACCGCGTCGGCGCCGTTCTCCAGTGCCACCTTGCTCGCCACGGGCAGCTCGAAGCTGCCGGGCACGCGCACCAGGGAGTACGTCGCCCCGGATGCCTCGAGCACCCGGGTGGCCCCCGCGATGAGGCCGTCGGTGATCACGTCGTGCCAGCGGCCGGCGATGATGACGACCTCCAGTCCGGTGCCGTCGACGGAGATGTCGGGGGAGCCTGCTCCACTCATAGTGCGAGTCCTTTCACGATCTGGTGTGCTGAGATTTCATGGCCCATGCGGTCACGTTTGGCCGCCAGGTAGTCCTCGTTGTGGCTGCCGACGCCCACGACCAGCGGTACCCGTTCGGTGACCGTCACGCCGTGCGCCTCGAGCTGGCGCACCTTCTCGGGGTTGTTGGTGAGCAGCCGCACCGAGCCGAGGCCCAGTTCGTCCAGGATGGCCGTGGCCGCGCCGTAGTCGCGGGAGTCGGCCGGCAGGCCAAGCGCCAGGTTGGCGTCGAGGGTGTCCAGGCCGTCCTCCTGCAGTTTGTAGGCGCGCAGCTTGTTGATCAGGCCGATGCCGCGGCCTTCCTGGCCGCGGAGGTAGACGACCACGCCGCCCTCCCGCTCGATGGTGTCCAGCGCGGCCTGCAGCTGCGGTCCGCACTCGCACTTGAGCGACCCGAACGCCTCACCGGTGAGGCACTCGGAGTGCACCCGCACCAGGGCGCCGTCGTGTGGGGTGCCCGAGACGATCGCCACGTGGTCGGCCCCGGTCATCCGGTCGCGGTAGGCGCGGATCTTGAAGGCGCCGTGCGAGGTGGGCACTGTGGTCTCCACCTCGAAGTCCACCCGCGGCGATTCGCGGATCGGGCTGACCGAGGCGAGGTCGTCGTCGCAGTGGAACTTCTGCAGGTAGTCGATGAGGTCGGCGATGGTGATCACCGGCACGCCTTCGCGCTCGCCGAGCACCAGCAGGCCGGGCAGGCGCATCATCTCGCCGTCCTCGGCGACGATCTCGGCGATGCCGGCCACGGGGGTCAGCCCGGCCAGCTTCATCAGGTCGACGGCCGCCTCGGTGTGGCCGTCGCGCTCCCGCACGCCGCCGTCCATGGCCCGCAGCGGCAGGATGTGGCCGGGCCGGTTGAGGCTGGCCGGCGTGGAGCTGGGCTCGGCGAGCACCCGCAGGGTGTGCGCGCGGTCGGCGGCGCTGATGCCGGTGCTGAGGCGGTCGGCGGCGTCGACGGTGACGGTGTAGTTGGTGCCGCGCGGGTCCTCGTTGTTCAGCACCATCACGGGCAGGTCGAGGGTGTCGGCGATGTCGTTGGTCATCGGCGCGCAGATGAACCCGCTGGAATGGCGCACGGTCCAGGCGATCCATTCCTGGGTGGCCAGCTGGGCGGAGATGATCACGTCGCCCTCGTTTTCGCGGCCCTCGTCGTCGGCGACGATGACGGGTTTGCCGAGCCGGAGTGCCGCCAGTGCGGTGGGGATGTCGGCGAGGCTCATGGGGTGCTCCTTAGAACAGCGGATGGTGCGGATGGTTCGGTTGAGGGGGCCGGCGGGGCGACGGTGCGGGCCGCGAGGGCGAGCATCCGTTCGACGTGCCGGGCGATGATGTCGGTTTCGAGGTTCACCCGGTCGCCCACCGTGAGTGCGCCGAGCGTCGTGGCGGCGAGGGTCTCGGGGATCAGGGACACCTCGAACCACTGGTCGGCCAGGTCGGCGGGGGAGATGTTGCTCACCGTGAGGGAGACGCCGTCGATGGCGATCGAGCCCTTGTCGACCACCAGCGGCGCCAACGCCGCATCGAGACTGAATCGCACGACGCGCCACGCCTCGCCGGGCACCACGGCCAGCACGCTGCCGGTGCCGTCGATGTGGCCCTGCACGATGTGGCCGCCGAGCCGGCCGCCCACCAGGGCGGCGCGTTCCAGGTTCACCGGGGTGCCCGCGGCGACGCCGTCGAGGGTGGACATCGACAGGGTCTGCGCCATCACGTCGGCGGTGAAGGTGTCCGGGGTCTGCTCCACCACGGTGAGGCAGACGCCGTTCACCGAGATGGAGTCGCCGTGCCCGGCGCCGTCGACCACGAGCGGCCCGCGGATGGTGAGGCGGGCGGCATCCGGCGTGCGCTCGATGCGCTCGATGGTGCCGAGTTCCTCAATGATTCCGGTGAACATACTGGTCCTCAACTTGTCTGGGCCGGGGTGGCGGTGGCGGTCTGATCGGTGGGTGGGGTCGTGCCGGGCGCGGCCGCCGGCAGTGCGGGGTGGGCGACCAGCAGCAGGTCGTCGCCCAGGTGGCGCAGCGCGCCGATCCGCAGCCGTCGCTGCTCGTTGATGCCGGCGACGCCGATGTCGCCCAGGGCGAGCCTGTCGCCGCCGAGCAGGGTGGGCGCCAGGTAGATCAGGTAGTCGTCGACCAGGCCCGCGCGCACGAAGGCGCTGGCGAGGGTGGGGCCGCCCTCCACGAAGACCCGGCGGATGCCGCGTTCGCGCAGGTCACCGAGGAGCGTGGGCAGGTCGTGTTCGGTGAGAAACCACGGGGTGAGCGGATGCCCGTGCACGGCCGCACCGGCCGGCACCGGGCGTCGCCCCACCACCACGGGCCGCGGCTGGTGGGCGAGCAGGGTGCCGTCGGCGGCCCGGGCGGTCAGCGCCGGGTCATCGGCCAGAACGGTGCCGGTGCCCACGAGGATCGCGTCGGCGCCGGAGCGGCGCTCGTGCACGTCTGCGCGAGCGGCCGGTCCGGTGATCCACTGACTGGAGCCGTCGGCGGCGGCGGCGCGGCCGTCGAGGCTGGAGGCCCATTTCACGGTCACGTGCGGGCGGCCCAGGCGTGCCGACACCAGCCAGTCGGCCAGGAAGGCCTGGGCTTCGGCGGCGAGCAGGCCGCCGGTGACGTCGACGCCGGCCGTGCGCAGCCGCTCGGCCCCGCCGGCGGAGTGCGGTCCGGGATCGGCGACGGCGTAGACCACCTGGGCCACGCCGGCGTCGATGAGCGCAAGCGCGCACGGGCCGGTGCGGCCGGTGTGGTTGCAGGGTTCGAGGGTGACCACGGCGGTGGCGCCGCGGGCGCCGCCGGGGGCCAGCTGGGCGAGGGCATCCACTTCGGCGTGGCAGGTGCCGGCGCCGCGGTGCCAGCCCTCCGCGAGAACCTCGCCGGCCGGGCTCAGGATCACGCAGCCGACGCGGGGGTTGACTCCTTCGGCCGGGCCGTTGGCCGCCAGCTGCAGGGCTCGACGCATCGAGCGCTCGAGCGTGTGCTGCTGCTGCATTCCCTGTCCCGTCGTTGTGACGCTCTCCGGGAGGGGGTTTTCGCGTACGCGAAAGCCGTCGACGGTTCACAAGGAACCATCGATCCGTGCGCCTCCCATCCGGACTTTAACCGTCGGTGCTGGAATTTCACCAGCTCAACCGGTACCCAAACATCAGGTCCCGGCTCGCGGACTTTCACCGCCGGTTCGGATTCTCACCGACCCCGGAGCACGTTTCTTATATCCAGTTATATCTCAACGCGCAGGCCGGTGCGGTATTCCCGACGTAACCTGACGACGTCTGGGTACCGTCAGATGGTGGCGACCAGGGCCCGGGCGGTGCTTTCGTCGACGAACAGGTCGGTGATCAGATCGGCCTTCAACGCCCCACGGAGGCTCGGCAGTTTCGCCGTTCCCGAGACCACGCAGAGCCGGCGCGGAGTGCGCCGGAGCACGTCGAAATCCGGCCCGGTGCCGCGGGTGTTCAGCGGGATCCCGTCGGTGGAGCCGTCCGCCCGGAAGAAGATGGTGGCCACATCGCCCACCACCTCGGAGCGGCTGAGCGAGGCGTAGTCCGCCTCCTCCAGGTAGCCGCCCGCGTAGACATGGCTGGGCACCTCGGAGAACGGCGAGCCGAGGCCGAACAGCGCCACGTCCATCCGCGCCTGCATCTCGAGCAGCCGGCTCACGCTGCGCTCACGCCACAGGGCTTGTTTGGTGGCCGGGCTGTCGAAGAACGCCGGCACCGGGAACTGGTGCACGTGCGCGCCGAACGCATAACCGAACCGGCCGAGGATCTCACTGGCGTAGCTGAGGCCGGTGGTGCGCATGTTGCCGGCGCCGTTGAGCTGGATGATCTGCGACCCGTGAGTCTGCTTGGGCGTGACATGGCGGCTGATGGCATTCATCGTGGAGCCCCAGGCGATACCCATCACCATGTTCGAGTCGAAGAACTGACCGAGAATTCGTGCAACCGAAAGCGCCACCCGCTCCAATCTGTCCACATCCGAGGCGTGATCGGGAACCGGAACGACGTGCGCGGTGATCTGAAAACGCTCCTGGATGAGCAGCTCGAGACGGCTCGGCGCGTCCAGGGGAGAGCGGATCTGGATGTCGACCAGGCCGGTCGCGCGGGCGTGACTGAGCAGTCGGGACACCGACGAGCGGGAGGTGTGCAGTTCGTGGGCGATGGCATCCATCGTCAGGTCCTGCATGTAATACAGGTGCGCGGCGGTGAGGGCATCCCGCACCCGATCGGACTGCGCTGACTCGTCGACGAGGCTCACGGCCCCTCCTTGCACGTTTGTTCACTCGGCTTGACCAGATGTGATTGATCTACTCAAGCTTGATTAATCCATATGGAGGGCCCCCGCGCAAACCCGGCTGGGTCATCCGCACCAATTCGGTCGAGCACCACCCGGTTAACCGCCCGGCCGAATGACGAACAAAGGTAGTGAACAGTGCAGTCCATCCCCCTCTCCTCACCTGCTGATTCCGCCCGATCCGCCCTCGCCGAGCGCCCCAACGCGAAGGTGCTGATCATCGGTGCCGGCATCAACGGCATCGCCACCTTCCGCGACCTGGCGTTGCAGGGAGTGGACGTCACCATCGTCGACCGGGGCGACTTCGTCTCCGGCGCCTCCGCCGCGTCGTCGCACATGATCCACGGCGGCATCCGCTACCTGGAGAACGGCGAGTTCCGCCTCGTCAAGGAGTCGGTCACCGAGCGCAACGGCCTGCTCAAGATCGCGCCGCACTACGTCAAGCCGCTCAAGACCACGGTGCCGATGTTCTCCGCGCTCTCCGGAGTACTGGCCGCCCCGCTGCGCTTCCTCACCCACAAGCAGGGCAAGGCGCAGGAGCGCGGTGCGCTGCTGATCAAGGTCGGGCTGGTGCTTTACGACTCCTTCTCCCGCGACGGCGGCTCGGTGCCCAAGCACGAGTTCCACGGCCGTAAGAAGTCACTGGAACGCCTGCCGCGGCTGAACCCCGGCCTCAAGTACACCGCCACGTACTACGACGCGTCGATGCACGACCCCGAGCGCCTCGCGCTGGACGTGCTCCGCGACGGCCTGGACACCGGCCCGCACGCCCGCGCCGCCAACTACGTCGAAGCCGTGGGCATGGATGCCGACGGCGTGCGCCTCCGCAACACCGTCACCGGTGAGGAATTCAGTTTCGCCGCCGACGTGGTCGTGAACACCTCCGGTCCGTGGACCGACCTGACCAACTCCGCGCTCGGCCAGGCCAGCACCTACATGGGCGGCACCAAGGGCTCCCACATCGTGCTGGACCACCCCGAGCTCTACGCGGCCACCGGCGGCGGCGAGATCTTCTTCGAGAATAACGACGGCCGGATCGTGCTGATCTACCCGCTCGCCGGTCGAGTGCTCCTGGGCACCACCGACCTCGAGCACGACATGAGCCAGCCGATCCGCACCACTGAAGAAGAGATCGACTACTTCTTCGACCTGGTCAAGCACGTGTTCCCCGACATCGAGGTGAACCGCTCGCACATCGTGTTCAGGTTCGCCGGCGTCAGGCCGCTGCCCAGGCACGACGACGAGGCCCCCGGCTTCGTCTCCCGCGACTACCGCATCGAGTCCACCCCGCTCGGCGCACGCCCCGGCACCCTGCTCAGCCTGGTCGGCGGCAAGTGGACCACCTTCCGCGCCCTCGCCGAGCACCTCAGCGGCGACATCCTCAGCCTGCTCGGCCAGCCCCGCACGGTGTCCACCGTCGGGCTCGCCATCGGTGGCGGCAAAGACTTCCCGGCCACCGCGGCCGCCCACACGGTGTGGCTCGCCGCCCACGGCGACGAGGTCGGCCGGGACCGCGCCCAGGCGCTGCTCACCCGGTACGGCACCCGCGCCGGCGCGATCATCGACTTCCTCACCGAGGCGGCGGATGCGCCCCTGGCGCACAACCCGCTCTACACCCGCCGCGAGATCGAGTACCTGGCGCGCGAGGAGTCGGTCACCCACCTGATCGACCTGCTGCTGCGCCGCACCAGCCTCGCCTTCATCGGCGGACTGACCGTGCCCCTGCTTGAGGAACTGGCCGGCGTGCTGGCCCCCGTGCTCGGCTGGGACGCCGCACGCACCGCCGACGAGGTGACCCAGGCCGGCCAGGAGCTTGCCGAGGTGCACGGCGTCGACCTGATGGGCGCGTCAGAGGCCGTTCCGGCCCCGTAAACCAGACGGGAGGTGGGGGACTTCCCCGCCTCCCAATCTGCACAAACGTGCGCGTGGGGCTATCTTTTTGCTGTTTTTGACTCGGTAGCGTGTCAGGACCGCACAATTTCCCGCGGGTACGGAAAAACACGAAAGGTCAATGTGGACAATCTCGGTGTTGTATTCCTCTCGGAGCTGGTGGGCACTGCCCTCCTAGTGCTCCTCGGCTGCGGCGTTGTCGCCAACGTCGCCCTCACGAAGAACAAGGGCTTCGGCGCCGGGTTCCTCATGGTCACCATCGGTTGGGGCCTCGCGGTCTTCGCCGGTGTGATCGTCTCGTACAACTCCGGTGCGCATCTGAACCCGGCGGTCACGCTGGGCCTGGTGTCCTCCGGAGCCACCGAATTCGGTTCCGGCGTGCCGGTGAACGTCGTCTCGGTGCTGGTGTACATCGCTGCCCAGATGATCGGCGCCATCATCGGCGCCGTCGTGGTCTGGCTGGCGTACAAGCAGCACTTCGACCAGGAGCCGGAGCCGGCGAACAAGCTCGGCGTCTTCTCCACCGGTCCGGCCATCCGCTCGTACGGCTGGAACCTGGTCACCGAGATCATCGGCACGTTCGTGCTGGTGTTCGTGGTTATCGCCTTCGGCGGCGGTCGCCAGGGTGAGAACGGCGGCCTCGCGGCCCTCGGCGCCCTGCCGGTGGCCCTGCTGGTGATCGTGATCGGCACCTCCCTCGGCGGGCCGACCGGCTACGCCATCAACCCGGCCCGTGACCTGGGCCCGCGCATCGCCCACGCCCTGCTGCCCATCAAGGGCAAGCGGGGATCCGACTGGTCCTACTCGTGGGTTCCCGTCGCCGGACCCGTCATCGGCGGTGTGCTGGCCGGCTGGGCCTCGCTGGTGCTGCTGCCCATCCTCGCCTGATCCTCACCCGATCCACCCATCAATCTCAAACAGCCACGTCCCAACACAGGAGTTCCGACATGAGTGACAAGTACATCTTCGCCATCGACCAGGGCACCACGAGCACCCGAGCGATCATTTTCGATCACTCCGGCTCGATCGTCTCCACCGGTCAGCTCGAGCACGAACAGATCTTCCCCCGCGCCGGCTGGGTCGAACACGACCCCATGGAGATCTGGGGCAACACCCGCCAGGTCATCGGCCAGGCCCTGTCCAAGGCCAACCTCACCCGGCACGACATCGAGGCCGTCGGCATCACCAACCAGCGGGAGACCGCCGTGGTCTGGGACCGCACCACCGGCCTGCCGATCTACAACGCCATCGTCTGGCAGGACACCCGCACCCAGCCGATCGTCGACCGGCTCGCCGCGGACGGCGGCGGCGACCGGTTCAAGGCCACCGTCGGCCTGCCGCTTGCCACCTACTTCTCCGGCACCAAGATCGCCTGGATCCTGGAGAATGTCGACGGCGCCCGCGAAAAGGCCGAGGCCGGCGACCTGATGTTCGGCACCACCGACACCTGGGTGCTCTGGAACCTCACCGGCGGCCTCGAGGGCGGCGTGCACGCCACCGACGTCACCAACGCCAGCCGCACCCTGTTCATGAACCTGGAAACCCTCGAATGGGACGACGAGATCCTCGGGATCTTCGGCGTTCCGCGCTCGATGATGCCCGAGATCCGCTCCTCCAGCGAGGTCTACGGCACGGTCAACGAGCACAGTCTGCTGCGCGAGGTGCCGATCGCCGGCATCCTCGGTGACCAGCAAGCCGCCACGTTCGGCCAGGCCGCGTTCGACCAGGGCGAGGCCAAGAACACCTACGGCACCGGTAACTTCCTGATCTTCAACACCGGCACCGAGATCATCCACTCCAAGAACGGCCTGCTCACCACGCTGGGCTACAAGCTCGGTGACGCCGAACCGCACTACGCTCTCGAGGGCTCGATCGCCGTCACCGGGTCGCTCATCCAGTGGCTGCGCGACAGCCTGGGCATGATTTCGTCGGCGAGCGAGATCGAGGCGCTCGCCCGCACCGTCGACGACAACGGCGGCGCCTACTTCGTGCCGGCGTTCAGTGGCCTGTTCGCGCCGTACTGGCGCTCGGATGCCCGCGGCGCGCTCGTGGGCCTGACCCGGTTCGTGAACAAGGGCCACATCGCCCGCGCGGCCCTGGAGGCCATCGCGTTCCAGACCCGCGAGGTCATCGACGCGGTCAACGCCGACTCCGGCGTGCCGCTGACCGAACTCAAGGTCGACGGCGGTGCCACCGGCAACAACCTGCTGCTGCAGTTCCAGGCCGACATCCTCGGCGTGCCCGTGGTGCGCCCGGTCGTCGCCGAGACCACCGCGCTCGGAGCCGCCTACGCGGCCGGACTGGCCGTGGGCTTCTGGAGCGGCCTGGGCGAGCTGCGTTCGAACTGGCAGGAAGACGCCCGTTGGGAGCCCGACATGGAGGAAGCCGAGCGTGCCCGCCTGCTCCGCAACTGGAAGAAGGCCGTCACCAAGACCCTCGACTGGGTCGACGAAGACGTCCTGTAGCCGGGCAAGACCGGTAGCCGCCGGGACCCGGTAGACGCCGCATCCGCCACTCTTCTGAGTTGTGCGGGTGCGGCGCCGCTATGCGGGTGGCGCGCCACCCGCATGGCGGCGCCCACCCCGCATGGCGCCCGTGCCGCCCCGCCTCACCCGCCTGCGGCCGCTCTTAACGGCCACAGAGCCGCGCATCGGCCCGGGTTCGGCTACCGGGCGGCGAGCAGGGCGGGCAACTCCGCGAGGCCGCTCAGACGGATGACGCCCAGCGCGCGGGCCTCGGCGAGGTCGGCCTCCGGTGGGGGAGGGCCCGCGGAGCCGAGACGGTCCAGCCACACCCCGGTCAGCCCCGCGGCGGCGGCCCCGATGGCGTCGGTGCGGAGGCGGTCGCCCACGTACACCGAGCGGGTCGGTTCGGCGCCGAACAGGGCGCAGGCGTGCAGGAAGATCTCCGGCCTCGGTTTGGCCAGGCCGAACTCGGCCGAGGTGATCACGTGCTCCACCCGGGCGTCCAGGCCGGTGTCGGCCAGTTTCACGCTCTGGTAGGCCAGCTCCCCGTTGGTGATCAGGCCGAACCGCACCCCGGGGATGCGCCGGGCCAGCTCGTCGAGGCAGGGCAGCGCATCCGCGTGCAGGCGCCAGTGGGCTCGGTAGTGCACGAAGTAGTCCTCGAACCAGGCGGTGGCCTCCGCCGCCGTGAGCTGCACCCCGTGTGCCGCCGCGAAGTCGCGGGCGCGGGCGCCGCGCTGCCCGGCGAAGTCGAGCGAACCGGCGAGATAGGCGTGGTAATGCTGCTCCTCGAGAGCGTTCCACAGCGCCACCACGTCGTGCGGGTCGGCGGCCGCACCCCGGCCGCCCTGCGCGGCGACGTGGCCGAGGATGCCGGCGGCCACGGCTTCCCGGTGCGCGAACAGGGTGTCGTCCAGATCGAACAGCACCAGCGTCGGCGCGGTCACACCCGTCCCACCGGTCACGGCAGCCTCACCGGCCACAGTCGCCCGCAGGAGCGCACGGCACCGCTCACGCGCCCACGACCTCGGCCGGCCAGCCCGCGGGCGCTGTGCGGTCGTCGGTGGCGTGCAGCACGGCCTTCCACGACGGCGGATGCGTGCCGTCGCGGTACGCGATCCCGGCCGGTCCCAGCCCGGTGTAGCGGAACCCGGCCTTCCGGGCGGCCCTGGCCGACGCGAGGTTGCCCGCCACGGCCTCCCAGTGCACGGTGTCGCAGAGACCGGTGCCGAAGCCCCAGTCGAGCACCAACCGCTGCGCCTCGACCATCAGGCCACGGCCCCGATGCGCCGGTCCCAGCCAGAACCCGATCGAACTCGAGCGGACCGCCGAAGCCGAAGCCGCAGCCCCATCCGAAGCCGCATCCACCCCAGCCGGCACAGGCACGCTCAGGCTGATCACGCCGAGCAACTCCGGCGACGCCGAATCGCGCACCGCCCAGGTGTACTCCTGGTCCCCGGCCCACGCGGCCGGCACGTAGCCGGTGACGAAGTCGGTGGCATCCGCGAGCCGGTACGGCCAGGGCAGCCGGGCCAGGTACTCGGGCATCACCGGGTCCTGGCAGTACTCGAACACCCGCGGCACGTCGGCGCCCTGCGGCGTATCCAGCCGCACCAGCGGAGAGGCCAGCTCGACCGGACGCATCAGCACACCACCAGAGCGCGCCTCAGCGGCGCGCCAGGAAGCCCATCCGGTCGAACGCGGTCGCCAGGGTGACGTCGGCCACCGCGGCGGCCCGGTCGGCGTTGGCGGCCAGGATCCGGTCCAGTTCGGCCGGGTCGTCGAGGAGCTCCAGCACCCGTCCCCGAATCGCGCCGAAGGTCTCGGTGACCACCTCGGCCAGGCCCTTCTTGAAGTCGCCGTAGCCCTTGCCCGCGTACTCGTCCTCGAGCGACTCGATCGACCGCTCCGCCATCACGGAGTAGATCGTGAGCAGGTTGGCCACGCCGGGCTTGTTCTCCCGGTCGAAGACCACACCGCCCTCGGCGTCGGTGACGGCGCGCATGATCTTCTTAGCGGTCACTTTCGGCTCGTCGAGCATCCAGATCACGCCGGCGTGCGACTCGGCCGACTTGGACATCTTCGAGGTGGGGTTCTGCAGGTCGTAGATCTTCGCGGTGTCGCGGATGATCGAGGCCTCCGGCACCGTGAAGGTGTCGCCGAAGCGCGAGTTGAACCGGGCCGCCAGGTCGCGGGTGAGTTCAACGTGCTGGCGCTGGTCCTCGCCCACGGGCACGATCTCGCTCTGGAACAGCAGGATGTCGGCGGCCATCAGCACCGGGTAGGCGAACAGGCCCACCGTGGTGGCGTCGGCGCCCTGCTTGAGGGACTTGTCCTTGAACTGGGTCATCCGGCTGGCCTCGCCGAACCCGGTGAGAGTGTTCAGAGCCCAGGCCAGCTGCGCGTGCGCGGCCACGTGCGACTGCACGTACAGGGTCGACTCGGCCGGGTCGATGCCCGCCGCGATGTACTGAGCGGCGGTGGCACGGGTGTTCTCGCGCAGCTTCGCCGGATCCTGCGCCACGGTGATGGCGTGCAGGTCCACGATCGAGAAGAACGCGTCGTGGTTCTGCTGCAGTTTCTTCCAGTTCAGCAGCGCACCGATGTAGTTGCCGATCTGCAACGAGTCGGCGGACGGCTGCATGCCGGAGTAGAGGCGGGTCTTGGTCATAGGAGAAGTCATTTCGTCAGGTTCGAGGCCGCGCAGGCGGCAAAAACAGCAATCAGATGGCGTAGTCGACGACCACGGGGGCGTGGTCGCTCCAGCGCTGGTCGTAGGCTTCCGCCCGGTCGACCGTGTAGTTCACGACGGATGCCGCCAACGCGGGCGTCGCGAGCTGGTAGTCGATGCGCCAACCGGTGTCGTTGTCGAACGCCTGGCCGCGCCAGGACCACCAGGTGAACGGTCCGTCCATCTCGCCTGCGGCCTTGCGGCCCACATCCACCCAGCCCAGGCCGGCGCCGTTGTTGTAGTCGGCCTCGTCTTCGGCGCCCAGGATCTTGTCGAAGTAGGCGCGCTCCTCGGGCAGGAAGCCGGCCCGCTTGACGTTGCCCTTCCAGTTCTTGATGTCGAACTTGCGGTGGCCCACGTTGAGGTCGCCGAGCACGACCACCCGCTCGCTGTGCGCCGCCAGTTCGGGCAGCCGGGTGAGCATGGAATCGAGGAAGGTGAACTTCTCGACCTGCTTGGGGGTGTCCACCTCGCCGGAGTGCACGTAGGTGCTCACCACGGTGACGATCTTGCCGTTCACCTCGTAGTCAGCCTCGAGCCAGCGGCCGGCGCTGTCGAAGTCGGGGTGGCCCAGCTCGACCCGGTGGATCGACGCGCTCTTGCGGCTGGCGATGGCCACGCCGGCGCGGCCCTTCGCCGAGGCGGCGTCGTGCAGGATGTTCCAGTCCGGCCCGAGCAGGCCCTCGATGTCTTCGGTGGCGGCGCGCACCTCCTGGATCGCGAGGATGTCGACGTCGCGGGTTTCGAGCCAGTCGCCCATGCCCTTCCGGAAAGCGGCGCGGATGCCGTTGGTGTTGATGCTGGCGATGCGCAGGGGGCGGACGGACTCTGATGCGGGAGAAGACGGCATGCGCCGATTCTACCGAGTGCCACCGACGTGCGGCCGGGGCTACCGCTCCGCCGGCTCGGTGACGCCGTACTTCTCGGCGCGCTGTTCGGCGCGGCGCAACCGCCGGTTGCTGCCGAATCGGTGCAACCAGGATGCGCTCTCCCGCGCCAGCCGTGCCTGCCTCAGCTCTACCGCGGCGGCCAGGCGCAGCGCCTCGGCTTCCTTCTCCTCGGCGAGCTTCTTCGTCTCGTCAGCGCTGAGCGTGGCCGGGGGGATGCCCGCGTCCTGCATGCCCACGGCGATCCAGGATGCGGAGATCAGGGTGACGGTGGAGGTGAGGTTGAACCAGATCAGCAGACCGATGATCACCGCGAAGCCGGCCAGCAGCGGGTTCTTCGCCGCGCCGCCGAGCAGGGCGGCGCCGAGCACCTTGAGCACCCCCAGGGCGATCGCGCCGAGCAGCGAGCCCACCAGCAGGTTCTTCCACGGGATGCGCACGTGCGAGAGCAACCGGAACAGGGCGGCGAGGGTGATGGTGTCGATGATCAGCACGATCAGCAGCCCGACCGCCTGGCTCGAGGCGATGAACCAGAACGAGTCGGCGCCCTGGCCGAAGAGGCCGAGGAAACCACGGAGCAGTTCGGTGCTCACGATCGAGATCACGGCGGATACCACCAGGGCCAGGCCGAACAGGAGCCCGAGGCCGAGTTCGCGCAGTTTCACCAGCACGAAGAAAGTGGTCTCCTGGCCCATCCCGAAGATGCCGCGCACGGCCTGCGAGGTGGTGTTCAGCCAGCCGAGAGTCGTGGCGAGCAAGCCGACCAGGGCGATGGCGCTGCTCCAGGTGAGCGCCCCGGTGTTGCCCAGGTCGGCCGGGTCGACGACGCCGTCCTTTCCGATCAGGCCGGGAACGGACTGGTTGATCAGCACGAACAGCTGGTCCATCAGCTGGGGGTTGCTGGCCAGCCACAGCCCGGCAACCGAGAACACCAGCCAGAGCGCGGCGAAGATCGCGAAGATCGCCTGGTAGGCCATGCCGGCGGCCAGAATCGGTCCGCGGCTCTGGCCGAAGTGGGTGTACACCCGCGCCGGTCGTGAGGCCATGACACGCTTGATGAGGTCGCCGATCTTCATCGACCCAGCCTAACCAGCGGGTGCGGCCGACCCGGTGCGAAACGACGAACGGCGGCCAGAAGGCCGCCGTTCGTTAGAAACCCGTAAGGGGTTTAGGGCTTGCCACGCATGATGGCCTGCTTGACCTCGGCGATGGCCTGGGTCACCTGGATGCCACGGGGGCAGGCTTCGGTGCAGTTGAAGGTCGTGCGGCAGCGCCAGACGCCTTCCTTGTCGTTGAGGATGTCCAGGCGCACGGCGGCGTTCTCGTCGCGGGAGTCGAAGATGAACCGGTGCGCGTTGACGATCGCGGCCGGGCCGAAGTACTGTCCGTCGGTCCAGAACACCGGGCAGCTCGACGTGCACGCCGCGCAGAGGATGCACTTGGTGGTGTCGTCGAAACGCTCGCGCTGGGCGACGGTCTGGATGCGCTCCTTGCCGTCCTTGGGCGTGTTCTGCGCCATCAGGAACGGCTGCACCTCGCGGAAGGACTCGAAGAACGGCTCCATGTCCACGATCAGGTCCTTCTCCAGCGGCAGGCCCTTGATGGCCTCCACCGTCACCGGCTTGGTGATGTCGAGGTCCTTGATCAGGGTCTTGCAGGCCAGACGGTTGCGCCCGTTGATGCGCATCGCGTCGGAGCCGCAGATGCCGTGCGCGCAGGAGCGGCGGAAGCTCAAGCTGCCGTCCTGCTCCCACTTGATCTTGTGCAGAGCGTCCAGGATGCGGTCCGTCGCGTACATCTCGACGTCGTAGTTCTCCCAGTGCGGGTCTTCGTCGGTCTCCGGGTTGAACCGGCGCACCGACAGGGTGACCGTGAACGACTGGATCTCTTCGGGAACGGCTGGGGGGCTCTCGAGGGTGGGGGTGCTCACTAGTACTTCCTCTCCATCGGCTGGTAGCGCGTAATGGTCACGGGCTTCCAGTCGAGCGAAATGTGGTCGGCAGCATCCGCGGACAGCGCGTCGCCCGACAGGTAGGCCATGGTGTGCTGCAGGTAGTTCACGTCGTCGCGCAGGGGGAAGTCGTCGCGCATGTGGCCGCCGCGGCTCTCCTTGCGGTTGCGGGCGGAGAACACGACAACCTCGGCCAGGTCGAGCAGGAAGCCCAGTTCGACGGCCTCGAGCAGGTCGGTGTTGAACCGGCGACCCTTGTCCTGCACGCCGATGTTCTTGTAGCGCTCGCGCAGGGTGTGGATGGTCTCCGTCACCTCACGCAGCGACTCGTCGGTGCGGAACACCTGAGCCTTGGCGTCCATGACCTCCTGCAGCTCGCGGCGGAGCACCGCGATGCGCTCGGTGCCCGTGGAGGTACGGATGGTGGCCAGCAGCTCCCGCACGAACTTCGCCGGGTCTTCGGGCAGCGGCACGAACTCGGCCGTCTTGACGTACTCGACGGCGTTGTTGCCCGCACGCTTGCCGAACACGTTGATGTCCAGCAGCGAGTTGGTGCCGAGCCGGTTGGAGCCGTGCACCGACACGCAGGCGCATTCGCCGGCGGCGTAGAGGCCGGGCACGACGGTGGTGTTGTCGCGCAGCACCTCCGCCTTCACGTTGGTGGGGATGCCGCCCATGGCGTAGTGCGCGGTGGGCATCACCGGCACCGGTTCGGTGACCGGGTCGACGCCGAGGTAGGTGCGGGCGAACTCGGTGATGTCGGGCAGCTTGGTCTCGAGCACCTCGGCGCCCAGGTGGGTGCAGTCCAGGTAGACGTAGTCCTTGTTGGGGCCGGCGCCGCGACCTTCCGCGACCTCCTTGACCATGCAGCGGGCCACGATGTCGCGCGGGGCGAGGTCCTTGATGGTGGGCGCGTAGCGCTCCATGAACCGCTCGCCGGACGCGTTGCGGAGGATGGCGCCCTCACCGCGGGCGCCCTCGGTGAGCAGGATGCCCAGGCCCGCCAGGCCGGTCGGGTGGAACTGGAAGAACTCCATGTCCTCCAACGGCAGGCCCTTGCGCCAGATGATGCCCACGCCGTCGCCGGTAAGGGTGTGCGCGTTGGAGGTGGTCTTGTAGATCTTGCCGAAACCGCCGGTGGCGAAGATGAACGCCTTGCCGGAGAAGACGTGCAACTCACCGCTGGAGAGGTCGTAGGCCACCACGCCGGAGGGCTGGTCGACGCCGTCGACGTTGGTCATGATCAGGTCGAGCACGTAGAACTCGTTGAAGAAGTTGATGCCGCGCTTGACGCAGTTCTGGTACAGCGTCTGCAGGATCATGTGGCCGGTGCGGTCGGCGGCGTAGCAGGCACGGCGCACCGGGCTCTTGCCGTGGTCGCGGGTGTGGCCGCCGAAGCGGCGCTGGTCGATCTTGCCCTCGGGGGTGCGGTTGAACGGCAGGCCCATGTTCTCGAGGTCGATGACCGCGTCGATGGCTTCCTTCGCGAGGATCTCCGCGGCGTCCTGGTCGACGAGGTAGTCGCCGCCCTTGACGGTGTCGAAGGTGTGCCACTCCCAGTTGTCTTCCTCCACGTTCGCCAGGGCTGCGGCCATGCCGCCCTGCGCTGCACCGGTGTGCGAGCGGGTGGGGTAGAGCTTGGAGATCACAGCGGTCGATGCGTTCGGTCCGGCCTCGATGGCGGCCCGCATGCCCGCTCCTCCCGCGCCGATGATCACGATGTCGTACTGGTGATAGTGCACTCCGTCGACGATGGTGGATTCGGCGGGCTTGGTCACAGGTGCATCCGTCATGAAAGTTTTTTACAGCTCCTCGAGGGCCTAAAGGGCCTGGCAGAAAGTGGGCAGAAGGTCGGCGGGCTGGCCGGCCGGGCAGGCGTCGAAGGTGAACACCACGAGCGTGCCGAGCACGATCAGGATGACCACGGCGGCGAGGATCGCTGACTTGAGGATGCCGCGGCTGACGCGGGTTGTGGCGTAGTCGTTCACCAGCGTGCGCATGCCGTTGCCGCCGTGGATCAGGGCGAGCCAGAGCATGGCCACGTCCCACCACTGCCAGAACGGGTTGGCGAGCTTGCCGGCGACGAAGGCGAAGTTGAGGGCACTGACGCCCTCGCCCACCATGAGGTTCACGAAGAGGTGGCCGAAGATCAGCACGACCAGCACGATGCCGGAGACGCGCATGTAGATCCAGCCCCACTTCTCCCAGTTCACACCGCGTCGCTGCGGGTCACGGGAGTAGGGGCTGCGGGGGGCGGCGAGTGTCGTTGTCATGATCTCGTCCTCCTAGTGGCTGAACACGTTGATCAGGTGACGGGGTGTGAAGGCGAGCATCGTGATCACCCAGAGGCCGATCACCACGTAGAAGAGCACCCGCTGGTACTTCGCGTTCCAGAAGTCGATGGCGATGATGCGCAGGCCGTTGAAGGCGTGGAACACGATCGCGCCGACCAGGGCAACCTCGCCCAGGCCCATGATGGGCGTCTGGTACTGGCTGATCACGGCGTTGTACGCCTCGGGGCTGACCCGCACGAGTGCGGTGTCGAGGATGTGTACGAGGAGGAAGAAGAAGATCGCCACCCCGGTGATCCGGTGCAGGACCCAGGACCACATGCCCTCACGGCCACGGTAGAGCGTTCCGGCCGGGCGACGCGAGGTCGTCTTCCGCTGAGCTGTCAGGGCCTCTGCCGAATTCTGTGGCATGACCAACCCTCCCTGGCTGAGTCGTGACCCCTGCGAACGAGGTGTCATCGTTGAACAAACACGTACAGACATTCTATGTCTCGATGGCGACATAAGTCTGGTTAGGGCTGCCTAAGCCGTGGGCGGCCCGTCGACATGACCAGAGGCTTTGGGCCCTGTCGGGTGAACGGATGTTCGTTCAGCGGCGCTGGGCCAGCGGCACCAGGGTTTCCGCCCGGCGGGCGAGGCTCTCGTCGATGACCTGCTGGTAGTGGTCGAACAGGGTGGCGCAGACGTTCTCCCAGCTGCGGCCGAGCACGGCGCGCCGCCCGGCCTCGCCCATCCGGTGCCGCAGCGGGGCATCCGCCACGAGCGCGGCCACGTGCCGGCGCAGGTCCCTCTCGTCGTCGGGGGTGAAGAGGAAACCGTCGGTGCCGTGCCCGACGAGGTCGATCGGGCCGCCCGCGCGTGGCGCCACCACGGGCAGGCCCGCCGCGTGCGCCTCCTGCAGGGTCTGGCCGAAGGTCTCCTCGGTGCCGGCGTGCAGGAACACATCGAAGCTGGCGTAGGCCGCCGCGAGCTCGGCGCCGGCGAGCCGGCCGAGCCAGGTGACCGGCAGGCCGGCCAGGGCGCGGGTCACCAGGGGAGTGGACGGCCCGTCGCCGACCAGGGCGATGCTGATCCCGGCCAGGCCGCGCAGGGCCCGGAACCTCTCCACCTGCTTCTCCGGGGCGATTCGGCCGACGTAACCGATCACCACTTCGCCGTTCGGGGCCAGCCGCCGCCGCAGTGCCGCGACCTCAGGGTCCCGCCGGTTGTTGGGGTGGTAGCCGTCCAGGTCCACGCCGCGGGTCCACAGGTCCAGGCGCTGCACGCCGATGCGGCGCAGGTCCCGCATCGACGCCGTCGAGGGCACCAGGGTGAGGTCGGCACCGTCGTGCACCCACTTCACGAACCGCCAGGCCAGCTTGCTGGCCTGGCCGAGGCGGTTGCGGTTGGCGTAACCGGCCACATCCGTCTGGAACACGGCGACGCTCGGCACGCCCAGACGCCGGGCGGAGGCGATGCCCTGCGCGCCCAGCAGGAACGGCGACGCGGCGTGCAGCACGTCGGGCTGGAAGTCGGACAGGAGGCCCAGAACCCTCGGGTTCGGCAGGCCCACCGGGAACTGCCGGTAGGACAGTGCGGGCACGGTGTGCACCGGGAAACCCGCGAACGACGCCGGGGCGCCGGACGGGGCGATCACCAGCGCATCGTGGCCCTGGCGGCGTAATTCGCCGAGCACCTTGCAGACGCTCGTGGTGACCCCGCTGACAGTGGGGAGGAAGCTTTCGCTGACGACGGCAACCCTCATGCCGCCAGAGTAGGCAGCCAGCACATCCGTGCGGTGAACCCTGGATGAACAGGGCAGACGGACCGGTAGTCTGGCGCAATGTCCCACTCCAGCGCTGCCCTCGACCGCTTCTACAGTGTGATCCCCGCCGGCGGGATCGGCTCCAGGCTCTGGCCGCTGTCGCGCGCCGATGCTCCCAAGTTCCTGCACGACCTCACCGGCAGCGGCCAGACGCTGTTGCGCGCCACCTGGGACCGGCTGGCCCCGCTCTCCGGCGATCAGCGGATCATGGTCGTCACGGGGCGGGCGCACCGGGCCGCTGTCGAGGAGCAGCTGCCTGAGCTGGCCGACCTCAACGTGGTCCTGGAGAGCGAACCGCGGGATTCCTCAGCCGCCATCGGCCTGGCCGCCGCGATCCTCGAGCGCCGCGAACCCGGCGTGATCATCGGCTCGTTCGCCGCCGACCACGTGATCAAGGGCCCCGCTGCGTTCCGCCAGGCCGTCGTCGAGGCGATCGCCGCCGCCGACACCGGCCTGATCGTCACCATCGGCATCCAGCCCACCGAGCCGGCGATCGGCTTCGGCTACATCAAGACCGGCGCGGACCTGGACATCCCCGGCGCGCCGAGCGCCCAGTCGGTCAACTCGTTCGTGGAGAAGCCCAGCCCGGCCACCGCGAAGCGGTACCTCTCCAGCGGCCAGTACCTCTGGAACGCGGGCATGTTCATCGCCCGCGCCGACCGGTTGCTCGAGGAGATCGGCGCGGCCGAGCCCGAGCTGCTGGCCGGCCTGCTCGAACTGGCGGAGGCCTGGGACACCCCGCGCCGCGGCGCCGTGGTCGACCAGGTCTGGCCCAAGCTCAAGAAGATCGCCATCGACTACTCCGTCGCCGAGCCCGTCGCCGCGAGGGGCGGCCTGGCCGTGATCCCCGGCCAGTTCGACTGGGATGACGTGGGGGACTTCGCGTCGATCGCCAAGATCCACGCCAACGGCCGCAAGCGCGACCTGGCGATCCTCGGCGAGGGCGCCCGGGTGCTCGCTGACTCCTCCAGCGGGATCGTCGTCAGCCACACCAAGCGCATGATCGCGCTCATCGGTGTGGACGACATCGTGGTGGTGGACACCCCCGATGCACTGTTGGTGACCACGAGCGCGAACGCCCAGAAGGTCAAGGCCGTCGTCGACGCGCTGCGGCTGTCGGGCAGCTCCGACGTCCTGTAGCCGACGTACGGGCCGAGCCGCGAGGGTTTCTCATCAATAGGCCCGGTAGATGACTATTTGTGTCGTCCGGATTTCCGAAATGTCGCGGCTTGATAACCTTTTGGCTACAGTGTCGGTTTGCTCATCTGAGCAGGGCTGTTCTGGGTAACGTGTAGACCATATAGCAGCCCGCGCGATCCCACGCCGGGCCTCATCTGGAGGTCAATCTTGACAATCACGACCCGCAAGGCAACGCTCGGCGGCCTTGCCTCACTCGGCGTTCTCGCTCTGCTCGCGGCGTGTGCGCCGGCCCCCACCGACGACGCCGGCTCCAACGACGCCGCATCGGACTTCCTGCCCTGCGTCGTCTCCGACTTCGGCGGCTTCGACGACAAGTCCTTCAACCAGTCCAGCTTCGAGGGCATCTCCCAGGCCTCCGAGGAGCTCGGTGTTGAGTTCAAGCAGGCCGAGTCCACGTCCGAGGACCAGTACTCCGGCAACGTGACCAGCATGGTCGACCAGGGCTGCAACTTCATCCTCACCGTCGGTTTCGCCCTGGCTAACGCCACCCGCGACGCTGCGCAGGCCAACCCCGACGTCGAATTCGCGATCATCGACTCCGCCCTCTCCAACGACGACTTCAGCCCGCTGACGCTCGACAACGTGAAGCCGGTCCTCTATGACACCGCGCAGGCCGCGTTCCTCGCCGGCTACCTCGCTGCAGGCACCACCAAGACCGGCACCGTCGGCACCTTCGGTGGCATGCAGTTCCCGTCCGTCACCATCTTCATGGATGGTTTCGCCGACGGCATCGCGTACTACAACACCGAGAAGAAGACCGACGTCAAGCTCACCGGCTGGTCGAAGGACACCCAGGAGGGCCTGTTCGCCGGTGGCTTCGATGACATCAGCGCGGGCAAGACGCTCAGCCAGGGCCTGATCGACGCCGGTGCGGACATCATCCTCCCGGTCGCCGGCCCGCTCTTCCAGGGCACCGCGCAGGCCATCAGCGAGTCCGGCAAGGACGTCGCCATCGTCGGAGTCGACAGCGACCTGTTCGAGACCACGCCCGAGTTCGCGGCGCTGTACCTCACCTCCATCATGAAGTCGATGACGGATGCCACCGACCAGATCATCACCGACGCGGCCGCGGGCGACTTCTCCTCCGACCCGTACGTCGGAACCCTTGAGAACGAGGGCGTCGGCCTGGCCCCGCTGCACGACTGGGAGTCCAAGGTCGACCCGGCCCTGGTCACCGAGCTGGACGACCTCAAGGCAGCGATCATCGCCGGCGACATCGTCGTGACGAGCGACGCCACGCCCAAGTAACCCGTCGCCGGGAGCACAACACCGGCAACACCGCACAGCACTAACGCGCAACCAGCACTACCGCACAGCAGTACCACAACGGGGAGGCCAACGACACGTTGGCCTCCCCATTTCGTTGTGCGTCATACTCCCGGCAGGCGCGCAGCCGGGCAGCATCTCAATAGAATCGAAGACTATGAAGCTCGAACTTCGCGGCATTACGAAGAGATTCGGTGCCCTGGTTGCCAATGACGACATCAACCTCACCATCGAGGAGGGTGAGATCCACGCCCTGCTCGGCGAGAACGGAGCCGGTAAGTCAACGTTGATGAACGTGCTCTACGGCCTCTATCGGGCCGAAGAGGGTGAGATCCTGCTGGACGACGTCGCCCAACACTTCGCCGGACCCGGCGACGCGATGAACGCCGGTATCGGCATGGTGCACCAGCACTTCATGCTGATCCCCGTCTTCACCGTCGCGGAGAACGTGATGCTCGGCCACGAACAGACCAGGGTCGGCGGCTCCCTGGACCTCGCGGCCGCCCGCGCCCGGGTGCGCGAGATCTCCGACCGGTTCGGGTTCGACGTCGATCCCGACGCCCTCGTCGAGAACCTCCCCGTCGGCGTGCAGCAGCGGGTGGAGATCATCAAGGCGCTCTCCCGCGACGCGAAGGTGCTCGTCTTCGACGAGCCCACCGCCGTGCTCACCCCGCAGGAAACCGACGAGCTGATGAACATCATGCGCCAGCTCAAGGCCGCGGGCACGTCCATCGTCTTCATCACCCACAAACTGCGCGAGGTGCGAGCGGTCGCCGACCGGATCACCGTCATCCGGTTGGGCAAGGTCGTCGGTGACGCGGCGCCGACCGCGAGCAACGAAGAACTCGCCACCCTGATGGTGGGCCGCGCGGTCGACCTCACCGTGGACAAGGCGCCCGCCGCCCCCGGCGCGCCCGCGCTGGTCGTCACGAATCTCACCGTGATCGACGCCCTGGGCCAGATACTGGTCAACGATGTCAGTTTCGACGTCAAGGTCGGCGAGATCCTCGCGATCGCCGGCGTTCAGGGCAACGGGCAGACCGAACTGACCGAGGCCCTTATGGGTCTGCAGCCCCGCGTCGTTGGCGACATCACCCTCGACGGCAAGTCCCTGCGCGGCCATTCGGTGCGTCAGGTGCTCGACGCCGGGGTCGGCTTCGTGCCGGAGGACCGCACCAGGGATGGCCTGGTCGGCGGTTTCACCATCGCCGAGAACCTGATGCTCGACCGCTCCAACAAGCTCCCCTTCGTCAAGCGGTTCAACCTGCAGCTGGCATTCCTGGCCGATTTCGCCCGGGACAAGGTGAAGGAATTCGACGTACGGTCCCAGGGCATCGAGACCCCGGTCGGCCGGCTCTCCGGCGGCAACCAGCAGAAGGTGGTTCTGGCCCGTGAGCTCAGCCGCGACCTGCGCCTGTTCATCGCCGCCCAGCCCACCCGCGGCCTCGACGTCGGCTCGATCGAATTCGTGCACGAACGCATCGTGGCGACCCGGGATGCCGGCACTCCGGTCATCGTGATCTCCACCGAACTCGACGAGGTCGCCGCCCTCGCCGACCGGATCATGGTGATGTACCGCGGCCGCATTGTCGGCATCGTCCCCGGCGACACCCCCCGATCCGTTCTGGGTCTCATGATGGCGGGCGAAACCCCCGCAGAAGGAGCCGCAGCATGAGCGCCTCTCAGCAGCCCGCCGTGACCCCGACCAAGGTCACCGAGCCCGACGAACCGTCGCGCTGGCACGGCATCTTCCGCGAGATCACCACCGGGAACGCGATCATCTCCGTGCTCGCCGTTGTGCTCGCCCTGCTCGTCGGCGCCGTGATGATCGCGTTGACCAACCCGAACGTACAAGAGAGCGCCGGCTACTTCTTCTCCAGGCCGGGCGATATGCTCTTCGCCGTCTGGGACGCGGTGTCCGGAGCGTACTCGGCCCTGTTCCAGGGCTCGGTGTACAACTTCCGCCGGCCGAGCTTTGCCGACGGCATCAAGCCCTTGACCGAGACCCTCACCTACGCCACCCCGCTGATCGCGGCCGGCCTGGGTGTCGCACTCGGCTTCCGGGTGGGCCTGTTCAACATCGGCGGCCGCGGCCAGATGCTCATCGCCGCCACCCTCGGCGGCTGGGTCGCCTTCGCGCTTGAGCTGCCGGCCGGCATCCACATGATCGCCGCGCTGGTCGCGGGCGTGCTCGGCGGTGCTCTCTGGGGCGGACTGGTCGGCCTGCTCAAGGCCCGCACCGGCGCGCACGAGGTGATCACCACGATCATGCTCAACTATGTGGCGTTCTACCTGGTCAGCTTCCTGTTGCGCGACGGATTCCTCAGGACCCCCGGCTCCAACAACCCGAAGAGCCCGGCCACGAAAGAGACCGCGGTCTTCTTCGACCTGCTCGGCCCGAACTACAACCTGCACTTCGGCTTCATCCTGGTGATCGCCGCCACGGTGTTCACCTGGTGGCTGCTCAGCCGCTCCAACCTGGGCTTCAAGTTCCGCGCCGTCGGTGAGAACCCGAACGCGGCCAAGGTCGCCGGCATCAGCGTGCAGCGCATGTACGTCTACGCGATGCTGTTCTCTGGCGGGCTCGTCGGCCTGGCAGGCATCAACCAGGTGCTCGGCACCACCACCAGCGGTTTCGGTGCCGGCATCGACTCGGGGATCGGCTTCGACGCCATCACCGTGGCGCTGCTCGGCCGGTCCAAGCCGTGGGGCGTGTTCGCGGCGGGCATCCTGTTCGGTGCATTCAAGGCCGGCAGCTTCTCGATGCAGGCCGCCGAGGGCGTGCCCATCGACATCGTGCTCGTGGTGCAGTCGCTCATCGTGCTCTTCATCGCCGCGCCGCCGCTGGTGCGTGCGATCTTCAGGCTCCCCGCCCCCGGGGCTCCCCGCCGCAGACCGCTCCCCAACGTGACCCAGGAGGTGGCGGCGAAATGAGCACCATCGCGCCAGTGAACCAGCCCACCCAGCCCACCGGCCCCGAGGAGGGCCCGGCAACCACGGTGATCAAGAGCTGGAAGGTCCCGATCATCCTCGGCGTCTTCACGGTGCTCGGTTTCCTGCTGATGGTGGTCTTCGGCCGCACCGGAACCAGCACCATGGTGCTCTCCACCTCCAGCGACCTGATCCAGCTGCCCGATGTGCTGCTGCCGACCCTGCCGACCGGCATCGTCATCAGCATCCTGCTCGCCGGCATCACCGCCCTGAGTGCCTGGATGGTGCAGACCCACCGCAAGGTGCCGCTCTGGCTGATCTCGGTGTTCGCGGTGCTGCTGCTGATCGGCTTCCTCACCTGGGCATCCGCCGACGAACGCATCCCGGTGCCCGGGCTGCTCTTCGGCTCGCTGAGCCTGGCCGTGCCGCTGATCTTCGGTGCCCTCGGTGGCGTCATCTCCGAGCGCGTCGGCGTGGTCAACGTGGCGATCGAGGGCCAGCTGCTGGCCGGCGCGTTCACCTCCGCGATCGTGGCCTCCGTGACCCAGCAGCCGCTGCTCGGCCTGCTCGCCGCGATGGTGGCGGGTGTGCTCGTCTCCTTCGTGCTCGCGGCGTTCTCGATCAAGTACTTCGTCGACCAGGTCATCGTCGGTGTGGTGCTGAACGTGCTCGTCACCGGCCTCACCGGGTTCCTGTTCTCCGAGGTGCTCGCTCCGAACGCGGCCACGCTCAACCAGCCGCCCAAGTTCGAGCGCATCAACATCCCGCTGCTGAGCGAGATCCCGATCATCGGCCCGGTCTTCTTCAGGCAGACCCTGATCGTCTACATCATGTACATCGCCGTCGCCGCGGTGTACTACGGCATCTTCCACACCAAGTGGGGCCTCCGCCTCCGCGCCGTGGGCGAGCACCCGCAGGCCGCCGATACCGTGGGCATCAACGTCACCGGCACCCGGTTCTGGAACGTGTCCCTCGCGGGTGCCGTCGCCGGTCTCGGTGGCGCGTACTTCACGCTGGGGTCGGTGGGTGCCTTCGGTAAGGAGATGACGGCCGGCGCCGGCTTCATCGCCCTGGCGGCGGTGATCTTCGGCCGGTGGGACCCGATCAGGGCCACCCTCGCGGCGTTGCTGTTCGGCTTCGCCAGCAACCTGCAGAACGTGCTGAGCATCATCGGGTCGCCTGTGCCCAGCGAGTTCATGCTGATGCTGCCCTACCTGGTCACCATCTTCGCCGTGGCCGGCCTGGTGGGCCAGTCCAGGGGCCCGGCGGCATCCGGCAAACCATACATAAAATCGTGACGGAGACCACAGTGACCAGCCACGACGTGACCCCGACATCCGGCGAGATCGACTGGGGCATGCTGCGCACCGCGGCCGCCGAGGCGATGACGCACGCCTACGTGCCGTACTCGAAGTTCCCCGTCGGTGCGGCCGCCCTCGTCACCGACGGCCGGGTGATCAGCGGTTGCAACGTGGAGAACGCCTCCTACGGCCTCACCCTGTGCGCCGAATGCGCCCTGGTGTCGGTGCTGCACCTCACCGGCGGCGGCCAGCTCGTCGCGTTCTCCTGCGTCGACGGCAACGGCAACACGCTGATGCCGTGCGGGCGCTGCCGCCAACTGCTCTACGAACACTCGGCACCAGGCATGCTGTTGGAGACCGTCTCCGGCGTGCGCACCATCGACGAGGTCCTGCCGGACGCCTTCGGGCCCCGCCAACTCGCCGCCTACAGGGAAGACAACTCATGAGCTCCACCCCCGCCCGCACCATCGAGGCCTTCGACGCCGTCGACCTGATCCACGCCAAGCGTGACAAGGGCGAGCTGTCCACACCGCAGATCGACTGGCTGATCGACGCGTACACCCGCGGTTACGTCGGCGACGAGCAGATGGCCGCGATGACCATGGCGATCTTCCTCAACGGCATGTCCCGCCGGGAGATCCGCGACATGACCATGGCCATGATCAACTCCGGCGAGCGGATGAGCTTCGACAGGCTGGACAAGCCCACCACCGACAAGCACTCCACCGGCGGAGTCGGCGATAAGATCACGCTGCCGCTGATGCCCCTCGTGGCGGTCTTCGGCGCCGCGGTGCCGCAGCTCTCCGGCCGCGGCCTCGGCCACACCGGCGGCACCCTGGACAAGCTCGAGTCCATCCCGGGCTGGCGCGCCAACCTCAGCAACGATGAGATGTTCCAGCAGCTGCAGGATGTCGGCGGAGTCATCTGCGCCGCCGGCAGCGGCCTGGCCCCGGCCGACGGCAAGCTCTACGCCCTGCGCGACATCACCGGCACGGTCGAGGCGATCCCGCTGATCGCCTCCTCGATCATGTCCAAGAAGATCGCCGAGGGCACCAGCGCCCTGGTGCTCGACGTCAAGTTCGGCTCCGGCGCGTTCCTGAAGGACATCGAGCGCTCCCGCGAGCTGGCCCGCACCATGGTCGCGCTCGGCGAGGACGCCGGGGTGGCGACATCCGCTCTGCTGACCAACATGAACGTGCCGCTCGGACTGGCCATCGGTAACGCCAACGAGGTGCGCGAGTCGCTCGAGGTTCTCGCCGGCGGCGGCCCCGCCGACGTGGTGGAGCTCACCGTGGCGCTGGCCCGGGAGATGCTCAACCTGGCCGGCATCGTCGACGTCGACGTGGAGGCGGCCCTCAAGGACGGCCGGGCGATGGACAAGTGGAACGCCGTCATCCGCGCCCAGGGCGGCGACCCGACCGCCGCGATGCCCGTGGCCAAGGAAACCCACACCGTGGTCGCCGACCGCGACGGCGTCCTCGTCGAACAGCAGGCGCTGCCGTTCGGCATCGGCGCCTGGCGCCTCGGCGCCGGACGGGCCCGCAAGCAGGACCCGGTGCAGCACGCCGCGGGCATCGACCTGCACGCCAAGCCCGGCGACACCGTGCGGAAGGGCGAGCCGCTGTTCACCCTCAGCGCCGACGAGCCCGAGCGCTTCGCCCGGGCCCTCGAGGCCGTCGAGGGAGCCTGGCGCATCGGCGCCCCTGGTGACCCGATCCTCGACGGCGGCCCCCTGATCGCCGAGCGGATCGGCAACTAACCCCACCCTGCCCCCCCCCCGCGAGAAGTCACTTGGGGCTAGTGCTCAGCTCCGCGACTGCCCCCAACTGCCCTTTCGCGCCATCACCATTTCGCGAGAGGCCAGTTGGGGCCAGTGTGCGCGCCAGGAACTGCCCTCAACTGCCCTCTCGCGCCAGGCTCATTTCGCGAGAGGACAATTGGGGCCGGTGTCGGCGCCAAGAACTAGCCGCAACTGCCCTCTCGCGGTGGCGTTCTTCGTGTGGGGCTACGGGCGCCAGCCTCTGGCGCGCAGGGCCTCGTCCAGGCGGGCCAGTACCTCTGCTGGGTGCGTCGCCTTCGTGGCCCGGATGACTCGCCATCCGTCGGCGGCGAGGTCGTCGAGACGTTCCACGTCCCTGGCATATTGAGTGTCGTCAGTGCGATGCTGCTCGCCGTCGTACTCGACCAGGACCTTGTACTTCAGGTAGACGAGGTCTCCTCGGGCACCTTTGCGTCCCGGTCGCAGAGGCAGCGGGACATTCGTGTCGGGTTCGGGGAAGCCAGCTCGAACCACCATCAAACGCAGATAGGTCTCCCGTCGCGACTCCACTCGCGGCCGCACCAGCTCGAGTGCCTCGCGCAGCCGCTGCACGCCTCGCCGGCCGGCGCGGTTCGCGACAGCTGCTGCGAGATCAGACCTGGTGGCGGGCGGAACGAGTTTTCCCAGGAGGAAATCACCCACAGAAATGAGGTCGTCCAGGCCGAGGCTGAGGGCCAGATCGCACCACGTGGTCACCGGGTCGGTCGTCGTGAGTCCGTTGACGATCCACAGGCCGGGGCGCCGATGCACTGTATGCCCGACAACGCCCCTCATCCGCAGCGCGCGTTCGGGGACCAGCACGCTCACATGGAGCCGGGGGTCGTTCTCCAGCCGCGGCGGCAGCGGAAACCCGAGCAGACGCGCCGCCGTCGCATGGCTGAAGAAGTGCCCGGCGGGCATCCGTGCTGCATACGCACGGATCAGCCCAGCCGGTTCTGCCCGGCTGCCGGCGGCGGCCCGCACACCACGGAATGGGGTCTCCAGGTCCAATGCTCTGGTTCGATTCCGGTTGACGCCCGCCGCGCGGGCCTCCGCCAGCGTGAAACCGTCCAGAGGGAGGACGCGCGGGAGCTCCGATCGACGAGACATGCCAGCACCGTGCCAGATTCCCTTGGCCCGCGTCAGAGTTATCCACCGGCGCCGCTTCCAAGCGGCCCGAGAAGGCAGTTGAGGCTGGTCCGCGGCGCAGAGACTGGCCTCAAGTGCCTTCTCGCCGCGGGGGCGGATGTGGCGGTGTCGGGACGCGCACAGCGGCGGAGCGATAGATTGGAGGAGTGAATACCAGCTCCGAGGAATACCTGTTGCCCGGCAGTGGCGTCAGCATCAACGCTCTGCCCAAAGTCTCTCTGCACGATCACCTCGACGGCGGGCTGCGGCCGGCCACGGTTCTCGAGCTGGCCGCGGAGATCGGGCTCGAACTGCCCGCGACCACCGAGGCCGGACTCGCCGACTGGTTCGTCAGCCAGGCCACCTCCGGCTCGCTCGTCGACTACATCAAGACCTTCGACATCACCGTGGCCGTCATGCAGACCCACGACGCCCTCGCCCGGGTGGCCAGGGAGTTCGTTGAAGACCTCGCCTTGGACGGCGTCATCTACGGTGAGGTGCGCTGGGCGCCCGAGCAGCACCTGTCCGGCGGCCTCAGCCTCGACCAGGCCGTCGACGCCGTGCAGGAGGGCATCACTGCCGGCATCGACCGGGTCGCCCAGGCCGGCATCAGCATCAAGATCGGCCAGCTGATCACCGCGATGCGGCACGCCGACCGCTCGCTCGAGGTCGCCGAACTCGCCGTGCGGCACCGCGACCTCGGCGTGGTCGGTTTCGACATCGCCGGCGCCGAAGAGGGCTTCCCCGCCGGCAACCACACCGCCGCATTCGACTACCTGGCCCGGAACCTCTTCCCGGTCACCGTGCACGCCGGCGAGGCCGACGGGCTGGACAGCATCCGCGGCGCCCTGTTCGACGGCCGCGCGCTGCGCCTGGGCCACGGGGTGCGCCTGGCCGAAGACATCGAAATCGGCCGGGAGGATCAGGAGAACACCTACGTCACCCTCGGCCCGCTGGCCCAGTGGGTGCGCGACCGGGAGATCCCGCTGGAACTCAGCCCCTCGTCGAACCTGCAGACCGGCGCCATCGCCGCGTGGGGCGACGACATCCTCGACCACCCGTTCGACCTGCTCTACCAGCTCGGCTTCAGGGTCACCGTCAACACCGACAACCGGCTGATGAGCGCCACCAGCCTCAGCCGTGAGCTGGCCCTGCTCACGGATGCCTTCGGCTACGACCTCGACGACCTCGAAGCCCTGCAGCTCAACGCGGCCTCCGCGGCCTTCCTGCCGCTGGAGGAGCGCGAAGAGCTCGCCGACGCCATCGTCGCCGGTTTCTCCAACGCCTGACCCGCCGAAAGCCCACGCCAGAAAGCTGCCATGTCCCTCCCCCCACTTCCCCTCGACGCGATCGACGTCGGCCTGCATGTTCCCGATTGGCGGGCCGCCGTCGGCGCCGCCGGCGCCGCGCTGGAGAGGTCCGGTTCCACCGGCCCCGGTTACACCGAACGCATGGTGGGTGTGATCGAGGAATTCGGCGCCTATGTGGTGATCGCGCCCGGGCTGGCCCTGGCGCACGCCCGGCCCGGCCCCGATGTGCTCACCGAGGGCCTGAGCGTGGTCACCCTCGCCGAACCGGTGGCCTTCGGGCACCCGCACAACGATCCCGTCAACGTGATCCTGGGCCTGGCGGTGACGACGGGCGACGAGCACGTGCACTTCGTCGCCGAGCTGGCCAACGTGTTCAACGACGCGAGCATCATCCCGGCGCTGGCAGCGGCGCCCGACGCAGCATCCGTACGCTCACTTCTGGGCATCACGGCACCAAACGGCGAAGACGCCAGCACGGAGGAATCATCATGAAGATCGTCGCACTGTGCGGAGTGGGTATCGGGACGTCCGCCATCCTCAAGGTCAACGCCGAACGTGCCCTCGAACGCCTCGACATCGAAGCCGATGTCACCGCCGCCGACATCGCCAGTGTGAAGCTCGCCGCCGCCGACGCGCAGGTCATCCTCACGTCGAGCGAGCTGGTGCCGTCGATCGGCAAGACCAACGCCGACGTCATCATCATCGACAACTTCTTCGACCTCGACGAACTCACCGCCAAACTCGAAACCGCGCTGGGTTAACCAGCGCAGGGCGGATGCCGCCACCGGCAGCATCCGCCCCACCCGGACTAGCCGATCAGCGCTCGCATGCCCCGCTCGAGGTCGGCGAGGGCCGTACTGGCCGTCTCGGTGCGCTCGGCGAGCGTGCCGACGGCGCAGCTGGTGTCCAGGTACACCTTGAGCTTGGGCTCCGTGCCGCTGGGCCGCACCATCACCCGGGACCCGTCGGCGAGCACGATGCGCAGCACGTCGCTGGCCGGCAGGCCGTTGAAGCCGGCGCTGAGGTCGTCGATGTGGTCGACGGTGCTGCCGCCGACCATCGCCGGCGGGCTCTGGCGCAGCCGGGCCATGACCCGGTCGATTTCGGACAGGTCGGTCACCCGCACCGAGATCTGGCCTGAGGCGAAGTAGCCGAACTTCTCGGCGAACGCATCGAGGTGCTCTGCCAGCGTCGACCCGTCGGCCTTGAGGTCGCTCACCAGCGACAGCAGGGCAACGGCGGCGGAGATGCCGTCCTTGTCGCGCACGGTGCCCGGGTTGACGAGGTAGCCCAGGGCCTCTTCGAAACCGAAGAGCAGGCCGGGAGCGCGGGAGACCCACTTGAATCCGGTGAGGGTGTCGGCGAAGTTCAGGCCGTACGCGTCGGCGACGGCCTTGAGCGCCGGCGTCGACACGATCGAGCAGGCCAGGGTGCCGTCGGGACCGCCATCGCCGGGGGCGTTCTGGGCGAGTTCAGCCGCACGCCAACCCAGGATCGCGCCGACCTCGTTGCCGCTCAGGCGCCGGTAGCCCTCCGGCGCGTCGGCGTCCGGGATGGCGATGGCGAGCCGGTCGGCATCCGGGTCGTTGGCGATGATGAGCTCTGCGCCCACCTCGCGGGCGGTCTCGAAGGCCAGGTCCATCGCGCCGGGTTCCTCGGGGTTGGGGAAGGCGACGGTGGGGAACGCGGAGTCGGGGGCGATCTGCGCGTCGACGAGGGTCGGCAGGGCGAACCCGGCGGCGTCGAGCACCCGGCGGGTGGTGTCCCAGCCCACGCCGTGCAGCGCCGTGTAGACGGCGTTGACCTGGGCGCGCGGGCGAGTGGCGATGCCGGCGGTCGCGTCCACATAGGCCTGCACGACCGACTCCGGCGCGGTCTCGTAGGCGGCGCGGGGCAGGTCGGAGACCAGCAGGGTGTCGGCCACCCGCTGGATCTCGGTGGCGATGGCCACGTCGTCCGGCGAGACGATCTGCGAGCCGTCGTTGGCGTCGCCGAGGTAGACCTTGTAGCCGTTGTCGTTGGGCGGGTTGTGCGAGGCGGTGACCATGACACCGGCACTGGCGCCGAGGTGCCGCACCGCGAAGGCCAGCACCGGGGTGGGCAGCAGCCGGGGCAGCAGGATGGCGCGGACGCCGGCGCCGGCCATGACCGACGCGGTGTCGGTGGCGAAGACGTGCGAGTTGCGACGGCCGTCGAAGCCGATGACCACCGACGGGATGCCGCCGGGGCGGACCGTCTCGACCTGCTTGAGCAGGAAGGCGGCCAGGCCTGCGGCGGCCTGGGACACGAGGACCCGGTTCATCCGGTTGGAGCCTGCCGCGATTTCGCCACGCAGCCCGGCGGTGCCGAACGCGAGTCGCTCGTCGAACCTGGAGTGCAGGTCGGCGACGGCGGCCGGTTCACGGTCCTGGGCCTGCTGCAGGAGCAGGCGCAGCTCGGCGCGGGTCTCCGGGTCTGGGTCCTGGGCGAGCCAGGCGGTGGCGGTCACGATCAGGGCGTTGACCGGGTCGATAGGGGCGTCCTCGACGACGGTGTCCAGTACCGCGGTCTCGGCCGGGATCTCGTCGGACCCCGCGACGGTGTCGAGTACGGCGGTCTTGGGCTCGCGCTCGTCGGCCGGGGCGGCGTCGGGCACGGCGGGCGCGGCGGCGGGCTGGGAAGCGGCGGGCTCGGACGGGTCGGCGGCGTGTGCGCCGCGGCGGCGGGTTTCGCCGGTCGGGGTCAGGTCGGCCGGGCCGTCGGTCAGGCTCACAGTGCGGCCACGATCTTGGCGAGGAGGGCGCTGATGGCGGCCTCGGCCTGCTGGCCGGCTTCGAGAACTTCGCCGTGGCTCAGCGGCGACTTCTGGATGCCGGCGGCCAGGTTGGTGATCAGCGACATGCCGAGGATCTCCATGCCGGCCTGCCGGGCCGCGATGGCCTCCAGGGCGGTGGACATGCCCACGATGTGGCCGCCGATGGCCTTGGCCATCTGCACCTCAGCGGGCGTTTCGTAGTGCGGGCCGCGGAACTGGCAGTAGACGCCCTCGTCCAGGGTGGCGTCGATGCCACGGGCCAGGTCGCGCAACCGCTGCGAGTACAGGTCGGTGAGGTCGATGAAGGTGGCGCCCTCGAGCGGGGAGTCCGCGGTGAGGTTGATGTGGTCGCTGATCAGCACCGGGGTGCCGGGCGTCCAGGTCTCACGGATGCCGCCGGCCCCGTTGGTGAGGATCATCGTCTTGGCTCCGGTGGCGGCGGCGGTGCGCACGCTGTGCACGACCCGGCGCACGCCGTGACCCTCGTAGTAGTGCGTGCGGGCGCCGATGACCAGGGCGCGCTTGCCGCCGGGCAGCAGCACCGAGCGCAGCGTACCGGCGTGGCCGGCCAGGGCGGGAGCACTGAACCCGGTGATCTCCTGGGCGGGGATCGTGTGCGTGGTCTCGCCGATCAGGTCGGCGGCCTTGCCCCAACCGCTTCCGAGGGTGAGGGCGATGTCGTGGTGTGCGACGCCGGTGGCGGCGCTGATTTCCGAAGCGGCGAGCCTGGCCACGTCAAACGGGTCGGTTTCGGGCGCGTCAAGAGGATTGATCTCGGTCGTGAGCATCTCCCTACTCTAATTGCACGGGCGTCGGCCATGGTTTGGCCCGGCGCGCACGGCGCGACAGAATAAGTGAATGTCTTACGAGTTCGAGAGAAAACAGCGCATCGCGGTCATCGGCGGCGGCCCCGGCGGTTATGAAGCGGCCCTGGCCGGCGCGCAGCAGGGCGCCGAGGTCACCCTCATCGAACGCGTCGGGGTCGGCGGAGCCGCAGTGCTCACCGACGTCGTGCCGTCGAAATCCCTCATCGCCACGGCGGAAGCGTCGAACTCGATCCGGGAAGCCAACGACCTCGGCGTGCAGTTCTTCGTGCGCGGCGAGAACGGCAAGCCGCTGCACCCCGAGGTCGCGATCAACCTCGCCGCCGTGAACAAGCGGCTGCTGGCCCTGGCCAGGGAACAGTCCGAAGACATGCGCGCGACGCTCCTGAAGGCCGGCGTGAAGCTGCTGAGCGGCCACGGCCGGCTCGACGGCCGGGACGCCGTGATCGTTTCCACCGGCGACGACGGCTCCGGCACCGACTTCGACCGGATCGAGGCCGACACCATTGTGCTGTCGGTCGGTGGCAGCCCGCGCACCCTGCCCAGCATGATGCCCGATGGGGAACGCATCCTCACCTGGACCCAGCTGTACAACCTCAAGTCGGTGCCCAAGCACCTCATCGTCGTCGGCTCCGGCGTCACCGGGGCGGAGTTCGCCTCCGCCTACCGGGCCCTGGGCGCCGAGGTCACCCTGATCTCCAGCCGCGACCAGGTGCTGCCCGGCGAGGATGCCGACGCCGCCGCTGTCATCGAGAACGTGTTCACCCGTAACGGCATGGTGGTGCTCAGCAAGTCCAGGGCCGCCTCGGCCGAACGCACCGAGACCGGTGTGCTCGTCACGCTCGCCGACGGCCGCACGGTAGAGGGCAGCCACTGCCTGATCGCCGTCGGCGCCGTACCCAACACCACGGGCCTCGGCCTGGCCGAGGCCGGGGTGCAGCTGGACGAGTCCGGCCACATCCGGGTCAACCGGGTCGCGCGCACCTCGATCCCGAACATCTACGCCGCCGGCGACTGCACCACCGAGATGCCACTGGCCTCCGTCGCGTCGATGATGGGCCGCACCGCGGTCTACCACGCGATGGGCGACGCCGTGAAGCCGATCGAGGTGCGCAACGTGGCCGCGAACATCTTCACCCAGCCCGAGATCGCCACAGTGGGCTGGGCGCAGAAGGAGATCGAGGAGGGCCTGCGCCGCGGCGAGGTCTACAAGATCCCGCTCGAGGGCAACCCGCGCGCCAAGATGATGGGCATCACCGACGGTTTCGTCAAGCTGATCGCCTCCCGCGGCACCGGCACCGTCATCGGCGGCGTGATCGTGGGCCCCAAGGCCAGCGAGCTGATCTTCCCGCTCACCCTCGCCGTGGAGCACGGCCTCACGGTCGACGAGGTCGCCGAGGCGTTCACCGTCTACCCGTCGCTGACCGGCTCCATCACGGATGCCGCACGTGCCATGCACAAGGTGCACTACTGACCAGAGGCTGACCCGCGGGGCGCGCTCGGGCCGGTTAGCCGACCGTCATGAGCAGGTGGCCGGAGGAGACCGTCGAGCCGACGTTCGCGCCGATGGCGCCGATGACGCCGTCCTTGTGCGCGGTGAGGGGCTGTTCCATCTTCATGGCCTCCAGCACCAGCAGCAGGTCGCCCTTGACGACGGTGTCGCCCTCGGCGACGAGGATCTTCACGATCGTGGCCTGCATGGGCGCCTTGACGGCATCCCCGGTGGCGGTGTTGACCGAGTGCGCGGCCGTGCGGCGGCGCGGTGCGGGCCCGGCGGTCTTCTCCGACGCGGTACCCGGCAGCAGTTTGCTGGGCAGGCTCACCTCGATGCGGCGGCCGTCCACCTCGACGACCACGCTGTGCCTGGCGTCGGAGCGGGGACGGTCCTCGACGGTGCCGCTCCAGGGGTCGATGGTGTTCTCGAACTCGGTTTCGATCCAGCGGGTGTAGATCGAGAACGGGGCGCCGTCGGCCGGGGCGAAGGCCGGGTCGCGCACGATCATGCGGTGGAACGGCAGCACGGTGGGCAGGCCGGCCACCTCGAACTCGTCCAGGGCGCGCCGGGCGCGCTCCAGGGCCTGCTCGCGGGTGGCGCCGGTGACGATGAGCTTGGCCAGCAGCGAGTCGAACGAGCCGGAGATCTCGTCGCCGGACTGCACGCCGCTGTCGACGCGCACGCCGGGGCCGCCGGCGGCCTTGAACACGTGCACGGGGCCGGGAGCGGGCATGAAGCCGCGGCCGGCGTCTTCACCGTTGATGCGGAACTCGAAGGAGTGGCCCACCGCGATGGGGTCGTCGTAGTCGAGCACGCCGCCCTCGGCGAGCCGGAACTGTTCGCGCACCAGGTCGATGCCGGTGACTTCCTCCGACACCGGGTGCTCCACCTGCAGGCGGGTGTTCACCTCGAGGAAGGAGACCGTGCCGTCCTGGCCGATCAGGAACTCGCAGGTGCCGGCGCCGACGTAGCCGACCTCCTTGAGGATGGCCTTGGACGCCCGGTACATCTCGGTCGTCTGCGCCTCGGTGAGGAACGGCGCCGGTGCCTCTTCGACGAGCTTCTGGTGGCGGCGCTGCAGGGAGCAGTCGCGGGTGGAGACCACGACGACGTTGCCGTGCGCATCCGCCAGGCACTGGGTTTCAACGTGGCGGGGCTTGTCCAGGTACTTCTCCACGAAGCACTCGCCGCGGCCGAACGCCGTGACGGCTTCGCGCACCGCGGAGTCGAACAGCTCCGGCACTTCTTCGCGGGTGCGGGCGACCTTGAGGCCGCGGCCGCCGCCGCCGAAGGCCGCCTTGATGGCGACGGGCAGGCCGTGCTGGTCGACGAAGTCGAGCACCTCGGATGCGTCCGCGACGGGGTTCAGGGTGCCGGGCGCCATCGGTGCGTGCACCTTCTCGGCGATGTGCCTGGCCGACACCTTGTCGCCGAGCTGTTCGATGGCCTCGGGGGACGGCCCGATCCAGATCAGGCCGGCGTCGATCACGGCGCGGGCGAAGGCGGCGTTCTCGGCGAGGAAGCCGTAGCCGGGGTGCACGGCGTCGGCGCCGGAGCGGCGGGCGATGGAGAGGATCTTCTCGATGACCAGGTAGGTTTCGGCGCTCGTTGTGCCGTCGAGCCCGTAGGCCTCGTCGGCGAGGCGGGAGTGCAGGGCGTCCCGGTCCTGGTCGGCGTACACGGCGACCGAGAGGATGCCGCTGTCCTTCGCTGCTCTGATCACTCTGACGGCGATCTCGCCCCGGTTAGCGATGAGGACCTTCGTTATACGCGACATAGGTACTGAGCCTATTGGTCAGAACCCCCGCAATTTTGGTTCTTTCCCACAAAAACCGATTGGAGAACACTGCGTCGGCCTACAAAGGCCCCGCTACAACGGTCAGTTCGGTAGGGCCGAAGTGCCCATATTCCACAGAGTTGGCCAGTCATAGCCCAGCTGGAGCACCAATCGGCGCAGCGTGGGCAACGACAACCCCACCACGGTGGACGGGTCGCCCTCAATGCGGCTGATGTACGGCGCGCCGAGGCTGTCGATGGTGAACGCGCCGGCGACGAAGAGCGGTTCGCCCGTCTGGATGTAGGCGTCGAGCTCCGCATCGGGGATGTCGTCGGCGAACGTCACGTCGGCCACGGCCACCGCGCCGACGCCCCGGCCCGGCTGTTCGGCGGTGTGGTCGATCAGCCAGTGGCCGGAATACAGCTGCCCGGTGCGTCCGCGCTGTCGGTGCCAACGCTCCCTGGCCCTGTCGACGGTGTGCGGCTTGCCGTAGATCACTCCGTCGAGCACGAATACCGAGTCCCCGCCGAGAACCAAGCCGTCTATGCCGTGCGCGGCGCCGTCGGCGGCCACGGCCTCGGCCTTCGCCCTGGCCAGCAGCTCCACCACGTGGTGCGGCGTGAGGGCGGCGCCGGTGCGGGCCGCCTCGGCCGCGGCGACCGCATCCTCGTCGACGTCCGGAGAGATCGTCACCGGTTCGATGCCCGCCGCGCGCAGTAGCGACAGTCGGGCCGGGGACGTGGAGGCGAGATACAGGCGCATGAAACCCTTCGGTGGCTCATCAGGTGTGGGATGCTCATTCAATGGGCACCAACACTAATCGTCAGGCAAGTCAGAGCATTCCAGAGGGCGAGATCGGCACTGAACTCGACCTCGATATCACCAACGTAGCCCACGGCGGCATCTTCGTTGCCCGCCACGAGGGCCGGGTGATCTTCGTCAGCGACACGCTGCCGGGGGAACGGGTGCGCGTGCGTCTCACCGACGCGAACAAGAAGAGCTTCTGGCGCGCCGAGACCGTCGAGGTCCTCGACGCGGCCCCCGAACGCCAGCCGCACATCTGGGCTGCGGCCGCTATCGACCGGGATCCGGCCGACCGCGCCGGCGGCGCCGAATTCGGTCACATCGAACTCGGCCACCAGCGAGAACTCAAGCGCCAGGTCCTCACCGACGCCCTGCACCGGATGGCCGGCGTCGACAGCGATGTCACGGTCGAGCCGGTTCCGGTCGCCGCGGATGCCTCACCGGGCGACGCCATGGACGGCACCGGTTGGCGCACCCGGGTGCGCCTGCACGTGACCGAGACCGGCATCGTCGGCCCGTACGCGGCCCGCTCGCACCGGGTGATCCCCGTCGACGACCTGCCGCTGGCCGTGCACGCCCTCGAAATGGCCGCGCCGCTGGACAAGCTGTTCGCCGGCGCCGCATCCGTCGATGTCGTCGCCCCGAGCGTGGGCCCGGTGCAGATTCTGGTCGCCGAGCAGGATGACAAGGGCCGCCGGCGCCGCACTGCGCCCAAGCCGATCACCGAGGTCGTTGGCGACCGCGAGTTCCGGCTCGACGCAGCCGGGTTCTGGCAGGTGCACGCCCGCGCCGCCGAGACCCTGTTCGCGGCCGTGCAGGACGCCATCGACCCCGACCTGTTCGACCCCAAGGCCGCCAACCTCGACCTGTACGGCGGAGTGGGCCTGCTCGCCGCCGCCGTCGGCGACAGGTTCGGCTCCGACGTTCGCATCACCTCGGTGGAGAGCGACGCCCAGGCCACCGAGAACGCCAGCGCGAACCTCGCCGAGTGGGTCGGCGCCACCGCCCAGACCGCCAGGGTGGACAAGTTCCTGACCGGCCTCACCCGCGAGGCCGACGAGGCCGAGCGTGGCCGGCAGCGGGCCGCCACCGTGGTCCTTGACCCGCCGCGTTCCGGTGCCGGCGGCGAAGTCGTGGACACCCTGGTGCACCTCGGACCGGCCCAGGTGGTCTACGTCGCATGCGATCCGGTGGCCCTGGCCCGCGACGTGGCCCTGTTCAGCGAGCACGGCTACACCCTGCGGAGCCTGCGCGCCTTCGACCTGTTCCCCAATACCCACCACGTCGAAGCCGTCGCCCTGCTCACCAGATAGCTAGTCTTAGCACCAAGAACGTAGACGAAAGATGACAACCGTGACCGAGCCTGCCGCAGCACCCGACCTGGCCCACCGTCCCGTGCGTGTGGGCATCGCCGACGACCATGAGTCGGTGCGGCTGGGCATCAAGGCCGCCTGCGAGAACACCGGCTTCGTGGTGGTCTTCGCCGCCGCGACCGTGCGGGAGCTCGTCGACGGCATCGCCGGGCGTGAGGTCGACGTGATCGTCCTCGACCTCTCCCTCGGCGATGGGTCCCTGGTCACCGACAACGTGCACCTGGCCCGCGGCACCGGGGCGTCGGTGCTGGTGCACAGCATCGCCGACCGGGTCGCCCTGGTCCGCGAGGCCTTGGCCGCCGGCGCGGCCGGCGTCATCCCCAAGTCGAGCCCGACGACCACCGTGATGGCCGCCGTCGCCTCTGTCGCCCGCGGCGACGTGCTCAACAACCTGGAATGGGCCACGGCCATCGACGCCGACCGGGACTTCGCCAAGGCCCAGCTGGGCCGGCGCGAACGCGACGTTCTGCACCTCTACGCCTCCGGCCTGCCGCTGAAGATGGTGGCCATGCAGCTCGGCATCGCGCACTCCACCGCCCGGGAGTACCTGGACCGCATCCGGGTGAAGTACGTCGAGGTAGGCCGCCCGGCGCCCACGAAGGTGGACCTGCTGCGCAGGGCCGTTGAAGACGGCATCCTGCCGGGCCTCGACCCGGAAGGCGGGGATGGGCGCTCCTAGTCCGGCAGAGGTCCTGCCGGTCCGGTCCTTCAGACTCTCACCGGGACGAAGCGGGCCCGACCAGCTCGGCGCCGACCTTCTCAACGAATCCAAGCAGCCGCGCAAGCCCATCAGCCGCGCGCAGATCGAACGCGTCGTCTCCCGCGCAGTCGGCGGCGTCGGCCTGATCTTCGCTCTGCAGACCTACCCGGCGATGCTCAGCCAGATGGACAGCCTGAAGCCGGGCCTGGGTCTCGCGCTCACCGTGGCGATGTACGGCGGCCTGGGCCTGGCGATCATCGCCACTCTGGTGAAGAGATTCATCAGGGTCACCAGCGGCCTGTTCGCCGTGCTGTACCTCGCGGCGCTGGTCGCCTGGCCCGCGATGCTGAACACCCCAGACGGCGTCCTGGACGGCAAATCCTGGCTCTGGTACCTCTGCACCGTCGCCACATCCTGCGCCGCGGTGTCCTTCCCGTTGTGGTGGGCGATGATCTACACGCTGCTGGCCCCGATCGCCTACGGCGTGGTGCGGGTGCTGCCCGCCGGGGGTGGCGCGGAGCCGATGCTCGGCGCCCTTGACGCGTTCTACGCGATCCTCCTCGGCCAGGTGGTGCTGATCATCATCACCATGCTGCGCCAGGCCACTGCGGCCGTCGACACCGCCCAGACCAACGCCCTGTCCATCTACTCCTCGGCCGTGCGCCAGCACGCCACGGAGGTGGAGCGGGTGCAGGTGGACTCCATTGTGCACGACAGCGTGCTCGCTGCGCTGCTCTCGGCCGCGGCCGCCGGCACGCCCAAGGCCGCCCAGCTTGCCGCAACGATGGCGCAGGAAGCCATGGTGCGGCTCAACGAGGCAGGTTCCATCCCCGCCGCCGACGACAGCATGGTGCCGTTCAGCGACCTCAAAGGGCGCATCCGCACCATCGCGAACAGGTTCGACGAGCCGATCGAGTTCATCGACTGCGACGCGGAGGACCTCAGCCTGCCCGCGTACGCCAGCGAGGCGCTCTTCGCCGCCAGCGCCCAGGCGATCGTGAACAGCATCCAGCACGCCGGCGCCCGCGGAGACGCGGTGGCCAGGTCGGTGCGGATGAACACCAACCTGCTCGGCGGCTGCATCATCGAGATCGCCGACTCCGGGGTGGGTTTCGACCCCACCGCCGTGCCCAGCGAACGCCTGGGCCTGCGGATCTCGATCCGCGAACGGGTCGCGACAGCCGGCGGTGCCGTGCAGGTGCGCAGTGGCCCCGGCCGGGGCACCTCCATCCTGATCGAGTGGCCGCTCGGCGAGCCCGGTGACGCCGCATGATCACTGTTCCTCGCGGGCTGATCCTGTCCCTGGCTGCCCTGTTCTCGACCTATCACGTGATCCTGGCGCTGTATTCCCTGGATGCGCCCACCTCGCCGGTGCCGCCGCTGATCGCGGTCCTGCTCTACGCCCTGGCCACCGTGCTGAGCCTGTGGCCCACCAGCCCGGCCCGGATGTCGCTCTGGCTGGGGTTCTTCAACGTCGCCGTGTGCGTCGCCGTTCCGCTCCTGGTCGGCAGCCAGCTGGACGGGACGGTGTCCGACAACGGCTACGCCACCTGGTACGTGGCCGCCGTCGGCACCCTGATGACCATCACAGCCACCCGCAGGCGTGCGACCCTGGCCTGGGTGGGCACGGGCTTCCTCATCGCCCACACCATCGTCTGGGCCGGTGCGGGCGCGCTCGCGTCGATGGGTGTGATCGGCAGCGCCGTGTGGGTGTTCGTTGCGGTCACGCTGGCCAGGGCGCTGGCCAAGGCCGGCCGGGACGCCCGGCAGTACGGCCTCGCCGAACGGGAGGCCACCGAATGGCAGGCGGCGCAGGAGGCGCACCTGTACGAGCGTCAGGTCCGCCTGGCCCAGACCATCCGGCTCGCGGCGCCGATGCTGCGCCGCATCGTGCAGGAGGGCGGCAGTCTCAGCGAAGGGCAACGCCAGGAGTGCCGGTACCTGGAGGCCGCGATCCGCGACGAGATCCGCGGGCGCAAACTGCTCAACGATGCCGTACGCCGCGAGGTGATGGCGGCCAGACGGCGCGGAGCCATCGTCACCCTGCTCGACGAGGGCGGCATCGACGACCTCACCGGCGCCGACCTGGAGCTCGTGCTGAACACCCTGGCCGACGCCATGGCTGCCACCACAGCGGCCACGATCATCGCCAGGACCGCGGCGGACGGGTCGGGAACCGCGGTGACCGTCGTGGGCATCAACAGCCCGGACCCGAGGCTCAGCGCCCTCGGCCAGGAATCACCTGACGAAGAGGTGGACCTCTGGATGGAGATCCCGCGGGCCAACCACGTTCAGGACGTTGCGACCGGGCGGGCGACCCGCCGGCACTGAACGGACATGCGAAAGGGGACCCATCCGAAGACAGATCCCCTTCCGACATTTCCGTGTCAGGGCGACAACCCGAATGTCGCCTAGACGCGCCCCCAACACATTCGCCTGCTTACCCTAGTCGGCGAATGATTGGTCGTGTCACTCGAGAGCAACACCCAGCAATATCAATGATGCTGTCCCATCGCCCCCGTGAAAAGTCGTCATTTAGGGGGACAGTTTCGCCGCGGGTGTCCGCGACGGTCAGGCCGTGAAGCCGCGCCAACGCGCGTCGCCGCGGGGCAACGCGGGCCGGACGGCCCGCTGGCTGTCCTGCCACGGGCTGGCGGCGCCGTTCGGCGCGGCCCGGAGGTCGTCGGATTCGGCGCGCAGCAGGGCCCGCAGAACGGCGGTGACGGCGGCGGCCTCCTGTTCGGAGACCCCCGTCGTCACGAAAGTGAGCTCGGCCGGGTCGAAGCCGGTGGTGTCCTCGGAGTCGGTCATGATGGCGCCGCCTACAGCGGGATGTTCCCGTGCTTCTTGGGTGGCAGGGTCGCGCGCTTGGTGCGCAGCGCCCGCAGTGCCTTCACGACGGACACCCGGGTGGCCGCAGGTTCGATGACCCCGTCGAGCTCGCCGCGCTCGGCGGCGAGGAACGGGCTGGCCACGTTGTAGGTGTATTCGTTGGCCAGCCGGCTGCGCACGGCGGCGACATCCTCGCCGCTGGCCTCGGCCTTCTTGATTTCGGCCCGGTAGAGGATGTTCACGGCGCCCTGGCCGCCCATCACCGCGATCTCGGCGGTCGGCCAGGCCAGGTTGATGTCGGCGCCGAGCTGCTTGGAGCCCATCACGATGTACGCGCCGCCGTATGCCTTGCGCAGGATCACGGTGATCAGCGGCACGGTGGCCTCGGCGTAGGCGTAGAGCAGCTTCGCGCCGCGGCGGATGATGCCGGTCCATTCCTGGTCGGTGCCGGGCAGGAAGCCGGGCACGTCGACGAGGGTGAGGATCGGGATCGAGAACGCGTCACAGAACCGCACGAACCGTGCGGCCTTCTCGCCGGCGGGGATGTTCAGAGTGCCGGCCATCGCGTTGGGCTGGTTGGCGACGATGCCGACGCTGCGGCCCTCGATGCGGGCGAAGCCCACCACGATGTTCGGCGCGAACAGCGGCTGGGTCTCGAGGAAGTCGCCGTGGTCGACGATGTGCTCGATGACGGTCTTCACGTCGTAGGGCTGGTTGGGCGAATCCGGGATCAGCGTGTTGAGCTTGAGGTCGGCATCCGTGGTCTCGAGCTCGACCTCGCTGTCGAAAACGGGCAGCTCGGCCAGGTTGTTGTCCGGCAGGAAGCCGAGCAGGGTGCGTGCGTAGTCCAGCGCGTCGGACTCGTCGCTGGCCAGATAGTGGGCCACGCCGGAGACCGAGTTGTGGGTGAGCGCGCCGCCGAGCTCCTCCATACCCACGTCTTCACCGGTGACGGTCTTGATCACGTCGGGTCCGGTGACGAACATCTGGCTGGTCTTGTCGACCATGATCACGAAGTCGGTCAGGGCGGGGGAGTACACGGCGCCGCCGGCGGCGGGCCCGCAGATGATCGAGATCTGCGGGATGACGCCGGATGCCGCGGTGTTGCGACGGAAGATCTCGCCGTACTTGCCCAGGGCCACGACGCCCTCCTGGATGCGCGCTCCGCCGGAGTCGAGGATGCCGATGATGGGCACGCCGGTCTTCAGCGCCAGGTCCATCACCTTGATGATCTTCTCGCCGGCGACCTCGCCGAGCGACCCGCCGAAGATCGTGAAGTCCTGGGAGTAGACGGCCACCTGACGGCCGTGGATGGTGCCGGTGCCGGTGACGACGGAGTCGCCGTACGGACGCTTCTTCTCCATGCCGAACGCCACGGTGCGGTGCCGCACGAACTCGTCCAGCTCGACGAACGATCCTTCGTCAAGCAGCTCGGCCACCCGCTCGCGGGCGGTCATCTTGCCCTTGGCGTGCTGTTTTTCGATGGCGGCCTCGCCGCTCGCGGTCACGGCCTCGTGATAGCGATGTTTCAGGTCGGCGAGTTTACCCGCCGTCGTGTATAGGTCAGGTCCGGTCGGGTTCTCAGTCACGCCGCTTACTCTACCGGCCCCACCCGCACAGCCCCCAGGGTCCGGAGTCCTCTGCACCGGCGCGGGTGCATAACTCCTGCAATTCGGGCCCGGCCGGGGCTGATCCTGCGGTTCGGGGCCAAACTGGGCAGAATTGCAGGAGTTATGATCCCTGCGGGGTGTGAGAAGAGGCGTCAGCATGGAATTTCCGATCAGCCGCGGCATCGGGGCACGGTTCGAGTACCTCCCCGAGGCCGGCTCGACCAACGATGTGCTGGTGACCGCGGCGAGCGGCCCGGATGCTGCGGAGTGGCCGGACCTTTCCGTCATCGTCACCGACAACCAGACCAGCGGCCGCGGCCGGCTGGGCCGCACCTGGCTGGCCCCCAGCGGCAAGTCCCTGGCCATCTCGGTGCTGCTCCGGCCCCGGCTGGAGACCGGGCCGTTGCCGCCGAACCGGTTCGGCTGGTTTCCGCTGCTCGCCGGGGCGGCCATGACCCTGGCCGTGCGTTCGGTGGTGCAGGCCGCCGCGACCGGCGACGAGGACGAACCGCGGCACGAGGTGGCGCTCAAATGGCCGAACGACGTGCTCATCGACGGCTACAAGGTCTCCGGCATCCTGTCCGAGCTGCTGCCGGATGCCAGCGGGCTGTGCATCGGCACCGGGCTGAACCTGGCCTTGGACGAGCACGACTTGCCCACGCTCACCTCCACGTCGCTGATGCTGGTGACCGGCGCCGTACCGGACCCCGACGCCGTGCTCGCGGCCTATCTGACTCAGCTGAGAACCCTCACCACGAATTTCCTCGCCGCCGGCGCCGATCCGGTGGCCAGCGGCCTGCACGCCGAGGTCACCGCGCTGTGCGGCACCCTGGGCACCGCGGTCCGGGTCGAACTGCCCGGCGGCCACGACCTGGTCGGAACGGCGGTCGGTCTGGATCCGGACGGCCGGCTGATCGTCGAGGACCAGACGAACGGGGAACTGCAGGCCGTCGCCGCGGGGGACGTGACCCATCTGAGGTATTAATGGGTATATGACCAACCCAGCCAGCTCGTTGCCCGCCGTGCCGACGGCGCCGCCCGAGGTGGTCATCGCCCGCCTGCGTTCGCACGCACGGGTGCTCTTCTGGCCCACCCTCGTTTTGATCGGCGTCTGCGGCGCCACGGGGTACTACTACGGCAGCCTGGCCGAGCAGTGGCAGAACGATCTGCTGCTGGTCGGGGCCGGCCTGGTCGTGGTCCTGCTCTGGCTGCTGCCGTTGGTGGCCTGGCTCACCCGGCGGTACACGGTGACGAGCCGGCGGATCATTTTTGTGCACGGCATCTTCGTGCACGTGCGCCAGGAGCTGCTGCACAGCAGAGGTTACGACGTGAGCGTGCGCAGGACCTGGTTGCAGTCGCTATTCAGGTCAGGGACCGTGCGCATCAACTCGGGCCTGGAGCATCCGCTGTCGTTGCGGGACGTGCCGGACGCCGATCTGGTGCAACAGGTGTTGCAGGACCTGATGGAGCAGTCTCAGACCGTGATGGCCACGCGTCGGCAGGAGCAGTCAGCGCTCGGTGACGAATTCGGAATCCGCCCGGGCCTGTAACCGCAGCGCCGCCGTACTCGTCGGCACCGTGCCTGTCGCACCCGCACCCGCGCTGGCAGGAGCCGCTGCCTGGCGGGACGGCGAGAACACCCAGTAGCGGTACAGGGTGAAGCGGAAGATCGCGCCGAGGAGCAGGCCGATGACGTTCGACGAGATGTTGTCGGCGAGGACGCTGGTGTAGCCGAGAACGTAGTGGCTCACCCACAGGCAGGCCAGCCCGATGCCCATGCCGACGAGGCTGACCGCGAAGAACTCCAGGCCCTCCCGCAGGGTCTGGGAGCGGCGGTCCTTGGAGAATGTCCAGTATCGGTTGCCGACCCAGTTGGCCAGGATCGCGAGGATCGTCGAGACGACCTTCGCCCAGATCGGGCCGGAGGCCAGGGCCTCGGGGGAGAAGATCGTCGCCCGAAGCAGGTTGAAGACCGTGATGTCCACCGCGAAACCGACGAGCCCGACCATGCCGAATTTCGCGAGCTGTGCCGCGAAGGCAAACACCCGATGCCTGCTGAAGGTTGGTCTCGACATGCATCCGTCCGGCCGATAGGTGAAAATGGAACGTGTAGCGAGATAACGCGCTTCTCTCGCAGTCTACGTCCCGGCATGATCCCCATCCTGAGAGTTCCCAGCCCCTCGGATGAACGGTCGCACAGAAATTGGTGAACAGATGAGCACGATCGTTGGTGTGATCGGCGGAGGCCAATTGGCCCGCATGATGATCCCCGCCGCGGTGAACCTCGGCATCGACCTCCGGGTCCTGGCCGAGTCCGACGGCATGTCCGCCAGCCTCGCCGCGGTGTCGGTGGGCGACTATCGCGACCTGGCCACGGTCCTCGCGTTCGCCGAGACCGTCGATGTCGTGACCTTCGACCACGAACACGTTCCGCAGGTGATCCTCCGAGAACTGGTCAGCCGGGGCATCAGCGTGCACCCCGGGCCCGACGCTCTGCTCTACGCCCAAGACAAACTGCTGATGCGGGAGCGACTCACCGAGCTCGGCCTGCCCGTTCCCGACTGGGCGCGGGTGGCGGATGCCGACGCCCTGGCCCGGTTCCTGGCCGACCACGGCGGCCGGGCCGTCGTGAAGACGGCCAGGGGCGGCTACGACGGCAAGGGGGTGCGGGTGGTGTCCCACGCCCACGAGGCCGACGACTGGTTCCTCGCGCTCGCCGAAGACGCCAACGGTGGTGACCTGCTGGTCGAGGAGCTTGTCGACTTCCGCCGCGAGCTGGCGCAGGTCGTCGCCCGGCGCCCGTCAGGGGAGATCTCGATCTGGCCGGTGGTGGAGACCGTGCAGCTGGACGGCGTCTGCGCCGAGGTGATCGCACCGGCCCCGAAATCTGCCGGGCGGCTCAGCGAGGTCGCTGCCGACATCGCCGAGCGCGTCGCGGAGGGCATCGGCGTCACCGGTGTGCTCGCCGTGGAACTCTTCGAAACCACCGACGGCCGGCTGCTGGTCAACGAGCTCGCGATGCGGCCGCACAACAGTGGCCATTGGTCGATCGACGGGTCCACCACCAGCCAGTTCGAACAGCACCTGCGCGCCGTGCTGGACCTCCCGCTGGGCGGCACCGGGCTCCGGGAGGCCTGGTCGGTGATGGTCAACATCCTCGGCGGTCCCGCCGAGGGCAGCATGGCGGACCGCTACCCCGCAGCCTTCGCCGAACAGCCCACGGTCAAGGTGCACAACTACGGCAAGGCCCCCCGTCCGGGACGGAAGATCGGCCACGTCACCGCATCCGGGCCCGATCTGGACTCGGTCACCTACCAGGCGCGTGCCACTGCGGCGTTTTTCCAGGACTAAAGCCTAAGATCATCACCGTGCCAGAGAACTTCGCGACTTCCGACCCTGAGTCCGCCCCCTCCGCAGCCGCGCTCGTCGGTGTCGTGATGGGGTCGGACTCCGACTGGAACGTGATGAGCGACGCCGCGGCGATGCTGACCGAGTTCGGCGTCGCCCACGAGGTGCAGGTGGTGTCCGCACACCGCACACCCGAGAAGATGATCCGTTACGGCTCGGAGGCCTGGAGTCGCGGCCTCAAGGTGATCATCGCCGGTGCCGGCGGTGCGGCGCACCTGCCGGGCATGCTCGCCGCGGTCACCACGCTCCCCGTCGTCGGCGTTCCGGTTCCACTCGGCCGCCTGGACGGCCTGGACTCGCTGCTGTCGATCGTGCAGATGCCGGCCGGCGTGCCCGTTGCGACAGTGTCGATCGGCGGTGCCCGCAACGCGGCCCTGATCGCGATCAAGATCCTGGCGACCGCGGATGACGCGCTGCGCCTCAAGCTGGAGGCCTACGCCGACCAGCTGGCCGAGCAGGTGGAGCAGAAGAACACGGCCCTGCAAGCCAGACTATGAGCAGCGCCAGCAGCCCGATCCGGTACCCGAACTCCGGCTCCCGACAGGTCATGACCCGCCGGGCCTGGTGGCTCGTGGTCCTCAACATCCTTCTGCCCGGCTCCGCCCAGGTGCTCGCGGGAAGCCGCGGCCTGGGCCGTTTCGGGCTGCGCGCCACCCTGACCTTCCTGGGCCTGGTGATCGTCGCCGGCGTCGTCTATACGCTGAACCCGGAGATCGTGCTCACCGTGGCCACCAACTCGATCGGGTTGTGGATCCTCGCCGCCGTGATGGTCTTCTATGCCATCGTCTGGGTGATCCTGACCTTCGACACCATCCGGCTGACCCGACTCGTCAAGGCTCGGCCCAAGGCCCGCCCGTTCATCGCTGGGCTCGCGACCGTCGTGATGGTCGTCTTCGCCGGCACGGCCGGCTACGGGGCCTACGTCGCCACCACCGCCAGCGGGTTCCTCTCCTCGGTGTTCGCGGCCGGGCCATCGGAGCCGCCCGTGGACGGGCGGTACAACATCATGCTGCTCGGCGGCGACGCCGGACCCGACCGGGAGGGAATGCGACCTGACAGCATCTCGGTGGTGAGCATCGATGCCGAGACCGGCAAGGCCGACATCATCGGGCTGCCCCGCGACCTCGAGTATGTGCCGTTCCCCGAGGGATCCCCGCTGAACGCCGTCTACCCGGACGGGTACGGCTACGACGGGGTCTGTGACGTGTCGGCCTGCATGCTCAACTCGATCTACACCGAGGTCGAGCTCAAGAGCCCGGAGATGTATCCGAATGCCGAGGCCGAGGGCAGCGAGCCCGGCATCGAGGCCATGCGGGACGCCGCCAGCGGCATCACCGGCCTCACGATCCAGTACTACGTGCTGATCGACATGCAGGGCTTCTCCGAGCTCATCGACGCCCTCGGCGGGGTCGACATCAACGTGGCCGAGCGGTTGCCCATCGGCGGCGACGAGGAGTTCAACAACGTCGACGGCTGGGTCGAGGCCGGGCAGCAGCACATGGACGGCTTCACCGCCCTCTGGTACGGCCGGGCCAGACACGGCACCAGCGACTACGACCGGATGGCCAGGCAGCGCGTTCTGCAGGAGGCGATCCTCAAGCAGTTCAACCCGGCGAACGTGATCACCAAGTTCCAGGGTGTGGCCGAGGCCGGCCAGCAGGTGGTCTCGACGGATGTGCCGCAGGGAATGCTCGGGTACTTCACCAACCTGGCCGGCAAGACCAAGGAGCTCCCGGTGGGTGCCGTCGAACTGGTGCCGGCGAACAACGTCGACCCGCAGGATCCGGACTACGACTACATCCGCAGCCTGATCGACACGGCCCTGAACCCGGTCACCGAGACGCCGGCGCCCTGAGCCGCGCGGCTCAGTCCCGACCGGCTCAGAGGTCGGCGTGCAGCTGCCAGACCCGCTCGGCGGTGTCCCGCCAGCTGAACGCCCTGGACCTGTCGCTGCCGAAGATGCGCAGCCGGTCGGCCAGCGCGGCGTCGCCGAGTACCCGGTCAAGCGCGGCGGCGAGCCGCTCGGGGTAGCCGGCCGGGTCGTCACGTTCCACCACGAAGCCCGCGTCGCCGGCGGCCTCGACCAACGCCGGCGCATCCGAGTGGATGACCGGTGTACCGAAGTGGAAAGCCTGGATGATCGGCAGGCCGAAGCCCTCTTCGAGGCTGGGGTAGACGAAGACCGACGCCCGGGACATCACCAGGGCGAGCTGCTGGTCGCTCAAGCCGTCCAGCGCGCGCACCCGGTCCGGGGCGAGGCCGGCCTCGTCGGCCACCGAGGCGAGGGTGAGTTCCCCCCATGAGTCCGGACCGACGACAAGCAACGGCAGGTCGACGGCGCCCGGACGCCCGAGGGCTTCGATGAGCGCGGTGACGGCGCGGCGCGGTTCAAGGGTTCCGGCCGTGAGGATGTACTCGTCGGGCAGGTTCAGCTCGACGGCCATGTTCTCGGCGGCGGCGGAATTCGTCGGCAGCGTCAGGCTGCTGCTGACGGCCCCGCCGATCACCCGCACCCGGTCGCCGAAGTTCATGATCTCGCGCAGCTGGTCGGCGAGGGCGTGGCTGGGCGCCACGATGGCGTCAGCGTGCTTGCGGGCGCGTTTGAGCATCAGCTTGGCGCGCGCGACGGTGGTCGGGGTCAGCGTTTCCGGATGCGTCCAGGCGAGTACGTCGTGCACCGTCACTGCGACCTGGGTCTCGTCCTTGGCCCTGTCGTGGCGGTGCAGCGGGGCGAACAGCCCGGGGGCGTGCACGAGGCCGTGGCCGGCCGAGGTGGCCACGCCCAGCTGCCAGGCGGCGGAGAGCTCGCGGCGTGCCAAGGCCATCTTGTGCAGGCCGGCCAGGCCGGGCAGGGCCGCGATGATCTGGTCGTAGTGTTCGGCGGAGGTGGCCGATACGATGCCTTCGACCTCGCAGCCGGCCGGCGCCGTCGCGATCAGCGACCGGGTCAGTTCCTCGGTGTAGCGGCCGAGTCCGCCCGGCACCGGGGAGACCAGCTGGTCCACGATGACCTTGAGGGTGATCATGACGGAGTGAACGCGCCGTGGGTAGCGGCGTCTGCGAGGGCCTCGGTCCAGGGGCGCATCGGGGTCAAGCCGGCTGCCGCCCAGGCGTCGTGGCCGAGCACCGAGTAGGCCGGTCGTGCGGCGGGCCGCTGGAACTTGCTTCCGTCGGTGGGCAACACCCGCTCCGGGTCCAGGTCCGCGCTGGCGAACACGGCTTTGGCGAAGCCGAACCAGTTCGTCTGTCCGGCGTTGGTGCCGTGGTAGATCCCGGCGGGCGTATCCGCGTCGAGCATCGTCACGATCTGACGGGCCAAATCGACCGTCCACGTCGGCTGGCCGAACTGGTCGGCGACGACGGAGACCGTGTCCCGGCCCGCGGCGAGGGTGAGCATCGTGCGGCCGAAGTTGGGTCCGTGGGCACCGTAGAGCCAGGCCGTGCGCACGATGTAGCTGCGCGCAGGGTTCTCGGTGAGCACGAACTGTTCGCCGGCGGCCTTGGTGCGGCCGTACGCGTTCAGCGGGTCGATCTCGGTGTCTTCGGGGTATGGGCTGTTGCCGGCGCCGTCGAAGACGTAGTCGGTGGAGATCTGCACGAGTTTCGCGCCGACCGCGGCGGCGGCGATCGCGAGGTTGCGTGGGCCGATGGCGTTGACCGCGTATGCGGCGGCCTCGTTCTCCTCCGCCGCATCCACGGCGGTGTACGCCGCGGCGTTGATGATCACGTCGTGGCCGGCGACGGCCTTCTGAACGGCGGCGAGGTCGGTGATGTCCAGCTCGCTGCGGTCGACGGCTGTGACGTCGCGCCCGGCGAGGGCGTCCTGCAGGTCACGACCGAGCATCCCGGCCGCGCCGGCGATCAGATAGCGGGTCATGTCAGCTCAGCGCCGCGCGGGCTTTGAGGGGTTCCCACCAGGTGCGGTTGTCGCGGTACCACTGCACGACGTCGGCCAGGCCCTTTTCGAAGGGCACCTCGGGGGAGTAGCCGAGTTCGGCCTGGATCTTGGAGATATCCACGGAGTAGCGCAGGTCGTGGCCGAGGCGGTCGGCGACCCGGTCTACGTAGGACCAGTCCTTGCCGGTGGCGTCCAGCAGCAGCTGGGTGAGTTCGACGTTGGTCAGTTCGGTGCCGCCGCCGATGTTGTAGATCTCGCCGGCGCGGCCGTTGACCAGCACCATGGCGATGGCGCGGGTGTGGTCGTCCACGTGCAGCCAGTCGCGGATGTTGTTGCCCTCGCCGTAGAGGGGAACGTGCAGGTCGTCGATGAGGTTCGTCACGAACAGCGGGATGACCTTCTCGGGGAAGTGGTACGGGCCGTAGTTGTTCGAGCAGCGGGTGATCGACACGTTCAGGCCGTGGGTGCGGTGGTAGCTGCGGGCGAGCAGGTCGCTGCCGGCCTTCGACGCCGAGTAGGGCGAGTTCGGTTCCAGGGCGCGTTCTTCGTTCCAGGAGCCTTCGGCGATGGAGCCGTAGACCTCGTCGGTGGACACGTGCACGAACCGGGGCAGGTCGTTGCGCAGGGCCGCGTCGAGCAGCTGCTGGGTGCCGAGCACGTTGGTCTCGACGAAGATCGATGCGTCACGCACGGAGCGGTCCACGTGGGACTCCGCGGCGAAGTGCACCACGGCGTCCAGTCCGGGGAACAGGGTGTCGAGCAGCGCGCCGTCGCGGATGTCGCCCTTGACGAAGGAGTACCGGGGCGAATCGGCCACGGGGGCCAGGTTCTCCAGGTTGCCGGAGTAGGTGAGGGCGTCCAGGACGACGACTTCAGCGCCCTCCAGGCCGGGGTAAGCGTCTTGCAGGGTTCGGCGAACGAAGTTCGAGCCGATGAACCCGGCGCCGCCGGTGACGAGGATCTTCATATATTGGTAACCATTCCGTTTGCGTAAAGGTGCCTACGCGATTGTACTGGACGCGCATTGCTAGGCTGGCGAACGTGCAGATTCGTGAACTCTCCATCCCCGATTCCTACGAGGTGACCCCCAAGCAGTTCGGGGACGACCGGGGAGTCTTCCTCGAGTGGTACCGATTCGACAAGCTGTCCGAGGCTCTCGGGCACCCGCTGGACCTGCGTCAGGCCAACACCAGCGTCTCCAGCCGTGGCGTTGTGCGCGGCATTCACTTCGCCGACATCCCGCCGGGCCAGGCCAAGTACGTCACCGCCACACACGGTGCGATCATCGACTTCATCGTCGACATCCGGGTCGGCTCGCCCACCTTCGGGCAGTGGGATTCGGTGCTGCTGGACGACGTGGACCGCAAGGCCGTCTACATCGCCGAGGGCCTCGGCCACGCGTTCGTCGCCCTGACCGACAAGGCCACCGTGAGCTACCTGGTCTCCTCCACCTACACCGCCGGCGCCGAGCACGGCATCAACCCGCTCGACGCCGAGGTCGGCCTGGTGTTCCCCAAGGACGCCGGTGAGCTGCTGCTGTCCCCGAAGGACACCGACGCCCCCAGCCTCGCCGAGGCCGCCGCGAGCGGACTGCTGCCCACCTGGGACGCCGCCCGCGCCTACTACCAGACGCTCAACGAACGGAACTAGACATGCGCGGAATCATTCTCGCCGGCGGATCGGGCACACGCCTGTGGCCGATCACCAAGGGCATCTCCAAGCAGCTGATGCCGATCTACGACAAGCCGATGATCTTCTATCCGCTGTCGACGCTGATGATGGCCGACATCAAGGACATCCTCATCATCACCACCCCGGAGTACAACGACCAGTTCAAGGCGCTGCTGGGCGACGGGTCCGACCTGGGCATCAACATCCAGTACGCCGTGCAGCCGTCCCCGGACGGCCTCGCGCAGGCGTTCATCATCGGTGAGGAGTTCATCGGCGACGACAGCGTCGCCCTGGTCCTGGGCGACAACATCTTCCACGGCGCGGGCCTGGGAACGGCGCTGCGCAACAACGCCGACATCGACGGCGCCCTGATCTTCGCGTACCACGTCTCCGACCCCACCTCGTATGGGGTCGTGGAGTTCGACGACGACTTCACCGCCGTGTCGATCGAAGAGAAGCCGGTCAAGCCCAAGAGCAACTACGCCGTTCCCGGCCTGTACTTCTACGACAACTCCGTCGTCGAGATCGCCAAGTCCATCGAACCCTCCGCCCGCGGCGAGCTGGAAATCTCCACCGTCAACGAGCGCTACCTCAACCAGGGCAACCTGCACGTGCAGGTCCTGGACCGCGGCACCGCCTGGCTGGACACCGGCACCTTCGAATCCATGATGCAGGCCAGCGAATACGTGCGCGTCATCGAAGACCGCCAAGGCCACAAGATCGGCTGCATCGAAGAGATCGCCTGGCGCGCCGGCTGGATCGACGACACCCAGCTCGCCCGCCTCGCCGCCCCGCTCGCCAAAAGCGGCTACGGCGTCTACCTGAACGGGCTGCTCAAGACCGACTAGCCGCCGGACTGGATGTGGGCGAGGACGTCGTCCATGGTGGCCTTGATGCCGGCGGGCAGGCTGGTCAGCTGCCGTCGGTCCAGGTCCGGCCACACCGTCGAGGTGATGCGCAGGTCCAGACCCTGCATCGAGGCCTCAGCCGAGTAGCCGAGCATCACGTTCGGCCGGCCCTTGGCGAGGCTGCGGATCTGGCCGAGCAGGTTGCTGATCGTCACGGCCTGGCCGGAGGCAAGGTTCTTGATCGCCTCGGTGCGCCCGGTCGCCTCGGTGACCGTGAGCAGCCTGGCGACACAATCCAGCACGAGTTCGGCGCAGTCACGCACGAAGATGTAGTCGCGCATGGTTTCCAGCGGCACGAAGATCGACGCAGGCTTCGGCGAGAACTGGGCTTTGGCCAGGTGGGAGATCAGTCCCTGCATCTTGCCCAGCTTCTGCCCCGGACCGTACAGGTTGGCGATCCGGCCGGCGAGCACCGAGACACCGGTGGCGCGGGAGAAATCGAACAGGCTCGCCTCGGCGTCCAGCTTGAACCGCCCATAGCCGGAGATCGGCACCGGTGTGCTCTGCTCGTCGAACGGCGGATGCGCCGAACCGCCGTACACGCCGCCGGCCGAGGACGCGTAGAACACGGCGCCGGAGCGTGAGGTGCCCTGGTAGGCGGCCGCGCCGCCGACGGCATCCAGCACCAGGCGCAGCTGGCGGAGTTCCCGGCTGATCGCCTCAGGCGGGGTGGACGTGACGGCGTTGCCGGCCAGCCAGAGGACCGCCCAATTCGCGCGCTCGGTCGCGGCGGTGGCCAACAGCCTGGTCGCCGTCGCGGCTGCCGCAGCGGAGAGCGCCTCGTCGTCCGCCCAGGGCAGGGGGTCAGCGCTCAGCAGCTCCCAGCCGGTGCGGCGGGTGATCGCGGCGGCCGTGGCGCTGCCCAGGAGGCCCCTGGCCCCGATCACCCAGACGTAGGTGGTCACTTGGCGGCTTTGCGCGTCCGCCCGAGAGGCCCATCCGCCGGGTCGGTCGTGATCAGGTACGGCGGCTTGCCCATGGCCATGTTCACGTTGATGCCGATGTACTCGGCGATGATGCCCAGCGAGAACAGGATGAACCCGGCGCTCAGCAGCACCAGCACGCTGAGCGACGCCCAGCCCTGGATCGCGATGTCACCGGCGAGGCGCTGGATGAAGATGACGATTGCGAAGATCACGCCGATCACGGCGAAGATCACACCGAGGCCGCTGACGATCCGCAGCCCCCTGGTGCCGGTGGTGAGGATCATGCGCCAGAAGTGCGAGAACAACCGGCGGGCCGAGTAGCCCGAGCTGCGTTCGCCTTCCTCGCGCAGTTCGACCGGGGAGGTCGTGACGCGGGAGGCGACCCAGCCGATGGCGACGTCGAGGTACACCCCGGAGCCGGCATAGGCGGCGACGCTGCGGCCGATGTTGCCGAGCATCAGCCGGTAGCTCTGGTAGTCGGCGGCGGCGCCGGTGCCCGAGAGCTTGGTGAGCAGGTACTTGGCCGTCTTCGAGGCGGCGTTGCGCACCGGCCCGTGCGGGGCCGGGTTGGTCGGTTTGGCGTAGACGACGCTGGCCTGCTCGCGCATGGCGGTGTCGAGCATCCCGCCGATGGCGCGCGGGTCGTGCTGGCCGTCCTCGTCGAGGGTGACGATCCAGTCACCGCCGGAGGACGCCATGCCGGCGAGGGTGGCGGCGTGCTGGCCGAAGTTCTTGCTCAGCCAGATGCCGCGGGCGAACGGGAAACGTTCGGTGATGCTGCGGATGATCGACGCGGAGTCGTCAGGGCCGTGGTCGAAGACCAGCAGGACCTCTTCAACCTGGAAGCTGTACCCGTCGGGGGTGATGCTCAGCCGGGTCAGCGGTTCGATCTCGTCGAGCACGCCGGTGAGGGTGCGTTCTCCCTGGTAGACGGGGATGACGATCGAGATGGTGTGGTCGGCGACGTCGGGTTCTGCTGAGGGGAGTGTCACGGGTTCAGAACCTACCACACGGGCGGTTTCGTCGGCCGGGTCAGTTGGCTGCGGCATCCGTCGTCACCGCCTTGGACATGCGGCGGCCGAGCCAGATGTAGGCGAGCCGGCGGACCTGGGCCATCACCCTGGCGCGGGTGTTGCCGATGCGCCGGTCGGTGGCCGAGATGACATCCGGGCGGGTCTTCGCCAGCCAGTTGTGGAAGCCGATCGCCTGCTCGGCCTGCTCGGCGACCAGGCGTACGCTCCACTGGCTGTCTGAGATGCGGAAACCGGCGAGGCTGCCGGGGACGCCGACGAACTTTCCCTCCAGCAGCACCATCGAATAGGAGGTTTCGTCGATCAGGTACGGCCAGCGGGAATCCCACCAGCCCACCTTCTCCAGGGCGCTGCGGCGCATCAGCACGCAGCCGGGTTCTCCGAAGATGTTGGTGCCCTGGGTGACGGTCTTGCGCACGGCGACGGCACCGTCGTGCACGCCGGTCAGGCCGGCCAGGCCGCGGTTCTTGAGCACCGGAGCGCCGTTGGCGTCGACGATGTCCCGCGGGGAAGCGGCGAGCATGGCGCCGGGCTCATTGATGAGCGCAGCGACCTGCTGGGCGACGATGGTGGGGTAGAGCAGGTCGTCGCCGCAGACGAGTTTGATCAGGTCGCCGGTGGCAGCCTGGCTCACCCGGTTCCAGTTGCGCAGTGCGCCGCCGCCGCCCTCGGTGTGCAGGAGGGTTACCCGGGGGTCGGAGCTGTAGCGCTGCATGACGGCCCAGGTGTCGTCGGTGGATGCGTGATCGGAGACGATCACCTCGAGGTTGGTGTACGTCTGGCCCAGCACACTCTTCATGGTCTCGTCGAGGTAGTCCGCATTGTTATAGGCGGGGATGACGATAGAGACGAGAGGCTGATCATCAGGGAACATCGCATCGTGTGTCATAGGTTAGGTGTGACTCGCATCCTTCGTAGTGCTGAGCCTTCACGATACCGGGTGCTCCTGAGGGAGCTCTGTCCCCGCGCGGGGCGGCCCTAGGCGAGAATGGGGAGGCGGTTCGCGCGGAGCGGGCCGGCAATCACCCCTGCGGGCGCGCACAGTGACGACCGTCACATCCTGATCAGGGCGAGAAAAGGGCATTCTGTTGGTGAAGTCGAGATTCGTGTGGCCCGCCGTTGTGGTCGTCGCCGTACTGCTCGGGGCCGCTCTCCCACTGCTGGTCAACCGCGGCTACTACTTCATCGACGACACCCAGTCCGGTGCCTTCGGCCAGTGGTACGAGATCGGCACCCGCATCCTCGAGGGGAACTGGTCGCTGATCAACCCCCTGGTCTGGCAGTCCGGCAACTACCTCGCCGAAGGCGCCTGGGGCATCTTCAGCCCGGTCCTCTGGCTGATCGGCCTCTGGTCGCACTGGGCGGGCAACGCCTTGATCTTCTCCACCGTGGTCAAGGTCGTCTGCCTGGTCGCGGGTTCGCTGGGCGCGTACCTGCTGGCGCGCACCTTCCAGTCCAGCCGGGGGTGGGCGGCAGCGGTGGCCGTCGCGCTGCCGTTCACGGGCGTGACGTTCTACCTGGATGCGACCACCTGGGTGAACGGTCTGCTGGCCTGGAGCATGTGGGCGCTGGCCTGGGCGCTGACCAGGCGCGCCGTCTTCTCGGCCAAGTCGCCCACCCTTGCTCTCCTGGCATGCATCGGTACGGTCGGCATCGGCTACGTGCACGCCACCATCTTCCTGGCCGTCGCTCTCGCCGCCACGATCGCTGAGGCGTTCATCGCCCGGCACCGGGCATCCATCGTGCGGGCGTTCCTGATCGCCACCGGTGCCGGTCTGTTCGCGGTCATCGTGCACCTGCCCGGCCTGCTGACCGCGGGAACGTCCGGGCGCACCAAGGGTGTCGTGAACACAGGGCTGCTGACGGTGGACCTGAGCGGTCTGGTGGCCGCGAACACGCCGGTCGGGATCCCGCAGGTCGGCTTCTTCGGCGCCTTCTTCCCCTCGGCGCCGCTGGTCTACATAAGTTGGATGCTCCCGCTGTTCGCCTTCATCGCCTGGAAGCGGCTGATGCCGGTTCTCGCCACCCGGCTGAGCGTCGTCATCTTCTTCGGCGTCGCATTGATCGGTGTGCTCCTGCCCAGCGACGTCGGACCACTCCGGATCCCGTTGCGCATGATGCCGTATCTGGCCATCGCGGTGCTACTGATCCTCGCCATCGGGTTGTCCCTGGCCCGGGTCGAGGTGCTCTCCCGCCGGCGGTTCCTGGCCGGCAGCGCATACGCGGTTTTCGGCGGCCTGTTGACGGTGTTCCAGGGTCCGCAATACGCCGGGGTGGTCGCCCTCGCGATCCTCGCGGTGATCATCGTGCTCTGGGTGTTCTACCGGATCACCTCTCCGCGTGGTCTGCCGGGCCTGTCCGCCCCCTGGCGGGACCGGGCCAGGGCCTCACGAGCCTGGCTGCTGCCCGCTCTGGCGGTTCTGGTCACCCTGGGTGTCATCCTGCCCCAGCACGTCGTGCACACCAGCGGCCCGCTGCTCAACTACCAGGTACCCAGTTCGGTGCAGAGCTACCGGGACCTGCTCGCCGACGCGAAGGGCGATGTCCTCGTGGTCGGCGGACCGCAGAACGGTCAGATCCAGCAGGGCGACTGGGCCGAAACGACCGTCGCCAATCTCTGGTACATCCCGGAGGCTCCGGTGCAGAACGCGTACACCTCGGTCTTCTACCCGGGGTACGGCGATGCGCTGTGCATGGCCTATCAGGGCGTGACCTGTGCCGACCTGTTGCCGAAGCTGTTCACGGCGGATTCCGACACCGAGCAGAACCTCGTGGATGACCTGGGCGTCAGCTCGATCTTGATCGTGAAGAGCTCGGTTCCTGAAGAGCTGTGGGCCGAGACGCCCGCCGGCTGGCAGGTGGCGGCTGACACCGCGCTGACCAGGTTGATCGTCAGGGACACCCCGGTACCCGGCGCCGGCAGCGTCGTGTGGTCCGACGACGAGACCTCGGTGACCGTGCTCCACGAAGACGATATGGGCGTCTCCTTCCGCGTCGACGAGGTCGGCGCCGACGGCGGCCAGGTCGCCCTGAGCCGGATCTCGTGGCCCGGCTACGAGGTTGACGGCGGAACGGTGTCCGACGAACTCATCAACGGGTTCATGATGGGCATCGACATTCCTGCCGATTCCGCCGGCGAGGTCGTGACGGTGTCCTTCCGGGCGCCGGGCTGGCCCGTCCAGATCCTCTCCGGCGTCCTCCTGGTCCTTCTGCTCCTGGGCTGGGGTGCCATCCGGCTCTGGGGACGAGGCCGGGCCGGATCACGCCCCCGGCCGGCCTGGGCCACCGAGCTGCGGGAACCACTGAAAGTTGAGAACTCATGACCAAGACACCCGGTGAGAAAGTCGTGGTCGTGGTCGTTGCCTTCAACCGTCGTGACCTGCTCCTGGAGAGCCTCGCCGCCCTGGCCGGTCAGACCCGACGGCCCGATGACGTGCTGGTGGTGGACAACGCATCCACCGACGGCACGGCCGAGGCCGTCCGTGCGGCGCATCCAGAAGTCACCCTGGTCGTGCTGGACCGCAACACCGGCGGAGCAGGCGGCTTCACCGCCGGCCTGGCCGAGGCCGTCGGTCCGCTCGGCGCAGACCTGGTCTGGCTGATGGACGACGACACCGTCCCCACCGAGACCGCCCTCGCTGAACTGCTCATTGCCCGGACGCATGCTCCGGCGACCACCCGGATCCTCGCCTCCGCCGTGCACTGGACGGACGGCAGGGACCACCCCATGAACATGCCGCGGGCGCGACCCTTCGCCTCCCGCAGCGCCCTGGAGCGCGCTCGCGAATTCGACTGCTATCCGGTCCGCTCGGCGTCGTTCGTCTCGGTCATGATCGACGCGCGCGCCATCCGGCAGCACGGCCTGCCGGTCGCCGCGTACTTCCTCTGGAACGACGACTTCGAGTACACCGCGCGGATACTGCGCGGATCCACCGGGTACATCTGCCGGCGCAGCGTTGTCGTGCACAAGACCAAGGTGTTCGGGTCGACGAACATCGATCCCGGGCCCCGGTTCCGGCTGGAGGTGCGCAACAAGCTCTGGCTGCTGCGTCTCTCACCGGCCCTCTCCAACGCCGAACGGTTGCTCTACGCCGGGGCGACGGCCAGGAGCTGGGTCAGCACCTTCGCGCACTCCGCCGACCGCGCCACGCTCTGGCAAGGTCTGCGGGACGGCCTGCGCGAAGGGCTCACCACCCGCCCGGCCGGCAACGATGAGGTCCTCGCCGGGTTCGGCCGGGTCAGCGAGTCCGTCGCCGCTGCGGAGTCCGTCGCCTCTGCGCAGTCAGGCCCGACGAGGTCCTCGTCGTGACAGCCACCGACCTCTCCTTCTCGTTGCTGCTGCCGGTGTACCTGGGCGACCGGCCGGAGTATTTCACCCGGGCGTTCTCCAGCGCCGTCACCGACCAGATCCGCCGACCCGCCGAGGTCGTCCTGGTGCGGGACGGACCGATCAGCCCGGCCCTCGCCGACGCCGTCGCGGCGGCCATCGCCGCGTCACCGGTCGAGGTTCGCCGGGTCGACCTGGACGTCAACGTCGGCCTGGCCGTTGCGCTCACCCTGGGGTTGGCCGCCTGCCGGTTCGACGTGGTCGCACGAATGGATGCCGACGACATCTCGCTGCCCGAACGTTTCGCCAAGCAGCTGCCCGCCATCGAAGAGGGCTGTGACCTGGTCGGAACGGGCATGCTCGAATTCAATGAGCTGGACAAGATCCTCGGCCGCAGGGTCCCTCCGGTCGGACAGGCCGAAATCACCCGCCAGGCGAGATTCCGCGACCCGTTCAACCACCCGACCGTCGTGTACCGCAAGTCCGCCGTGGAGGCCTCCGGCGGTTACCGGCACCTTCCTCTCATGGAGGACTACTGGCTGTTCGCCAGGATGATCATGAACGGCGCCACCGTGCGCAACCTGCCGGAACCCCTGGTCATGTACCGGGTCGACTCCGGCGCGTACAACCGGCGCGGCGGCCTGTCCCTGTTCCGCAGTGAGCTCGCCCTGCAACGCCGGCTGCTGGCCGACAGGTTCGTCACACCCGGCCAGTTCCTGCGCAATGTGATCGTGCGTGGCGGGTACCGCTTCGTTCCGGTCGTCATCCGCCGCGCGGTCTATCGTCGGATGGCCGTGAGCAAGCACACAGACACGCCCCAGTAGGATCAAAGTTTGGTCCGAAGCGGCCGGCGTAAGTGAGGATGGGTGTTATGAACGTTGACCTTGTGGTTGTCGGAGCCGGATTCTTCGGCCTCACTGTGGCCGAGCGCTGCGCCAACGAATTGGGCCTGCGGGTTGTCGTCATCGACAAGCGCGACCACATCGGAGGCAATGCATACAGCTCGGTGGAACCTGAAACCGGGATCGAGGTGCACCGCTACGGCGCCCACCTCTTCCACACCTCCAACAAGGTGGTCTGGGACTACGTCAACACCTTCACTTCCTTCACCGACTACCGGCACCGCGTGTATACCACCCACAAGGGCGAGGTCTTCCCGCTGCCGATCAACCTCGGCACGATCAACCAGTTCTTCCACAGCGCCTACTCACCGACCGAGGCCCGCGCGCTGATCAGCGAACAGGCCGCTGAGGGCGCGGTCGCCACGGTGGCCAATCTCGAGGACAAGGCTGTCGCCCTGATCGGTCGCCCCCTCTACGAGGCCTTCATCCGCGACTACACGGCCAAACAGTGGCAGACCGACCCGCGTGAGCTGCCGGCCGAAGTGATCAGCCGCCTGCCCGTGCGATACAACTACGACAACCGGTACTTCAGCGACACCTACGAGGGTCTGCCCGTCGACGGGTACACCGCCTGGATCGAGCGCATGGCCGACCACCCCAACATCGAGGTGCGCCTGTCGACCGACTTCTTCGACCTCGACCAGGAAATCAACATCCGTGACACGGTCGGTACCGTCCCCGTCGTCTACACCGGTCCCGTTGACCGGTACTTCGACTACTCGGAGGGACCGCTGTCCTGGCGCACCCTCGATTTCGAAGAGGAAGTCGTCCAGACCGGCGACTACCAGGGCACCCCGGTGATGAATTACGCCGACACCGACGTCGAGTACACCCGCATCCACGAGTTCAAGCACTTCCATCCCGAACGGGACTACCCCGCTGACAAGACCGTCATCATGCGCGAGTACTCCCGCTTCGCCGAGGATGCCGACGAGCCGTATTACCCGGTCAACACGGCCGTGGACCGTGAGCGCCTGCTGCGCTACCGGGAGCGGATCGCCGAGCAGCCCAATGTGATCTTCGGTGGTCGCCTGGGGACCTACCAGTACCTCGATATGCACATGGCCATCGGTGCCGCCCTGTCCACCTTCGAGAACAAGCTTCGTCCGCTTTTCGCGACGGACGCGCCGGCCTGAGCGGGCCGCCGAACGGAAGGCTGACGTGTCAGGAACCTCCCTCGCCGACACCCCGGTCGGGGCCGCCCCGATCAGGCAGATTCATGCGCTGACCGGTGTGCGGATCCTCGCCGCGCTCTGGGTGGTGCTGTTCCACATCCGGTTCAGCATCGCCGCGGAGTTCCCGGCGGTGTACGCCGTGTTCGCCCCGATCATCACCCACGGCGACTACGGCGTCGACCTGTTCTTCATCCTCAGCGGCTACGTCATCACGCTGAACTACGGGCGGAAGATGGGCGGCTCCCTCGAGCGCAAGGCGACAGTCAAGTTCTGGTGGGCGCGACTGTCCAGGATCTGGCCGGCCTACTTCGTGATGCTGGCTTTCGTCTCGGTGTGGCACGGCAGTTTCCTGATCTTCGGCGCCACGGACCCCGTCGCGCCGCGGGATTTCAGCGTGTGGAGTTTTCTTCGCCAGTCGACCCTCGTCGTGCAGTGGACCGAAGCCGACTTCAACCGGTTGACCTGGAACGGCGCCGCCTGGTCGGTGTCCGTCGAAGCACTCGCCTACCTGCTCTTCCCAGTCCTTGCCCTGTTGCTCTTCCGCCTGTCCAGGGTGCTCGGTTCCCGGGGCCTCGGCATCCTCGCGGTGCTCACCGTGATGCCGGTGGTGCTGTTCGCCCTCGCGCTCGGATCGTTGTACGCCCCCTGGATGTGGTTGATCCGTATCCTCTGCGAGTTCGTAGCCGGCGGATTGCTCTTCTACGCACTCGAGAAGGTACAGAATCGGCCCGGCGCGCAGCGCATCGCCAACTGGCTGGCGCCGGCCCTGATCGTTGCGGTGCTCATCGTGGCGTACCTGCTCAACGGCCGGGTGAACGAGCGCTGGGGTGTGCTCGTAGTGCCCGCCCTGCTGGTCTTCGTCGGCGCGATCGTGGTGGGTCGGAAGGGCCTCATGAGCCTGCTCGGACACCGGTGGCTGGTCGTCGGCGGAATGGCGTCCTACAGCGTCTATCTGGTGCATATGCCACTGATCGAAATCGTCTGGACGGCCCAGGAAAGGCTTCCGTTCCTGGCGCAAGGTACACTTGCGAGTAAGATCCTCATCTTCCTGGTCCCGGCGCTTGCCACGTTTTTCGGCTTCGTCCTGTGGAAGTGGGTCGAGGAGCCGGCCCGTCGCGCCATGCGGCGCATGTCCCTCCAGAACATCCCCGAACGCGCCGTTGACGACGTGCCCATCAAACAGGCCGGCATCGAGGCACCACGTGCTTGATCCGGCCGGCTGCGGGAATCGACGGCGCCACCGAGCACCTGTTTCTGCCAGCCAAGCGAAGTGAAAGTACCCTCTTCACCATGTCTGACCTCCTCTCGACGGCCTTCGGCCGCCCCGCATTGTTCAGCGCCGAGCTGTCAGCCCGCGCGGCAGAGCAGCTCGGGTCCGCACTGACAGAGCGCCAACTGGCCCTGCTGGTCTCGGCGGCCAACTTCCATGCCCTCGACAACCCCGGCGTGACCCTGCGCATCGTGGTGCACATCGCCCGTCCCGGTGACATGGCCCACCTCACGGATGCCGGCACCCGGCACGAGAAGGTGCGCGCCGAAGCCCGCAAGGTGGCCGAGTTCAGCATCGTGAGCACGGTGGCCGGCTCTCCGCACCCGCATTACACGCACCACCGCAAGGGCTGGCGGAGCGACCCGGAGACCGGCGTGCGCAACATCGTCCTCGATCCGGAACGCGAACCAGGCGCACCGGCGGTCGTCGGCCGGGCCAGCCTGTACTGGCGGCTGCGCGGCGGGATCGAACGGCGGTACCCGTTCGAATACGACCGGTTGCGGCAGTGGCTGCTTCGCGGACGGGAGTCCGCGCTGAATTCCCACGTGGTGGAGCGTCGGGTCGTCGACCTGACCGGCGTACCGACCGGGGGAGCCAGGGCAGAACGCGAACCTGCCGTCATCTTCGGCCTGCACTGGCTCGAACTAGGCGGTGCGGAGCGCTGGGCGATGGAGTCGATCGCCCTCGCCCGAGCCAAAGGCCTCCGCCCCATCGTCATCACCGACGTGCCGTCCACCCACCCGTGGATCACCAGGGCCGAGCTGGACGGTGCGATCGTCCTCGCGCTCACTCACCCGGTCGGGCAGCCCGAACACTCCGAGCCGGTGCTTGAAGCCCTCGCAACGAATTTCGACGTCCGCGGCGTCTTCGTGCACCACAGCCGGTGGGTCTACGACCGGCTGCCGTGGCTGCGTAACCGGATCCCCGGCCTGCACGTGGCATCCACCCACCACATCCTGGAATACAACGGCGGCGGCTACCCGGCCATCGGCGCCGCTCTGGACGAATTCATCGACGTGCATCACGTGATCTCGCCGCAACTGCAGGACTGGTTCGTCGATGTGCAGCGCGTCGACCCGGCGAAGGTCGCGTTGGCGCCCCTGATCGGCCTCACGACGACCGGGGCGGTCGCTGAGACAGCCCGCGCGCGCGTCGACGAGTCCGTGCTCACCCTGGGCTTCATCGGCCGCTTCGCCGCCCAGAAACGTCCCTACCTGTTCACCAAGCTGGTCAGAGAACTCCAGGACATCCAGGGGTTGTCCGTGCGGGTCGTGATCCAGGGCGGCGGTGAGCTCGAGCACTTCGTGCGGAGGGACATCGACGGCCACAACCTGACCGGCATCGTCGAGTGGGTAGACGAGTCGGCCCCGGTGAGCAACACCCTCGCCCGGATCGACTGCCTCGTGCTGAGTTCTCAGAACGAGGGCCTCACCCTCACCACGCTGGAGGCCCTGGCCGCCGGAGTTCCCGTCATCTCCACCGACGTCGGCTCCCAGCGCACCGTCATCGTGCCCGACGCCCTCGTGTCCCGCGAGCCCGGGCTGTTCCTGACCGGGGCGATCGAGGTCGTCACGCGGATGGCGGGTTCAGAGGAGTACCGCGCAGACGTCTGGCGCCGTGAAGTGGCCCTGGCCCAGGAATTCACCGAGTATGAAAGCGCCCACGATTGGGCCGGAAAGCTGTTCGAGCTATGGAACAAGTAAGCGCCGTCGTCGTCACCTTCAACAGGCTCGCAAAGCTCAAGACGGTGATCGCCTCCATCGAAGCCCAGACCTTCGCGCCCACCCGCCTCATCATCGTGGACAATGCGTCGACCGACGGCACCGCGGAGTACCTCGGCCAGCTGACCACGAGCATCCCGCTCGAGGTCATGTCCCTGCCGACCAACACCGGCGGCGCCGGCGGGTTCTCGGCGGGCATGGAACGCGGCTACCAGCTCGGCGCGGACTTCGTCTGGATCATGGACGACGACTGCTACCCCCAGCCCGACGCCCTCGAGAAGCTTCGCGACGGCTTCGTCAGCGCCGTCGCCGAGCTCGGCCCCGACGTGCCCTTCTCCTGCTCGCTGGTCAACTACATCGACGGCGCCATCTGCGAGATGAACAACCCCGAGCCCACCTGGGACTGGGCCAGGCTCGTGTCCAAGGGTCAGCGCTCCGTCATGGTCAAGAGCTGCTCCTTCGTGTCGGTGCTCATCCCGCGCTGGGTGATCGAGAAGCACGGCCTGCCGTACTCCGAATACTTCATCTGGTTCGACGACCACGAATACACCCTGCGCATCACCCGCACCTGCCCGGGCGTGCAGGTGCTGGACAGCGTCGTCGTGCACGACATGGGCGACAACAAGGGCGTCAACTTCGGCCTGATCGACGACGCCAACGCGTGGAAGTTCGCCTACGGCATCCGCAACGAGGCGTCCTTCCGGCTGCACCACCAGAGCCTCTTCGCCTACCTGTACCTGGCGGCCCGGGTGGCCCTGATGATGCGCCGCGGTCGGGTGAACGGAGCGTTGCAGCGCAAGATGTACGGTCGGCTGTTGGCCGGCATCCGGTTCAACCCGGCGATCGCGTTCCCGGCCAAGTCGGCAGAGCGGCTCTGACCCGTCGGTGATCGGCCTCCGCGGACGCTAGGCTGCCGGGCGAGGGGTGCGGCGGCGCAGCCGGCCGATCACCACGAGCAACGTCCAGATCAGGATGCCGCCAACGGCCGTGAGCCAGGCGGCCACCTCGATGGCCCAGCCGGGCGGCTGGAAGGTGACGGTGACGACCTCGCCCACCGAGGACTGCGGAATATCCAGCCCGAGGAGGAAGCCGTCCACAGGCTCCGTGGTGAGGGTGGCGTTCTCGGCCGAGTATCCCGGCCAGGCCAGACGGCTCAGGGCCACGGTGCCCCCGTCAGCGGGCGCTGAGAGCACCTTCATGGTCACAGACGTGTCGGTCTGGGACAGTGTCTCCACGCTGGTGCCGTCGCTGGACCACACGACGTCACCGGCGGCACCGACGGGTTCGTCACGGCTCCAGACCACGGTCAGCCCGGTGTCACGCAGAATGCTCCATCCGTCGGGCGGGCTGAGCCACTCCTCGTCGTCGAAGGCGACCTTGAGAATCTGGATGTTGTCGATCGAGAGCTGGTCCACCAGCAGCATCCCGGTCGCATCGCGCGGCTCGAACAGGGTGGTCAGCAGCTCCGGGCAGGTGCCGCCGAGGTATTGCAGGCACAGCGTCGAGTTGTACGCGGCGAAACCGATCAGCTGATAGCGGTTCTGCACCTGCGCAGGGCTGAGGTACCACGTGTTGGCCATCAGGGTTTCCTCCCAGGCCGCTGGGTCGCTTCCGTACGCCAGGGGGTCGCCGACCACGAGGACGTCGCCGTCGACACCCTCGAGCACACCCTTGGGGATGCTCGTGTCGGCGGGGACGTTGTTCATTGACAGCGGGCTCGAGTTCGTGTCGTAGTGCTGGGCGGCGGTCAGCACCAGGCTGACGGCGACGGTGACGGCCGCGACGCTGGCCCAGACCGAGCTCTCCTGGCGACCGGAGCGGCGGAGCAGCCACCAGATCGCGCCGAGACCGGCAATCGCGACCAGTCCGCTGAAGATCAGGGCGAGATAGTGCGGCGGCAGCTGTGCCCAGGACAGGTACACGGCGGCCGCGATCACGATGGTCGCGCCGATGATCCGGTTGCGGCCCGGGCGAGGCACCGCTGCGCGGCTCAACGCCACCATGGTGAGCACGATCAGGGTCAGGGCGAAGTAGGGCATGAACCGGACGGGGTAACGCAGCGGTCCGATCACCGTCGGAAGCAGCACGTAGAGCAGCGACAGGCTCATCACGATGGTCAGATCCCGCACCTGCGAGCGGTTCTGCAGGGCCTTTCGCCAGTCCACGAAGAACAGCACCGGCAGGAACCAGGCGATGTAGACGACGGGGCTGGTCGCGGTGGGACCTGACCACCACCATGAGCTCACCTGCGGGTACCCCGTGGCGATGGTGGAGCTGAAGATGCCGCCGAGGTCCACGCTCATCATGCCGTCGTTGCCGACGATGTTCACCGCTCGGTTGGTGACGGACCCCGTCAGCGCGCCGGGCAGGAAGACGGTGACGGCGACCAGAACCAGCGCGACGCCGACCCCGACGATCCGCAGGGCCTTGGCCCAGTGACGGCGGATGAGGCAGTCGATGCCGACGGCGAGCAGCACGAAGCCGATGGCGAAGACACCCTGAACGTAGCCGACGGTGACGATGAGATAGCCGGCCAGGAAAGCGGGCAGCGGGTTCGCCGAGCGCTGGGTGAGCCGCCGCAGGGCGACCCAGAAGTAGGGAATCAGCGCCCAGACCAGCAGGCCGGTCACCCAGGAGGGAGCGTCGAAATAGATCGTGAACCCGTTGAGGGTGACGGCGAAACCCGCCACGTACGCCAGCGGGGGAGCGGCACGGTAGGACCGCGCCAGGAGGTAGACGCCGCAGCCGGCGATGACCAGGAGCAGGACCTTCAGCACGGTCATGAAGACCACCGCGTTCGCGCAGAGGTAGGCACCGATGCCGATGAGCATGATCAGCGGGTTCCAGGTGCCCCACTGGCCTTCGGCCAGGTAGTTCCCGCTGGACCACACGGACGGGTTGAGGACCGGGATCTTCCCGGATAGGAGGCTTTGGCCGATGTGGTACCAGACACCGAAGGCGCCGTTTTCCGAGTCGTCCTGAAAGTAGAACCGACGGCTCCAGATCAGCGGAACCAACGCCAGCAGGCCGACGGTCAGTGCGGTCAGCGCCAGCCACTTGAGATCGGCTAGCCGGTGCGGGCCGGTGCGGTTCATGGTGGCAGCGTCTTTCGTCGGGGTGGTCGGCAGGGGCGGGACTGTCATCAGTCGGTGACCAGTGCGTCGGGGGATACCGGTGCGCTCTCGCCGTTCCGCGCGACGGCGAGGTAGATGCCGTGCACCAGAACGCCGGCGGCCGGGCCGACGAGCAGCGCCAGCATGGTGCGCTCGAGGAAGCCGACGGGCAGCAGCAGGCAGAGCACTGTGGTGACGGCGGCAACCACCCACCCGGCGGTGAAGGCGCTGTGCGCATTGCGGGAGAGCACCGCGGGGGCGCTCACACACAGGGCCCCGACGAGGGCGGAGGAGGCCACGAAGGTTGCGATGACCCAGCCCTCCGGCACGGCCTGGCCGGGGAACAGGAACGCGAAGACGGCGGGACCGGCCAGGAGCCCGGCAACGGCCAGGACGGCGCCCAGACCCAGCACCAGGGCCTCCAGCTGCAGCAGCGATCGCCAGAACCGATCCAGTCGGCCTCGGAAGAAGACGATGAGGAAGCTCTGCAGGGCCATCCCCACGACGATCAGCGGGGCCCGGGTCAGGGTGGCCGCGAGGATGACGAGGCCGAGGTCGTCGGAGGGCACCGTGGGTGAGGTGAGGCTGAGCACCAGCGGGAACCCGCTGACCATCAGTCCCATCGACGCGGCGGCGACGGTGGTGCGCACGACGTTCCACGTGAGAGCAGGCAACGCCACGTCCAGCTGCGTCTTGCCGACGACGCGGGCCCTGGCCAAGGGCCAGATGACCAGCACTGCGACGGGGAACGGGATGGCGACGGCCCACGCGAGCGGAACAGAGCCGGGCAGGAAGGCCAGAGCGATGCCGATCAACACCAGTCGCAGCAGGCCTTCGACCGCCATGAGGCCGAAGAGGGCATTCCAGTGGCCGACGCCATAGAGCGACCCGGCCAGCACGGCCAGCGGCACATAGGACGCGGCACCGACCGCCAACGGCAGCACCAGCGACCAGCCGTCGACGGGGAAGACCTGGGCCTGCCACAGCGGGGCCGTGCCCAGTACGAGCACCAGGACCACCACGAATGCGGCCAGCGCGAAGACGCCGGCGCGGTTGCGGTAGCTGGTATTAGCGGGGTCGCGCAGGTGCGTCGCCCTGGTGACCTCCTGCTGGATGCCCGAGAGCGCGGCGGCGACCAGGAAGATGAACGACCAGAACACGGCGAACACGGCGTACGGGCCGACGCCGATGGTGCGGGGCACGAGCCAGGTGATGACGTACCCGGCAATGCCCACGATCCCGGTCGCGGCGACGATGAGGATGAAGCCTGAAGACTTCTGCTTCACATCCTCGTCGGCACCGGGGGCCGTCACAGCGTCACGCACCGTTTCCCTGCATGGAGGCAACGGCATCGTTGACCGCGCCGTCGAAGCAGACCTTGCCGTCCCGTAGGACGATGCCCCGCCTGCACACCTGGGTGACCATGTCGACATCGTGGCTGACCACCAGCATGGTCTTGCCCTGCTCGGTGAGTTCCAGGATCTTCCGCTTGCACTTCTCGCGGAACGGGGCGTCCCCGACGGCAAGTACCTCGTCGACCAGCAGGATGTCGAGTTCGGTGTGGATCGCCACGGAGAACGCCAGCCTGACGAACATGCCTGAGGAGTAGTGCTTGACCTCGGTGTCGATGAACTCGCCGATCTCGGAGAACTCGACGATGTCGTTGAAGCGGCGGTCGATCTCGTCCTTGTTCATGCCGAGGATCGCGGCGTTGAGGTACACGTTCTCCCGGCCGGAAAGGTCGGGGTGGAAACCGGCGCCGACCTCGATCAGCCCGGCGACCCGACCGCGGGTGAGGATCCGCCCGGAATCCGGCCGCATCACGCCGGAGATGAGCTTGAGGAGAGTGGACTTTCCCGAACCGTTGTAGCCCAGCAGCGCAACGGATTCGCCCTCCTCGACGGTGAATCCGATGTCGGAGAGCGCGGAGAAACTCGTCGTCGTCTTCTTCTTCTGAAGCTTGGCGATGAATGATTCCTTGAACGAGTGCGTGTGCCGCAGGGTGAAGGTCTTGTCGACGCCGTCGATGATGATGCGCGGAAGGACGGGATCAGAGGTTCTGGGCAAAATGCCCCTCCAGACGCTTGAAGACGAGTTGCCCGATAGCAAGGATGATGAGCGAAATCAGCAGGCCGATCAGGCTGAAAGCAGCCAGGTGCGGCGGCTGGGGCAGTGAGCCCGACGTGGTGCTGAACCAGAATCCCGCGTGGAACAGCTCAACGGCGGATGTCAGCGGGTTGGCCAGGTAGAGGTTGAACACCCAGGGCGAGACCTTGTCCGCGACCATCGTCCAGGCGTAGAGCACCGGAGAGGTCCAGGTCGCGAACAGCAGGATGAGCTCCACGAGGTTCTGGGCGTCGCGGAACGCCACGTTGATGGCGCCGAAGAACAGGCCGAGCCCGATGGCCAGGGTGACGACGATGAGCATGCCCAAGATGATGCTTGCGATCCCGATCAGGCTGGGCACCCAGCCCGCGATCAGGCACACGACCACCAGGATCAGGACCTGTGGAAGGAAATGCACGAAGGCCACGATGACCGCGGAGATCGGGAAGAGTTCCCGAGGCAGGTAGATCTTCTGGACCAGGGCGGTGTTGTCGACGATCGACCTGGTGGCGTTGCCGAAGGCCTCGCCGAACAGGTTGATGGCGATCATGCCGGAGAAGAGGTAGATCGGGAAGTTGTCGATGCCCTTGTTCAGACCAAGGAAGAAGCCGAAGACCAGGTAGAAGACCAGGAACTGCGCCGCGGGCTTGACGTACGACCAGACCCAGCCGAGAACCGAGCCGTGATACCGGGTGAGGGTGCCTTTTCGGATCAGGAGCCGCAAGAGGTATCGGTACGACAAAGCGTCGATGAGCCCGCGGCTATGGCCGGGCACGGTGAATTCGCTGAGGTCAGCAGGAAATTTTTGACTCACTCGAACTGGTTCCGATCACTTGACTGCGTCAGGGAATGCGCGCTCCCCTCCGCGTGATGCGGCCGGAGAGCTCGCAAGATTGTAGCTGCACTTGTTCAGCGGATGGTGCGGGCGGCAGGGCTGGTCGGCCATAGCGCGTTTTCGCGGATTCGTGAAGTGCCAGCTTAGACTTCACAGTCCCCGCTCCTGAAATCCCAAAGGGGGGAGCGCGGTCGTGCCCCGGCGGCTAGACCAGCTCGTTGCGGGGGCTCGGCGACAACAGCCGGCGCCAACTCTGGCCCTGCGCGGCCTTCACCGAGCAGATCAGCAGCAGCAGCCAGCCGAATTCGACAAGCACGGTGCTCTCGGCCGCCGACGTGACCAGGAGCACCACCAGGACCAGTGGGGACCAGACGTAGACGACGGGCTTCTTGTTGGAGGCCAGCAGCCAGGACCTGATGAAGGCCAGCGCCACCAGCACGACGAACGACAGGAATCCGACCAGGCCGACCTGGAAGTACACGTCGAGGAACGCGTTGAGGGCAGAGGAGTGCTCGCTGCCGGTCACGAAGTCGAGCCAGCCGTACGGGCTTACGCTCTGGGGCCAGATTCCCGTCCAGCCCCAGCCTTCGAGCGGATGCAGCTCAACCAGGCGCCACATCTCCCGCCACAGCGACGAGCGGGTTTCGAACTCGCTGCCGGCGTTGAGCATGTCGATGATGCCGGTGCGGCCGACAAAGGCGAACAGCGCCGCGAGCACCGTGGTGCCGAGCAGGCTCAGCTGCAGCAACCACCGGTTCTCGGCGGGGGTGCGGCGCAGCCAGTACAGCGCGAGTGCGGCGATGCCGACGGCGCTCGCGACGACCACGAACACCGGGGAGTGGGTGAGCACCAAGCCCAGGAACGCCAGCGCGATCGACGCGGCGGCCCGGCCCGGACGCACCGAGCGGGACCGCAGCTCGATGATGAAGCTGATCGCGGCGATCAGGGACACCAGGCCGAGAACGTTCCGTGACCCGAATATGCCCTGGATGGGTCCGAGCAGGCTGATGTTGCCCTGGATGCCCAGGAACACGATCGGCAGATCCAGGAGCAGGCCGGACAGCACCTCGAGGGCGATGGACAGGCCGAGCAGCAGCCTGAGCACATCACCCGTCGCCCGGACGATCTGGATGGTGTCGCGCACCAGGGCGACGTAGATCGCGAGGAAGGCGAAAGCCAGTTGGTAGGCGATGCCGGCGACGGTGTACAGGGCATACCCGCTCCAGAGCACTGACAGGGCGCACCAGACCAGGAAGACCAGAATCGACAGCGGCAACAGCCCGTGCCATTCGATGCTGTGCCGCCTTGCGATCATCGACGCGGTCGCGAGCACAACCAGGCAGACCAGCGCGGCGAGCAGGCCCGGCCAGCCGACCAGGCTGCGCACCAGGTGCGTCGAGAAGGCGAAGCCGATGATCAGGTGTGTGAGGGTGGCGCTGAATCGCGGCGAGGCCAGCACCGCGGTGATGGCATCGGGGAGGTAGGGCGGGCGGGCGGGTCCGGTCATCGACGGCCCAGGCCGAGAAGTTCCGCGTCTGCGCCGGGGCGCTTGGAGCGTACGGCCAGGATCACCAGGAGGACCCAGCCCGATTCGACGAGGATCCGGCTCTCGGCCAGGCTCTGCGCGAGCAGCGCCACCGTGAGCAGGAGCGGCAGTAGAGAGGAGATGGCGTACGGCTCCGAATCGGCGACGCCGAGCCTGGGCCGGTCGACGGCGAGGAACCAGGACCGCCACAGGGTCGAGAGGATGAGTGCGGCGAAGATGATCAGGCCGAGGATGCCCAGTTGGAGCCAGACATCCAGCCACGCGTTATGCGCCTGGAGGTATTGCACGCCCTTGCGCACGGCGAGGCCGTCGAAGGGTTCGACCCATGGCGCCCAGTAGCTCACCCAGCCCCAGCCCAGCACGGGCCGTTCGCCGGCCAGGTCGACGACCCGATGCCAGATGTCGAAGCGCCCGGTCAGGTCGTCGCTCTTGCCGAGCAGGGTCAGCAACGCGGGCGAGAACGCCACGAGCCCGACCACTGCGGCGGCCAGCACTCCAGCGGCGGTCAGGTAGAGCGGGCGCCGGCCCATCGGTGGCAGCCGTCGGGCCCAGAGAGTGAAGGCCAGGGCAAGAACGACGGCGAGCAGGGCGACCGACACCGTGGCCGACCGGGTCAGCCACAGCATGATCAGCGCCACGACCACCCAGGCGATGCCCCGGCCGCGGGCCACGGTGCCGGCGGCGAGTTGAACGGCGAACACGATCAGGGCCAGCAGGGCTATGAAGCCGAGCAGGTTGCGGCTGGCCACGATTCCCTCGATCGGACCGCCGTCCAGCAGAAGTCCGCGCGACCAGTAGAACGCAGCCGGGATCTTGCCGCTGTATTCAACCCAGAACGGCAGCACGGCGTGGCCGATGAACACGGCGACGACGACCTCGAAGAGGATCGACAGGCCGAGGATCCACCGCAGGGCGACAGCGAGGGTGCGCAGCAGTTCGGCCCAGCTGAGGCACAGGGCGAGGAACAGGGCGGTGATCGTGGTGATCCACTGCAGGGTGATGCCGATCGCGCTGGCGCCCGGATACGCTGACCAGGCGAGGGAAACCGTGGCGACGAGCATGAACGCGGCCAGGGACTTCGGGAAGCCGCGCCAGCTCCATTCGGGCTTGAGCGAGACGAGGAGACCGATGCTGCCTACCAGGATGAACACGGCGATCGCGCCGAAGCCCCACCAGCCGAGCAGGTTCCGCCAGAACTGGCCGGCCAGGACGCTGAAGAACACCAGGGTCGCGAACAGGCGAACGGTGAGACGGCTCTGAACGGCGGGCATGTGTCTAGGGTACTGGGGCGACCTCCCCTCAACCTGCTCCGATGTTCTGATACCCTATGGGGTATATAGCTGTACCGCAGTTCTCACCCCCGAAGGGACCTCCACATGACCGACATCTCGGTGACCGAACTCGCCGCCCTTGCCGACCCCGTCGTGGTCGATGTGCGCGAACCCTACGAATTCGATGCGGGCCACACGGCCGGTGCCATCCTCATCCCCCTGGGCGAGCTGAGCGAACGGCTGGGTGAGGTTCCGCGCGAGGCCCCCGTCTACGTCATCTGCGCCGCCGGCGGCCGCAGCCAGCAGGGAACGACATTCCTCGAGCGCAACGGCGTCGACGCCGTGAACGTGACCGGTGGCATGACGGCTTGGCAGCAGGCCGGTCTGCCCACGACCGTGGACGGGGCCCGGTCATGACCGCGTCGGTTCCCGTGACCGCCGTCGTGACCGCCGACGAACGCGCCGCAAGCCAGAAGAAGGTGCTCAACCGGCTGCGTCGCGCCCAGGGGCAGTTGAGCGCGGTTATCAATGCCGTTGAGGCCGGTGGCAGCTGTAAGGATGTCGTCACCCAGCTGGCCGCGGTGTCGAGCGCCCTCGACCGGGCCGGCTTCACGATCGTCTCGTCGGCCATGCGCGACTGTGTCGCAGACCCCGACAACGCCGACTCGCTCACGGTCGACGAGCTGGAGAAGCTCTTCCTCGCCCTCGCCTGACCTCACCTGACCTGCTGGAGCCCACAGCACAGCATCCCTCGGGTTTGCCCCGGCGGGTCTACTCGTCTTGCCGTTCGTCGTGCCGGCGGGTTTCGGGGTCGTGGGCGCGGTGTCTCTCGGGTGTGCGCCATTTCCCGGTCGGGTCGATCCAGTGTGGTGCTTTCACCTGCGGCAGCCCGTGCACCATCCGGATTTTCCATCCGGCGGTGTCGATGGTGTGGTGGTGGTACCAGCAGAGCAGGACCCCGTTGGACACGTCGGTTTTCCCGCCGGTTTGCCAGGGGATGACGTGGTGCACTTCGGTCCATTGGGGTGGGCAGTCGCATCCCGGGATGATGCAGCCGCCGTCCCTGGCGGTGATCATTTTGCGTTGCATCGGGCTGAAGCAGCGGGCCTTGTTGCCCAGGCCGAGGACCGCGCCGGTGCCGCCGAAGAAGATGGGTTGGAAGCCGCCGTTGTCGATCATCTGGTTGATGGTTCTCATCGAGATCGGCCCGTCAATGCCGTCGATCCAGCCCACCCCGGCCTGTGCGAGTAGGTCGGCCGCGTTCACGTGCACCATCACGGTGGGTGGCATGCCGCCCATGGTGGGGGTGCGGGGGTCCTGGGCGACCTGGACCAGGATGCCGCGGAGGATATCGGCGCGCTTTTCGCCGCCGGTGCGCTCGTCGATCACCTCGCCCGGCACCAACTCTCCGGCCTCGATCCGCTGCTGTTCCTCGGCGGAGGGGAAGGCGGGTGCGGAGCGGGCCGATTGGAACGTGTTGAACAGGTTCTGGATCACCCCCTTCAACTCCGGCGTCACGCCACCGCGCAGGGGGTGGAGGCCCCGGGCGAGCTCACCGAAGGAGATGGTGGATGTGGCTTCGAGGGTCGTCTCGTTCGGGGCGAGCCCGTCGGGGTTGAGCAGCGCTTGCATCCGCACGGCCAGGGGCCGGAGGTCATCAGCCGGGTAGGTGAAGCCGTCCGAGTCGCGGAGCCGGCGGATCGGCCCGGTGAACCCAGACGGGACACCGCCGCCCACGCCGGGCTCGGTATCGGTATCGGGCTCGCTCTCGCCAGGGCCGGGGATGCGGTCGAAGACCGACCCGGTGGCTCGTTCGACCAGGCTGATCTCGGCGGATTCGACGTCGGCCTGGTCGGCGTCGAAGCGGCCGTGCACCTTGAAATCGGTCAGCCCCTTCACGATGTTCTCGGCCGCATCAACCCCGAGTTCGCCGGCTTTCAACGCGGCGGCGACCGCGGGGAACTCCGGCTCCAGCACTTGACCGCCCAGCACCCTCGGGGCAACCTTCTCGCCCAGGGCGAGTCGTCGTTTCATCTCCTGCCGCGAGGCCAGGGTCAGCCGGGTGAGCAGGTCGTTCTGGTGCGAGGCGCCCAGCCGCCAGGCCATCGAGTCCCGGCCCAACCCGGGCCGGGACCGGTAGCCGACCACCGTCGCGGCACCGACCCGGGCCGCGTCCACGGGACGCCCGGCGTGTTCGACCATCTGGGTGAACGCCACCACCTCCGCGTCGCTGAGCGCGTCCAGGTCGATCGACGCCAGCACCGCCTGCACCATCCCCGCGGCATCCTCGAGGACCCGGAGTTTGTCACCGAACGCACCGGTGTGGGCGCGTTGGACCCCGGGAAGTTCGGCCGGATCCCGCCACACGGGCTGCCCCACACTCGGGCCACTCCGCGGGTGGCCAGGATGAGTGCCCCGCGACCCACGAGCCCGAGTGCGGCCCGGCCTGCCGGCATCGGTGTCGCTGGGGCCACCTAGATTGCCAGCATCCGGGCCCGCAGCATCCAGCCCAGTGACATCCGGAGCCGGAGCGGCCAGAGCGGTGTTCCAGTCGTGGGGATTCGTGCCGGCGGGAGGAGTTCCCGTCGGGGTGGTGGAGCCGAGTAGCTCTTCGTCCATACCCCCATTCTCCCACGAATCAAAGATAAATGTGAAGAAATGTCAAGTTGTGCACAGAGGAGTTTCGAATCTTTTTCTGAAGCGGCATTGCCGGCTCACTGGGCCTGAGGTGGGGCCCCCGTAGATCGGATCGCCGTCAGGTCGGTGCGCTTAGGAGAACCCGGCGCCGCCCTCGGCGAGGAGCGCGAGGCGGTGCAGGGTCTCGGCGTTTCGCAGCTTGATGGCGGGGCTGCGCAGGGTCACGGGGACGAACCGGCCCGGACCGGCGGTGGCGTCCTCGCTGATGCGAACGACGCAACCGTTGCCGCGTGGTTTGACGTCCACGGCCACGTGCGCCTCGCCGATCGGCCAGCCCCGCGCCTTGAACAGCGCGTGCCGCGGCGGGTCCCACTCCAGAACTGACGTCGTGTCGTCGATCAGGGCCGGCCAGACACCCACCGAGTGATGGATGGCGCTTCCCACGGTCGGCCACGCCGCGTCGACATCCCGCATCCGGGAGGCTCCGACAACCCAGCTCGGGTACAGCCAACCATCGGCCAGAACGGCGAACACGTTCTCGGGCGGGCAGTTCATGGTGCGATAGTTCTCGGCCACAGTGTCACCTATTTCCGGTTGTCGGGGAGAGGTCGGGTGCCGTCGGCACCCCGAGGTCGTGTCGAAGAGCGCTCAGAGCAGCGTGCCAGCCGGCGAGACCGTGCACGCCGGGGCCCGGGGGAGTGGACGACGAGCACAGGTACACGCCGGCCAGCGGTGTGCGCCACGGGTCGGGGGAGAGGACCGGCCGACGCACAAGCTGGGTGAGGCTCACCTCACCGGCCGAGATGTCGCCGCCGACGTAGTTGGGATTGTGCTGCTCGACCTCCGTCGCGGTGCGACTCGCGCTGGCCAGGATCGTGTCGCGGAACCCCGGAGCGTAACGCTCGATCTGCCGCACGATCGCTTCGGTCTGGTCGACGGTGGACCCACGCGGAACGTGGGTGTACGCCCAGAGCGTGTGCCGGCCTGCCGGGGCCCGGCTGGGGTCGATGCCGCTGGGCTGGGAGACCAGAACATACGGGTCTTCGGCGTGCCGGCCCCGCGCGACGGTGTTCTCCGCCCGCCGGATCTGCGCCCGGGTGCCGCCCACGTGCACGGTGCCCGCCGCCCGCAGCCCTGCTGCCGTCCACGGCACCGGATCAGACAGGGCGAAGTCCACCTTGGCGACACCGTTGCCGTATCGGAAGGCCCGCAGCCGGCGCGCGTATCCGGCGGGCAGTTCCCCCTCGGCGAGCCGCAGCAGCGCCCGCGGTGTCAGGTCCAGCATCACGACGCGGGCCGGCGGCAGGTCGCTCAACCGTCGAACCTCGGTCGACGTCACGATCTCGCCACCGTGGGCGAGTAGGTCGTCCACCAGCGCGGTCACGATCGCGCCGCTGCCGCCCACCGGGATCGGCCAGCCGCCGGCGTGCGCGTACGTGGCGAGGGTGAGCCCGGCTCCGGCGGTGGCGATGCTCGGCAGCGCCCGGATCGTGTGCGCGCTCACGCCGGTGAGCAAGGCGGGCGCGGCCTCGCCCGAAAAGCGCAGGTTCCAGAACGGGCTGCCCTGCTCCAGCGACCGCACCCCGAAGCGGAACGCGGTGACCGGATGCTTCGGCAGCCGCAGCAGCTGCCCGCCGGTGAACTCCGCCACCTGCTCGGAGTGGGCCACCAGGGGAGCGAACAACCGGTTCCAGGCCGCGCCGTCCCGGCCCAGCTCGGCGACGGTGCGGGACAGGCTCTGGTAGGCCAGCCCAGCGGTGCCGCCGGGCAGCGGATGTCCGTAGGAGACCTCCGGGACGACCAGCCCGATCCGGTCCGCGAGCTGGAACCGCGCGAAGAACTCGGAGGCGAGCGCGAGCGGATGCACGGCGGAGCAGACGTCGTGGTGGAAGCCCGGCAGGGTCAGCTCCGCGGTCGCTGCCCCGCCACCGACGCTGGCGGACTTCTCATAGACGCGCACCGACAACCCGGCCCTGGCCAGCGTCACCGCGGCGGCGAGCCCGTTCGGTCCGGAGCCGACCACGATCGCGTCGACCTCGGGGGCGCCGCGGCGCACCGTCACCGTGTCACCGTCATCCGCTGCCCAGTCGTCGTGGTCATGGGGACAGTCTCGCGCAGGGCGCCGACATCGTCCAGCGAACCGGGCCGGCTAGCCGACCGTGGCCTGCGACCGGCCGGAACGGAGCTTCGCGACACGACGGCTGAACCCCCACTGCGTGACCCGCAGCATCGCCTCGACGACGATGGCCTGGCTCATCTTCGACTCGCCGGCCTCCCGCTCGCGGAACTCGATGGGCAATTCCACGACCGAACGGCCCTGATCGAGCACGCGCAGGGTCATATCGACTTGGAAGCAGTAGCCCTTCGACGACACATCCGCGAGGTCCATCGCCGCGATCGTCGCCGACGAATAGACCCTGAACCCGGCCGTGATGTCCTTGAGAGTGAGCCCGAGCATCAGGCGGGCGTAGGTGTTCCCGCCCCGGCTGAGGAGCTGCCGATGCCGGGGCCAGTTGACCACGCTGCCGCCGGGCACCCACCGTGAACCGACGGCGAGGGACGGGGCCCCAGGTGCGTCGGAGGCGACCTGAGCGATCATGTCGGGCAGCCGCTCCGGCGGATGGGACCCGTCGGCATCCATCTCGATCAGGTAGTCGTAGCCCCGCTCAAGGCCCCACCCGAAGCCCAGGACGTAAGCCGAACCCAATCCCAGCTTGCCGGTGCGGTGTTCGACCTTGATCCGGTCGTCCGACCCAGCCATCCGGTCGGCCAGCTCCCCGGTCCCGTCCGGGCTGCCGTCGTCGACGATCAGGACATGGGCGCCTGGCGTCGCCGCCAGCAGCCGCGCCACGATGCTCTCCAGGTTCTGGAGTTCGTTGTAGGTCGGGATGATCACCAGACTTCCGAAGCCAGCGCGGGCGTTACCTGTGGTTGGCATGCGGAAGAGCTTAGTTTGTCCGCCTGTCTGATCCCTCTGAGGCCGGCACGGATGCGTCGGTCAGACGAACGCGGCCAGGCCGGTGATGCTGCGGCCCACAATCAGGGTGTTCATCTCCTGAGTGCCCTCGTAGGAGTAGATGGCCTCGGCGTCGGCGAAGAACCTGGCGATGTCATAGTCCAGCACGATGCCGTTGCCGCCGAAGAGCTCGCGGCACCACGACACGGTCTCTCGCATCCGTGAGGTCGTGTATGACTTGGTCAGGGCCGAGTGCTCGTCACGCTGGGTGCCCTCGTCGAGCATCTGGGAGACCCGCACCACCATGCCCAGGCTCGCCGTGATGTTGCCCAGGCTCTTCACGAGCAGGTCCTGCACCAGCTGGTGGCCGCCGATCGGCTTGCCGAACTGCACCCGCTCGACGGCGTAGGCCGCCGCGGCCTCGTAGGCGCCGATGGCCAGGCCGACGGCCGCCCAGGACACCTCGGCGCGGGTGAAGCGCAGCACCCGGGCGGTGTCGCGGAACGAGTTCGCGTTCTGCAGCCGGTTGTGCTCGGGCACCTCCACGTTCGCCAGGGTGATGTCGGCGTTCTGCACCGACCGCAGGCTGATCTTGCCCTCGATCTTGGTGGCCGTGTAACCCGCGGTGTCCGTCGGCACGATGAAACCCTTGACGGCGCCGTCCGCAGTGTCCTTGGCCCAGACGATGGTGATGTCCGAGAAGGTGGCGTTGCCGATCCAGCGCTTCTGGCCGTTGAGTACCCAGGTGTCTCCGGTCAGGGTCGCTGTCGTCCGCAGCCCCTGCGCGGAATCCGACCCGCTCAACGGCTCGGTGAGGGCGAAGGCGCCGACGATCTCGCCGCTGGCGAGGCGCGGCAGCCACAGTGCCCGCTGCGCCGCCGATCCGCACGCGGCGATCGACCCGGCGACGAGCCCGTTCTGCACGCCGACGAAGGTGGCGACGGATGCGTCCACCCGCGCGAGCTCCAACGCGACGAAACCGCGGAACACCGCCGAGTTCTCGAACGGACGGGTTTCCTCCCATCCGAACGAGTACGCGCCGAGGGCGCCGAGGGGCTTGATGATCTCGGACGGGAACTCTGCCCGCTCCCAGCATCCGTTCACGACCGGCCGCACATCCGACTCGAGATAGGAGCGGATGCGCGAAAGCGCCGCCTTCTCCTGATCCTCGAGGAGGTTCTCGTACCCGAAGAAATCACTGCTGAGCGGTTCGAAAGTCATCTGGCTCCCTTGCACGATGATGCCCGGCGCGCGCCTTGGCACCGGGACGTTCAGCCTAGGACGGGGCGCCGCGTGAACGAAAGCGGTTGGTAGTTTGGTCTAAACCCGAGGTTTAGGAGCCATGCATGTTTGTGGGCATCAGCAACACACCGCGCGATTACGCCTGGGGTTCGCCAACTGCGATCGCCGCGCTCCTGGGCCGGCCGGCCTCCGGCGGCCCGGAGGCCGAGCTCTGGCTCGGCGCCCACCCCGGCAGCCCCTCGGTGATCGCCGACCCCGCACTCACCGGGGGAGCGGCCACCCTCACCGAATGGATCGACCGGGACCCGGCCGCCGCGCTCGGCGCCGCTCACGCCGGAGCGGGCCGGCTGCCGTTCCTGATGAAGATCCTCGCCGCCCACAGCCCGCTCTCCCTGCAGGCACACCCGTCGCCGGATCGCGCAGCTGCCGGGTTCGCGCTCGAGAACGCCGCCGGCATCCCGATCGACGCCGCCGACCGCAACTACCGGGACCCGTTCCACAAGCCGGAGATCATCTTCGCGCTCAGCGACACGTTCCAGGCGCTGTGCGGTTTCCGCGACCCGCGGCAGATCCGCTCCATCCTCGCCGAGCTGCGCGCGCTGGACGCCACCATGGACGACCCGCAGCCCGCTGCACTGCTCGGCCTGGAGAACCGCCTGGTAGGCGACGAGGCGATCCACGACGTCGTCGACTGGCTGCTGCGCGACGGCCGCGGCGGCGACACCGGTGAGGTGTCCTGGCTGGTCGAACGGGTGGTGGCGCTCGCCGAGCAGGCCGCGTTCCTGATCGAGGGCGGCGCCAGGGTGAGCTTCGCCGCCGAACTCGACACGGTCCGTTCGCTCTCGGCCGCGTACCCGGGCGACCCGGGCATCGTCATCTCACTGCTCACCAATCTGGTGTCGCTGAAGCGCGGCGAGGTGCTCTTCCTTCCGGCCGGCAACATCCACGCCTATCTGTCCGGGCTCGGCGTGGAGGTGATGGCCGCCTCAGACAACGTGCTGCGCGGCGGGCTCAGCCCCAAGCACATCGACGTCGACGAACTGCTCGAGGTGCTCGACTTCGCGCCGCTGCCGGTGCCCTACCTGGCCCCCGAGCTGCAGGCCGACGGCGTCGCCGTCTACAGGCCCGACGTGCCCGACTTCGAGCTGGCCCACATCACGGTGCCGGCGGATGCGTCCACCACCGAATCCGGTCAGGGCGGCGTGCCGATGCGGCAGGTGAGCCTCACCGGCCCCGCCATCGCCATCTGCACCGCCGGCCGGTTCCTGGTCGCCGGTGCGTCGTCGTCGATCTCGTTGGCCAGGGGAGAATCCGTCTACATCACCCCGGACGAGGGCACCGTCACCTTCGCGGGCTCCGGCGAGGTGTTCCTGGCCACCACGCCGTAGTCCCATCCTGGCGAGCCGGAGTCGCCGACGACGGGGACCTGGTTGTCCGGGGCGGGCCGGCGTGCGCCGAAGGTCCGGCGGTACGCCGTCGGAGTGGTCTGCAGGCTGCGCACGAAATGGTGCCGCATCACGCTCGCGGCCCCGAACCCGGTCTGCGCGGCGATCAGGTCGAGCGTGTCGTCGGTCTGCTCGAGCAGCTGCTGCGCCATGATCAGGCGCTGCCGGTTCAACCAGGCTGTCGGGGTGGTGCCGAGCTCGGCACGGAACCGGCGTGCGAAGGTGCGCGGCGACATCAGTGCGCGCCGGGCGAGCTGGTCGACGGTGAGATCCTGGTTGAGGCTCTGCAGCATCCAGTCGGTGATCGTGGCGAAGGAGTCGCTGCGCTGTTCGGGGATCGGCGCCTGGATGAACTGGGACTGGCCGCCGTCGCGCTGCGGCGGCACCACCATGCGACGGGCGATCACGTTTGCGGCCGCGGCGCCGAGTTCCCGGCGCACCACGTGCAGCGCGGCGTCGATGCCGGCGGCTGTCCCGGCGCCGGTGACCACATGCCTGTCGTCCACGAAGAGCACATCAGGGTCGACGGTGGTGTTCGGATAGGACTCGGCGAGGGCGTCGGCGTACATCCAGTGGGTGGTGCTGCGCCGGCCGTCCAGGATCCCGGCGGCGCCGAGGATGAACGCGCCGCTGCAGACGCTGAGCACCCAGGCGCCCCGCGCCTCGGCCTCCCGCACCACCCGGAGCACGTCGGGGTGGATCTCGCTGCCGGCCTCGTAGGCGGGGATCGCGATCAGGTCGGCATCCGCCGCGGCGGTCAGGTCGTCGCGCACGACGATATCGAAACCGATCTTGGTGCGCAGGGCCCCCGGCACGGCCGTGACCACGTGGAAATCGAAGACCGGACCGCCGTGCGCCGACCGGTCGATCCCGAACACCTCGCAGATGACTCCGAATTCGAAGGGGGCCATTCCGGGGATGGCGACGCAGACAATCTTCTTCAGCATGGTTCTCCGGGACGTTGGCAGGAATGTGTCGGTAAGTGGCAACTCTGCCACTCGTGGCAGAAAGTCGCAAGACCTAGCGTTAGTGCCATGATCCTGTTCCTGTTTTTATTGCTGGCCCTGTCGATCTGGGCCGTGGCCGCGAGCATCCACGCGGTGCGCTCGGATGGCTTCGGCGACGCCGAGCTGGCTCGGCGCAACCGGCATCCCGAACCGTTCACGCGTGGACGATAGTCTGGTGGGAATCGGCAGCATCCGGCTGCCTCGAGAGCGCAGGGGCACCACATGGCTTGGCTTGTAACCGGAGGAGCCGGCTATATCGGTTCCCACGTCGTCCGCGCGTTCCTGGCCGAGGGAATCGACGTCGTCGTCCTGGACGATCTGTCCAGCGGTCACGCTGACTTCGTTCCGGCCGGAGTCCCGTTCGTCGAGGGCACCCTGCTCGACACCGCGCTGCTGGCCCGGACGTTTGCCGAGCACACCATCAGCGGCGTCGTCCACGTCGCCGGATTCAAGTACGCCGGCGTCTCGGTGACCCGGCCGCTGCACACCTACGAGCAGAACGTCACGGCCACCGCCCTGCTGCTCGCCGCCATGCAGGAGGCCGGCGTCGGCCGCATCGTCTTCTCGTCCAGCGCCGCCGTGTACGGCACACCGTTCACGGACCTCGTCACCGAAGAGACTCCGAAGAGCCCCGAGTCGCCCTACGGCGAGTCGAAGCTGATCGGCGAGTGGCTGCTGCGCGACCAGGCCGTCGCCGCGGGACTCGCGCACACCTCGCTGCGCTATTTCAACGTGGTCGGCTCCGGAAGTGCCCAGCTGCGCGACACCAGCCCGCACAACCTCTTCCCGATGGTTTTCGAGGCCCTGATCGATGGTCGCACTCCGCGCATCAACGGCAACGACTACAACACCGCCGACGGCACCTGCGTGCGCGACTACATCCACGTCGCCGACCTCGCCGTCTCGCACGTCGCCGCCGCCCGGCGATTGGACGAGGGCCTGTCGATCGAGCCGGTGTACAACCTCGGCAGCGGGGACGGCGTCTCGGTCGGTGAGATCATGAGCACGGTCGCCTCCGTGACCGGAATCGCGTTCACCCCGGTCATCGGTCCGCGTCGCACCGGAGACCCCGACCGCATCGTGGCGTCGGGCGAGCTGGCGGCGCGCGACCTGGACTGGAAGATGCGCCACAGCCTGGAGGACATGGTGCAGAGCGCCTGGGAATCCCGGCAGGCATCCGTCGTCTGATCGAACGACACGATTCGGACAGGCTCGGCGAGTCTGAACCCTCCAGCCCGTATTGAGGGTTTACGATCTGCGACTTGACGGAAGCGAACTACACCGGTGTAATTAGTTCTAGCGCGAAAACGTGCATGAGCTGATGGGTGGAGGCGATATGACGTTGTCCGAATATCGTTCTGGGGTACCTGAGGACTGGTTCGTCGATCCTGTACGCCTCGGCGTGCCCGGCGTTCGCAAGGAACCGTCGATTGTCGAGGGCGCGGATGACAACCCGCTCGCCTGGCAGTCCGATTCCCTGTGCGCCCAGACCGACCCTGAAGCCTTCTTCCCGGAAAAAGGCGGCTCGACCAGGGACGCCAAGAAGATCTGCTCGTCCTGCGAGGTGCGCCCCCAGTGCCTGCAGTACGCCCTCGCCAACGACGAACGCTTCGGAATCTGGGGCGGCCTGTCCGAACGCGAGCGACGCAAACTCCGCAAGCGCGCGGGCTGATCCGGACCGAACCGGCAGCACGTCCGACCCGCGAGGTCGGTCGGCTGGTTTCGGGGCGCGCCTGACCGGTTGAGCGATCTTCACCGATAACCGACCTAGGCTGTCTTCTGATATGCAAGCCAGAGTCACCGCCATCATCGTCGCCCGCAACGGCGCCTCGCACCTCGAGCGAACTCTCGAGGCCCTTCGTCGACAGACCCGGCAGCCTGACACCGTCATCGCCGTGGACTGCGGCTCGAGCGACACCACCTCGGAGCTGTTGGCGGCATTCGGCCCCACCCACCTGATCTCAGCGGACGCCAATCTGTCGTTCGGCGCCGCGATCAACGTCGCGACCCAGGTGATGAGCCCGCCGGACGGCGACCACCAACTGCTCTGGCTCCTGGCGCAGGACAGCGCCCCGGCGATCGGCGCGCTCGAGAACCTCGTCGGGGAGCTCGAGATCGCTCCGTCCGTCGCGGTGGCCGGACCCAAGGTCATGGAGTGGGTCGCCGACGACTACATCCACGACTTCGGCCAGTCGATGACCCCGTACGGCGCCACGGTCACGCTGGTCGAGAGCGAACTCGACCAGGAACAGCACGACGGCATGAGCGACGTCCTGGCCGTCAGCGCCGGCGGAATGCTCGTGCGCCACAGCGTCTGGGACAAGCTCGGCGGCTTCGACCCTGCATTGCCCATCGTTGACGATTCCCTCGATTTCTGCGTGCGGGTGCGGCTCGCGGGCTACCGCGTCTCGGTGGTCGCCGCCGCGCGGGTCAGCTCGGCCGGCGACGGCGTGGCCGGACCCGACGGGTCGTCCCGTGGACGCGCCAGCCGGCGCCGGGTGCGTGCCGAACGGTCGGCCCAGCTGCATCGCCGGCTGGTCTACGCCCCGGCCTGGGCGCTGCCGGTGCACTGGATCTCCCTGATCCCCCTCGCCTTCCTCCGCGCCATCGGCGACCTGCTGCGCAAGGAGCCGGGGGCGATCCTCGGCGAGTTCTCTGCGGCGTTCGCCGCCGCCTTCCGTGGCGGCCGGGTCAGTACGGCCCGGCGCCGGCTGGCGGCCACCCGCACGCTCGGCTGGTCCTCGATCTCCTCCCTGCGCGTCTCAGCCGCCGAGGTACGCCGTCGGCACGCCCTCACCAGGGAAGCCGCCCTCACCGGTGCCCGCGGTGACCGGCCAGAGGTGCGCTTCTTCGCCGGCGGCGGGGCCTGGACCCTGCTCGCCGCCGCCGTCGTCGGCGTCGCGATCCTGGCCCCCCTGCTCGGCGCGCAGTCGCTCACCGGCGGCGGCCTGCTCCCGCTCTCGGCGACGGTCGGTGACCTCTGGGCCAACGTGGGCTACGGCTGGCGTGACATCGGGTTGGGCTTCATCGGCGGTGCCGACCCGTTCGCGGTCGTTCTCGCAATCCTCGGCACGCTGACCTTCTGGTCGCCGTCGTTCGCCCTGGTCCTGGTCTACCTGCTGGCCCTCCCGCTCGCCGCGATCGGCGCCTGGATGGCCACCACCCGGCTCACCCACCGTGGCTCGCTCCGCGCCATCGCCGCAGTGCTCTGGGCGCTCTCGCCCACCTTCCTCACCGCGATCGCGGCCGGCCGTCCCGCCGCGATCATCGTGCACCTGCTGCTGCCGTGGCTGTTCTTCGCCGGCTTCGCCGCCGCACGGTCCTGGTCGGCATCCGGATCGGCTGCCCTGCTGTTCGCCGCGATCGTCGCCTGCGCGCCGTCCCTCGCCCCGGCGCTGCTGGTCGGCTGGCTACTCTGCGTGCTCGTCAGCGGCCGCAGCGTGATGCGTTTTGTCGGGATCCCGCTGCCGGCGCTTGCGCTGGCGATCCCGTTGCTCTGGAACCAGGCCCTGCGCGGCAACTGGTTGGCGCTGCTGGCCGACCCCGGGGTTCCGGTGCCCACGGCAGCCGTGCCGATCTGGCAGTTCATCCTCGGCTTCCCTGCCGGCGACTTCGGCGGCTGGACCCAGCTGCTGCCACTGTGGGGCGGCGATGCCGCCGTGGCCGGCTACCTCGTTCCACTGCTGCTGGTCCCGATGGCCGTGCTCGCGCTGATGGCACTGCTCCTGCCGGGCGCCCGCGGTGCTGCGCTGGCCCTGGTCGCGGCCCTGCTCGGACTGGGCACCGCGATCCTGGCCGGTTCGCTCTCGGTGGCGGCGCTCGGCGCCCAGGCCGTGGGCATCTGGCCCGGCGCCGGCCTCAGCCTGTACTGGCTCGGCCTCGTCGGTGCCGTCGTCTTCGCCGGCCGGGGTCTGCACCGGATCGCCATCGCGCCACTCGTGGCCACCGCCGTCGCCCTGGCCGTGGTGTCCCTGCCGCTGGCCGCGGCGCTCCCGCTCGGCACTTCCGTCGTCGAAGAGGGCATCGGCCGCAGCCAGCCGGCCTTCGTGACCGCCGAGGCCGCCGTCGAGTCCAGAGTCGGCACCCTGCAGATCGTGCCGCAGCCGGATGGCGGCATCCTCGCCACAATCGTCCGCGGCTCCGGGGTGCGCTTGGATGTCGAGTCCACCCTGAACAGCACGGCAGGCACGGTCACCGCTGAGCAGGAAGAGCTGGCGACCCTGGCCGGCAACCTCGCTTCGCAGAGCGGCCTTGACGCGTCGGCGGACCTGGCCAAGTTCGGCATCCGCTTCGTGCTGCTGCTGCCGCCCGCCGAAGAACCCGTCGGCTGGGGCGACACCGCCACCATCACCCAGGCGGCTAGCGACACTCTCACGCGCACCACGACCTCCCTCGACGGCAACGCGGCCCTCGCGCCCGTCGGTGACACCGCGTTCGGCCGGCTCTGGCGCTCGGATGCGCCGACGGATGCCGCCGTCAACGGGCAGATCCCCGCGGATGCCGGCGGCGTTTTCGGCCTGGTGACCGGGTTGATCGCCGTGTTCGTGATCGGCGCGACCGTGCTTCTCTCGGTTCCCACCGGGGCCGGCCGCGAGGCCGTCCGGCAGGCGCACCGGGATGCGATCCGACGCGCATCCAGGCTGAGCAAACCGCCCAAGCCCACCCGGGTGGCCCGCCCGTCCAAGCCCGCGCGGCCCAAGCGCGTGAAACGTCCCGTCGGCCGGAGAGCCAAGGGAGTCGGCCCCGGCATCGAGGAGTCGGCAACGCCGGCCCCGGCCGAACCGACGAGCCCGGCCGAACCGACGAGCACAGCCGAACCGACGGCCGCGGCGGACACCACCAGCCCGAAGGATGCAGACCATGGCAACTAAGCGCAGGGTGGCCGTTCTCGGCGCCAGGTACGCCGCCGGCCTGATCGGCATCGGCATCGTTGTCGTCGCCGTCGGCGGTGCAGCGATCGTGCCATGGCCGACTCTTGTGCGGGAGGCTCCGTCCACCTTGGTGACCCCGGTCGCCGGTGACCAGATGCGGGTCTGCCCCGGACCCCTCCTCACCCTCGCCGAAGACTCCACGCAGGCTGATGCCGCGACCTCCGTCGGCTCGTACACGGCGGTGTACGCCGCTCGCGGAGCGGAGACCAACGCCGACGAGGTGCCGGTGGAGCGCACCGAGCTGGCCGCGACCGACAATGCGCAGGCCGAACGGGACGGCGCCCCGAGCGTGCTGACCGTGCCCATCGAAGACGGCGCCACCGAGGCCCCACTCGTTGCCGGCTCCCAATCGCAGACCGCGACCAGTGAAACCCTCGGCGGTTTGGCTGCGGCCGCCTGCACAGAAGCGTCCAGCGACTCCTGGCTGGTGAGCGGGTCGACGGATGTCGGCCGCACGAGCCTGGTCCTGCTGAGCAATCCCACCACCGTCGTCGCCTCCGTCGACCTCGCCGTCTATGGCGAAGCCGGTTTGGTGGATGCCCCGGGCTCCACGGGCATCCTGGTGCAGCCGGGTAGCCAGCGCATCGTGTCCCTCGCGGGGCTCGCCCCCAACCTCCGGTCCCCGGTCGTGCACGTCACGGCCACCGGAGGACAGGTCGCCGCGACCCTCCAGCAGAGCCTGATCAGGGGGATCCAGCCCGGCGGGGTCGAGCTCAGCGGGCCGACGACCACCCCGGCGACCGCCCAGACCATCCCCGGCGTCGTCGTCTCCGAGGTGGGCGCCGAAACCTCGGTCGATGTCGGCGCGGTGTCCGACGACACCCCGACGGTGCGCGTCCTGGTTCCCGGCACCACCGACGCCACCGTCAGCGTCGGCGTGCAGAGCGAAGACGGCACGTCAAGCGGTACCTCCCTGGAGACCGAAATCCAGGCCGGCATCGCGACCGAAATCCCGTTGACCGGCGTCGTCGCCGGCAACTACACGGTCAAGCTGAACTCCGACCAGCCCGTGGTCGCCGCGGCCGTCACCACGGCGACCGGCAGCGCCGGCGCCGACTTCGCCTGGGCATCCGCGGCTGCCTCGCAGGACGGCGACTTCCTGGTCAGCGTCGCCGGCGGCTCCTCGCCGGCCCTGCACCTGGCCAACACCTCCGGGTCGGACAGCGAACTGACCCTCACTCCCGTGTCTCAGTCGGCCGGGGTCGATATCAGCGTTGCCGCCGGTCAGTCCGTCGTGGTGCCCGTGGCCGCTTCCGAGACCTACCTGCTCAGCGGGGGAGAGGGCATCGCCGCCTCGGTCAGCTACTCGGGCGACGGCCAAGCCTCCTCGTTCACCCTCAGCCCGATCGGGCCGCTGGCCGCGGCCATCCCGGTCTACTCGCACTGACCTCGCCACAGAAGGAGCCCACCGTGACCCAGAGCATCAACGCGCCGGGCGGCGGGCCCGCCGGCGACCACCACCTCCTTGTCACCGGCGGCGCCGGATTCATCGGCGGGGCCATCGTCGATGCCGCCCTCGCCCGCGGCTGGCAGGTCCGGGTGCTCGATTCCCTCCGTCGCGACGTGCACGGCGGACTCCCCGTCGTCGATCCCCGCGTCGAGTTCGTGGTCGGCGACGTCACTGACCCCGGGGCAGTGGCGGATGCGCTGCGCGGTATCGCCGTGGTCTGCCACCAGGCCGCCAAGGTGGGCCTCGGCGTCGACTTCTCCGACGCGCCGGACTACGTGCACAGCAACGAGGTCGGCACCGCGGTGCTGCTGGCGGGCATGACCGCTGCCGGGATCGACCGGTTGGTCCTGGCCTCCTCGATGGTCGTCTACGGCGAGGGCAGCTACCGCAGCGCCACCGGTTTCGCGCGTCCGGGCCCGCGGAATCCGGCCGACCTCGACGCCGGCCGCTTCGACCCGACCGATGCCGTCACGGGGGAGCCGTTGGAACCCGTTCTGGTCGCAGAAGACGACCCGCTGGACCCCCGCAACGTCTACGCGAGCAGCAAACTGGGCCAGGAATATCTCGCGACAGCCTGGAGCCGCAGCACCAATGGCCGGGCGGCCGCGCTGCGGTACCACAACGTCTACGGCCCGGGGATGCCGCAGAACACCCCGTACGCCGGCGTCGCGTCCCTGTTCCGGTCTGCGCTCGAGCGCGGCGAGGCCCCCACGGTCTACGAGGACGGCCGGCAGCGGCGGGACTTCGTGCACGTGCGGGACATCGCCTCGGCCAACCTCGCCGCGATCGACTGGACCGCCGGCTCTCCGGCCGGCACCTTCCGCCCGTTCAACGTGGGCAGCGGCACCGTGCACACCATCGGCGACATGGCCGAGGCCCTCAGCACCGCCGCCAACGGGCCGGCGCCCGTCGTGACCGGCGAGTACCGACTCGGGGATGTGCGGCACATCACCGCGTCGTCAGAACGGCTGCGCACCGAACTCGGCTGGAGCCCCTCGATGAGCTTCGAAGACGGGATGCGCGAATTCGCCACAGCACCGCTACGGGCGGCCGTGGTCTGAGCCGGCCCCGGCCGGGGATCAGACCCCGATGGGCTCGGGGTGCGCCGGCAGCAGCACGTCGAACCGGCATCCGCCCGGCGTGTTCTGCACGGTGACCTCTCCGTGGTGAGCCGCCACGATGCCGTCGACGATGGCCAGGCCGAGTCCCGCTCGGCCCTGGCTCGCGGACTCGGCGTCCGGGGTGCGCGGTTCGGTGCCCCGCCAGCCCGGCTCGAACACCCGGCCCAGGTCCGCCGGCTCGATGCCGCCGGCCGAGTCCTGCACCGAGATCACGGCTCGGCCGTCGGCGTGTTCGGTGACCGACACCACGATGGCGCCGCCGGGAGCCGACTGCTGCACGGCGTTCATCACCAGGTTGCCCACCGCCCTGGCCAGCTCGCGCGGGTCGGCCAGGATCGTCAGGCCCATGGCACCCTCAAAACGCAAGTCGAGCGATTTCGACCTGGCGACCGGACCGAGGTCCGCCACGGTGTCGCTGATCAGGTCGTACAGCGCAACCCGCGCCATGGTCAACCTCAGGGTGCCCGACGTGATCCGCGACAGCTCGAACAGGTCGTCGACCATTCCGTTCAGCCGGTCCACCTGGCTGCGGATCTGGCCGTAGTACCGGGCCGGGTCCTCCACCATGTCATCTTCCAAGGCCTCGGCCATCGCGCGGATGCCGGCCAGAGGCGTGCGCAGGTCGTGGGAGATCCAGGCGACGAGCTCCCGGCGGGACGCCTCGATCTTGCTCTCGCGGTCCCTGGACTCCTGCAATCGTGCCCCCGTCGCCGCGAGCTGGTCGGCGAGGGTCGCGAACTCGGTGTTGCTGTGCCGTTCCGTCGCTGGGATCGGTTCGCCCCGGCCGAGGCTCGCTGCCGCGAGCGTGAGGTGCCGGCTGTCGCGCGCGATCCAGCGCCCGAGCAGCGCCGCCATCAGCAGTGAGACGCTGCCGGCCACCGCGGCGACGAAGTAGAACACCGTGAGGTCGTGGTCGGACACGTACATCAGGGAGGCGGCCGCGGCCATCCCGCTCACCACCGACACGATGGTGGCCAGGGCCACCACAACCAGTTGCAGCACCAGCGAGTACCTGGCGAGCAGGTGAAGAGTCAGCAGGCCGAGTGTGCCGACGATGACGGCGCAGGCCAGAGCGATGACCAGCACGCTGATGAGCCCGTTGACGCTCATCGACGGGCCCCGGCATCCCGGTCACCGGACTGGGCGGCGACCAGCGGCTCAGGGTCGAACCGGTAACCGACCCCCCACACGGTCTTCAGCAGGCGCGGCCGGGTCGGGTCTGCCTCGATCTTCTCCCGCAGCCGGCGCACGTGCACTGTCACCGTGGACAGGTCGCCGAAGTCCCAGCCCCAGACCGACTTGAGCAGCTCCTCCCGGCTCAGCGCCCGGTAGGGGCGCCCGATCAGGTGGGCGAGCAGATCGAACTCCCTGGCTGTGAGCACCAGGGCGTCACCGTTCATCCGCACCTCGTGCGCCGCCAGGTCCAGCGAGAACGGGCCCGCCTGCACAGACCCGCCGCGGACCGGCTCCGGCACGCTCCGCCGCAGCACCGACTGCACCCGCAGGACGAGCTCACGCGGCGAGAACGGCTTGGCCAGGTAGTCGTCGGCGCCGGCCTCCAGGCCGTCGATCCGGTCCTCTTCCTGGTTGAGCGCGGTCAGCATGATCACGGGTGTCGCCCAGGCGGCCTTGATCCGACGGCACACCTCGATGCCGTCCAGCGCCGGCAGCATCCGGTCCAGCACCACGAGGTCGGGACGTTGTTCCTCGGCCTGGCGGAGGCCGCTGTGGCCGTCGTGCGCGTGGTCCGCGAGGAAACCGGCCGCCACCAGGTAACGGCACACGATCTCGGCGACCGTCGGGTCGTCATCGATGACCAGGATGCGGCGCGGAGTGTCCGGATGCCCGGTCGCAGGCGTTGGGTTCACACTTGAAGGATAGGCGCTCCGGCTGCCCGGTACCTCTTGGACGGATCCTTCACAGGTCCGTAACGTTTCGCTCGGAGTGTCGGCCGGCCGGCCGACCTAGTGTCGAAGGGTGAGTGAATACCTGGTCGACGTCGTCATGCCGTGCCTGAACGAAGCCGGGGCCTTGCCCTGGTTGCTGGGCCGGCTGCCGGAGGGCTACCGGGCCATCGTGGTCGACAACGGCTCGACGGATGATTCGGCCCGGATTGCCGCAGCGGCAGGGGCCACCGTCGTGTTCGAGGCCCGCCGGGGATTCGGGGCCGCCGCCCATGCCGGACTCCTGCGAGCGACCGCTCCGATCGTCGCGTTCTGCGACGCCGACGCGTCGATGGATCCGCAGGACCTGCCCCTCGTGGTCGATCCCGTCGCGGCCGGGGACGCCGATCTGGTGCTCGGCCGGCGCCGGCCGACGACCGCCGGGTCGTGGCCGGTGCACGCCCGGATAGCCAATTCCACTCTTTCTTGGCGACTGCGCCGAATAACAGGTGTGAACATTTACGACTTGGGCCCGATGCGGGCCGCACGGCGAGAAGACCTCCTGTCCCTCGATCTCCAGGACCGGCGCAGCGGCTATCCGCTCGAGGTCTTCCTCAAGGCCGCCGCACAGGGCTGGCGCATCCGCGAAGTCGACACCCCGTACGCCCCCAGGGTGGGCCGCAGTAAGGTCACCGGCACGGTGCGCGGAACCCTCACGGCCATCACCGACATGTCGCGCCTCCTGAAGGACGCCGGCCGATGACCACCCTGATCGTCATCGCCAAGGAATGCCTGCCCGGCAAGGTGAAGACCCGGCTGCACCCGCCGCTCAGCCTCGACCAGGCCGCCGAGCTGGCCGCAGCCAGCCTCGATGACACCCTCGAGGCCGTCGCGGTTCTACCCGCCACCCGGCGGGTGCTCGCCTTCGACGGTGACGTCGCCCCCGATGCCGCTGCCGGCTACGACGTGGTGCCCCAGGTGACCGGCGGTCTCGATGAGCGCCTCGGCGCGATCTTCGACGGCTGCAGCGAACCCGCTGTGTTGATCGGGATGGACACCCCCCAGGTGGCGGCCGCCGATCTCGCCCCGCTGTTCGCGGACTGGCCCGACGACGTCGATGCCTGGTTCGGCCCCGCCGCCGACGGTGGATTCTGGGCGCTGGCGTTGCGGAACCCTGACGGCGACCTGATCAGGGGGGTGCCGATGTCGGAGAGCTTCACCGGCGACCACCAACTCGCCAGGCTCCGTGACGCAGGGCTTCGGGTGCGGCTGCTGCCCACCCTCACCGACGTTGATCACATCGAGGACGCCCACCACGTGGCCGCCGTCGCGCCGCACGGCCGTTTCGCCGCCGTGCTGGCCGGATTCGGTGTCAGCCGGCGGAACGGGGCGGAACGATGACCCTGCTCTCGGGCCGCTCCGGCCGCAACCAAAGTCCCACTTTCGGCGCCGGCGGCACCGAACCGTACGCGGCCGCACTCCAGAACGAGTCCGCGGTGCTGTACCTGCGGGGCAGCACAGCGCAGTCCCCGTCGGCGTCCCCGATGGATGCCGGCCGCTGGAGCGCCGGCGCTGACGCGACCGACTTCGACGTGCTGACCGGCGCCGCCGGGCCGGTGCTCGACATCGGCTGCGGACCGGGCCGGATGGTCAGGGCCGCCATGGACCTGGGCCTGTCGGCCCTCGGCGTCGACGTGTCGCCGACAGCCGTGCGCATCGCCACGGCGGCCGGTCTCACCGTTCTCAACCAGTCGGTCTTCGCCTCGATGCCGCTCGAGGGCGGCTGGGGCACGGCCTTGCTCCTGGACGGCAACATCGGCATCGGCGGCGACGCCGGGGCCCTCCTGGCCCGCTGCGCCGAGCTGCTCGCCGAGGACGGCGCGCTCGTGGTCGAAGTCAGTCAGGACCCCGATCGCGACCACGCCTTCGAGGGCACCCTCGAAGACGGCCAGGGTCGGCGCAGCGGAGTGTTCCCGTGGGCCGAAATCGGCATCGTGCCGCTCCGCGCGCGCGCCGAAGAGGCCGGGCTCCGTGTGGATCAGGACTGGATTCGCGACGGACGTTGGTTCGCCCGCCTGGTCCGCACGTAGAACCAGAGCGAGACCAGCACGCTGGCCACCGCGAGCGCCAGCCAGAACAGGCCCAGGTTCAGCGCGTAATCCAGCGGCAGGATGCTGGGATTCTTGGGCCCCAGATCCTGCGCCACGATGGCCGGCAGCACGATGAGCGTCATCAACGAACCGAGAACGATGGCGGCCTGCACGGTCACGATGATGCTGCCGGCCACCCGGTGCCCGGCCCGGCGGGTCAGCACGCCCAGCCCGAACACCAACGGGGAGATCACGGCGTCGTGCAGCACAATGGCCCCGCCGATCCAGAGGGCCAGGCCCGGCAACCGCTTCAGGGCCACGGTGTCGACCAGGACGTAGGCTCCGAAGGCGAGGCCGAGGACGCCGACGGCGATGAGGAGGACGCGCGCCGCGCGCATCCGCCTCGACGGCGGGGCCGGGGATGTTGTGGTCGTCACGCTTTGATCGCCTCGATCCGGCTGAGCCATTTGGTCTGCAGAACGCCGGGCCGGCCGGGCGCGATCATGCGCGCCGGGTAGCCGTGCTCGAGGTCGAGGGTCTCGCCGTTCAGCTCGAGGGCCACCAGTGTCAGCGAGTCCCGCACATACTCGCTGCCCATCTCGGTCTGCTTGAAGCCGCCGCGCTGCTCGAGGCTGATCAGCCTGAGGTCGGCGTCGGGGGAGCCTCCGGCCAGGTCGACGAGGTCGCGCAGGCGCACCCCCCGCCAGGAGGCCATTTGGCTCCACCCCTCCACGCAGGCGATGGGCAGCTCCACGTCGGTCTGCGGGAGCGCGACCAGCTCGGCACGGCTGAACGATCGTTCGGTGCCACCGACCGCCAGGGTGAGCACCCAGTCGGCCGCCAGGGCGGTGGTGGACACCTTGGCCTGGGCGGAGGTGCGGTTCACGGGTACGCCCTGCTGACCGACGCCCTTCTTGCGCGGTCCGAACAGGTTGACCCCGTCCAGCGGTGCGAAGGTCTGCCCTGCCGTGAGCCCGACTACGGCCGCGACCGACAGCGCCACGGTGGTCAGGAAGCCGCGGCGGCTGGTGCGGGCCGGAAGCTCGGGGGTCCGGTCGATGTAGGAGAGCACCCGCCCGGTCAGGCCGCGGGTGCGGGGCAGGCCCTCCGCTGCGGACGGCTCATTCTCGGCGTGGGCGTCGGTGGGCGTCTCGACGTTGCCGGTATCGACGGGGTGCCGTTCCTCGGGGGCCGGCACCGGCGCGGCGCGCCAGTTCGCCGAGATCAGGGGCAGCTTCACACCGATATGCACGGCCAGGGAGCCGATGATCACGAAGGCGAGGGCGAAGTGCACCTGCTTGAACGGGAAGGGGAACGGGTACCACTGATAGGTGTTGAGCAGGCCGATGGTGATCTCCACGAGCGAGGCGCCCACGAAGAGTGCGATCGACGCGCGCTCGAGAAAGTTCGCGAACGAAGTGACCGGCGGGTACTGGAACAGCTGGGGGAAGACCACGTAGAGCTTGGCCAGCAGCAGCGGGAAGCAGGCGATCCCGGCGACAATATGGGTGCCCTGGGTCACCTGGTAGAGGCCGGCCGGCCGGGTGGGGAACGTCATCCATGGCAGCGGTTGCTGCAGGAAATGGCTGTACAGGCCGGTGCCGAAACAGACCAGGAAAGCCAGCCCGAGCAGGCGGCCGATCACGGTGGCCATCCGCGGGTTTCGCACCGGGGAGGCGAGCTGGGCCCTGGCCTCGTACATCAATCGGCGCATAGTCCATTCCACCACTTCGGCCACGGCTGGAGCCCGCGGAATCATTACGGTTCGATGACGCCGGCACCCTCCGGTCGGGGCGTCCTCCGCGCTCGGGGAGGATGGCAGTGTGCGTATTGCCATCGTCTCGATCCTCCTGGCCGCCAGCGCCGCCCTCACCGCGGCTCTCGTGGTGGCCTTCGACCTGTTCAGGCCGCACCGGGACACGGTCCCGCTGCTGCTGGGCACCGTGGCACTCTGGCTGCTGTTCGCCGCCGCCGTGGTGGCGCTGCGCGGGGTCAAGGGGCGCGCCGTCGTGGTGCTCGTGCTCGCGGGATCCGTCGTGATCGGCGGGGCCGCGATGGCAGGCCCGCCCAACACGAGCACCGACTCCGCCCGTTACGCGTGGGACGGCATTGTACAGAACGCCGGGATCTCGCCGTACGCCTACGTGCCGTCGGATGAACGCCTCGACGGGCTCAGGCCGGACTGGCTGTTCCCCGGCCCGGTGGTCGGCGAGAGCGGGGCCGAGTGTGTGGGCGAGCGCATCGAAACCGTGCCACGGGACACCGGGCTGCCGCTCTGTTCGGCGCTCAATCGCACCACGGTGCCCACCATCTATCCGCCGGCGGCCGAGATCTACTTCGCCGCCGTCCGGGCCGTCGTCGGCACCGACGCCGGCTACTGGCCGCTGCAACTGACCGGTCTGCTGCTCTGCGTGGGCATCACCGGGATGCTGCTGGTGGGAATGCGCCGCCGCGGCATCGACCAACGCCACGCGGCGCTCTGGGCCTGGTGCCCGCTGGTGGCGACCGAGGGCATCACCAACTCGCACGTGGACCTGCTCGGGGTGGCCTTCGTCCTCGCCGCCGCGTTCTGGGTCAGCAGCACCAAGTACGTCCGCGGCGGCATCCTGCTCGGGGTGGCCATCGGCGTCAAACTCATCCCCGCCATCGCCGCGCCCGCGATGCTCAAACGGCAGGGGTGGAAGGTCATCGTCGCGGCCCTCGCGACCTTCCTGCTGCTCTACCTGCCGTACGTGCTGGCCACAGGCATCGGCGTGCTCGGTTATCTGCCCGGCTATCTCACCGAGGAAGGCTACGAGGACGGGTCCAGGTTCGCGCTGGTCTCCCTGATCGCACCGGGCAGTTCCGCGATCGTCGTGGCGGCGATCCTGCTCGCAGGCCTGGCCGTCATCACCATCTGGAAGACCGACCCGGAGCGACCGTGGCTCGGCCAGCTGCTGATGATCGGCGGCACCCTCCTGGTGCTCAGCCCGCGCTACCCCTGGTACGCGCTGCTGCTGTTGCCGTTCATCGCGCTCAGCGGCCGCTGGGAGTGGTTGGCGATCCCGTTGGCCCTGACTGTGCGTCTGCTGGTGCCCTCGCTCACTGTCACCAGGGTCTCGCTGGCCATCGCCCTGGTGCTGATCGTGGTCGTGTCGGTGCGCCGGGCCGGGCCCGGAGCGTTGGGGCGCTGGCGGGGATCGCTCATGCGTCTCGTCACCCCGCGCAGCAACCCTCAGCGCACGTAGCGCAGAACGTTCACCCCGGTCAGGCCCCATTCCTCGTCAACTGTGTAGCCGAGCGCGGCGAGCTTCTCGGTCACGCTCGGTCTCCAGTCCTGCTTGTCGCTGGTCACCAACCAGACCGCGTCGACCCCGTCGAACCGGTCGGTCACCGCGTCCAGCGGGTAGCGGGTCTCCCAGAGCCCACCGGACTGGGCGGCGGGGGTCTTGAGCTTCACGTCGATCAGCCCATCGAAGGCATCCGGATACGAATAGGCGATCACCCGGGTGGTCGCAGACGGATGCTGGCGCACGGGCCCGTAGATGATGGCGGCGGTCTCGTCGGGGTGGGCGGCCCGTTCGCCCGAGATGAGCTCGGCCACCTCGCTCCACGACGAATTCTGCTTGGCCTCCGGCTGTCGTTGGGCGACGAACTGGGGTGCGGCCAGGCCGACGAGCGCCACCAGGGCGGCCACGATCAACCACCGGCGCCGCAGCGCGTCCAGGGCCACCCCGATCAGGATGGCAACGGCCGGTGCGCTGAAGGTGAGATAGCGGGGGGAGTACAGCGGTGTGGCGATCGCCGACGCGACAATGACACCGAGCGTGGGAACAATCAGCCAGGGCACCGCGATGGCCAACAGCGACGGGTTCCGCGCCAGCATCCTGGGCACCGGCGGGTCGGTCGCGCGGCGGCGCAGGGCGGCGCGCACCAGAACCGCGGCTCCGGCAACCACCAGAGCCCATCCCACGACCGCGAACGGCCGGTTCAGATAGAACCACTGGGTGACGAACACGCCGTTCCAGCTGCCCCAGCTGATCGGGGCGATCCAACTCACCTGGCCGGACTGGCCCACCACGCCGAGGGCGAAGGGCACCACTAGTGCCGCGGCCGCGACGGAAGCCACGGCCCAGCCGAGAAACGACGACAGTGCCGCCCGGTCACGACGCCGGCCGGCCCACACCGTCCACAGTGCGGTCAGGCCGTGCGCGCCGACCAGGAAGGCGAGGTAGATGAAGGTGACGACGGCGACGATGGCGACGACGCCGTAGAGGGTCCACCAGAGCAGGCGGATGCGCCGGGGCGCCGGGCCGCGACGCCAGGCCGCCAGGAAGATCAGGGTCAGCGCCACCGCGAGGGCGGCGGTCAGGGCGTAAGACCGGCCCTCGGTGCCCATCCAGGTCACCCGGGGCAGCAGACAGAAAGCGACACCCGCGAGAACGGCGGTGCGACGGCCGGCCCGGGACCGAACCAGGATGACGGTCAGCGCAGCCGCGAGCCCGAGGCTGACGGCGCTCGGCAGCCGGAGTGCAAAGGGTGAGTAGCCCACAAGGTCGAGCCAGAGGTGCATTCCGGCGTAGTACAGGCCGTGCACGGCATCGATGCTCTGGAGCATCAGGCCGAGTTCCGGCCAGCTGCGCATCGTGGCGGACACCGTTGCCGCCTCGTCGAACCAGATCGACGGCTGCCAGGACCAGGCGAGCGTCAGCAGCGTGCCGAACAGTGCGACCAGCAGCGCGTCGCGCCCCGAGGCGCGCACCGGGATGCGGACGGCGGCCGGCACGGCAGCGCGTCGCAGTGTCGAGGTGGGGGTGGTCATGGTCGAGCGTTCTCCCATTCGTACCCATTCGTGTCGGCCGGGGGTCGCCGCGACCCCCTTGTCGAGGGTAGGCGACCTTCCCGGGAATCTACCCGGAGGGGTCGTCGTCGTGAAGCCCCGAGTGGTCCCTCGCGCTATGGGTATCTCGCGAAAGCGGTGGTGTGGTTGCTTCCCACGGTTGAGGTGACCCTTTGGCCGCTTTCGCGGGGGTGCGTGGGGGCACGAAAAACGGCCGAGCGGGTAGCTCGGCCGTTTTTCGTGTGCTGCGGGTGGTGCGGGGTGTTACTTGGTGTTGACGGTGATGGTGGCGATGCCCACGAGGAGCTGGT
>NZ_SOHM01000048.1 GCF_004403945.1 Cryobacterium lactosi | reverse complement strand
ACCAGCTCCTCGTGGGCATCGCCACCATCACCGTCAACACCAAGTAACACCCCGCACCACCCGCAGCACACGAAAAACGGCCGAGCTACCCGCTCGGCCGTTTTTCGTGTGCGTGGGCACCCGGTCTGGCGCTACACGACGAGGTCGACGGCCATCCGCTCGGCGGTGACCGATTTCACGTACGCGCCGGCCTCGACGTGGGCCGGATGCACCTGGTATCGGGCCAACGCGGCCTCGTCGGCGAATTCGGCGACGAGCGCCACATCCCAGTTGGCACCGCCGACGACGTCGGGGCCTACGCGCAGGGACTGGATCTCATCAACCACCCCGACGAGCCCACCGAGCCTGGCCGCCATTTGGGCGGCGTGCTCGGCTTTTTCGGCGGGGTCCGTCGCCGTCAGCTTCCACGAGACGAGATGCAGAATGGTCATCGGACCTCCAGGAGTGCGGTGTGTAGGCGCACCGGATCGATGCGCCAGTAGTTGTGGACCAGGCCGTTGATCAGCAGCACCGGGATGTCTTCGACGTAGAGCTCGTGCAGCGCCGGGTCGTCAAGGATCGACTTCTCCTCGAGCGCCACCTCCGGCGCACCGGGCTCGGTCCCGAGCTGCTCGAGCACGGTGTTGACCACCGCCCTGGCGTCGTCGCAGAGGTGGCACCCCGGCTTGCCGATCAGGGTCAGGTGCGCGGTGGACATGCCCCCAGCCTAGGCCGCCGCGGTGCGGCAACCGTTAGTAGACTCAGGCGCAATGTCCGAAGAATCCGGCCCCCGCGCAATCGCGTTCTTCGATGTGGACAACACCTTGCTCCGCGGCGCGAGCCTCTATCATGTGGGCGTCGGCGCCTGGCGGATGCGATTCATCTCCCTTGCCGACATCCTCTCGTTCGGCTGGAATCAGACCCGGTTTCTGGCGGTCGGCGAAGACGGCATCAACATCGCCCGGCTCAGGTTGCGGGCGATGGACATGATCACCGGGCACACCCGCACCGAACTCATCACGCTCAGCCACGACATCTTCGACTCCAGACTGATCCACCGGCTCTGGCCGGAGACCGTCGCTGTCGCCCACGCCCACCTCGAGGCCGGCCGCGAGGTCTGGCTGGTGACCGCGACCGCGCAAGAGGTCGCCGATGTGATCGCGGAGCGCCTGGAGCTCACGGGCGCGCTCGGCACCAAGCTCGCAACGGTCGACGGAATCTTCACCGGGCAATTGGTCGATGGCATCTGCCACGGCGAGCGCAAGGCCGTCGTCGCTCGCGGGATCGCCGAGGCGCGCGACATCGACCTGGCCCGCTGCTGGGCCTATTCGGATTCACACAACGACATTCCGTTGCTGGAGCTCGTCGGCAACCCAGTTGCCGTGAACCCGGACACCACCCTGCGCCGATACGCTGTGGCGCGCGGCTGGCCGATCATGCACATGAAAGTCGCCCAGCTCAAGGCCGCGCGAGCAAGCAAAAAGCGCTAGGTCACAGACCTAGCGCTCAGCTCATAAAAACGGCCGGAACCGTCTACTTCTTATTACGACGCTGGTGGCGAGTCTTACGAAGCAGCTTGCGGTGCTTCTTCTTCGCCATACGCTTGCGTCGCTTCTTGATTACAGAACCCACACGGACCTCACAAAGATTTGGTTTAGCCGCGGGATTCGCGACCGACACGAAAACCCCATTCTAACGGATAAAGAAAGTCCCGTCCGACTCACTTCCTCCGAGAGTGGGTTCAATGGCCCGCCGGACGGCCGCTTCGGGCACCCGGAACGAGCGTCCGAAGCGAACGGCAGGCAGCTCGCCGGCGTGCACGAGGCGGTATACGGTCATCCTGGACACCCTCATCACGTCGGCGACTTCGGCGACGGTGAGGAAGCGCAGATCGTCCAGTCGCGGGTCGGGGAGCTCGCGTGACATGGGCGGCTCCCTCGTTCGGCTGGTGAATGTGCCGTAACTCTAGAGCGATGCCCCGCCGGCCGCTAGTCGTTCTTGCGCCACTTCTTGACGCTCTTCTTCACGCTGGAGTCCTTGACCACGTGCTGCATCTGGAAAGAAGTGTCGGCGAAGGCCTTGCCGATCGCCGCAGCGAAGGCACGCTGCTCGTCCTTGAGCACCTCGGTGTCGTCGACGGCGCCGACGAGAGAGGTGTCCACATCGATGCTGAGGAACGGGATCAGCCAGTCCTCGATCTCCTCGAGCGGTGCATAGTCGAGGTGGTAGTACCGGTGCTGGCCCTCTTCACGCACGCCGACCAAGCCGGCCTCGCGCAACACCTTGAGGTGCTTGGACACTGTGGGCTGGCTCAACCCCAGCGAGCTGACGATGTCGGAGACACTCAACTCCCCCTGGGCGGCGCTGGACTGGTTGTAGCGCTCGAGGAGAATGCGTAAGATATCGCGTCGGGTCGAGTCCGCCACCACGCCAAAGATGTCTGCCATGCCCCAAGGCTAGTCATTCCCGGTGCGGGTACTATGACAAGTTGTCAGCGACCACCGGCCAGGCGAGGCGATTCACGTGAAAACGCAGGCCCCCACCACACGGTTCACGAAGAATTCCGGGACTTGGTACGGGCGCATCCGCGACTCTGTCGACGGGATCGTGCGCAAGTCGCCGTCCAGGTTCGCGCTGTTCGTGTTCACCGCCCTGATCCTGCTCTTCACCCTGCTGTTCTCCTTGCCGATCGCCTCCGCCGGCGACACGGAAACCCCGCTGCACGACGCCGTGTTCACTGCCGTGTCGGTGATTTGCGTCACCGGCCTGAGCACTGTGGACATGGCCACGCACTGGTCGGCGTTCGGGAACGTTCTCGTCGTCGTCGGCGTCAACATCGGCGGCATGGGGGTGCTGACCCTGGCGTCCCTGATGGGCCTGGTCATCTCCCGCCGCCTGGGCCTGCGCGCCAAGCTCATGGCGGCCAGCGACTCGAACCCGTCCCGCATCCACATGGGCCCGGTCAACGAGGGTCAGGCCGTGCGGCTCGGTGAGGTCGGCAGCCTGCTGCTCACCGTGGCCATCAGCACCTTGGCCATCGAGGCGGCCGTCGCCCTGCTCCTGTTCCCGCGGATGCTGATCGACGGCGTGCCCACCGGCGAGGCCCTGTGGCAGAGCATCTATTACGCCGCAATGGCCTTCACCAACACCGGGTTCAGCCCGAATGCGGAGGGCATCGGCCAGTTCGCTAACGATTACTGGTTCCTCGGCGCCCTGATGACCGGCGTGTTCCTGGGCAGCCTGGGCTTCCCGGTGCTGATGACCTTCGCCCGGCACTGGCGCACCCCCCGCCGTTGGTCGGTGCACGTGAAGCTCACCCTCTGGACCACGGTTCTGCTGCTGGTCATCGGCATGATCTTCTACATCATTCTGGAGTTCGACAACCCGAAGACCTTTGGGTCGTTGAACGCCGGCGACACCATCTTCCAATCCATGTTCATGTCGGTGATGACAAGGTCCGGCGGTTTCGCCACCATCGACATCGCCGACCTGCACGGCTCCAGCCTGCTGCTCAGCGACATGCTGATGTTCATCGGTGGCGGCTCGGCCTCCACCGCAGGCGGCATCAAGGTGACCACCCTCGCGGTGCTGTTCCTGGCCGCGTTCGCCGAGGCCCAGGGCAAGGAACAGATGGAAGCGTTCGGCCGCCGCATCCCCAGCGACATCCTGCGCCTGGCGGTCAGCGTGGTGCTGTGGGGCGCGACCACGGTCGCCGTGTCGAGCATCCTGATCCTGCACATCTCCAAGCAGGCGCTTGACGTCGTGCTTTTTGACGTGATCTCGGCGTTCGCGACCGTGGGGCTGTCAACGGGGCTGACCGCCGAGCTGCCGCCCGAGGGGGTCTACGTTCTGGCCGCCACGATGTTCATGGGCCGGGTTGGTACAGTGACTCTCGCGGCGGCGCTGGCAGCGAGCCAAAGTAGACAGTTGTTCAAACGCCCCGAGGAAAGGCCCATCGTTGGTTGACCGGATCAAGCACGACGCCCCCGTTCTGATCATCGGACTGGGTCGGTTCGGTGCCGCGACGGCCGGCAAGCTCGACCGTTTGGGCCGTGAGGTCCTCGCCGTGGACAGCAGCGAGGCGCTCGTGCAGAAGTGGTCCGAGCGTGTCACCCACGCCGTGCAGGCCGACGCCAAGTCCATCGACGCGCTGCGCCAGATCGGCGCCCAGGATTTCTCCGTGGCGGTGTGCGCCGTCGGTTCCTCGATCGAGGCCAGTGTGCTGATCGTCGCCAACCTCGTCGACCTCAAGATCCCGCAGATCTGGGCGAAGGCCATCTCCCAGTCGCACGGCAAGATCCTCGAACGCATCGGCGCCAACCACGTGATCTACCCCGAGGCCGACTCCGGCGAGCGCGTCGCGCACCTGGTGTCGGGGCGGATGCTGGACTTCATCGAGTTCGATGACGACTTCGCGCTCGTCAAGATGTACCCGCCCAAGCCGATCCGCGGGCTCAACCTCACCGAGTCCGGCGTGCGCACCAAGCACAAGGTCACCGTCGTGGGCGTGAAGAGCCCCGGCCGCCCGTTCACCTACGCCACCGCCGAGACCGTCGTGTCCAATCACGACCTCATCATCGTCGCCGGCACCGAGGGCGACATCGAACGTTTCGCGGCGCTCGGCTCCTGACCGGCCGACAGGCTACGAGGCGGCGAGCTCGCGGGCGCGGGCGAGCGCCGCATCCGTCGCCCGGTCGAAAAGGCCCTTGACGTCGCCGGTCTCGAGCTGCTGCACGGCCCGCTCGGTGGTGCCCTTGGGGCTCGTTACCTGGCGGCGCAGCTCGGAGGGCGTGAGGTCGGAGACGGCCAGCAGCGCGCTCGCGCCGAGGAACGTGCCGTTGACCATGGTGGCTGCCTCGGCTGGCGTGAATCCCTTGTCGATGGCCGTCAGGGTGAGCTGCTCGATGAGGTAGAAGACGTACGCCGGACCGGACCCGGAAATGGTGCTCAGCGCGTCGATCTTGTCTTCGGACACCACCAGCACCTCCCCCACGGTTTCGAACAACGCCGTCGCCAGCGCCATCTGCTCGGCCGTGGACCGGGTGCCGGCGCTGAGCCCGGTGACAGCCATGCCCACCACGGCCGGGGTGTTCGGCATCGACCGGATCACGGCCACCCCGTCGGGCAGGTGCTTTTCGAAGGTGGCGATGGTCACGCCGGCTGCGACGCTCACGACGAGAGTGCCGGGCTCGAGGCTGTCGGCGATCTCGGCGAGCAGGTCGGGCACCATGGCTGGCTTGACGGCCACGATCACGATGCCGGCACCGGCCACGGCGAGGCGGTTGGCGTTCGGCTCGGTGTCGGTCGCCCACGCGGTGACGCCGTCGGTGCCGGCCAATTCGGCCGCCTTCGCCGCCGAGCGGTTGGTGGTGCGGATGCCGCCGGTCACCGTGACGGTGGGCTTGAGCAGTCCGGCCAGGACGGCCCTGGCCATCGATCCGGCCCCCAGGAAGGCGATGGCGGGCAGGGTGACGGGTGCGGTCGAAGTCATCTCCCCAGTGTAGTTTTCGGCGTGGTTCGACAGTTCTAGGATTGGTCGCATGAGCGCATCAGGCGGTAACAAGGCGATTGTGGCGGCGCTGCTCGCCAATCTCGGCATTGCGATCACCAAGTTCATCGCCTGGTTCGTGTCGGGCTCATCCTCGATGCTCGCCGAGGGCGTGCACTCCCTGGCCGACTCGGGCAATCAGATCCTGCTGCTGATCGGCGGCCGGAAGTCGAAGAAGGCCGCGGACACCGACCATCCGTTCGGCTACGGGCGCGAACGCTACGTCTACGCGTTCGTGGTGTCGATCATCCTGTTCTCCGTCGGCGGCGTGTTCTCGATCTACGAGGGCATCGAGAAGCTGCAGAACCCGCACGAACTCGAAAACGCCTGGCTGCCGATCCTGGTGTTGCTCGTCGCGATCGGCCTGGAGTCCTTCTCGCTGCGCACCGCGGTGAAGGAGTCCAACCACACCCGTAAGAACGAGACCTGGGTTCAGTTCATCAGGCACGCCAAGGCCCCCGAGCTTCCCGTGGTGCTGCTTGAAGACGTCGCGGCGCTGACCGGGTTGACCCTGGCGCTGGGCGGCGTCAGCCTCACCGTGGTCACCGGCGACGCCACCTGGGACGCGATCGGCACCCTCGGGATCGGCGTGCTGCTCGTATTGGTGGCCATCGTGTTGGGCATCGAAACCAAGAGCCTGCTGGTCGGCGAGGGCGCCAACGCTGCGGATGTCGACGCCATCAAGGCCGCCATCCTGGACGGCCCCGAGACCAAGAACCTGATCCACCTGAAGACCCTCTACCTCGGCCCGGACGAGCTGCTCGTGGCCGCCAAGCTCTCCTTCGACTCCAGCCAGAGGTTCTCCGACGTGGCCGCGGGAATCGACACCATCGAGGCCCGCATCCGGCAGGCGGTGCCCAGCGCCCGGGTGATCTACCTGGAACCCGACCTCTACGTCGACCCGGCCACGGTGAGCCCACCCACCGACGCGATCGTGATCAAGGGCCTCGAGTGAGCCGCGTCGCGCTGGTCCTCCGGCACGCGGATGAAATCCACCTGGGCAACCTCGAACAGGTGCTCATCGAGCACGGCTACGCGGTGCGCTACGTCGACACCCTGAGCGCCGACGGAGTGCAGGGCATCGACCCGGCCGCGGCCGACCTGTTCGTGGTGCTCGGCGGCGAGATGGGGGTCTACCAGGCCGACGAATTCCCGGTGCTCGCCGAGGAGGTGCAGCTGCTCGCCGACCGGCTGGCAGCCCGGCGGCCGGTGTTCGGGGTCTGCCTGGGCGCCCAGCTGATGGCCAGCGCACTGGGTTCATCGGTGTACCGCGGCCCAAGCAACGAGATCGGCTACCGTCTGGTCGAGCCCACCGAGGCCGGCCAGGACTCGCCCCTGCGCCACGTCAACGGGATCCCGATGATGCAGTGGCACAGTGACACCTTCGATCTTCCCGCGGGCACCACCAGGCTGGCCGGTTCGACCGCGTACGGCAACGAGGCTTTCGCCATCGAGGACTGGGCACTGGCCGTGCAATTCCACCCCGAACTCACCGCCGAGATGCACGAACAATGGCTGGCCTCCTCCGAGGCGGAGGTGCGAGCGGAGGGGCTGAACCCCGACGAGCTGCGGCGGGAACGCACCGAGCATTCCGAGGCCATGCAGCAGGCGTCCCGCGCCCTGTTCAGCGAGTGGCTGTCGGGCCTGCCGGGCGGCGCAGCGGATCCTCGAAGAACTCCGTGAGCAGTCGGCCGCACTCGGCTTCGTCAACACCGGAGACGACCTCGACCCGGTGGTTGAGCCTGCGGTCCCGCAGCACGTCGTAGAGCGAACCGGCAGCACCGGCCTTCTCGTCCCAAGCGCCGAAGACCACTCGGGGGATCCGGGCGGCCACGATCGCGCCGGCGCACATCACGCAGGGCTCCAGGGTCACGACGAGGGTGCAGCCGGTCAGGTGCCAGTCCCCGGTCGCGGCGGCCGCCTCGCGGATGGCCACGACCTCGGCGTGCAGGGTCGGATCCTGGTGGAGCTCGCGCTCGTTGCGGCCCCGACCGACCACCCGGCCCGCCGCATCCAGTACGACGGCGCCGACCGGGACGTCACCACTGGCCAGGGCGCCGTGGGCCTCGTGCAGCGCCAGACGCATCCAGGCCGCGTGTTCGTCGCTGTGCCGCACCTCGCCACCTCGTTTCGGCCGCCGCACGAGAGCCGGATGCCCGCGTGAGCTAGTAGATTGAGCCTATGCGAGTCCACGTAGCCGACCATCCCCTCATCACCCACAAGCTCACGGTGCTGCGTGATCAGAGCACCTCGTCACCGATGTTCCGGGCGCTGGTGGAAGAGCTGATGACCCTGCTCGCCTATGAGGGAACTCGTGGCGTTCGCGTCGAAGAAGTGACCGTGCAGACGCCGGTCGCGCTGGCCAAGGGTGTGAAGATCAGCGACCCGAAGCCGCTCGTGGTGCCGATCCTCCGCGCCGGCCTGGGCATGCTCGAGGGCATGGTCAAGCTGCTTCCCACGGCCGAGGTCGGCTTCCTGGGTATGGCACGCAACGAAGAGACCCTGCAGCCGACCACGTACGCGGAGCGCCTGCCCGACGACCTGTCCGACCGGCAGTGTTTTGTGCTCGACCCGATGCTGGCCACCGGCGGCTCGCTGATCGCGGCCATCGAATTCCTCTTCGACCGCGGCGCCGTCGACGTCACCGCCATCTGCATCCTGGCCGCCCCCGAGGGCCTCGCGGCCGTGGAGAAGGCGCTGGCCGGCCGTGAGGTCACCATCGTTCTGGGCGCGGTCGACGAACGCCTCGACGAGCACGGCTACATCGTTCCCGGTCTCGGCGACGCCGGCGACAGGCTCTACGGCCTGGTCTGATTTGGCTCGGCCCGATCCGCCGTTCCCGATCCGGCCCGCCGCGAACGTCGTAACATTCGGCGCGCCCGCCGTACGCAGATCCTGCGACGCGCGACGCGCCGATGGTCGTTGGATTCACAAAACTTTGAAATATTTGATTTCACTGTTGATTTCTTTGACGAAGAGCACTTTTGTGCGAGATCCTCCGATTTCACACAATCCCCGTGAACGTGGTGCAGCCCCTCCCACGACTTCCGTCGTCATTGAATTGACACACCGCGTCACAGTCGGCTTTACTCGCATTCATGACTTCCACCACACGCATCCCGACCTCCATCGAGGCTTTGGGGACTGCCGGCATGATGATGCCCGGCAGCGTGATGGCGTGTTGCCGAATGTGCCGCTAGACCAGACAGGCACCCACGCCGAGTCGCTCGCCCCTCACCCGCTCATCTGCAGCCGCTGAGGACGCCGCCACAGCGGCAGACCGACTCCAGGGCCGTCCTCATCGAGGCAGCCCGCCCCACCGGCCGCTGTGGCCGACCTTTTTCGAACCCATGAGCGCGGATGCGCCGGGTTCTTTGCGCATCATCACCCCCAAGGATTCCCATCATGTCTCTCGCACACATCGACTCCGCCCGTTCCGTTCAGTCCTACCGGCCCGAGCTCACCCTGGCGCCGGCGCCGGCACCGGCACCTGCTGCCCCCCGCATCCGCGCCGTGCCCGATGGCACCCAGGCCCGCGGCTTCGTGCTCTACGTGGGCATCGACGAGGCCAAGGCCGCCGCCGCCGGCACGAGTTTGCACCGCATCGTTGAGGAGCTCAAGAAGCTGACCCAGGCGATCGCCCCCTCGGCGGAGACGCACGCCGCGGTGGCTCTGGCGCCGGACGGCGTCGGCGGCCGGGACGTGGACGTCGTGCGCCTGGCACTGCAGGACCCGGCAGCCCTCGCCAAGCACCGCAACACGCCCGAAGACGCCGACCGGGCACCCGGCGGCGTGGTCGTCGACATCTCCCGCAAGCGCGTGATCCTCGACAACGAGACCGCCGCGCTCACCTACAAGGAGTTCGAGCTGTTGCAGTACCTGGTGCTGCGCGAAGGCCGCACCATCGAGCGCGCCGAGCTCATCTCCAAGCTCTGGGACGCCGACAGCGAAGAGGATGCGCCGAACGAGCGCACCATCGACGTGCACGTGCGTCGACTGCGCGCCAAGCTGGGCCGCTACGAAGACATCGTGCGCACAGTGCGCGGCGTGGGCTACCGTTTCGACCGTCACGCCGACGTGTCGATCCGCCAGGCCAGCACCCCGAGCCCCGACCGCTTCTAGCCGTCGGCGGCCTCGGTCGCGCCCGGCCGTCGGTCGCGTCCGAACGTTGGTCGAGCCTGTCGAGACCCGGTGACGCGCGTGCGTGTAGTACCCCGTCGTCGCGTTCGCAGGTCTGCTCGCGGGGTCTCGACAAGCTCGACCAACGGCATGGTTGCGTTCGCAGGACCCGGGCGGGCCTACCGGCCGTTAACGTGATTGAGGGCCGGTCGTAGAGGCAAACGACCGACCCTCTTCCCTTGCACCAAGAGTGTCCTGCAATCACATTCGCGTCTTCCGCCACAGCAAACGGTTGACGCACTACGAATATATAACGAAGAGGTAACGGAGCGCCAGTTATCCAATCGTTATTTTCCTGCGAGTTCACCTAGCGTTCGCTTGGACGCAGCTATGTGCCTCCTGCTCGGCCACCTCCCGGACGCCGTCACCAGCGTAGGTTGTCACCCAACACGCGCGCTCCGCCTGCTCTGCGCGGAGGCCGAAACGAAGGAGACCCCGTGCAGATCACCCGCTTGCAGCCCGACCGGCTCGTCCTGAGCCCAGCCTTCAGCCATGTCGCGATTGTGCCGGCCGGTGCCACCACGATTTATGTGGGCGGCCAGAACGGCGTGGACGTCTCCGGTGCCGTCGTGTCGGCAGACATCGCCGAACAGTCCAGCCGGGCGATCGACAACGTGGCCATCGCGCTCGACGCAGCCGGAGCGACTCTCGCCGACGTCCTGCAGTGGACGGTGCTGATCGATGCGGATGCCGACCTCGGCGCCGCCTATGGCGCCATCGCTCCGCGACTGGCGGGCCCCGGCGCCCCGCCGTTGGTCACCGCGGCCCGAGTTGCGGGGCTCGGCGTGCCCGGCGCCCTCATCGAGGTGAGCGCGATAGCCGCTGTGCTCCCGGCGGGCGACCGGCTGCCGTGAACCTTCCTGAGCAGCAGATCGATGGCCAGACCGCCGGCGAGCGCGACCACCACCGCCACCAGAGCACCCAGGACTGGCTGGTCGCGTAGCCAGGCACCGGCGAAGACGCCCACGAGAACCGAGTAGCCGGCCCATGCCGCGCCCGATACGGCGCTGAGCGGCACGAATCGGCGCCGGGGAAACCCACTCGAGCCGGCCATGACGTTCACCGCGACCCGGCCGACCGGCACGAATCGAGCCGTGAGCAGAACGGACACCGCCCGGCGGTCGAGGGCGCCTCGCGCACGGGCGAGCAGTCGGGCCGCCTTCGGTCCGCGGCTCCACCGGAACCGGTCGAGGTCGATCCGGCGTCCGACCGTGAAGGCCAGGTTGTCGCCGACGAACGAGCCGATCGCCGCCACAACGAACACTGCCCAGGGATTCGGGGTCCCGGTGGCCACGCCGATCGCCGCGACCGCCACCACCACGGGCTCACTGGGCATCGGCGGAAAGAACCCGTCCAGGGCCACCAGCAGCAGCACGACGAGGAGAACGAACGGGGATGCCGCCCAGGAAACCACGAGCTCGTTGAGCGCCTCCACGGAGATCCGATCTGTCGGGAAGGCCGCCCCGGACCGGAACGGCAGGGCGGAACTTCGTTGTCTCCGACGCTACGGACGCACTACGGCGGGCACTATCGAGCTGGCTCCCGTACTCGCAGGCGGGCTAACCCCCGCAACAGGGGATCGGTTGCTCGATCCGATTCCCGGAGCCGTTGTCCCGACCGCCTGGGCCGCGGCGCTGCACCTGCCGGCGTTCATCGTGTTCACCCGGCGAGATGCCTGACCCGGCGGGCTGCGGCCCAGCGGGCCAGCCGGGGTGCGCCGCGTTGGCCGATGAGCATCCCGGCGACGACGAGCGCCAGACCGGCGACCTGCCGCCCACCGAGCACCTCGCCGGCGGCGACCACGCCGAGCAGCACCCCGGACACCGGATTGAGCAGCCCGATCAAGCCCACGCTCGAGGCCCGCAGGTGGCGGAGCCCGGCGAACCACGCCGTGAACGCCACCGCGGTGGCGATCACACTCACGTAGGCGAACCCGGCCAGCTTCGAGCCGGTCAGCGGCGGCGGCGCCCCCTCGAGCAGAATCGCGACGGGCAGCACGATGAGGCCGCCCGCGATCAACTGCCAGGAGGTGAGCGCAACGATGTTCGTCGTGGGCGCCCATCGCTTAGTGAGCACAAAACCCACCGCGGAGGAGGACATCGCGGCGACCGACGCGAGCACACCGAGAGGGTTGACCGCACCCGCCGATGTCAGCAGCATCAGGCTCACTCCGGCGATGCCGGCCAGCGCCCCGACGATCGCGCGCAGCCGCGGGCGCTCGCCCAGCAGCGGCCAGGCGAGCAGCATGAGGGCGACGGGTGAGACCGCCATGACGGTTGAAGCGAGGCTGGACGGCAGCAGTTGCGCCGTCACGTACAGGAGCACGAAAAACAACCCGACGTTCAGAGTTCCGAGCACCGCGGCCTTCCACCACCACGCCCCCCTGGGCCGGGCTCTCGCCACGAGGAGGAGCAGGATGCCGGCGGGCAGGGCGCGGAACACCGCGCCGTAGAACGGGTAGTCCGCGGGCAGAAACTCCCGGGTGACGAAATACGTGGTGCCCCAGGCGATCGGCGCAATCGCCGTCACCAGCACCCACTTCGAAGTAGCTTCCATGGAAGCTACTATAGCTTCCGTGGAAGCGATATGCTCTAGGCGTGACTGAACCCGTTGATCGTGTCGGCCGAATCCAGGCGGAGTGGGCCATGGCGCGCCCCGACCTCGACGTGAGCCCGCAGGGCGTGATCGGCCGCCTCCACCGGCTCGGCGCCGCCCTGACCGAGGAGCTGACCGTCGTCTATCGCGAGCACGGCCTGGGCGAGGGCGACTTCGATGTGCTGGCCACGCTGCGTCGCGCCGGAGAGCCATTCGAACGCACCCCCACCGAGCTGGCGGAGCACACGATGGTCACCACGGGAGCGATGACCAAACGCATCGATCGACTAGTCGGGCGCGGCCTGGCCACCCGGCGGGCGAGCGACACGGATGGCCGGGGCCGCGTCGTCGCCCTCACTCCGGAGGGCAGACGACTGATCGACGTGGCGTTCGAAGCACACCTGCGCAACGAGGAACGCCTGCTGGGCGGTCTGAGCGCGCCGGAGCGCGCGCAGCTCGAGGCCCTGCTCACGAAGTGGGCGGCGCAGCTCCCTGCCCGGGACTGAGCGTCAGCCGAGCCGGGCTGGGACCGGCAGGCGCACCAGCAGGCCGCCGGGGTCGACGCCGAACCGACCGGTGCGGGTCTGGCCCACCGGGTCACCATCGATCTCGGCGAGCACGGGCCGGTCGAGGTCGAACCTAAACTCCCGGCCGGACCATTGGCCCAGGGAAGCCATCCCGTTGCGCATCCGGGTGGCAACATCGATCGCCACTCCCACCCAGCCGGCCACCGCGTTCGGGCGCAGCATCACCAGTTCCAGGTTGCCGTCGTCGACCTTGGCGCCGGTGGCGAGTTCGATGTTGGCCACGACGGAACTGCAGTTGCAGGCCAGCACCATCAGGCAGTCACCGCTGGCGTGTTCCTCGCCGTCGACCGACAGCGTCACCCCGAACCCGGCGCGGAACATGGTCGCGCCACCCGCCACCACGTAGGCTCCCCAACCCACCTTCTTCTTCAGGTCGCCATCGGTCTGCTCCATGATGTCGGCGTCCAAGCCCACCCCGCCCATCACCATGAAGGCGCGTTCTTCACCGTCGTCGAAGGTGGCCAGCCCCACGTCGATGGCGCGGTTCTGACCGAGGAACGCGATCTCCAGTGCGTCGGAGAGGGAATCCACCGGGATGCCCAGGTTGCGGGCGAGCAGGTTGCCCGTGCCGCTGGGCAGTAGGCCGCAGGGCACCGCGGTGCCGCGCAGCACGCTGGCGACGGCCCGCACCGTGCCGTCGCCGCCCATCACGCACACCAGATCGGGGTTCTGCGCCAGCGCCGACCGTGCGGCGGTGACGCCGGAATCCGCCTTGTCCGTCTCGAACCAGAGCGGGTCGTGCCAGTTGAACCGGCGCGCCCCGTCGGTGACCTGGTCTTTTGTGGCCGCGAAATCCGGGAACTTGGTCGGGTTGATGATGACGGCGACGGTCGGGGACCGACCCAGCGAAGCATCCATACGCGCACTATAGAACGGTCCGGCCTAGCAGGCGGAAATGCGCCATCGACCGGGCTAGGCTGCCGCGGGACAGAGCGCCCATCCCATATTGTTGAACACAGGATGCCCGGGGGCACGAAGAGGAGGCAACATGGTCGATCGCGCAATAGCCGTCGGCGCATGGGAGTCACTGTTTCGCGCCCAGGTGGCCATCATGCGCAGCCTGGCCGAGGACTTCCCGTCCCGCGAGATCTCGTTCAACGAGTACGACGTGATGTTCAATCTGTCCCGCCAGCCCGAACGCAGCATCCGGTTGCGTGAGCTGAACAAGCATGTGCTGCTCACCCAGCCCAGCGTGAGCCGGCTGGTCGACCGCCTGGCGTCGCGGGGGTACGTGCTCAAGCACGCCGACCCCGAGGACGGTCGCGGTGCCATCGTCGAACTGACGGATGCCGGCTTCGCGCTGTTCAGGCGGGTGGCGCTGGATCACATGAGCTCGATCACCACCCGGGTGGGCGACAGCCTGACCGACGAGGAGCTGCTGCAGCTCACCGCCCTGTGCGACCGACTGCGACTGGGACCCGACAAACCGGCCTGAGCCGGTCCGGGTGGCGGCGGGGTGAGGGCCCTACCCCTCACCCCGCCGTGACACTCCCTTGCAGGACTGCCTTCTCGGCCAGACGACCCGAACGCTGCCTGGCTGAGAATCATGTGTCGTGCGCACGACAAAACTAAGGTTAGCTCAGTTTTGTGCTCACTGCGGGCCGGCTTCCACCCGTCGACCGGCGCTGCCCCTGTGCAGGCGGCGACCTCGGGCGTAGCCTGCCCGACAGGAGGTGAGCGTTATGCGCGCAACAGAGAACGACCGGATCATCATCCGGGGTAAGACCGATTCGACGCCCGACCGGCACGGAACCATCCGCGAGGTGCGGGGCCCGGAGGGTGAACCGCCCTATCTGGTCTCCTTCGACGACGGTCACGAGACCCTGGTTTTCCCCGGCACCGACTTCTTGGTCGAGCACGCCCGCTGACCGGCTCACCTGCTCCCAGTGCGGGCAACTGCGCCCGGCGTACCGGGCGCAATTGTCCGGATGGGTGACAGTTGCCGGCGGCTACCCTCAGGTATGCCCGATCCCGCGATTCGCTCCCCCGCCCTTGACACGCGCGCCGCCGACCTGATCGGCCGCCTGCGCGCCTGGCTGCCGCTGGACCCGGGGCAGGCCGCGCTGCGGGACGAATACCTCGGGTTCGCTCTCGCCTCCCCCGAGACGGCCCTGGAACGCCACGGCGGCCCGGAGCACGTAACCGGGAGCTGCTTCGTCTTCACCCCCGACCTGGCCCAGGTGCTGCTGTGTTTCCACAAGAAGGGCCGGTTCTGGGTGCAGCTGGGCGGTCACGTCGAGCCCGTCGATGGCTCCGTGGCCGACACCGCGCTGCGGGAGGCCCGGGAGGAATGCGGCATCAACGACCTCGTTCCGGTCGGCGGCGGCATCCTGGACCTGGACCGGCACGCCCTCGGTGGCGGGTTCAGCTGCCGTACCCACTGGGACGTGGGCTTCGCGGCGATCGCCCGGCCGGAGGCCGCCGCGGTGGCCAGTGACGAGAGCGAGGACGTCGCCTGGTGGCCGGTGGCTGCGCTGCCGGAGAACGTGCCACCACAGTTCGCGCGGCGCCTGGCGGGCGTGCTCACCGAACTCGCGCACCGGCGCGGCTAGCCAACGCGCCGCCGGCGGGCGGCGATCAGTCCGGCGTGGACCCGAAGGCGTGCAGGCCGAGGTCGGCACTCAGCCGGTCACTCACCAGGCGCCCGCGCACGCTGGTGCCCTGCGCGTCGAGGGGCGGGCTGACCACGGCCGCGCCGAGCCGGCCCGGTGCGGACAGCACGATGGCACCGGAGACGCTCGACTTCGCGGGAATCCCGACGCTCTGCATCCACCGACCGGACCCGTCGTACACGCCGCAGGTGGCCATCACGGATACGACGTCGCGGGCGATCCCGGCCGGCACCACCCGTTCCCCGGTCACCGGGTTCACTCCGTTGCAGGCGAGGGTCGCGCCCATCACCGCGAGGGTCTCGGCGTCGACGAGCACGGCGCAGGCCCTGGCGTACACCTGAACGGCGTCGTCGGCGCTGACCTGCAGGGTGCCTTCCGACCGCATGAGGTGCGCGAGGGCGTGGTTGCGGTCACCGAGCAGGTGCTCGGCGCGGGCGATCTCCTCGTCGACCTCGAGCGACCGCCCGGCGAAGGCCGACAGCCCGCGCAGGATGCGTTCGTTCCGGCCATCGACGTCGCCGCCGTCCACAAGGGCGGCGGTGAGCAGCGCCCCGGCGTTGACCATGGGGTTCGGCGGCCGGCCGGTGCCGCTCTCCAGCTTGATGGCGTCGAAGGCCTCACCGGTCGGTTCGATGCCGATGCGATCGCATGCTGCGCCGTCGGTGTCGAGCAGGGCCAGGGCGAAGAGGAACGGCTTGACGGCCGACTGCACGCTGAAGGGCACGTCGGCCTGGGCGCTGCTGTGCACGGTGCCATCCGGCAGCACGAGCGCGATTCCGCACAGACCCGGATCGGCGGCGCCCAGCTGGGGGATGCTGTCATTCACCGTGCCGCCGTGTTCGGACAGCACCTGGTCGCGCAGCGCGTCGAGGTCATACGTGCGGGGATCCGAGGAACGGCTCATCAGCCCATCCTGTCACGGGGGAATACAGGGCCGGAATACAGAAAAAGAGTGCCGGTTGCCCGGCACTCTTTCTCCTGTGCTGCTTCAATATGCTGTGCGCCCGAAGGGATTCGAACCCCCAACCTTCTGATCCGTAGTCAGATGCTCTATCCGTTGAGCTACGGGCGCAGTGATGACTTCAGGATCGAAACCCTCGAAGACAACTTAGAAACTATAACAGTTATTTGGAGCCCCCAAGTGCGCCAGGGGCCCTCCAGCGGTCCAATTGCACGAGTTGGCGCTTGAGGGCGACCTGTCGATACGACGTTTCCACCAGTTCGGCCAGCTCCACCCAGTCGGTGCGGGGCGAGTCGAAGTCGAGCGCGAGCCAGCCGGCGGGCCCGAAATACGGCGGGATGAAGAACCGCGCATCCTGAACGAGGGCCCGGCGCTCTTCAGGGTCCGGCTTGAAGACCAAGCTGTGCGGCCGGTCCATACTCGCCCCGGCGGTGACGAAGATCTTCTTACCGGCGCGGAAGGTCGGCCGCCCCCAGGCGAGCACCTCGACCGCCTCGGGGAGCGCCAGGCAGACGGCGCGCAACCGGTCGAGCGCCGCATCCGGCTCGTCGAACACCCGGGGATGTTCCATGGCTAGGCGGGTTTCCCGATGGTCGCGGCCGGCGCATCCGCGGTGGGCAGGGCCGTACGGATGCCCAGCCAGGAGACGATGCCGCCCACGAACATCAATCCGGCCACCACGACCATCGCGCGCTGGAAGCCGGCGACATCGAGGGTGGATCCGACGATAGTGCCGGTCATCGCGATCGCCACCAGGCCGGCCACGCGGGCCACGGCGTTGTTGATCGCCGAACCGATGCCCGCCTGACCGGGGTGGATCGAGCCAAGCACGGCCGCGGTGAGCGGTGCCACCGTAATCGCCAGGCCCAGGCCCACCAGGACGATCCCGGGCAGCACCTGCAGCAGGAAATTGACCGGAGGTACAGCCGTGGTCACCAGCAGGAACCCGGCGCCGGCCACGAACGGACCGATCGTCATGAACAACCGCGGACCGTACCGGCCGGCCAAGGTGCCGAAGAGGGTGGCGAAGAGCAGCATCATCACGGTAGCCGGAATGCCGGCAAGACCGGCGAGGGTGGCGGAGAAGCCGCCGACCTCCTGCAGGTAAAGCGCGAAGAGGAAGAAGCCCAGGTTGAGCGCGGCGTAGATGCCGACGGTGGCGATGTTGCCCACGGCGAAGTTGCGCACCTTGAACAGGCCGAGCGGCATCATCGGCTGCGGCGCCCGCGCCTCCCACCACAGGAAAGCGGCAAACGAGGCGAGTCCGATCGCCATCGGGAGGTAGACGACCGGGCTGCCCCAGCCGAACCGGCCCTGTTCGATCAGGGCGAAGACCGGCCCGCCCAGCCCCACCACGGCCAGGCAGGCACCGAGCACGTCCACCCGGGCGCCGGCGGCGGGCCGGGCCGGGTCCTCCACGCGGCGCAGCAGGACCAGGGTGACCGCGATCGGGATGACGTTGATGAAGAAGACCAGCCGCCAGCTCACCGAATCCACCAGGATGCCGCCGAGCAGCGGGCCGGCGATACCCGCGACCCCGGTCCAGCCGGTCCAGGCGCCGATGGCCTTGCCTTGCGCGACGCCGCTGAACGCGGAGGTGATCAGGGCCAGCGAACTCGGCACCAGCAGCGCGGCCGCGACTCCCTGGAGCAGCCGGGCGATCACGAGGATCTCACCGGTGGGAGCGAGCCCGCAGGCCAGCGACGTGATGCCGAACCAGATCAGGCCGGCGCGCAGCACCCGCACCCGGCCGAACGTGTCCGACAGTGAGCCGGCCACGAGGATCAGCGCACCCAGGCTGAGCAGGTACCCGTCGACCACCCACTGCTGCAGCGGCAGGCCACCGCCGAGTTCCCTGGAGATAGCCGGCAGCGCCACGTTGATGATCGAGCCGTCGAGGAACGCCACAAATGACGACAGGATGGCGACGATCAAGATGCGCCGCTGGACGTTAGTCATCCCCATAGTTAACCCCCAACCCGGCCGGATGCGGAAGGTTGTGAGTGCCACCGCAGACGACCAGACGGCCCGGTCTCGCCCGAGCAGACGATAAGTTGTGCACATTTGCTCGACTTCCCGGTCGCCGTGTGGTTCGCTGAAGCAAGACGACACGCACCAAGGGGGTGGGCGCAGTGGATCGACAGCATCAGTTCAATCGATTCATTGCCGCGCGCATCCTGACCGCAGCCGTCGTGGCGGCCGGCGGGTGGCTGCTGGTCGACATCCTCTCCGCACCGGTCTCAGCATCCGCTTCAACCCCGACTTCTCAGGCGTCCAGTAGCGACGACTCGCTTCTGGGTGGGCTGTTGGGCACGGCGTCTCCCGTCGTCGACTCGGTTGACGGACACGTCGAAACCGTCGCTGGCATCGTTCGCGCGCCGGCGCCGGCCGAGGTGGCCGAGATCTTGGACGCCGTTGACAGCGACCTGACCGGCGCAGTGGCCGCTGTCCCGGTTGTCGACAATGTAGCCACTCCGGTCGTCGCCGGCGTGGTCGAACCGCTCGCTCAGCCCGTTCTCGAACCGGTTGTGGATCAGGTCGTGGCCCCTGTGCTCGACACCGTCGTGACCCCGGTGATCGACGTCGTCACCCCGCCGGTCAGCCACTCTGCCTCCGTGCTTGACCCGGTTCTGAGACCGTCCACCCCAGCGATGAATGCCGGGGCCGGGACGATCCAGCCCCTGGTCCAGGAGCCGCCGCTGTCCGCTGAGCCTGTGGTCACCAGCTCCCGGTTTGACCGTGGCGCGCTGAGCACTACGGCCAGCCGGACGGTCTTTGACGGCGTCGAGGCAGCTGACATTCCCCTGCTGACCAGTTCGCATCAGCCCACCGCGCCGGTTCTGCCGGTCGGAGAGCCCTTCACCTCGGCTGTCCTGCCCGGGTCATCCGGCAGCTCGGCCGGTGGTGCCGGCTCGGGGAGCGGCCCGAGCGCCGCCACCGTGCTCCCAGTCGGCATCGTGCCCGCACCGGCGATGCGTTTTCACTCGTTGCTGCCCTCCAGCGACGAGCTTCCGTCCGCCCCCTCGTTCGACCCCGGGTCCACTCCTGGTTGATGGGTCGCGCTGCTGAGTTCTCGCAGATCGCGACCACCGTTCCCTTTGGGGAACACACCATCAACTACTCAAGGAGCACAACCATGTACTCGTTCGTCAAAAAGGGCCTCTACTGTGCCCTCCTCGTCGGGGGCCTCTCGGTCATCGGCGCCAGTGTTGCCCACGCTGCCGAAGCACCGTCCACCTCGGGAACCGACGGGATCGTGTCCGGCACCCAAGCGGTGATCGAGACTGCTCTTCCGGTCACAGTGGCCGGAAATGCCATCTCGGTCGTCGGAGATTCGTCCAGTTCGGATACCGCAGCATCCGCTCAGCCCACGGGCGACGGGGGGACGAGCCCTAGCACCGACGGAAGCGACAGCATCCTCGGCGGCACCCAGGCGGTCATCGAACCCGAGATCCCCGTCGCCGTGACCGGCAACGCCATCTCTGTTCTCGGCGACTCCACCACAACCGGCACCACCACGGAGCCGACCGCCGACACCACCGAAACCGCCCCGAGCACCGACGGAAGCGACAGCACCCTCGGCGGCACCCAGGCGATCATCGAACCCGTCATCCCCGTCGCCGTAACCGGCAACGCCGTCTCCGTCCTCGGCGACTCCACCACCACTGGAACCATCACCACCGAGCCGACAACCGGCACCACCGGTACCGACCCGAGCACCGACGGAAGCGACAGCGCCCTCGGCGGCACCCAGGCGATCATCGAACCCGTCATCCCCGTCGCCGTAACCGGCAACGCCATCTCCGTCCTCGGCGACACCACCACCGCCGGAACCACCGGAACCACAACGGAACCGACCGCCGGCACCACCGACACCGCCCCCAGCACCGACGGAAGCAACAGCGCACTCGGCGGCACCCAGGCGATCATCGAACCCGTCATCCCCGTCGCCGTAACCGGCAACGCCATCTCCGTCCTCGGCGACTCCACCACCACTGGAACCATCACCACCGAGCCGACAACCGGCACCACCGGTACCGACCCGAGCACCGACGGAAGCGACAGCGCCCTCGGCGGCACCCAGGCGATCATCGAACCCGTCATCCCCGTCGCCGTAACCGGCAACGCCATCTCCGTCCTCGGCGACACCACCACCGCCGGAACCACCGGAACCACAACGGAACCGACCGCCGGCACCACCGACACCGCCCCCAGCACCGACGGAAGCAACAGCGCACTCGGCGGCACCCAGGCGATCATCGAACCCGTCATCCCCGTCGCCGTAACCGGCAACGCCATCTCCGTCCTCGGCGACTCCACCACCACAGCCACCACGGAGCCGACTGCCGGCACCACCGGCGGCACCACCGGTACCGACCCGAGCACCGACGGAAGCAACAGCGCACTCGGCGGCACCCAGGCGGTCATCGAACCCGAGATCCCCGTCGCCGTAACCGGCAATGCCATCTCCGTTCTCGGCGACTCCACCACCACAGGAACCACCACCACGGTTCCGGTGGCTCCGGTGACACCCGTGACCCCGGTCACGCCCGTCACGCCGGTCAGCCCGGTCAGCCCGGTCAGCCCGGTTGCACCGGTTACCCCCACCGTGACACCGGTCAACGCCGGATCGCCTGTCGGTTCGGCAACACAGGGCACGTTGAGCAGCACGGCAAGCTCGGCGACGGCCCTGGCCACCACCGGCGCCGACTCCGCGTTTCTCCTCAGCCTCGCAGCCCTTCCCTTCGCGGCCGGGATGCTGCTGCTCCTGCTGGGCACCCATCACCGCCGGCACTCCGGTTCACCCCTGGAGTCAGGCGTGAGCTAGACCCTGCGAGCTGAACCAACAACCGGCTGTCGGGCGAAATCGTCTGCGGCCGGTTGTCGGCGCGCCCGGCAGCCACTGGATGAGCGCGGTGCCGCTCACTGCCAGCACGCGGCTGCCACGGTTCTGCGTGAGGTGACATCTGAACACGGGGCATGCTGCAGCCCTCCGGGGCCCGCGCCCTGTACTATCGGCGCAGCGCCAACGATGACTCGCTCGGTGCGGAGCGGGGGTCTTCTTCACCTCGCACCACAGGCATTTTCTCAACGCCGCACTCCTCTCCGCCGACATGACCCACACCCTGGAGTTCCCCCACGAAGCCTTCGGCGTCGTGCGTTCCCACCCCGAACTGGAGCCGACCGTATGAGCGCACCGACGATCATCAACTCACCGGTCAGCATTCGGCGCTCCCGGGTGGCGGTGAGCGCCAGTTACGCCGCTCAGGGTTTCGGCTATGCCGTGGTGGTCACCTCCCTTCCCAACCTCAAGACCCGGTACGGCATCGACGACACCGTGGTGTCGCTGATCGTGCTGTTGGTCTGCCTCTCGGCCGCCGGCGGTTCGTTGCTGGCCGACAGGCTGGCCTTGCGCTGGGGTAGCCGGGTGGCCCTGGTGGTGGGTTTGCTGCTCGAAGCCGTCGCCCTGCCGTTGATCGCCTCGCCGGTGGGGCTGCCGGCGTTCATCGCCGCGTTCGCGATCTACGGCGCGGGACTGGGCATCGTCGACGCCGCCGGCGCCATGCAGGGCGTTCTCGTGCAGCAGCGCGTGGGCGTCTCCGTGATGGCCGGGTTCTTCGCCTGGTACACCGGCGCCGCCATCGTCGGTGCCCTGCTGATGTCCGCCGTGGCCGGCACAGCGGCGAACGCGAGTATCGCCCTGGTGGCGGGCGCCGTTGTGGCCCTCGCGATCGCGATCGCGGGGGTGCGCGGCTTCGACCCCCGGCTGACCAAGCTGACCCCGGCCCCGGATGCGGCGCCCCACGGCAAGCTGCCAGGGCGCGGCATCGCCCTGTTCGGCACCGTGGTGCTTGCGGCGTTCGTCGTCGATTCCGCGGTGAGCACCTGGAGCACCGTGTATCTGCACGACGTGCTGCTCACCGGCGCCGCGATTGCGCCACTGGGGTATGCCGCCTACCAGGCCGCCATCCTGGTCACCCGCATCGGCGCCGACCTGCTGGTGCGCCGGTTCGGCCGGGTGGTTCTTGCCGCATGCACCACGGCACTTGCGATCCTGGGCTGCCTGCTCGTCGCGATGGTTCCCGCCACCTGGGCCGCCGTGGCCGGCTTCGCCCTGGCCGGGTTCGGGGTGGGCGCCCTGGTGCCTCTGGCGTTCAGCGCCGCCGGCGACCTGCACGAGGCCCGCAGCGACGAGGTGATCGCCAGGGTCAACCTGTTCAACTATGCCGGGGCGGTGCTCGGCGCCGTGCTGGTGGGCCTGCTCGCGGACACCACCGGCCTTGCCCAGGCGTTCCTGCTGCCGATGGCGCTGCTGGTGCCGGTCTTGTTCCTGGCCCGCCGGTTCGCCCCGCGCCCACAGCGCACCTGAAACGTTTCGTCTGAACAAAATGAACTCACGGGAGGCATCCGCGGCGGCCTAGACGGGGCATCGGGCCGGTGCTTGACTGCCCCCATGGCGCACACGACCAGGAACACGCAGGCCTCATTCGAGTACCAGGGCCTGCGCGCCCTGTTCATCAACTGCACCCTCAAACGCAGCCCGGAGATCAGCAACACGCAGGGCATCATCACCCTCAGCGCTCGCCTCATGCGCGAACAGGGCGTGCACGTCGAGGTCATCCGCGCCATCGACCACGACATCGCCACCGGCGTCTACCCCGACATGACTACGCATGGCTGGGCCACGGATGCCTGGCCCGCGCTGTTCGACAAGGTCGCCGCCGCCGACATCCTGGTGATCGGCGGACCGATCTGGCTCGGCGACAACAGCTCGGTCACCAAGCGCATCATCGAGCGGCTCTACGCGATGTCGGGCGAATACAACGACAAGGGCCAGTACATCTACTACGGCAAGGTGGGCGGCGCCATCGTCACCGGCAACGAGGACGGCGTGAAGCATTGTTCGTCCAACATCCTCTACAGCCTGCAGCACATCGGCTACACGATCCCGCCCGCAGCGGATGCCGGTTGGATCGGCGAGATCGGTCCGGGGCCGAGCTATCTGGATGCCGGCTCCGGCGGTCCCGACAACGAGTTCACCAACCGCAACACCACGTTCATGACCTGGAACCTGATGCACCTGGCCGCGATCCTCAAGGCCAACCGCGGTATCCCCGCCTACGGCAATCTGCGCCGCGAGTGGGACGCCGGCGAACGCTTCGGGTTCGAACCGAATCCGTAACCACCGCGAGGAGACGACAGGCCCCGGGCGAGCAACGGGGCAGGAGGGATACCCGATGTTCCACCCTCTGCCGGAAACTGCCCCGGCCCAGCACACGGCATCCGCACCCGAGCACTGGCCTCTCGAGGTGCGCGTCACCGGCGGCCTGGTGCGCGGCAGCAGACCCGTCGCTGGTGTGCAGACGTGGCGCGACATCCCCTACGCGGCCCCGCCGGTCGGGCCGCTGCGGTTCCGCGCACCCCGGCCGGTGACCCCGTGGACGGGCGTCCGCGATGCAACCAGGTTCGGGCCCGTCGCACCGCAGGACCGGGGCAGCCAGTTCAAGGGCGTCAGCCGTCGCACCCGGATGGGCGAGGACTGCCTCACCCTCAACGTGCAGCGGCCCACCGGGCGGCCGCAGGACGTGGACCTCCCGGTGATGGTCTACGTCCACGGCGGCGGCTACACCTCCGGGTCGGCGCAGGACTTCACCGAGCGCAGCCACACCATCGTACAAAGCGGCCGTACGGTCTACGTCGCCCTCAACTACCGGCTGGGCGCCCTCGGCTACCTCGACTTCAGCCGGTTCAGCACCCGCACCCGCACCTTCGAGAGCAACCTCGGCTTGCGTGACCAGGTCGCCGCCCTGGAATGGGTGCGGGACAACATCCGCTCGTTCGGCGGCGACCCGGCGAACGTGACTGTGATCGGCGAGTCCGCCGGCGGCAACGCCGTGGTGACGCTGCTCGCCACGCCCGCCGCTCGCGGCCTGTTCGCCCGGGCCATCGCCCAGAGCCCGCCGTCGAACGCCGCGTACACCCCCGCCCTGGCCGGCCGCTGGGCCGCCGAGTTCATCGAAGTGCTGCGGCAGGGCCGCGCTCCGGAGCTGGCCGGTGGGCGGCGCCCGGCCGCCGAGCTGCTCGACACGGTAACGTGGCCGGCCCTGGTGCGGGCCGCCCTCGTGCTGCAGCAGCGCACCCCGGATGTCGACCCTGGCACCTTCTGCATGGCCCCCGTCGTCGATGGCAGCTTTCTGCCCGAACGCCCCCTGGACGCCTTCCGACGTGGCCACGCGCATCCAGTTCCGCTGATCATCGGCACCAACGACCGGGAGGGCTCGATGTTCCGCGGCCGGATCGACATCCTGCCGCGCTCGATCCCCCGCATCCAGTCGCTCTTCGACGAGGCCCCGCCCGGCTCACATGAGGGCATGCGGGCGGTGTACTCGGCCCTGCCGGCCCTGCGCGCCGAAGTGGACTTCGGCGGTGACTACGCGTTCTGGTTCCCCAGCGTGCAGGTCGCCGAGCTGCATTCCCGGTCAGCCCCGGTCTACCTCTACCGCTTCGACCTGGCTCCCCGGCTGCTGCGCCTGCTCGGCTACGACGCCACCCACGGGCTCGAATTGCTCGCCCTGTCCACATCGAGCACTGACCGGCAGCTGCGCAGGCTCACGGCCCTGGGCGGTCGCGCGAGTTTCCTGCGCACCGGCGACCGGATGCGCGCGCACTGGCTGCGCTTTGCGGCCACCGGCCTCACCGGGCCGGACTGGCCGGCGTACACCGAGGGCGACCGCCTGACCCTGATCTTCGACGAGGAGGACCGGGTGGAATCCGATCCTCGCGGCGAGCGCCGGGTGGCCTGGTTGCAGTTCCTGCCGGACCTGTAACCGGCGATCTCCTCGCCGTCAGCGCCCGCCCACGATGTCGCCGGCGTTCGCGCCCACCCAACGCACCAGCGGCAGGAGATGAACGGCGAGTTCGTGGCCGCGGGCGGTGAGGCTGTAGTCCACCCGGGGCGGGATGGTCGGCTGCGCGTCGCGGAGCACCAGACCGTCGGCTTCGAGGGTGCGCAGGGTCTGGGCGAGCATCTTCTCACTGATGCCCTCAATACCGCGTCGCAGCTCGCCCCAGCGCAGGCTGGTCTCCGACAGTGCCACGATCACGAGCACGCCCCACTTGCTGGTGACGTGGTCGAGGACCACCCGGCTGGCGCAGCCCGCCGCGAATACGTTCGCCGCCGGGGTGTCCGACCCGGCCGGCACCGGGTCGCCGACCAGTCGGGAGAGGCGGTCTCGGACGGCGTCGGCCGTGGTGGGCGCAACGGCGGTACGGCTCAGGGCATCGGTCATGGTTAGTAGCTTACCAAAAGGTGGGTACCTGCGGTTGGGAAGTATTGGGCGAAGGCGTCGGTTACACCCATCAGAAGGCGCGCGACTGCGCGCCGCGAAGGGAACACCGCATGTCTATCGTCGTCACCGGAGCCACCGGCCAGCTCGGCCGGCTCATCGTCGAGCACCTCATCAATCGTGGCGTCGCCCCTGCCGAGATCACCGCAGTGGGCCGCAACAGCGCTCGCCTGGCCGATCTGGCCGCGACCGGTGTGGCCACCGCCGTCATCGACTACACCGACCCGGCCAGCCTGGCCGCCGCCTTCGCCGGTGCCGACGTGCTGATGCTGGTCTCCGGCAGCGAGGTGGGCCAGCGCGTGGCGCAGCACACCAACGCCATCACCGCCGCGGCCGCCGCGGGCGTGGGCCGCATCGTTTACACGAGCGCCCCCAAGGCCGACACCTCGACGCTGATCCTCGCGCCGGAGCACAAGGCCACCGAGGAAGCCCTCCGGGCGTCCGGCGTTGGGTTCACGATCCTGCGCAACGGCTGGTACACCGAGAACTACGCCGCCGCCGTGCAGCAGGCCCGCGAGATGGGCGTGTACCTCACCAGTGCCGGCGACGGCCGGGTGGCCAGCGCGTCCCGCACCGACTACGCCGAGGCCGCCGCCGTGGTGCTCACCACCCCCGGCCACGAGAACACCGTCTACGAGCTCGCCGGCGACATCGCCTGGTCGGGCACCGAGATGGCCGAAGCCCTCACCGAGGTCGTCGGTCGCCCGGTCGTCTTCAGCGCCGTCTCCCCTGAGGAGCACACCGCGATCCTCACCGGCGCCGGCCTGGACGGCGGCACCGTGGGCTTCGTCGTCGCTCTGGACGGCAACACCCGCGAGGGGCTGCTGGCCGGCGGTTCGAGTGACCTGGCCACCCTGATCGGCCACCCCACCACCCCGCTGGTTGACGGCCTGCGCGCGGTCGCGTAACGCCCCAGCGGCGCCGCCGCCGCCGTTCTGAGCATCCGCCCCCGGCGCGTCAAGCGCCGGGGGCGGAGCCATTGAGCCCGCCGGATGCCTCGACTACGCTGTACGGATCATCGCAAGGGAGATCATGAAACCACTGTCTGCGACCGAGATCCGGGGTTCGATCGTGAACGCGACGCCCGACGAGATCGCGCGGATGCCGCTGCCCGGGTTGCATGAGACGATCTGGGCCGAACGCGAGTACCTGGGCTGGCGCGACCCGCAGTCCCCGCAGCGCGGCTACATCGTCTTCTGGCGGGGCGACGCTCCCCTTGGCATGGTGCTGAGGGCCGCGACCGGAGGGCCGAACCGTTCGATGTCGGCATTCTGCTCGCTGTGTCGCACCCAGCAGCCGGCCCATCAGGTGAGCCTGTTCAGCGTGCCCAAGGCCGGCCAGGCCGGCCGGGACGGCAACACCGTCGGCACCTACATCTGCTCCGACCTGGCCTGCTCGACGCTCATCCGCATCCTGCCGCCGCCGTCGCAGATGCAGCCGAACCCCGCCGAGATGGTCGCCTCCCGCGGCGCCGGGCTTCTCGCCCGCCTCGAGGGGTTCACCGACGAGGTACTCAAGCCCGCCGAATAGCCGGGGACTGCGTGTTCGGGGGACGGCACGGTAGGTTGGGCACCACTCGGTGATGAGGCCGAGACTTGTGGGGCAGGGGGTGGGGGCATGGCGCATTCTGCGCAGCGCTCTGGAGTGGGCTACCGCCCCGGACTCTTCAATGCCGCCGAGTCGGCCGGTCTCCTGCTCGGCTTCTCCCAGATCGGCTTCGGGTTGCCCCTGTTCCTCTACGCGTGGTTTGTGTCCGCGCAGCAGGCTGAACCGGAGGTCGTGCTCCTGGCCGTCGGAGCGGCACTCCTCGCCTCCGGAGCCCTGACCGCCGGGTTCCGCCGCCGGATGAGCATTCCGGTGCGCCACGTATCCCTGTGCTGGATGGGGGTCACGGCCGTGCTGTGCCAAGCCGCAACCGGCGGCAGCGCGATCACATTCACCTTCGCCTGGACCCCCTGCATGTTGGCCTTGATCGCTTTTGCGGTCATCCCGGCCGCGCAGTCCCTGGTCTACCCGGCCGTGTTCATTCCCCTGGCGATCATCACGCTCGCCGTGCACCCCGGCACCCACGCTGCGGATGTCGCCATGTCGTCGCTCCTCATGCTCGCGACGGGCCTGGGCCTGTCCTGGTTCGCCCGCAGCGCCCTCCTGGCCGAGACCGACGAACTCACCGGCATCCCCAATTTCGGCGGCTTCGAGCAGGTGCTCAGCGCCGCCATGCGCGACACCGCGCCGGGCGAGCCGCTTTCCCTGGTGCGGCTGGACATCAACGAATTCGCCCTGGTCAACCGTCGCGAGGGGCTGGAAGGCGGCGATGCCGCCATGGTGACCTTCGTCACCGGCGTCTCTGCGGCTCTGCCGACCACGGCCACCGTTGCCCGCATGGAGGGCGACGCCTTCGCGATACTGCTGCCCTCGTTCACGTCAGGTCAGGCCCGTGATCTGCTGTCGCGGGTCCAAGGTCAGGTGGCCGGATTCTCGGCCGGCATCTCGTCGCGGGAGGGCGACGAGTCCCAAAGCGAATTCTTCGGCCGCGCCGGCAAGTCGCTCTTCGAGGCCCAACGCGTCGGTCGCGGCAAGATCGTCACGCACGGCGGCTATTACGCCTCCCCGGCGGCCGTGCGGGACGGCCTGCGGAACGGTGAGTTCTTCCTGCACTTCCAGCCCGTCGTCGACCTGGTCACCGGCGCCGCCATCGGCGCAGAGGCCCTGGTGCGCTGGCAGCACCCCACCAGGGGCCTGGTGCCGCCCGCCGAGTTCATCCCGCTCTGCGAAGCCAGCGGTTCCATGGAGGTGCTGGGTCACTGGGTCATTCGCGAGTCGATCGCGAGAGCGGCGGACTGGCGCCGGCTGCGTCGCTGGGACCGCGAACCGGTGAGCGTGTCCATCAACGCCTCTGCGCGCGAACTGGCCTCGACCGGGTACGGCGCGTACGTCCTCGCCGAATGCGCCGACACCGGCCTGCCGCCCGGACTGGTGCGCATCGAAGTCACCGAGACCGACCTCGGCACCGATACGGCGGCCGTGCGCGCCAACATCCGGATTCTGCGTGGCGCCGGGGTGCTCATCTCCATGGATGACTTCGGCACCGGCCACTCGAGCCTGTCCCGGCTCACCGAGATCGACCTTGACGTGCTCAAGATCGACCAGTCCTTCGTGGCCGTGATCGAGTCCGGGCGGGACTCGCCGGTCGCCGACCTGACCATCAAGCTCGCCGCGACTCTCGGCCTGCAGGTGATCGCCGAAGGGGTGGAGACCGAAGAGCAGGCGGAGTGGCTGCGGCAGCGCGGCTGCTCCTTCGCGCAGGGCTACCTGTACTCGCGGCCGGTTCCCTCGGACGAGTTCGTCGAGAGGTTCCTCGTGCACCGCTCGGCAGCCCGGCCCTGACCGGTTCCGGCAGGCGTCAGCCCGGCGAGACCTCAACAAGCGTGACGTCGGTGAGCCGCCCGTTGTCGGCGACTGCGGTGAGGTAGGTGTGTGCGCTCTGGCGCCGCCGGTCGGTCGGCGAGCCGGGGTTGAGCAGCCGCAGGCCGCCGGGCGAGTGGCTGTCCCAGGGAATGTGGCTATGCCCGAAGACCAGCACGTCGGTGTCGGGGAACGCCAGATCCATGCGCTTCTCCCTCCCGGTGGCGGGGCCGGTCTCGTGGATCATGGCGAACCGGATGCCCTCGATCGTCCGCCTGGCGATCTCTGGCAGCACAGCCCGGAGGTCGGCGCCGTCGTTGTTGCCGTAGACACCCAGAAGCGCCGCCGCGCGGCCGGCCAGCTCGTCATGCAGGCTCAGCTCGACCCAGTCCCCGGCGTGCAGCACCAGATCGGCTTCGTCGACGGCCCGCCAGACCTGTGCGGGCAGGCGCCGGGCGCGCTGGGGAACGTGCGTGTCGGAAATCAGCAGCAGTCTGGTGGCCATGCCCCATTCTGCCCCGACTACCGACGCGAACGCCCGAGGGCTAGGTTCACAGCGTGGCCGACCGATTCAACACCAGCGAAAGCATGCGTGACACCGTCTTCTTCGACGGGTCGGACTCCAGCGCGCGGTATTCGAGGTTCTGGCTGCTGCTGGTGCTCGCGTCGATCATCGCCTCGGCGGGCATCGTGGGCGACTCCACCGCCACGGTGATCGGCGCCATGATCGTGGCGCCCCTGATGACGCCCATCCTGGGAACGATGCTGGCCACGGTGCTGGGCGACCGGGCCAACCTCATCCGCTCGCTGCTGCTGGTGCTTGGCGGTGCAGCGGCCGCCGTGGCGATCGGCTTCGCGGTCGGGCTGCTGGCGCAGACCGCGGTCCTGGCCGCCACGAACGCCCAGGTCGCCGCCCGGGTGAGCCCCCGCCTGATCGACCTGCTGGCGGCGCTGGGTACCGGCGTCGTGGGCTCGGTGGCTCTGGTCCGGCGGGACATCTCCGACACGCTGCCCGGGGTTGCGATCGCCATCTCCCTAGTGCCGCCGCTGACCGTGGCCGGCCTGGTCCTCGAGTCAGGTTCCCTCGCCCAGTTCCTGGGCGCACTGCTGCTTTTTGTCACCAATGTGGTTGCGATCCTCGGCACCGGCATCGTGGTGATGTCGGTCTACGGCGTGAGCCGGCTCACCCGCCACCGGGCACCAGGCGACACGAGTTCACCGAGCCTGCTGCGCCCGGTTGCGGTGCTTGGAGTGATGCTGCTGCTGATCGGCGTGCCGCTCACCCTCACCAGTGTCGACGTCACCGCGCGGAGCAACCTCGAGGGCACCGTGCAGTCGGTCGGCCAGGACTGGGCCGGCAGCGTCGGCTGGACGGTCACGGGGGTCTCGACCCAGGGCTCCGAAGTGACCCTGCACGTGCAGGGCGCCCCTCCGGTGCCCGACACCGCCGGGCTGGAGAGCGCCCTTAAGGCGGCGGGGGTCAACCCGGACCGGGTCACCGTGGACCTGTCGCCGGTGACCATCGTGAAACTCAGCACGGCTCCCTGACCCGGCCGGGCGTCATCGTCGAGGTTCGGAGCCTGCCGGCGCGTCGGACAGGGCGCCGAGGGTGGTGACCACGAGGTCGGTCAGCTCGGCGATCCGCAACGAGTCACGGCGCAGCTCGTCGACGGCTAGCGACGTGTCATCGACCTCCGCCAGTCGGTGTTCCACCAGATCCAGCCGAGCCTGAAGGTCGTCCACTCTCTGCGCGACATCGTGCAGGCGTCCGCCCTGTTGCCTGAGGCCGGCCGCGTATTCCAGCGTGCGCATCGTCTCGGGCGCGATCTTGCGCGCGGCGCGGCCGATGAGGCTCTTCACTGCGGTCATGACGACCCTCCTTTTCTTGCAACGCCCACGGTGGCGATGCGTCTGTCAGTGTGGCCGGCGACCGCGACGGATCTGATCTCCAACGCCGGTTCGGCAGCGACGAGCTCCCGGAACTGGCTCACCGTGAGGTGCCAGGTGGTGGGGTCGTCGTTGCTCAGCGAAGGCGCAGGCACCGTCGGGAAGGTGACCACCCATTCCCCGCCGCGCCGCAACAGCGCGTTGACCAGAGTGACCAACGCCCGCCGCGCATCCGTGGTCATCACGTGCAGAAGGTTCGCGGTGAACACGTGGGCCGGCCCGACCACCCTCGCCTCGGCGATCGCCAAGGCAAGGGTCTGGCGGCGGTCGCCCAGATCGACCTGGCGCAGGTCGACTGCCGGGTAGGCATCGCCGAGGCGGCGCGTGAGGGCCGCAACCGCCGACGGGGAGAAGTCCGCGCCCACGACGCGATGGCCGGCGCCGGCCAGGTGCAGGAGGTCAGCGCCCGTGCCGAACGCGAGTTCGTAGATGGTGGCGTCCCGGGGCGCTCGAGCCAGGAGCTCACGGGCGGCAGCGGATGGCCGGGCCGGCTCGTCCCGATTCACCTGGTTGTGCTCATCCCAGAAATGCACTTGTTGGCTCGTGTTGCCGAACCAGCTGTCGAACCGGCGGGCCGCGGCTGGCGGGGTGACAAACCGGTGGCCGGCATCCGGGATGCGCCAGCTCGGACCGTAGTTGGCCTCGAGCCAGCGCTCGGGTGGGTTCGGCGCCGCGAAGGGCCACCCGTCGATGGTGATCTCGGCGAGGTTCTCGAAGGTGTCGCGGGGTATCGGCGCACGCACGTGGAAGGGCTGCATGAACATGTCGCCGCTGTAGAAGCCCCCGAACACGTCGATGTGGAACTCGGTGCCTTCTTCCTCCGGGAAGAGGATCTGCATCTGCGTTGCGCTGTACCGGATCACCGTGTAGCCGGTCTCCTCCAGGAAACGCTGGAGGGCGTAGCTTTCCAGCGCCACGTCGGCGGGGTTCTCGTGGGCGCTGACGTAGCCGACATCCGCATCGTCGTCGTGCGGGAGGAGGGCCCCCGAGCGCACCGGCCCGAGCAATGTTCCACCCATGATCCAGGGGGTCAGGCCGAACCGGGTCAGCTGCGCGAACACCTCGGTGGTACGGCGCAACAGGTCCGCTACTGTCTCCGCGCTCGCGTCAGCGAAGGTGAGGGAATGGTGGCCCCACTTGTTCAGGACCACGGCCTGACCGGCGGCGTCGGTGAAGCGAAGCTCGCCGTCCGGGTCGACCGCTGAGCGCACCGGCGCCCTCGCGAGCTCGGCACCACCACCGGCGGCGTGCACAACGAGCTCCCCGCAGCCTCGCAGGGTGAGGCCGAAGGCTGGTGGCAGCGGGTAACGGATGACGCCGTCTGCAGCTGGTTCGGCGAAGTCGGCGGCCAGCGAGAGCACACGGCGCCCCGCAACCCGCACCTCGATGGCGCGGGCGGTATCGCCGTGAAGTTCCAGCGCCGAGCGGTTCAGGTCGAGCTTCATTCCATTGCGGCCGCGTGTAGCCCAGCCGGTGAAATTCATCGGATGTTCAAGTACCGTCCTCCTGCCGTCCACCTTACTGTCTGTGAGTTCTCACAGGCAAGGTTGCTCACGGCGCAGAAAAGCCCGCCGGATCTCGAGGATCCTGCGGGCTTTTCGAAGAGCGGAGACGGAGGGATTTGAACCCTCGGTGCCCCGTGAAGGGCACTCCACCTTAGCAGGGTGGTGCACTAAGCCGGGCTATGCGACGTCTCCCGGATGTCTGCTTGCGCAAACACACATCCACCATACTAACTGCACCGCGGCACCGGTTTGAACACCACCGGCCCGGATGGCGGGGCCGGCCCTACTGATCGGCCAGAGTGCGGCCGGCCGAGCAGGTCAACTGGGACGCGTCCTGCCCGTAGACGTTGCTGGGCAGCGCCGACTCGGTGGGGGCCGGTTCGGCCGCGGCCGGGTCGGCGGGGTCTGCCGGGGCGGCCGGGTCGACAGGTGCCTCTGTGGCGCCGGCAGCAGGGTCGGCTACCGAGCGGAAGTCGGCTTCACCGGGCGCCAGCGACGGTGACTCGTCGGCGAGGATGGAGGCCATCAGGTCGCCGGCCGCATTCTCGTCGGGCTGGACGCCGCCGTCGACGTTGTAAACCGGGTACTGCACGAAGACGACCTTGTCCAGCGGAATGTCCTTGAGCGCCATAGCGATGGAGACCATGGTGTCCATGCTCTGCAGCGAGGTGGACAGCTCCATGTTGTCGACGGCGGCCTTGGCGATCGAGTACAGCTTGATCGGGTCGCTCAGCGTCTCGGCGCTCTTGAGGGTGCGCACGAGCGAGGACAGGAAGACCTGCTGGTTGCTGATGCGGCCGAGGTCGCTGCCGTCCCCGACGCCGTACCGGGTGCGCAGGAACTGGAGGGCCTCAAGGCCCTTGAGCTCGTGCTCGCCGGCCGCGAGGTCGAGGTCGGTGTGCTCGTCCACGATGGGCTCTGCGATGCAGACGGGCACCCCGCCAACGGCCTCCGACATGGCCGCGACGCCGTTGAACTGCACGACGGCGGCGTACTGGATGGGCAGGCCGGTGAGCTCCTCGACCGTGGAGACCGTGCAGGACAGCCCGCCGTAGTTGAGGGTGGTGTTGATCTTCTGGCTGCTCATCGCTGAGTAGGTTTCGCCGTCGGGTCCCGTGCACTCGGGGATGGGCACGTAGGTGTCTCTGGGGAAGCTGACGACGGTCGCGCTGCTGTGGTCCTCGGCAATGTGCAGCAGCATGGTGACGTCGTTGAGGACCGCGGTTTCCTCTTCGGGATCGCCATAGCCGCCGCCCTGGCCGGCCCGGCTGTCGCTGCCGACGAGGAGCAGGTTGGCTCCGCCGTCGATGGAGCTGATCTGCGGCATCGGACCCTCGGTCTCGCTTTCGAGGCGGATGGGATCCTTCACGCTGGTGGCCACATTGAGAGTGGCGAGGGCGGCGACAGACACGCCACTGACCATGACCACGGCGAGGCAAGCGGCAAGCACCTTGGCGATGTTGGCGAATGCGTTGGACCGCTTGAGCCGGCCGTGTCGGGCGATTGTGCTGATCTGCTTCGATCGTTTCGAGCGGGGGCGCAACTGGTCGCTCACTTACGATCCTTTCGTCATTATGCAGGTGCAGCGCCTAGCGGCGCGGAGGGCGTGGGATTCGAACCCACGAGACATTTCTGCCCACCAGTTTTCAAGACTGGCTCCATCGGCCGCTCGGACAGCCCTCCCGTGTTCGGCGCAGGGCCAACCCGTGACGGGTCGGATCCAACAACGAACTTCGCCCGATCTTAGCCGATCACGGAATATGTAGCCTGACACGCGAATCTGACAAGCCCCTGCACGGCCGGACTCGGCCCTCCGGCTGGGTCCTAGAGGCTACTGAGCACCACGGCCAAGCCGTCGTCCTGCACGCTCACCGTGAGCTCGGTGGCGGCCTCGAGCACCTCGTCGGGCGCCTGGCCCATGGCCACACCCCGGCCCTCGGCACCGGCCCAGAGCAGCATGTCGATGTCGTTGCGCCCGTCACCGACCGCCATCACCCGGTTGCGGGGGATGCCGCACTCGGCGCGGACCCGTTCCATGGCGGTGGCTTTGTTCACGCCGTCGGGGGCGATGTCCAGCCAGGCGGTCCAACCGATGGCGTAGCTGACCCGGTTCAGGCCCATCCGCTCGACCACGGCGAGGAAGTCCTCCATGTCGTGGTCGGGAGAGACGACGACGACGCGGGTGGCGTCGTGACGGAGCAGCTCGTCGAAGCCGACGTGCTCGCTGTCGATGCCGATGGTGGCGTCGGGAAACGGTTCGGTGTAGCGGTAGAAGCCGTGCTCGTCCTCCACCGCGTACCTGGCGTCCGTGAGGTGCGAGCGGATGGAGAGCAGCACGTCGCTGGGGTCGAAGGTCTCGACCCATTCGCGTCGGTACCCGGTCGGGGCATCCGCGTCGCGGCGCAGGGTGATCGCCCCGTTGGAGCAGACGACGAACCGCGGGGTGATCTCCAGGCGGTCGAGCACCGGCAGGGTGGCCGCGGAGCTTCGCCCGGTCGCGAGCATGATCTCGTGGCCGGCCTCGTGCACCCTGCGCACCTGACGGATCACGGCCTCGCTGATCGTGCCGTCCTCGTGCAGCGTGGTGCCGTCGATGTCGAGGGCGACGAGCCAGGGCGCGTCCGTCTGGCGGATCATCGGATGGGCGTGAGGACTTCGAGCCCGCCGAGGTACGGTCGCAGCGCCTCGGGCACGATGACCGAACCGTCGGCCTGCTGGTGCGTCTCCAGAATGGCGACGATCCAGCGGGTGGTGGCGAGAGTGCCGTTGAGGGTCGCGACCGGAGCGGTCTTGCCGCTCTCGGTGCGGTAGCGGATGTCCAGGCGGCGGGCCTGGTAGGTGGTGCAGTTGCTCGTGCTGGTGAGCTCGCGGTAGGCGTCCTGGGTGGGCACCCAGGCCTCGATGTCGTACTTGCGGGCGGCGCTGGAGCCCAGGTCGCCGGCGGCGACGTCGATCACCCGGTAGCTCAGGCCGAGGGCCTGCAGCATGCCCTCCTGCAGGGCCACCAGCCGGTTGTGCTCGGCCTCGGCGTTCTCGGGCAGCACGTAGGTGAACATCTCGAGCTTGTTGAACTGGTGCACCCGGATGATGCCGCGGGTGTCCTTACCGCCCGAACCGGCCTCGCGGCGGTAGCAGGTGGACCAGCCGGCGTAGCGGAGCGGTCCGTCGGTCAGGTCGAGGATCTCGTCGCTGTGGTAACCGGCGAGGGCGACCTCGCTGGTGCCGGTGAGGTAGAGGTCGTCGGCGGGCAGGTGGTAGATCTCATCGGCGTGCTCGCCGAGGAACCCGGTGCCGTCCATGATCTCCGGCCGCACCAGGGTGGGCGTGATCATCGGGATGAAGTCGGCCGCAAGGGCGTGGTCCAGCGCCATGTTCATCAGGGCGATCTCGAGCCTGGCGCCGATGCCGCGCAGGAAGTAGAACCGGGCGCCGGAGACCTTGGCGCCGCGACCCATGTCGATGGCTCCGAGCATCTCGCCCAGTTCGAGGTGGTCGCGGGCTTCGAAGTCGAAGGTGGGGATCTCGCCGTGGGTGCGCAGGGTGGCGAAATTGTCTTCGCCGCCGGCGGGCACGCCGTCGATGATGGGGTTGGCGATGGTGCGCATCACGCTGGTGAAGCGGGCCTCGGCCTCGGCGGCGGTGGCGCCGGCGGCCTTGACCTCGGCGGCCAGGCTCTGAGCCTCGGCGACGAGGGCCTTCTTCTCGGCGGGCGGGGCCTGCGCCACGGTCTTGCCGAAGGCGTTCTGCGACGCGCGCAGCGCCTCGAACGTTGTGATGGAGGATCGCCTGTCGGCATCCGCGGCGAGCGCGGCGTCGACGGCCTCGACGGAGTCACCCCGCGCCTCCTGCGATCGCTTGACGAGGTCGGGATTTTCGCGTAGCAGCACCGGATCAATCACTCGGTCAGTCTACAAGCGCCAGCCGTTCCCCCCTTGCTAGCCTGTGCTGGTGCCAGCCTCGAGTTCCGGACCCAGCGAGATCCTCTCGAGCGCCCGCCGCGCGGCGGTGGTGTACAACCCGGTGAAGACGGATGTCGACAGGTTGCGCCTGGCCGTGAACGCGGCCGCCGCAGCGGCCGGCTGGGCGGCTCCGCTCTGGCTCGAGACGAGCGTGGCCGACCCCGGCCAGCGGGTCACCCGGCAGGCGCTCCGCCAGGGTGTGGCCATGGTGCTCGCCGCGGGCGGCGACGGCACCGTGCGTGCGGTGGCCGAAGCCCTGCGCGGTTCGGAGGTGAGCCTGGGCATCCTGCCGGTGGGAACCGGCAACCTGCTGGCCCGCAACCTGCAGCTTCCGCTGAACAGCCTCGACGACGCCATCACCATCGCTTTCGACGGCGCCGACAGGTCCATCGACCTGGGCGTGGCCTCGGTGACCTACGCCGACAACAGCATCGACGACCATGTCTTCCTGGTGATGGCCGGACTCGGCCTCGACGCCCAGATGATCGCCGCAACACGCCCCGACCTCAAGAAGCAGGTGGGCTGGCTGGCCTACGTGGATGCGGGAATGCGCGCCATCCCCAAGGCGGAACCGTTCCGCATCCGCTACAGCCTGGGCACCCGCAGCGAGCACCAGGCGCTGGTGAGCACCATCCTGATCGCCAACTGCGGGGTGCTGCCTGGCAACATCCAGCTCCTGCCCGACGCCCGCCTGGACGACGGGATCCTCGACATCGCGGTGCTGCAGCCCAAGGGTGTGCTCGGCTGGCTCAAGATCTGGCGCCGGGTGACCTGGCAGAACGGGGTGTTGCGCCGCTCGGCCGCCGGCCGGCGGATCATCGAACTCACCGAGGCCGACAACGAACGCGCGATGACCACCCTGGTCGGCACCGACATCCGGATCGTGCCGGACAAGCCGCAGGAGTTCGAGCTGGACGGCGACGAATTCGGGCCGGTGACAAGCGTGTTCCTCCGGGCGGATGCCGGGGCTCTGCTGGTGCGGGTGCCGGCCGGCCGGGCACAGCCGACGGACGATTCCTGACCGGTCCGGCCTAGCGACCCTCGACGATGCGGCGCCGGCGTGCTCGCCAGGCCGCGGCGTGCCAGAACAGCAGGCCGCCCAAAATCACGATCCCGGCCGAGATCAGGGGCGGCGCGACCAGATAGCTGAACTGTTGGAGCACAAAGGAGACCGGCGGTTCCCCGTTGCCCGAGAAGGAGCTGTTCCCGAACATGCCGCTCACGGCCTGCCACTGCAGCACCATGCCACCGGCCGGAAGCACGATGGCCAGCACCCAGAGCAAAGCGATGAAGGGGTTCCACCGAGAGCTCTCCAGCTCGTCCTGGAAGTCATCACCGTCGAAGGCCAGGGTGTCGAGGTCGAGCGAGTCGTCGGTGCCGACGGCCGCGGCGACCGGGGACGCCGGCGGCACGCCGATCAGTCCGGGCCGCTCGGGGGCGCGTGGCGCGTCGCCGGGCTGGTAGCCGCGCTGGAACCTGGCATCGTGCCGCGGGTCGAAGACCGGCCGGTCGGGCCCCCCTGACCCGGTCATTCCGTCGGCTCCCCCGAGACAAGCCCGCGCAGCCAGTCCCTGGCTTCGATGAACACCCCGCTGTCGTACCGGTCGGTGAACACATTGGCCGCCTTGTCCGCCCGCGGATACGAGCCGAGGAAGATCACCTTGGGGCTGAATCTGCGCAGTCCCAGCAGTGCATCGGCGACCCGTTCGTCGAGGATGTGACCGTCGGCGTCGATGACGAACCTGTAGCGGCCGAGGGAGTCGCCGATCGGCCTGGACTGGATCAGGCTGAGATTGACGCCGCGGGTGGCGAACTGTTCGAGCATCTCGAGCAGGGCGCCGGCCCGGTCCTCGGGCAGCTCAACGATGACGCTGGTCTTGTCGGCCCCGGTCGGAGCCGGGATGACCGTGGTGCGGCCGACGAGCACGAACCGGGTCACGGCGTTGGGGTTGTCGCCGATGTTGCGGGCGAGCACGGTGAGGTCGTGGTGCTTCTCGATGCCGGGCGGGGCCACAGCGGCATCCGCCGGGCCCGGTTCGAACAGCGCGGCCGCTGCGGCCACGTTGCTCGACGACGGGATGTGCCCGTGCTTGGGCAGGGTGCTCTCCAGCCAGCTGCGGCACTGAGCGTACGCCACCGGATGCGCGTTGACGATCTTGACGTCCTCGAGGGTGGTGCCGGGCCTGGCGACAAGCACGAAGTTCACCGGCACCAGGTATTCGCCGATGATCCGCAGGTTCGGCACGCTGGCGAGGGCGTCCTGGGTGGCGCTCACCCCGCCGTCGACGGAGTTCTCGATGGCGATCATCGCGGCGACGCTGCGGCCGCTCACCACGTCGGCGAAGGCCTCCCCCACGTTGTTGACCGCCCGCCAGGGCAGGCCCTGGGCTTCGGGCACCTGGGCGAGCGCGGCTTCGGTGAAGGTCCCGGCCGGCCCCAGGAAGCTGTAGTGCACATCGGGAGTCTGTGGCATGGCTCACAGCCTAGTTGGAGTGCAAGACTGGGCACTATGAACGAACGCGCAGGCACCCTGGCCCAGAAATCAGATCTGATCGACGTTGAGGCCCTCATCCGGGCCTATTACGACCTCAAGCCGGATGTGTCCGTCACGGCCCAGCGGGTCGTCTTCGGCACCTCTGGCCACCGAGGCAGTTCGCTCAACACGGCCTTCAACGAGAACCACATTCTCGCCACCACCCAGGCCATCGTGGAGTACCGCACCGGCCAGGGCATCACCGGCCCGCTGTTCATCGGCGCCGACACCCACGCGCTGAGCAAACCGGCCACCACCACGGCCCTGGAGGTACTCGTCGGCAACAACGTGCGGGTCCTGGTCGACGAGTTCGACGACTACGTGCCCACCCCGGCGCTCTCCCACGCGATCCTGGCCTACAACCGGGCCGGCCACGACGACCAGGCCGACGGCATCGTCGTCACCCCCAGCCACAACCCGCCCATGGACGGCGGCTTCAAGTACAACCCGCCGCACGGCGGCCCAGCCGACAGTGACGCCACCTCGTGGATCGCCAACCGGGCCAACGAGATCATCGCCGATGAGATGCGCGCCGTGCGGATGGCCGAGCCGAGCGCCGTGGAGACCTACGACTTCCGCAGCGCCTACGTCGACGACCTCGAGAACATCATCGACATGAAGGCCATCAAGGCCAGCGGCATCCGCATCGGCGCCGACCCGCTGGGCGGCGCGAGCGTGAACTACTGGGCCGCCATCCGCGACCGCTACGACCTGAACCTCACCGTGGTCAACCCGCACGTCGACCCCACCTGGGCGTTCATGACCCTGGACTGGGACGGCAAGATCCGGATGGACCCGTCCAGCCCCTCCGCGATGGCGTCGGTGCTGGCGCACAAAGACGACTTCGACATCCTCACCGGCAACGACGCCGACGCCGACCGGCACGGCATCGTCACTCCGGATGCCGGCCTGATGAACCCGAACCATTTCCTGGCCGTGGCCATCGAATACCTGTACAGCCACCGCGACGGCTGGCGTACGGACGCCGCGATCGGCAAGACCCTGGTGTCCTCCACCATGATCGACCGCGTCGCCGGGTTCCTCGGCCGCGAACTGTGGGAGGTGCCGGTCGGCTTCAAGTGGTTCGTGCCCGGCCTCATCGACGGCTCGGTCGCCTTCGGCGGCGAGGAGAGCGCCGGAGCCAGCTTCGTCCGCTTCGACGGAACGGTCTGGACCACCGACAAGGACGGCATCCTGCTGGCCCTGCTCGCCTCGGAGATCGTGGCCGTGACCGGCAAGTCGCCTAGCGTGCGCTACGCCGAGCTGGCCGAGCACTTCGGCGCCCCGGCGTACGAGCGCATCGACGCGGTCGCCACCCCGGCGCAGAAGAGCGCCCTGGGCAAGCTCGACGGCGCGGCCATCACGGCCACCGAACTCGCCGGCGACAAGATCATCGGCGCGCTGAGCCATGCCCCGGGCAACGGCGCGGCCATCAGCGGCGTCAAGGTCTTCACCGAATACGCCTGGTTCGCCGCCAGGCCCAGCGGCACCGAAGACGTCTACAAGATCTACGCCGAGTCGTTCAAGGGCAAGGAACACCTCAAGCAGGTGCAGATCGAGGCCAAGGCCATCGTCGACGCCGCCATCAGCTAGCGCCCACCCGCGAGTTGCGCGAAAATGCCCCATCACGATCCGTGATGGGGCATTGTGGGCGCACCGGTTCTGGCCGGGTGGAGCTAGGGGATGCTCCAGTAGTACGCGGTCCCGCCCGGGTGCTTCTCGGTGATCGCGTAGTCCACCGACAGGTAGTCGGTGTCGTCGGTGTGTCCGGCGTAGGAGATCACGATGTTGTCGCCGGTCCCCTCGATACGGGAGACGATGGCGGTGTGATCGCGATCGCCGGAGTTGTCCCAGTCGAACTGCACAACATCCCCGAGCTTCACCTGATCACGCTGGTCGTCGGTCAGGGCGGTCGCCCGGCCGGAGTCGGCCAGGTAGTTCATGAATGCCGTCGAGCTCACCCAGGGCGAGGAGAAGTCGAAGTCGGAGCCGGTTCCGCTGGTCCACCAGTCCTCGTCCATCGCCCACCCTCTGGCCACCAGGGACTGGCTGGTGAAGTTCACACAGTCGTTGCCGGTGACCACACCGTACTCGTCGGTGTTGTAGTCCTTCCAGTGCGCCAGCGCGTAGCTCAGCTGCGCCTGCACCGCGGGGTCCACGTCCACGGGGTCAGCTGTGGTCGCCGGCGTCTGGCGCGGCGCAGCGTCTGAGCCGGCCGAGCCGGCGGCGGAGACATCGGCCGCGGTCGTGCCGTCCTGGGCCGAGCCGGTTCGATCCGTGCCGGACGTTGCCACGGCCACGGTTCCGACGACGAGTCCGCCGAGGACCAGGGCGATGACGCCAATCCGTGCTGGTCGAGCTAAAGCCACAACTACCTCTATTCGAAGGGGACGAATCTTTTAAGCCAACCACACGATTTGGTGAAGAGTCTGGGACTGCACCATGAGCCTTGCGGGGTCTTCGGACGATGCCGTCCGGAACCTAGACGACGCTCCAATAGCTGACGCTGCCACCCGCCAGGGCCAGCGATTCGTCCACTGACCTGTAGTCGGTGTTGTTCGTGTGACCGGCATAGTAAACCTGAACTCCCGAGGCCGTGTTCTCCACCCGGGTCACGATGCCGGTGTGGTCTTTGTCGCCGGAGTCGTCCCAATCGAACTGCACGATATCGCCCACCTTGACCTCGGAACGCTGAGCGGCCGTGAGCGGTGTCGCCCGCTCGGGGTGGGCGCTGAGATAGGCGGCAAAGACCGTTGAGCTGGCCCAGGCGGCGCTGTACTGGCCGGCGCTGAAGGACCACTCGGCGTCCATCGTCCAGCCGCGGGCGATGAGCGACTGGCTGGTGAAGTTCACGCAGTCGTTGCCGGCAATCGAGCCATACACCTCGGTGTTGTAGTCCTGCCAGTGCGCGAGGGCGTAATCGATCTGCGCGGTGATCCTCGGGTCCGGCAGATAGGTGAAGGTGAGGGACGGCGTCGTCGGTTCGGCGGCTGGCGTCGCGGCCGCGATGGAGGCTCCGATCGCGGGCTCGACGGCCTGGGCGAGGGCAGCGGTGGCGGCGCTGCTCGAGGCGGCGGGATCGCCGGAGGCGCTGATTCCGCCGGCCACTTGGACGGGTTCACCGGTGCCGGTGAACAGGGTCACCGGAACGGCGCCGAGGTCCGTCGCGGCGGGCGTTTGCAGCGTCACGGTGTCCGCCGTCACCGACACCACCTGGGCCGGTTGGGCGCCGAAGCTCGCGCTGGTCACGGCCTCAAGGTCGGTGCCGGTGACGGTGACCAGGGTGCCGCCGGTCACCGGGCCGGCCGGGGCACCATCGGCGGCGAGCACCGTGCTGCGGATGATCGGAACGGCTGGGGTGATCACCGTGGGCATCGAGATGGTGGCGGTGGGCGTCGGGGCGGACGTGACCTGGGCCGTCGCGGCGGGGAGACCGGCCTCGGCCGAGAACGCGCCCCCGTCGATCACGAGGCCGGTGACGATCGCGACCACCGTGGTTCCGGCGGTGAGGCCGGCCACGATGACGAGGTGGCGTTTCTGCCTGGCCCTCTTCTGCTGGAGTCTGAGCTGACGTCGGTTGGATTTTCGGGAGTCTAGAGGGGAAGCGGGGCGCACAGAATCGTTTCTCGTCGGCGGGGTGGGGACCCGTTAGGGAAACACCTGCTCATGACAGGACCCTGTGGAGAACCTCCGAAACCCATGCATGAGCATGGAATCGATTGAATCGGCCGTCGGCGAGTTGTTCAGCCGTAGGAGGGTGCGGCCGGAAGGCCGAAGAACTCTTCCAGAGTGGTAACCCCGGTGGTGTGCATCTCGGTGGCCAGGTCGATTCCGATGTACCGGAAATGCCATGGCTCGAATTCGTAACCGGTCACCGGGGTCTTGTCGGCCGGGTAGCGCAGCAGGAACCCGAACCGCCAGGCATTGGCGGCGAGCCACTGGCCGTGCGGGGTGTCGGCGAAGCAGGCGTTGAGCGAACATTCGCCGGGTAGGGCGCTGATGTCGATGGTGAGACCGGTCTGATGTTCGCTGGTGCCGGGGCGCGCGGTGCTCAGGTCCGCGCCGGCCTGACCGAGGTTGCCGACATCGTTGTTGTAGATCCGGGTCTGGGCGTCGAAGCCGCGGTACGCGCTCTGGGATTGCAGAGCCAGTCCGGTTTCGGCCGTGAACGCGGCGAACAGGGCCACGACGGCGTCCGAGGCTTCCTGCCGCAACTGCGGTGCGTTCGCGAACGGGATCGGCACATCGACGAGGTCGTCGGGAGCGTAGTCGGTGGGGTTGAGCGGGCGGAGCTTGTCGACGACCACCCAGATGCTGGTCGGGTCGTCGATCGATCGGGCCGCGCGGTCGAAGGTGGGGGCCGGTGTCGGGTCTGGCGTTGTCGACGGCGCCGGGCGCGGCGGCGTGCTGGCCGTCGGGGTGGCCGAAGCGACGGCGGATGGGGTCGGTGCGGTTTCGTCCGAGGCGGCGCGCCCGGTGAGACCGCCCAGAATGACGGCTGTCCCGCCGGTGACTATCAGGAGTGCTGCGGTGACCGCGACAAGCGTGCGTCGACGGCGCACGCGCGGCGACGCCCCCCGGCGCGATTCTTCTGACACGATGCCGAGCCTATCCTGCACGGACGACATCCCCGCGTCCGCAGCGCCGGGCAAGCTCCCGCATACGGTGAAAGGGGAATTCCTCCGCCCCACCACCTGTTGAACCGGGTATGCGAATCGTTGTAGCTGGTGCCCACGGAAAAATCGCCCGATCCCTGAACCGGGAGCTGTCCCGCGACGGACACACCGTGATCGGGTTGATCCGCAATCCGGAGCAGGGCGCTGACCTGCGCCTTGACGGGGCCGAACCCGTGGTCCTCGACCTGGAGAACAGCTCGGTCGACCAGGTCGCCGAGGTTATGGCCGGCGCCGATGCTGCGGTCTTCGCGGCCGGTGCCGGCGCCGGTAGCGGAGACGCGCGCAAGAGCAGCGTCGACCTGGGCGCCTCGGTCCTGCTGGCCGACGCAGCCGAAGCCGCCGGGGTGCGGAGGTTCCTGCAGATCTCCTCCACCGGAGCCGACCTGGTGCGCGGCGGCGCCACGCCCGACGGAGTGCCGGCCGATTTTGTGGCCTACCTGCAGGCCAAGCTCGGCGCCGAAGAGGACCTCGTGGGGCGCGACCTCACCTGGACCATCGTGCGGCCGGGCGCGCTCACCGACGACGCGCCCACCGGCACCGTGCGGCTCGAGCGCACCGGACCCGACGAGAGCGGAGCGGTGCACCCGGAGACCCAGGGCAGCATTCCCCGCGCCGACGTGGCCGCGGTCCTGGCCGAGCTCCTGCGCACCGGAGCGGGCGATCGCGCGATCCTGCACCTCATTTCCGGACCCGCATCGGTGACCGACGCGGTCGCCGCCTTCGCCTGACGACCGGTAGGTCGCGCTTCTGGCCCTCGAAGGGGGCCGTTTAACGCCGCGAAGATAACGAATGGGTTGTCAGCACGGTTTCGTGAGAGCGCTCTCTTGACACAGCCTCCGGCAGGGTTCTATGGTGGGCATCACACGTGAGAGCGCTCTCACAGCTTTTCTTCGGCGGCGCTCCACACCACCAGCACCACACACACAAAGGAGTGACCGTGAAGCGTTTCCCGCGCCCCACGATTGTGGCCGCCGTTGCCGGCGCCGCAGCCTTCGCCTTGCTTGCCTCGGGCTGTGCGCCCGCAGGTGACTCGAGTGAATCAGAGGGCGGCAAGATCAAGTTGACCGTCGCCACCTTCAACGAATTCGGCTACGAAGGCCTGTTCGAGAAGTACATGGAAGAAAACCCGGACATCACCGTCGTCGCCAAGAAGGCCGCGACATCCAACGAGGCCCGCGACAACCTCACCACCCGGCTCGCCGCCGGCAGCGGCCTGAGTGACGTCGAAGCCATCGAGGTTGACTGGCTCCCCGAGCTTCTGCAGTACTCCGACCAGTTCGTCGACCTGTCCAGCGATGACGTCGAGGGCCGCTGGCTCGAATGGAAGGAAGAGGCCGCGACGGACGCCGACGGCAACCTGATCGCCTACGGCACCGACATCGGCCCGGAGGGCGTCTGCTACCGTTCCGACCTCTTCGCCGCTGCCGGCCTGCCCACCGACCGTGCCGAGGTCGCCACTCTCCTCGGCGACAGCTGGGACAGCTACTACGCAGCCGGAACCAAGTTCGCCGCTGCCGGCACCAACGTGCCGTGGTTCGACTCCGCCGGAGCCACCTGGCAGGGCGTCATCAACCAGTTCGACAACGCCTACGAAGAGAATGACGGAACCGTCATCGCGACCGAGAACCCCGACGTGAAGGCCGCGTACAACAGCGTCCTCGACGCCAGCAGCACCCTCTCGGCTCACCTCCAGCAGTGGAGCGACGACTGGACCGCGAGCTTCCAGAACGATGGTTTCGCGACCATGCTGTGCCCGGGCTGGATGCTCGGCATCATCGAAGGTAACGCCGCCGGCGTCACCGGCTGGGACATCGCCGACACCTTCCCCGGTGGCGGTGGCAACTGGGGCGGTTCGTACCTGACCGTTCCCACGCAGTCCGAACACCCCGAAGAAGCCAAGGCGCTTGCCGCTTGGCTGACCGCCCCGGAGCAGCAGCTCTCGGCGTTCGCCTCCAAGGGCACCTTCCCGAGCCAGGTCGACGCTCTCGAGAGCCCTGAACTGCTCGACTCGACGAACGAGTTCTTCAACAACGCACCGGTCGGCCAGATCCTCGCCACCCGCGCCGCGGCCGTTGACGTCACCCCGTTCAAGGGCGTGAAGTACTTCCCGATCAACGACGCCATGCAGCAGGCCCTCACTCGCGTCGAAGACGCGACGATGACCCGCGAACAGTCGTGGGAACAGTTCGTCACTGACGTGAAGGCACTGGGCTAACCAGCCGGTTCGTCGCACCAACGCAGTACCCGCCAGGTGGAGGCACCTGCCTCCACCTGGCTCCCTTTCGTTCAACCTGCTCCCACCCTCAAGGACTCGAATGACAGCCGCGACCGAAGTCGATGCCCGCGCAATCCGCCGCATCGCCTTCAACCACCGCCTTTCCCACTGGGACGTGAAGCTCTCCCCGTACCTTTACATCTCACCGTTCTTCATCGTCTTCGCACTGATCGGGCTGTTCCCCCTGGGGTACACGGCCTGGGTGTCGCTGCACGACTGGAACCTCATCGGTGGCCAGGGCGACTTCGTCGGCCTCGAGAACTTCCAGACCGTGCTCGCGCAGCCGTACTTCTGGATCTCCCTGCGCAACACCTTCAGCATCTTCCTGCTGTCGGCCGTTCCCCAGGTGATCGCGGCCATCGCCATCGCCGCGGTGCTCGACTTCAACCTGCGCGGCAAGACCTTCTGGCGCATGGGCGTGCTGCTGCCCTACGTGGTGGCCCCCGTCGCCGTCGCCCTGATCTTCAATGACCTGTTCGGTGACAAGTACGGCGTCATCAACCAGCTGCTGAACACCGTCGGCCTCGAGTCCATCCGTTGGCACGTCGACGTCATTCCCAGCCACTTCGCGATTGCCACCATGGTCAACTTCCGCTGGACCGGCTACAACGCCCTGATCTTCCTGGCCGCCATGCAGGCAGTGCCCCGCGACTACTACGAGGCCGCGATCATCGACGGTGCCGGCCGCTGGCGCACCTTCTGGTCGCTCACCGTGCCGCTGATGCGCCCCACCATCATCTTCGTGATCATCACCTCCACCATCGGTGGCCTGCAGATCTTCGACGAGCCGCGCATGTTCGACCAGTACGGCCAGGGCGGCGCCAGCCGGCAATGGCAGACGCTGACCCTCTACATCTACGAGTTGGGCTGGAACCAGCGGAACTTCGGCCGAGCCTCCGCCGTCTCCTGGCTCCTGTTCCTCATCATCATCCTGATCGCCGCGCTCAACTTCTACATCAGCCGGAAGATCAGCGCCACGAGCGATAAAGCCATCAAGGTTCGACCCATCAAGGCACGAGGAATCTCATGAGAAAGTCACGTTCAATCGGCGGACATGACCGCCGCCCGGGCTTCTGGGTCTATGGCGTCCTGATCGCAGTGCTGGTGGGATCGTTCTTCCCGATCTGGTGGTCCTTCCTGATCGGCAGCCAGGATGCGGCCGCCATCAACAAGAACGGCATGATCTTCGTGCCCGGCGGCAACTTCTTCGCCAACGCCGCGACCGTCATCGACAGCATCCCGTTCTGGAACGCCCTGCTGAACAGCATCATCGTGTCCTCGGCCGTAGCCCTGAGCGTCGTGGCCTTCTCCACCCTGGCCGGCTACGCGTTCGCAAAACTCAAGTTCCGCGGCCGTGAAGGCCTGCTGGTCTTCGTCATCGCCACCATGGCCGTGCCCACCCAGCTGGGCATCGTGCCGCTGTTCATCGTGATGTCACGGCTCGGCTGGACGGGCAGCCTCTGGGCTGTCATCGCCCCCGGCTTGGTCACCGCGTTCGGGGTGTTCTGGATGACCCAGTACCTCAAGGACGCCCTGCCCGACGAGCTCATCGAGGCCGTGCGCATGGACGGCGCCTCGATGATCCGCAGCTTCTGGCACGTGGGCCTGCCCGCGGCCCGGCCGGCCGCCGCGATGCTCGCCCTGTTCGCCTTCATCGGCACCTGGACGAACTTCTTCTGGCCGTTCATCGTGCTCGACCCCGGCAACCCCACCCTGCCCGTGGCCCTGCAGCAGCTGCAGGCCGCCTACTACGTGGACTACTCGCTGGTGCTCTCCGGCGTGGTGCTCTCGATCATCCCGCTGATCGTGCTCTTCGTCTTCCTCGGCAAGCAGCTCGTTGCCGGCATCATGCAGGGTGCGGTCAAGGGATGACCAGGGCCTTCCCGTCCGACTTCCTGTTCGGTGCGGCCACGGCCGCCTACCAGATCGAGGGTGCGGCGCACGAAGACGGCCGCACCGACTCGATCTGGGATGCCTTCAGCCGTATCCCCGGCGCTGTCGTCAACGCGGAGAACGGTGACGTCGCCTGCGACCACTATCACCGCTACGCCGACGACGTGGCGCTGATGAAGGAGCTGGGCCTGGGCACCTACAGGTTCTCCACCTCCTGGTCGCGGGTGCGCCCCGACAACGGACCGGTCAACCCGAAGGGCGTCGACTTCTACTCGCGCCTGGTCGACGAGCTGCTCGGTGCCGGCATCAAGCCGTGGCTCACCCTGTACCACTGGGATCTCCCCCAGGCGCTCGAGGACAAGGGCGGCTGGGCCAACCGCGACACCGCCGAACTGTTCCGCGACTACGCCCTCTCGGTGCACGACGCCCTCGGCGACCGGGTCGGCGTCTGGACCACGCTCAACGAGCCGTGGTGCTCCGCCTTCGTCGGCTACACGGCCGGCGTGCACGCGCCCGGTCGGCAGAGCAAGACCGACGGCCTCGCCGCCGGCCACCACCTGCTGCTCGGCCACGGCCTCGCCGTCGAGGCCCTGCGCGAGCGCGACAGCAGCCTGGAGCTCGGCATCACCCTCAACCTCACCGTGGCCAAGCCCGTTGACCCGGCCCGCCCGGGCGACGTGGACGCGGCACGGCGGATCGACGGCCAGATCAACCGATTCTTCCTGGACCCGCTCTTTCGAGGGAGCTACCCTGCAGACGTCCTCGATGATGTGGCCCACCTGGACTTCGCCCGGTTCGTGCAGGACGGCGACCTGAAACTCATCAGCCAACCTCTCGACACCTTCGGCGTGAACTACTACAACGGATCGCTGGTGAGCGACCGACCGGACGAGTCCCCCCAGCTCTCACACGACCCCGTCGGACGAGTGAACAGTTCACCGTTTCCCGCCGCGGACGGGGTGTACAACCACTCCCAGGGGCTACCGCGCACCGCGATGGATTGGGACGTGCAGCCCGACGGGCTGCGTGAACTGCTGGTGCGGGTCTCCACCGAGTACACCGGCCCGGCCGGCACCGACCTCTGCGTCACCGAGAACGGCGCGGCCTACGACGACGTCGTGGCAGCGGATGGCGCCGTGCACGACGCCGACCGAACGCGGTTCCTCGAGCTGCACCTCGGCGCCGTCCTCGACGCGATCGACGAGGGCGTGGACGTGAAGGGTTACTTCTACTGGTCGCTGATGGACAACTACGAGTGGGCCTGGGGCTACCAGAAACGCTTCGGCATCATCCGCGTCGATTACGACACGCAGCGGCGCACGGTCAAGGACAGCGGCCGCGCCTACGCGGCCATCATCGCGGCTCGGTCGCTGCCCACGGCAGCGGAACCGCTCCTCGCAAAATAGAATGTCCTTCATGACAACCGGAACGCGCCAGACGCGTCCAGCGCAACCGACACTCGAGTTGGTGGCTGAAGCCGCTGGCGTGTCCCGTGCCACCGTGAGCCGGGTGGTGAACGGTTCCACCAAGGTGAGTCCGGAGATCGTCGCGGTGGTCACCGCGGCGATCGAACGGCTCAATTACGTGCCCAATCGCGCCGCCCGTTCGCTCGCCAGCCGGCAAACCCAGGCCGTGGCCCTGGTCGTCCCCGAGGACATCACCAGGTTCTTCGGCGACCCGTACTTCGCGGCCATCGTGCAGGGCATCACCCGGCGCCTCGACGAGAGCCAGTACATCCTCAATCTGCTGGTCGCCTCCAGCGATCCCAGCCACAAGACCATGCGGTACCTGCGCAGCGGCAATGTGGACGGTGCGCTGGTGGTCTCGCACCACACCCACGACGACTTCCTGACCGATATCGAGTCCCTGATCCCGCTGGTGTTCGGCGGTCGGCCATCGGACCATTTCGGACCGAACACGTACTACGTCGACGTCGACAACGTCGCCGGCGCCCAAGTCGGCACCCAGCACCTCCTCGACATCGGCCGCCGACGCCTGGGCTCCATCACCGGACCGATCGACATGCCCGCCGGCATCGACAGGTTCACCGGCTTCCAGCGCACCCTCGAGCAGGCCGGCCTGTCCGCGGATGCCGTCGAACACGCCGACTTCACGGCCGTCTCCGCCGCCGCGGCGATGCGTCGGCTGCTCGAACGCCGCTCAGACCTCGACGGGCTCTTCGTGGCCAGCGACCTGATGGCCACCGGCGCCCTGGACGTGCTGCGGGAGCAGGGCTATGCGGTGCCAGACGACATCGCGATCGTCGCCTTCGACGACAGTCCGGCCGCGATCGGCGCCGCGGTCCCGCTGACGACCATCAGCCAGCCATCCGCCGAGATGGGCTTCGCCATGGCCGACATGCTGCTGCGGTTGCTCACCGGCGACCCCGACGTGCCGCACCGCAACATCATGCCGACCCGGCTCATCCAGCGCGCCTCGGCCTAGGCGGCTCGCNAAGACCTCCGGTGGAGGGTGGAGCTGTCTAGGTCCCATTCCTCAACCCGGAGGTCTTCGTGTCTCACGCTAATGCTGCGCTCACCCCGATTCAACGTCTACGGATTGGGAGGCTGATCGTCGACGACGGCTGGCCTGTTGCCCATGCTGCCGTGTTCTTCCATGTGTCATGGCCGACCGCGAAACGGTGGGCCGACCGGTATGCGGCGATGGGCCGCGACGGGATGGCTGACCGGTCCTCGCGGCCGCACCACAGTCCGGCCAAGACCCGCCCGGATCTGGTGCGGAAAGTCGTGCACCTGCGGTGGAAGAAGCGCCTCGGGCCGGTCGGGATCGGTGCCCGCCTCGGGATGCCGGCGTCGACTGTTCATGCGGTGCTGACCCGGTGCCGGCTGAACCGGTTGCGGCATGTCGACGTCCGCACCGGCGAACCGGTCCGGCGTTACGAGCATGAGAAACCCGGGTCGCTGATCCACGTCGACGTGAAGAAACTCGGCAACATCCCGGACGGCGGCG
>NZ_SOHM01000011.1 GCF_004403945.1 Cryobacterium lactosi | reverse complement strand
GGGCGCCGAGGCGCTCGAGCGCGGCCCGACGAGGTGCGCGGGTGCCGTCCGTGGAGCTGTGCGGGCGCCGCGCCGGTGCGCGGGTGGCGCGCCAGGCGCACAGCGGCGCCTGCCCCGCATAGCGCCGCACGGCGTGTGCCGCCGCATCCGCTCGTCCTTAGACAAAGAACACCCTCATCGACTCGATGAGGGTGTTCTTGTGCCGGCCGATGCTACGCGGGCAGGCCGGTCTTGCTGATGCTGTGCAACATCGTGAGGTCTGCGGCCTCGCGGCGACGCCCCAGAACCACATCGACAGCGACGGATGCCACGGCGGCGACCACGAGGGACACCCACCAGATCCAGCCGCCATCCCACGCCCAGCCGAGCCACGTCAGCGCGACCCAGACCAGCGACGCCACCCCGGTGCCCACCGCCGGCACCAGCACGGAACCGTGCGTGAGGCGACGGGGCAGGGCGTAGCGTGCGGCCAGCCCGAGCAGCGCGCCGCCGAGGGCGACGAACAGGAGCTCCATGGGACTTAGGCTACGAAGCCGACGCGGCGGGAGGACTCAGAGCCCAGCTCGACGTAGGCCAGACCGATGGTCGGGACGATGTACACGTGTCCCTTCTTGTCACTGAGCTTGAGGTATCCGGTCTGCCCCGCGAGGGCCGCAGCGACGGTCTCCTCGATCTCGTTGGCCGGCTGGGTCGTCTCGAAGCTGATCTCCCGGGGGGAGTTGAAAATGCCAATGCGAATGTCCACGGATGCGCCTTTCGGTTGCCTACCCGCTCAGATTACGACATGCCCCACGCTCGGCCCGCCACGTTCACTGTCGGCGCAACCCGTTACCGTTGGACCGTGATGAACCCGGTGTCTGAACTGCTCGACGAGCCCGCTACCCCTGCCGCTTCGTCCTCGCCGGCCGAGGAGGCCGTGCCCGGCCGTTACGCAGGGCTGGATGCCTCCCAGCTGGCCGTTCTGGCCCTGCCCGTCGGGCGCTCCGCCGCCGTGATCGGAGCCCCGGGCTCCGGCAAGACACACACCCTCGTCGAGTTCGTCGCCGACCGGGTCCTCGGCCACGGCCTCTCGCCCAGCGAGGTGCTCGTGCTTGTGCCGACCCGCACCGGCGCGACAGCGCTTCGCGACAGGCTGGCCCTGCGCCTGCGGGTGCCCACCAACGGTCCGCTGGCCCGCACGATGAACTCCGTTGCCTTCCAGATCGTGCGGGACGCCGAGGTGGCGGCCGGCCACACCAGCCCCACCCTGCTCACCGGTGGTGAGCAGGACCAGATCATCGCGGAGATCCTGGCCGGCGACATCGCCTCGGGCACCGGTCCGGCCTGGCCGAGCCCGCTCGACGCCGAGGTGCGGGGTCTGCGCGGATTCCGGACCGAACTGCGTGACCTGATGATGCGCGCCGTGGAGTACGGCGTCACACCCGCCCGATTGGCCGCCATGGCCGCCGAGAACGACCGGCCGGAGTGGGCCGCCGCCGCCGCGTTCATCAACGACTACCAAGACATCAAGGACCAGAGCCGGCCCGGCCAGTTCGACTCCACCGAGCTTGTGCAGTTCGCCGCGGCCATCGTTCAGGATGCGCCGCGTTTGCCCGCGCGCCACGCCGGCGCCGGCGCGTTGAGCGGCGGGAGCACCGGCAACCCGCTTGGCCCGCTCGGTGCGCTCAAGCTGATCGTGCTCGACGACGCCCAGGAGGCCACCCAGTCCACTCTGGCGCTGCTGGCCCAGTTCGCCGCCCGCGGCGTCACGATCGTGGCGTTCGGCGACCCCGACCTGAGCACCGGGTCGTTCCGCGGCGCCCACCCGGATGCCCTCGGCCGGCTCGGCCACTACCTGCGCCTGCCCGACGTGACCACCCTCACCCTGCACACTGTGCACCGGCACGGCAGTGAGTTGCGCGCCGTGATCCGCGAGTTCAGCGGCCGGATCGGCGCCGCCGCGGCCGGAACCCAGCGCGCGGCCGGCACCGCCGACCTCCAGACGGCCGCCGTGCCAGCTGCCGAGCCCGCTGCGGCGCCCACCGCTATGCAGGCCGCCGTGCCCACCGCCGTGCAAACCGTCGTCACCGCCAGTCCCGCCGATCAGCTCGCCGTGATCGCCCGGCGCCTGCGCGAACGCCACGTGCTTGACGGTCTGCCCTGGGGGCGGATGGCCGTGATCGTGCGCACCGGCGCCCTGGTGCCGGCGCTGTCCAAGGGTCTCGCCGCGCTCGAGGTGCCCACCCAGGTGGCCGCCTCGCAGGCCGCCCTCCGTGACGAACCGGCCGTGCGCGCCTTCATCCTGGCCCTCGACGTCACCCTGGGCCGCCGACAGCTCGACGCGGACGCCGCCGTGGAGCTGCTCCGCGGCCCGCTCGGCGGCCTCGACCCGATCACCCTGCGGCGCCTGCGCGCCGCGCTCCGCCAGCAGGAGCTCAGCCGGCCGGAGCTCAGCACCGACGACATCCGCACCGCCGACGAGCTTCTCGTCGAGGTGTTCGCCGACCCGGCCCTGCTCGACCCGATCGACAACCGCACCGCCCGGCGGGCCGCGTCCTGCGCCAAGAACCTGCGGCAGACCCGCACAGCCTTCGCGGCCGGCGCCACCATCGAGGAACTGCTCTGGGGACTCTGGCAGCGCAGCGGCCTCGCCCCAGCCTGGGCCGAGCAATCCACCGGCACCGGCATCGACGCCGACGAGGCCAACCACAACCTCGACGCCGTCGTGGCCCTGTTCTCCGCCGCGCAACGCTTCGTCGAACGCACCCCGGCCGCCCCGCCCGTGCTCTTTGTGGAGCACCTTGTCGACACCGACGTGCCCGAGGACACCCTCGCCCCGCGCGCCCTGGCCGAATCGGTGGTCGTCTCCACCCCCAGCGGCACCATCGGCCGCGACTACGACCTGGTGGTCCTGGCCGGCGTGCAGGAGAACGTCTGGCCGGACCTGCGCATCCGCGGTTCGTTGCTCGGCTCCGGCGATCTGGCGTTGATCGCCGCCGGGGAGACCCCCGACCCGGCCGGCGCCCGCACCGGCGTGCTGCACGACGAGCTGCGCATGTTCACCCAGGCCGCGTCGCGCAGCACAGCCGAACTGCTGGTGACCGCGGTCGATAACGACGAGAACCAGCCCTCCGCGTTCCTGCGGCTGCTGCCGGAGCCTGACCCCGCCCTGCTGGCCCGGTACCCGCTGTCGCTGCGCGGGCTGGTCGGCCGGCTGCGCCGCGACCTCACCCAGACCCTGCGGCCCCGGCTGCAACCCGTCGGAGCCGACCTCGACCCGGTTGCCGCGCTGCCCGCCGTGCTGCCGGCCCGGGCCACGGATGCCGCCGCCACGCTGGCACGCCTGGCCGGCGAGAAGGTCCCCGGCGCGTCGCCCGACGAATGGTATGGACTGCGCCCGGCCAGCACGGACCGCCCGCTCAACGACCCCGAGTCCGGCGACGGGCCTGTGCGGGTGTCGCCGTCGCGGATGAGCGCGTTCGAGACCTGTCCGCTGCACTGGCTGATCGGCCAGATCGGCGGCGGCGACTCGAGCACCGCGGCCAACCTCGGCACCATCATCCACAAGGTGATGGAAGACGCCACCGACCCGGCCACAAGCCCCGACCCGGCGGGGATCACCGCCGACGCGCTCTGGGCGGGTGTCGAGGCCCGCTGGGGCGAACTCGTCTTCGACGCCGACTGGCAGTCCAGGGTGCAGAAGACCCAGGCCCGTGAACTCACCGACCGGCTCGCCGCCTACCTCGGCGACGGCGCCCGCGACGGCACCCGGCTGCTCAGCGCAGAGGGCCGATTCGAGCTCGACCTCGGCGGCGCGGTGCTCTCCGGCACCATCGACAGGGTGGAGCGGCTGCCCGACGGCCGGGCCGTGATCGTGGACCTCAAGACCGGCAAGGGCGACCCCACCAGCGACACCGGGGTGGCCGAACACCCGCAGCTCGGCGCCTACCAGTTGGCCTTCTCTGCGGGAGTGATCGACGGCCTGGAACCCGGGATGGACCTGGCCGGCGCGCGTCTGGTGATCGTGTCCTCCGGCACCCAGAAGCAGAACTACCGCAATCCCACCCAGCCGGCCTTCAGCCCCGACGAACTCGCGGCCTTCACCACCCGGGTCACCGACGATGCCGCCGGCATGGGTGGTGCCACCTTCGTGGCGGAGATCGCCGAGCACTGCCTCAACCCCCGGTCCTTCGGCTCGTGCCGCATCCACGTCATCAAGCAGGTCAGCTCATGAACCCAGAAACCACGCCCGCCCGGTCGGTGTCCGCCCTCGACATCGCCGCCGCCCTCGGTATGTTCCCGCCCACCAGCGAACAGCAGGCCGTGATCGAGGCGCCGCTTCGCCCCACCCTCGTGGTGGCCGGCGCCGGCAGCGGCAAGACCGAGACCATGGCCAACCGGGTGCTCTGGCTGCTGGCCAACGCCCACGCCAGGCCCGACCAGATCCTCGGCCTCACCTTCACCCGCAAGGCCGCCGGCGAGCTCGCCGAACGCATCAACGGGCGTATCCGGCAACTCAGCGAGGCCGGGCTGATGCCCTCCGCGAGCGTGGCTGATGCCGGCACGGGCGAACCCACTCCTGTGCGGAGCCTTGACTCCGCCGACCTGTTCAACGCCCCGGCGGTCTCCACCTACAACTCGTTCGCCAGCCGGCTGTTCACCGACAACGCCCTGCTGCTCGGCCGCGAACCCGAGTCGGTGCTGCTCAGCGAGACCAGCGCCTGGCTGCTCGCCCGCCGGGTGGTCGTGGCCCATGGCGACGGCCGGCTGGTGCAGTACGGCAAGGGCGTCGACGCCGTCACGGATGCCGTGCTCTCGCTCAGCCGCGCCCTGGCCGAGAACCCGCCCCCGTTCGTGCCCGGCGAGGAACCCGTGCCGCACGACCTCGCCCGGCTGGCGAACAGCTTCGGCTACCTCGCCGACCTGCCCTACGGCAACCCGCGCAAGAAGAAGCCGTACGACTCGGTGCTCGAGGCCATCTCCGCCGTCGCCCCGCTGCCCGTGCTGGCCGAACTGGCGGATGCCTACGGGGCCGAGAAACGCCGCCAGGGCCTGATCGAATTCTCCGACCAGGTGGCCCTGGCCCTGCAAGTCTGCCGCAAGGTGCCCGCCGTGGTGTCCCACTACCGGGACCAATACCGCATCGTGCTGCTCGACGAATACCAGGACACCTCGGTGCTGCAGACCGAGCTGCTGCGCACCCTGTTCGCGCACCACCCGGTGATGGCCGTCGGCGACCCGCACCAATCGATCTACGGCTGGCGCGGCGCCAGCTCCGCCAACCTGCTCGGTTTCTCCACCGACTTCGCCGGTCTGGCCAACACGGAGGCGCCGTCGATGTCACTCTCCTTCACCTGGCGCAACCCGGTGACCGTGCTCGAGACCGCGAACGCCCTCGTTGCCCCGCTGAGCGCCGAGCTGCGCGCCCGGCCCAACGGAATCCAGGTGGAGACCCTCAAAGTGCCGGAGGGCAAGGCCGCCGGGCAGGTGCAGGCTGCCATGCACGAGAGCATCGCAGACGAGGCCGCCGCCATCGCCCGGTGGTTCGCCGCCAGGCTCGGCAGCAGACCCGGCGAACCCGAGACCGAACCGGAGTCCGGCGCGATGCTGTTCCGCGCCCGGCGCGACATGGAGTTCTACGCCGAGGTCCTGCGCGAACACGGCGTGCCCGCGCACGTGCTCGGGCTCGGCGGCCTGCTCTCCACCCCCGAGGTGGCCGATGTGCTCGCCGTGCTGCGGGTGGTGCACGACCCGGCCGCCGGCAGCGACCTGATCCGGCTGCTCACCGGCGGCCGCTGGCGGATCGGCGTGCGAGACCTGCAGGCCTTGTCCGGTGTGGCCGGCTGGCTGGCCACCCACGACTGGGCGCAGAAGGCCGTACCCGACGAGCTCAAGGCCAAACTCCGGGCCTCTGTCGCCACCGAGGAGAGCCGGTCCCTCGTGGACGCGCTCGACTTCGTGGCCTCCGCCCCCGAATCGCACGGCCAACTCGCCGCGTTCAGCGACGACGGCCGCCAGCGGTTGCGCCAGGCCGGCCGGCAGCTGGCCTGGCTGCGGAGCCGCTCGGGCCTGGGCCTGCTCGACTTCGTGCGGCTGATCGAACAGGAAACCCTGCTCGACCTGGAACTCGTCGCCAACGAGAGCCACGGCCGCGCCCTGGCCAACCTCTACGCCTTCCACGACGCCGTCTCCGCGTTCCTCGACAGCGACGAGGTGGGCACCCTGGCCAGCTTCCTGCGCTGGCTGGCCCGCGCCGAACGCCAGGACGACCTGGGCCCGCGCGGCGAGGCCGCCGAACCCGGCACCGTGCAGCTGCTCACCATCCACGGCTCCAAGGGGCTGGAGTGGGACTACGTCGCCATCCCCGGGCTGACCGAGAAGAACCTGCCCGCGCCGTCCCGCGAGGTCTCCGGCTGGTTGCGCTTCGGCGAACTGCCTTACCCCTGCCGCGGCGACCGGGCCGAGCTGCCTGAACTCAAACGCCTCGGCCACGAGACCCAGATGTCATTCGACATCGAGTTCGAGCTCTACAAGGAGGAGCTCGCCGACCGGCACGACGCCGAGGAGCGCCGGCTGATCTATGTGGCCACCACCCGTGCCCAGCAGCAGCTGCTGCTCACCGGGGCGTTCTGGGGCGGCGGCACCACCGTGCGAAAGCCCAGCCGGTACTTGCTCGAACTGGCCGAAGCCGGGCTGATCGCCTCGCCGCCGGAGGGCAGCGAACACGAGGAGAAGCCCGTCACCGACGAGGACGCCACCGAAGTCTGGCCGTTCGACCCGCTCGGCACGCGCCGCCCGGTCGTCGAGGCCGCCGCCGCCCTGGTGCGCGCCCACGACGACCCGGAGAGCGCAGGCGGCGCCGAGACGCCCTGGTCGCGGGAAGTGACCCTGCTGTTGCGGGAACGCGCGGAGCGCCTGGCCGGCCCCGACACCCTCGACGTGCCCACCCGCATCCCCGCATCCAGGTTCAAGGACTACGTCGACGATCCCGCCGCGGTGCTCGCCAAGCTGCGCCGGCCGATGCCCGAACGGCCGTACCGGGCCACACGACTGGGCACCCTGTTCCACTCCTGGGTCGAGCAGCGCTCCACTCAGGCGTCGTCCGGCGACCTCATCGACATCGGGCCGGGCGAACTCGACCTCGACGGGGGTGCCGACGCCGACGGGATGCCGCTCGAGCTTGAACAGCTGGACCGCTACAAGGCCACCTTCGAGAGGTCGCCGTGGGCCGCCCTGGCGCCGGAAGAGGTGGAGATCGAGATCCACCATGTGCTGGGCGACCAGGTCTTCATCTGCAAGCTCGACGCCGTCTACAAGACCCCGACCGGCTATCAGGTGGTTGACTGGAAGACCGGTAAGGCGCCCAAGGACGCCGCCGACCTCGAGCTCAAGCAGACCCAGCTCGCCCTGTACAGGCTCGCCTACGCCCGCTGGAAGGGCATCGACCCTGCCATCGTCGACGCGGTCTTCTACTTCGTCGCCGACGACCGCATCGTCGCCCCCGAACGGCTCTACTCCGAGGCGGACCTCTTGGCGGCCTGGTCGTCGGTGGCCGGGGCATCCGCGGTGCCGCCGGTCGTGGAGATCGGTCCCGTCGCGTCGTCGGTGTAGTCGGTGTCGAAGCCGGTGCCGTCGAAGCTGGTGACCCTGGCGAACGAGCCGGTGTCGGCGAACTCGCTGGTGCCGTAGTCCGAGCTCTCGTCGCTGTTCCGGCCGCCGGACCCGGCCGCCTGGGTGCGCGGGGTGTCCTTGAGCATCGACTCGACGTCGGAGACGCTGAGGATCGGCCCGGTGTCGGGGGAGAGCGAGTTCATGGTGTGGCTGTGCACGTTGTCGACCAGACCGTCGAGCATCGACACCGCGTCCTCCACGATGGCCTCGTCGTGCGTGTCGACGCCGTGCAGCAGCCAACGGGCCAGTTCCAGCTCGGCGTAGAGCATCGCCCGCTGGGTGATCAGCGGGTCGTTGCCCTGCCGGGCGGCGGTGTAGGTGGCCACGGCGGTCTCCGCGGCACTACCGCGGGCGGCCAGCAGCCAGTTGAGGTCGCGGGCCGGGTCGCCGACGCAGAGCCCCGACCAGCCGAGCACACCGCACACGGCGTCGTCGCTGATCAGGAACGATTCAGCGGTCAGCGAACCATGGATCACGGTCGGCGCGAACTGCCAGAGCGCGTCGTCGTCGGTGGCGAGTTCCCAACGCCGTAGCAGCGCCGCGGGCAGCTTGCCCGTGTTCGCGGCCCGGTCGATCAGGTCGATGGTGGAGGTGCGGCAGTCCTGGGCGCTCTGCTGCACCAGGCCGGCGTCGCCGATGAACGCCGACGGCAGACCGTGGATGGCGGCGATCGCTCGCCCGATCGAACCCGACACACCCTCATGGCCGGTGAGGGCATCCGCGTCGTAGGAGGCGCCGGGCAGGCGCTCGTAGACCACGGCCCTGGTGCCCTCGAACGGCGCCTGACCCACAAAAACGGGCACGTCGAACGGCAGCCGGCTGCGGTTGCCTGTGGTGAGCGCGCGGAGCGCCACGAGATCGGCGGACTGCTCGGTTTCGGCCGCCTGCGACGTGGGAACCCTGATGATCAGCTCCCTCTCGTCGCGGGTGATCAGCAGGGCAGAGTCGAACAACCCGTCGCCGGCGTGACTGTGGTTTCGGGCGTGTGCGACGTCGAGCTCCGGCACTGCATTGGTGGCCAACGCGGCTAGAGTGAGATGGGATCTGGCCATGCCTTCTAGGTTAGGTCGAGTTCCTCCCGGTGAGGCCATTCGCCACGCCTGCAGACAACTTCGGCACGTGTTGCCCGATCTTTGAGGGGTCTCATGTCGTTCAGGTTCACGGCCAGGCTGCCGCTTTCCCGGCACGCCGTCGATCGCGACCACGACGCCCGCGCCGAACCCGACCTGTTCGAGAGGCTCTGGGCGGATGCCGGCACCCGGGTTCTGCCGCTCTGGCACGACAAGGTGCTGCTCGCCTCTGCCGCTGCCGCGAACGCCGCGCCCCGGCTGCTGCTGCTGGCGCCGGCCGATCTCACCGCCCCGGCGACGACCACCCCGCGGGTCTACCTCGGCCGGTCGCTGGACGCCGACGCCGCCGAACCCGTCGGCACCCCGCTCGTGGTCGTGCAGTTGGACGACGACCAGGCCACCCGGCTCGAACCCGACGAAGCCGCCTGGGTGGGCCTCCGCGACTACGCCACCCTGCTTTCCGACCGCGACACCGGAATTCTCACCGAGTCCCTCGGCATCCTGCACTGGCACGACTCGCACCCGCACTGCCCCCGCTGCGGCGCCGCGACCGACGTGACCACAGGCGGCTGGGTGCGGCACTGCCCCGTCGACGGCAGCCAGGTGTTCCCGCGCACCGATGCGGCCGTGATCGTGCTGATCACCGACGACCGTGACCGGGTGCTGCTCGGCTCCAACGCCATGTGGGAGGCCAACCGGTATTCGCTGCTGGCCGGTTTCGTGGAACCCGGCGAATCGTTCGAATCCGCCGTGGTGCGCGAGGTCTTCGAGGAATCCGGTATCCGGGTCGCCGACCCCGTCTACCGTGGGTCGCAGCCGTGGCCGTTCCCGGCGTCGATCATGGTCGGTTTCACCGCCAGGCTCGCCGACGGCCAGCACGCAGGCTCCCTGGTGCCCGACGGCACCGAGATCCTCGACTTGCGCTGGTTCAGCCGCGCCGAGCTCGCCGACCCCGACAACGGCATCATGCTGCCCGGAGCGTCGTCGATCGCCCGTGCCCTCATCGACGACTGGCTGGCCCAGCCGGAGCTGCCGGGTGTCTGACCGCCTGACCCCCACCGCCGAGTCCCTGCTCACCGGACTCGACGAGCAACAGCGTGTCGCAGCGGAGGCCCTGATCGGGCCGGTCTGCATGCTCGCCGGCGCCGGCACCGGCAAGACCCGCGCCATCACGCACCGCATCGCCTACGGCGTGATGAGCGGCGCGTACTCGCCCACCCGGGTGATGGCGCTCACCTTCACAGCCCGCTCCGCCGCCGAGCTGCGCGGCCGGCTCCGGCAGCTCGGCGCCGGCGGCGTCGCCGCACGGACCTTCCACGCGGCCGCGCTGAGTCAACTGAACTACTTCTGGCCGCACGTCGTCGGCGGCCAGGCCCCGCGCATCCTCGAGGGCAAGGGCCGGTTGCTCGGCCACGCCGCCGAGGTGCTCAAGCTCAAGCTCGACACCGCCACCCTGCGCGACCTGGCCGGTGAGATCGAGTGGCGGAAGACCAGCGGGCTCTCCCTCGACCAGTACGCCACCGCCGGCCGCGCCCTGCCCGGCCGGCTGGACATCGAGCAGACCCTGGACATGCAGGCCGGCTACGAACGGTTGAAGGACGACCGCAAGCAGATCGACTTCGAGGACGTGCTGCTGGCCATGGCCGGCATGATCGAAGCCGAGCCCTCGGTGGCGCTGCAAGTGCGCGAGCAGTACCGGTTCTTCGTCGTCGACGAATTCCAGGACGTCTCCCCGCTGCAGTACGACCTGCTCAAGCTCTGGCTCGGCGACCGGCGCGACCTCTGCGTGGTCGGCGACGCCAGCCAGACCATCTACTCGTTCGCCGGCGCCCGCAGCGACTACCTGCTCGACTTCCCCAAGCACTATGAAGACGCCACCGTCGTGCGCCTGGAACAGAACTACCGGTCGACCGCCGCGATCGTCGCCACCGCCAACCAGCTGATGCGCGGCCGCCCAGGCGCCCTGTCGCTGCACGCCGCCGTCGCCGACACCGGGGTGGAGCCGGTGGTGCGGGAATATCCAAACGACATGGCCGAGGCCCGGGGCGTGGCCCAGAACATCTTCGAACTCATCGACGCCGGGGTGGCGCCGGAGAACATCGCCGTGTTGTACCGGGTCAACGTGCAGGCCGCCCTGCTGGAGACTGCTCTCGGCGACGTCGGCGTGAGCTACCAGATCAAGGGGTCGAAGCGGTTCTTCGACCTGCCGGAGGTGAAGCAGGCGGTGATGTCGCTGCGCGCGGCATCCGTCTCGATCATGGGCGAACCGCTGTTCAAATCGGTCAGCGACGTGCTGCGCGGCCTGGGCTGGAGCCAGACCGCGCCGGACACCCGCGGTGCGGTGCGCGACCGCTGGGAAGCGCTCAACGCGATCATGGGACTCGTCGACCAAGCAGCCCCCGGCACCACCTTCCGCCAGTTCACCGACGAACTGATGGAACGCCAGGCCGGCCAGCACGAACCCACCGTCGCGGCGGTCACCCTGGCCACCCTGCACTCCGCCAAGGGCCTGGAATGGGATGCCGTGTTCGTGGTGGGCCTCTCCGAGGGCCTCGTGCCGATCAGCTACGCCGGCACCTTCGAGCAGGTCGACGAGGAACGCCGCCTGCTCTACGTCGGAGTCACCCGGGCGCGCAAGCGGCTGTCCCTCAGCTGGTCCGCGGCCGGAAGCCAGCAGCGTTCCCCGCGAGAACGATCACGCTTTCTGGCAGAAATCGGCATCCGCACCGCGCGTGCGGCCGGTGCGCGCGGCGCCTGACCGCCAGGGACGCCGCGTCGATCGCCAGAGACGCGGCCGCGAACTCGTTGGAGGACGCGAACACCCTCTCGTGCACGATGCCCGCCGCCGTTGCGGCCACCTCGATGCTCAACCGCGGCGTTTCGGTGGGCGCCGTGCGTGTCAGCAGCTGACTGGCGATCGCGGGCCAGGCCGGGTCATCGTCGACGTGCTCGAGGTCGAGGCAGGTCAGGCACGGGCCGGCGCCCGGCTCAACGAGCGGGCCGATGCGCGCCTCGGTGTCGCTGAACAGCACCGGCAGGTGCGGCACGTCGCGGCGCAACCAGTGCCCGTGCCGCTCCGGTGCGAACACGTAGTGGTCCACGATCACGGCGAGGTCGGGGCGTTCGGGCACGGCGCCGCCCGGTGTGAGGGCGGCCGTGATGCCCAGGTCGGCCAGCAGCCGCCGGATGCGTTCGGCCGTGTCGCCGTCTCCGTCGACGAAGACAACCGGACGGCTGTCCCGGCGGACCGCGCCGGCCGGCCGCGGGTCGAACCAGGTCGCCGTGAGGGGCGCCGCGTCGGCGCCCGGCAGCTCCGGGTGGGAGTCCAGGCCCACCAGGGCAGGGGCCAGGGCGCCGAGCAGGGCGGTGGTGGCCGCATCCGTCGCGCCGGCCTGCCGACCGAGCATCAGCGCACCCGATCGGGGGACCCCCACCCGCAGGGCGGCGATGACGCTCTCCAGCGGTGCCGTCACGCCCGGGACGATGGCCACCGGCCGGTCGATGCCCAGCTGGATCGTGTCTGGGGTGCGCCAGACGAGCGGATACCGCGGGTCGAGTCGGAGGATCATCCGGCGATTTTCCCCCAGACCGGTCGGCGCCGCGGGATCCATCCACAGGCGCCGGCGGCTGGCTGCAGGAATGTGCAGGTCCAGCCCAGACTCCGGCTTTAGGCTGACGCAATGACTGAGAAGACTGCTCGCCGCGTACTGGTCACCGGAGCCACCGGCTACATCGGGGGACGCTTGGTTCCCAAGCTCCTCGAGGCCGGCCACACGGTTCGTGTGCTGGTGCGTTCGCCCCAGAAACTCACCGATGTGCCCTGGGCCGGTGACGTTGAGATCGTCGAAGGCGACCTCGGCGACCGTGACTCGGTGGCCAGGGCGAGCGCCGGCGTCGACGTGTTCTACTACCTGGTGCACTCGATGGGCGCCAAGGGCGACTTCGAGCAGACCGAACGCACGGCGGCGCGGAACGTGGCCGGCGCAGCTGCCGACGCCCAGGTTTCCCGCATCGTGTACCTCGGCGGCCTGCACCCCGACAGCGAGACCCTGTCTCCGCACCTGCGTTCGCGCGCCGAGGTCGGCCGCATCCTGCTGGAATCGGGGGTGCCGACCGTGGCGTTCCAGGCCGGGGTCGTGATCGGGTCGGGGTCGACGTCCTTCGAGATGATCCGCCACCTCACCGAGGTGCTGCCGTACATGCCGGCGCCGCGCTGGGTGCGCAACTTCATCCAGCCGATCGCGGTGCGCGACGTGCTCTACTACCTCGTTGCCGCCGCCGACGTGCCCGCGGAGGTCAACCGCACCTTTGACATCGGCGGCCCGGATGTGCTGCGGTACGGCCAGATGATGAACGGCTACGCCGTCGAAGCCGGGCTGCACCAGCGGCCCATCGCGCCACTGCCGGTGCTCACCCCCTGGCTCGCGTCGCAGTGGGTCAACCTCGTCACGCCCATCCCGCGCAGCCTCGCCGTGCCGATCATCGCGTCGCTGCAATACGACTGCGTCATGCACGAGCACGACATAGATGCTGTGATCCCGCCCCCGGCCGGCGGCCTCACCACCTACCGCCGGGCGGTGCGGCTGGCGCTGGGCCGGATGCGCGACGGCGACGTGGAGACCAGCTGGCAGAACGCCGCGACGGAGGGGGCCTCGAGCAACCCGTTGCCCAGCGACCCCGATTGGGCCGGCCACCTCGTGTACACCGACCTCAAGGAGAAGCGCACCACAGCCAAGCCCGCCGACTTGTGGCGGGTCATCGAGAGCATCGGCGGGGAGAACGGCTGGTACTCCTTCCCGCTGGCCTGGGCGGTACGCGGCTGGATGGACAAGATCGTCGGGGGAGTGGGCCTGAGGCGCGGCCGCCGGCACCCGGACCGCCTGCAGACCGGCGACGTGCTCGACTTCTGGCGTGTTGAACGCATCGATCGGGGCAGCTTCCTGCGGTTGCGCGCCGAGATGCGGGTGCCCGGCCGGGCCTGGCTCGAAATGCGGGCCGAGCCCACGGATGACGGCGGCTCGATCTACCGCCAGCGCGCGGTGTTCTTCCCGCGCGGACTCGGTGGCCGGCTCTACTGGTTCTCGATCCTGCCGTTCCACGGGGTGATCTTCAGCGGCATGGCCAACCGCATCACCGCCGCCGCCGAGAAGGAGGCCACTGTCGTGACCACAAAACCCGGCTCTCCCGGCGGCACCGCTGCGACCCAGGAGACCGTCGCGCCCGCGGAGGTCGCCCTCAACTCCTGACCCGCCCCGCGGAACGCACCCATCCCGAAGGCCGGGCTTGTCGAAACCGTGCTGAGCTTGTCGAGGTAGACCCGGTGACCCGGTGACCCGGTCTGTGGTTCGCCGCCCTCCGTCGGGGTCGAGGCAGCTGACGGAACCTTGCCAGCTTCGGCCCTAGCCACCGTCCGGCCGGGAGCGCATCATGGTATCGAGTGTTGAGGAGTCGAAATGTCGTCAGTGGTGGTGTTCGTCGGCGATGGCCTCAGCGGGGGTGCTCGATGGGAGGAACGATTTCCCGAACTCGAGGTGCACAACCTCGGCGTGAACGGGGACACCACCGATGAGGTCCTTGGACGGCTCGATCAGGTCGTTGAGACCGACCCCGATGCCGTCGTCCTGCAGGTGGGTACCAACGATGTCGGCTGGAATCGTTCGGACGAGTACATCGTGCGCAACATCGAAACCATTCTCTGCACGCTGCGCAAACGGCTTCCCGGCGTGCGAGTGCTCGTGCAGTCGGTGCCGCCGCGGGAGAAGGAGTTCGTGCACCTGATCCGCTCGGTCAACCGGCACTTGCGCCAGTTCGCTCCCACGGTGAAGGCACGCTACCTGGACCTGTGGCCGACGTTGGCCGCCGAGGACGGCACCCTCAGCACCGAGTGGTCAGCCGACCACCTGCATCTCACCGAGGCGGGCTACCTCGTCTGGCTCGCCGAACTCCGCCCGGCGCTCGCGGACCTGCTCGAAAGCCCGCCGCAGACGATGTCGGTCAGCCGGCACCCAGCCTGACCTGCCCCGCCCCGGCCGGCCGGGTGAACGTGCACGCCGCCGGTGACCCGGAGTCTGACGCTCTCGCTACCATGAGAGCATGCGCCGACCCGTACGTTTCAGCTTGCGAGTGTCATTGGCCGTCACGATTCTCGCCGGACTCCCCGTGCTCGCCGCGAGCTCAGCGGCGGCGCTGCCCGAACCGGCCGTAGTGTCCGCCGGTGTCGACGATTTCAGCTTCGCCTCCATGCACGCCGACTACAGGCTCGACCGCGACGACGAGGGTCACTCCACCCTGGCCACCACCGAGACTCTCGTGGCCCGGTTCCCGGAGACCGACCAGAACCACGGCATCCGGCGGCTGATCCCCACCCACTACAGGGGTGAACCCACCGAGCTGTCCGTCGTCGGCGTCACCGACGAGACCGGCCGGGAGCGGGGCTACGAGACCGAAACCGACAGCGACGACGACAATAACGAGTACCTCGTCGTCACCATCGCCGAGGACGGCTTCGTGCACGGCGACCAGACCTACGTGATCAGCTACACCCAGAAGAACATCGCCCGCTACCCTGACGACACCCCGGACGAGGAGTTCTTCTGGGAGGTGAACGGCACCGGATGGGCCCAACCGTTCGGCACCGTCTCGGCGACCCTGCATGTGGCGGCCGACCTGGTGCCCGCCCTCACCGGGGAAGCGGCCTGCTACCAGGGCATCTCGACATCCGGGGCCGCCTGCGACGCGCTTGAAAGCGCCGCAGACGGTGACGAATGGGTCGTCCAAGCCACCGCCCGCGATCTGGCCCCGAGGGAAGGCCTGGCGCTGGCCGTGGGTTTCGATGAGGGAACATTCGTGCCCAGGGACGATTCCTTCACGGCCAACGTGTTCCCGTCGATCGCGCTCCTCGCGGCGCTCGCGGCGCTGGTCACCGCCGTGATCGGCGTCGCCGCCCGCACCACCCGGTGGCGTGACCAGCCCGGTCGGCCCACCATCATCGCCGAATACCTGCCGCCGGCGGGGGTGAACCTGCTGCAGGCCGGCGGTGTGCTCGGCGCCAAGGCCGGCGGCAAGTCCCTCACCGCCCAGTTCCTGCAGTTCGCCGTGAACGGCAACGTGCGGGTCCTCGAGGGGGAGGGCAAGAACCACTACCTTCTTGAGCTGCGCACCCGGGCGGGCCTTGACCCTACCGAACGCGCCGTGCTCGACGCCCTGTTCCCCACCAGCCAACCCATCGGCACGATCCGCGACTTCAAGAAAACGGATACGAAACTGGGCACTGCTCTCACCGCCGCGCGGAGCGCGGCCGGCAAACAGCTGCTCGCCGACGGTCTCCGCGAGAAGAAAGGCGGCCCGTTGCGCGGCTGGCTGCTCGGGATTGCCGTCGTCACCGGTTTGGTCGCGATGATCGCGAGCATCATCTCGTTCGCCACCGAGGTCGCCGGCGCGTGGCCGGCGCTGTTCCTGGTCGTGGGCCTGGCCGCGGCAATTGTTACGATGGCCGTGACCGTGGATGTGCGCCCGCTCACCATTCGCGGTGCCGAACTGCGCGACTACCTGAAGGGCGTCTCCGTGTACATCTCGCTTGCCGAAGCGGACCGATTGCGGGTGCTGCAGAGCCCCCGCGGCGCGCTGCGCACGCCCTACCGGCCCGACGCGGCCACAGCGGTGGCGACCGAACCCGTCCAGGTGCTCAAGCTCTACGAGCGGCTGCTGCCGTTCGCGGTGCTCACCGGGCAAGAGAAGGAATGGTCCTCCGTGCTCGGCGACTACTACGCCGGGGCCCACCAACAGCCGGACTGGTACGTCGGTTCCGCGCCGTTCAGCGCAGCGTACTTCGCCACCGGCGTCTCGGCATTCGCCACATCCGCATCGTCGGGCATCGCATCGAGCTCGTCCAGCTCCGGCTCAGGCGGCGGCGGCTCGGTCGGTGGCGGCGGCGGCGGCGGTGGGGGAGGCGGTGTCTGATGGGCACACCGGCAGAACCTACCTACACCCGCTCGGCCCTGGCGCCCGGACTGCTCGCCGCGATCGCCCTCCTGGCCGGACTGGCCCTGCTCGATGTCGACAGCTTCGTGATCATCCGCTACATCGTCAGCATCCTGGCCCTCATCATCTGTGTCTTCGTCATCCAGGCCAAGGCGTGGTGGTGGCTGATCGGCCTGGTGCCCATCGCGGTGCTGTGGAATCCGATCGTCGTGATCGACTGGCATGGCCAGGGCTGGGTGTCCGCGCAGTTCATCGCGGCCCTGATCTTCATCGTCGTCGGGATCCGCACCAAGGTCCCGGTGCCGATGCACCGCTAATTCCGGGGGCGGGCATAGACTAAGCATGCGTCTGGAGCCGGGCTCGACCGTGGCCCCGCGGCCATCAGTGCACAAGTGACTGAAAGTTGCGGCGTCCCGCTGTTCGTTCATGGGGTTCGGCGTATCGATCGCACAGGCATCCTGCGGATGCGCAACACGACGAGCGCGCATTGAGTGCTGCGCTGGTGTGAAGTGGAGAAAAATGGCATACACCCGCCCCAACGGAGCGGGCCGCGCTGGAGCCGGCAGCGGTCGAACACGTCAACGCCCGCGCTCGCGCGACGACGACGCCCCGATCATCCCGATCCTCGCCCGCAAGGTGCGCGAGGTCGAAGCCAAAGCCCAGAGCGGTACCAAGCTCGGCCCCACCAACCGCACGAAGTACCAGGTCATCGCGCTGCTGATGCGTGAAGAACGCGCCCGTGTGAAGACCGACCCGCTCCTCACCGACGCGAACCGCGCCGAACTGCTCAAGCGCCTCGACGGCATCGCCCAGATCCTCGCGAAGACCGCCGCCCGCGACACCAGCCTGATCACCCTGCTCGAACCGGATGCCGGTGTCTCCACCGTCGCGCAGCGCTTCCGCCGCGACTGGCTCCTGGAATCCGGCGCCGAACTCAGCCCGGACGAGCTCATCATCACCCGCGAACCCGAGGCCAAGCCCGAGGTCCCGCAGAACCAGGTCATCCCGCAGTCGGTGCGCGCCCGGCAACTGGCCAACCCGTTCCTCGCCCCCGACTTCAGTGCCGTGCAGGCCGCGCCGGTGTCCTCCGCCCGTCGCCTGGCCAACTGGGAACTGCTCGGCCCGCTGTTCAAGGCGTTCGAATACGGTTCAGGCGGTCAGGCCGCCAGCATGGACCTGCCCGAGGCTCCCAACGTCGACAGGTTCTCCCCGCGCGGCATGGAGCTCATGCGGCACCAGGCCCGCTTCATCGAGAGTGCCCGCCTCGGTCACCGCAGCTACCTCCTCGCCGACGAACCCGGCCTCGGCAAGACCGCCCAGAGCCTGCTCGCCGCATCCGTCGCCGGCGCCTACCCGCTGCTGGCGATCGTGCCCAACGTCGTGAAGATGAACTGGGTGCGCGAGGTGGAGTTGTGGACGCCGCACCGCCGCGCCACCGTCATCCACGGCGACGGCGACACCCTGGACGCCTTCGCCGATGTCGTCGTGGTCAACTACGACGTGCTCGACCGGCACCTGGCCTGGCTCGGAACCCTCGGTTTCAAGGGCATGGTCGTCGACGAAGCCCACTTCATCAAGAACCTGCAGTCGCAGCGCTCCAAGCACGTGCTCAGCCTCGCGGAGCAGATCCGCCGCCGCACGCCGGGCAACAACCCGTTGCTGATGGCGCTCACCGGCACCCCGCTGATCAACGACGTCGACGACTTCCGCGCCATCTGGCAGTTCCTCGGCTGGATCGACGGCGACAAACCCACCGCCAAGCTCATGCAGCGCCTCGAAGAGACCGGGCTCACCCCCGCGGATGCCGGCTTCTACACCGCCGCCCGCTCGGCCGTCATCGACATGGGCATCGTGCGTCGCCGCAAGGTCGACGTCGCCGCCGACCTGCCCGCCAAGCGCATTGCCGACCTGCCCGTGGAGCTGGACAGCGAACTCGGCCGCTCCATCCAGAAGGCCGAGCGCGAACTCGGCGCCCGCCTGGTCAAGCGCTACAACGCCCTCGTGGCCGCCCGCCACCCCGGCGTCAAGGCGCCCGCGCTCACCGACGAGGAGCGCGCCGCGTATATCCGCGCCGTCGCGCACGCCGACCTCGAGGAGTCCAAGGGCACCACGACCGGCGAGAACGTGTTCACCATGGTGCGCAAGATCGGCCAGGCCAAGGCCGGGCTCGCCGCGGACTACGCGGCCCAGCTGGCCCACTCGGTGGGCAAGGTGGTGTTCTTCGCCAAGCACATCGACGTGATGGATGCCGCCGAGGAGATCTTCGCCAAGCGGGGCCTCCGCACGGTGTCGTTGCGCGGCGATCAGAGCGCCCTGGCCCGCCAGGCGGCGATCGACTCGTTCAACACCGATCCGGAGGTCGCCATCGTGGTGTGTTCGCTCACCGCGGCCGGCGTCGGCGTGAACCTGCAGGCCGCATCCAACGTGGTGCTGGCTGAACTGAGCTGGACGGCGGCGGAGCAGACCCAGGCCATCGACCGGGTGCACCGGATCGGCCAGGCCGAACCTGTCACGGCGTGGCGGATCATCGCCGCGCACACCATCGACGCGCGCATCGCCGAACTCATCGGCAGCAAGCAGGGCCTCGCGGCCCGCGCGCTCGACGGGGCAGACGAGGACGTCTCGCCGGCCGATTCCGTGCAGGCCAGCGCGTTGGTCTACGTGCTCACGCAGGCGCTCGACGGAGAGCTTTAACACCGGGCCGGAAGTCCCTACCCCCGAGCAGCGCCGCCGGTGTTGACTTGATCCAGGCCAGAGCGCGCCACCATGATGGTGGACGGGCAATCTGCCGCAACAAATATGTATGCACTAAGGAGCAGCCAGATATGAAGATCGGTATCCTCACCAGCGGTGGAGACTGCCCGGGCCTCAACGCAGTGATTCGGGGTGCTGTTCTCAAGGGAGGACGCGCGTACGACTCCGAGTTCGTGGGCATCCGCAACGGCTGGCGTGGGCTGGTGCAGGGCGAGTTCATGAAACTCGACCGGCACAGTGTTCGTGGCCTCTCCCGCCAGGGCGGCACCATCCTCGGCAGCTCGCGCACCAACCCGTTCGAGGGTGAGAACGCCGGCCCCGAGAACATTCAGCGCACCATGGACGCCGAGGGCATCGACGCCATCATCGCGATCGGCGGCGAGGGCACCCTCACCGCTGCCCGCCGTCTCACCGACGCCGGCATCAAGATCGTCGGCGTGCCGAAGACCATCGACAACGACCTCGCCGCCACCGATTACTCCTTCGGCTTCAACACCGCCGTCGAGATCGCCACCGAGGCCATCGACCGCCTCCGCACCACCGCCGACTCGCACGGCCGGTGCATGATCGTCGAGGTCATGGGCCGCCACGTGGGCTGGATCGCCCTGCACTCCGGCATGGCCGGTGGCGCTCACGCCATCCTCATCCCCGAGCAGCCGCAGACCATCGAGCAGATCTGCGAGTGGGTCGAGAGCGTCCGCGACCGCGGCCGCGCACCCGTGCTGGTGGTCTCCGAGGGCTTCCTGCTCGCCGAGATGGGCGAGGCCCACTCGCACAAGGGCCTGGACGCGTTCAACCGTCCCCGCCTCGGCGGCATCAGCGAGCTCATCGCCCCCATGGTCGAAGAGCGCACCGGTATCGAGGCGCGGGCGACGGTGCTCGGCCACACCCAGCGTGGTGGCGCCCCGTCGGCCTACGACCGGGTGCTCGCCACCCGCCTGGGCATGTCGGCCGTCGACGCCGTCATCGAGGGCAAGTGGGGATCGATGGTGTCGCTCAAGGGCACCGACATCGAGACCGTCAGCATCGCCGACGCCACCATGGACCTCAACCGGGTCACCCAGGAGCGTTACGACGAAGCGGCCGTGCTGTTCGGCTAAACCGCGAATCCGCAAACAGGACTGCCCGGACGACTGAGGTCGGCCGGGCAGTGTGCGGTTGAACGACGGTGGTTGAACTCTGACGAGGTCAGGCTGCGGGGGCGAGCTTGGCCTGCACCTGCGCGAGCGACGGGTTCGTCGCGGCCGAACCATCCGGGAACAGCACCGTGGGCACGGTGCGGTTGCCGCCGTTCAGGCTCATGACGAGCTCGGAGGTGCCGTCGACCTCTTCGACGTTCACCTCGGTGTAGCCGATGCCGACCTTGTCGAGCTGGCTCTTCAGGCGCGAGCAGTAGCCGCACCAGGTCGTGGTGAACATCGTGATAGTTCCGGTCTCAGGCACAAAATCCATGCATACAGCGTAACCGAGGATACGGAGAACTCGGCGAGCGCTCCGGCCCGCTCGCTACGATGAAACCATGACCGACCTACCCCAGGTGTGCGTGTGCTACCTCACCCGCCTGTCCGAGACCGGCGAGCCCCAGGTTCTGCTCGGTCGCAAGAAGAAGGGCCTTGGTCTGGGCAACATTGTCGGGCTCGGCGGCAAGCTGGAGCCGGGGGAGTCCGCCGTTGATGCCGCCGTGCGCGAAGTCGAGGAGGAGTCCGGCCTCACGGTCACCGCCGATGATCTCACCCCGATGGGCGTGCTCACCTACCTGTTCCCGCACAAACCGGGCTGGAGTCAACTGTCGAACGTCTTCGTCACCGACCGGTTCAGTGGCATCCCGCGGGAGTCGGACGAGTTGAACCCACAGTGGTTCACGATCGCCGAGTTGCCCGTCGACGACATGTGGGATGACGCCAGGCACTGGCTGCCCGGCGTGCTGGCCGGCCGGAGTGTCGAGGCCACCTTCACCTTCGGCGCAGACCTCGCCACCGTGGTCGCCCGCGGCTGATCCAGGCCGGGTACCTGAACGGTAGGTAAACGTCGCGTGAACACCCCCTGAATTGACCTGCTCGCCTGAGGCTGTCAGGATCAACGGGGCCCGGTTTCGAGCCAGCCATCTCTCTTGCGTGCCCGGGCGTGTTTCCAGGCCACGGCTCGGGTTGAAACACAAGGAAAGACGCCGGTGGAATTCACCTTTATCGTCGCGCTGGTCATCGCACTGGCACTCATCTTCGACTTCACCAATGGATTCCACGACACGGCCAATGCCATGGCAACCCCGATCGCCACCGGGGCCATGAAGCCCAAGGTCGCCGTCGGTGTCGCCGCGGTGCTCAACCTCGTGGGGGCGTTCCTGTCCACCGAGGTCGCCAGGACCGTCTCCGGCGGCATCATCAAGGAGGGTGACGGCGGCATCCAGATCACCCCGGAGATGATTTTCGCCGGACTGATCGGTGCGATCGTCTGGAACCTGATCACCTGGTTGCGGGGACTGCCGTCCAGTTCCAGCCACGCCCTGTTCGGCGGGCTCATCGGCGCCACCATCATCGGGGTCGGCGCCCAGGCGGTCGCCTACGACGTCGTTCTGGCCAAGGTGATCCTGCCCGCGCTGATTGCTCCGATCACCGTCGGCATCGTCGCGTACCTCGCCACCCGTCTCGCCTACGCCATCACCCGCCGCGACGCCGGTAAGCCGGATGGCCGCGGCGGCTTCCGCTACGCGCAGATTTTCTCCTCGTCGCTGGTGGCACTCTCGCACGGCACCAACGACGCGCAGAAGACCATGGGTGTGATCACGCTGACCCTCATCGCCGGTGGTTACCAGGCAGTCGGCTCCGGGCCCCAGTTCTGGGTGGTGGCCTGCTGCGCCCTCGCCATAGCGATCGGCACCTACACCGGCGGCTGGCGCATCATCCTCACGATGGGCCGCGGTCTCACCGAGATCAAGCCGGCCCAGGGCTTCGCCGCCGAGACCAGCACCGCCGCGACCATCCTCGCGTCCAGCCACCTCGGCTTCGCCCTCTCCACCACCCAGGTTGCCTCGGGGTCGGTCATCGGTTCCGGACTGGGCCGACGCGGCTCCACAGTGCGCTGGGGTATGGCAGGTCAGATCGCCCTCGGCTGGTTGCTCACCCTGCCGGCCTCCGCCATCATGGGTGCCTTCGCCGCCGGCCTGGCGCTGCTCGGTCCTATCGGCATCCTGCTGGACATCCTCATCGGCACCGGCGTGGTCTACGTGCTGTTCCAGTGGTCCAAGCGCGACAGGGTCTCGCACGACAACCTGCACGACATCGATGACGCGGGCCACGTCGTGAAGATCAGAAAGACGCCCCGCAAGCCGTCCCGCAAGGACCGATCGAAGGTTGCACTGTGATCGACTGGGCCGCTTTCCTCGTTGTCGCCGTCGCCGCCCTGGTGTCCTCGGCCATCGTCGTCTCGCTGTACTCGCTGGGCCTGCGCCTGCTTACAACAGCCGGGCGCATCCCCATGGTGGAACCCGCCGAGTTCACCGGTGCCATCACGGTGCTCAGCGCGGCCCGGGCCGCCAAGGACGCCAAGCGCGCACGTAAGGCCCGCAAGGCCAACCCGCTCACCCAGGGCCAGAAGCGCCTGGCGCAGTACGCCGGCTACTTCTGCTTCGCGCTGTGCGGCCTGATCGTGCTCTACGGCGTCTACCTGATCGTCCCCGCCCTGCACAAGTAGCCCCGCCCCCTTCCGCGAACTGTGACCTAAGCACCTAAAAACGCCGCGCGAAGGTGCTTAGCTCACAGTTCGCGGGGGTGGTTAGGCGGTGCGGCGGACGCGGGCCACCCAGGTCATCAGGTGGTAGATCACGATGGCGGCCACGGTGCCCAGTGCGATGCCGTTGAACGTGAGGGTGCCGGCGCTGAAGGTGTAGTCGGCGATGCCGATGATCAGCGCGGTCGCGGCGGTGAACTGGTTGACCGGCTTGCTGAAGTCGACCTTGTTGTCGAGCCAGATCTTGACGCCGATGATGCCGATCAGCCCGTACAGGGCCGTCGTGACGCCGCCGAGAACGCCCGCCGGGATGGTGCTGATGACGGCGCCGATCTTGGGGGAGAGGCCCAGCAGCACCGCGGTGATGCCGGCCACCCAGTATGCGGCTGTCGAGTAGATGCGGGTAGCGGCCATCACGCCGATGTTCTCGCCGTAGGTGGTGGTGCCCGAGCCGCCGCCGAAGCCGGCCAGCACGGTGGCGAGGCCGTCGGCGAGCAGCGCCCGCCCGGTGAGCCGGTTGACCGAGCTGTCGGTCATCTGCGCGACACCACGGATGTGGCCGACGTTCTCGGCGATCAGCACCAGCACCACGGGCAGGAAGGCCGGCAGGATCGCCCACACGGCGGGGTTCTCGAACGGGTTCGTCGGCAGGGTGAGCGGCGGCAGCCCGACCCAGGCGGCGTCGGCGACGGCGCTGAAGTCGACCTCGCCCTGGATGACCGCGGCGACATAACCGACGATGACGCCCAGGAAGATCGAGAGCCGGCCGAGGATGCCGCGGAACAGCACGGTGGAGAGGATCACGGCGGCGAGGGTGATCACAGCGGTCAGCGGCGCTTCGGTGAAGTTGTTCTTGGCCACCGGTGCCAGGTTGAAGCCGATCAGCGCGACGATCGCACCGGACACGACGGGCGGCATCAGTGCGTCGATCCAGCCGGCCCCGGTGAACTGCACGACGGCGCCCACTACGGCCAGTAGCAGACCGACGGCCAGGATGCCGAACAGCGCGCTGCCCATACCCGCCGTGGCGGTCGCGGCGGTGATCGGTGCGATGAACGCGAACGACGACCCCAGGTAGGAGGGCAGCTTGTTGCGGGTGATCAGCAGGAACAGGATCGTGCCGATACCGGAGAACAGGATGGTGGTGCTCGGCGGGAAACCGGTGATCAGCGGAACCAGGAAGGTGGCGCCGAACATCGCGACGACGTGCTGGGCGCCGATGCCGATCGTGATGGGCCAGTTGAGGCGTTCCCCCGGGGCCACGACGTCGGTCGGGCCGACGGTCTTGCCGTCGCCGTGCAGGGTCCAGGGCAGTGCCATTGGTGTCTCGTTTCTGTGGAAGCCGCGCGGCCGGATACGTCACTCGGCCCTAGCTGAGCGTAGTGCTCCGCCGGCCGGGCCATCGAGTTTGCCCCGGTGTCAGCCGACCGGATTAGGATCACCCCCATGACTTCGCCCACTCGCGCTCGCCCCCTCGATCCGCTCGAGGTGCGGGTGTCCGGCGGCCTGGTGCGCGGCGTTAGCGAACGCGGTATCCGCGCCTGGCGGGGGATCCCGTACGCAGCCGCCCCGGTGGGACCGTTGCGCTTTCGCGCCCCGGCACCCGCCCTGCCCTGGCCGGGCGTGCGCGACGCAGCCCAGTTCGGCCCGGTCGCCACCCAGAGCCACCGCGGCCAGTTCATCGGCGCCCACCCGCGCATCCCGCAGAGCGAGGACTGCCTGTCCCTGAACGTGATCGCCCCGGATGCCCCCATCGACGACGGTGCGCTCCGCCCCGTGATGGTCTTCGTGCACGGCGGCGCCTACAGCGTGGGCTCCTCTCGCGAGAACCCCCGGCAGGGTGAGGGTCTCGTGCGGCGCGGCGGCATCCTCTATGTGGGCATCAACTACCGGCTGGGCGCGCTGGGCTACCTCGACTTCAGCCGGTACTCCACACCGGAGCGGCCCTTCGAGAGCAATCTGGGGCTGCGCGACCAGGTCGCCGCGCTCGCCTGGGTGCGCGCCAACATCCGGGCCTTCGGCGGCGACCCGGATGCCGTGACCCTGTTCGGTGAATCGGCCGGCGGCAACGCCGTGACCACCCTGATGACCGTCCCGGCCGCCGCGGGCCTGTTCCGGCGGGCGATCGCCCAGAGCTCCCCGCCGAACGCCGTGTACCCACCCGCGTTGACCGCCGAGTGGGCGGCGACGTTCGTCGGCATCCTCGCCGAGCAGACGCTGGGCGCACCGGACACCGGACCCGACCTCGTGCATCCGGCAGCGCAGCTCGCGAGCCAGCCGGCCGAGCCCCCGGTGGGTTCGGGTCTCACCGATGCCGAGGCCGTGCGGTTGCTGCTGGACGCCGACCCGGCCCGCCTGGCCGGGGCGACCACCACCCTCACCACGCGCTCGCCCGACCAGTACCCGGGCACCATCCCGCTCTGCCCGGTCATCGACGGTGACTTTTTGCCCGAACGTCCCCTGGACGCGTTCCGCGACGGCCGGGCGCATCGCATCCCGCTGATCATCGGCACCAACGAACGCGAGGGCTCGCTGTTCAGTGGCCGGATCGACATTCTCGCGTCGACACCGCCGCGCATGCGCGCCGTCTTCGCCAACACCAAGAAAAAAGCCAAGAAGGCGCTCAAGGCGCAGTACCCCGGCATCCCGGCGCCGCGGGCCGCGTTGGACTTCGGCGGCGATTACTCGTTCTGGTACCCGAGCGTGAAGGTGGGGGAGCGGCACTCCAGGTACGCTCCGGTGCACTTCTACCGATTCGATGCGGCACCCCGGCTGCTGCGCCGGATGGGACTGGACGCCACCCACGGCCTCGAACTGTTCCCGCTCTTCGACAGGCTCGACGGCTGGTTCGGCCGCGGCATGACCGTGCTCGGCGGGCGCCGCGCCTTCAAGGCCATCGGTCTGCGGATGCAGGGCTGGTGGTTGAGTTTCGCCCGCACCGGGGTTCCGGATGCCGCGTGGCCGGAGTACACCGAGGCCGACAGGCTGACGCTTGTCATCGACACCGTCGACAGGGTGGTGCCGGATCCGCAGGCCGAACGCCGCATCGCGTGGGGCGCCTTCGTCCCGCACGTTTGACCAGAGCGGTTGGCCTGATTTCCAGGACCGCGCTGCGAGTCGTAGACTGAGGCGTTTGGCGCGCCGCCGAACGTCGACTGGGAGAGCATCATTTCCGCATCAGAGCATGAGTCTGCCGCCGTCGCAGACGGCACCACCGCAGCAACCACCGCACCCGCTCCCGAGCCGGCCGCCAGACCGGAACCGACCGGTCGCGGCACGAAGTCCGTGCTTGACCGCTACTTCGAGATCACCCGGCGCGGTTCCACCTGGGGCCGGGAGGTGCGCGGCGGTCTGGTGACCTTCGTCACCATGGCCTACATCGTCATCCTCAACCCGCTGATCCTCGGTGGCTTCAGCGCCGACCAGGCCGCAGTGGATGTCGCCGGGAACTGGCTGCCGAACGGCCAGGTCGCCGCCGTCACCGCGTTGACCGCCGGCGTCATGACGATCCTGTTCGGTGTCATCGCCCGCCTGCCGTTCGGTTTCGCCGCCGGCCTCGGCATCAACTCGTTCCTCGCCGTCAGCGTCGTGGGCCAGGTCACCTGGCCCGAGGCGATGGGCCTGGTCGTCATCAACGGCCTCATCATCGTGCTGCTGGCCTCCACCGGCCTCCGCGCGATGATCTTCACCGCCGTGCCACGCCAGCTCAAGATCGCCATCACCGTGGGCATCGGCCTGTTCATCGCGTTCATCGGCCTGGTCGACTCCGGGTTCGTACGCGCCAGCGGCGTCGCCTCCCCGCCCGTGCAGCTCGGCGAGTCCGGTTCGGTCGCCAGCCTGCCCACCGCGGTGTTCGTGATCGGTCTGCTCGTCATCGGCGTGCTCGTGGCCCGCAAGGTCAAGGGCGCCCTGCTCATCGGCATCGTCGGCACCACCGTGCTCGCCGTCATCCTCGAGGCCATCTTCAAGGTGGGCCCGTCGCTCGGCACCAACCCGGCCGGCTGGAACCTGAACGCCCCGGTGCTGCCGTCGAGCTTCGTCGCGCTGCCCGACCTGTCCCTGGTCGGCGAGGTGAGCTTCGGCGCGTTCGAGCGCATCGGCATCCTCGCGGCTGTGATGCTGGTCTTCACCCTGGTCTTCACGAACTTCTTCGACGCCATGGGCACCATGACCGGGCTCTCCAACGAGGCCGGCGTGGCCGACAAGAACGGCAACTTCCCCCGGCTCAAGTCGGCCCTGATCGTCGAGGGTGTCGGCGCCGTCGTCGGTGGCGCCACCTCCTCATCGTCGAACACGGTCTTCATCGAGTCCGGCGCCGGCATCGGCGAGGGCGCCCGCACCGGCTTCGCCAACATCGTCACCGGGCTGCTCTTCCTCGCGGCGATGTTCTTCACCCCGCTCACCCAGATCGTGCCGCTCGAGGTGGCCGCCGCCGCTCTGGTCATCGTGGGCGCCATGATGGTGTCGCAGATCCGGTTCATCGACTTCAGCGACTTCTCGATCGTGCTGCCGGTGTTCCTGACCATCATCGTGATGCCGCTGAGCTACTCCATCGCCAACGGCATCGGTGCCGGCTTCATCAGCTGGGTCATCGTGCGCTCCCTCTCGGGCAAGGCCCGCGAGATCAGCCCGTTGCTCTGGGTCGTCGCCGTCGGGTTCCTGGTCTTCTTCGTGCGCGGGCCCATCGAGGTCATGTTCGGCGTCTAACGGATGCCGCCCGGCCACCGCCGGCCCGGACTGCGTTTTCTTGCACCACCCGGCCTGACGGCGACGGTTCGCTGCGTGGCGCTGTCGAAATGTGCGGCTCCGGTGCCGGGGTCTGCGCCCGCGATAGAGTGAATCGGTCATGAGCCACAAGCTCGTCCCCGACGGCAATGGAGCCAGCGTGCACACCACACCCAGCATGTCCGCAGAAGACACTGAAACGATGACCACCGACGTGACGACAGACACCTCCGGACCAGGTCCGATCGCACCAGGGGATGTGGGCGCCGATGTCCCCGCGGCCCCGGGCTTCCGCATCGAGCGCGACTCGCTCGGCCGGGTCGAGGTCCCCGCCGACGCCTACTGGGGCGTGCACACCAAGCGGGCGCTGGAGAACTTCCCCATCGCCAAACGGCCGATCTCGGTGTACCCCGACTTCGTGGTGGCGTTGGCGTCGGTGAAGCAGGCCTGCGCCCGCGCGAACGCCGAGGTGGGTGCGCTCAGCCAGGAACGGGCCGACTGGATCGACGCGGCCTGCCAGGAGATCATCGAGGGCAAGCACCACGACCAGTTCGTCGTCGGAGTCATGCAGGGCGGCGCCGGCACCTCCACCAACATGAACGCCAACGAGGTCATCTGCAACCTCGCCCTGGAGAACGCCGGGTACGGCCGGGGCCGCTACGACATCCTCAGCCCGATCGACCACGTCAACCGCAGCCAGTCCACCAATGACACCTACCCCACCGCGATCAAGATCGCCCTGGCCTTCTTCCTCAAGCACCTGCTGCGCGAACTCAAGGCATTGCAGGGCTCCTTCTCGGTCAAGGCCGACGAGTTCGAGCAGATCCTCAAGGTGGGCCGCACCCAGATGCAGGACGCCGTGCCGATGACCCTCGGCCAGGAGTTCCACGGCTTCGCCACCACCCTCGGCGAGGACTACGACAGGCTCACCGAGACGATCTGGCTGCTCGCCGAGATCAACCTGGGCGCCACCGCGATCGGCACCGGAATCACCGCCGATCCCGGCTACGCCGCCGCCGCCATCCGGCACCTCAACGTGATCACCGGGCTCAACCTCGAGGCCGCACCAGACCTGATCGAGTCGACCAGCGATGCCGGCAGCTTCATGTCATTCAGCGGCAACCTCAAGCGCAGCGCCATCAAGCTCTCCAAGATCTGCAACGACCTCCGCCTGCTCTCCTCCGGCCCGCAGGCCGGGTTCGGCGAGATCAACCTGCCGCCCCGCCAAGCCGGATCGAGCATCATGCCCGGCAAGGTCAACCCGGTCATCCCCGAGGTCGTCAACCAGGTGGCGTTCGCCGTCGCCGGGGCGGATGTGACCGTGACGATGGCCGCGGAGGGCGGGCAGCTGCAGTTGAACGCGTTCGAGCCCGTCATCGCGCACTACCTGTTCCAGAGTCTCACCTGGATGACCCAGGCGATGTGGACGCTACGGGTGAACTGCATCGACGGCATCACCGCGAACGAGGATCGGCTCGCGGCCATGGTGGGGTCCAGCGTCGGAGTGATCACCGCGCTGATCCCGCACATCGGCTACGCGGCCGCTGCGGCGCTCGCGCAAACGGCACTGCTCACCGGGCGGAACGTGGCCGACCTCGTGGTGGAGGCGAACCTGATGACCCGCGAAGACGTGATGCGTGAGCTCGAACCGGCCCGGCTCTCCGGCATGCTGCCGGACACCGGCACCTCGTCGATCCCCATCATCGAGTAGGCCGCACGAGACGGGACACGGCGCTACTCTGGTGCCGTGTCCCTGCGTGTGAGGCAGCAGCTCCGCCGGCACGAACCGATCCACCCCGATCGGCTCGCGAGGCTCGACGCCGCCCTGCCGGACCTCGACTGGACGATTCTGCCGCCGGGAACCGAACGTGTGTCCTTCCCCGCACCGAGCGGCCGGCTCGCCGCGATCGCCCTGGGCCGGCTGGGCGCCCCGCGGGTGCTGCTGGTGCCGGGCGCCACCGGGTCGAAAGAGGACTTCGTGCTGCTCGCACCGCTCCTCGCCCAGGCCGGCTACCGGGTGGAGAGTTTCGACCTCCCGGGCCAGTACGAGTCGGCGGCGGCCGGACCACCGCTCGGCCGGCATTTCGACTACGACTTGTTCGTGGCCGACCTGGTCGCGGTCCTCGAATCCGGGGACACCCCGGTGCACGTGCTCGGCTACTCGTTCGCGGGGCTGGTCGCCGAGCTGGCCTTCGCGAGGCGGCCGGAGCTGTTCGCCTCCCTCGTGTTGCTGACCACGCCGCCGGGTCCGGGCCAAACCTTCCGCGGCGTGCGCTGGCTCGGCCCGGTCAGCGGCATGGTGCCGCCGCACACCATCGCCTCCCTGATGATCTGGGGCATCGTCACCAACCGCAATCACACAAGGCCGGGCCGGCTCGCTCTCGCGCGGATGCGATTCGACTACACCAGCCGCACGAGCCTCGACGAGATCATGCGACTGATGAAGCACACCCCTGATGTGCGCAGCGAGCTGGCCGGCAGCCCGGTGCCGATGCTCATCGCCGTGGGGGACCGGGACCTCTGGACGCTGCGCCAGCACCGCAGGTTCGCCGCCCATATCGGCGCGGACGTCCGCGTCTATCCCGCCGGGCACAGCCCCTGCGAGACCACCCCACACCAGCTGGCCCGGGACCTGCTGGCGCTCTACGCGCGCGGTCGCTGAAGTGCGGCAGCCATCCAGCGTCCCCTGAGTCCGGGGCGGGATCCGCCGGTACGCGGAACGGCGCACCGATAGCGGGTCACGGAGCAGATTCACAGAGCGCAGCGTGTCCCTTCGTCTGGTAGTTCGAGGTTGACCAGGTAGTCGGCCACCACGCCGTCGACGCACTCATTGCGCGAGATGATCGACCCATGCTGGTTGCCGTCAACCGTGAGCAACCGGGCGCCGAGGGTCTCGGCCAGGCTGATGCCACCGTCGTGTGGCGTCACCGGGTCGCCGGTGGTCGAGGTCACGAGCACCTCGGGTAAGCCCTCGATGTCGGTGGCGTAGGGGAAGCCCAGCGTCGGCTCGGATGGCCAGAACTCGCACCCGTCCTGCGTCGCAGGGCTTCTTCCGGTGTCGAGGAACGGCGCCGCGTCGTTGAGCCGGTTGCCGAGCTCGGTCATCTCGTCTGCCGTGAGTCGTTCCTCATCGACGCAATTGATGGCCAACGTGGCTTCGTAGTCATTCTTGTATTACCCGCTGTCGGATCGGCCGTAGTAGCCGTCACGAAGCGCGAGCAGTGCCTCGGGCCGACCCGCTTGCAGCTCCGACAGCCCAGCGATGATGGCTGTCCAGCTGGCTTCGGCGTACAGTCCGGAGATGATTCCCTCGGCTGCGGCGAGGAAGGTGACCTCTCGGCCGTCAGCGGCCACAAGCGGCTCGTCCAGAAGTGGACGGAGGAGCTGCTGCGCCGCGGTGGTCGCCTGCGCCGGGTCGGTACCGAGGGGGCACGGTGTCTGCTTTGCGCAGAAGTCCGCGAAGCGCTGGAACGAGGCTTGGAGCCCCTCGCTGAGCTGGATCCGGCGATCACCGGTGTCCTTGCGTGGGTCTACCGCGCCGTCGAGAACGAGGGCCCGGACGTTCTGGGGGAACATCTCGGCATACACCGAGCCGAGCCGAGTGCCGTAGCTTGCGCCCGCGTAGGTGAGCTTGTCGTCGCCGAGCGCCGAGCGGAGCACGTCCAGGTCGCGAGCGACATCTCGGGTGCCGAGGCGGGCGAGCATCTCCTCGCCTCCCGATCCGGTCGCACACTTCTCGACGATCGCGCGCGCCGACTCGTCCGTCCACTCGCCGAGGGCCGACAGCGGTACGTCGGCGTCGCGTTCCTGGTCCGTGTAGCAGTCGACCGCTGGGTCGGTCAGCCCGACACCGCGCGGATCGAATCCGACGAGGTCGAAGTTCTCGGCGATGGGGCCCCCCGTCCACAGCGCGGCGACGAGCGGGGCGAAGGTTGTCGCCTGCACGCCCGGACCGCCCGGATTCAGGACAACAGAACCGATAGGGTCCTCGCCCGTGGCGGCGTTGCGCGTCACGGCGATGTCGAGGGTCTCCCCGTCGAGGTTCTCATAGTCGATCGGCACCGTGAGTGTGGCGCACTCGGCTTTCTCCGCCGCCTCGATGATCTCGGGAACGGGCGGCTGCGAGCCCACGATGGTGGGGTCGCAGGCCCCGAATTCGAGCGACTGCTCCAGGTACTGGTCAAGACCCACCGCGTTCGCGCTCCCACCTTCGTCCGGTGTCGCGTTGGTACACCCAGCGATCAGCAGCAGCGAGACAACGGCCACCACCGCCAACCCCGGCTTCGTCCACGGGCTTCGCTCGTCGTGTTTCACTCGGGTACGCATCTGGTTCTCCGTCTCATCGTTCGAGCATTGTTCGTGCAACACCGCACCGCGCACTCGCGCTGAACTAGTACAGTGTGATAGTCAACGAGGAGCTAAGCTAGCACACTGTGATAAAGAGCGCACAAGAAGGAGAGTCATGGACGCGGAATCCAACGAACCAGGCACGCGCGCCAAGATCCTCATCGCTGCGGCGACGATGCTCGGCGAGAACCCGACCGCGCGCCTGAGCGTCCGCGCGGTAGCCGCTCGCGGCCAGGTGAGCACGGGCTCGCTACGACACTTCTTCCCGACTCAGCGCGATCTCCTCGACGCCGTCGTCGCCGGGATCTACGACCTCGACATCCCCGACGACCCGATCAACGAACACACGCTGACCCCGACCGAGCGCCTGATCGCCTGCATGCGACTGATGCTCGCGCACGTGGGCGTCGGCGATCGCGCCCGCCAGCATTGGGGGGCGCTCTACGAGGCCTACGTGGCCTCCACTCCGTCCGGTGATGAGGTGGCGACTTACCTCGCGCTCGAACGGCTTGGTCGGCACCGTATCGAGCGATGGTTGACCGTGCTCATCGAGGAGGGCGCGATTCCGGCGGGCGGGGTCGAGTCACGGGCACGATTCCTCGCGACAGTGATCAACGGCCTCATGATGGAGCGCGCTCTACCCGCCGAGGCCGTGCGAGTGGAGACCGAAACGGAAACGCTGCGCCGCGCGATCCTCGCCGTCACCTCGGTGCGGCCGAGCTAGCGTCAGAGCGCGCGAGGGTGGGTCTCGCGCGGACTCACCGAGTGCCGCCGGAGCCGCCAGGGGGAGTAGTCCGGCCAGTCGAAGAACAGCGTGCGGCCGGCCCAGGCCACCCGCCGGCCGAGCCCGCGAGGGGTTTCGAACGGCCGGGCGGAAATCAGCACCCGCAGGTTGGGGTCGAGGGTGACCGGTTCGTCCGGGCCCAGGTGCATGCTGAAGTCGAGGTCGTCGTGCACGTCGGTGATCGTGCGCCGCACCCGGTCGCGGTTGGCGGCCCATACCTGCCGTCGCATCGCGAAGTTCGACCCGAACAGCGGCGGGTGGCCCAGCCACAGGCCCATCCAACGGAAATATCCGCCGATGTAGAGGTGGCCGCCGAGCCAGGCCGTCACGGGGCCGCAGTTGTAGAAGTCGCCGGGGCCGGTATACACGGCGGTGCCGGGGTCGGCCGTGAACCGGGCCTCGATCCGTTCCAGCCAGTCCACCGGAGGCACGGAGTCGGCATCCAACCGGGCGATCACGTCGCCGGTGGCCGCGTCATAACCGGCCGCCGACGCCGGCCAGATACCCCGCAGCGGTTCCAAGATCACCCGCACGCCGGCTGCGCGCGCGATAGTCGCGGTCGCATCCGTGCTCGCGTTGTCGACCACGATGATCTCGTCGGCCGGCCGGCGTTGCTGGGACAGGGCGCGGAGGCAGGTGCGCAGGAAGTCCGCGTCGTTGTAGACCGGAATGACCACCGAGAGGGTGATCGGGGGGTGTGGCGGGCCCGGGTCAGATCTCACGGCAGTGGGTCGTGAGCAGTCCGATCCGGTCAATGGAGACGGTGACCGTCGACCCGTCCTTGAGGAACACCTGCGGCTTGCGGCTGTAGCCGGCGCCGCCGGGGCTGCCGGTGGAGATCAGCGTGCCCGGCATCAACGTGGAGGTCAGCGACAGGTAGGCGATGATCTCGGCGACGGTGCGCACCATGTCGCCGCTCGACGCATCCTGCAGCACCCGCCCGTCGACGTGGGTGGTCAGCCAGAGATTCTGCGGATCGGCGATCTCGTCAGCCGTGACCACCAGCGGGCCGGTGGGCGTGAAGCCGTCGAACGACTTGCACCTGGACCACTGCGCCTCGGAGAACTGCAGGTCTCGGGCGGTGATGTCGTTCACGACCGTGTAGCCGAAGACATAGTCGAGGGCGTCGCGCACCGAGACGTTGCGGGCGGGCCGGCCGATGATCACGCCGAGTTCGGCCTCGTAGTCCACCTGGCTGGTGAGGTCGCTCGGCCAGGTGATGATCGACTCGTGCCCGGTGAGCGAGTTCGGCCAGAGCGAGAACACCGTTGCAGCGGTTTCACTGCGCAGTTTGAGCTCGGACGAATGCGCGGCGTAGTTGGCGCCGATGGCGATGATCTGCGGCGGCCGCAACACCGCGGAGGAGTGCCGCAGATCGTCGATGGGCGTCAGGGTGGCGCCGTGAGTCAGCGCGTTCGCGGTGAGCGCTCGCACCCTGTCGTATTCCGGGGCGCCCTTTTCGATGAGGTCCTGGAGATCGCGCGGGGCGTCGTCGATCACCTCGTCGAGGAAGAGCGCCGCGTCGTCCACCACGAGGGCTAGACGGGGGGTGGATTGGCCTTCGACTCTGAGATGCGCAAACTTCACTTCTTCAGCGTAACGGGGAGGCGCCGTTCCCGCCGGTAACTTCCGGCCCGGTCGGTCGCGGGCCGCCCGCCGCCCGCCAGAGGTGCATGCCCGCGTAGCTACGCCACGGCGCCCACACGCCGCCATGAGCGGCGAGGTCCTTGGCTGCGTCGGGCAGGCCGAGCCGGCCGGCCCCCTGCCGCAGGGCGAGATCGCTGGTGAGCAGGATGTCGGGACTGCCGAGCACCCGCATCGCCACGTAGCCGGCCGTCCACGGGCCGATGCCCGGCAGGGCGGTGAGGCGGGCCTGCAGATCGTCGCGGCTCTCGCCGATGTCGAGCACAAGGTCGCCGGAGGCCAGGGCCCTGGCGACACTGATGATCGTCTCGATGCGGGCGGCCGGGCCGCGCAGCACGTCCCGGCCGTTGTCGGCGATGTCGGCGGCGGTGGGGAAGAGCAGGTGCGGGGCGTCGGTGTGTTCCGGGTCGCTGTCCGGCTCGACGGCGTCCACCGCCGTGCCGAGTGCGGCGCTGAGCCGGCCGAGTGAGGTACGGGCGGCGGCCACAGACACCTGCTGGCCGAGCAGCGCCCTGAACAGGGTTTCCTCTGGGTCGAGGCTGCCAGGCACCCGGATGCCCGGGGTGCGGTGCACGGACCCGGCCAGCACCGGGTCGCCGGCCAAGACCAGATCGATGGCCTGAGCATCCGCATCGAGGTCGCACAACCGGCGCACCCGGCTGACCAGCGGGGCGAGGTCGGCGAGGCTGTGCAACCGGGCGGTGCACGCGATCGCGGGAGCCTCGATCGTGCCGGCGAGGGCCAGGTGCAGTCGCGCCCAGCCGTGCGGGAGCCGCAGGGTGCGCTCGTACCCGGCCGGCGTGGAGCGTTCGACACCGGTGACGGCGCGCACCCCGAGGAAATCGAGCAGGCCCTGCCCGTCGAACGGCGCCCGGGCGGGCAGCAGCAGGCTGATCCTCGAACCGGTGCCAGCGTCGGGATCGCCGCCGGCTTCTACCCTCGCGCCGGCGCGGAGAGCCGACGGGGTGCGCTCGTACACGGTGGCGATGGTGTCGTTGAACTGACGCACACTGCCGAATCCGGCGGCGAACGCGACGTCGGTGACCGGCAGATCGGTGCTTGTCAGCAGTACCCGGGCGGTTTGGGCTCGGTGGGCTCGAGCCAGCGCAAGCGGCCCGGCGCCGACCTCGGCGACCAGCACCCGGGTGAGGTGTCGTGACGTGTAACCGAGCCGGTGCGCCAGCCCCGGCACCCCCTCGCGTTCCACGGTGCCGTCGCCGATCAGCCGCATCGCCCGGGCGGCCAGGTCGTCACGGATGTTCCACGCCGGCGACCCCGGCACGGCATCGGGCAGGCAGCGCTTGCAGGCTCGCAGGCCCGCCTCGTGGGCGGCGGCGGCCGTGAGGTAGAACGAGACATTGCCGGGTTTGGGGGTCATGGCCGGGCAGCTGGGCCGGCAGTAGATGCCGGTGGAGTGCACGCCGGTGATGAACTGGCCGTCGAAGCGGGCGTCACGCGAGGACATGGCCCGGTAGCGCTCGGCGAAAACCGGGTCGTCGACGCTGCCACGCGCCGACGCGCCGACCGGGCCGGGGCGCCGGGAGCGTGCCGGGGGGAGCGCTGGGTCGGGGGAGCTGGTCGCGGGTGTCACAGATCAAGACTGACACGCCGCCCGCCGCACCGGTAGCGGGAATCGGACACCGCCGTCGGGGGTCGGGCTGGAGGCGGAAACCGCCCGCTCCGGCCGTGCCCGTCCGCCGTAAACTGGCGGGCATGACCCTCGACCCCACCGGCCGACCTCTCGCCGTGCCCCCACAGGACACACCCATCCACACGCCGGTGTGGAGCGCACCGGTGCGGCGCACGAACCTGAGCACAGTGGTGTGGGCGACCATCGGCATCGTGGTCGCCGCGCTCGCGCTGCTGTTGGTGCTGGTGTACCTGTCGACATTCCTCGGCCCGGGCGCGCTCGTTGTCTGCCTGCTGCTCGCGCTGGTGCCGCTGACCCTGGTGGTGCTCGCGGTGCGCTGGCTTGACCGGTGGGAGCCTGAGCCCCGACCGGCCCTCTGGTTCGCGTTCCTGTGGGGCGCCGGTGTCTCGATTGTGACGGCGCTGGTGTTCGACCTCGGTGTGCAGATCGTCGCCGCGACCAGCGGGGTGGCCCGCCCTGCGGGGGACTTCACGGCCGCCGTGATCCAGGCGCCCCTCGTGGAGGAGTCGGCGAAGGGCTTCGGCATCCTGCTGCTGTTCTGGGTGATCCGCGGCCAGTTCAACGGCCCGATCGACGGGGTCGTCTATGCGGCCATGATCGCCGCCGGGTTCGCGTTCTCGGAGAACATCCAGTACTTCGGTGTGGCGATGCTCGACGGCGGTATCGCCGATCTGGGTGTGACGTTCCTGCTGCGCGGGGTGATCTCCCCGTTCGCGCACGTTCTGTTCACGGCCTGCACCGGCCTGGCGATCGGACTCGCCGCTCGCCGTGCGAGCGGGTCGAGCTACCTCGGCGCGGTGTTGATCGGACTCGTCGCCGCGGTGCTGTTGCACGCGCTGTGGAACGGGGCGTTCTTCTTCCTCACCGACGACGCCTCCCTGGTGGGCTACTACTTCCTCGTGCAGGTGCCCCTGTTCATCGGCGCGATCCTGGTCATGGCCATGCTGCGGCGCAAGGAGGAGAAACTGACGGTGCAGCGGCTCGGCGACTACGCCGCGGTGGGCTGGTTCACCCCGGCCGAGGTGGCCATGCTGGCCACACCTCTCGGCCGGCGCCAGGCGCGGGCGTGGGCCCACGGGCAACCGCCGGCGCGCCGCCAGGCCATGAACCGATTCATCACGGATGCCACCCGGTTGGCGTCGGTGCGGCAACGCCTGGTCAGCGCCCAGCTGCACCCGTCCCGGCGCGGGCCGGTACGCCCAGGGGGGACCCCCGACCAGATTGAGGAGGCCCGGCTGTTGCGGCTGCTGATGACCGACCGCGCCGCAGTGCTCGGCTGATCCGAGCGGGCGCTGCCCCGGTGGAGCTCGGCCGGCCGGAGGCGCTGCCGGTCAGGCCAGAGAAAACTCGCCGCCCGGTGGTGTGGCAATGCCGACAACTCTCCCGGTGCGACGAGTTTTGTGAGATAAGGATGCACCCTGCGGCGGCGTTCGCGCAAGGGGGAATTTCCAGGTGTGCGTCAGAGCCCGTAATCCGATTGGATGGTCTCATGACTGATTTGAATGCCAAGCCCGAACTCGACTTCCCGGAGGGCCCCGCGCCCGAACAGCTCGACATCGTCGACATCGTGGTGGGTGACGGGGCCGAGGCCACCGCCGGCGCCACCGTCGACGTGCACTACCTCGGTGTCGAATACGACACCGGCGAAGAGTTCGACTCGTCCTGGAACCGGGGCCAGTCGATCAACTTCCCGCTGGGCTCGCTCATCGCCGGCTGGCAGCAGGGCATCCCCGGCATGAAGGTGGGCGGCCGACGCAAGCTCACCGTGCCGGCACACCTGGCCTACGGCCCGGCCGGCTCCGGCCACCGTCTGTCCGGCAAGACCCTGATCTTCGTCATCGACCTGCTCGGCGTCAGCTAGATCGTTCGATCCATACCCGCTTGATTCGTCAGCGGTGGCCCCGGAGAATGCCTACGGCTCTCCGGGGCCTTTTGCGGACGCCTGCCCTCGCTTTCCCAGGTGCCGCGCACCGATAATGGGGCATGATCACAATCGACTGTGCCCGTGCTCTGCAGCAGGCCGGATTGTCCTGGCATCCGGCATCCGGTGACGCCTTCCGCATCGAGCGGCCGGGCTTCGACTCCGAGGTCTTCACGGTCAGCGAGATGACCATCGAGGCGCACGAGTTCGACACCGGCACCATCCTCGGTTTCAACGGAACGACGGAGTGGGCGCTCGATTCGCTCGCACTGGAGGATGCGCTGTGGTTACCGCGCGAGGACCAGTTGCGGGCGCTCCTTCGCGGCACGTTCCGCGCCCTGCACCGGCTCGGCGACGAGCGTTACCGGGTGAGCGTGCACGTGAGTGGCGCCGACGAGGTCTTCGAGGCGGCCACGGCGGCGGATGCCTACGGCATTGCGGTGCTGATGCTGATCGGGCTCTCCGGCGAGGGCCGGGTTGCTCCGGCCGCAGCCAGCGACTAGTACCGTTCCGGTTCCGGTTCCAGGGCGAACCGGCGCCCGCTCAGCTCGGTCGGGGTGATCTCCACCCAAATGTACTTGAGGGTGGGAACGAGCGGCCGCAGCGGGAGCGCGTTGGCGGCTTCGATCTCGGCCTGGGTGTCGAGGACCCGGGCGATGCCCTTCACGACGACGCTCCAGGCGTCGGAGCGACCGATGTCGTCGGTCTCGAGAGCGACCCTGTTGTTCACGGTGAGAGCCAAGAGCTTGGTTCCCTCTGCGGTGCGAAACAACAGGCGCTTGTCGGCGGCGACGAAGTTGAGCGGGAAGATCTCAATGTCGTCCGCGACGGCAGCCGCGAGACGGCCGAAGCTCGAGGAGAGCAGCAACTCCCAGCACTCGTCCTCGCTGAGAATGCGAACCGGATCCGAGTCGTTGATGTCCATACCTCATAGTCCCACTTTGCGGTCCGCTCGGCGACTCCGCCACAGTGGAGCACTCCAGCCGCCGGAATGTGGTGCGCTTCTGTGCGGCGCGGACCATGGTCAGCGTTCGCTGGCGGCGCGGACCCTGTCAATCAGGTCTTTCCAGGCACCCTGCACCTGAGGCTCGGCGAGCACGACCTCGTGCGGTGCGCACCGGATGCGGTACACGTAACGGTCCGGCGCCGGTGTGGTGTCTTCGGCCTCATCCCAGGGCAGCTCCTCGAGGAACTTCATCCAGGCGGCCGCATCCGGTTGTTCGTCGACCTGCAGATCCCAGGTGACCCGGAGCCCAGCGAACCCTCCGCTGCGTGAGACGACGACCTTCATGGCCCCATGGTACGTCCGGCCGGGGAACGATCGGGGATGCCGGGACGATCGGAAGTGGCTTCCCAGTGAACGCCGGGTGATACCCGGCCCGTCAGGAGGCCGCCTGCAGCGGATCGAAGCCCAGGCCCACGCCGTCCCAGCCGGCGAGAACGGCGTCGTGCTCCGCGGAGCCGGTGCCGTAGCGGATGGACGCGGCCGTCGCCGTCGCCGCGGCGAAGGCCGCGAAATCGGCGGTGGCGGTGAGATTCGGCCCGGTCAGCGTGTCGTACCAGATCTGCCCGGCTGCCTCCCAGGCATTTCCACCGATGGCCTCGGCCACCAGGTAGAACGCCCGGTTGGGAATCCCCGAATTGAGGTGTACCCCACCATGGTCGTCGTCGGTTTCGATGTAGCCGTCCATCGACGCCGGCTGCGGGTCGGTGCCGAGAACGTCGTCGTCGTAGGCGGTGCCCGGGGCTTTCATCGACCGCAGCGCCTGGCCCTGCACCTGCTCGGTGAAGAGCCCCGCACCGATCAACCAGCTCGCCGATTGGGCGTCATGACCGGCGGCGTACTGTTCGACGAGTGCACCGAACACATCCGACACCGATTCGTTGAGGGCGCCGGACTGGCCCTGGTAGGCGAGGTTGGCGCTGTACTGGGTGACGCCGTGGGTGAGCTCATGCGCGATCACGCTCAACGAGACGGTGAACCTGTTGAAGACCTCGCCGTCGCCGTCGCCGAACACCATACGTTCGCCATCCCAGAAGGCGTTGTCGTAGTTCCGGCCGTAGTGCACCGTGGCGTCCAACGGCAGGCCGCGGCCGTCGATGGAGTCGCGCTGGTACCGGCTCCAGTACAGCCCGTGGGTGTCGCCGAGCCCGCTGTAGGCCTCGTTGACCGCCACGTCCGCGACCGGACCCTGCCCCTCGGTTCTCACGGTGCGGCCGGGGAGCTGCTGCAGTTGACCGGCATCGCTGATGGTGCGGGTGGGGTGGCCGGGCACGGCCCGGACTCTCGGCGTGGGCAGGACGCCGGTGCGGCGCTCGACCCGCAGGTTGCGGATGGGCCCGTCGAGACGAAGGGACCTCCGCGCGGCCTCGGCCGCCGCCTCGAAACGCGGATCGTCGACCGTGGCCAGGCGCTCGAGGAGGTAGGGCGGAACGACTCCGCATCGGACGTGAGGGACGGGGCTCTGAGTCTGGTCTGTGCCTGTCATGCGGTGAGTCTGCCAGTACCGTCCGACATCCGCGCCCTCACATCGCCGACCAGCCGCCGTCTGACGCCAGGATGATGCCTGTGACGTTCGCGGAGTCAGCGCTGGCGAGCCAGGTGATGGCGGCGGCGAGCTGCTCGGAGGTGGCCACCGGCGGCAACACGTGCTGGAACACGGGCCCGAGGACCGACCCGGCCAGCGGGGAGAGCATCGGTGCCTCGATGTTGGTCTGCACCCCGCCGGGCGCGACGGCGTTGCAACGGATGCCCTGGGCCGAGTACATGACGGAGGTGTTGCGGGTCAGGCCGATCACGGCGTGCTTGGACGCCGTGTAGGCCACCCCCGCCGCGCCGCCGCGGAGACCCGCTTCCGAGGTGACGTTCACGATCGAGCCGCCGCCGCCGGCGACCATGACGGGCAGGGCGGCGCGGATCAGGCGCATCATCCCGGTCACGTTGACGCCGAAGACCCGCTCCCAGGTGTCGTCGTCGACCTCCGCGACGGGCAGGAAACCGTCCATGATGCCCGCGACGTTGGCGACCACGTCGATGCGGCCGTTCGCCGCGGCGACCAGCCGGGTCGAGGTGTCCTCGTGGCTGATGTCGCCGTCGATCGTGACGATGTCGAGGTCGCCGTACTGGTCGACGAGCTCCTGCAGGCGGGCGGGAACCACGTCGCCGGCGATCACCCTGGCGCCCTCCTGGGCGAGGCGCACGGCGCTGGCCTTGCCGATCCCGGAGCCGGCTCCGGTGACGATGGCGGTCTGGCCGGCGAACCGGCCCGGGGTCACGGCGGTGTCCATCGGGAGCTCCTTTGCAGTCCTGACGCGGGTGGTTCGGGTGTGCCGCGGGCGTGAACCTGCGAACGCACCATTCATAGCACCGTCTGGGCGGGACGGTAGTGGGAGTCAGCGACGGGAAGAACGGCGGGAGAGCTCAGGGATGCCGGCCGAGTCGGTTTGTAGACTTCGGGTATGCGCCATGGAATCGTGATCCTGCCCCAGTTCGAGTGGCCGGAGGCCCGCCGCAAATGGCAGGCCGCCGAACAGTATGGTTTCGCCCACGCCTGGACCTACGATCACCTGTCCTGGCGCAGCCTGGCCGACCAGCCGTGGCACGCCACCATCCCCACGCTGTCCGCCGCCGCCGCGGTCACCGACCGGATCCGGTTGGGTACCTTCGTCGCGTCGCCGAATTTTCGGCATCCGGTGCCCTTCGCCAAGGAGATCGCCACCGTCGATGACATCTCCGGCGGGCGGATGCTGCTGGGGGTGGGGTCGGGCGGAACGGGCTTCGACGCGTTTGTGCTCGGCCAACCTGCCTATACGCCGCGTCAGCGGCACGAGAGGTTCGCCGAGTTCGTGACCGACCTCGACCGGCTGCTGCGCCACGAGCAGCCCGGCGCCGGCGGGTTCAGCTTCGCCGGGGACTGGTTCAGCGCGGTGGACGCCCGCATGGTGGGCCGGCCGGCCCAGACCCCCCGGGTGCCGTTCGTGATCGCCGCCAATGGTCCGAAGGGCCTGAAGCTGGTGGCCGAGCACGCGGCAGGCTGGGTGACCACGGGCGCCGACGGCGCCGTGGGCGAGGAGTGGTGGAGCGCCGTGTCGGCCCTGGTGGGCCGGCTGGAGGACACCCTCGCCGCCGCGGGCCGCGAGCCCGGCACGCTGGACCGTTACCTCTCGCTCGACAGCGGCGGCGCCTATTCGCTGCAGAGCATCGGCGCCTTCGACGACGCTGCCGGGCGCGCGGGCGAGCTCGGCTTCACCGACGTGATCAGCCACTGGCCGCGCCCCGACGGCATCTACGCCGGCTCGGAGTCGGTGCTGGACGAGGTCGCCGCCCGCCTCGCCTAACCCGCCCCCACGCCGTTAGACGTCGATGCGGTAGCCGCGCTTGATCACGGTGGCGACCAGGGCGGGCACCGGCAGGGCCTGGCGCAGCCGGCTGATGGCCACGTCGACGGCATGGTCGTCCTGGATCTCTGGCAGCGCCGCCGTGAGGTCCGCCCGGGAGAGCACCGAGCCACGCGCGGCGAGTAGGGCGCGCATCAGGGTGAGCGAGGTGGGCGCCAGCAGGGCGGATGCGCCGGCGACCGACACGCGGCGGCCGCGCAGCTCCACAGATCCGTGCCGGCTGTCCAGGCGCAGAATGCGCTCCTCAACGAGGTAGTCGCAGACCAGCTTGATCAACGCGCCCATGCGGAACCGCTCAGGCACGATCGGGGTGATGCCCGCGGCGACCAGGGGCGCGGCGGTGACGTGGCCGACCGCGGCGGCCACGACGGGTCCGCGCAGGGCCTCCTGCAGCGCTTCGAGCCGACCGACGCCATCCGCCGCGCCGAACAGAGCCTCGACGGCCGGGGCGCTGGTGAAGGTGACCGCGTCGAGCGACCCGGTGCAGACGGCGTCGATGAGCTTCTGAACCCGGCTGGAATCCTCCGGCAGCAGCCAACGGTACGGCGCCACGGTGAGCACCGTCGCGCCGGCGTCGTGCAGCCGCTGGATCTGGGACTCGTCGGTGAACCCGTGCAACTGCACGGCCACGGTCAGTCCGGCCGCGCCCTCGCCGAGCACCTTGTCCACGAGCGAGCGGGTGGTTTCCTCGTCGCTCATGCCGGAGTCGTCCAGGTTGGCGGCCCGGATGGCGCCGCGAGCCTTGGGCCCGCGCACGAAGATGCGACTGTGCTCGAGGGTGTTGGTGAGGTCGTGGCCGAGCCCGGCCGCATCCGCCGCTTCGAACCAGCGACGCACACCGTACGAGGTGGTCGCCAGCAGGATGTCCGGGCGTCCGGCGATGATCGCGGCGGTGTCGGCGGTGATCCGTGAGTCGTCCGCGGCGGCGGCGATGCGGATGGCCGGGGCGTGCAGCACGTCGGCGCCGCGGCGTTCGAACGCGGCGATCAGGTCTTCACTTCGACGGTCTGAGGTGACGCCGATGCGGAAGCCCTCGAGCTGGTCCGGACGGAAGCCGGGCAGCCCCGCTTCGATTCCGATGTCGTTAACGGTGTCTCCGATGGTCTGGGGCAGAGTTGTCTGGGTCGCGTGGGGCGGGTTACCTCTGGCCTGAGAGTGTAGCGGCGTTCGCGAGCACCGCCACCGCCGCGGCGTCGTCGCACTGGGCCAGGCGCACCACCTCGCCGATCACGAGCACGGCGGGGGAGCGGGCGCCGACCTCGCCGGCCACCGTCACCACGGTGTCGATATCGGCCACCGTGGTGCGCTGCTGCGCGGAGAAGCCGCGCTCGATGATGGCGACGGGCATGTCGGCGCGCATGCCGTGCCGGGCCAGCCCGCTGGCCAGGTGCGGCAGGGTGCCCACCCCCATCAGCACCACGATGGTGCCGCCAAGGCCCACCAGGTGGGCGAGTTCCTCCTCGCTGAGCGGCACGTGGCCGCTCAGAACCGTGAACAGCCGCGAGACGTCGCGATGGGTGACCGGGATGCCCGCCAGCGCCGGCACGGCGATGGCGCTGGTGACCCCGGAAATGACGGTGACCGGTACGCCTGCGGCACGGCAGGCGGCCATTTCTTCGCCGCCACGGCCGAACACGAACGGGTCGCCGCCCTTGAGCCGCACGACCGTGAGGCCGGAGAGGGCACTGGCCACCAGCATCCGTTCGATCTCGGCCTGCGGCACGGCGTGGTGGCCGGGATGTTTGCCCACGTTGACCTGTTCGGCACCCGGCGCCCACTCGTTCAGCCGTTCGTGCGGGCCGAGCCTGTCGTAGTAGACGATGTCGGCGCCGGCCAGTGCTCTGAGGGCGGCGACGGTGAGCAGCTCGTCGTCGCCGGGGCCGCCGCCGACGAGGGTGACGTGGCCGGGCCGGGAGACGGGGGCGGCGGCCTCGCGGGTGAGCCAGACGGAGCGTTCGGCGCAGGCAGCCACGAGCAGCGGCTGGGCCTCGGCGGGCAGGTCGACGGCCACGACGAGGTCGACGGCCGAGACCAGGTCGCGCCAGCCGCTCGGGGAGTGCGGCCAGGTCACCGGCCGCACCAGCGGGTTGGGCACCTCGTAGGTGTCGGCGGCGAGGTAGACCACCGCGCCGGCGGCGACGTAGCGGGCGATGACCCGGCGCGCGGGCCGGCTGCCGCCGATCACGAGCACGCGGCGGCCGGTCACGTCGAGGGAAATGTCGAGGGACGGGTTCGGCATGGTCTCATTCTCCCTTGTCGTGCGCGCCGGCGGCGGCTGAGTGTCGTCCGGTTTCGGTGCGGTCGGCCGGCCGCATCGGGATGCGGGCGCCGGCGAGCAAAACGGGCCCAGAGGCGGGGGCGCTGTCGTCGGGCTCGTTGACGCTCACTCCGAAGAAGTCGGCGCCGGTCTGCGTTTCGGGCGCCTCTGCCGCATCCGCCCGCGCTGCGCGCTCGCCGGGCCAGGCCGGCCGTGGCTGGCCGCGCTCGAGCACCTGCACGATGGCCGGGTCGGGGGTGGTCGGCGCGTTCACGAACGAGCGGAACCGGCGCAGCCGCTCCGGATCCTTGAGCGTCGCCGCCCACTCGTCCTCGTAGCTGCCCACGTGTGCGGCCATGGCCAGTTCCAGCTCGGCGGCCAGGCCCAGGCTGTCGTTCACGACCACGTCGCGCACGTGCTCGAGTCCACCGGGAAGTTCTTCCTGCCAGCGCGCGGTGCGCTGCAGGCGGTCGCCGGTGCGGATGTAGTACATCAGGTAGCGGTCGATGTAGGCGATCAGGGTGTCGTCGTCGAGGTCCTGGGCCAGAAGCTGGGCGTGCGCCGGCTGGAAGCCGCCGTTGCCGCCCACGTAGAGGTTCCAGCCCTGATCGGTGGCGATGATGCCGATGTCCTTGCCGCGGGCCTCAGCGCACTCGCGGGCGCAACCGGAGACGCCGAGCTTGAATTTGTGCGGCGAGCGCAGCCCCCGGTAGCGCAGCTCCAGCTGGATGGCCATCGAGACGGCGTCCTGCACGCCGAACCGGCACCAGGTGCTGCCGACGCAGCTTTTGACGGTGCGCAGTGACTTGCCGTACGCCTGGCCGGACTCGAACCCGGCGTCGACGAGGATGGTCCAGATCTCGGGCAGCTGTTCGAGCCGGGCACCGAACATGTCGATGCGCTGTCCGCCGGTGATCTTGGTATAGAGGTTGTACTGTTCGGCGACCTCTGCGATCACCTTGAGCTTGGCCGGGGTGATCTCCCCGCCGGGGATCCGCGGCACCACCGAGTAGGTGCCGTCCTTCTGCATGTTGGCCAGGGCACGATCGTTGGTGTCCTGCAGGCCGCCACGGCCGGCATCCAGCACGTAGCCGTTGGTCTGGGTGGCCAGGATCGACGCGATGGTGGGCTTGCAGATGTCGCAGCCGAGGCCGGTGCCGAAGCGCTCCATGATCTCGTCGAACGAGGTGAGTTGCAGGATGCGCACGCTCTCGAACAGTTCGCTGCGGCTGAAGACGATGTGCTCGCAGAGGGCGGTGGAGACCTCGATGCCGGCCTTCTGCAGCTCGGTCTCGAGGATCTTCTTGACCAGCGGAACGCAGGAGCCACACTGGGTGCCGGCGCGGGTGCAGGCCTTGAGCGGGCCGAGTTCGGTGCAGGCCTCGCCGTGGTCGCCGCGAATGGCTTCGCGGACGGCGCCGACCGAGACGTTGTTGCAGGAGCACAGCTGCACGTCGTCGGGCAGGTCGCTGCCCGCGGGCGGTTCGGCGCCGGCGGCGGAGAGGTAGGCGCCGGGCTCTGCGGGCAGTTCACGGCCGAGCAGGGGGCGGAGAGAGGTGTACGGCGAGGCGTCGCCGACGAAGATGCCACCGAGCAGGGTCTTGGCATCGCCCGTGACGACGATCTTCTGGTACAGGCCGCGGGCCGGATCGGCGTAGACCACTTCGAGGCAGTGTTCGGTGCGGCCCAGGGCGTCGCCGAAGCTGGCCACCTCCACGCCGGAGAGCTTGAGCTTGGTGGCGTCGTCGATGCCGGGGAAGAGGGCCTCGCCGCCGTGCAGACGGTCGGCGGCGACCTCGGCCATGGCGTTGGCCGGGGCGACCAGGCCCACGCAGACGCCGTTGATGCTGGCCACCTCGCCGATGGCCCAGATATCGGCGGCGGAGGTACGGCAGTCGTCGCCGATGACGATGCCGCCGCGCGGGCCGAGGTCCAGGCCCGCCGCGCGGGCGATTTCGTCGCGCGGGGTGATGCCGATGGAGAAGACCACCAGATCGGCGTGCAGCTGGGTTCCGTTGCCGAGGGCGACGCCGAGGACCCGTCCGGTGGGGGAGCGCAAGATCTCGGTGGGCCGGGTGCCGAGGGCCAGGGTGATGCCCTGCGCGCCGATCAGCCGGCCGAGCGCTTGGCCGGCACCCTCGTCGAGCTGGGCGCTCATCAACCAGTTGCCCGAGTGCACCAGGGTGGATGCGGCGCCGAGCCTGGCGAGACCGCCGGCGGCCTCGAGGCCGAGCAGTCCGCCGCCGACGACGACGACGTTGGCCGGACGGCCCAGGCGTTCCCGCAGCCGGGTGATCTCACCGACGAGGAAGTCGACGTCTTCGAGGGTGCGGTAGACGTGGCCGGCCTCGGCGCCGGGGATAGGCGGCACGGTGGCCGCGGAGCCGGTGGCGAAGACGAGGTCGTCGTAGTCGACGCGTTCGCCACCTTCGAGGGTGATGGCCTTGGTCTCGGCGTCGAGGCCGACGACCGTGCTGCCGCCGCGGTAGCTGATCGCCTCGGCATCCCAGAGCGTGGTGTCGCCGAGGGTGAGGTCTTCTGAATCGACCAGACGGCGGGACAGCGCCACCCGGTCGTAGGGCAGGTGCGGCTCCTCGCCGAACACCGTCACGGTGTGTGCGATGCTGCCGGCCGCGGTCGCGCGGGCTGCCATCGCTTCGGTGAACCTGTGGGCGGCGGGGCCGCCGCCGATCACCACGACGCGTCGGGGCGTGCCGGAGTGATCCGGGGCGGGGGTGACGTTGTCCATGGGATGGCCTTTCCGAGTCATGAGCTGTTCCGTCAGCCTAAAAGTCGGCGATTTCTCTGCCGTGTCCCCGACGTAACGGAGTGTGACGGGCGCCTCACGTCGTTTTGGGAGCACTGAGAGGTCTTCGTTACGCGATCGTCACGGCCTCGCAGGATGACCGTCACGCGGGCTGCCTACCGTTGACACCAGCAACCGCTCGACCCGCGTCTCGCCCACCCACTGGAGGATCCCGTGCACACACCCACCGACTCGCACGACTCCGCAGGCACCGCCGCCGAGTGGACCAGCGTGTGCGCCCTCGACAGCCTCGAACCGCTCTGGGGGGAGGCCGCGCTGATCGACGGTGTGCAGGTCGCCCTGGTGCTGCTGCCGGACGGCAGCCTGTACGCCGTGTCCAACCAGGACCCGGCGACGGGCTCCTTCGTGATGAGCCGGGGGATCGTCGGCTCCCGCGGCGCCCGGCCCACCCTGGCCTCACCGCTGCACAAACAGGTCTACGACCTCGAAACCGGCGAGTGCTTCACCTCACTCGACTACGTGCTCCGCACCTTCCCGGTGCGCATCGACCACGGCACGGTACAGATCCAGGTGCGCGAGCAGGCCGAGCGCGGGGCACAGTCCGAACCCGCCGTGGTGGAGTTCGCGGCAGCATGATCGTCGTTCCGGTGCGGCCCGCCCCGGTGCGCACCGTTCAGACAGGCGGCGCCCCGGTGCTGCTGGCGACCTCGCACGGCACCAGCGACCCCGCAGGGCAGCGCGCCGTCCTGGCCCTCGTCGACGCCGTGGCTGCCGCGGCACCCCAGCTCACCGTGGTGGGCGGCTACGTCGACGTGCAGAGCCCGGATGTGCCCACCTGCCTGACCGGCATCGCGGCCGAAGCCGCCGCCCGGCCGGTCGTGATCGTCCCGCTGCTCCTCTCGGCCGGCTACCACGTGCGCGTGGACCTCGCCGAGGCGGCCGCGGAGGCCGGCCAGCCGGTGCGGGTCACCGGGGCCCTCGGCCCCGACCCGCGCCTGGCCCGGATCCTGGCCGACCGGCTGCACGAGATCGACCTGCAGCCCTCCGACACCGTGGTGCTCGCCGCGGCCGGCTCCACCGACGCCAACGCCGTCGCCGACTGCCACACCGTCGGCGGCCAGCTCGCCGCGGTGCTCGGTCGCTCTGTCACGGTCGGGTTCATCTCCGCCGCCGAGCCCCGGCTGGCCGACGCCGTGCTCACCGCCCGCGCCGCGGCATCCGGCCGAGTCGTGGTGGCCACCTACCTGCTCGCGCCCGGCTACTTCGCCGGCCTGGCCGAGACCTGCGGCGCGGATGCCGTGAGCCGGCCTCTCCTGGTGGACGGCGAGGCACCGCCGCAGCGGCTCGTCGACGTGGTCCTGGACCTCTACGCGTCCACCGCCCGGCTGGAGCAGGCGCTCGCCGGACTGCCCTGGTCGTTCAGCACCCGTTCCTGACCGGCGGAATCACGCTCGACCCGTGTATTCCTCCTCAACGACGGAGTCGCGGCGCTCATGTGTCCGACATGTAACAGCGGCCTATCAGCGGCGCTCGCCGGGGGTGAGAACACGGTGACGAGAAGGTAACTGGCCCAGCGTCCCGCCGAAACACCGGCTGCGTAGCGTCGAAGACACACCACCACCGCAGTTCCGGCACCACTTCCCGCAGCACTCCCGGCACCACATTCTTGAGGAGAACCTGATGACCACGACGACCAGCGCCCCACCCGCCCCGGTCTCCGCGACCACCCCTACCGTTCCGTCCGCCGAACTGGTGCACCGCCCGGGCCGGTGGATCGACAACTGGAACGCCGAGAACCCCACGCAGTGGGCGGGCGGCGGCAAGTCCATCGCCTCCCGCAACCTCAAGTGGTCGATCTTCGCCGAATTCCTCGGCTTCGTGATCTGGCAGCTCTGGAGCATCGTGGTGGTACAGCTGCCGAACGCCGGTTTCACGTTCGACACCGGCCAGATCTTCTGGCTCATCTCCATCCCCACTCTCGTCGGTGCCACCATGCGGTTCCCCTACACGTTCCTGGTTCCCAAGTTCGGTGGCCGCAACTGGACCATCATCTCGGCGGGCCTGCTGCTCATCCCGTCAATCGGGTTGGGCATCGCGGTGGGCAACCCGGACACCCCGTTCCCGGTGATGCTGCTCATCGCCGCGCTCGCCGGTCTCGGCGGCGGCAACTTCGCCTCCTCGATGTCGAACATCACCTACTTCTACCCGCAGAGCCAGAAGGGGTACGCGCTCGGCCTGAACGCCGCCGGCGGCAACCTCGGTGCAGCCGTCGCCCAGCTGGTCGTGCCCATCGTGATCACCCTCGGTGCCCTCGGCACACTGAACCTGCCACTGGCCGGCTTCTTCTGGGTGCCGTTCATCCTGCTCGCCATGTTCGGGGCCTGGAAGTACATGGACAACCTCTCCAGCGCCAAGGCCGACTTCGCCGGCTCGATCGCCGCGGTGAAGGAACCGCACCTGTGGATCATGGCGTTCCTCTACATCGGCACCTTCGGCTCGTTCATCGGCTTCGCCAGCGTGTTCCCCAAGCTCATCGCCGACCAGTTTCCCGACTACTCCTCGTTCCAGGTCGTTTCCGCATCCCTGTCGCTCGCGTTCCTCGGCGCCCTCACCGGTTCCCTGGCCCGCCCGTTCGGCGGTCGCCTGGCCGACCGCTTCGGCGGTGCCCTGGTGACCGTCTTCGCTTTCGGCGTGATGGCCGTCGGCGCGGTGCTGGTGAACCTGGTGCTGCCGCTGGGCAGCTTCTGGCTGTTCCTGGTCACGTTCCTGCTGATCTTCGTGGCCACCGGCGTCGGCAACGGTTCCACCTACCGCATGATCCCCAGTGTCTTCGCCGCCAAGAGCGGGGTCACGGATGCCCACAGGGAGTCCGGCGATGTCGGCACGCAGCGCAAGACCGCGGCGGCCCTCGGCCTCATCTCCGCCATCGGCGCCTACGGCGGATTCGTCATCCCGCAGGTGCTCGGCTTCTCGAAGACCTCGACGGGCGACTATTCCAGCGCGATCTTCGCCTTCGCCGGCGCCTACGTCGTGATGATGGCCGTCACCGCGTTCGTCTACCTCCGCCGCGGCTCCTCCGTGGCCGGCCACCGCATCTAGCTCTTCTCGCTCGCAAATCGCACCCCGCACATCCCGCGAAAGCGGTCGTGTGGTCGCCTCAGCCAGCTGAAGCAACCACACGGCCGCTCTCGCGAACTTGTGCTCCCACGAAAGGCACCACCGTGAACCCCGTCGACACGCACTGCCCGTACTGCGCCCTGCAGTGCGCGATGACGCTCACACCCGCCGCCGCAGCAGCCACGCCCGCAGCAGCAGCCACGCCCGCCGCCCGCCCGGCGCCGGCCGTCCGCCCCGCGGATGCGATCGGCCTCCCGGTCTCCATCGCCGGCCGGGCCTTCCCCACCAACCGCGGCGGCCTCTGCAAGAAGGGCTGGACCGCGGCCGAACTGCTCGGCTCGGCCGAGCGCATCCGGGAACCCATGCGGCGCGCGGCCGACGGTAGCTTCGCCCCGATCTCCTGGACGGACGCGCTCGACCTGATCGCCGATAGGCTCCGCGCCAGCCGGGCCGAGCACGGCGCCGACTCCGTGGGTGTGTTCGGCGGCGGCGGGCTGACCAATGAGAAGGCCTACCAGCTGGGCAAGTTCACCCGCCTGGCCCTCGGCTCCTCCCGCATCGACTACAACGGCCGGTTCTGCATGTCCAGCGCGGCGGCGGCCGGCAACCGGGCCTTCGGCCTCGACCGTGGCCTGCCGTTCCGGGTCGAAGACCTCGACGCGGCCGACACCATCCTGATGCTCGGCTCCAATGTGGCCCAGACCATGCCGCCGTTCATCGGCCACCTCGACGGTGCCCGGCAAGCGGGCGGCCTCATCGTCGTCGACCCGCGCCGTACCGCCACCGCCCGCCTGACCGACGACGGCGCCGGCCTGCACGTGCAGCCCGCCCCCGGTACAGACCTGGTGCTGCTGCTCGGGCTCACCCATCTGGTTCTGGCCGAACGCCTCGCTGACACCGACTACCTCGCCCGGCGCACCACCGGCTTCGACCAGCTGCGTTACAGCGTGGCCGGCTGGTATCCCCAGCGGGTGCAGGAGCACACCGGGGTGCCGGTCCGGCAGCTGAGGGAACTGGCGAGCCGGCTGGCCGCCGGCCGGGGCACCTACATCATCACCGGACGCGGCGTCGAGCAGCACGTCGACGGTACCGACACGGCCACCGCGGCCATCAACCTCGCGCTCGTGCTCGGCCTGGTCGGCACGACCCATTCCGGCTACGGCACCCTCACCGGGCAGGGCAACGGGCAGGGCGGCCGGGAACACGGCCAGAAATGCGACCAGCTGCCCGGCTACCGCAAGATCACCGACCCGGCCGCCCGCGCCCATGTCGCCGGAGTCTGGGGAGTCGAGCCGGAGCAGATCCCCGGCGCGGGCATCCCCGCCGTCGAACTACTGGGCGCGCTCGGCCGGCCGGGCGGCATCCGCACCCTGCTCGTGCACGGCGCCAACGTCGTGGTCTCTGCACCGGATGCCGACAGCGTTCGCCGGGGCCTGAAGAACCTCGACTTCCTGGTCGTCTGCGACTTTTTTTTCTCCGAGACCGCCGCGCTGGCCGACGTGGTGCTGCCGGTCACCCAGTGGGCCGAGGAGGAGGGCACCATGACGTCGCTCGAGGGGCGAGTTCTGCGCCGCCGGCGGGCGATCGACCCGCCCGCCGGCGTGCGCAGCGAACTGTGGATCTTCCAGGAGCTGGCCCGGCGCCTGGACGCCCCCGGCGTGTACAGCGCCGACCCCAGCGCCGTCTTCGACGAGCTCTGCCAGGCCTCGGCGGGCGGAATCGCCGACTACTCCGGCCTCGACTACACACTGCTGGATGCGGGGGAGCCGGCCTACTGGCCCTACCCGGCCGGGTCCGGCGGCACCCCGCGGTTGTTCCTGGACCGGTTCGCGCACGACGACGGCCGGGCCCGCATCGTGGCCGTGACGCCGCGCGGCGTGCTGGCGCCGGCGCAGACCCGGGGGGCGCTCACGCTCATCACCGGCCGGCTGCTGGAGCACTACCAGTCCGGTGCGCAGACCCGGCGGGTGGCCGAACTCGCCACCGCCCAGCCCGAGGCCCGCATGCAGGTGCATCCGGCCACCGCCGCCGGGCTCGGCCTGACCGATGGTGGCTGGGCCGAACTGGCCAACGAGCGCGGCACTGTGCGCTGCCGCGCGCAGCTGAGCGCCGACATCCGGCCAGATACGGTCTTCCTGCCGTTCCACTTCCCCGCCGACCAGCGCGCCAACCTGCTCACCGCCGCGGCCACCGACCCGATCTCCGGGATGCCCGAATTCAAGCGCACTGCTGTGCGGGTGCGGGCGATCGCGGGTCCTGACCTGCCGACCACCGACCACGAGAGGGTGATGGCGGATGCCTGAACCGACCGGAGCCGCACGCCCCACCCCCGAACGCATCGTCGTCGTCGGCTACGGCCCCGTCGGCGCCAGGTTCGTCGACGAAATCCTGCCGCTGGTGGAGGCCGGCCTGGCCGACCTCACCGTGGTCGGCGCCGAAGGGGAGCACGCCTACAACCGCGTGCTGCTGGCCGACTACGCCGTTGGCCGTACCGACCGCGACACCCTCGACCTCACCGACGGCAGCCGGGCCCGAGCCGCCGGCGCCCGCATCCTCACCGGCACCGCAGTCGTAGCGGTGAACCGCACCATCCGCACGGTCAGTCTCGGCGATGGCAGCACCCTGCCCTACGACAGGCTCGTGCTGGCCACCGGTGCCCGCGCCAATGTGCCCACCCTCGACGGTGTCAAGCGGGTGCGGCGCGGCCTGATGAAGCCCGGCGCGGCTGCCGCCACCCTCGATTCCGCCGAGGCCCCGCTGCCGAGCGGCATCAGTGCGCTGCGCGACCTCGCCGACGCCGCCACCGTTCTGGCGGCCGTGCAGGCCGGCCAACGCATCGTGGTGCTCGGCGCCGGCGTGCTGGGCATGGAGATCGCGCTCGCCGCGGCGGCCGCCGGCGCCCAGGTCTGCGTGGTCTACCACGGCGAGATCCCGATGAACCGCAACCTCGACCGCGGTGCCGGCTCGGTGCTCACCCGCAGCGCCAGGCGCGCCGGGGTCACCATGGTCAACCACGCCCGCGCCGAGAGCGTCCTGTTCCACCACGACGACGCCGGCGTCGAACGCTTCGAAGCCCTCATCTGCGCCGACGGCAAGCAGATCAGCGGCGACCTGCTGCTGCTCTCCTGCGGCGTGGGCGCCCGCACCGAACTGGCCCACCTGGCCGGCCTGCCGGTGTCCACCGGTGTGCTGGTCGACGAGTCGTTGCAGAGCTGGGCGGATGCGGCCATCCACGCCATCGGCGACTGCGCGCACGTGGCCGCCCGCCCCGTCGACGCCGACCTCGGCGCAGCCTGGAACGGTGCCCGGATGGCCCCGGCCGGCGGGCCCTCCGGCCTGATCGGTCCGGGCTGGCGCCAGGCCGACAGCCTCGCGGCCCGGTTCAGTGCCGAGATCACCGCCGGCATGACCACGGCCGGCACGACCACGGTCGACTGGGGCGCGGCGCCCGCGGTTGCGGAGTCAGCGCCGGTGCTTGCTGCCGGGCCCGGGGCATCCGTCGTGATGCTCAAGGCCGAGGGAATCGACGTGGTCGCCGCCGGCGACACCGCGGCCGACCCGTTCGATGTCGACGATTCGGCGCACGCGCACGGCTGCGCCGCCGGGGACCCGGCACCGCTGGCAGTGGCGCAGTGGGCCGACCCCGAGCATGGCCGGTACGTGAAGATGGTCACCCGTGGTGGCATCCTCACCGGCTTCGTCTGCGTGGGTATGCCGCGCACCGGCGCCGAACTGACCCTGTTGTTCGAGCGAGGCAGCGAACTGCCCGCCGACAGGTCGGTGCTGCTCCGGTTCGACGGCCCCGACTACGACCCGGAGACCGCGGGCGATGCCTTCGCGCCGGAGTCCACGGTGTGCTGGTGCAACGGTGTGACCGTGGAGGCGATCGCCGCCTCCGCCGCGGCGGGCAACGTCACCGTGGCCTGCATCGGGGCGGCCACCCGAGCGGGCACCGGCTGCGGCGGCTGCAAGGGACGCATCGGCGAGGTCCTCGAGCGCGCCGCCGCCCAGAGTGTGCCCTGAACAGCCCAGGGTCCTTGCCGTGAGCCGCGGATGCTGATAGCTCTGACAGGGTAACTCCAATGTTCTCCGGGGCGACGGCGCAGAGGTGCCGGTGGATCCCGGCCGGCGAAAGGGATGCCCAGGATGACGCCCAAGAAAGTGACCACCAACCCGGCGGCGCACCAGAAGAGTCCCGTGCACCTGGACGACACCGACGAGTCGGGGGAGTCCACCCTCGAGGTCGGCTCGCCCAAGTCCTGGGCGGCGGGGGTGCCGGGCGTGCTGCACTCCACCATCCCGGCGCTGGAAGGCATGGGCGTCAGTCGCAGCCGCAAGACCCTCCTGGCGATGAACCAGAAGGACGGCTTCGACTGCATGAGCTGTGCCTGGCCGGATCCCACCCACCGCAAGACGTTCGAATTCTGCGAGAACGGCGCCAAGGCCGTCACCTGGGAGGCCACGCCCATCACGATCGGTAGGGAATGGTGGGCCGAGCATCCGGTCAGCGACCTGCTCGGCCGCACTGACTACTGGCTGGGCATGCAGGGGCGGCTGACCGAACCCGTGTACAAGGCCGCCGGCGACGACCACTACCGGCCGATCGGCTGGGCGGAGGCGTTCAGGGTGATCGCCGACAAGCTCAACGGGCTGGACTCGCCCGACCAGGCCGCCTTCTACACGAGCGGCCGCACCTCCAATGAGGCCGCCTTCGCTTACCAGCTCTTCGTGCGCGCCTTCGGCACCAATAACCTGCCGGACTGCTCCAATATGTGCCACGAGTCGTCGGGCTGGGCGATGGGGCAGACCATCGGCATCGGCAAGGCCACCATTACCTACGACGACTTCGGCAAGGCCGACCTCATCATCGTGATGGGCCAGAACCCGGGCACCAATCACCCGCGGATGCTGACCGCCCTGGAGGAGGCGAAGGAGAACGGCGCCGAGATCGTCGCGGTCAATCCCATGCCGGAGGCCGGCCTCAAGCGTTACAAGAACCCGCAGCGGGTGAAGGGCATCATCGGGCACGGCACCGACATGGCCGACCAGTTCGTGCAGGTACGGCTCGGCGGTGACATGGCGCTGCTGCAGGCGGTGTCCAAGCGGGTGCTCGCCGCGGAGGCCGCGAACCCGGGCACCGTTCTCGACCACGAGTTCCTGCGTGAGCACTGCCAGGGTCTCGAGGAACTCACAGCACACCTCGCCCGGGTCGACGAGAAGGCCGTGCTCGAGGCCACCGGGCTGCGCGCCGCCGAGATCGACGAGCTTGCCGCCCGGTACCTCCGTGCCGAGAAGGTGATCATCACCTGGGCGATGGGGCTCACCCAGCACAAGAAGGGCGTCGCCACCATCAAGGAGATCATCAACCTGCTGCTGCTGCGGGGCAACATCGGCAAGCCCGGCGCCGGCGCCTCGCCGATCCGTGGGCACAGCAACGTGCAGGGCGACCGCACGATGGGCATCTGGGAGCAGATGCCGCCGGCGTTCCTGGACGCCCTCGAACGGGAGTTCGGCTTCAACCCGCCCCGCGAGCACGGTGTGGATGCCGTCGCCACCATCCGGGGGCTGCGGGACGGTCAGATCAAGGTCTTCATGGCCCTCGGCGGCAACCTGGTCAGCGCGATCAGCGACACCCAGGCCGCCGAGGCCGCCATGCACGGCGCCGAAATGACGGTGCAGGTTTCCACCAAGCTCAACCGTTCACACGCCGTGGTGGGCGATGAGGCCCTGATCCTGCCGACAATGGGACGCACCGAGATCGACCGGCAGGCCACCGGGGAACAGTTCGTGTCGGTGGAGGACACCGTCTGCGCCGTGCATCCGTCCTGGGGCAAGGTGAGCCCGGTCGCGCCCACCCTGCTCTCCGAGGTGGCCATCGTCAGCCGCCTCGCCCGCGCCGTGCTGGGCACGAAGGTGAATGTGGACTGGACGGGCTTCGAGCGCGACTACGACCTGATCCGGGAGCACATCTCGCACGTCGTCGCCGGCTGCGACGACTACAACACCAAGATCCGCCGGGAGGGCGGCTTCCTGCTTCCGAACGGGCCGCGCGACTCCCGCACCTTCCCCACCCCCACAGGCAAGGCGATGCTCACGGTCAACGACCTCGAGCACCTGGACCGGCCCGACGGCACGCTCATCCTGCAGACCCTGCGCTCGCACGACCAGTTCAACACCACCATCTACGGCCATGACGACAGGTACCGCGGCATCAAGAAGGGCCGGCACGTGGTGTTCGTCAACCCCAACGACCTGGTCGAGCTGGGCTTGGCCGACGAGCAGCTGGTGGATGTCCACGGCGTCTACGACGACGGCGTCGACCGGGTGCTGCACGGGTTCCGAGCGGTGGCGTATCCCACCGCCCGGGGATGCGCGGCGGCGTACTACCCGGAGGCGAATGTGCTCGTTCCGCTCGACCAGGTGGCGGAGGGCAGCAACACCCCGGTGTCCAAGGCCGTGATCGTGCGGTTGGAACCGGCGCACAACGTCGAAGCGGTGCTGACCACGTAGGCGCCGTTCGTCGTCTGGGGCGGCCCACGTCGACGGCTGCAGGGCGCCACGACACCGGCGGCTGCAGACCGGTGCCGCACCGACGGCTACTGCGCGGTGTTCGCCCAGCCGTCGTCGATGCCGCCGTCCCCGGTCTTCCGGGTGGCCTGCCTGGCCACGTCGACGGCGCGCTGCACGGCGTCGGTCACGGACTGTTTGTCGGAGGTGCTCGTCAGGCCGGCCGCATAGCCCACCAGGAAGGTGCTGATCGGTCCGCCGTCGGGCCCCACTGCTCGGGAGGTATCGGCGGCCAGTCCGAGGAGCAGGGGGTAGTCGACGTCGAGGTCGAGAATCTGCAGTGCCTGGGTCAACCGTCGGCTGAGGTCGTCGAGCCGGCCGTCGGGCCGCCCGTCGTCGGGTACGGGGGCGTTCATGGGTCTCCTTCGGTCGGGGCAGGAAACGTGCGCTCCAGAAATAGCACCGGAAAGGTGCCACGGCAATCGGTCGGTCCGCGCGGTTCCCTGCGACGAACGTTTATCAGGACAACGGCCGGCAGAAAGGATGCTGTGCCGGATTCCGTCCTTGGAATCTCACTTCTTCCCGTAAACGTGGTGCGCTATCCGTGGTGCGATGGGCCAGCCGGGAACAGGGCAGGATGAAGCCATGCGAAGCATCGAGTTGACCTTCGACCCGGCTACCGAGGCTGCGTTTCGCGCGGAGTGGACGGCATTGGAGGAGGCCGGGCTGCCGAATCTGGGCCGGCACCAGGGTGCGAGCAACCGGCCGCACCTCACGCTGGCGGCCGGACCGGCACTCGAGCTCACGGATGCCGTGCGGGCCGCGTTCGACCGGGCGGCCGCGCCGCTGCCCGTTGAACTCAGGGTCTCCGGACTGGTGCTGTTCCGGGCGGGGCCCGGCCGGTTCGTGCTCGCCCGCCCCGTGGTGATGACCAGGGTCCTGCTGGAGGTGCACCGGACCGTGCTCGGAGTGGCGCCAGGGGCCGTGGAGCTCACCCGGCCCGATCGGTGGACGCCGCACGTCACCCTCGCCCGCCGGCTCGGCGCCGATCAGGTCGGCCATGCGCTCGCGGTTCTCGGTGAGCCGCCGGCGGCCGGGTCCTGCGTCGCGGCACGGTTCTGGAACGGCGAGACGAAGACCCTCACTTCCCTGGCCTGTTGAGCAGCCGTCTGCCAGCACCTGGGCCACTCCGAGAGGCCGACGGCCGACGGCAGACCGGAGCGGTTACCAGGGCAGCGGAAGCGTGGCGACCGGGTCGGGGGCGCACGCCCCGCCGGGTGGGACCACGGCCACACCGTCGGCCTCCGCGAGCCCGCGCAGCATGCCGGAGCCCTGCCGTGCTGTGGGCACCGCGCCGTCGTCGGTGAGCCGGTATGCCACCAGACGGGTCGACCCGCTGAGGTTGGCGATGTCGTGCGCGAGGGCCACCCGGTCCAGGGGCAGCAGCGGCCGGCCGAGCAGCCCGTCGATCAGCGGCATCCCCAGGCTGGCCAGGACCAGCATGGCGGCCAGCGGGTTGCCGGGCAGGCAGAGCATCAGCCGGCCGTCGCCCAGGCGGGCCACCATGACGGGGTGGCCGGGCCGCATCCGTACCCCGTCGATGAGCACGCTCGCACCGAGAGCGGCCAGGGCCGCGCGCACATGGTCTGCGGGGCCGCGGGCGCTGCCACCGGTGCTGATCACCAACGCGGCCGTGCTCGAACGGATGGCGTCGATGGTCTGACCGAGGTCGTCCGGCAGCCGCCGCAGCGCGCTCAGCCTCACGCCGAGCCCCGTCAGCAGCGCCGGGAACTCGGGGGAGTAGGCATCCCGCACCTGGCCGGGACCGGGGACGCCGGACTGGATCACCTCGGTGCCGAGCAGCAGCAGCTCCACGGTCGGCGGTGTGGTCACAGTGAGCGTGTCGTGGCCGGTCACCGCCGCCAGCGCCACCCGCGGCGCCGTGAGCAGGCAGCCGGGCTCCAACATCCTCTCGTCGAGTCCGCACTCCTCGCCGCGCCCCCGCACGTGCTCACCGAGGGCCGGCTCGGTGGAACGGGTGCCCGCCGAACGGATCAGCACGGGCCCCGCGCCCCCGGCAGTCGCGGGGGCGAGCTGACCCTTTTCCGAGCGCAGGATGCCGTGGGTGCCGGCCGGCACACAGGCGCCGGTGGCGATCGGCCGCGCGGTCCCTGGCGCGAGGGCGGTCGTTGTCGGCGGGTCGCCCGCCAGGATCGCATCGCCCACGATCCACGGTTCTGCGCCGTTGACGGCCCAGCCGTCCATGGCGGAGGACGCGAAGCTCGGCAGCGCCGTCAGCGAGCGCACCTCGGCGGCGAGCGTGCGTCCGACGGCCTCGGACAGGGCCACGGTCTCGGTGCCACCGGGCATTCCCGTGCCCAACCGGTGCACGGTGTCCCTGGCCTCCAGCCACTCCATCAGAGCACCACGCCGCTGGTGCCTGGTGAACCGGAACGGGCCGAACGGCCGGTGTGGAGCAGGGGCATAGCGGACTCCTCGAGGATCATCGACGACAGCGCGCCTGGGTCAAGGCTAGCCAGTCACCGCGTCGGCCGCGGAGTGCTCGACGGTGCGGCAGGGGCGGGAACGACGATACCGAGCCTGGCGGCGTCGGCGGGGGTGTCGACATCGTCGGTCAGCGCGTCGGGAAGGCGCAACTGAACCAGGTTCAGGCTGCCGATCAGGCTCTTCACCGGGAGGTTGTCTGCCGGATGGAGACGTGCGGATGCCAGCAGTGCCGCCCGCCGGTAGACGGCGAGCAACGGTTGGCGTCGACCGTCGGAGTCCACGCCGATCAGGCCGTCGATGGGCCGATCGGCCGCCGGAGCGCTTGAGGTTGTGGCGGTCATCTCGGAGGCGTTGATCCGGTCGAGTTCGGCCAGCAGGAGCGTCACGGCGGCGTCGGCATGCACGAGGTCACCGGCGAGGACCAGGACCCAGTCGGTGTCGGCGTCGCCGGCCACGGCCTCCAGGCCCGCCACAATCGCAGCGGCCGGACCGCCCCAGCGCGGTCTCTCGACGGCGCGCAGCAGGTCGCCGCCGAGGTCGGCGTCGGAGCCGACCACACAGATCCGGGCTGCACCGGATGCTGCGGCCACGACGCCGTCGAGCAGGCTGTGCCCCTGCCAGACCAGCGCGGTCTTGTCGATGCCGCCCAACCGCGTGGCCCTGCCGCCCGCGACGATGATCGCACTCCAGCGCGGCCCGGCGGCCGTGGCCGGTGGGGGAGAGCTCTCGTGGCGGGGCATTCCGGTGGGGTCCTTGCGTTCGAGTCGCGCAACGTGCGACCAGATCAGGCTACTCGCGCCGGCGCGACAAACCGGGACCGGGCCTTCGCCCGATCCCGGTTCTGTCACTGGCTATCTCGGCCTGAGTTCACTCAGTCCTTGAGGTAGCCGTTCGGGTTGAGCACGTACTTCGTCGCCGCGCCGGCATCGAATTCGGCGTACCCGCGCGGGGCATCCTCGAGGCTGATCGGCTGGGCGTGCACGGCCTTGGCGATCTGCACCTTGTCGTGCAGGATCGCCATCATCAGCTGCCGGTTGTACTTCATCACCGGGCACTGCCCGGTGGTGAAGGACAGCGACTTGGCCCAGCCGGTGCCGAGGCTGATCGACAGCGACCCCACCTTGGCCTCCTCGGTGGCGGCGCCCGGGTCACCCGTGACGTAGAGCCCGGGAATACCGAGTGCTCCGCCGGCCGCAGTGACCTTCATCAGCGAGTTCAGCACGGTGGCCGGCTTTTCCTTGCCGGAGTCCTTGCCGTGGCCGTGCGCCTCGAATCCGACGGCGTCGACCGCCGCGTCAACCTCGGGCACACCGAGGATCTGTTCGATCTGATCCTGCGGCTCGCCCTTGGTGAGGTCGACGGTCTCGCAGCCGAAGCTGCGGGCCTGCGCCAGACGCTCGGGGTTGAGGTCGCCGACGATCACGACGGCCGCTCCGAGGAGCTGAGCCGAGACGGCAGCGGCGAGTCCGACCGGGCCGGCACCGGCGATGTAGGCCGTTGAGCCCACGCCGATCCCCGCGGTGAACGCCCCATGGAACCCCGTCGGGAAGATGTCCGACAGCATGGTGAGGTCGAGGATCTTCTCGAGGGCCTGCTCCCGGTCGGGGAACTTCAGCAGGTTCCAGTCGGCGTACGGCACCAGCACGTACTGTGACTGCCCACCGACCCAGCCGCCCATGTCGACGTAGCCGTACGCGCTACCCGGACGGTCCGGGTTCACGTTCAGGCAGACACCGGTCTTGCGCTCCTTGCAGTTGCGACAGCGACCGCAGGAGATATTGAACGGGACCGAGACGATGTCGCCGACCTTGATGAACTCGACGTCGCGGCCGACTTCGACCACCTCGCCGGTGATCTCGTGTCCGAGCACCAGGCCCGTCGGAGCCGTGGTGCGGCCGCGAACCATGTGCTGGTCGGAGCCACAGATGTTCGTGGTGATGGTTCTCAGGATGACGCCGTGCTGAACCTGCCGTCCGACATTCGCCGGGTTCACGCCGGGTCCGTCCTTCAGCTCGAAGGTGGGGTAGTCGATGTCGATAACGTCGACCTTGCCCGGTCCTTCATAGGCAACTGCTCTGTTTCCTGCCATTTTTGTATCCTCCTTGATACCTCTTCATGACACCTGAACCGGTCGGTTCGCGCTTGTGGCGCGCGGCATCCTCAATGGTGTTTCTCGGTGGTACACCCAGCCGCCCACGGCAAGCCGTCGAGCGCGCTCAAGCACTCTCCACTGCACTACAGGAGACTGGGAATTTCAAGGGTGTACAGGACCGAAAACGTGTGTATCGTATGTGCGTCGACCCTGTGAACGCTCTCTGTGAGCAGAGTGCGATTCCGGATGCCGCCCGGCGGGTTTTCGAGCTGTGTCGCGACGGGTTGTCTAGGGTTATCCCATGCGAACCCCAGACAAATCCGGTGCCCGCGTGTCCGGCGCGCAATCCGCCGGCCCCACAACGTTGCGTACCCTGCTGACCGACAAGCTGGGCTGGCTTGGCCTGCGCAGCGGGCAGATCCTCCTGTCGCTCGCGCTGATCGGCGTGATCGTCTTCCTTCTCGTGCAGGTGAAGCTCGTGGTGATCCCGGTGCTGATCGCGATCATTCTCGCGTCAGCGCTGAGCCCGGTCATCCAGTGGTTGCGCCGCCGCGGCATGTCACCCATGCTCGCCACCTGGGTCACCCTGCTCACCGCCATCATCGTGTTCGGCGGCATCGTGACCCTCATCGTCGTCGCCGTCGAGAACCAGTGGACCGAGCTGGCGTCAAGCGCTTCCGACGGCGTCGACCAGCTGATCACCTATCTCACCGAGGGCCCGTTGGCCGTCGACGCCGCCCAGCTCGAGGATTTCCGCGACCAGGGTGTGGTCTTCCTTACCAGTAGCCAGTTCGGTTCGGGGGCCCTCGCCGGCGCGGCGGCCGCGGGTGAATTCTTCACCGGCCTGGTCCTGGTCCTGGTGATCCTGTTCTTCTTCCTCAAGGACGGCGACGTCATCTGGGCGTTCTTCCTCAAGCCGTTCAAGGGTGAGCGCCTGCAGCGCGGCCGTCGCATCGGCACCACCACGGTGCGGGTACTCGGCGGCTACATCCGCGGCACGGCCATCGTCGCCTTCGTCGACGCGGCAGCGATCGGCACCGGCCTCGCCATCCTCGGGGTGCCCCTCGCCCTCCCGCTGGCCGTCATCGTCTTCCTCACGGCATTCATCCCCCTGATCGGTGCGACGGTGGCCGGCATCCTGGCCGCCCTGGTGGCGCTGGTCGCGACCGACTGGGTCACCGCCCTGATCGTCGTGGGCATCGTGATCCTGGTCAACCAGCTCGAGGGTAACTTCCTGCAGCCCGTTGTCATGGCGCAGTCGCTCAAGTTGCACCCGCTGGTCATCCTCGTCGCCCTGACCGCGGGAACCATCGTGGCCAACATCATCGGCGCTGTGCTCGCCGTGCCGATCGCCGCCGTCGCCTGGGCGATCGCGAAGACCTGGAACGAGCCGGCACTGACCCGGAAACCTCAACTGGAGTAGGGGCTCGGCCGCGCTCGCTCACCCCTCGAGGCGCTTGGGCGAGCCGGCCTTGAGCGCGGACTCCTCCACGTCGATGAAAGCCAACGCCGAACGGATAGCCGGTTCCTGGTAGCGGCCCTGAACTCTGGCGGCCAGGACGGCCTCGCGTTCGGCCTCGATCATGGCCCGCCGCAAACGGTTGTAGGCGGCGGGCAACGGCTCGGCGTCATCCGGAGCGGGGTTGTCCAGGGCGTCGGCGAGGAACACCGCGTTGGTGCGCAGCCGCCCGATCACCCTGGCCTCGTCGGCGTCGGTCACCTCGGCGTCCAGTCGGGCCAAACCCGCGGTCTGCGCCTCGGCGAGGAGCATCTGCGCCTCGGTCCGCTCCTGCGACCGGTCCGGCGGCGGCAACCGCAACCGGCGGATGATCCACGGCAGGGCGAGCGCCTGCAACAGGGTGCCGACCACCACCACGAACGCCAACAGCTGCAGCAACTCGCGTTGCGGCGTCTCCGGCGGCAACAGGAACACGGCGGCGAGGGTCACCACCCCGCGCATCCCGGCGAACGACACCGCGACCCCGGTGCGCCAGCTCCAGCCGCGCTCCCGCAGCCGCCGGGGCCCGTACCGGTAGAGCGAGGTGGTGATGGCCATCCAGGCGAACCGCGACACGAGCAGGGCGAAAAGGATCACCAGCGAGATCCACACGGTGTCCCAGAACCCCGTGCCTGTGAGCCTGACCCCCTCGAGGATCGCCTCCAGGTTGAGCCCGATGAACAGGAACACGGCGTTCTCCAGCAGGAACTGGATGGTGCGCCAGTTGATGGATTCGGCGATGCGGGCCTCGGCCGACTGGATGACCGGGGCCCGGTAGCCCAGGAACAGGCCGGCGATCACCACCGCCAGAACACCTGAGCCGTGCACGAGCTCGCCGAGGATGAACGCCAGGTACGGCGTCACCAACGACAGGCTGGTGTCCAGGACCGGGGCGTGCAACTGCCGGCGGATGACCGCGAGCACGTACCCGACCGCGAGTCCCACCGCCGCCCCGCCGACCACGGCGATGACAAAATCGCCGGTCACCGAGAGCGGGCTCACCGTGCTGAGGATCGCCGCGATCGCGGCGTTCAGCGCCACCAGGGCTGTCGCGTCGTTGAGCAGGCTCTCACCCTCGAGCACGGTCACCACCCGCCTGGGCAGGCCCAGCCGGCCGGCGATGGCCGTGATCGCCACGGCATCCGTCGGCGCCACGACAGCGCCGAACGCGAACGCGGCAGCGAGCGAGATCGCCGGCACCACCAGCCAGGCGGTCAACCCCACGGTCACCACGGTGAAGGCCACCAGGCCCACCGACAGCAGCAGGATGCCGTCGCGCCGGGCGCGCACGTCCACGATCGACGTACGGATGGCGGCGGCGAACAGCAACGGGGGCAGCAGCCCGTAGAGCACCAGCTCCGGCTCGAGCTCGATCCGCGGCACCGACGGCAGGAAGGACGCGGCCGCGCCCACCACGACCAGCACGAATGGCGCCGACCACCCGATCCGCCGGGAGAACCCGGTCACGGTGACCGTGACCACGACGAACGCGACAATCCAGACGATGGTGCTGACGGGGTCCATAGCGACCATTATGCGTAAAAGAGCGGGTTGAGAACGGCATCACCGCCCCGGGCGTTGGCATTGCCGGTTTCCAGGTTCCCGCCTACGATCCCCAGCAACACGCAAGGAAGCGAGGCGCACATGGCCGTGAGCACTCTCAAGGAGATCGTCGATCGTGCGTTCGCCGAGAAATACGGCGTGCCCGCGATCAACATCGTGAACGACCTCACCATGGAGGCGGTGCTCGCGGGGGCGGTCGAAGCCCGTTCGCCGGTGATCGTGCAGACCTCGGTGAAAACCGTCAAGTCGATCGGGTCCGGCGTGCTCTTCGCCATGTGGTCCGCGATGACCGCCGGTATCGAGGTGCCCGTGGCACTGCACCTGGACCACTGCCCGGACCGGGACGTCATCACCGAGTGCCTCGAGCGCGGGTGGAACTCGGTGTTGTTCGACGCATCCACCCTGCCTGTGGAGGAGAACCAACGGCAGACCATCGAGGTGGTGCGGCAGGCCCGCAGCTTCGGCGCCCACGTGGAGGGCGAGATCGAGTCGATCACCGGCGTCGAAGACGGCGTCGGCAGCGATACCGAAGCGGCCAGGCAGAGCCTCGCGGTGTCGCTCAGGTTCCTCGAAGCCACCGGTGTCGACGTGTTCGCGCCGTCGATCGGCAACGCCCACGGCGTCTACAAGCGGGAGCCCGTGCTCGATTTCCAGCGGGTGAGCGACCTCGTGGCCGCACACCCCATCCCGATCGCCCTGCACGGCGGCAGCGGCATGACCGACGCGCAGTTCACCGATCTCATCAGTCGCGGCTGCGCCAAGGTGAATATCTCCACGGCGCTGAAGATCACCTACATGAAGTCGAACCTGTCCTTCCTCACGGATGCCCAGGCCCGCGACAAGTGGGACCCGCCGTCCCTGTTCACGAAGGTGCGCACCGACATCGTCGACCTCACCCGTGGCCTTGCCGAGCAGTTCGGCAGCGCGGGGAAGGCGTGAGATGCCGACACTGATCTTCGACTGCGACGGGGTGCTGGCCGACACCGAACGGGACGGTCACCTTCCGGCGTTCAACCAGACGTTCGACGAGTTCGGGGTGCCTGTGCACTGGAGTGACGCCGACTACGCCGAGAAGGTGAAGATCGGCGGCGGCAAGGAGCGGATGCGCAGCATCCTCACCCCGGCCCTGGCCCGCGAGCTGGGCCTGCCCGACGACCCGGCGGCCTGGGGGGAGACGGTTTTCGCCTGGCACCGGCGCAAGACCGCGATCTACACCGACCGGGTGGCCGCGGGCGTCATGCCCGCCCGGCCCGGCATCCGTCGCCTCACCGAGGAAGCCGCCGCGGCCGGCTGGACCCTCGCCGTTGCCTCGACCTCGGCGGAGGCGTCGGTGCGGGCGGTACTCACCCACGCCGTCGGACCGGACCTGGCCGCGACGTTCCACGTCTTCGCGGGCGACATCGTGCCGGCCAAAAAACCTGCCCCCGACATCTACCTGCACGCCCTGCGTGAGCTCGGCGCCGATCCGAGCGAGACGCTCGTGATCGAGGACAGTGCGAACGGGCTGCAGGCGGCGCTCGCCGCCGGGCTCGCGACCGTCGTGACCGTGAGCAGTTACACAACCGACGAGAACTTCGACGGGGCCGCCCTGGTGGTGTCCTCGCTCGGTGACCCGACCGGACCCGCCGCCGAGACGCTCAGCGACCCGGCGGGCATCCACCCGGGCTCGTACCTGCGTCTGGCGGACCTCAGCACCATCCTGGGCGGGGCCGGCGGGACCAGCCCAGCACCTCCCGGTACCTCCCGAACAGGAAGCGAGACACCATGACCAGCCTGGCCGACACCGAATTCGTCGTGCACAGCATCGCCCAGACGGCGGTCGACAACGAGAAGGAGTTCGGTGACCTGGACGCCGTCGTCGGTGACGGTGACTTCGGCTACTCACTCGCCAGGGGGTTCGAAATCGTCCTGGCCGACTGGGACGACTACGATCGCAGCAGCCCGAGCGCATTCCTGCAGAAGGTGGGCATGGTCATCTCCGGGCGCATCGGCGGCACCTCGGGGCCGCTCTGGGGCACCGCCTTCCTGCGCGCCTCCATGGCCGTGAAGGGTAAAGACGAGGTGACCGGCAGCGACGCCGTCGCCATGCTCCGCAGCGCCATCGACGGCATCAAGTCGCGCGGCAACTCCGATGTGGGCGACAAGACCCTGCTCGATGCGCTGGTGCCGATGACGGATGCGCTCGAGGAGGAGCTCGCAGCCGGCGCCGACGCGCCCACCACCCTGCACCGCATGGCCGCGGTCGCAAGGCAGAGCTCCGACCAGACATCCATGATGCAGGCCAGACGCGGTCGCGCCAGCTACACCGGCGAGCGCAGCATCGGCTCGCCGGACCCCGGCGCGGTGGCGGTGGCCGTGATCCTGGAGCGGCTCAGCACGGAGTGGGACGCGCGGGTGGGTGCTGAGCGGCCCTCCAGCCACACCGACTGACCGCACCGATCTTCTGCGCCCACTGCCCATCACGACTGACCGCCTGAGTATCGACGAACCATCCGGCACTACCGAAGCCGGCACTACCGAACCCAGCACCGCCGAAGCGAGCACGCCAAGAGAGGGAGCCATGAAGAAATTCGTCAATGATCCGAAGCAGTACGTTCCGGAGATGCTCAAGGGCATCGCCCTGGCCAACCCGGACACGTTGAAGTACGTGCCCGCCTACAACCTGATCATGCGCGCCGACGGGCCCAACCCCGACAAGGTGTCCATCATCCAGGGCTCAGGCTCCGGGCACGAACCGGCACATGTCATGACCGTCGGTAAGGGCATGCTCGACGCAGCCTGTCCAGGGGACGTGTTCTCGGCCCCGCCGATGGACTACGTCTACGAGACCACCAAACTGCTGGCCTCGCCCAAGGGCGTGCTGCTGCTGGTGAACAACTACACCGGCGACCGGATGGCCTTCGAAATGGCGCAGGAGCTCAGCGCCGCCGACGGCGTGAACGTGAAAACCCTGTTCATCGACGATGACGTCGCCGTGCAGGATTCCACCTACACGGTGGGTCGCCGCGGGGTGGCCGGCAACTTCTTCGTGATGAAGGCCGTCGGCGCCGCAGCCGAGCAGGGCGCTGACCTGGACGAGCTGGTGCGCATCGGTGAGAAGGTCGACAGCGTCACCCGCACCATGGGAATCGCCCTCACGTCCTGCACGCCACCGGCGAAGGGGTCGCCGCTGTTCGAACTCGGTGACGACGAGATCGAGGTGGGTGTGGGCATCCACGGCGAGCCCGGCCGGCGTCGTGCGAAACTCACCACCGCGAACGAGATGACCGACGAAATGCTGGATGCCGTCGTGAAGGACCTGCCCTATGTGGCCGGCGACCGGGTGGCGTTGATGATCAACGGGCTCGGCGGCACCCCGATCAGCGAGCTGTACATCCTGTTCGGCCGGGCGCATGAACGGCTCACCGAGCTGGGGATCACGGTGGGGCGCAGCTACGTGGGCGAGTACTGCACCTCGTTGGACATGGCCGGGGCGTCGCTCACCCTGGTGCGGTTGGACGACGAGATCGAAGCGCTGCTTGAGGCGCCGGCGGAGATCGCCGTTCGGGTGTTCTAGACGCGGGTGCGCCGGGGCCGGCTCGTCATCCGGCCCCGGTTCTGCCCGCCGGCGGGCCGGGTCCCGCTACTCTGTGGGCATGAGTGAGACTTCGAGGGACTGGTCAGACACGCTTTTCGCCTTCGACACCGCCGCCAGGTGGTTCGTCGCCGTCACCGCCGGCATCGCCGAGCGTGCAGCCGGTGATGCCCAGACCTGGGCGCAGCTGGGCTTGGGGGAGTGGAGTGTGCGCGATCTCGTCGGTCACACCAGTCGGGCCCTGTCCACGATCGAGGCCTACCTCGACCTCGCGGCGGAAGAGGATGCCGCCGGCGTCGCCGCGCCCATCGAGGTGACCTCGCCGGCGGCCTACTACGAGCGGGCGCTCGCCGCGGGCACCCCCGAGGTGATCGCACAGCGGGGCCGTGAGACGGCCGCCACCCTCGGTGGCGAGCCCGCCGTGGCGGTTGCTGCGCTGGCCGCCCGGGTGCTGGCCAGGGTGGCGACCCTGGATGGCTCCGAACCGTGCGATACGCCGGCCGGGCGCATCCGGATCGCCGAGTACCTGCCGTCGCGCACCGTGGAACTCACCGTGCACACCAGCGACCTGCTGCAGAGCCAGGGGGTGCCGGCCGCCGAGCAGACCGTGCCGGAGCCCGCCGCCGCCGCGACCCTGCACGTGCTCGCCGACCTCGCCGCCCACAAGGGTGTCGCCGCCCCGCTGCTCCGCGCCGCCACCGGCCGCGCCCCGCTCCCCGCCGGATTCACCGTTCTCTGAGCGACGCGCCGGACGCCACGGCCGGACTACGCGAGCGCTGCGGACTCCCTCGCCTGGCGGGCGGCATCGAGCGCGGTCAGCTTCTCGTCCAGGCTGTCGAGCACCGCGCCCTGGTCACCGAGCCACTCGGGCAGCCATAGCCGCTCCACCGCCGGCCAGCCCATCAGCCTGGAGAGCACCTCGACGGGCAGGCCGTCCCGGTCCGAGACCGTGCGTCGCGCGGCCCAGATGGGGCCGTCCAGCAGCACAGCCATCACCGGATGCCCGGGCGCCCCGGCCGTCGCCACGCTGAGGTCCACCCGGAAGTCGGACAGGCCCACATCAGTCTGCACGGCGAAGCCGCGTTCGCGCAGCGCCTCGGCGATCTCCTCCCGGTGCCGGTCCAGCGCCCCCGACTGGCGCAGCGGGCTGGCGAGCCCGTCGGCACCGCCCGCGGCCAGGTCCAGGTAGGCGCGCAGGTCCTTCACCCCGGCGGAGATGGTCTCCTCGGCGCGCAGGTCCTCGGGGTCGAAGCTGCTGAACACGATCACCTGGCGCCGGGCCCGGGTGATCGCCACGTTCAGGCGGCGCTCGCCGCCGGGCAGGTTGAGCGGGCCGAAGTTCAGCGGCAGCCGGCCGGACGCATCCGCGCTGAACGCCGTGGAGAACAGGATGGTGTCGCGTTCGTCACCCTGCACATTCTCGAGGTTCTTCACGAACAGGCCGTCGGCTTCGCTCTCCAGCGCGTGCACGATGCGGTCGTCGCCGCTGTCGCGCAGGCTCCCCTCGATGAGGGCCCGCTGTTGCACGTTGAAGGTGATCACACCGATCGACGGCACCCCCTCGGGGTCGGCGGCGAACCTGGCGACGATCTCGGCCACGATGGCCTGGGCCTCGACCGGATTGGTGCGCAGGGTCTTGCCCTTGCCGCTGCGGAGGAACTGGCCGTCGACCCGGCGGAGGCTGACGCCGTACCCGGCTGATCCGGTGGGCGCGGCATCCGCGTCGGAGCCGGCCGCGTCGACACCGTGGTGCGGGGCCGGGAACGACGACAACCGGTCACGGTAGTACGCCCGGTTGCTGAACGCGATCAACGACTCGTCCTGGCTGCGGTAGTGCCACGACAGCCATTTGCTCGGCACCTGGGCCTGCACGCACTCGGACAGGATCGATTCCTCGTCGCGCACGAACTCGAGGGAGTCGCCGTGCTCCTCGCCCGAGCCGATGGTCGATTCCGCGAACGAGGTGGGCGGCATCTGCTTGCTGTCGCCGACGACCACCACCGAACGCGCCCGCCCCATCGCGCCGACGGCGTCGGACACCCGCACCTGGGAGGCCTCGTCGAAGACCACGATGTCGAACAGCCCGGCCTGGGCGGGGAAGAACCTCGCCACTGACTCCGGGCTCATCAGCATGCACGGCAGGATGTCGGTGATCAGGTCGCCGAACTCGTGCATGAGCTCGCGCACCCCCATGCCGCCGCGCTGCCGGTCGACCTGACGCTTGAGCAGGCCGAGCCTGGCCGTCGCCTCGGCGTTCCCGGCTGTTTCGCCTGCGGCGTCCGTCGCTCCGATGGTGCGCCGGCGCAGCACGCTGTACGGGATGAAGGTGGGCAGGTGCCGGCGCACCGCACCTGACGAGGTGGTGAAGCGGGTGATCGACCGGTTCTGCGCGGCGGCGTCGAACTGGTCGAGGGTGGTGGCCGCGCCGCGTTCGGCGACGGACGCGGTGGCGAGGCCCTTCTCGAACGCCAGACCGGCGTCCTCGGCGTCGACCTCGCCGCGGAGCACCGCAGTGTGCGCGGCCGTGAGCCCGAGCCGGGTCAGCGGCTCGAGGTGCTCGAGCAGGGCGATCCACCGGGTGAGGGTGGGCAGGCCGGGCGCCTGCACGTCACGTTCGTCCCGGCCGCGGGACCACACCGCGACGAGCCCGCCGTCCGCGGCCCAGCCGGCGACGGCGGCCGGCCCGGCCCCGGTGGCCGTCATCACGGCCTGCAGGGCCAGCAGGGCACGGCCCAGCGCGGCGGACAGCGCGGCGTCCGGTTGGGTGCCGGCGTCGAGGTAGTCGCGCAGGGCGGCCACGAAGTCGTCGCCGAGGTCACGGTGCTCTGACGCGACGACGCCGCCGGCCCAGCGCAGCCAGGCGAGGCGGGCGGCGAGCTCGTCGCGGCCGGTCTGCCCGGTCTCAGCGCCGGCGAGCAGGGGGTTCCAGTCGTCCGCGATGCTCACGCCGTCCACGGCGCGAACCCGGGTGCGCAGGGCGTCCAGCTGGGCCTGGCTGTCGGCGAGCTGGCCGGTGACGGTGGAGAGCGAGCCCAGGGACAGCTTGGCCCCGGGCTGCAGCTCGGCGGCCAGGCGGGCGAGCACGGCCTTCCGGCGGCCGCGGCGGCCGAAGAAGCCGGAGGCATCCGCCGCCTGGGCGTCGCGGTGCAAAGAGGCAGCCTCGAGGCGTAGCGCACCGGGCTCGAGCACGCCGAACGCTGGGTGCTCGGCCTGCACGAAGGCGGTGGTGGCCTGCTCGGCAGCCTGGGCGGCGGCCGCCCAGTCGGGGGTCCGGGTCCCGTCGAGGGTGGCCAACGGCACCCGGTCCGCGGCGGCGAGGCTGCTCAGCGTGACGAGCTCGGTGGGGCTCGCCGCTGCAGCCACGACCCCGGCGGCCACGACGTGTGCGGGCGCGGCCTTGGCGTCCGGCCCGGCCGTCTCGTCGGCGCGGGGCAGCGCGGCCAGCGCGTCGTCCAGCTCAAGCGCGGCGCGGGTGACGGTGGCGAGATCGAGCGGTGCGGCCGGCGGTGTGGTGATGAACGCCCACGGATGCTGCGGCCGCGGCCGGGCCGGATCGGTCACGTCGGGCAGGTCCCGCAGCATCCGCCGCAGCTCGGCCAGCTCGTCGGCCGTGAGGCGCGCGGGCAGGTCGGCCGGCACCGGCAGGGGGCGCACGTCGTCGTCGGCGGCGAGTTGTGCGGTGCGGGCGGAGTAGAACGACAGGCCCGCGCTGTTCTGTTCGTGCAGCCGGTCGGTGTAACGGGCCAGGCTGCGCCGGGCGGTGCCGAGTACGTCGAGGTCGTTCTTGAGGCCCTGGCCGTCCACGGTCACCTCGTGTTCGAGGGCCTGCCGGATCTGCGCCCGCACGGCGGCGGGCTTGCTGGCCTTGTCGTGCAGGTCCAAGGCGAACGGGCCCATGCCCACCTCGTTCAGCCGGGCCTGCACCACCTGCAGTGCCGCGCGTTTCTCGGCGACGAAGAGCACCTTTTTGCCCTCGTAGACGGCGCGGGTGAGCAGATTGGTGATGGTCTGGGACTTGCCGGTGCCTGGCGGGCCCTCGAGCACGAAGGTGCGCTCGGCGATGGCCTCGGCCACGGCGGCCAGCTGTGAGGAGTCGCCGGGCACCGGGCACTCGGCGCCGAGCGCGTCGAGGTCGGCCGCCTCCGGCAGGGGCACCGGGTCCACGAACGGTTGTGTCGGGGTGTGCACGAGGTGGTTCACCAGGGAGTTCCCGGCCAGTGTCTGCCAGTTCTCGTCGAGGTCTTTCCAAAGCCGGAACTTCGCGAACTGCAGGATCGACAGGTCCAGGGTCTCCTCGACCCGGTACGGCAGCCCGGCCGCCAGGAGTGCCTCGCGGGTGGCGCGGAACGCGGCGGCCAGGTCGATGCCGGCAGCGTCCACGTGCCCGGCGTCGCCGGCCGGGTTGGCCAGCCCCTCGATCGTGAGCCCGTGCTGCTGCCGTAGTTTCTCGAGCAGGCAGTAGTTGGGGGTGGACGCACCGGACTCGTCGAGTCGCACCCTGTAGTCGCCGCCGCGGCCGGCCGGCTCAAGCAGCACCGGGACGAGCACCAGGGGGCTGCGCAGCTCCCGGTCGTTCACGGTCCAGACCAGCGAACCGAAGGCCAGGTACAGGTTGTTGGCACCGGTCTCCTGCACCACGGTGCGGGCCTTGTAGGCCAGCGCGCGCAGCTTGGTGGCGTAGGCGGTGTCGGTCACGTCGGCGTAGACGGCCTTCTTGTCGGCCAGCACGGCCGCGAGCTGGTCGACGGGCAGGTCCCGACCGAACCGGATGCCCCGTTCCTTGTCGGTCGTCGACATTCGGTCGGCGGGCAGCAGGGTCAGACCGGTGCCGCCGGTGACGAGGTCCTCCACGTCGGCCAGATGCCGGTCGGGCACGGTCAGGGCCAGGGCACCGCGTTCGGTGAAGTTGATCAGCCGGTTGCGCAGGCTCAGGTCGAGCAGGGCGTTCTTCCACTGGCTGATCCGCGGCGGGGTGACCCGGGCCGTGCTCGTGGGTTCGGTGCTCTCGGTCTCCGCGGTCGACGCCTGGGTGTCAGGGGCTGGATGCGCGCCGGGAACGTCGCCCCCCGGCGCATCCGCGGTGCCGGCATCCGGCCGGTACTCGGTGACGATCACGGTGCCGTCGGCGGTCACGGTGCGCGCCGGGAGCGGCAGGATATGGGTGCGCCGCGCCTGCACCACGTCGACGACGCCGATCACGGTGTCCAGGTTCGCGAGCCACTCCAGGTAGGGGGAGGGCTGGGCCTGCGCGAACGTGACCGGGGTGCCGGCCCCGCGGTCGGTGACCTGAGTGGTCTCGACGAGCCGGATCAGGTCGAGGTCGATCAGGTTGATCACCTCGGCGACGTCGGTGAGCGCGGGAGCGCCGAGGGTCTCCTCTTCGCGCCAGTAGCCGAGGAACGCGTGTCCGGCGACCACCCAGAGCAGCGGATGCAGGCCGGCCTGTTCCAGTGCGGCGGCCATCACGACCACGGTGTCCAGGCAGGTGCCGACCCCGCCGGAGGCGATCCCGTCCGCCGCGGTGCCCAGCACCTCGCCGGGGGTGCGCACCGTTTGGCCGTCGTCGGCCCAGCTGGCCGGCGGGGTGGCATAGCGGATGCCGCGGGCACGCATGGCCACGAAAACCGCCTCGGCCACCTGGTCGACGCGGTCGGGGCCGGACTGGTAGCCGGGCATCGCCGCCGAGCCGGTGCGGGCCTCCAGCGCCGCGGCGGCCTCGCCCAGCAGGACGGCGACCTCGGGGTGGTTGGGCAGTACATGTGCCGAAAGCATTTCCAGTGCCAGGTCCACCGGCCGGGCGATCCACTGCTGGGCGGCGAGCAGCTGGATGGGCTCGCCGGTCGTGGCGACGACGGCGCCGCCGACGAGCAGGCTGGCCCGGATCTCGGCCGGACGCTGCTCGTTGATGAGCAGCATGGCGGCGGGGTCGACCGTGAGGGAGACATCCGTGAACGTCGCGGTGCGTTCGGCGGCGAGGTCGACGAGCAGATCGCGGGCGGTGCCGAGGGTGTCGCCGGCGCTAATCACCTCGAGCCGCAGCACGGCCTCCCGCACGGCGGGTCCGCGGTTGTCGACGCCCACCCGGCCGACCACGTTGATGCGGTTGTGTGCCAGGGCGTAGCTGAGCACCGGCGTCACGGTCAGCGACAGCGTGATGAGACCGGATTCGCGGATGGCTGACTCTGTGAGTGTCGAATCCAGTTCGGTCGATTCCATCGGGTGCTCCTCAATCGTGCCCTACGGGTGCTGCTGGGCCCCCTCGTTCGGGGTGCTTAAGTCAATCATCGGCGACGGCAGGGGGGACCACGACCCGCCAGGCTCGGCTCGACTCTGCTAGGATCTTGAGGTTGCCGTTCAACGGCCGCGGATAAAGAGAGCTCAGGCATTCTGCCCCGAGCACCGCGCAGTGAGAGAAAGGGGATCCCATCTATGGCACTCGAAGCTAATGCTAAGAAGGCGATCATCGAAAAGTACGCTACCCACCCGGGCGACACGGGTTCCCCCGAAGTCCAGATTGCAATGCTCACGCAGCGCATTCTCGACCTCACGGAGCACCTCAAAGAGCACAAGCACGACCACCACTCGCGTCGTGGCCTGCTCCTCCTGGTTGGTCAGCGTCGCCGTCTGCTCGGCTACCTGTCCGACGTGGACATCAACCGTTACCGCTCGCTCATCGAGCGTCTCGGCCTGCGCCGCTAGGTAATAGCCGAATGGTTCGCTGATACCGCGATCTTCTTCGAAACGGGCCGTCACCCTCTGGGTGGCGGCCCGTTTTGTGTGCCCGGATGCGGCCGCCCGGCTGCGCGGGCCCGGTGGAACGAGCTCAGTGCAGTGAGCTCAGTGCAGTGAGCTCGGGTGGCCGTGCCGGTCAGGACGGGTCGGCCGGCACATCGAGCGGTCGGGTGTAGTAACCCCACGGGAAGGTCGTCTCGCTCACCAGGGCCCACCCCTCGGCCTCGAGGTGTCGTCGAGCCGAGCTGCCCGGCGTCCACAGCAGCCGGCGGTGCTCCCACTGCCGGTCGGACGACTCCAACACGTGGGACAGGGTGCCCGAGTCCACGACGTGCCAGCCGCGGCGGCCCTCGGCGGCCAGCAGGGCCATCTCGTCGAATGCGGTGACGGGGCTCAGTACCTTGAGGGCCGGCTGCCCGGACTCTCCGGCCCCGGCGGGCGACGGGCGGGTGGAGCTGGAGAACCGCTGCTGCGCGGCTTGCCGGCTCACGCCGAGTACCCGGCCGAGGGTGTCCCAGCTGTGACCGGCGGCGCGGGCGCCGTTGATCGAGTTCCTGAGGAGTCTGCTGGTCTCTTCCGCGGCGGTGCGGCTGGCGCTGACCAGGCGGAGGTAGGCATCCGGGTCGCCTTCGAGGTCGGCGCGAAGGCCGGTCGGGGTGCCGAGAACGGCTTCGGCAACGGCGTCGCGCACCGCGGTGGCCTCCTCAGCGGTCAGAGCGTGCGGCAGGTGCCTGGGAGTCTGGGCTGTCATCGCTCGTCCGCGCGGTCGGCGTCCGTCGCCGCGCGGAGCGGTTCGAGGTCATCGAGCGCTGCGGCGTCGCGGAGGCGGGCCAGTTGTTTGCGGCCGATCTCGGTCCAGAGGATGAGGGCCAGGAGCCCGATGCTGATCGCTCCGGTGAAGGCGCCGAAGACGGTGTCGGCCGTGTCATCGGCGGTCAGCAGGGCTGCTATCAAGAGGGCTGCGATGATGACGACCGCGCTGACGATGGCGGCGGCGTACCAACGGGGGCGGGGGAGTGACGTGTGTGAACTCATGTGTCAAGGATGCATTGACACTGGCCCCGTGTCAACCCTTCCTTGACATTGGTGCCCGGGGTCTCGCGAACTGTGAATCAAGCAGCTTTGCGGGGCACGGATGCGTGCTTGACTCACGGTTCGCGGAGGGGGGCGTAGCGCTGGGAGGGGCAACCGACCAGAGTGGAGGGATGAACGACTTCGCCGGCGACCCCCGGGGCTTCGACAAACGCCGACACGGGGCCCCATCGGGCTTCTTCGAGGCCGAAGCCGCCGGCCTGGTCTGGCTGGCGGTGCCCGGCGGCGTGCGCACGGCACAGGTGATCGACCTCGAGCCCGGACACATCGTGCTCGAAACCGTCGACGAGGTGCCGCCCACCACCGCTGCGGCCCGGGCGTTCGGCGCCCAGCTGTCGGTGACCCACTCGGCCGGCGCGGCGGCATTCGGTGCACCGCCGGACAACTGGAGCGGCCCGTTGTTCATCGGCAACCGCAGTCTGCCCGCCGCGTACGAAGACACCTGGGGCGCGTTCTACGCCCGGTACCGGGTACTGCCGTACCTCGATATCGCGCTCGACGTGGGCGGCATCACGGCCCGCCAGTCCGAGGCCGTGCACGCCGCCTGCGCGCGCATCGAGGCGGGTGACTTCGATGACGGCGCCCCGCCCGCCCGGCTGCACGGCGACCTCTGGACCGGCAATGTGCTCTGGTCGGCGGACGGCGTCGTGCTCATCGACCCGGCTGCGCACGGCGGCCACCGCGAGACCGACCTGGCGATGCTGGCGCTGTTCGGCTGCCCGTACCTCGAGGAGATCACCGCCGGTTACGAGTCGGCCTCCCCGCTGTTGCCAGGCTGGCGGGCACGCACGCCGCTGCACCAGCTGCATCCGCTGGCCGTGCACGCCGCCGGGCACGGTGCGGCCTACGGCCGGGCGCTCGAGCAGGCCGCGGAGGCCGTGCTGGAACTGCCCAGTCTCGGCCGGCCGAAGGCATCGGAGTAGCCGGCCAAGCCGGCGTTGCTACGTGGTCTGGCCGGAGTGCGCGCCCTCGGCCACCTCTTCGATCACCTTGGCGTTGAATGCCGGCAGATCGGCCGGAGTGCGGCTGGAGACCAGACCCTGGTCCACCACGACCTCTTCATCGACCCAGGTGGCGCCGGCGTTCTGCAGGTCGGTCTTCAGGCTCGGATACGACGTGAGGGTGCGCCCCTTGATCACACCGGCCTCAATGAGGATCCAGGCGGCGTGGCAAATGGCCGAGACCGGCTTGTGTGTATCGAAGAAGTCCCGGGTGAAGGCGATCGCGTCCACGTCCATCCGTAGGTGGTCGGCGTTCACCACGCCACCGGGCAGCACCAGAGCGTCGAAGTCCGCGGCCTTGGCGTCGGCCACCGCGAGGTCGACGTACTGCGAGTGCCCCTTCTTGCCGGTGACGCTCTCGGTGGCGGGGGAGACGAGTACTGCGGTGGCGCCGGCATCCGTCACGGCCTGCCAGGGGCTGCTCAGTTCACTGTCCTCGTAGCCGTCGGTGAGCAGGAACGCGATGCGCTTGCCGGAGAGTTCGGTGGTCGTCATTGTGGTTCTCCTTCTTTGTCGGTCGGATGCGGCGACTGATGCGAGAGCGGCCTGGATGCTCCGCCGCTGGGCTCCACGGTAGCCACGGTCGCGGCGACAGCCACGGATATCCACGAAACGTTGAGGTTCCACTCAGCCAAAGGCGAGCCGGGGCCGGAGCCGAGAAGGGACTTTCGGTCTGCCGCCGGCGCAGGGGACTGGCTAAACTTGAGCTTTACACGGATCGGACAGCCCATGAGTCTCTGGCGTACTAAGAGCATCGAATCGTCGATTGCGGATTCCCTGGAGAAGGGCCATAGCCTCAAACGCACCCTTGGAACCTGGGATCTGATGGTCATGGGCGTAGCGGTTGCCGTGGGCGCCGGTATCTTCTCGGTGGGCGCCAAGGCCGCCGGCAGCTACGCCGGCCCATCCGTGACGCTCGCCTTCGTGCTCGCCGCGGTCACCTGTGCCCTCGCGATCATGTGTTACGCCGAGTTCGCCTCCGCGGTGCCCGTCGCCGGCTCCGCCTACACCTTCACCTACGCCACGCTGGGCGAACTGCTGGCCTGGATCATCGGCTGGGACCTGATCCTGGAAATGCTCACCGCCGCGGCCGTGATCGCCAAGTACTGGGGCATCTACCTCAGCAACGTCTTCGCGCTCTGGGACTGGGACATCCCCGCCACCATCAACGTCGTGGGCCTGGACGTGAGCTGGGGCGCCTTCGTGATCGTCGCCATCTTCACCACCCTGCTGGTTCTGGGCACCCAGCTCTCCGCCCGAGTCGCCAGCGTGTTCACCATCGTCAAGGTCGCGATCGTGCTCTTCGTCATCGTGGTCGGCGCGTTCTTCATCAACCCGGCGAACTACTCGCCGTTCATCCCCGAGTCGGTGCCCACCACGGATGGCGTCGGCAGCGACGTCTGGACTCAGTCGCTGTTCTCCTTCATGACCGGTGCCGCACCGGCGCAGTACGGAATCTTCGGCCTGCTCGCCGGTGCGTCGCTGGTGTTCTTCGCCTTCATCGGCTTCGACGTGGTGGCCACCAGCGCCGAAGAGGTCAAGAACCCGCAGAAGACCCTGCCGCGCGGCATCTTCGCCGGCCTGGCCATCGTGACGGTGCTCTACGTGGGCGTCAGCCTCGTGCTCACCGGCATGGTGCCCTACACCGTGCTCGCCGACGACCCCAACGCCTCGCTGGCCACGGCGTTCATCGCCGTCGGCGCCGGCTGGGCCGCCCAGGTCATCTCCATCGGCATCCTGGCCGGCCTCACCACGGTGATCATGGTGCTGCTGCTCGGCCTCTCCCGGGTGCTGTTCGCCATGAGCCGGGACGGCCTGCTGCCCCGCTGGCTGAGCGTCACCTCGGAGAAGCGCCGTACGCCGGTGCGCATCCAGATCATCACCGGCGCGGCCGTCGCGCTGATCGCCGGCCTCACCGATGTGGGCGTGCTCGAAGAGATGATCAACATCGGCACGCTGTCGGCGTTTGTGCTCGTGAGCATCGCCGTGGTGGTGCTGCGCAAGAAGCGCCCCGACCTCAAGCGCGCGTTCAAGGTGCCGCTGTCGCCGTTCCTGCCGATCCTCTCGGCCGTGCTCTGCTTCTGGCTGATGCTGAACCTCACCACCCTCACCTGGGCGCGGTTCGCGGTCTGGTTGGCGCTCGGCTTCATCGTGTACTTCGCCTATGGTCGCCGGCACTCCCTGGTGGGCATCAACGCCAAGCTCATCGTGGACGCGACCCGTCGCGAGGAGATCGAACGCGAGGAACGCGCCCTCCGGCCCAAGGGCGAGTAGCCCCGGAGTCCACAACTGGTCCCGCAACGGACAAATGCCCCCGGCGCACCGGGGGCATTTGTTCGTAGCGGGGCCAGTTGCCGGCTACAGCCGGTAGAGCCGGGCCTCCCAGGGGCGGAGGGCCGCGGCACCGTCGCCGGGATAGTTGCCCAGCAGCAGCTCGGCGCCGGAGATGTCATCGGGCAACCAGGCGCCCTGAACCGTCAGCGGCTCATCCGACACATTGGCCAGCACCAGCAGGGTCTGACCGTTCAGGCTGCGGGTGAACGCGTACAGCTGCTCGTGGTCGGGTTCGATCAGCTCGAACGCGCCAAGGGCCACCACCTCGTCGTTGTGCCGCAGCGCGATCAGGCGCTGGTAGAAGGCGAAAACGCTCCGCGCGGATGCCTGGTCGGCCGCCGCGTTGATGGCGGGATAGTTCGGGTTCACCGCCAGCCACGGGGTGCCGGTGCTGAAGCCGGCGTTGGCCGAACCGTCCCACTGCATGGGCGTGCGGGCGTTGTCCCTGCCCATGGCATGCACGCCGGCCAGCACGCTCGCCGGCGACTGGTCGAACTGCTCCACGGCCTCGCGGTAGTGGTTGAGCGATTCGATATCGCGGTAGTGCTCGATGCTGTCGAACTTCACGTTCGTCATACCGATCTCTTCGCCCTGGTAGATGTAGGGCGTGCCGCGGTGCAGGTGCAGCACCAGCGCCCAGAGCGTGGCGGACTCGTAGCGCCACGAGGCGTCGTTGCCGAACCTTGACACCAGCCGGGGCTGGTCGTGGTTGTTCAGGTACAGGCTGTTCCAGCCGGTGGCGGCCAGGCCATCCTGCCAGCGGGCGAGGCTGCGCTTCAGCGGCACGAGGCTGCGCGGCAGCGGGTCGAACTTGTGGGTGCCCTGGTCGAGGGAGACGTGCTCGAACTGGAAGATCATGTCGACCTCGCCGCGGGCGGCATCCGTGAACAGCACGGCGTCGTCGATGCTGACGCCCGGCATCTCGCCCACGGTGAGGTGCTCGCCCGTGCGGCCCGCGAACACGGCCCGGTGCATCTCCTGCAGGTAGTCGTGGATCTGCGCGCCCATCGGCGAGCCGCCATCGGTGGCCGCGGCCGGCCCGCTGACCAGCTCGACCTGCTTGGCGATGAAGTTGATCACGTCCATCCGGAACCCGTCGACGCCGCGGTCCAGCCACCAGTTCATCATCGTGTAGACGGCCTGGCGTACCTCGGGGTTCTCCCAGTTGAGGTCGGGCTGCTGCTTGGCGAACAGGTGCAGGTAGTACTCACCCGTCGTCTCGTCCAGGGTCCAGGCGGGGCCGCTGAATGCGCTGCCCCAGCCGTTCGGTTCGGCGCCGGCCGCGCCGGGCTGCCGCCACCAGTACCAGTCCCGCTTGGGGTTGTCGATCGACGAGCGCGACTCGACGAACCACGGATGCTCGTCGCTGGTGTGGTTCACCACCAGGTCCATCACGATCTTGATGCCGCGCTCGTGGGCCTCGGCCAGCAGCAGGTCGAACTCGGCGAGGCTGCCGAACACCGGGTCGATGTCCTGGTAATCGCGGATGTCGTAGCCGTTGTCGTGCTGCGGGGACGGGTACACCGGTGAGAGCCAGATGGCGTCGACGCCGAGCTCGGCGAGATAGTCGAGCTTGCCGCGCACCCCGCCGAGGTCGCCGATGCCGTCGCCGTTCGAGTCGGCGAAGCTCCGCGGGTAGACCTGGTACACCACGGCGGTGGTCCACCACGGGGCGGCCTCGGCCGGCGGGGGAGTGCCGTCCGACGCGGCAGCGGCGGGATCGTTGACGGTGCGGCTGTCGAGACTGGTCACGTGGGTCCTCCCTGGCCGGGAGCGGCCGCGGGCGGGCGCGGGCCATCCGGCAGCAGACGAATTGGTTTAGCTACAGAAATAAAACGTCGCTCCAATGTAGCGTCCGGCGCCCGGGTGGCACCACTGCGGGGGTGCCACCCGGGGTGGCTGGCGGCTCGTGCGGCGGCGGGGGCGTCTATGTCAAGATGAGACCCAGCCCGCTTCGGGGGCCAAGAGAGGCGACCTCCATGTTCGGGATTCCTGACACCGGGAGTACTGAGACCCTGCCGCCGATCGGCGAATCGGCGCTGGGCCTGGCGCGCGCCGTCCTCATGCACGGGCCGATCTCCCGCGGTGACCTGGGCCGCCGCCTCGGCCTGTCCCCGGCCAGCCTCACCCGGCTGAGCAAACCCTTCTTCGATCGTGGCCTGTTCGTGGAGATCGACGACGACGCGACAGGCTCGGTCGGCCGGCCCACCAGACCGCTCGACGTGCGGCTGGACGGCCGCCGGTTCGTCGGGGTGAAACTCACCGGCGAAGCCGCCTACGGGGTGCTCACGGACCTGCGGGCCAACGAACTCGCCTCTGCGCACCGTCCGCTGCAGAGCCGGGACGTCGATACCGTGGTGGCCCAGCTCGACGAGCTGGTGCAGGAACTCGCCACGGCCGGGCCCATCGCCGCGGTCGGCGTCTCGGTCGGCGGCAAGGTCACCGACTCCAGGGTCGTCGCCCGGGCACCGTTCCTGGGCTGGCGCGACGTCGACCTCGCTGCAGCGCTGGAAGCGCGCGTCGGAGTACCGGTGCTGGTCGAGAATGACGTCGCCGGGTTAGCCGCGGCCGAGCAGTGGTTCGGCGCCGGGCGTGGCACCTCCACCTTCGCCGTGATCACCCTGGGCATCGGCGTCGGCTACGCACTCGTGATCAACGACCGGGTCATCACCACCAGGGACAGCGGATTGGGACTGGGCGGGCACGTGCCCCTCGATTCCGACGGGCCGGTCTGCGGCTCCGGCCACCGTGGCTGCTCGGATGCCATGCTCACGGAGTCGAGCATCCGGGCGCAGGTGAGCCATCGGCTCGGTCGACCGGTCGACTATGACGACGTGCTCGCACTCGCCGCTGCGGGCGAACCGGATGCCCTGGCGGTGCTGCGGTCCTCCGGCCGGGCCCTCGGCCGGCTGGTGGCCCTGGTCGCGAACATCGCGATGCTCGACACCGTCGTGCTCTCCGGCGAGGGCATCGGGCTGTGGCATGTGGTGTCGGACGAGGTCATCGAAGCGGCCCGCAACGACCGCGACGACGAGGCGACGGAGCTCCAGATCAGCGTCGACGACGCCGGGGTCTCCTCCTGGGCGCGGGGCGCGGCCGCCGTCGCCATCCAGCGCACTCTCGCCCGGCTCACGCCCGTACCCTGATCCACGAGGCGTGGCCCCGGCGAACCCAAACCTGCGATCTGCGGCCAGCGAGCAGGAGTCGGGAATAGGATCGACCCATCCGCCGTTGACACCCACATACATGCAAACGCATTGAGTCTTGGAGGCTGGAAATGCAGTTCGGAATCTTCACTGTCGGGGACCTCACCACCGACCCCACCACGGGGAACACCCCCACCGAGCACGAGCGCATCAAGGCCATGCTCACCATCGCGCAGAAGGTCGAAGAGGTCGGCCTCGACGTCTTCGCCACCGGCGAGCACCACAACCCGCCGTTCGTGCCGTCGAGCCCGACCACGATGCTCGGCTACATCGCCGCCAAGACCGAGCGGATCATCCTCTCCACCGCCACCACGCTGATCACCACGAGCGACCCGGTGAAGATCGCCGAGGACTTCGCGATGCTCCAGCACGTGGCCGACGGCCGGGTGGACCTCACCCTCGGCCGCGGCAACACCGGCCCGGTCTACCCCTGGTTCGGCCAGGACATCCGCCAGGGCATCCCGCTCGCCCTGGAGAACTACGCTCTGCTCCGCCGGCTCTGGCGTGAGGACTTCGTGGACTGGGAAGGCCAGTTCCGCACCCCGCTGCAGGGCTTCCAGTCCACCCCGCGCCCGCTCGACGGCGTCGCGCCGTTCGTCTGGCACGGCAGCATCCGCAGCCCCGAAATCGCCGAGCAGGCCGCGTATTACGGCGACGGCTTCTTCTCCAACCACATCTTCTGGCCCGCCTCGCACACCGCGAAAATGGTCAAGTACTACCGCAATCGCTTCGAGCACTACGGCCACGGCACCGCCGCGCAGGCGATCGTGGGCCTCGGCGGCCAGGTCTTCATGAGCAAGAACTCGCAGGACGCCAAGCGCGACTTCCGGCCCTACTTCGACAACGCACCGGTCTACGGCAACGGCCCGAGCATGGAGGACTTCACCTCGCAGACCCCGCTCACCGTGGGCAGCCCGCAGGAAGTCATCGACCGCACCCTGGGCTTCCGGGACTACGTGGGCGACTACCAGCGCCAGCTCTGGCTGATGGACCACGCCGGCCTGCCGCTGAAGACCGTTCTCGAGCAGCTCGACATCCTCGGCGAGGAGGTCGTGCCGGTGCTGCGCAAGGAGTTCGCGAAGAACCGTCCGGCGGACGTGCCGGATGGCCCCACCCACGAATCCTTGGTGCTCGCGGCCGAGGCCGCCGAGGCACCGCCTGCCGTGGCATCCACACACCGCGACGACCTCGACACGGCCGCCGCGATCGCACCGCACCGGCGCGCCAGCGGAGCCGCGTTCGGCCTGGCCGGCGCCGGCAAGACCGGAGCGTAGCGATGACCGACCGCACCCTGGCCGTCGTCTCCGCCGGGCTCAGCCAGCCCTCCTCCACCCGGCTGCTCGCCGACAAGCTCGCCACGGCCACCGTGGCGCGCTTGGCCGACGAGGGCGTCACCACGACGGTCGTGACCTACGAACTGCGCGACTACGCGCAGGACATCATGAACAACATGCTCACCGGGTTCGCCAACCCGCGGCTGGAAGAGATGATCGAGGCCGTCACCTCGGCCGACGGGCTGATCGCCGTCACCCCGATCTTCACCACCAGCTACAGCGGACTGTTCAAAACCTTCTTCGACGTGATCGACAACCGCAGTCTCACCGACCAGCCCGTGCTGATCGGCGCGACCGCGGGAACGCCGCGGCACTCGCTGGCCCTGGACTACGCGCTGCGGCCGATGTTCACCTACCTGCACGCCGTGGTGGTGCCCACCTCGGTTTTCGCCGCCTCGGAGGACTGGGGCACCGGTGACAGCGGCGGCCGGATCGACAGCCGAGTGGCCACCCTGCCGGCCCGCATCGAACGCGCGGCGGGGGAGCTGGCGGCCCTGGTCGCCCGCTCCGACCGCTCCACCCGGGTGCGCGACCCCTTCGAGCTCCCCGCCGGCTTCAACCCCGCGGGCATGTTCCCGCCCCGCTAACCCCGCCCCCCTCCTCTCGCGAACTGTGAGTTAAGCCCCAGAAAACGCGAGTTTTCGGTGCTTTGCTCACGGTTCGCGGGATGGGTCGGGGACTTTTGGCACTTCTGGGGGCAAGACGGCGGGCGGCAGACTCGAGAGCGGTGCGCCGGAGAGAGTGCTTCCGCGAGAGACGGAAGCCGTGACAACCGCGCAGACAGGTCGTCGCATGGTCCCCGTTCTCGACGACACTGCGGTCACGGATGCCCGCGCCGGCCATGCGGATGCCCGCGCCGGCCATGCGGATGCCCGCGCCGCGTTCTTCGCGGCCGGTCCCGACCTGCGTGATCCGACCATTCCGGCCGTCGACCTGTCCGTGCGGATCGGAAGCCTCACACTGCGTACCCCGGTGATGCCCGCCTCCGGTTGTTTCGGCCCGGAACTCGGCGCGCTCATCCCGGTCGCCGAGCTCGGCGCCACCGTCACCAAGACCGTGTTCGGCTCTGCCCGCGGCGGCAACCCCGTGCACCGGCTCACCGAGATCCCGGCCGGCATGGTCAACAGCGTCGGCATCCCCAGCCGCGGCCCGGCCGGCTACCTGGCCACGCTGCATCCGCGTTATGCGGCGCTGGACGCGCCGACCATCATCAGCGTCGGCGGCCACCGCACCAGCGAATACGCCCCGGTGGTCGCGGCGCTCGGCGAGCACGGCGCCGCCTTCGAACTGAATGTGTCCTGCCCCAACCTCGACCGCGACGGCACCGACATCGGCTCGGACCCCGCCGCCATCCGCGAGGTGGTGGCCGCCGTGCGGCTGGTCACCGAGAAGCCGATCATCGTGAAACTGCCGGTACTGGTCGCCTCGATCGCCGCCTGCGCCCGGGCCGCCGAGGAGGCCGGCGCCGACGCTGTCTGCGTGGCCAACTCGATCCCGGCGATGCCGTTGGATGTGCTCACACGCCGGCCGATTCTCGGCAACGTCATCGGCGGGCTGTCTGGGCCGTCGATCAAACCGATCGTGCTGCGGCTGGTCTGGCTGGCATCGCGGGCGGTGCAGATCCCGGTGATCGCCTGCGGGGGAGTCGGCTCTGTCGAGGACGCCCTCGACTACTTCTCGGTCGGGGCCAGCGCGGTGCAGGTGGGCACCGCGAGCTTCGGCCGGCCGTTCGCCGCGGTCGAGATCGTGCGCGGGCTGCTGGAACGGTGTCTGGATGCCGGAGTCGGCAGTATCCGCGAGCTGCTCGAGTTGGAGGCTGCCCTGTGAACCCGAATGTGTCCCCACAGGCCGGCTCACCGGGTCTACTTCGACAGGCTCAGCACGGCGTCGACAAGCTCGACCAGCGATGCGGGGGCGACCCGCAGGTCGGCTCACCGGGTCTACTTCGACAGGCTCAGCAGGGCGTCGACAAGCTCGACCAGCGGAAGGCGGCCGCTGCGGCTCGCAGGGCCGCCGCCGCACGGCAACAAGCGTTCGCCGAGGCGGATGCCGCGGCCCTCGACGGCCTCATCTCGGTGCGCCCGCCCTCGGCCGTGCCGCGGCCGCAACCGGTGTGGGACGACGCCGAGGTGCTCGTGCACGAGCCGGTGGGGGAGCGCTACCGTCGCCTTGTCCTGGCCAGCGACACCATCGCGCGCACCGCCCAGGCCGGCCAGTTCCTGATGATCACGGTGCCGCCGAACGGCGGCGACACGATCCTGCTGCCCCGGCCCATGGCCATCCACCGTCGCCGCCCCGCGAGTGCCGCACGCCCGGCAACCACCGACCGACCGGCCAGCCCGGGCACCGCGGGCACGATCGAGCTGATCTACGGCGTGGTCGGCCGCGGCACCCGCGCCCTGGCTATGGTTACGGTCGGCAGCCGACTGCAGGTCACCGGCCCGCTCGGCCGCGGGTTCGAGTTCCCGCCGGGCACCCGCACGGCGCTGCTGATCGGCCGTGGCGTCGGCATTTGCGGCGTGATGGGCGCCGCGGAGGATGCCGCGGCCCTGGGCATCCGCACCACCATGGTGCTCAGCGGCCAACGCCCCGACCAGCTGCTGGGCCGCAGCGACTGCGCCGAACTGGGCACGCGCGTGATCGAAGCCACCGACGACGACGGCTCCAGCGACCTCCCCACCCTCACAGCCCGGCTGCTCGCCGACTTCGATGGCAGCACAGCCGAGCGAACCCCGCCCGAGATGGTCATGGTCTGCGGCGCCGGCGTACTCGCCCGGCTCGCCGCCGAGCTCGGCGCGCACTGGGGCGTTCCCGTGCAGGCCTCACTGGAGGCACACATGGCCTGCGGACTGGGCTACTGCCATGGGTGCGCCGCTCCGGTGCAGACCGACCCGAGCGTGGAAGGCCCGCTGGTGTGCGCAGACGGACCGGTCTTCGCCGCCCGCATCCCTATCGATTAACCCCTGTTCTGCTACGCTTGGTCAGGTAGTTCTTCGGATCTACCCGCTTTACCCGGAGCAGACCGGCAGAACGCTGGTCCTCGGTGGTGGTTTCCCAACGCGCATAACGCTGCCTCGTTGGTGAATTTCTACTGGTGGCCAGCAACGTCGGCGCCCAACACATGTTCGGCAGCCATGTTCTGCCTGATCCTGCTCCGATGTCCCACTCGCGCGCCACACGGGCAAACGAGTCTAAACAAAGGAGAGAACCCCCATATGGAGGGTCCAGAAATCACGTTCGCCGAGACCGTTATCGACAACGGCAAGTACGGCAAGCGCACCATCCGTTTCGAAACCGGGCGTCTCGCCCAGCAGGCGCAGGGCTCAGCCTCCGCCTACATCGACGAAGAGACTATGCTTCTCTCCGCCACGAGCGCCAGCAAGCAGCCGAAGGATAACTTCGACTTCTTCCCGCTGACCATCGATGTCGAAGAGCGCATGTACGCCGCTGGCCGCATCCCGGGCAGCTTCTTCCGCCGCGAAGGTCGCCCGTCGACCGAGGCGATCCTCACCTGCCGTCTGATCGACCGGCCGCTGCGCCCGTCGTTCGTCGACGGCCTGCGCAACGAGATCCAGGTTGTCGTGACCGTTCTGGCCATCGCGCCCGACGAGTACTACGACGTCCTGGCCATCAACGCCGCGTCCATGTCGACCCAGATCGCCGGCCTGCCGTTCTCCGGCCCGATCGGTGGCGTCCGCGTCGCCCTCATCCCCGACAACAACGGCTCCGGCCAGTGGGTCGCCTTCCCGAAGCACTCGCAGGTTGAAGAGGCCGTGTTCAGCATGGTCGTCGCCGGCCGCGTTGTGACGGATGCCGATGGCAGCGAAGACGTCGCGATCATGATGATCGAGGCCGAAGCGACCGACAACGCCTGGACCTTGATCCAGGGCGGCGCCATCAAGCCGAACGAAGAGGTCATCGCCGAGGGTATCGAGGCGTCCAAGCCGTTCATCAAGCAGCTCATCGTCGCCCAGCAGCAGGTTGCCGCCGCGGCATCCAAGCCCACCGGCAACTACCCGCTGTTCCCGCCGTACACCACCGAGGTCTACGACGCCGTCGCAGCCCTGGCGTACGACGGCCTCAAGGACGTCTACGTCATCGCCGACAAGATCGCGCGTCAGGATGCTGACGACGTGCTCAAGGCATCCGTCAAGACCGCCATCGCGGCCAAGGTCGAAGCCGGCGAACTGCCCGCCACGGCCAACAACCAGGTCGGCGCGGCATACAAGTCCGTCACCAAGCTCGTCGTGCGCTCGCGCGTGCTCAACGAGGGTGTTCGCATGGACGGACGCGGCCTGGCCGACATCCGCCCGCTCGACGCCGAGGTTGCGGTCATCCCGCGCGTGCACGGTTCCGCTATCTTCCAGCGCGGCGAGACCCAGATCCTGGGTGTCACCACGCTGAACATGCTCAAGCTCGAGCAGACCATCGACTCCCTGAGCCCGGTCACCAAGAAGCGTTACATGCACAACTACAACTTCCCGCCCTACTCCACCGGTGAAACCGGCCGGGTCGGCACGCCCAAGCGTCGCGAGATCGGCCACGGAGCGCTCGCTGAGCGTGCCCTGGTTCCCGTGCTGCCCACGCGTGAGGAATTCCCGTACGCCATCCGTCAGGTCTCCGAGGCGCTCAGCTCCAACGGTTCCACCTCGATGGGTTCCGTCTGCGCCTCGACCCTGTCGATGCTGAACGCCGGAGTGCCGCTGCGCGCACCGGTCGCCGGCATCGCGATGGGCCTCATCTCCGACACCGTCGACGGCAAGACCCGCTACGCGGCTCTGACCGACATCCTCGGTGCCGAAGACGCCCTCGGCGACATGGACTTCAAGGTCGCCGGCACGAGCGAATTCGTCACCGCGATCCAGCTCGACACCAAGCTCGACGGCATCCCCGCGTCGGTCCTGGCCGGCGCGCTGACGCAGGCGAAGGATGCTCGCACGACGATCCTCGCCGTGCTGAACGCCGCGATCGACAAGCCCGACGAGATGGCACCGACCGCGCCCCGCGTGATCAGCGTGCAGATCCCCGTCGACAAGATCGGCGAGCTCATCGGCCCGAAGGGCAAGATGATCAACTCGATCCAGGACGAGACCGGAGCCGACATCTCGATCGAGGAAGACGGCACCGTGTACATCGGCGCCGTCGATGGTCCCTCGGCCGAGGCCGCGCGCATCATGGTCAACTCCGTCGCGAACCCCACCAACCCCGAGGTTGGCGAGCAGTTCCTCGGAACTGTCGTGAAGATCGCCGCTTTCGGCGCCTTCGTCTCGCTCCTCCCGGGCAAGGACGGCCTGCTGCACATCTCTGAGGTGCGCAAGCTCGCCGGCGGCAAGCGCGTGGAGAACGTCGAAGACGTCCTCGGCGTGGGCCAGAAGGTCCTCGTCGAGATCACCAAGATTGACGACCGTGGCAAGCTTTCGCTCGCCCCGGTCCTCGCCGATGAAGCTGACACGCACGGTCGTGACGCTGCATCCGAGGGACCCGAAGCTCCGGCCGAAGGTTAGTCACTAGATCTGCCGGTCACCTCTCGCCAGGTGTGCCGGTCAGACGGAAGGCCCGTCCTGCTTCGGCAGGGCGGGCCTTTTCGCGCACCCGGCACGGGCTGATCGGAGCGCGGGCGGGGAGTTCAGGACGGCTTGGGCTGTACGCCGCGCTCGAGCAGCGGAACGACCCGGTACGGAATCAGCTCGCCCATCGCCAGGGACGTCTCGGTGCGCTCGACCCCCTCGCAAGCGAGGATGGTGCGGTCGATCCGGAACAGGTCTTCGGCGTCGGCGCAGGCCACCCGCACCAACAGGTCGGCAGCACCGCTCATGCCGTGCGCCTGCACGATCTCGGGGATCAGGTTGAGCTCGGCGATGATCTCCGCAGCGCGCTTCTGCACGATGTACACCTCGATGAACGCCGTCAGCGGATACCCGAGCACGGCCGCGCTGACGCGGCGGTCGAAGGCCAGGAACACCTGCGCCTCCTCCAGCCGGCTCATCCGCGCCTGTACGGTATTGCGGGAGAGCCCCAGCGTGTGGGCGAGCCCCACGAAGGTGCTGTCCGGGTCGGCGCACAGGGCGCGGAGCAACTCGAGATCGACTTTGTCCAGGTGGTGCATACTGCCTGACCGTAGCATGCGCACTGCCCCCTGAACAGGGCACATTGCACACCGCGACGGAAATCCGTTGCGCCGAGAGGAAATCCGTCGCCCCCACCGGGCGGTAGAGCGACGCACCGCGCAGGGTTGACCGGGCCGGCACCGCGCGGAAGAGTGGTCGGATGGATGCCTCCCGCCAGACCCTGACTCCCAGCCAAACCCGATCGGTGCTGTCCGGGGGCGATTTCCTGCACCTGGAGGGAACCCTGTATGCCACCTACCGCACCTCGGATTTCGCCGCCGCCCTGCGCCTGGTCGATGCCGTCGGCGCCGACGCCGAGGCCCAGGGGCACCACCCCGACGTGAAGCTCGGCTATGGCACTGTGGAGTTCCAGCTGACCAGTCACGACGCCGGCGGCGTCACCGAGCGGGACCTGCGGCTCGCGTTACGGATCCAGGAACTTGCCGCCGAGCAGGACGCCCACCCGACCCACCTGGTGCCCAGTCGCACCGACATCGCCATCGACTGCACCGACGCCGACGCCGTGCGGCCGTTCTGGCGAGTGGGACTGGGCTACCTCGAGTCGGGACCGGCGGACGACATCGAACTGCGGGATCCCCGGGGCGTCGGCCCGAAGCTCTGGTTCCAGCACATGGAGCTCCCGCGCACCGAGCGCAACCGCATCCACCTGGACGTGTACGTGCCGGTGGCCGACTGTGAGGAGCGGGTGGCGGACATCATCGAGGTCGGCGGAGTGCTGCTCACGGACGAGCATGCCCCGGACTGGTGGGTGCTGGCCGACCCCGAAGGCAACGAGCTCTGCGTGTGCAGCTGGGACGCTTGACCGGTGCAGGTGCCAGGGCCTCGCGGTCTGCCGACGAACGGATCAGGCGGCGGCGCGCGCCAGCGCCTTCTCGATCGCACCCACGAGCTGGGCTGATTCGGGCTCCACCGTCGACGCGAACCTGTCCACGATGACGCCGTCCGCATTCACCAGGAACTTCTCGAAGTTCCACTTGATCAGCCCAGGCAGCACGCCCTTCTTGAACGCGGTGAGCTGGCTGTAGAGCGGATGCTGGTGCTTCCCGCGCACATCCACCTTGGCCGTGAGCGGGAAGGTGACACCGAAGTTGACCTCGCAGAACTGCTGGATCTCCTCTTCGCTGCCGGGTTCCTCGCCCATGAACTGGTTGCACGGCAACCCCAGCACCACCAGGCCGTCGTCGGCGAAACGGCGGTAGAGCGCCTCGAGTCCCGCGTACTGAGGCGTGAAGCCGCACCTGGACGCCACATTCACCACGAGAACGGTCTTGCCGGCGAACTGGCCGAACGTGGTGGGGGAGCCGTCGATCATGGTGAGCGGCACGGCGTAGAGCGAGGATTCGGACATGCCGGAAAGACTACTCCCCGACCCTTCGAACGAGCTCGGCGGAGCAAAATTCCGGCTAAACGGGGGGTCAAGCCGCACATTTGTGTAACGCTTGCCGCGCGCCCCCAGCGGAATGTGCGGATCGGGTTATTCTCGGCTCTATACGGGTTGGTGCGGCAGTCGCACTCACCCGTCCGAGGGGTGGTGGAGGCATGAGAGGCAGCGTGGCAACCGGGCGTGTGGTGACGGGACGGCTGGGTGCCGATCGTGCCGACTCAACCAGCACCGGCGAGGTCACCGGCCAGAGCGGCGCGGATGCCGCGACGCCCGATACCCTGCCCGACACGGCGACCGCCGCTCACAGCGCCCTCCTGCCCGATGGTCTCGCCCTGCAGACCCGTCCGGTGCAGGTGCAGCACACCGCGCCGGTGCAGCTGCCGGAACGCTCGATCCGCCCCGCCCCTGGCATCCGTCGTACCATCGGCGACACCGACCTCACCGTGCACCCGCTGGCGCTGGGCTGCAGCGTCTTCGGCTGGACCACAGACGGCGACACCGCGATGCAGATCATGGACCGGCACTGGGAACTCGGCGGCAACTTCCTCGACACCGCGGACAGCTACGCGGCGGGCCGCAGCGAGGTGCTGATCGGGTCCTGGATGCGCACCCGCGGGTTGCGGGACGACGTCGTCATCTCCACCAAGATCGGCCGCAACCGCGACAACCCCGGACTCTCGCCGCGCAGCATCGTCGGTGCGGTACACGCCTCGCTCGAACGGCTCGGCACCGACCACATCGACCTGCTGCACTTCCACTTCGACGACCTCGACGTGCCGTTGGAAGAGAGCCTCGGCGCCATGGAGATGCTCATCGCAGCGGGCACCGTGCGCTACCTGGCGGCCTCCAACTTCACGGCGGAGCGCCTGATGGAAGCCCGTGTGCTCGCCGCCAACGGCCTGCCCAGGTTCGTGGCCCTGGAGACCCCGTACAACCTGATGAACCGGGTCTCGTTCGAATCCTCGCTGGCCCTGGTCACCCGCGCGCAGGAGATCGCCGTGATGCCCTACTTCGCCCTGGCGCACGGTTTCCTCACCGGCAAGTACCACTCCAAGTCCGACCTCACCGACAGCATCCGCGCCGGGCGCGCGTCGGCCTACCTCAACCGCACCGGCCTCAAGGTGCTCGCCGTGCTCGAACGTATCGCTGAGGACCACGGCGTGGCCCCATCGACGATCGCACTGGCCTGGCTGCTGGCCAGGGACGGCGTGGTGGCCCCCGTCGCCAGCGCCAGCCGGCCGGACCAGGTGGATGCCCTCGTGGCCGCGGCCGCCGTGCGGCTGGGCCGGGCGGACATGGTCGACCTCGACAAGGTGTCGGCCTGACCGTCGGCGCTCTCGTTGGCACTCCCGTAGGCCAGCCGCCGGCCGCGTCCGGCGGCGTGCCGGCGGGTCGGTGTCGTAAGGTTGAACCGATATGAACGGTGCCGTTGAATTTCCCCTTGACCTGACCGAACTCTCGTTTCGGGCCGCCGGTGAGTCCCTCGTCAGGCGCACCGTGCTCCCCAGTGGCGTACGCATCGTCACCGAGCAGGTGCCGGGCAGCCGCAGCCTCACCATCGGCTACTGGGTGGCCGTTGGCTCCCGCGACGAACAACCCGGCCACTTCGGCTCCACGCACTTTCTCGAGCACCTGCTGTTCAAGGGCACCGCCCAGCGCTCGGCGTTGGACATCGCCATCGCGTTCGACGCCGTCGGTGGCGAGCACAACGCCATGACGGCCAAGGAATACACCTGCTACTACGCCAAGGTGCAGGACCGCGACCTGCAGATGGCGGTCGAGGTGCTCACCGACATGATCACCTCCTCGCTGCTTGACCCCGGCGAATTCGAAACCGAGCGCGGCGTCATCCTCGAGGAACTCGCGATGGCCGACGACGACCCGGCCGACGTCGCCAACGAGAGATTCTTCCAGGCGGTCATGGGCGCGCATCCGCTAGGCCGCCCGATCGGTGGCAGCCCCGACACCATCCGCGCGGCGACCCGCGATGCGGTCTGGGAGCACTACCGGGCCAACTACCGGCCGCAGGACCTCGTCGTCACGGTGGCCGGTGCCGTCGACCATGACGTGCTTGTGGCCGCCGTGACCCGGTCGCTGCTGCAGGCCGGCTGGGACCTGGGCGAGCGCGCCGCACCGGTGGGCCGCCGCTCCGGCGCCGCCGCGGTGATCACCCAGGGCCAGCCCGTCAGCGTGGTGCACCGTCCCCTCGAGCAGGCGAACCTGCTCATCGGCGTGCCGGGGCTCGTCGCAGCCGATGAGCGGCGGGTGGCAATGAACGTGCTGACCTCGATCTTCGGTGGCGGCATGTCGTCGCGGTTGTTCCAGGAGGTACGCGAGAAGCGTGGCCTTGCCTATTCCGTCTACTCCTTCGCCCCCGGCTACTCGGATGCCGGCATCTTCGGCATGTACGCCGGCTGCACACCCGCCAAGGCCGGCCAGGTTGCCGAGATCATGCTCGACGAGCTGCACCGCCTCGCCGACTACGGCGTGACCGCCGACGAGATGAAGCGGGCCTCCGGTCAGCTCTCCGGCGCATCCGCCCTGGCCCTCGAAGACTCCGACACCCGGATGTCCAGGCTCGGCCGCTCCGAAATCACCCTGGGTGAGTTCGTCGACCTCGATGAGGCGCTGCGCCGGCTCGCGCTGGTCACCGCCGACGACGTGCAGGAGTTGGCGGCGGAGATGGTGTCCCGACCGTTCTCGGTGGCCGCCGTCGGCGCCCTCGAGGAGGATGTCTTCGACGCCGTGCTGTCGTCCCGAACGGTGCCCAGCGCGCCCAACTGACCAGCCTTCGCGGTGGATCCCCGACCCGATTCGACGCTTCACCGACTTCAACTGAAAGGGCGATGATGCCCCAGTACCTCTACCTTGTGCGGCACGGCGAACAGCAGGATGCCGAGTACGGCCTGCCGGACGGCCCTCTGTCGCCGCGCGGGAAGCGGCAGGCGCACCTCATTGCCGAGCGTCTCGGCGGGGTGCCGTTCACCGGTGCCTGGCACTCGCCGTTGCAGCGTGCCGCGGAGACGGCCGCCATCATCGCCGACCGGCTGCCGTCGCTCACCCCGGAGCCGTCCCCGTTGTTGTTCGACTGTGTTCCCTCCGGGCGGGCGCCGGAGATGCCCAAGTCGTACGCTCCGTTCTTCAATTCCGTCAGCGACGAAGCGATCGAGGCCGGGCGCGCCCAAATGGAGGACGCCGTGGCCGAGTTCCTGCATCCGCACCGGGGACCCCGGCACGACCTGCTGATCACCCACAATTTTGTCATCGCCTGGTTCGTGCGCGAGGTGCTCGGAGCCCCTGACTGGCGCTGGATCAGCATCAACCAGGCCAACTGCGGGCTCACCGTGCTGCAGCAGAAGCCCGGCCGGCCATGGTCCCTGGTCACCCACAACGACCTCGGCCACCTGCCGGTGGAACTGCGCACCGGCCTGCCGGACCCGCTCCTGTTCTAGTACCGCTCAGGAGAGGCTGTCGCGTGCCGAGCCGAGCCCGAGTTCGTTCAGCCAGGAGAGTTGACGCCGCACGTTGACCGCATCCCCGCCCTCATGGTGGTTGAAGGGGTAGACCTCGATCGTCCGATGGGGCGCCGTACCGGTGTGCTCGCCGTAGGCGTTGAAGGCTGCGAATACTGTGGACGGCGGGCAGACGGTGTCGCGCAGACCCGTCGCGAAATGGGCTGGTGCGCGTCCCCGTCGGGCGAAGGACACTCCGTCGACATAGGACAGGGTCCTCATCACGTCTGGCTCAGCGTCCCGGTACACAGACAGGTACTGCACGATCTCGTCCCACGGTGCGCTCTCGGTGATCCTGAGGGCCCGGTCCGGGTCGCAGAGGAACGGGGCGCTCGTCAGGCACGCAGCCACAGCCCCGTCGAGCGCCGCCGCGGCGATCGACAGCAGCCCGCCCTGACTGTTGCCTGCAACGATCACGGTCTCAGGGTCGGTGCCCGGCAGGGATCGGGCCGCCTGCACAGCTCGGGCCGCGTCGGTGATCAGCCGGCGGTAGTAGTGATCGTCGTGGCTCCGAATGCCTCGGGTCACCACTCCCGGGGCAGACGGCGCAGCCGGCCAGTTGTCGACGGTGTCTCCGCCGGTGCCGTATTGCCCGCCCTGGCCGCGGCTGTCCACGAGCAGATGGGCGTAACCGGCGGACACCCAGAGCAACCGTTCGTGCGGCAGTCCCCGACCTCGGCCATACCCCAGGTACTCGACGACCACCGGCAATCGCCTTGTCTCGGGGATGTGATGCGGGCGCGAAAACCAGGCAGCGACCGGGTCGCCCCCGAAGCCGGCAAACCGAACGTCCCAGCAGTCGACCCCGGCGAGTGCGTTGTCACTGCGCTCGATGGACGTGATGATCGGAAATGCCCCGGCCGATTCCAGGGTCGAGCGCCAACGTTCGTCGAAATCCGCGGGTTCGGGAGCGTTCGAGCGATAGTCGCGAAGTTCTTCAGCCGGCAGATCGAATTGCGCCATGACAGGTCCCTGGTTCGGCGGGCCCGCCCGGAGGTGCGGAACGGTCACCCGGGGTGAGCGGTGCGATGTGTGGCTACTGCGGAGCAGGACCTGTGCTCTCGCGAACGACGAGCTCCGTGGTCAATTCGATACTTCGCGGGCGGGCATCGATGCCGCGCGCCATGTCGAGCACCATCCGGGTCGCCGTCTCGGCCATTTCTAGGAGCGGCTGGTTCACCGTCGTCAATGAGGGTCCCACCCAGGCTGCCAGCGGCAGATCGTCGTAGCCGACAACGGAGAGGTCCTTCGGAACGTTGATGCCCTGCTCTCGCGCTGCCCGCAGAACGCCCAGGGCCTGCATGTCGGAGCCGGCGAAGATCGCCGTGGGTCGGTCGGGACGGGTGAGCAGTTCGAGCCCGTGCCTGTAACCGCCGTCCACGGTGAAGTTTCCCCAGCGGGTCGCGTCCGCCATCGGTTCGACACCGGCCTCGGAGTGCGCGGCGCGGTATCCGTCGACGCGTGCCCGCGAACAGAGAACATCCTGGGGGCCGGAAATCACGGCAATCCGTCGGTGGCCGAGGGCCAGCAGGTGTCGCGTGGCGGAGAGGCCGCCGTGCCAGTTGTTGGAACCCACCGAGGGGGCGTCGCCCTGCGTCTCTCCATCAGTGTCCAACACGACGTAGGGGATGGATCGAGTGTCGAGTTGCCGCCGTTGGGCCGGCGTCAGGGTCGAGAGCACGAGGATGACTCCCAAGGGCCGCCGGGCCGCCACATCATCCATCCAGCGCTGGTCGGGACTGTGACGTCCGCCGAAATCCGACAGGACGACGCTCAAGCCGTGCCGCTTGGCCGCGTGTTCGACGCCCCGGATGATCTCGATCGACCACGCGGAGTCGAGTTCGTGAAAAACGAGCTCGATGAGGGGGGAAGCGCTGGTGCCCGTTTGCCGTGCATTCCGCTGGTAGTTGTGTTCCTGAAGCGCCTTTTCGATCTTGAGGCGGGTCGCCGGAGCGACGTCGGAGCGTCCGTTGAGCACCTTGGAGACCGATGGCACCGAGACGCCTATCGAGGCGGCTATGGCGGAGATCGTCATCCGCCCTGCCGCGGCGTCGTTCGCGGGAGGTATTTCGGTAAACATGGGTTCCTCGTCGATCTTTCGAAACTAATGAGCCCAAGTTAGCACTCGGAGCGGAGATTCATTTCGGTTTGTGGGGTATTTTCCCACGGAATCGGGGGGATGTCACCGAGCTCCTGGATATTTTCCTTGACACTCGAGGCTGAGCCGATATCGTTGCCCCTAAAGCTTTTCGCAATACTTTTCGAAAGTTTCGATACTACGCCGCTGTGGTTCACCGACGACACCTGTCGTTCTCGGTAGCTGCCACGTAGCCGATGACAAAGGGGTCACATGTCACACACCCAGCCTGACGATGCCGAACTCTGGCGCAACGAATCCCTGTCGCCTGAGGACCGTGCTGCCGACCTCGTCGGACGCATGACTCTGGAGGAGAAGGCTGCCCAGCTCGTTGGCGTCTGGGTCGGTGCCGACGCATCGGGCGGCGGCGTCGCCCCGCTCCAGCAGGATCTGGCAGCACGCCCCGTCGACTGGCTGGCCGTTACCCGTAACGGCCTGGGGCAATTGACGCGCCCGTTCGGCACCGCACCCGTCGAACCGGCCGCGGCGGCTCGATCGCTCGCGGTGTCACAACGTCACATCGTGGAACAGAGCCGTTTCGGCATTCCGGCCGTTGTGCACGAGGAATGCCTCAGCGGATTCGCAGCGTGGCGGGCAACGGCGTATCCCACGCCGCTGGCCTGGGGAGCCACGTTCCATCCCGAGCTGATCGAGCGGATGTCGAACGCCATCGGCCGGACCATGCGTGCCGCCGGTATCCATCAGGGCCTGGCCCCGGTCCTTGACGTCACCAGGGACTACAGATGGGGCCGTACCGAAGAGACCATCTCGGAAGACCCCCACCTGGTCGCCTCGGTCGGGACCGCTTACGTGCGGGGCCTGGAGGGGGCGGGAATCATCGCCACCCTCAAGCACTTCGCCGGCTATTCCGCCGGTCGCGCCGGCCGCAACCTCGCTCCGGTCTCCATGGGACCGCGCGAATTCGCCGACGTCATCCTCCCTCCCTTCGAGTCCGCCGTTCGGCTGGGCGGAGCCCGGTCGGTGATGCACTCCTACACGGAGATCGATGGGGTGCCGTCTGCGGCAGACAAACACCTGCTGACCACCATCCTTCGCGAGCGCCTGGGCTTCGAGGGCACGGTCGTGGCGGACTATTTCGGCATCCGTTTCCTGGAACGCCTGCATCGGATCGCTGAAGACGGCACCGCCGCCGCCGGCCTCGCGTTGGAGGCCGGGGTCGACGTGGAGCTGCCCACCGTCGACACGTACGGTGCCCCGTTGCTCGAGGGTGTGGCCGACGGCAGGATCAGTGAGAATCTTGTGGACCGTGCAGCACTGCGCGTGCTCACTCAGAAGGTCGCGCTCGGCCTGCTCGACGACGGCTGGGAACCGCTGCCCGACGGCGTGGACGACCTGGACCTGGACACCGAGGAAGGCCAGGGCCTTGCCGCGCAGGTCGCCCGGGAATCGCTCGTGTTGCTGACGAATCCGACCTCCGTCCTCCCGCTTGGCGCCCCGACCCGAATCGCTCTCGTCGGGCCTCTCGCCGACGATCCGATGGCGATGCTCGGCTGCTATTCGTTCCCGGCCCACGTCGGCAGCAAGTATCCGGATGTCGCCATCGGCATCGAGATTCCCACGGTTCTGGCCGCGATGCGCAGTATCTTCCCGACTGTGCACCATGTGGCCGGATGCTCGGTGGACGGCTCCGACCAGGAGGGCATCGCCGCTGCCGTCGCCGCGGCGAGGCAGGCCGAGGTCTGTGTCGTCGTTCTCGGCGACCGAGCGGGTCTCTTCGGGCGAGGAACCTCGGGCGAAGGGTGCGACGCAAGCGACCTGGCGCTTCCGGGCGTTCAAGCCACCCTGCTCGCCGAACTACTCGCAACGGGAACCCCCGTGGTCGTCGTGCTTCTGACCGGGCGCCCCTACGCGCTGGGTTCCATGGCCGACGACGCAGCCGCCATCGTCCAGGGATTCTTCCCGGGGCAAGGTGGCGGCCAGGCGGTGTCGGACCTGCTGATCGGAGACTTCTCGCCGTCGGGGCGCCTGCCGGTCAGCATCCCCCGTGAAGCAGGGTCGCAACCCGGCACCTACCTGACCGTTCCCCTTGGAGCGAAGTCCGGCGTGTCCAACCTCGACCCGACCGCGGCTTTTCCGTTCGGGCACGGCTTGGGCTATTCGACCTTCGACTGGAGCGATATCGGCGAAATCCACGGGCGCACGGAGTGGGCCGTTGACGGAGACGTCACCGTGCAGGCCACCGTGACGAACACCGGACCGCTGCGCAGCGCTGAGGTGGTGCAGATCTATCTGCACGATCCAGTCGCGCAGGTCACCCGGCCGATGCAGCGGCTCATCGGGTTCGCCCGGGTGGAGCTGGACCCCGACCAGTCCGCGCACGTCTCGATCACGATCTCCGCCGACCTCACGGCCTTCACGGGCGTGGCGGGCGACCTCATCGTCGAGCCCGGGGATGTGGAATTGCGCGTCGCCCGATCCAGCGGAGACATCGAAACCGCCCTTCCCCTGCGGATGACCGGACCCACCAGAGTACTCGGAGCGGATCGGGTGCTCACTAGCGTCACCGTCGTCTCACCCGCCGCACAGTTCGCGTTCGAGGTGGCACGATGAGCCTGCAGCAGTCCACGACCACGACCACCGGGGCGGGCGTTGCCGGCCCGGAAGCAGCAACGGCCGTCGGACTCGCCGGCTCCATGGAGCCGCCCAAGCGCCGCCGTTTCGGTCGTCAACGAGAGCAGCTGTCGTGGCGGAAGACTCTGAAGCGGGATTGGCAGCTCTACGCCCTGGTCGCGCTTCCGCTGTTGTTCTTCGCGATCTTCCGGTATCTGCCGATGCTCGGCAACATCATCGCCTTTCGCCGGTTCCGGCCCGGAGGAAGCATCTTCGGTGAGGAGTGGGTGGGTCTTCGCTACGTCGAGATGTTCCTCACGGACCCCACATTCTGGGCGGTCTTCGGCAACACGCTGGCGATCGGATCGCTGACGTTGCTGTTCTGTTTTCCGCTGCCGATCATCCTGGCCCTGTTGCTCAACGAAGTCAGGTCCCGGTACTTCAAGAAGTTCGTGCAGACGATCTCCTACCTTCCGCACTTCCTCTCGATCGTGATCATCGCCGGAATGCTCATGCAGTTGCTCTCCCTCGAGGGCACGGTCAACCAGATCGTCCGCGCCGTCGGCGGCGACGCCGTTCCGTTCCTCCAGTTGCCCGAGTGGTTCCGCACCGTCTATGTGTCCTCCGAGGTCTGGCAGACCGTCGGTTGGGGAACGATTCTCTATCTCGCCGCCCTGACCAACGTCGATACGGCGCTGTATGAAGCCGCTCGCATCGACGGCGCGAACCGGTGGCAGCAGACCTGGCACGTCACGCTCACCGGGATCCGCCCGACCATGGTCACCCTCCTCATCCTCAACATCGGGGCGTTCCTGTCGGTGGGATTCGAGAAGGTGCTGTTGCTGTACAACCCCCTGACGTACCCCACCGCTGACGTGATCTCCACTTATCTGTATCGCGTCGGGCTCGAGGCCAACAACTTCAGTTACGCCGCTGCGATCGGGATGTTCGAGGCCATCATCGGGCTCACCCTCATCCTCTCCGCCAACGCAATTTCTCGCCGAACAGTAGGGACAAGCCTGTGGTAAAAACCGATCCCGCACCGACCAGGTTGACGGTGCGCGAAACTCCCACGCGGTCTCGCCGAATCAGGTCCTCCCGAGGAGAACGTACCTTCCAGGTCGTGAACACCCTGATCCTGCTCGGGGTCGTCGGGGTGACCCTCTATCCGTTCGTGAACATCATCGCGCAGTCGTTCAGCGGGGAGTCGTTCATCCGGGCCGGCGAGGTGAATCTATGGCCGAAGGGCTTCAACACGACCACCTATCAGTTGGTGCTGTCGGACTCGCTGTTCTGGACGAACTACCGCAACACCGTGGTGTACACGGTTGTCGCCACGGCGATCGCCATGGTGCTCACCACCTGTTACGCCTACGTGCTCTCAAAGAGAAAACTGCGGGGCCGCAACGTCCTCATCGGGATCGCCGTCTTCACGATGTTCTTCAACGGCGGCCTCATCCCGAACTACGTCCTCATCTCAAGTCTGGGCCTGACGAACTCGCTGTGGGCGATCGTGCTGCCGAACGCCATCTCGGTCTTCAACCTGCTCGTGATGAAGTCGTTCTTCGAGAATCTTCCGGAGGAGCTGGACGAAGCCGCGCAGATCGACGGCCTCTCGACCTTCGGGATCCTGTTTCGAATCGTGTTGCCGCTCTCCAAGGCTGTCATGGCGACGATGGTGCTCTTTTACGCGGTGGCGTTCTGGAACTCCTGGTTCCAGGCGTTCCTGTATATGGACCGCGCCGATCTGTTCCCGGTCACCGTCTACCTCCGCAACCTGATCGCCGGTGCCTCGACGGCCGCATCGTCCGGGGGCGGCACCGACCTGGCCCAGGTGGCATCCAACATCCAGTCGGTCACCATGGTGCTCACGGTGCTGCCGATCCTCTGCTTGTACCCGTTCGTGCAACGACACTTCGTCTCGGGAATCATGCTCGGCTCCGTCAAGGGCTGACCTCTCCCGCACCAGCTCACCGTCACACTCATCCCAGGCCGACCTCATCGGCAACGAAAGGAACAGAATGTTGTCCATACGAAAGAAAGTCATTGCCACGGGAGCCCTCGTCGCGCTCGTGGCCGGGCTGACCGCTTGCGCGCCTGGCGACGATGCCGAGGTTGATCTCAGCGGCAAAGACGTCGGTGCGATGGCGAATTTCGCCGCGGGGGAGCAGTTCACGGCGACCGAGCCCATCAACTTCTCCATCCTTTTCAGCGATCACCCGAACTACCCGCTCAAGAAGGACTGGTTGCTGTGGTCAGAGCTGACCGAACGCACCAACGTGACGCTTGAACCCACCGTTGTGCCGATGAGCGACTACGAGCAGAAGCGCAGCCTCCTCGTCGGCGCCGGTAAGGCGCCACTGATCATTCCCAAGACCTATCCGGGTCAGGAGGAAGCGTATGTGTCCTCCGGGGCAGTGCTTCCGGTCAGCGAATACCTCGACCTGATGCCGAACCTGTCGGAGAAGATCGAGAAATGGGATCTCGAGGACAGCTTCGAGGGCCTCAGGCAGGCTGATGGTGAGTTCTACGTGCTGCCCGGCGTGCACGAGGACATCTGGCAGGACTACACGGTTGCGTTCCGCACCGACATCATGGAGCAGCTCGGTCTCGAGGACCCGAAGGATTGGGACGAGTTCCGCGATGTTCTGGCCGCGATCAAGACGGCCTACCCCGATTCCTACCCCCTCTCTGACCGGTTCAAGGGCGACAGCCTGTTGAATGTCGTGGCGATGACCTTCGGTACCTCGGCCGGCTGGGGCTGGGATGCGGCATCCTGGAACGAGGATGACAAGAAGTTCGAATTCACCGGAGCCACCGAGGAGTACCGGGCCTTCGTCGAGTATCTGCACTCCCTTGTCGCGGACGGCCTGATCGACCCCGAGAGCTTCACCCAGGACGACGACTCGGCGATCCAGAAGTTCGTGAGCGGCAAATCCTTCGCGATCAGCTCCAACGCCCAGACCGTCGTGAACGACTACCGCCCCGCGCTGACGGAGACTGTGCCCGGGGCGACCGTGGCCAAGATCCCGCTGCCGGCCGGTCCCGCCGGCAACGTGCTGTCCGAGGCCACCCGTCTCGAGAACGGCATCATGATCAACGCCGACGCCCTCAAGAGTGAGAACTTCACCGCGATGATGCAGTTCATCGACTGGCTGTGGTACTCCGACGAGGGCGCGGAATTCGTCAAGTGGGGTGTCGAGGGAACGACCTTCGCCAAGGACGCCGACGGCACGCGAACACTGAACGGCGACATCGACTTTGTCGGCGTGCACCCCGGTGCACCGAAGCACCTGCAGAAGGACTTCGGATTCGCCACGGGTGTCTTCGCCTATGGCGGCGCCACCGAACTGCTCGAGTCCACGTTCTCCGAAGAAGAACTCGCATTCCAGGCCGTGATGAAGGAGAAAGACGTTCTGCCGCTCGCCCCGCCGTTCCCCCTCGAAGAATCGGAACGCGAGCAGGCCACCCTCCTCGAAACGCCCCTGTCGGACACGGCGAAGCAGGCGACGTTGCGCTTCATCCTCGGCCAGCGCGACCTGTCCGAATGGGACGACTACGTGACCGAACTGGAGGGCAAGGGAATGAGCAGATACCTCGACCTGGTCAATTCCGCCTACGACCGGTACGCCGAAACCCAGTAACCGAAAGTTCCGCCGGGGCCTGATCGGGCCCCGGCGGTGCAGCCCTACAGCCCAGGAGTATTCACAATGACACTCTCGACAGGTACGCAGCGCACGGGGACCCTCGGCCGCGCCACCGCCATGGTTTACCGGGTCCTGATCCTCGAGCTCCTCTTCCTCGCCGCGGCATCGCCCGGGCTGGGCCTCTTGGTGACGCTGTCGGGCGATGCCTCGAACGCACCGCTCCTCGCCCTGTGCCTCCTGCCGGTGGGGCCTGCGCTCTCAGCCCTGATCTTCGCGTGGCGGCAGAGTCCCACCGAAGACCACCTGGAGCCGGCCCGGCATTTCTGGCGGGGATACCGACTCAACACCCTCGGGATGCTGCGTTGGTGGTGGCTGGTGCTGGTGACGCTCGGCATCCTGGGGATCAACGTCGCCTACCTCGACGTGGTCATCGCTCCGGGCGTTCCGCTTGTCATCGCCGGCCTCGTCCAAGCCGCCGTCTTCACTCTCGTCGCGGTCGTTGCGCTGCACGCCCTCATCATCGGGTCGCTCTACAACTTCCGCGCACGGGACGTGCTGCGGCTTGCCCTGCGCTGCGTGCGCGAGGCACCGCGAGCGACCCTCGGAGCCGCGGCCATCACCATTGCGAGCATCGGCGTCGTCAGCGTCGGCTCCGAGGTGGCTCTGATCGCACTCGGCTCGATCCTCGCCGCAGTCCTGCTGAACAACGCCAAGCCCATGACCACCCTCATCGAGGAGAAGTACATCGCGTGACCGATATCGACATCAGGACCGACACCGACACCCGTCCGCCCCGGCAGGACAAGATCCTGTACGGCGGGGACTACAACCCTGAGCAGTGGCCACGAGACTACTGGGACGAGGACTACGCCGCGTTCGATCTCGCCCGGATCGACACCGTCACCCTGGGGGTCTTCGACTGGGCGCTCATCTCGGTCGCCGAAGACCAGTACGACTTCACCCTCCTCGACGAGATCGTCGCCAAGGCCGCTGAGTCGGGTCGCCGATTCGTCATGGCGACCGCGACAGGCGCGCTTCCCCCGTGGCTCGCCCACACGCATCCGGAGGTCAACCGCACAGATTTCGACGGGCGCCGGCACGTCTACGGACAACGCCACAATGCCTGCCCGAGTTCGCCGGTGTTCCGGCGGCTCTCCAGCCGCCTCGCCGGTGAGATCGCGCGGCGTTACGCGGGTCACCCCGCCCTCATGGCCTGGCACATCGGCAACGAGTACAGCGGGGCCTGCTACTGCGAGAACTGCGCCGCCGGGTTCCGCGTCTGGTTGCGCGAGCGCTACGACACCCTCGAGCGTCTCAACGCGGCCTGGAACGCCACATTCTGGTCGCACACGTTCTCCGACTGGGCACAGATCGTGCCGCCGAATGCGCTGAGCGAGCACTGGCGTGGTCAGAACCACACCGCGTTCCAGGGCATCACCCTGGACTACCTGCGCTTCATGTCCGACGCGATGCTGCAGAACTTCCTCGACGAGAAGGCGGCGATCCGGGAGCACGACACGACGACGCCGGCCACGACCAACTTCATGGGCATGTACCGGCCGATCGACTACCACCGGTGGGCTGAACACCTCGACTTCGCCTCCTGGGACAACTACCCGCCGACCGACCGTTCTGAGGCACGGATGGCGCTGACCCACGATCTGATGCGGGGGCTCAAAGGCGGAGACCCGTTCTGGGTGATGGAACAGACCCCGACGATCACCGCCAGCCGCGACATCAACCCCCTCAAGCGCCCGGGGGTGCTGCGACTGTGGTCGTGGCAGTCGGTGGCCCACGGTGCGGACGCCGTGCTCTACTTCCAGATGCGCCAGTCGCGAGGCGCCTGCGAGAAGTATCACGGAGCCGTTCTCGACCACGCCGGGCGCACCGACACCCGCTCATTCAGGGAAGTCGCCGCCCTCGGCGCCGACTTCGAACGGGTCGGCGGAGTGGTATTGGGCGCTCGCACGCCGGCGCGCGTGGCCGTGCTCTTCGACTGGGACAGCTGGTGGGCCTCCGAGACAACGGACGGACTCAACCGCACGGTGAGCTACCCCCAAGTGGTCCTGGGCTATCACCGGGCACTGTGGGAAGCCGGCGCCCAACTGGATGTCGTGTCGGTCGACGCACCCCTGGACGGCTACGACGTCGTGGTGGCGCCGCTTCTGCACATGCTCAAGGGCGACATCGCCGACCGGCTCCGGGCCGTGACGGAACGGGGCGGGTCGGTACTGTCGTCGTTCCTGAGCGGTCGAGTGGACCGGGACACCAACGCGTTCCTGGCCGATGCGCCAGGCCCTCTCGCGCCCCTGTTCGGTGTGCGGGTTGAGGAAACTGATTCCCTGCCCGCCGAGTCGGTCAACCGGATCGTCTTGACCGGCTCGGGGCTCAGCGGCGCCGTCGGCGCGCGGAGTGTCTTCGAGATCCTGGTTCCCGAGGGCGCAGAGGTCGTCGGCAGTTATGAGGACGACTTCTACGCCGGGCGGGCGGCCGTGACCCGGATGCCCTCTGCCGCCGGCGGCTCCGCCTGGTACGTCGGCACGCTCCTGGACGCCGACGGCGTGTCGCAGGTGGTGCGGGCCGTACTGGCAGAGCATGACCTGATCGGCCCGTACGCGGATGAACCCGAGCTCGAGTACGCCGTGCGGGAGGGCGATGGCGGCAGGTTCGCCTTCCTCCTCAATCACGGTGATCAGCCCGTCGTGGTGCCCGCTCATGCGGCGGGAACCGACCTGATCACCGGGGCTGCAGTCCGGCAGGGTGAAGCGATCACTCTGGAGCCGAAGGGCGTGATGGTCGTACGAGAGGGCTGACCGGCGCGGAGCCGCCCGGTCCCGTGAGCACCAGAAGATCCACCGTCTGCCGGCGGCTGCCGGCATCACAAGGAGAAACCAATGACGACCACTGACACACGCGACACGACACGGGAACACCCGGCCTGGTTGCCGGGGGAGTCCTCTCGGCACCTCGGTGGGCGGCGGGTGTACATCGACGCGCACGGGCCACTCGTCGACACTGTGCGCAGCGAGTTCACCCGAGCGATGGCGGCCCACGGTGGCAGATTCGTCGATGTGATCACGGATGCCGAGATCGTCGTCATCCTCGTCACCGAGCCGATGGCGCCGAACCCCGCACACGCGGATGTGGCGGCGGTGCGGGAGGCCGCGGCGGCCGCGGAGGCCTCGCCCCTGACGCCGGAGGGGTACATCCTCGCCCGCAGGGATTCGGTCACCGCGATCGTGGCTGCCACGGACCACGGCGCACTGTACGGGGTGCTCGACCTGATGCGGAACGGTGAGCCGGCTCCCGGGGTGCGGCGCGAGCAACCGGCTCACCCCATCCGGATGCTTGACCACTGGGACAACATGACGGTTCACCCCGTGATGGGCGCCGTGGAGCGAGGCTATGCGGGTGATTCGATCTTCTTCACCGACGGGGAGGTGCGCCGGGACCTGGATCGTGTCGCCCGGTACGCGCGTCTGCTGGCGGCAGTCGGAATCAACCGGGTGGCGATCAACAACGTCAATGTGCACCGGACCGAAGCCCTGCTCCTCACTGACAAACTGCCCGATGTCGCTCGCGTCGCCGACGTGTTCCGGTCCTGGGGCATCCGGCTGCACCTCTCGGTCAACTTCGCCTCCCCGGTGCTCCTGGGCGGGTTGGAGAGCGCCGATCCGCTGCTGCCGGAGGTGGCCGAGTGGTGGCGCGAGGCGACCGACCGGGTCTACGACGCGATCCCCGACTTCGGCGGATACGTGGTCAAGGCCGACTCCGAGGGGCAGCCCGGGCCGTTCTCCTACGGTCGCAGCCACGCCGAGGGCGCGAACCCGCTGGCGGCGGCACTCGCCCCGCACGACGGCATCGTGCACTGGCGGGCGTTCGTCTACAACCACCATCAGGACTGGCGCGATCGATCCACCGACCGTGCCAAGGCTGCCTTCGGGCACTTCGTTCCGTTGGACGGGCAATTCGCCGACAATGTCGTGCTGCAGGTGAAACACGGTCCCATCGACTTCCAGACTCGCGAGCCGGTTTCGCCGGTGATCGGGGCGCTCACACACACGAACGTCGCCGTTGAGCTCCAGGTGACCCAGGAGTACACCGGGCAGCAGAAACACGTCTGCTACCTCGGGCCGGCCTGGAGCGAGATCCTGCGCTTCCGCTTCGCCGGTGAGACCGACGGGGCGCGTCCCGTCGCGGACCTCGCCACCGGAGGGTTCGTGGCAGTCTCCAACGTCGGCACCGACCATTTCCTCACCGGGCACCCCCTTGCCCAGGCGAATCTCTACGCGTTCGGCAGGCTCTCCTGGGAGCCGCTCGCCGACCCTCTCCGCATCCTGGACGAATGGATCGGGGCGACCTTCCCGGACGCGGACGATCACGCGCGGGCCGTCATCCACTCCATCCTCGACAGCTCGTGGGCGACCTACGAGAAGTACACGGCGCCGCTCGGAGTCGGTTTCATGGTGAGTTCCCGGGACCACTACGGCCCGGACGTCGATGGTTACGAGTACTCGCGCTGGGGAACGTATCACTTCGCCGATCGAGACGGTGTCGGCGTCGATCGCACGCAGGCGACGGGAACCGGATTCGCCGGGCAGTACCCCTCGCCGTGGCGGGAACGCTACGAATCGCTGGCGGAGTGCCCGGACGATCTGCTGCTGTTCTTCCACCACGTGCCATACGACCACGTGCTGAAAAGCGGGTCGACGGTCATCCAGCACATCTACGACACCCATACCGAGGGGGTGCAGGACGTTCTGCGCAGCCAGGCCGCCTGGGCCGGGCTGAGCAACCGGATCGACAGTGCAACGCATGAGCGCGTGACAACGCTCCTCGTGGAGCAGGTTCGGTCGGCGGGGGACTGGCGCGACCAGATCCAGACCTACTTCTTCCGCAAGTCCGGGGTCGCCGACGCGACCGGTCGTCCGCATTACTAATCGGCTTCAGCCGAGACAGGAGAGCTCATGCTCATCACCGCTGCACGGGTCGTCGTCACCTCACCGGGGCGGAACTATGTCACCCTGATCATCGACACCGACGAGGGCATCCGCGGCATCGGCGACGCCACCCTCAACGGTCGTGAACTCGCGGTCGAATCGTATCTGCGCGATCACATTCTTCCGCTCCTGATCGGCCGGGAGGCCAACCGGATCGAAGACATCTGGCACTACCTCTACAAGGGCGCCTACTGGCGGCGCGGCCCGGTCACCATGACAGCCATCGCGGCGGTGGATGTCGCGTTGTGGGACATCAAAGGCAAGGCGGCGGGAATGCCGGTCTACGAGTTGCTCGGCGGCGCGGCCAGGAACGGGGTGATGGTGTACGGGCACGCCTCCGGCAGCGACTTCGCCGAGCTCGGTGACGACTTCCGGGCGCACCTCGACCTCGGCTACAAAGCGGTGCGGGTGCAGTCGGCCATCCCGGGCGTCGACAAGACCTACGGCATCCCCGCGGCCGGGGCCTACTACGAGCCGGCGAGCAGCGCGCTGCCTCAGGAAGACAGCTGGGAGAGCACGTCATACCTGGACTTCGCACCGAGACTGTTCGAGTTCGTGCGCGAGGAATTCGGCTTCGGCGTCCATGTGCTCCACGACGTGCATCACCGTCTGACGCCTATCGAAGCCGGGCGACTCGGCAAGTCGCTGGAACCGTACCGCCCCTTCTGGATCGAAGACCCGACCCCGGCCGAAGACCAGTCCGCGTTCCGGCTCATCCGTCAGCACACCACCACGCCCATCGCCGTCGGCGAGGTATTCAATTCGATCTGGGACTGCCAGCAGCTCATCACCGAGAGATTGATCGACTACATCCGCACCTCGGTGTCGCACGCCGGCGGCATCACGCACCTACGCCGAATATTCGCTCTCGCAGAGCTCTATGGTGTGCGGTCAGGGTCGCACGGCGCCGGCGACCTGTCGCCGATCACCATGGCGGCGGCTTTGCACGTGGATCTCACCATCCCCAATTTCGGAATCCAGGAGTTCATGGGGCACACCCCGCAGACCGCGGAGGTGTTCCGACACGGCTACACCTTCACCGACGGGCTGATGCATCCCGGGTCCGCGCCCGGGCTCGGAGTGGAGTTCGACGAGGACGCGGCGGCGGCTTTTCCCTATAACCCCAAGTACCTGCCGGTCAACCGGCGCCTGGACGGCACGGTACACGACTGGTGACGACGCGGGTGCGTCACCTCCGCTACAGTGCCTTGCTGTACCAGTTCGTGGCGTTCGGGTTGTCGTTGTACGGCGGCACATCCACATAGCCGGAGCGCCGGTAGAGCGCTCCGGCCGCCTCGAGACTCGAGTTGGTGTCGAGCACGATTTCCGTGGCGCCGAACGCGCTGGCCCGTTTTTCCAGTTCCGCCAGCAGCAGGCTGCCCCAGCCGCGGCCGCGCACCTGCGGCTGCAGCCAGAGGTGTTTGGCCTCGAACCGCACCGCCCCATCCGCCCCGTCTTCGATACGCCGCACGCCGCCGCAGCCCACGAACGTGCGGGACCCAGGCTCTTCGCTGACGAGCAGGAACTGGCCGTTCGGCGCCACGAACTGCGCGGGGGTCGGGAACGTGGTGCGGTATCCGCCCGCGGCAGGGAACGTTGAGGCGCGATCGCTGAAGTACTGCGTGAGCAGGGTGATGGACCCCGCATCCGTGACAGAGACCGCAGTGAATTCAGGCATGCCCCTAGGGTACGTGTCCGGGCACCGGTGGCAACCGTCGCGCTTGGTAGATTGGCAGCATGACAACACGGGTGGCCGTCATCGGCGCAACGGGCAAGATGGGGCGCCTGGTCTGCGACCTGGTGGAGAACGCGACGGAGTACGAGCTGGTGGCCCGGCTGGACTCGACCAGCGAGCTCAGCGAGATGCTGGGAGCGGATGTGGCGATCGACCTCACCGCACCGGCGGTCAGCCAGAGCGTCGTGGACTTCGCCGTGTCCAACGGCCTCCGGGTGCTTGTGGGCACCTCCGGCTGGTCGCAGGCCCGGATCGACGCGCTCGGTCACAAGCTCAAAGGCCGCACGGATGTCGGCGCCGTGATCATCCCCAATTTCTCGCTCGGCTCGGTGCTCGGCACGGCCTTCGCTGCCCTCGCCGCCCGGTTCTTCGACTCCATCGAGATCGTCGAGGCGCATCAGGCGGGCAAGGTCGACTCGCCGTCGGGAACCGCCGTGCGCACCGCTGAGCTGATGGCCGCCGCCCGCGCCGGCCTCGGCCCGGTCGCCGCCCCACACATCGACCAGCGCGCCCGCGGCCAGCAGGTCGCCACAGTCCCGGTGCACAGTCTGCGTCTGGCCGGCGTGCTGGCCCGGCAGGACGTGATCTTCGGCGGCTCGGGGGAGACCCTCACGATCACCCACAACACGCTCTCCGCCGACGCCTACGAGCGCGGCATCATGGTGGCGTTGGCCGCCACGCGGGACTGCGTCGGGGTGACCGTCGGCCTGGACCAGCTGATCGACCTTGGGCTATCCGGCGACGCGCTCGCTGCGGCGCCCGCCGGGCCGGCCGATGGGCCGCCTGCCGGACCGGAGAACGCCGAGATGGAGCCCGGCGAATGAAGGGTCGCATCGCCGTTGTCGTGATGGCCGTCCTCCTGGTCTTCTACCTGGTGCTGGTCGGCTGGCGCGCAGTGCTCTTCGTGCAGAGCGGCGACCCCGTCGGCATCCTCATCGGCATCGCGCTCATCGTGCTCCCGTTCATCGGCGCGTGGGCGCTGGTGCGCGAAATCAACTTCGGCATCCGCTGTGAACGCCTGGTCAAGCAGCTCGACGCCGAGGGCGCCCTGCCCGTCAACGATCTGCCCAGCCGCCCGAGCGGCCGACCTTTCCGCGACGCCGCCGACGCGCAGTTCCCGCAGTACCGCGAGGCGGTGGATGCCGCGCCCGAGGACTGGCGGGCCTGGTTCCGCCTCGGCCTGGCCTACGACGCGTCGGGCGACCGCCGCCGCGCCCGCTCGGCTCTCCGCACCGCGATGAGCCTGGAGAAGTCCGCCGCCTGAGCCGCCCGCGCCCGGCCCGCCCGCCGCGCCCGGGAAGGGTAGTTGCGCGGGTGCCGCGCCGCTATGCGGGTGGCGCGCCCACGGCATAGCGGCGCCTGCCCCGCACACCTCGAGTTGACCCCTCTGCGGGGCAGACGGCGGCCGGAGTGCGGGTGCTGCGTCGCTGCGCGAGTGCCGCCGCGCCGTGTCGCTCCGGGGTCTTCGGGCCCCTGAGCCCCCTCGGGGCGTTGCGCGGGTGCCGCGCCGCTATGCGGGTGGCGCGCCTACTGCATAGCGGCGCCTGCCCCGCACACCTCGAGTTGACCCGTGCGCAGGTGTCGCGTCCCCGTTCGGTGCCGCCCACCTCAGTGCTCGGCCAGCCGAGGGCGGCCCCGGGTCAGGCCCAGGTGCGCCAGCCGCGCCGTCAATCGAGGCACGCTCATGCCGGTGGCGTGGTCCCAGCGCACGAAGCCGCGCACCTGCAGCCGAATGGCATCCTCACGAAGCTTCTCTTCGTACACCACCTCCGCCGGAGTGCGCCCGGCGAGCATCACGGGGTCGAAGTACTTCACCCGGCCGTCACTCTCGCCCACACCCCGCACGTAGAGCCAGAAGAAGTCGGAGAAGACCGTTCGGTCCTCGATCACGAACGGATGCTGCAACTCCGGTTCGGGCAGGCCCGCCAGCGCGATCGTCACTCGACTGCCCGACTCGTCGGGGGAGCCCGAGAGCGGCGTGGCGAAGTCGATCACCGTGCGCGCCCGCACCGACCCGCGGAACGGCAGCATCCGGTGCCAGGTCTCGAGTAGGGTCGCCCGGTCGGTGAGGGGTGGAATCCGCCCAGATCGGTCCACAGCCAGGGCCCGGTCGGCCGCGGCGACCGCCGACCGGAGATCCACGACCGTCGCAAGTTCGATCACCGTGCGAGCGACCGACGTGACCAACACCCCAGCCCGCAGAGTTACATCTCGCTCGTCGAAGCCCACCGTATGCCGGCGGATGCCGGACTCTGAGCGACCCCCGGTTGACCGTTGGCCGAGGAAATGGATCTCATCGGGCCACGGTGTCAGCAGCGGCAGCTGCCACAGAGCCGCCGCCGACTGGTGCGAAAGGGGCAGCGCGCTCCCGCGTGCCAGCGACGCGGCCCGTGCATTCAGCGCATACCGCTGATCCCGGTCGAGGCCGGCCCAGACCGCGGCGGGGCAATACTGGCCCCAGCCGATGCGGTGCAGGTAGCCTCGCTCGGCAGCGCGCCGCAGCCGCAGGTCGGCGCCCAGGGCGCGCCGGTACTCGGCGGCCAGGATCACCTCGGGTGGCACGGACGGTTGGTCTGGGCGATTGGTCATCGGGCGAGTCTGGGCGCCAGTCGCCACGGCTACCGTCACCGAACTGTGGTTGGTGAAAACTCCGGGCGGGGGAGTCTGTGGAGGACAGGCCTGCCGCCCGCAGCACCGTGAGGTGACGGCGAGGCTCGGCCCGTGAAGGTGAGGATGAGGTGAACCCGAGCAGAATCTCGAGCCGTGCGGGGCAGGCGCCGCTAGGCCGGTGGCGCGCCACCCGCATAGCGGCGCCTACCCCGCACACCGAGCTCACGCCCGGGTTCGGCCCGCCCGTAGGACGAGTCCGGGCCCGGCGCCGCGGGACCACCGCCCGCGACGCCCGACGGAACCGTTAGCGCAGCATCCAGGTGACCGCTTCGGCGGCCGTGCGGTGGGTGAAGCGGAAACCGTCGGCCTCCAGCTTCGCCGAGCTCACCCGCTGGTCGGCGAGCAGCAGTTGCCTGGCGGCATCCTGCAGGGCGAGCGTGAGCACCACCTCGGGCACCGGAACAAAGAACGGCCGGCGCAGCGCCGTGGCCACGGCCCGGATCACGTCGTTGGCGGTCGCCGGGGTGGGGCCGGCGAGGTTCACCGGCCCGCTGAGCTCCGAGGTGAGCAGGTGCACGATCGCGGCGGCCTCGTCGTGCAGGCTCACCCACGGCCACATCTGGCTGCCGCGACCGAGCGGACCGCCGAGGCCGAGCCGCACGATCGGCATCAGCGGCTTCAACGCGCCGCCCTTGGCAAGCACCAGGCCGGTGCGAAGCATCACCACCCGGGTGGCCTCAGGGGCCAGGCGGGCCTCCGCCTCCCAGGTCGTGACGACCGTGGCCAGAAAGTCGGAGCCGGGCAGCGACTCCTCGGTGAGCTCTTCACCGGGCCGGTTGCCGTAGATCCCTACGGCTGAGGCGTTCAGCAGCACCGACGGCGGCGTGGCGGAACGGCGCATGGCGTCGGTGAGGGTGCGCGTGGCCTGCACCCGGGATTCCATGATCTGGCGCCGATAGGACTTGGTCCAGGGCAGCCGCCCGATCGAGGCGCCGGACAGGTTGATCACCGCATCCACACCGTCGAGCACGGCAGGGTCCAGGGTCAGCGTCGCCGGGTCCCAGCGGAACTCCGCCCGGGTTTGCGGCGGGCGTCGCACGAGCCGGAGCACGGTGTGCCCCGCGGCCTCCAGCTGACGGGTCAATTCGGAGCCGATGAGTCCGGAGGCTCCGGAGATGAGTACGCGCATGGGAGTTACCGGCGGCCGCTCAGGCCAGCTCGGCTTCAATGGTGATCGGGATGCCCGTCAACGCCTGGGAGATCGGGCAGTTCACCTTCGCGTCCTGTGCGAACGCCTCGAACTGCTCCTCGGTGACGCCCGGAACGCTGGCGCTCACGAGCAGGTGGCTGCCGGTGACGCCGGTTCCGGCGACGAAGGTCACCGCGGCGGTGGTCTGAATGCTCGTCGGCGGGTGCCCGGCTGAGGTGAGGATGTTCGCCAGCGCCATCGAGAAGCAGGATGCATGCGCGGCACCGAGCAGCTCCTCGGGGTTGGTCGTATTGGCGGTGCCCTCTGCGCGGGCCTTCCAGTTCACCGGGAACGACCCGCCGTGCGAGGAATCGAGGGAGACGGTTCCGGAACCCGTCATCAGGTCGCCGGTCCATACGGTGGTTGCTTCGCTGGTCAGGGCCATGGTGTTACCTCCTGGAAGTGGATCACCAGCCTATCCGCCGGCCCTGGATCAGGCACGGTGAATCCACGGGCAACGGGCAGGTTCCCAGCCCCGCTCAGCCCAGCCCCGCCGCGCGCCAGGCCACCCGCCGGTCAGGGCGCCGCCGGGCTCCGACCGAGAATCCCGCTTCGCACCAGCAGGAGGTAGAGCTGGCAGCCCAGGCAGTAGTCGAAGACCGCGTTCAGGAACGCCGCCACGAACGCGGCCGCTGCTGCGATGGGCACGGCCGCCGGCACCCCGGCGAGGCCGAGCGCCACACCGATCAGGGCGACCAGCAGGCCGACCCCCTGGGCGAAGGTGGGCGGCGCCGGGTCCTCGAGTGCCGCGGGCGGGCCGAGCCGCGGGCGCACCAGGGTCTTGAAGAGCAGACCGTACGGATGCCGCGCGACACCGGCCACGGTGCTCCAGGCGAACACCGCGGTCTGCGCGGCGAGCAGGGTCAGCGCGGCGACGGATGCGCCGACCAGCGCGAGGAAGATCACCACCAGCAGCACCACGGCCGTGACGGCGGCCCCGAACCGGGGTCCGCGCGGGTCCACCCCTGGTCGTTTCGCGGCGGCAACGGGATGGGGCTGGGTCATCGGAACTCCTGAACGTCGAGGACGAGGTCGTCGAGGTGGGCATGCAGGGCGGCCCGGTTCGGCACACCGCCCACCCGGGCGCGCACCCGGCCGGCCCGGTCCAGCACAAGCGTGGTCGGCGTCTGCAGCACGTTGAACCGCCGGGCGAGGTCCGCCCGGCTGGTGAGGTCCACGTCAACGTGCCGAACGCCCGCACGCGCATCCGCCACCTGGCGCAGCAGGGTGCTGGTGCCGGGGCAGCGGGAGCAGAACTCGGTGGAGAACTGCAGCAGGGTCGCCTCGGCACCGAAGACCGGCGCGGAATCAGACGTGGGCAGCCCGAGCTCGGCGGCCGTGACCACATCAGCACTCGCGCTCGTCACCCGGCCCTGCCGGCGGCGCCAGAGCAGCCCCAGTGCGGTGGTCAGCGCGACCAACAGCACCAGAACAAGCAGGGCAGCGGCTGGGTTCATGCAGGAGAGGTTACGCCGAGGCGGGCGCCGAACAGCCCGTATGACGGCAGATGACGCGCGCGAGAGCACCCGCAAAGGCGCGGGAGGGCGCGCTAGACGATAACCTGTAAAACGTGTCTACTCCTTTCAACCCATTCGGGCAGGTCCTCGTCGCCCTGGTGACACCATTCACCGCTGACGGAGAGGTGGCCTGGGCAGACGTCGAGAAGCACATCGACGACGTCATCACCGCAGGGGCCGACGGCATCGTGGTCACCGGCACCACCGGTGAGACCTCCACCCTCACCGACCCCGAGAAGATCCGGCTCGTCGAGGTCGGCAAGGACGTCGCGGCCGGCCGCGCCAAGATCATCACCGGTGGCGGATCCAACGAGACCGCGCACGCCATGCAGCTCGCTAAGCAGAGCGAGAAGGCCGGCGCCGACGGCAACATGATCGTCACCCCGTATTACAACAAGCCCACCCAGGCCGGCGTACTCACGCACTTCCGCATGATCGCGGATGCCACCGACCTGCCGGTGATCCTCTACGACATCCCCGGCCGCACGGGCATCCCGATTACCTACGAAACCATCCTGCGCGCCGCGAAGCACCCGAACATCCTCGCCGTCAAGGACGCCAAGGGCGACCTGGCCCAGGTCAGCCGGGTGCTCAACCAGACCGACCTGCTCTACTTCTCCGGCGACGACCCCAACGTGCTGCCGCACCTCTCGATCGGCGCCACCGGCCTGATCGGCGTCACCGCGAACATCGCGGCCACGCCGTACCGCCAGATGGTGGATGCCGTGAACGCGGGCGACCTCAAGGCGGCGACGCTGGCTCATCAGCAGCTCGAACCGCTCGTGCGCGCCGTGATGACCCACGTGCCCGGCACCGTCGCGGCCAAGTACATCCTGCACGGTCTGGGCCGCATCGGCAGCCCCCGCGTGCGCCTGCCCCTCGTCGGCCCGGAGGAATCCGAGGCCGCCATGATCGAAGACGAGATCGACCTGGTCCGGAACATCCCCGGCGTCGACTTCACCAACTTCCGCCCCGACCGCAACGCCGCCGCAGGTGGCGCACTGCCCAAGATCGCCGGAACCACCCGCTAGAAAGCCACACGCCACAAGTTAGACCGCACCACCACAGACTCCAGCAGCACCAACTTCACGTACCACCAACTCCACATATAGGAGGGCTTATGCCCAACGACGTATACGCACCGCCCGCGCTCCCCAAGGGGACTCTCCGTGTCACGCCCATCGGCGGACTCGGCGAAATCGGCCGGAACATGACCACCTTCGAGATCAACGGCAAGATCCTGATCGTCGACTGCGGCGTGCTCTTCCCCGAAGAGCACCAGCCCGGTGTCGACCTGATCCTGCCCGACTTCACCCCGATCAAGGACCGCCTGAAGGACATCGTCGGTGTGGTGCTCACGCACGGCCACGAAGACCACATCGGCGCCGTTCCGTACCTGCTGAAGCTTCGCCAGGACATCCCCCTGATCGGCTCCGGCCTGACGCTGGCCTTCATCGAGGCCAAGCTCAAGGAACACCGCATCACCCCCTACACTCTGCAGGTGAAGGAGGGCCAGAAGGAGCGCCTCGGCCCGTTCAACCTCGAGTTCGTCGCCGTGAACCACTCGATCCCCGACGCCCTCGCTGTCGCGATCAAGACCGAGGGTGGCAGCGTGCTGCACACCGGTGACTTCAAGATGGACCAGCTGCCGCTGGACAACCGCATCACCGACCTCCGGGACTTCGCCCGCCTCGGCGAGGAGGGCATCGACCTGTTCCTGGTCGACTCCACCAACGCCGACGTACCCGGCTTCACGCCGAGCGAGCGCGCCATCGGCCCGGTGCTTGAAGACGTCATCGCCCGCGCCCCGCGCCGCGTGGTCATCGCCAGCTTCTCCAGCCACGTGCACCGCGTGCAGCAGGTGCTCGACGCCGCCCACGCCAACGGACGCCGCGTGGCGCTGCTGGGCCGTTCGATGGTACGCAACATGACCATCGCCGCCGACCTCGGCTACCTCAAGGTGCCGGATGGTGTGCTCATCGACTTCAAAAAGGCCGGGAACATCCCGGACAACAAGATCGTCTACATGTCCACGGGTTCGCAGGGCGAGCCGATGGCCGTCCTCAGCCGCATCGTGAACAGCGAACACCAGATCGAGGTCGGCCCCGGCGACACCGTCATCCTGGCCTCCAGCCTGATCCCCGGCAACGAGAACGCGGTCTACCGCATCATCGACGGACTGACCAAGCTCGGCGCCAACGTCGTGCACAAGGGCAACGCCAAGGTGCACGTCTCCGGACACGCCGCCGCCGGCGAGCTGCTCTACGTGTACAACGTGCTTCGGCCCAAGAACGTGCTGCCCGTGCACGGCGAATACCGCCACCTGGTGGCCAACGCCAAGCTCGCCGTGCAGAGCGGGGTTCCCGTCGAACGCGCCATCCTCGCCGAAGACGGCACCGTGCTCGACCTGCGCAACGGCGACGTGAAGAAGGTCGGCCAGCTTGACCTCGGCTACGTGTACGTAGATGGTTCCACGGTCGGCGAGATCACCGAAGCCGACCTCACCGACCGGCGCACGCTGGCCGAAGAAGGCTTCATCTCCATCATCGTCGTGGTCGACAAGTCCACCGGCAAGATCATCACCGGGCCGGAGATCCACGCCAAGGGGTTCGCCGAGGACGACTCGGTCTTCGACTCCGTACGGCCCAAGATCGAGGCCGCCCTGGCCGAGGCCGCCCAGAGCGGCAGCCACGACACGTACGCGCTCACGCAGGTCGTGCGCCGTACCGTCGGCCGCTGGGTGCAGGCGTCGTTCCGCCGTCGCCCGATGATTGTTCCGATGATCATCGAGGCGTAGTCGCCCGCAGTACCCGCACCATCAGACAACCCCCGGCCGCCTTCGGCGCCGGGGGTTGTCGTCTTTTTACCGCCCCGACCAGGACGTCATCCTCCAGGAGGATATTGGCCGAAAGTCGCCCTGACGGCTCGGACCTGGCCCTAGGCTCGAGCCAGCCGGCACCGTGCGGGTGCGGTGCGAGTATGGGGGAAACCAGTGAATGTGATGCGCAAATGGGTCTTTCCGATCCTCCGGTTGCTGGTGATTGCGGCGATCGCCGTGGCCCTGGTGAAACTGGCCTTCTTCGCCGACACCGCAGAGGCACAGGACCCGGCCCAGCCGACCGGCCAGATCGTCGAACCGCAGGTGCCCGTGGCCCTGGGCACGATCACCAACGACGTGACACTGCCGGCGACCGTGTCGGCGGATGCCGCCGTGCCCGTCAAGGCCGTGGCCGTCGGCACCGTTGACGAGATCTTCTTCGCCGCCGGCCAGACCGTGGCGGCGGGCGACAAAATCTACGACATCAAGGTCGAGACCATTGCCGACCCCGTCGAAACGACCGACCCGGCCACCGGGATGGTCTCAAGCAGCCAACCGAAGCCTGCGGTCACCTTCGAGAAGGTCTACGCGCCGGCCGATGGCGTGCTGAGCGCGCTCACCGTCATCCACGGCCAGTCGGTCGCGATCGGCGACACCACCGGACAGGTCGCCCCGCCCAGCCACTCCGTGAGCGGATCGCTCAGCCCCGAACAGCAGTACCGGCTGGTCACACAGCCCACCGAGGCATCCATCGCCATCACCAACGGCCCGGCGCCGTTCACCTGCACAGGACTGCGTATCAGCACCCCGCTGGCCGGGGCGGATGCCGGCGGCACGGGCGCCGACCCGGCGTCGGGCACCGACACGGGCGGCACCGGTGGCGCCTCAGGCACCACCGTCAGCTGTGCCATCCCCGCCGAGGTGACGGTGTTCCCGGGCCTCGCCGCCCAGATCACCATCGCAGGCGGCAAGGTGGAGAACGTGCTCGTCGTGCCCACCACGGCCGTGAAGGGATCCGCCGAGACCGGCATCGTCTGGTTCGTTCTGCCCGACGGCAGCACCGAGGAACGCCCGGTGACCCTCGGCATGAACGACGGTACATCCGTGCAGGTTCTGACCGGCCTGGCCGAGGGCGACCTGATCAACCAGTTCGTGCCCGGTGCCGTCGCGGTACCGGCCGACGGCTGTGTCACCGCGCCCGACGGCAGCGAGGTCTGCTCCGAACCCGGGATGACGCTCCGGTGACGCTCCTGCACCTGGCCGGTGTCACCCGCACCGTCCAGCTCATTGACGCTCCGCCGCTGACGATCCTCTCCGGCGTCGACCTCGATGTGGCGGTGGGGGACCGGGTGTCCATCGTGGGCCGCAGTGGTTCGGGCAAGTCCACCCTGCTCAACCTGCTCGGCCTGCTCGACAACCCCACCACGGGCGACCTCGAGTTCGACGGCCGGCCGGTGAAGTCGTTCTCCTCGGCCGAGCGTGACCGGGTGCGCGGACGTGACGTGGGCTTCATCTTCCAGCAGTTCAACCTGCTGCAGGGCCGCACGGCGCTCGAGAATGTGATGACCCCGCTGCTCTACGCCCAGGGCAAGCAGTTCTGGCAGCGCGCCCGCATCGCCACCGAAATGCTCGACCGGGTCGGCCTCGGCCACCGGTTGGGGGCGATGCCCGACAAGCTCTCCGGCGGCGAACAACAGCGCGTGGCCATCGCCAGGTCGCTGGTGCGCGGCCCGCGGCTCATCCTCGCCGACGAACCCACCGGGGCCCTCGACCTCGAAACCGGCGCTGACGTGATGGCGCTGCTCGACGAGGTCGCCACCGGCTCCGGCGCCGCCCTCATCACCATCACCCACGACCCGGCCATCGCTGCGCTGGCCACCCGGCACCTGCGCCTGGACCACGGCGTGCTCACCGTGGTCGGCGCTCCCGACGACTCGGCCCTGCTCGGCGGCGACGTGCCCGACGACCTGCGCGACGACGACCTGGCGGCGGTGCCCGCATGAACCGCTTGCTCAGCAACGTCGTGGGCTCCTTCGTCGAGGCCTGGCAGGAACTGCGCATCCACAAGACCCGGGTGATGCTCTCGCTGATCGGCGTGGCCGTCGCGGTGTGCGCGATCACCACCGTGGTGGGGCTCGGCGCCGTGGCGCAGCAGGCCCTGCAGGAGCAGAACGAACAACAGGGCGGCCGGGCGGCGACCCTCTCCCTGTACGTGGCGAAGTACGACGGCACGCCGGTGGACGCCGAAGTCATGGAGGAGCTCTGGACCACCACGCTGGACCGGTACGGCATCGACTACGCCAGCCGGGTTGTCAACTCCAGCCAGACCGTGCAGTTCGCGGATGGCGCTGTGCCGGTGCGCGTCACGGCCGTCGACCAGCCCTACGGCACGATGCACCGCGTGAGACTCACCGAGGGTGACTGGTTCGGCGCCACCGACGCCGACCGCCTCGCCCCCGCGGTACTGGTGAACCAGGTCTTCTACGACAGGCTCGGCCAACCAGACCTGGCGACGCATCCCACCACCACGCTGCTCGGTGACAGGCCGACCACAGCCGTCATCACCGGCGTGTACCCCGTGAGCACCTGGGACACCGAGCCCGCCATGTACCTGCTGGCCGACACCCTCGCCGGCCTGAGCTCGCCGGAACAGCAGGCGGCCAACGGAGTGGTGCCCAACTACGAGATGTGGGTGCCGGCCGGACTCAGCGAGGAGCTGACGAAAGCCATTCAGCGGGACTTCACCGCGGCGATCGGTTCGGGGACCAACGTGTCCGTGAGCCGGCAGGACTACGCCGCGTTCAACGAGGACCCGTTCGGGTCGATCAAGCTGCTCGTCGCGGGAGTGGCCGGCCTGGTGCTGCTGCTCGGCGCCCTCGGCCTGGTCAACATCGCCCTGGTGACCCTCAAGCAACGCATCCGGGAGATCGGGGTCCGGCGCAGCTTCGGCGCCACGGCGGGGCGGGTGTTCTTCTCGGTGATGATGGAGAGCATCGTCGCCACCCTCGTGGCCGGCGTTGTCGGCGTGATCGGCGCCGTGCTCATCGTGACCAACCCCATGCTGCAGGGCTTCATCAGCCAGGGCGCAGTCACCGACTTCCCGCCGTTCCCGGTGGAAGCCGCCATTCTCGGCCTGGTCTGTGCCACCGTCGTGGGCGCCCTCGCCGGCCTGCTGCCCGCCCTGGTGGCGGTGCGGGTCAAGGTCATCGACGCCATCCGCTACTGATGACTCGCGAAAGCGGCTGTGTGGTCGCCACGGCACTGCCGACGCATCCACACGGCCGCTCTCGTGAGCTCGGAGACGGGTCACGCCCGGGTAATTGGGCGTGGGCTCACGCCGATGTCGGGTGTCGGCGGTACCGTGGAACACATGGCTACGAGCACTAAGTCGACCGGGCGTGCCCGCAGCACGCCTGCGCGCGGCACCGGAACGACCGCGCGCACCAAGGCCGGCAGCACCGCGACCCAGAAGACCGTCAAATTCCCCGCGGCCGAGTCCAAGCCGGGCATCGCCGTGCGCATGTGGATGGGCCTGGCCCACGTCGCCGGCGGCGCGGCCCGCGCACTAGGCCCCGAACAGCTCTCCAAGGAGGAACGCCGCGACGGTCTGCCCTTCTTCCTGGTGCTGCTGGCCGTCGCCGGCGCCGTGATCGAGTGGTTCCTGATCAACGACCCGGTGGCCCAGACCCTGGATGCCTGGACCTTCGGTGGTCTCTTCGGCCGGGTCGCCTTCGCCCTGCCGGTGATCATCATGCTCTTCGCGATCTGGCTGTTCCGTAATCCGAGCTCCGTGCACGACAACGGTCGCATCGGCATCGGCCTTTCTCTGCTCCTGGTCACAGTCTCCGGCCTCTGCCACATCTTCGGCGGGCAGCCTGAACCTGTGCAGGGTGTGGAAGTGCTCGCCCTGTCCGGCGGTGTCCTCGGGTGGATGATCGCGGCCCCACTGATCTTCCTGATCACCACCGTCGGTGCGGCCATCGTCGTGATCCTGCTGCTGATCCTCAGCCTCTTCATCATCACGAAGACCCCGCCGAACAAGATCGGCGAACGCAGCCGCGAACTCTACGCCTGGCTCTTCGGCGCCCCGCTGCCCGCCCCGGAGGAGCGCGCGGCCGCCAAGGAGATCCGCCAGGAACGCATCCAGGCGCTCAAGACCAAGCAGATCGAACTCGACGGACTCGAGGCCGGCAACGACGACGACACCGACGAGGGCGCCCTGCCCTGGTGGCGGCGCAACACCAGCAAGCGCGAAGAGGACCCCGACTTCAGCAGTGCCATGTCGAGCGAGTCCGACGAGGCCCAGCCGCCCGCCGCAGACCCGCTCAGCACACTGCTCAACCACGGCGCGGATGCGGCCAAGGGCGGGTTCGACTCCGCCCTGGAGTCGGCCCAGGCACACGTTCCCCCGGTGCACAACGACCACTACGGCACCGAGGTGCTCGAAGACCTGCTCAAGGCCGAAGAAGCCATCAAGCGTTACACGGGCGAAGTGGATGCGCTGCCGCACGTCACGGGACTGTCCTCAGACGATCCAGAAGGACTCACCGAGGTGATCCCGGCTCTGGACGAACTCGATCAGGCCGCCACGACGGTCGACCGCGACGTAGCCGGATACGAATTCGGCGAACAGCCGAACCTGCCGTACGTGCTGCCCTCCGCGACGACCCTCACCGCCGGCCCGCCCGCCAAGGCCCGGTCGGCCGCCAACGACGAGATCGTCAAGTCCATCACCGAGGTGCTCAGCCAGTTCTCGGTGGACGCCAGGGTCACCGGCTTCTCCCGCGGCCCCACGGTCACGCAGTACGAGATCGAACTCGGCCCGGGCGTCAAGGTGGAGCGCGTCACCGCGCTGAGCAAGAACCTGTCCTACGCGGTCGCCTCCAACGAGGTGCGCATCCTCTCGCCCATCCCCGGCAAGAGCGCCATCGGCATCGAGATCCCCAACACCGACCGTGAGATCGTCACCCTCGGCGACGTCCTGCGCTCCACCACGGCAACCAACAGCACCCACCCGATGACCATCGGCGTGGGCAAGGACGTCGGTGGCGGGTTCGTCATCGCCAACCTCGCCAAGATGCCCCACCTGCTCGTCGCCGGGTCCACAGGCTCCGGTAAGTCCAGCTTCGTCAACTCGATGATCACGAGCCTGCTCATGCGGGCCAAGCCCAGCGACGTGCGCATGGTGTTGATCGACCCCAAGCGGGTCGAGCTCGCCGCATACGCCGGCGTACCGCACCTGATCACCCCCATCATCACGAACCCCAAGAAGGCCGCCGAAGCGCTGCAGTGGGTCGTGAAAGAGATGGACATGCGCTACGACGACCTGGCCAGCTTCGGCTTCCGCCACATCGACGACTTCAACAAGGCCGTGGTCAACAACGAGATCGTGTTGCCGGCCGGCAGCGCCCGCAAGCTCAAGCCCTACCCCTACCTGCTCGTGGTCGTGGACGAGCTCGCCGACCTCATGATGGTCGCCCCGCGCGACGTCGAAGACTCGATCGTGCGGATCACCCAGCTCGCCCGAGCCTCGGGAATCCACCTGGTACTGGCCACCCAGCGCCCCAGCGTCGACGTCGTCACCGGTCTGATCAAGGCCAACGTGCCGTCCCGCCTGGCCTTCGCGGTCACCAGCGTCACCGACTCCAGGGTCATCCTCGACCAGCCCGGCGCGGACAAGCTGATCGGCCAGGGCGACGCCCTGTTCCTGCCGATGGGCGCCTCCAAGGCCCTGCGCGTGCAGGGCGCCTGGGTCAACGAGGCCGAGATCGAGAAGGTCGTCAAGCACGTCACCCAGCAGGCCAGGCCCGACTACCGGCCCGACGTGTCCGCCGAGGCGCCGCGCAAGGAGATCGACTCCGACATCGGCGACGACCTCGAGGTTCTGCTCGCCGCCGCCGAACTCGTCGTGTCCACCCAGTTCGGCTCCACTTCGATGCTGCAGCGCAAGCTCCGGGTGGGCTTCGCCAAGGCCGGCCGCCTGATGGACCTGCTCGAATCCCGGGAGATCGTCGGCCCGTCCGAGGGCTCCAAGGCCCGCGACGTGCTGGTGACCGCCGAACAGCTGCCCAGCGTCTTGGCCAAGCTGCGCGGTTCCGACGCGGAGCACCACGCCGCCACCGCCCGCACGCAGTTCGAAGAGTCCCAGCGGCAGCAGGCGCACGAGCAGACCGCGCCCGATCCTCGCTACGCCGACGACCCGGTGGCGAAGATGAGCGAAGGGTACGCTGAGGAAGACGGCGACTCGGACGAAGACGCCTGGCAACTCACCGACAGGGAATGACCCCATGGTTACACCGAGTACCCCGGCCAAGACGTCCAACTGGAACCTGCCGAACATCATCACCATCGTGCGGATCCTGCTCGCACCGGTGTTCTTCTGGATGCTGCTGGCCGACAACGGCGCAGACGGCGCTCTGCGCTGGTGGGCTGCCGTGCTTTTCATCGTGGCCATCGCCACCGACGGCGTGGACGGGGCCATCGCCCGGCGCTACAACCTGGTCACCGACCTGGGCAAGCTGCTGGACCCGATCGCCGACAAGATCCTCACCGGCGCCGCGCTGATCGGCCTGTCCATCCTGCTGGAGCTGCCCTGGTGGGTCACCATCGTGATCCTGGTCCGGGAGGTCGGCATCACGGTCTTCAGGTTCGTCATGCTGCGCGACCGGGTCATCCCGGCGTCCCGCGGAGGCAAGCTCAAGACCATCGCGCAGTCCGTGGCGATCTCGTTGGCCCTGCTGCCGCTCTGGCTGATCCTGGGCGATTGGGTCAACTGGGTCAACACCATCACCATGACCATCGCCCTGCTGCTCACCGTGTACACCGGCATCGAATACCTCGTCGCCGCCCGCCGGGAGAACCAGCACGCCAAGCCGACCCAGTCCTGACATGACGGCCCACCCGGATGCCGCCGCCGCCCTGGTCGCCGCCCTCACAGCCCGGCACCTCACCATCGCCGTGGCGGAGTCCCTGACCGGCGGAATGCTCGTGGCCGAACTCGTCCGTATCCCCGGCGCATCCGTCGTCGTGGCCGGGGGAGTGGTGGCCTACCAGACACCCCTCAAGCACACCCTGCTGGGCGTGGACGAGGCCCTGCTGGCCGAGCACGGGGCCGTGCACCCCGAGGTCGCCAGGCAGATGGCCACCGGCGTGTGCACCGCCCTGGCGGTGCACGGCCGCCCGGCCGACATCGGCATCTCGACCACCGGAGTGGCCGGCCCAGACGAACAAGACGGCCAAAGTGTCGGCACGGTCTACCTGGGACTGGCATTCGGGGATAAGGTGCGGGCCATACCGATCTCCCTCACCGGAGACCGGGCCGAGATCCGGGCGCAGACCGTTGCGCACGCGATTGAAGCTGTGAGTGCGCTGATGGAATCCACAAAGCCGGAGATCACGGAATAGTTCGTGTTACCGGTGGGTTACAGAACACATATTCACAAGAAAAGTCCAGTCATCCTCGGTAATCTCGAGGTGTCGGATGGATAGAGTACTGTTGGCCATCCGCCACACGAAACTGACCGGTTGAGTGGGCCCCAGCAGTCTAGACAGCACGAAGAAGGAGGTTCCGATGATTCTTGTTCGTCAGGAAATCGGCGATGTGCTCAGGGACTTCCGCCTGCAGAAGGGTCGCACCCTGCGCCAGGTTGCGAGCAAGGCAAGTGTGGCCCTCGGCTACCTGTCTGAAGTAGAACGCGGTCAGAAAGAAGCCTCATCCGAGATTCTTGCCTCGGTCGCGGACGCGTTGGACACACCCATCTCGGTGATCATGCGCGAGGTCGGCGATCGTCTGGCCGTCATCGAGGGAATCGATCGTTTCCCCGACACCGTGCCCGACGAGCTGGTTGCCAAGTTCGACGCCAGCATGATGATGCGCTGATCGGCCATCCCCATAGCACTCGCATTGCCCGAATAAACGAAAGCCGAGTGAGCACCGCATGCGACTGAGCGAGTTCCGTCAAGCTCTGAAAGACGAGTTCGGCGAAAGCTACGGTCGGGTGCTCACCCGGGATCTCGTTCTCGGCCCGCTCGGCCGCACGGCCGATCAGGCGCTCGCGGGCGGGGTGCCCGCTCGCGACGTGTGGCTGGCGCTGTGCGCCGAAACGGATGTCCCGCAAGGGCGCCGACACGGGGCCGGACTTCCGCCGGCCCGGAGCTGACCGGCACGCCGGCAGCCACCTCCGGCAGTCACACAGACGACAGCGCATCATGACCCAGCAACGGCCCGGCCCTTCAGCCGGGCCGTTCGTCGTTTCGGGAGAAGTTTCCGACACACCGAAGCAGTGTCGAATGGGTGTTCGGATCTTGGTAGGCTCCTCCACAGTAGAAGTCGAAGACGGATTGTCCACCGTCGCAGTGTCCACCGGCCAGTGTCGGTGGGGCTGCGTACAGTCGGATTCGTCAACGACAACCGCGCACTTGCCTTGTCGAGGGCGGTCACCGGGGTCCTCCCGCCGATCGAAACGACAGCCTATAGGCGCCACGCGCACGACCAGAAGGAGCACACCATGGCATCAGCAGCAGACCGCGAGAAGGCACTCGACACCGCCCTCGCCCAGATTGACCGCCAGTTCGGCAAGGGCTCGGTCATGCGCCTCGGCAGCGACGACCGCGCCCCCGTTGAGACCATCTCCACCGGGTCGATCGCGTTGGACGTCGCCCTCGGCATAGGCGGGCTGCCCCGCGGCCGGATCGTGGAGATCTACGGCCCGGAGTCCTCGGGTAAGACCACCCTCACCCTGCACGCCATCGCGAACGCGCAGAAGAACGGCGGCATCGCCGCGTTCATCGACGCGGAGCACGCCCTCGACCCCGAATACGCCAAGAAGCTCGGCGTCGACATCGACGCCCTCCTGGTCTCCCAGCCCGACACCGGTGAGCAGGCGCTCGAAATCGCCGACATGCTGGTGCGGAGCGGCTCGATCGACCTGATCGTCATCGACTCCGTCGCCGCTCTCGTGCCCCGTGCCGAAATCGAAGGCGAGATGGGCGACTCCCACGTGGGCCTGCAGGCCCGCCTGATGTCCCAGGCGCTGCGCAAGCTCACCGGTGGCCTCAGCCAGACCAACACCACCATGATCTTCATCAACCAGCTGCGCGAGAAGATCGGCGTGATGTTCGGCAGCCCGGAGACCACCGCCGGCGGTAAGGCGCTCAAGTTCTACGCCTCGGTGCGCCTGGACATCCGCCGCATCGAAACCCTCAAGGACGGCACCGAAGCCGTTGGTAACCGCACCAGGGTCAAAGTCGTCAAGAACAAGATGGCGCCGCCCTTCAAACAGGCCGAGTTCGACATCATCTACGGCGTGGGCATCTCCCGCGAGGGCAGCCTGATCGACTTCGGTGTCGACCAGGGCATCGTCAAGAAGTCCGGCGCTTGGTACACCTACGACGGCGACCAGCTCGGCCAGGGCAAGGAGAACTCGCGGAACTTCCTCCTGCGCAACCCCGAGATGGCCAACGAGATCGAGACCAAGATCCTCAACAAGCTCGGCGTGGGCGCAGAGGGTAAGGCCGCGAAGAAGGCCACGGATGACGCCGCCACCGCAGCGGCCGCCGCCGAGGCCGCGGCTACGGGCGCGGCCACCGGCACCGACGGCGCCAAAGTTCCCTCGATCGCGGCCAAGGCCGCCGCACGCAAGGGCGCCTAACGGTCATGGTGCACTTCGAGCCCTCGCCGGGTAAGGCCGCTGCCGGTTCGGCGGCGGACCGCGATGGTCTCGCCCCGGTGACCTACCTGCCTGGGGCGAGTCCCGCCGAACAGGCCGACGACGCCGTGGAAGACGCGGCCGAAGAACGCGAACAGGCGGAGAAGATGCTTCTGCAGCGCCTGCGCGGCCGTTCCCTCTCGGTCATCGAAGCTCAGAAGCTGCTGCGCTCCACCGACATCGACGAGGAGGCGGTGCAGGAGATCCTCGAACGCTTCGCCGAACTGCACTATCTGGACGAAGAGAAACTCGCCGACCAGATCATGCACAGCCACCACGAGCGCAAGGGCCTGGGCCGCAGCGGTGTCGCCGCCGAAATGCGCCAGCGCGGGCTGGATGCCGAACTGATCGCCGAGAAGATCGACGAAATGCCCGACGACGAGGCCGAGCGTGCCACCGAACTGGCGCTCAAACGTGTGCAGCAGCTGGACCGGTTCGACGATGCCACCATCGACCGCCGGCTCACCGGGTTCCTGATGCGCAAGGGATACGCCTCCTCGGTAGTGCGTGACGCCGTCAAGGCGGCGCTGGCGTCCCGGCGGGGCTCCGGTCGGGTCTCCACGGTCCGGTTCCGCTAAAACGGTCCGTTCACCGGTCCGCGGGCTCGCTGGGAACAGCAGGCCCGCGCACGCGTAAGCTGAGGGAACTATGAGCAGTGTCACCGCACCACCCCTCGCCACCCCGTCGTCCTTCGACCCGTCGCACACGACGACCGTGATCGCCCCGTCGTCGGCGGCGCGAGACGACGAGGGCCGGGCACGCACCTACGAGGTGCGCACCTTCGGCTGCCAGATGAACGTGCACGACTCCGAACGGCTCAGCGGCTCGCTCGAGGCCGCCGGCTACGTGTCGGCGGCGGGCGCCGAAGCCGACATCGTCGTGATCAACACCTGCGCGGTGCGCGAGAACGCCGACAACAAGCTCTACGGCAACCTCGGCTACCTGGCCTCGGTCAAGCGCAAGCACGCCGGCATGCAGATCGCGGTCGGCGGCTGCCTCGCCCAGAAGGACAAGGCCACCATCCTGGCCAAGGCGCCCTGGGTCGACGTGGTCTTCGGCACCCACAATATGGGCTCGCTGCCCAGCCTGCTCGAACGTGCCCGGCACAACGGCGAGGCCCAGCTCGAGATCCTCGAGTCCCTCGAGACGTTCCCCTCCACCCTGCCCACCAAGCGCGACTCCAGTTACAGCGGCTGGGTGTCGATCTCGGTCGGCTGCAACAACACCTGCACCTTCTGCATCGTGCCCGCGCTCCGCGGCAAGGAGAAGGACCGTCGCCCCGGCGAGATCCTCGCCGAGATCCAGGCCCTCGTGGACGACGGCGCGATCGAGGTGACCCTGCTCGGCCAGAACGTGAACTCCTACGGCGTCGAATTCGGCGACCGGCTCGCTTTCGGCAAGCTGCTGCGGGCGGCCGGCCAGATCGAGGGGCTCGAACGCATCCGCTTCACCAGCCCGCACCCCGCCGCCTTCACCGACGACGTCATCGACGCCATGGCCGAGACCCCCGCCGTGATGCCGCAGCTGCACATGCCGCTGCAGTCCGGCTCGGACCGCGTGCTCAAGGCCATGCGCCGCTCGTACCGGTCCACCAAGTTCCTGGGCATCCTCGAGCGGGTACGCGCGCAGATGCCCGACGCGGCGATCAGCACCGACATCATCGTCGGCTTCCCCGGCGAGACCGAGGAAGACTTCCTCGAGACCATGCGGGTCGTCGAGGAGTCCCGGTTCGCCACGGCCTTCACCTTCCAGTACTCGATCCGGCCGGGCACGCCCGCCGCCACGATGGCCGACCAGGTGCCCAAGGCCGTCGTGCAGGACCGCTACGAGCGGCTCATCGCCCTGCAGGAACGGATCTCCTGGGAAGAGAACCGCAAGATCATCGATCGTGAGGTGGAATTGCTCGTCGCCAACGGCGAAGGCCGCAAGGACGGGGCAACCCACCGGCTCAGCGGTCGCGCGCCCGACAGCCGCCTGGTGCACTTCGATGTGCCGGCCGGTTCCGAGCTGCCCCGCCCCGGCGACATGGTCACCGTCACGGTCACCCAGGCCGCCCCCTTCCACCTCATCGCCGACTCCCTCGACGGCGCCCCCTTGCGCATCCGCCGCACCATTGCCGGCGACGCCTGGGACCGGGAGCAGGCCGAGTCCTGCGGGGTGCCCACCCCCGCCGGCACCAGCAGCGCCGTCTCACTGGGTTTGCCGACCCTGCGGGTGGGCGGCCCGGCCGCGCTGAACCTCACGAACCTCAACCAGCACGGCGGCGCCACGACCATCCCGATCTACCCCGTCGACGACGCAGAACGCTAGACCCCGGTGCTCGTTGTCATCGTCGGACCGACCGGTACCGGCAAATCCGAGCTGTCGCTGGACCTCGCCGAACGGCTGATCACGGCCGGCCGCCCGGCCGAGATCGTGAACGCCGACGCCATGCAGCTGTACCGCGGCATGGACATCGGCACCGCCAAACTGCCGGTGGCCGAACGCCGCGGGGTGCCGCACCACCTGCTCGACGTGCTTGACGTGACCGACGAGGCCACCGTCGCCCGCTACCAGGTCGAGGCCCGTGCCGCCATCACCGGCATCCTCGAGCGCGGCGCCGTGCCGATCCTGGTCGGTGGGTCAGGCCTGTACGTCTCCTCGGTGGTCCACGACTTCCAGTTTCCCGGCACTGACCCCGTGCTGCGCGCCCGGCTCGAGGCCGAACTGGTCGAGCAGGGTCCCGGCCTGCTCTATGAACGACTGAAGACCGTCGACCCGGACTCCGCCGTGCGCATCGGCGCCAGCAACGGCCGCCGGATTGTGCGGGCCCTCGAGGTCGTCGAGCTCACCGGCGCCCCGCACACCGCGGTGCTGCCGGGAGATCCGGTCTACTGGATGCCCGCCGTGACGTTCGGTCTTCGCCTTCCCCGTGAGGTGCTCACCCCGCGGCTGGATGCCCGGGTCGACCGGATGTGGGCGGCCGGACTCGTCGACGAGGTGCGCGGGCTGCTCCCCGCGGGGCTGGAGGGCGGCGTGACCGCCAGCCGGGCGATCGGCTACGCGCAGGCCCTCGGCCAGGTGCGCGGCACCCTCGCACAGGCCGACGCCATCGAAGCCACCCAGCAACTCACGCGGCGCTACGCCCGCCGCCAGGTGAGCTGGTTCAAACGCGACCCGCACACGCACTGGATCGACGCAGACGACCCCGACCGTGTCGAGCAGGCGGCCACCCAGCTGCCCTGACGCGAAGAGCACGCGGGCCCGAGTCCCTAAACTGGGCAGATGGGCATCGATCTGCAGTTCTCCAAAGGCCACGGCACCGGCAACGACTTCGTGCTCTTCGCCGACCCCGACGGGCTGCTGACGCTCACGCCCGAGCAGATTCAGGGCATCTGCGACCGCCAGTTCGGCGTCGGCGCCGACGGCATCATCCGCGCCGTGCGCTCCGCCAACCTCGATGCAGGCGCGGCCGCCCTGACCGAAGACGACGGCGCCGAGTGGTTCATGGACTACTGGAACGCCGACGGCACGGTGTCGGAGATGTGCGGCAACGGCATCCGCGTCTACACCCGGTTCCTGCTCGAGCAGGGCCTGGTCGAGCTCGGCCCCGGCGAGACCCTGGCCATCGGCACTCGCAGCGGGGTGCGCGACGTGCAGCGAAACGCGACCGGCTACCAGGTGGACCTGGGCCGCTGGCGTCTGGAGCCGGGGGAGACCCTCGTGCGCGCCAAGAACCTCGCCGTGGCCCGCCCGGGCCTCGGCATCAATGTGGGCAACCCGCATGTTGTCGTCGCCCTCGCCGACGAGGACGAGCTGGAGAGCGCCGACCTCACCTTCGTCCCGCAGCTCGACCCGGAGCCGGCCGAGGGCGCCAATGTGGAATTTGTGCTGCCGCACGACCCGCTGGTGGTCGACGGCGTCGGACGTATCCGGATGCGCGTGCACGAACGCGGCAGCGGCGAAACCCTCTCCTGCGGCACCGGCGCTGTCGCGGCCGCGTTGGCCACCCGGCACTGGGCCGGCCCGGGCGCGCCCAACCAGTGGCGCGTCGAGGTCCCCGGCGGTGTGCTGGGCGTGCGGATGTTCCCCACCGAAGACGGAGAGCACGTTTCGCTCTCCGGTCCGGCGACCCTGGTCTTCACCGGAACCCTCACCCTCGCCTGACCCCCCCTCGCGAACTGTGAGTTAAGCACCCAAAAACGCGCGTTTTTGGGGCTTAGCTCACAGTTCGCGGGAGGTTAGGCGGGCTTGTGCGCCTGCAGGATGCGGAAACCCTTGTCGGTGGCGTACCGGGAGACCTCGTGGGCGCCGGGCTGGCCCGGGAACTCCTCGGCCAGCCAGCGCTGCAGCGAATCCGAGCCGAGGTTGCGCTGCACAACAAGCCACGCATCCGTGCCGGGCGCCAGCCGCGGCAACCAGTGCTCGAGCATCGAATGCAGCTCGGCCTTGCCCACCCGGATGGGCGGGTTCGACCAGATGCCCGCGAAAGACAGGGTGTCGGGAACATCCGCCGGTAGAACCGCGTTGATATTGGTGAGTCCGAGGTTGGCGGCGTTCATCCGCACCAGGTCGAGGGCTCGCTCGTTGACGTCGACGGCCCAGACCGTGGCGGACGGATCGGCCAGCGCCAGATGCAGGCTGATCGGTCCCCAGCCGCAGCCGAGGTCCAGCACATCCCCGCCGCCGGAGGGCAGCGGAGCCTCACGCATCAGAACCTTGGTACCGGTGTCGATGTGCTCGGGGGAGAAAATCGCGTTCGCGGTGGTGACCTCGCGGATCGCGCCGGCGATCTTCACGGTGATCTGCCGCAATTTCAGGTCGCTGCCCGGAGCCGACGAGAAATAGTGTTCGGATGCCATACAACGAACTTATCGAAAGAAGAGGAACTAGAGTTAAAGCAATGACTGAATCAACCGCTCCACACGACGACGATGACGATGTAGTTGCGCGCGTGCTGGCCAGCGCCGAGAGCCGTTCGTCCGGCTACTCCCTGTTCGCGAGTGGATCGGCGCAGGCCCTCTCGGCTCGCCCGGCCGACGGCGGATTCGACGGCGGCGACCACGACGGCGAACAGACCGAGCGTGAAGACCGCAACGCCCTGCGCCGGGTCGGTGGGCTCTCCACCGAACTGCAGGACGTCACCGAGGTCGAGTACCGCCAACTGCGCCTGGAAAACGTCGTACTCATCGGCGTGTACTCCGCCCGCAGCCTGCTCGACGCCGAGAACTCCATGCGCGAGCTCGCCGCCCTGGCCGAAACCGCCGGCGCCACGGTGCTCGACGGCCTGCTGCAGCGCCGGGCCACACCGGACCCGAGCACCTATCTCGGCAAGGGCAAGGCCCTCGAACTCGCGTCCATCGTGGCGGCGCTCGGCGCCGACACCGTGATCGCCGACTCCGAACTGGCGCCCAGCCAGCGGCGAGCCCTGGAGGACGTGGTCAAGGTGAAGGTCATCGACCGCACCGCCGTGATCCTGGACATCTTCAGCCAGCACGCCAAGAGCCGGGAGGGCAAGGCGCAGGTGGAACTCGCCCAGCTCGCCTACCTGCTTCCCCGCCTGCGCGGCTGGGGCGACTCGATGTCCCGCCAGGCCGGTGGCCAGGTCGGTGGCGCCGGAGCCGGCATGGGCTCGCGCGGACCCGGTGAGACGAAGATCGAACTCGACCGCCGCCGCATCCACACCCGCATGTCGCGGCTGCGGAAGCAAATGATCGAGATGAAGCCGGCCCGCGAGGCCAAACGCGCCAATCGCAAGCGCAACGCGGTGCCTTCCGTGGCCATCGTCGGCTACACCAACGCCGGCAAGTCCAGCCTGCTCAACCGCATCACCAAGGCCGGAGTGCTCGTCGAGAACTCCCTTTTCGCCACCCTCGACGCCACCGTGCGCAAGTCCACGACGGCCGACGGCCGGCTGTACACCTTCACCGACACCGTCGGTTTTGTGCGAAACCTGCCGCACCAGTTGGTCGAGGCGTTCAGGTCCACCCTCGAGGAGGTCGCGGACTCAGACGTCATCATTCACGTCGTCGACGCATCTCACCCCGACCCGGCCAGCCAGCTGGCCACAGTGCGTGAGGTGATCGGCGAGGTCGGCGCCAGCGACATCCCCGAGCTCGTGCTGTTCAACAAGAGCGACCTGGTCGGCGACGACGACCGTCTGGTGCTGCGCGGACTGGCCCCCAAGGCGATCTTCGTGTCGGCACGCACCGGTGAAGGAATCCAGGCGGTGCTGGAGGTGCTGGAAACCATGCTGCCCCGACCGGAGATCCGGTTGGACCTGCTGATTCCCTACGACCGGGGCGACCTCATCCCGATCCTGCACGAGCAGGGCAAGGTCCTGGCACTGGACTACTCTGAGACCGGCACCCAGGTCACCGCACTCGTTTCGCCCGGTATCGAGGCCCAGTTCACCCCGTTCGTGGTGGCCCCGGCCATCGCCGGCTAATACGCATCCTGCCCGAAGGCGGCACCCGCATCCTGAATCAGGACCGGGTGCCGCCTTCGGTTCGTTAAGCCGGTGAACGCGGAACGTAACATTCGGCCATGCACCAGCGCTTCCCGAACGCGCATTGTTAGAGTCATCCCATTCGTTGCCGGCAGGGATATCCTGCCCGGCATGGAGCGACAGCCGAGCCCGGCACCCGCCCGCGAGCACCTGCCGGTTTGCCCGGCGGTCCGCGGCCGCCAGGCCCATCGATCTGAACCCACCATGCCGAATGAGGAACCATGACCGCGACCCCAGCGTCAGCACCGACGGACCCGCCCTGTCCGCCCTCCACACCGTTCTCGTTCGAGCTGTACCCACCCAAATCGGATGCCGCCGCAAGCGCACTGCACACCACCATCGACGCCCTCGCCGCGGCCGGACCCGACTTCATCTCGGTGACCTACGGGGCCAGCGGCTCCTCCCGCACCTCGTCCCTGGACGTGTTGCGCTACATCCGCCAGGCCACCCGGGTCGACCCGATGGCACACCTAACCTGCGTCGGCTCCTCGCACGCCGAGGCGAGCAGCCTGATCCGCGAGTTCCTCGACGCTGGAGTGCAGAGCTTCCTGGCCCTCCGCGGAGACCCGCCCGAGGGGCTCACGGAGGGGGACACCTTCCTGGGCGACCTGCACAGCGCCGGTGAACTCGTGCAACTGATCCACCGGGTGCAGGCCGAACGGGTGCCGTACCGGGAGACGCCGATCCCCGGACTGCCGCGTGCCCGCGCCGTCAAGACCGAACGCCAACACGTGCGCATCGCCGTGGCCGCGTTTCCGAACGGACACCCGCGCTCCCGGTCCACGGCGCAGGACATCGACACACTGCTGGCCAAGCAGGCCGCCGGCGCCAACCTCGCCATCACCCAACTCTTCTTCCACGCCGACCACTACCTGAGCTTCATCCAGCGGGCCAGGGAGGCCGGGGTCGAGTTCCCGATCCTCCCCGGGATCATGCCCGTCACCAGCCCCGGCCGGTTGCGGCGCATCCTCGAGCTCTCCGGTGAGGAACTGCCGTCCGAACTGGCAATCCAGCTGGAAGTCGAGCCGACCGCCGAAGGCCAGCGCGAGATCGGTATCGACCATGCCGTGACCCTGGCCCGAAAGCTCATCGCCGGCGGCGCTCCCGGCCTGCACCTCTACGCCTTCAACCAGCACGAGACCGTACTCACCGTCCTCGACCGCGCCGGCGCTCTGGCGCCCGGCCGGTCAGCTACCGCAGCCCCGACCTCTTCCATGCCCCGCCCCTCCGACGTCCACGCCGGTATTCACTCCACGAAGGACTACTGATGACCACCACCGTCCCCGCATTCCCCACCGGAACGATCCTCGGCTACCCCAGAATCGGACGCCGGCGCGAACTGAAGAAGGCCGTTGAAGCCTTCTGGGCCGGCCGCATCGACGCTGCCGAGCTGGAGGCGATCGCGTCGGCGCTGCGTCGCACCACCAGGGAGCGTCTCGCCGGCCTCGGCCTCGGCCGCGCCGACTCGTCGATCCCCGAGAGCTTCTCGTTCTACGACCAGGTGCTGGATGCCGCCGTCACCGTGGGTGCCGTGCCCGCCAGGTTCGCGGACCTCGTTGACGCCGAGGGGCGCCTCGACCTGGCCGGCTACTTCACCCTTGCCCGTGGCGCGGGCGAGAACCTACCCCTGGAGATGACCAAGTGGTTCGACTCGAACTATCACTACCTGGTGCCGGAGATCGGCCCCGAGACCCGGTTCCACCTCGCCAGCGACCGCATCGTGCGGGAATTCGAGGAAGCCGTCGCCGACGGTTTCCTCACCCGGCCGGTCATCGTCGGCCCGGTCACCTTCCTGCTGCTGGCCAAGCCGAGCGACGCCGCCCCGGCGGGCTTCCACCCCCTTGACCGCCTCGACGACCTGCTGCCCGTCTACGCTGCCCTGATCGAACGCCTTGCCGCGGCCGGCGCAGAGTGGGTGCAGCTGGACGAACCGGGTCTCGTGAGTGAGAGCATCGACATCCCGCGGGAACGGGCCCTGACCGCCCTCGCCCAGGCCTATAACTCCCTCGGCGGGCTCGACACCCGCCCGGCCCTGTTCGTCGCAGCCCCCTACGGCAGCCTCGACGACGCCCTTCCCGTGCTGGCCGGCACCCCGGTCGAGGCGATCGGCCTGGACCTGGTGCGCGGCACGGTGCCGACCGGCATCGCCGGGCTGGGTGACACGACCCTCGTGGCCGGTGTCATCGACGGCCACAATATCTGGCGGGGCGACCTCGCGGCGGCGTTCGACACGATCGGCCGGCTGCGCGCCCTGACCGACCGGGTCGCGGTGTCCACCTCCACGTCCCTGTTGCACCTGCCGCACGACGTCACCGACGAGAGCAAGCTCGGTGCGAACCTGACTGGCTGGCTGGCCTTCGCCGATCAGAAGATCGGGCAGGTCGCCACCCTCGCTCGCGGTCTCACCGCGGGCAGGGACGCCGTCCAGGCCGAGCTCGATGCGGCCACCACATCCCTCGCCGAGCGCCGGGTCGCACCCGGCGTGCGTGACGGTGCCGTGCGCGCCCGGCTCGACACGCTCAGCCCGGCGGACTTCAACCGCGGCGACTACGAGACGCGGCTGGCCGCGCAGACGGCCGTGCTCAACCTGCCGCCGCTACCCACCACCACCATCGGCTCGTTCCCGCAAACCGGCGACATCCGCAGGGCCCGCGCCCGACTGGTCTCCGGCGAGCTGGAACCCGACGCCTACCAGGACCTCATGCGCGCCGAGATCGACCGGGTCGTGCAGCTGCAGGAGGACCTGGGTCTGGATGTGCTGGTGCACGGCGAACCCGAACGCAACGACATGGTGCAGTACTTCGCCGAGAACCTCGACGGCTTCACCGTGACGGAGAACGGCTGGGTGCAGTCCTACGGCAGCCGGTGCACTCGACCGTCCATCCTCTGGGGCGATGTGTCCCGCCCGGCGCCGATCACGGTGGAATGGTCCAGCTACACCCAGAGTCGCACCGAGAAGCCGGTCAAGGGCATGCTCACCGGACCGGTCACCATCCTGGCCTGGTCGTTCGTGCGTGACGACCAGCCGCTGGGTGAGACCGCCCGTCAGGTCGCGCTCGCCCTCCGCGACGAAATCGGCGACCTCGAGGCCGCGGGCATCCAGGTCGTGCAGGTCGACGAGCCGGCGCTGCGGGAGCTGCTGCCGCTGAAGAAGAAGGACCACGCGGACTACCTCGACTGGTCCGTCGGATCGTTCAGACTGGCCACAGCCGGCGTGGCCGATGCGACCCAGATCCACACGCACCTCTGCTATTCCGAGTTCGGGGTGGTCATCGACGCGATCCGCAACCTCGACGCCGACGTCACCAGCATCGAGGCCGCCAGGTCGAAGATGGAGGTCGTGGCCGATCTGCAGACCAGCGGCTTCGACCACGGCATCGGCCCGGGCGTCTACGACATCCACTCGCCCCGGGTGCCCGGGGTGGGGGAGATCACCGAGCTGCTCGAGCGGGCGCTGGAGTCGATCCCCGCCCGCCAGGTCTGGGTCAACCCGGACTGCGGCCTGAAGACCCGCGGCTACGCGGAGACCGTGGAGTCGCTGCGCAACATCGTCGAGGCAACACGCGCCGTGCGGGCGACCCTGGTCTGATCAGCCCGCTCGATTCCCGCCGGCAACAGAACAGGCCCGACCCCTTGAGGGTCGGGCCTGTTTAGTGCGGAGAACTGGAGCTAGACCGAGCGCAGCACAGCGACGACCTTGCCGAGGATCTCGGCGTAGTCACCCAGGATCGGCTCGAAGTTGGTATTGCGGGGCAGCAGCCAGGTGTGGCCGTCGCGCTGGCGCAGCACCTTCACGGTGGCCTCGCCGTCGAGCATGGCCGCAACGATCTCACCGTTTTCTGCGGTCTTCTGCTGACGGATGACCACCCAGTCACCGTCGCAGATGGCAGCGTCGATCATCGACTCACCGACAACCTTGAGCATGAACAGCTCGCCCTTGCCGACCAACTGGCGGGGGAGCGGGAAGATCTCGTCGATCTGTTGGTCCGCCATGATCGGGATACCGGCGGCGATGCGTCCGACGAGCGGCACCATCGCCGCGTCACCCACCTGGATGCCGGACTGGTAGTCATCCGCGGCGCCCGGCGTGACCTCCTCGGAGGACTGGGGCAGCTCGATGAGCACTTCCAGCGCACGGGGCCGGTGCGGGTCGCGACGCAGGTACCCGCTCAACTCGAGCTGGTGCAGCTGGTGGGTCACGCTCGACAGTGAGGACAGGCCGACCGCGTCACCGATCTCGCGCATGCTCGGCGGATACCCGCGGTCGCGGACCGAACGCTGGATGACGTCCATCACGGCGCGCTGTTTGTCGCTCAGGCTCTTGCGGCGTCGGGTGCCGCCCTTGTCCCGAGGTGTGCTCTGTTGTGCCACGTTGTCGCTCCTCTGGTTAGTCGGTTGGGCTGGTGTTCGGTCTGTGGCGCATCGTGCCACCGGAGTGCATCTGAGACCCGTCGGCGGCAGTGTCGGTGGTGTCTGTTTGAGTACTGCTACCCGATCGAAACTGTAGCCACCGAGCGACGATTCGTAGACATGCATTCGAGTGTGTTGCGGAATATCTCTCCATAATATCCGGAAACAGGGTTGATTGTTCGAACACTCGAAGATATATTCGGAACATAGATTCGCATCTGGCCCTCCCGGCCGAGGGCCAGATGCGTTACCAGGAGGTTTGACATGAGCGCATACGCAGTGAAGCCCGGCTCCATAATCCACGCCGCGGCCAGCCACACCCGAATCAGCCCCGCCCAGGCCAGCACGCCCGCCACGCACCTGCGACTGACCCGTCGCGGTCGCGCCGTGTTCACCACCCTCGCCGCGGTGCCCCTGGTGCTCGGTGCCATCGGCGTCGCCCTCAACGGCGGCATGGCCGCGGCCGAGGGCACCGCCGGCATCGGCGCGGCCGCGTTCGACTACGTCACCATCGAGGCCGGCCAGTCCCTCTGGCAGCTGGCCGAGACGATCGCCCCGTCGCAGGACCCGCGCGACGTGATCGCCGACATCGTCAACCTCAACCAGCTCGCCTCCGAGGCCGTGCAGCCCGGCCAGCGCCTCGCGCTTCCCGCCGACTACTGATCCGGCCGACTCCCGATCCGGCGCCCGCCTGATCCGGCCACTGCGAAGGCCCCTTGAAAGAGGCCCGTCCAGGCGCAACTAAGCTTGTTCGGGTGACCAGCCTCGACGACCTGCCCCTGCGTGCCAACCTCCGTGGACAAATCCCGTACGGTGCACCCCAGCTGCACGTGCCGGTGGCGTTGAACGTCAACGAGAACACCCACCCGATCCCGCCCGCCGTCGCCTCCGACATCGCGGCCGCCCTGGCCGACGCCATCCTTACCGTCAACCGGTACCCCGACCGGGAATTCAGCCAGCTGCGGGACGATCTCGCCGGCTACCTCGGCCACGGTCTCACCCGCGACAACATCTGGGCGGCCAACGGCTCCAACGAGGTTCTGCAGCAGGTGCTGCAGGCCTTCGGCGGCCCGGGCCGGTCCCTGCTCGGCTTCGCCCCGACTTACTCGATGTACTCCATCCTCGCGTCCGGCACCGATACCCGCTGGATCCCCGGCGACCGCGACGCCGACTACGAGCTCTCGCCGGAGACCGCCGCCCGGTGGGTGACGGAGAGCGCGCCGGACATCGTCTTCCTCTGCTCGCCGAACAACCCCACCGGCACGCCGCTGTCCCTGGAGACCATCGCAGCCGTCTACGACGCCACCCCGGGCATCGTCGTCGTCGACGAGGCCTACGCCGAGTTCTCACCGGACGGCACCGACAGCGCCCTGACCCTGCTGCCCGGCCGGGAACGCCTGCTGGTGTCGCGCACCATGAGCAAGGCCTTCGCGTTCGCCGGCGTGCGGCTCGGCTACCTTGCCGCCGACCCGGCGGTCACGGATGCGCTGCGCCTGGTGCGGCTGCCGTACCACCTGTCCGCGCTCACCCAGGCGGCCGCCGTCGCGGCGCTGGCCCACACCGGCGAGATGCTCGCCATGGTCGACGACATCCGGGTGCAACGCGACCGGCTGGTCACCGAGCTGAGGGCTCTGGGCTTCAGCCCGCTCCGCAGTGGCAGCAACTTTGTGCTCTTCGGCGGGGTCGCCGACCCGCGCGCCACCTTCGAGGCGCTCCTTGCCGACGGCATCCTGATCCGCGACGTCGGAATCCCCGGCCACCTGCGGGTCTCGGCCGGCACCGAAGCCGAGACGACCGCGTTCCTGGACGCCATCGCACGGCTCGCTCCGATAGCCGAATAAACTAACGCCATGAGCAATGTCACGCCCTCGCCTCGCCGTGCCCACCTGCAGCGCGAAACGAGCGAATCGAGCATCGACCTGTCGATCGACCTCGACGGCACCGGGGTGAGCGACATCCACACCAGTGTGCCGTTCTACGACCACCTGCTCACGGCCTTCGCCAAGCACTCGCTGACCGACCTCACCGTGCACGCCAAGGGCGACATCGAGATCGACGTGCACCACACCGTCGAAGACATCGGCATCGTCCTGGGCCAGGCCATCAAGCAGGCCCTGGGCGACAAGTCCGGCATCTCCCGCTACGGCGACGCGCTGGTGCCGTTGGACGAAGCCCTCGTGCAGGCTGTCGTGGACATCTCCGGGCGGCCCTACCTGGTGCACGCCGGAGAGCCGGCCGGGTTCGAATTCCACCTCATCGGCGGCCACTTCACCGGCTCCATGGTGCGCCACGTCTTCGAAGCCATCGCGTTCAACGCCGCACTCACGGTGCACGTCACCGTGATGGGCGGCCGCGACCCGCACCACATCGCGGAAGCCGAGTTCAAGGCCTTCGCCCGCGCCTTCCGCCAGGCCAAGGCCTACGACGCGCTCGTGTCCGGGATCCCGTCCACCAAGGGGGCCCTGTGACCTCGGTCGTCGTCCTGGACTACGGCACCGGCAATGTGCACTCGGCCGTCAAAGCGCTCGAGCTGGCCGGCGCCGACGTCACCCTCACCGGTGACCGCAAGCTCGCCCTCGAAGCCGACGGCCTCCTGGTTCCCGGCGTCGGCGCGTTCAGCGCCGTGATGGCGGCGCTGAACGACGCCCACGGTGGGGACATCATCGACAAACGCCTCTCCGGCGGGCGACCGGTAATGGGCATCTGCGTGGGCATGCAGGTCATGTTCGAACGCGGCGTCGAACGCGGCGTCGACACCGAGGGCCTCGGCGAGTGGCCGGGCACCGTCACCGCGCTGCCGGCGCCGGTGCTGCCGCACATGGGCTGGAACACCGTCGCCGCCGACCCCGAGTCGGTGCTGTTCCGCGGGCTGGAGGAGGAGCGGTTCTACTTCGTGCACTCCTACGCCGCCCAGGAATGGACCCTCGACGTCATGCCACCGTTCCCGGTTCCCCGGCTCACCTGGGCCGAACACGGCGCACCATTCCTGGCCGCGGTCGAGAACGGCCCGTTGACGGCCACCCAGTTCCACCCGGAGAAGAGCGGCGACGCGGGCATCCGCCTGTTGAAGAACTGGCTCGGCACGCTCCGCGACTAGACATCCCAGCCGGCCGCCCACACGCGGCCGCACGAACACGAAAAGGTCACCACAGCACATCATGAGCGAGTTCAACAAGACCCCGAAGCTGGTCCTCCTGCCCGCCGTCGACGTCGCCGACGGCAAGGCCGTGCGCCTCACCCAGGGTGAAGCCGGCACCGAGACCAACTACGGCGACCCGATGGATGCCGCCCTCGACTGGGCGAACCAGGGCGCGGAGTGGATCCACCTCGTCGACCTCGACGCCGCGTTCGGTCGCGGCAACAACACCAGCGTGCTCAAAAAGGTCATCAAGCAGCTCCGCGGCGTCAACGTCGAGCTCTCCGGCGGCATCCGTGACGACGCGTCGCTTGAGGCGGCACTGAACACCGGCGTGAAGCGGATCAACCTCGGCACCGCCGCACTGGAGAACCCGGAGTGGGCCGCGAGCGTCATCGCGCAGTATGGCGATGCCATCGCGGTGGGCCTGGACGTGCGCGGCACCACCCTCGCCGCCCGCGGCTGGACCAAGGACGGCGGTGACCTGTGGCAGGTACTCGAACGTCTCGAAGAAGCCGGCTGCACCCGGTACGTCGTCACCGACGTCACCAAAGACGGCACCCTCAAGGGTCCGAACATCGAACTGCTGCGCGAGGTCATGGAACGCACCCACCGCCCGGTGATCGCCTCCGGTGGCATCGCCAGCCTCGACGACATCGCGGCGCTCCGCGAACTGGTGCCGCTGGGCCTTGAGGGCGCGATCGTGGGCAAGGCGCTGTACGCCGGCGCGTTCACCCTCGCCGAGGCGCTGGATGTCTCCGGCGCATAACCTCGGCTCCACCGGCCGTCCGGACCCGGGTGCCGACTCCGCCGGCCAGCCTTGGGCCGGCCGGTCGCTCGACGACACCGTGTTCGCCGACGACGACGGCCTGCCGCCGCCGGCGCTGATCGCCGCGCTGGCGCGCTTCCGGGCCAGAGAACTCGGAGAGGAGGGCGTGATCGACGTCCTCCGCTCGGCTCGTCTGCTGATCCCGCTGGTCACCGCTCTCGGTGCGGACGAGGCCCCCGCCGGGACGACCGACCCCGTCGGGGCGCACGGCCTGCGGGTCGACAAGACCCAGGAACTGTCGATCATCACCGTCGCCGGGCCGGACGGTCGCCCGGTCTTGCCGGTCTTTTCCTCGGCCACAGCCATGCGCGCCTGGAACGCCAACGCCCGCCCGGTTCCCGCAGACGCGGCCCGGGTAGCCCTGGCGGCCGCGCAGGAAAACACCGACCTGGTGGTGCTCGACCCCACCGCCGAGACCGAATTCGTCGTGCGCCGGCCGGCGCTCTGGGCCATCGCACAGTCCGCGGCGTGGACCCCGAGCTACGCCAGCCGCCAGGTCGCCGCCGCGTTCGAGGAGTCCATCACCACCGAACTCGCCGCGCTGTCGGTCAGCCTCACCGCCGGAGACCCCGAGGCCCGGCTGGCCGGACCCGAGCTGATCGTGCGCCTTGAGCTCGTTGACGGGCTCAGCCGTGCGGACCTCGACGCCACGCTGGCCCGCCTGGCCGCCCGCTGGGCCGCCGACGACGTCATCGCCACCGGCGTCGATTCCCTCCGCGTGCAGCTAGTAGCCTCCGCCTGACCCCGCCCGCCGCATCCGCATCGGGAACAGTGGGGGCGGCATCCGCTGCGATGTCGGTGGGATCGGGGAGGATAGGGAGATGACGGAGATTCTGCAGCGACTGTCGCCGGCCACTCGAACCTGGTTCTCCGGCGCGTTCGACGCTCCCACCGAGGCTCAACTGGGCGCTTGGGACGCCATCTCCCGCGGCTCGCACACCCTCGTCGTCGCCCCCACCGGGTCGGGCAAGACCCTGGCCGCGTTCCTCTGGGCGCTCGACCGGCTCTACTCGGCCTCCGCAGGCGCGCCAACGGTGACGGATGCCGCCGCCACGACTGCGTCCGCCGCGGCTGCCACCGCCGCACCCGCCGGCACCCGGGTGCTCTACATCTCGCCGCTGAAGGCTCTCGGCGTGGACGTGGAACGTAACCTGCGTGCGCCGCTGGTGGGCATCGGCCAGGCCGCCGAACGGCTCGGCCTGGCACCGGTGCGGGTGACCGTCGGCGTGCGCAGCGGCGACACCCCGGCCGCGGACCGCCGCGCGCTCGTGAAGACGCCGCCCGAGATCCTCATCACCACCCCGGAATCGCTCTTTCTGATGCTCACCTCCGCCGCCCGCGAGTCGCTGCGGGGTGTCGACACGGTGATCATTGACGAGATCCACGCCGTCGCGGCCAGCAAGCGCGGCGCGCACCTCGCTGTGTCCCTCGAACGCCTCGACGCCCTGCTCGCCAAGCCGGCCCAGCGCATCGGCCTGTCCGCCACGGTCCGGCCGGCGTCGGAGGTTGCCCGGTTCCTCGGCGGCCTCGCGCCGGTGGAGATCGTGGCGCCGAAGAACGAGAAACGGTTCGACCTGCGCGTGGTCGTGCCCGTCGATGACATGACCCAGCTCGGCGCGGTGCCCGCCCCGGAGGGCGCCACCTCCGCCGCCGCCCCGCAGACCGGGTCCATCTGGCCGCACGTCGAAGAAGCCATCGTGGATGCCGTGCTCGCGCACTCCTCGTCGATAGTCTTCGCCAACTCCCGGCGTCTGGCCGAACGGCTCACCGCCCGGTTCAACGAGATCTATTCCGACCGGCTCGCCGCAGCGGACGAGGCTGAGCTGGTGCTCGCTGGCGGCCCAACCGGCGGCGCATCCGCTGCCCGTGCGGTCGCCCAGCAACAGCCGCGCCCGCCCGCCGAACTGATGGGCGGCAGCGGCCAGAGCGAGGGCGCGGAAGCGCTGCTGGCCCGCGCCCACCACGGCTCGGTGAGCAAGGAACAGCGGGCCACGATCGAGGACGACCTCAAGTCCGGGAGGCTCCGCTGCGTGGTCGCCACCTCGAGCCTGGAGCTCGGCATCGACATGGGCGAGGTCGACCTGGTGGTGCAGGTCGAATCGCCGCCGTCCGTGGCCAGCGGCCTGCAGCGCGTCGGCCGAGCCGGCCACCAGGTCGGCGAGGTCTCCAGGGGCATCATCTTCCCCAAACACCGGGCCGACCTCATCCACGCCACCGTCGCCGCCGAGCGGATGGTGTCGGGCATGATCGAGTCGCTGCAGGTGCCCGCGAACCCGCTCGACATCCTCGCCCAGCAGACCGTCGCCGCCGTGGCCCTCGAACCCATCGACGCCGAGGAGTGGTTCGACGCCGTACGGCGGAGCGCACCGTTCGCGACCCTGCCCCGCTCCGCGTACGAAGCCACCCTCGACCTGCTCGCCGGCAGATACCCGTCCGACCAATTCGCCGAACTGCGACCACGCATCATCTGGGATCGCGACTCGGGCCTGCTCACCGGACGACCCGGCGCCCAACGCCTGGCCGTCACCAGCGGCGGCACCATCCCCGACCGCGGACTGTTCGGCGTCTTCATGGTCGGCGGCGACCAACCCACCGGCCGCCGCGTCGGCGAGCTCGACGAGGAAATGGTCTACGAATCCAGGGTCGGCGACGTGTTCGCGCTCGGCGCCACCAGCTGGCGCATCCAGGAGATCACCCACGACAGGGTGCTCGTGGTACCCGCGTTCGGCGAACCGGGCCGGCTCCCGTTCTGGAAGGGCGACGGCCTGGGCCGGCCCGCCGAGCTCGGTGCCGCCATCGGTGCGTTCCTCCGCGAGGTGTCGGCGCTCACCCCCGCGAAGGCCCGGGATCGCTGCCTGGCCGCGGGCCTTGACGCCCGTGCGACGACCAACCTGCTGGTCTTCCTCGACGAGCAGCGCGCAGCCACCCGGTACCTGCCCACCGACCAGACTCTGGTCGTGGAGAGGTTCCGTGACGAGCTCGGCGATTGGCGGGTCATCCTGCACTCGCCGTTCGGCCTCACCGTGCACGCGCCCTGGGCCCTCGCCGTGGGCGCCCGGGTGCGGGAACGCTTCGGCATCGACGGCGCTTGCGTCGCCAGCGACGACGGCATCGTGGTGCGCATCCCCGACACCGAGGCCGAACCGCCCGGCGCCGACCTCTTCGTCTTCGACCCCGATGAACTCGAGCAACTCGTCACCGACGAGGTCGGCGGCTCCGCCCTGTTCGCGTCCAGGTTCCGCGAGTGCGCGGCCCGCGCCCTGCTGCTGCCGCGGTACCGGCCGGGCAGCCGCTCGCCGCTCTGGCAACAACGGCAGAAGGCATCCCAGCTGCTGGACGTGGCACGCGAGTACCCGTCGTTCCCGATCATCCTCGAAACCATCCGCGAATGCCTGCAGGATGTCTACGACCTGCCTGCCCTCGTGGGGCTGGCCAAGCAGGTGGCCAGCCGGTCGATCCGGCTGGTGGAGACCAGCACCGACTCGGCCAGCCCGTTCGCCAACGCGCTGCTCTTCGGCTACGTCGCCGCGTTCATGTACGAGGGCGATTCGCCGCTGGCCGAACGCCGCGCCACCGCCCTCTCGATCGACTCCGGACTGCTCGCCGAACTGCTCGGCCGGGTGGAACTGCGGGAACTGCTCGACCCTGTGGTGATGGAGGGCACCGACGCGGAACTGCAACGGCTGGCACCGGACCGCCGCGCCAAGGGACTGGAGGGCGTTGCCGACCTGCTCAGGGGCCTCGGCCCGCTCACCGTCGCCGAGGTCGCCGCCCGGCTTCAGACCAGCGCCGACGTGCCCGCGATCGCTGAGACACCGGATGCAGGGGAGCCCGAGTCCGACGCCACCGACGGCCCCGACGCATCCGCACCGCCCGCCGCCACTGAGGCCGAGGCCCGCGCCCACCTCGACGCCCTCACCAGTGCTCGGCGCGCCCTCAAAGTGGGCATCGCCGGCGAGGAACGCTGGGCGGTGATCGAGGATGCCGGCCGGTTGCGCGACGCCCTCGGCGTTCCCCTGGCCCCCGGCATCCCTGAGGCCTTCACCGAAAGCGTGAAAGACCCGCTCGGGGACCTGGTCAGCCGGTATGCCCGCACCCACGGCCCGTTCACCACGGCCGACGTCGCCGCCAGGTTCGGGTTCGGCGCCGCCATCGCCCTGGGCGCCCTGCGCCGGCTGGCGGATGCCCGGCGGATCGTCGAGGGTGAGTTCCGCCCGCACGGCAGCGGCAGCGAGTGGTGTGACGCCGAGGTGCTGCGCCGCCTGCGTCGCCGCTCGCTCGCGGCGCTGCGGCACGAGGTCGAGCCCGTCGACCAGGCCACCCTCGGCCGGTTCCTGCCGGCCTGGCAGCACGTCGGCGGCAAGCTGCGTGGCGTCGACGGCGTCGTCTCGGTGATCGAACAGCTCGAGGGCGCCCGCATCCCGGCCTCCGCCTGGGAGACCCTGATCCTGCCCGCCCGGGTGAGCGACTACAACCCCGGCATGCTCGACGAGCTCACCAACGCCGGCGAGGTGCTCTGGGCCGGTGCGGGCACGCTGGCCGGCAATGACGGCTGGGTGAGCCTGCACCTGACCGATACCGCCCCGCTCACCCTGCCCGTCCCCACCGAACTGGACACCACCGCGCTGCAGCGGGAGATCCTCGCCACCCTGGGCACCGGTGGCGGCTACTTCTTCCGGCAGCTGGCCGACTCCGTGGGCAGCCAGGACGACGGCGAACTCGTCGACGCGCTGTGGGACCTGGTCTGGTCCGGCCTGGTGAGCAACGACACCTTCGCCCCGGTGCGCTCGCTGGTCTCCGGCGGCAAGACGGCGCACTCCACCCGCCGCGCCGCGCCGCGCGCCCGGCTGCACCGCGGACGCGCGCTGCCCCGGCCCAGCCTGCCCAGCAGGCAGGGCCCGCCCACGGTGTCCGGTCGCTGGTCGATCGTGCCCGTCGCCGACACCTCGGCCACCCGCCGGGCGCACGCGCTGGGCGAGACCATGCTCGAACGCTACGGCGTGGTCACCCGCGGCGCCGTGATGGGCGAGAACGTGCTCGGCGGTTTCGCGCTGGTCTACAAGACCCTCAGCGGCTTCGAGGAGATGGGCCGGTGCCGCCGGGGTTACTTCGTCGAGGGGCTCGGGGCGTCCCAGTTCGCCACCGCCGGCACCATCGACCGGATGCGCGGTTACGTCGACCAGGCGGAGCGCGCCGAACGCGGCGACAGGTCGGCGGCCAGCACCGTGACCCTCGCCGCCACCGACCCGGCCAACCCGTACGGCGCCGTGCTGCCCTGGCCGGCCCTGCCCGAGGGCACCGGCCACCGGCCCGGACGCAAGGCCGGCGGCCTCGTGGTGCTCGTCGACGGACACCTGGTGCTGTACGTGGAGCGCGGCGGCAAGTCGATGCTCGTCTTCGACCCGACCGCCGCAGGGACCGCCGTCGACGCGGACGGCCGTGAGGGCGCGGACGACCAGACGACGTCCGCCGCGCCGGCAGGTTCGGCTCCGGCCCGTTCGTCGACGATGCGCACCGCGCCGTCGAAGCCGGGCACGCCTCGGCCGGCACCGTCCGAGACCGTGCTGGCGGCCACCCGGTCGCTCGCCGCGACGGTCACCGCCGGGCGGGTGCCCAAACTCGCCGTGGAAACCGTGAATGCCGAGTTCGTGCTCGGCACCACGGTGGGCGACGCCCTGCGCGCCGCCGGATTCACCGAGACACCGCGGGGGCTGAGGCTCAGTGCCTGAGGGTGACACCGTCTACCGCAGCGCCCGCAGCCTGGATGAGGCCCTGCACGGTGCCACACTCACGCGCTGCGACATCCGGGTGCCCGCCTTCGCCACCGTCGACCTCACCGGTCAGACCGTGCACGAGGTCATCAGCCGCGGCAAGCACCTGGTGGCGCACGTGGGGGAGACCAGCATCCACTCGCACCTGAAGATGGAGGGCACGTGGCACCTCTACCGGCACGGCACGAAGTGGCAGCGGCCGGCGTTCCAGGCCCGCATCGTGCTGGAGACCGCGGCCTGGGTGGCCGTGGGGTTCGAGCTGGGCACCCTCGAACTGTTTCCCACCGCTGAGGATGAGCAGCACCTGGGCTATCTCGGCCCCGACCTGCTCGGACCCGGCTGGGACGCGGCGGAGGCGGTGCGTCGGCTGCGCGCGGCGGGAGACAGGGCGAACGGGACCGGTGCGGAGGGGACCGGCGCGGGGGAGCGGCCGGTGGCCGTCGCCCTGGGCGACCAGCGCAACCTCGCCGGGCTCGGCAATGTGTACGTCAATGAACTGTGTTTCCTCCGCGGACTGCTGCCCACCCGGCCCATCAGCGAGGTCACCGACCTCGACGGCCTGGTGGCGCTGGCACACCGGCTGATCACCGCCAACCGGGACCGCTCGGAGCGCACCACCACCGGCAACCTGCGCCGGGGGATGCGCACCTTCGTCTACGGGCGGGAACGGCAGCCCTGCCGGCGCTGCGGCACCCGCATCCAGCGTGGTCAACTCGGCCGTAGCGAGCTCGAAAAGCGGGTCACCTACTGGTGCCCGCGCTGCCAAACCTGACCAACGAAGATGGTCGCGTCGGCAGGGCAGTTAGTTGACCGGACCGGTGAACTTCTCGCCCGGGCCCTGGCCGATCGGGTCGGGTATGCTGGAGGCCTCGCGGAACGCCAGCTGCAACGAGCGCAGACCGTCGCGCAGGCTGCGCGCGTGCATGTCCGAGATGTCGGGGGCGGATGCCGTGATGAGCCCGGCGAGAGCCGTGATCAACTTGCGCGCCTCATCCAGGTCGATCTGCGTGTCGGGGTCGTCGGCGAGCCCCACCTTGACCGCCGAGGCGCTCATCAGGTGCACCGCCGCGGTCGTGATGATCTCCACCGCCGCCACATCCGCGATGTCCCTCGTAGCCTGGCTGGACTGGTCCTGATCGTAATTGTCGCTCACTGGTTTCCTCTGCTATGCTTACCCGGGCTCCGAGATGAAAGTCTCGGTACGAAAGTGGATAATCTCCCACCCGCGCTTGACCGCTTCATAAAGGTTACCGGGTAGTTTGCACTCCGCCGTCGCTTGCTGGTTTCCAGCTTGCACGGCAGATAGGGTGCCGCACGTGGTTGATGAGTGACGGAACAAGGAAATGTTCTGACACCCGGAATTGTGTGCGCGATTGTCTCCTCTTCGTCTCCGGACGACATCCGTTGTCAGGCTGTAGCCACGATGCTTGAGTAGAGGAGAGACGCATCAGCGATCCCCGTACAAATGACCGTATCCGCGTCCCCGAAGTCCGTCTCGTTGGTCCCAACGGCGAACAGGTTGGGGTCGTGGCGATTGATGTCGCCCTGCGCCTGGCACAGGAGGCTGACCTCGATCTGGTCGAAGTAGCCCCCACGTCCAAGCCGCCGGTCGCGAAGATCATGGATTACGGCAAGTTCAAGTACGAAGCTGCGCAGAAGGCCAAAGAAGCCCGGCGCAACCAGGCGAACACGATCCTCAAAGAGGTTCGTTTCCGTCTCAAGATTGATAAGCACGACTACGAGACCAAGCGCAAGCGCGCCGAAGGCTTCCTGAAGGCCGGCGACAAGGTCAAGGCCATGATTCTGTTCCGTGGCCGTGAACAGTCCCGTCCCGACCAGGGTGTACGTCTGCTTCAGAGATTTGCCGAGGATGTTGCGGAGTTCGGTTCTGTGGAATCGAGCCCGACCATCGACGGTCGAAACATGGTCATGGTGATTGGCCCGCTGAAGAACAAATCAGAGGCCAAGGCAGAGGCCAATGCACATAGAGCTGCTGATAAAGCAGCCAAACAGGAGGAAAAGAATGCCTAAGCAGAAGACCCACTCTGGGACAAAGAAGCGTTTCAAGGTCACTGGCTCCGGCAAGATCATGAAGCAGCAGGCCGGACTTCGCCACAACCTCGAGGTCAAGAGCACGCAGCGCAAGTCCCGCTTGAACCAGGACCAGGTTCTCGCCAAGGCCGACGTCAAGGCCATCAAGAAGCTTCTCGGCCACTAGGCCCCGTACCCCTAAAGGAATTAGAAAATGGCAAGAGTAAAGAGGGCCGTCAACGCCCACAAGAAGCGTCGCGTAATCCTTGAGCGCGCCCAGGGTTACCGCGGTCAGCGTTCACGCCTGTACCGCAAGGCCAAGGAGCAGGTCACTCACTCCCTCGTCTACAGCTACCGTGACCGTCGTGCACGCAAGGGTGACTTCCGTCGCCTGTGGATCCAGCGCATCAACGCTGCGTCCCGCGCGAACGGCCTGACCTACAACCGCCTGATCCAGGGCCTCGCCCTGGCCGGCATCCAGGTTGACCGTCGCATCCTCGCCGACCTCGCTGTCACCGAGCCCGCCACCTTCGCGGCCATCGTTGAGAGCGCCAAGGCAGCACTGCCCGCTGACACCTCCGCACCCAAGGTTGCGAAGTAGTCACACCTGCTTGTAAACGGGAGCGATCGCCACTGGCGGTCGCTCCCGTTTTGTATGCCCGGCGGGGCATTCTCTGGCCGGGCTGCGCGGCACCTAAACTGGGTGCATGCTAGATAATCCCCGATCTCCTCGCGTGCGTGCCGTCGCGAAACTTGCGAACCGAGCCGCCCGCTCCGAGACGGGACTGTTCCTCCTCGAAGGTCCGCAGGCCGTCTCCGAAGCCCTCACCTTCCGCCCCGAACTCGTCGTGGAGCTGTACGCCACTCCGACCGCCCTCGAGCGTTACACCGAGATCGGCGATGCCGCGGTCGCCGCGGGCGTCGACGTGGAATTCGTCACCGAGCAGGTGCTCGAGACGATGGCCGACACCGTCACCCCGCAGGGCTTCATCGCCGTGTGCCACCAGTTCCCCACCTCGATCAAGAAGATCTTCGCCAACGAGCCCAAGCTCATCGCGATCCTCGAAGAGGTGCGCGACCCGGGTAACGCGGGCACCATCATCCGGGCAGCGGATGCCGCCGGCGCCGACGCCGTGATCTTCACCGGCCGCAGCGTCGACCTGTACAACCCCAAGGTGGTGCGTTCCTCCACCGGGTCGATCTTCCACCTGCCCGTCGCCGTGGGGGTCACCCTCACCGATGTGCGTGAGCGTGCGAAGTTCGCCGGCATGCAGATCCTCGCCGCCGATATCAAGGGCGACGACCTGCTCGAGGCCCGCAACAGCGGTCTGCTGACCGCCCCCACCGCCTGGTTGTTCGGCAACGAGGCCCGCGGTCTCACCGAAGAAGACCTGGCCATGGCCGATCGTTCGATCAGTGTTCCCATCTACGGCCACGCCGAATCGATGAACCTGGCCACGGCCGCTTCTGTCTGCCTGTACGAGAGCGCTTTCTCGCACCGCGCCTAGCATCTTTCCCGGTCGGGCGTCTATTACGTTTGGGTTACCGACCGGGCAAATGCCGCGCAAAAGGTGGTCTGGCGGGCCTGCACGGGCCTAAGTTGGGGGGTATGGAGCCAACAGACGCATCACCGGCGACGTCCAACATCACTGTCCGCCGGGGGGAACCCCTGGTCGTCATTACGGACGTCAACAAGAACTACGGCGAACTGCACGTACTGAAGAACATCAACGCCACGGTCAACCGTGGCGAGGTGGTTGTGGTCATCGGACCGAGCGGATCGGGCAAGTCCACCCTCTGCCGGGCCATCAACCGGCTCGAGACCATCGACAACGGCACGATCACCATCGACGGCAAGGAACTGCCCAAAGAGGGCAAGGCGCTCGCCCAGCTGCGGGCCGACGTCGGCATGGTGTTCCAGGCGTTCAACCTGTTCGCCCACAAGACCGTTCTCGAGAATGTCACCCTCGGCCCCATCAAGGTGCGCGGCATGAGCAAGGCCGACGCCGAGACCAAGGCCATGGCACTGCTCGAACGTGTCGGCGTGGCCAACCAGGCCAAGAAGATGCCGTCCCAGCTTTCCGGCGGCCAGCAGCAGCGCGTCGCCATCGCGCGCGCCCTCGCCATGGACCCCAAGCTGATCCTGCTCGACGAGCCCACCAGCGCGCTCGACCCCGAAATGATCAACGAGGTCCTCGAGGTCATGGTCGACCTCGCCAACGAGGGCATGACGATGATCGTCGTCACTCACGAGATGGGCTTCGCCCGCAAGGCGGCCGACCGGGTCATCTTCATGGCCGAGGGCGACATCGTCGAGGAAACCACCCCGGAGAAGTTCTTCACCAACCCCCAGAGCTCGAGAGCGAAAGACTTCCTCTCCAAAATACTTGCCCACTAATCGGTCGGCGAGACACACAGCACACAGGAGGAAACCATGAGACGCAACAAGGGTCTAATGATCTCTGCCATCGCCCTGGTCGGAGCGTTCGCGCTGACCGGCTGCACCGATTCCGGCGCCAGCACGCCGTCGGCCGCACCCGTTGAGGAAGATGTCACGTTCGAAGAGGGCACCACCATGGCCGCCCTGAACGAAGCCGGTGAAATCACCATCGGTACCAAGTTCGACCAGCCCCTCTTCGGCCTCAAGGGCCCGGACGGCAACCCGGTCGGCTTCGACGTCGAAATCGGCAAGCTCATTGCGTCCAAGCTCGGCATTGAGGCGTCGAACATCAAGTGGACCGAAACTGTCTCCGCGAACCGCGAGCCCTTCATCCAGAACGGCCAGGTCGACCTCGTGGTCGCCACCTACACGATCAACGATGCCCGCAAGGAAGTTGTCTCCTTCGCCGGTCCGTACTACGAAGCCGGTCAGGATCTGCTCGTTCTCGCAGGCAATGATGCCAAGATCACCGGCCCGGAAGACCTGGCCGACAAGAAGGTCTGCACCGTCAGCGGCTCCACCTCGGAGAAGAACATCGCGGCGTACACGACCAACATCATCGCCACCGACACCTACTCGAACTGCCTCGGCCCGCTGCGCAGCGGCGAAGTCGATGCCGTCACCACCGACAACGTGATCCTGGCCGGCCTCGCCGACCAGAACGCCGGTGAGTTCGAGGTCGTGGGCAACCCGTTCACCGCTGAGCCTTATGGCATCGGCCTGGCCAAGGACGACACCGAGTTCCGGAACTTCATCAACGACGTCCTGGAGGAGTCCTACGAGGACGGTGCCTGGGCTGCCGCTTGGGAAGCCACCGCGGGTTCCGTGCTCGAGACGCCCGAGCCGCCGGCGGTCGACCGCTACTAGCACCACAGCATGATCCGATCGGGGCGGCCGCACCGGCCGCCCCGATCGGCAGTTATTCCCGCACGACGACCAGCACGGTCTGGTCCTGAATCCGGTCTCGTACCGGCACGAAAGAGGAGGTGAGTCTTGGACGCAGTCATCGAAAACCTGCCGCTCTTTCTCGAAGGCTTCAAGAACACGCTCGGATTGCTGATTCTGTCCGGGCTCGGCGCACTCGTGCTTGGAGTGTTTGTGGCCGCCCTGCGCATTTCGCCAGTGGCTTCCTTCCGGGGCTTCGCAACCGCGTACACCGAGATCGTGCGCAACACACCGCTCACTCTCGTGCTGTTCTTCTGCGCATTCCTCCTGCCCTACCTGCAGTTCTCGCCCGGCTATTTCCAATTGGCACTGATCGGGCTCACGGTCTACACGTCACCGTTCGTCGCGGAGGCGCTGCGCTCCGGCATCAACGGTGTTCCCGTCGGCCAGGCCGAGGCCGCCCGCAGCGTGGGCCTCACCTTCGGACAGTCACTCAGCTACGTGATCATGCCGCAGGCCGTGCGGATGGTCATCCCGCCGCTGATCAACGTCTTCATCGCCCTGACGAAGAACACCTCAGTTGCCGGCGCCTTCTTCGTCTTCGAACTCTTCGGTGCGGGCCGCCAGGTGACGAATGATCGCGGCGACGAAGTCATCGCCATCCTGCTTGCCGTCGCGTTCTTCTACCTGATCATCACGGTCACGCTGGGTCAAATTGCTGCTCGTGTGGAAAAGAAAGTGGCGGTGCTGCGATGAGTTCGGTTCTCTACGATGCGCCAGGGCCCAAAGCTCGTCTTCGTTCGCGCGTTTTCTCGGTTGTCGGAGTGGTCCTGCTTCTGGCTATCCTTGCCTGGCTCGTCCTGGCACTGGGCGCTCCCAAACCGAGCGCGAACGGAGCGGTCCAGCCGGGCCTCTGGGATGCGACCCGCTGGGACGTCTTCACCGACGTGCAGGTGTGGCGTCAACTCGGGCTCGGTGTTCTCGCAACCCTGCGAATGGCCGGAGTAGCGGCCGTACTCGCCATCGTTCTCGGGATCCTGTTCTCCTTCGGCCGATCGGCTGACCACAAGGCCATCAGGATCCCCACCACGGTCATTCTCGAATTCGTTCGTGGGCTCCCCGTGCTTCTGATGATGCTGTTCATCCTCCTGGTCTTCGCCACCGGCGAGTACTGGGCCGGCGTGCTGGGCCTGGGTATCTACAACGGCGCCATCATCGGAGAGGCGCTGCGGGCCGGTATCCAATCGCTTCCCCGCGGTCAGCGAGAGGCCGGGCTGGCCATCGGCCTCACCCCCCTGTCGACCCGATTCCGGATCGAGTTCCCGCAAGCGTTCCGCCAGATGCTGCCGATCATCATCGCCCAGCTTGTCGTCCTGCTCAAGGACACCTCCCTGGCCTTCGTCGTCGGCTACAGCGAGTTGCTGCGCACAGGGGTCTACAACCTGCCCAACTTCTTCGGCAATCGTTATGCCTTCTCGTTCTTCCTGGTGGTGCTGGCGATCTATCTGGCCATGAACCTGTCGCTGTCCTGGTTCGCGCGATTCATCGCCCGCCGGTCCGGACCGAAGTCGGGGAAGCTCATCGATCCCGACCCGGTGATCGCCCCGAACGAGTCGCTGAGCCCGTTCTCGAGCGCTAACACTCCCTAGGCACACGCGGTTGCGGTGCCCGCCTGCGGACCCGTCCGCGGGCGGGCACTAAACTTATGTCTCGTGTCTGCCCCCACTGAAATAACCGAATCCGCCGTCACCGCGGCCGTCGATGCCGCCCTCGCGGCCATCGAAGCCGCGACTGACTCCGCCGCCCTCAAGGCCGTGCGCTCAGCGCACGTCGGCGAGGCCTCGCCGCTGGCCGCCCTGAACGCCCTCATGCGCAGCGTGCCCGGCGACCAGAAGGCCGCCGCCGGCAAGCTCGTCGGCCAGGCCCGTGCCCGGGTCAACCAGGCACTGAGCGGCCGCGAAACCGAGATCGTCGAAGCCGAGGCCACCGCCCAGCTCGCAGCGGAAGCCGTGGACGTCACCGCCGCCGCCTCCACCTGGCGTGCCGGGGCCCGGCATCCGCTCACCCTGCTGCAGGAACGCGTCTCGGACGTGTTCGTGGGCATGGGCTGGGAGGTCGCCGAAGGACCCGAGCTCGAGAGCGAATGGTTCAACTTCGACGCACTCAACTTCGACGAGGACCACCCGGCCCGCGCCATGCAGGACACCTTCTTCATCGACCCGCCCGAGGCGCACCTGGTGCTGCGCACGCACACCTCGCCCGTGCAGCTGCGCGCGCTGCTGGGCACCGAGCCGCCCGTCTACCGCATCGCGCCCGGCCGGGTCTACCGCACCGACGAGCTCGACGCCACGCACACCCCGGTCTTCCACCAGATCGAGGGCATTGCCGTGGACAAGGGCCTCACCATGGCGCACCTGCGCGGCACCCTCGACCACTTCGTCAAGGCCCTGTTCGGCGACGAGGCCAAGGTGCGTCTGCGCCCCAACTACTTCCCGTTCACCGAGCCGAGCGCCGAGCTCGACCTCTGGCACCCCACCTTCAAGGATGGCGCCCGCTGGATCGAGTGGGGCGGCTGCGGCATGGTCAACGCCAACGTGCTCCGCTCCGCCGGCCTCGACCCCGAGGTCTACTCCGGATTCGCGTTCGGCGTCGGAGTCGAACGAGCACTGATGTTCCGCAACGATGTGAAGGATATGCACGACATGGTCGAAGGCGACATTCGGTTCAGCCAGCAGTACGGGATGACCGTCTGATGCGCGTTCCCCTGAGCTGGCTCGGCGAATTCGTCGACCTCGAACCCGGCACCACCCCCGAAGCCGTGCACGCCGCCCTGGTGAGCGTGGGCCTCGAGGAAGAAGATATCCACCGTTTCGAGCTGACCGGACCTATCGTGGTCGGTCAGGTACTCGAGTTCGTCGGTGAGGTGCAGACCAACGGCAAGACCATCAACTGGTGCCAGGTGCGTGTGGCCGCGGATGGCGAACTCGCCGCCGACGGCGGCCCGGCCATCCACGGCATCGTCTGTGGCGCGCACAACTTCGTCGTCGGCGACAAGGTCGTCGTGACCCTGCCCGGCGCCGTGCTGCCCGGCCCGTTCCCGATCGCGCCGCGAAAGACCTACGGCCACGTGTCCGACGGCATGATCGCCTCGGCCCGCGAGCTGGGCCTGGGCGACGAGCACGCCGGCATCCTGGTGCTCGGCGACCTCGGCCTCGACCCCGAGGTGGGCACGGATGCGATCAGCCTGCTGGGCCTGGACGACTCCGCCGTGGAGATCAACGTCACCCCCGACCGCGGCTACGCCTTCTCGATCCGCGGTGTCGCCCGCGAGTACGCGCACGCCACCGGCGCCACCTTCCGCGACCCGGCCCTCGCGGTCACCGCGACGGCGTCCACCGAGGTCTTCCCGGTCTCGATCGACGATGCCGCCCCGATCCGCGGACGCGTGGGCGCGAGCGTCTTCGTCACCCGGGTCGTGCGCGGCGTGGATCCCAGCAAGCCGTCACCGGCCTGGCTGATCGCCCGGCTCAAGCTGGCCGGCATCCGCTCGATCTCGCTGATCGTGGACATCACCAACTACGTGATGATCGAACTCGGCCAGCCGATCCACGGTTACGACCTGGACAAGCTCACCGGCGGACTCACCGTGCGACGCGCCCAGCCCGGCGAGAAACTCGTCACCCTCGACGACGTCACCCGCACCCTCAACGTCGAAGACCTGCTGATCACCGACGGGTCGGGCCCGATCGGCCTGGCCGGTGTGATGGGCGGAGCGACCACCGAAATCGGCGCGGGGACCACGAATGTGCTGATCGAAGCGGCCAACTTCGACCCGGTGTCGATCGCGCGCACCGCCCGTCGGCACAAGCTGCCCAGCGAGGCGTCCCGCCGCTTCGAACGCGGCGTCGACCCCGAGGTGGCCGCCGTGGCCGCCGCCCGCGTGGTGCAGCTGCTCGAGGAACTCGCCGGGGGAGTGGCCGACGGACTCGGCTCGCTGCACGACGCGACCCCGGAGCGCACCCCGATCGACCTGCCCACCGGCTTCGTCTCCGGCCTGATCGGCCTGGAGTACACCCGCGAGGAGGTGCGCACCTCGCTCGCCGAGATCGGCGCCTCGATGACGGAAACCACCGACGGCCTCGCGGTCGTCGCACCGAGCTGGCGCCCGGACCTCACCGACAAGTGGACCCTCGCCGAGGAGGTCGCCCGCATCGTCGGGTACGACCGCATCCCGTCGGTGCTGCCCGTCGCCCCGCCCGGCCGCGGCCTCACCCGCACCCAGCAGCTGAAGCGCTCGGTCGCCACGGTGCTCGCCGCCACCGGTCATACCGAGGTGCTGGCCTACCCGTTCGTCGCCGAGAAGGCGAACAACCTGTTCGGCGACCCGGTCAGCAGCACGGTTCCGCAGATCAAGGTCGCCAACCCTCTCGACGGCGAGGCGCCGTTCATGCGCACGTCGATGCTGCCCGGCCTGCTCCATATCGCGCACCGCAACCTCTCCCGCGGCTCGACCGACCTTGCGATCTTCGAGCTCGGTTCGGTGTTCCGCCCGGTGGCGGGCGTCAGCTACGGCAGCGCCGTGGTGCCGCCGGCCGCCGTGCGCCCGAGCGCCGAACTCGAGGCGACGCTGAACGCGGGCATCCCGCCGCAGCCGTTCACCGCCGGCATCGTGCTGCTGGGCAACACCGTGCGGCACCAGCCCGGCCAGGCGCCCATCGCGGCGTCCTGGCGGGACGCCCTCACCGCCGTCGCGCAGATCGGCCTCGCGGTCGGCCTGCCGATCGAGGTGCGCCAGGGCGCACACCAGGCGATGCACCCCGGCCGCACCGCCGAGCTGTTCGTGGCGACGGATGCCGGCGCGCTCTCGGTGGGCTTCGCGGGCGAACTGCTGCCCACCGTGGCCCGCGGTGCCGACCTGCCCGCCGTGGTCGCGGTCGTCGAACTGGACCTGTCCGCGGTCTTCGCCCAGGTCACCGGGGAACTGCAGGCCTCCGAGATCGGCACCAAGCCCGCCGCCACCCAGGACCTCTCGCTCGTCGTTGAGGCGCAGGTGCCGGCCAGCGACGTGCTCGCCGCCGTGCGCGAGGGCAGCGGATCGCTGCTGGAGAGCATCGAGCTGGTCGACGACTACCGCGGAACGGGCATCGAGGCTGGGCAGAAGTCGCTCACCTTCGCCCTGCGGTTCCGGGCGCCGGATCGCACCCTCACCGCCGCGGAGGCCAGCGACGCGAAGCTGGCCGGCGTGCAGCTCGCCGCGGCCCGGCACGGCGCGCACCTGCGCGAGTAGGCACCCCCGCCCGACCGCACCGAGTTGCCCCGTTCCGGACGAATTGCCCCCGCACAGCGGGGCAACTCGTCCGGAACGGGGCAATCTGCGATTCTCGGGCGGCGGCGGCACCCGAGTAAGTTTGATCCCATGGTCTTTTCGGTAGCTGTTGCGGGTGCAAGCGGGTATGCCGGCGGTGAGCTGCTGCGTCTGCTGGCCGCACACCCCGATTTCGAGGTGCGCACGGTCACCGCGCACAGCAACGCCGGCCAGCGCCTGATCGACGTGCAACCGCACCTGCGCTCACTGAGCCACCTCGTGCTGGCCGACACGGATGCCACCACCCTGGCCGGCCACGACGTCGTTTTCCTGGCCCTCCCGCACGGCGCCTCCGGGGCACTGACCGCCCAGCTGCCGGAAGATACCCTCGTGGTGGACTGCGGAGCGGACCACCGCCTGGAGAGCGAGGCCGACTGGGCCGCGTTCTACGGCGGCGACTACTTCGGCGCCTGGGCCTACGGGGTCCCCGAGCTTCCCGTGGCCGGCGGCCGACAGCGCGACCGCCTGGTCGGCGCCCGCCGCATCGCCGCGCCCGGCTGCAACGCCAGCACCGTGGCCCTGGCCCTGGCCCCCGGAATCCTCGCCGGCGTGATCGAAGCGGCCGACATCGTCGCCGTGCTCGCCGTCGGCCCGTCCGGCGCCGGCAAAGCACTCAAGGTGCCCAACCTGGCCGCCGAGATCCTCGGCTCCGCCAACCCCTACGCCGTCGGCGGCAGCCACCGGCACATCCCCGAGATCCAGCAGAGCCTGCGCTGGGCCGGCGCGACCGACCCGACGGTGTCGTTCACCCCGGTGATCGTGCCGATGTCCCGCGGCATCCTGGCTACCTCGACCGCCCGGCTGGTACCGGGAACGAGCGCCGCCGCCGTGCGGCACGCCTGGGAGACGGCCTACGCCGACGAGCCGTTTGTCCACGTGCTGCCCAGCGGCCAGTTCCCGCGCACCGCCGATGTGCTCGGCGCGAACACCGCACTCATCGGCCTCGCGATCGACGAGGCCGCCGGTCGTGTGATCACGGTCGCCGCCGTCGACAACCTCGTCAAGGGCACCGCCGGCGCTGCCATCCAATCCGCCAACATTGCCCTGGGGCTGCCCGAGACCCGCGGCCTCAGCACGAATGGAGTTGCCCCGTGAGCGTCACAGCCCCCGCCGGATTCGTCGCCGCCGGCGTCACCGCCGGCCTCAAGAAGTCCGGTGGCCTCGACCTGGCCATCGTCGCCAACCGCGGCCCGCTCGCCAACGCCGCCACGGTGTTCACCAGCAACCGCTGCAAGGCCAACCCGATCATCTGGAGCCAGCAGGTCATGGCCGACGGCCGGGTGAGCGCCATCGTGCTCAACTCCGGCGGCGCCAACTGCTACACCGGCACCATCGGCTTCCAGACCACCCACGCCACCGCCGAAGCCGTCGCCGAGCAGCTCGACGTCTCCGCCGGCGACGTCCTGGTCTGCTCCACCGGCCTGATCGGCGAGCAGCTCGACCTGGTCAAGCTCACCGCCGGGGTCTTCGACGCCGGCCTGGCCCTGAAGGACGACGACGCCGCATCCGCCGCCGCCGGCCTCGCCGCCGCGCAGGCGATCATGACCACCGACACCCGCCCCAAGCAGGCCACCCAGGTGTCCCCGGCCGGCTGGACCATCGGCGGTATGGCCAAGGGCGCCGGCATGCTCGCCCCAGGCCTGGCCACCATGCTCGTCGTGATCACCACCGACGCGGTCCTGTCCTCCGCCCAGTTGGACACCGCGCTCCGAGAAGCCACCCGGGTCACCTTCGACCGGCTCGACTCCGACGGCTGCATGTCCACCAACGACACGGTGAGCCTGCTCGCCTCCGGGGCCAGCGGCGTCGACGCCGACCCCGACGAATTCGCCGGCGCGCTCACCGCGCTCTGCCGCGACCTCACCCTGCAGCTGCAGGGTGACGCCGAGGGCGCCTCGCACGACGTGGCCATCATTGTGCGCAACGCTGCGGCCGAAACCGAGGCCGTCACCGTGGCAAGGGCGGTGTCGCGCAGCAACCTGTTCAAGGCCGCGATCTACGGCAACGACCCCAACTGGGGCCGCGTTCTCGCCGCGGTGGGCACCATCTCCGAAGCGGATGCGGCCTTCGACCCGTACGGCATCGACGTGGCCATCAACGGCATCCAGGTCTGCACGGCGGGGGAGCCGGATGAGCCGCGCGAACTCGTGGACCTCACCCCGCGCGCCGTCTCGGTGGTCATCGACCTGCACGCCGGCACCGCGGGCGCCACCATCTGGACCAACGACCTCACCCACGACTACGTCGAAGAGAACAGCGCGTACTCCAGCTGATGAGCACCGACCCGCTGAGCGCCACTCCCGCCGCACCGCCACTGGTGCCCACCCTCGACGACGTCGACAACACCCCAGCAGAGGCCAAGGTCAAGGCCGCCACGCTGATCGAGGCGCTGCCCTGGCTGAAGAAGTTCCACGACCAGATCATCGTCGTCAAATTCGGCGGCAACGCCATGGTCAGCGAGGAACTGCAGCGTGCCTTCGCCGAGGACATGGTCTACCTGCGCTACGCCGGCATCCGCCCGGTCGTCGTGCACGGTGGCGGCCCGCAGATCTCCGCCATGCTCGCCCGGCTCGGCATCGAGAGCGAGTTCCGCGGCGGCTACCGGGTGACCACCCCCGAGGCCATGGACGTGGTACGGATGGTGCTCACCGGACAGATCAACCGTGACCTGGTCAGCCACATCAACGCCCACGGCCCGCTGGCCGCCGGGCTCAGTGGCGAAGACGCCGGCCTGTTCCGCGGCCGCCGCCGCGGTGTCGTCATCGACGGCGAAGAGGTGGACCTCGGCCTGGTGGGCGACGTCATCGGCGTCGACCCGGAGGCCGTGCACGCGCAGCTGAACGCCGGCCGGATCCCGGTCGTGTCGTCGATCGCCCCCGACGTGGAGGTGCCCGGACAGTCGCTCAACGTGAACGCGGACGCCGCCGCGGCCGCCCTCGCCGTGGGTCTGGGCGCGGCCAAGCTCGTGATCCTCACCGACGTGGCCGGCCTGTACAGCGACTGGCCCAACCGGGACTCCCTCGTATCGGTCATCGACGTCGAGGCGCTCCGCACCCTGCTTCCCGATCTTGAATCGGGCATGATTCCCAAGATGACGGCCTGCCTGGACGCCGTCGAAGGCGGCGTCGCGAAAGCGGCGATCATCGATGGTCGAGTGCCGCACTCGATCCTGGTCGAAATCTTCACCGGAAGCGGCATCGGTACTGAGGTGGTTCCCGCATGACCCTGCACGAGCGCTACGCCGTAGCCATGATGAAAACCCTGTCGCCGCCCCTGGCCGTGCTGGTGCGCGGCGAGGGCTGCTACGTCTGGGACGAGAACGGCACCAAGTACCTCGACTTCCTGGCCGGCATCGCCGTGAACTCGCTCGGCCACGCGCACCCCGACATGGTCGCCGCCGCCCAGAGCCAGATCGGCACTCTCGCGCACATCTCCAACTACTTCGCCTCGCCGTCGCAGATCGAACTGGCCGAACGCCTCAAACGCCTCACCGGAGCCGGCGACGCCGGCCGGGTCTACTTCTGCAACTCCGGCGCCGAGGCCAACGAGGCCGCGTTCAAGCTGGCCAGGTTGAATACCGCCGGCGGCCGACGCAGCCGGATCCTCGCCCTGAACGACTCGTTCCACGGCCGCACCATGGGGGCGCTCGCGCTCACCGGCAAGCCGCTGATGCGCGCTCCGTTCGAACCCGTGCCCGGCGGCGTGCAGCACATCGAGACCAGCATCGCCGCCCTCGAGCGCGAAATCGACGACACCGTCGCCGCACTGTTCCTCGAGCCGGTCAAGGGCGAGGCCGGAGTCATCGACCTGCCGGAGGGCTATCTGCAACGCGCCCGTGAGCTGTGCACCCAGCACGGCGTGCTGCTGATCATCGACGAGGTGCAGACCGGTGCCGGCCGCACCGGCAAGTGGTTCGCCTACGAGCACTCCAACGTGGTGCCGGATGCCGTCACCCTCGCCAAGGGAATCGGCGGGGGAGTGCCGATCGGCGCGCTCGTCACGTTCGGCACGACCAGCGACCTGTTCCTCCGCGGCCAGCACGGCTCCACCTTCGGTGGCAACCCGTTTGTGACCGCCACCTCCAACGCGGTGCTCGGCGTCATCGAACGTGATGACCTGGTCGGCAACGCGGCCCGCCGTGGCGAGCAGATCCGCGAGATCATCACCCGCATCGACTCGCCCCTGGTCGAAGAGGTGCGCGGCCGCGGTCTGCTCCTGGGCATCGGCCTGACCGAGCCGGTGGCCCTGCAGCTGGCCGCCGCCGCCCTCGCCGCCGGCCTGATCGTGAACGCCGCGAACGAATCCAGCATCCGGATCGCGCCGCCGCTGATCGTCGGTGACGCCGAGCTGGCCGATTTCGAGGAGCGCTTCCGGGTTGCCCTGACCGCTGTCACCAGTTCGGGTCTCGCAGTCGCCAATCGGTGACCCGCAAACAGATGCCTTACCACCAGATAAGGTGGTGGAATCCCGCATTACACCGAAGAATTCAGCGAAAGTGACCCCGTGACCCGCCATTTCCTGCGCGACGACGACATCTCACCGGCCGAACAGGCCGAGATCCTCGATCTGGCCCTGGAACTGAAGCGAGACCGATTCGCGGTCCAGCCCCTGGCCGGACCGAAAACCGTCGCCGTGATCTTCGACAAGTCGTCCACCCGTACCCGGGTCTCGTTCGCGGTGGGCATCGCCGACCTCGGCGGCAGCCCATTGATCATCAGCACCGCAAGCAGCCAGCTCGGTGGCAAGGAGACCGCCGCCGACACGGCCCGGGTGCTCGAGCGCCAGGTGGCCGCGATCGTGTGGCGCACCTACGGCCAGGCCGGCCTCGAAGAGATGGCCCTGAACACCACGGTGCCCGTCGTCAACGCGCTCTCCGACGATTTCCACCCCTGCCAGCTGCTCGCCGACCTGCTCACCATCCGTGAGCACCGCGGCGACCTCAGCGGTCAGACGCTCACCTTCCTCGGCGACGGCGCCTGCAACATGGCCCAGTCCTACCTGCTCGCCGGCGCGACCGCCGGCATGCACGTGCGCATCGCCTCGCCGGCCGGGTACACGCCCGACGCGCAGGTCGTCGCCGACGCCCAGGCGATCGCCGCGAAGACCGGCGGTTCGGTGGCGCTGTTCACCGACCCGGCAGAGGCCGTCACCGGCGTCGACGTGGTCATCACCGACACCTGGGTGTCGATGGGCAAGGAAGAGGAGAAGGCCACCCGGCTCGGCTCGCTCGGCGGCTACCGCGTCGATGCCGCCCTGATGGGCCTGGCCAAGCCGGAAGCGCACTTCATGCACTGCCTGCCAGCCGACCGTGGTTACGAGGTCACGGCCGACGTCATCGACGGCCCGCAGAGCATCATCTGGGATGAGGCGGAGAACCGCCTGCACGCCCAGAAGGCGCTGCTCGTGTGGCTGCTCGCGCACAACGCGCGTTAAGCATCCGCTCGAGCGCACCACCCATAAACTTGAATCACAAAGCACTTATGAAGGAGAACCATGGCTGAGCGCGTTGTACTGGCATATTCGGGTGGCCTTGACACCTCGGTGGGCATCGGCTGGCTGAAGGATGCCACCGGCAAAGAGGTCGTCGCATTGGCTGTCGACGTCGGACAAGAGGGCGAGGACATGGATGTCATCCGACAGCGCGCCCTCGACTGCGGCGCGGTGGAGTCCATCGTCGTCGACGCCAAGGACGAGTTCGCCAACGACTACATCGTTCCGGCGCTCAAGGCCAACGCGCTGTACCAGAAGCGCTACCCGCTGGTCTCCGCGATCAGCCGCCCGCTGATCGCCAAGCACCTCGCCGCCACCGCTCGCGCCCTCGGCGCCGACAGTGTCGCGCACGGCTGCACAGGCAAGGGCAACGACCAGGTGCGCTTCGAAGCCGCCGTCACCGCCCTGGCCCCCGAGCTCACCTCGCTGGCCCCGGTGCGCGACTTCGCCCTCACCCGCGACAAAGCCATCGAATACGCCGCGCTGCACAACCTGCCCATTGCGCAGTCGAAGAAGAGCCCGTACTCCATCGACCAGAACGTCTGGGGTCGCGCCGTCGAGACCGGCTTCCTCGAGGACCCGTGGAACGCTCCGATCGAGGACCTCTACACCTACACGCAGGACCCGTCGATCCCGCGCGAAGCGACCGAGATCATCATCACCTTCGACCAGGGCGTGCCCGTGGCCGTCGACGGCAAGCCCGTCACCCCGCTCGAAGCCGTCGTGCTGCTCAACAAGCTCGCCGGCGACCAGGGTGTCGGCCGCATCGACATCGTCGAGGACCGTCTCGTGGGCATCAAGAGCCGCGAGGTCTACGAGTCCCCGGCCGGGATCGCCCTGATCACCGCCCACGAGGAGCTCGAGAACGTCACCGTCGAGCGCGACGTCGCCCGCTACAAGCGCGGCGTCGAAGCCAAGTGGAGCGAACTGGTCTACGACGGCCTCTGGTTCTCCGGCCTGAAGAAGTCGCTCGACGCCTTCATCAACGACACCCAGAAGTACGTCTCCGGCGACATCCGCATGAAGCTGCACGCCGGCACCGCCGTCGTCACCGGCCGGCAGAGCACGCAGAGCCTGTACGACTTCGACCTGGCCACCTACGACACCGGTGACTCGTTCGACCAGTCCATGGCCAAGGGCTTCATCGAACTGTGGAGCCTGCCCAGCAAGATCGCGGCCCGCCGCGACCAGGCCGCGAAGTAGGTCACGGTATGACCGGCGACAAGAGTGTGAACCGTGCGGGTGAGGCGGGCGCCCTGTGGGGCGGCCGCTTCGCCGGCGGACCGTCGCCGGAGCTGGCGCGGCTGAGCAAGTCGACGCATTTCGACTGGCAGCTGGCCGGCTACGACATCCGCGGGTCGCGCGCCCACGCGCGCGCCCTCGCGGCTGCCGGGTACCTCACCGAGGACGAACTGGCGGGCATGCTCGCCGGTCTCGACACCCTCGATGAGGCCGTCAATGACGGCCGGTTCCAGCCGGCCTCCACCGACGAAGACGTGCACTCGGCGCTGGAGCGCGGGCTGATCGACATCGTGGGCACCGAACTCGGCGGCAAACTCCGCGCCGGCCGCAGCCGCAACGACCAGGTCGCCACCCTGGTGCGGATGCTGCTGCGTGACCACGCCGCGGTCATCGCCCACCTCGTCGTCGACCTGATCGACGCCCTCGCCGCGCAGGCCGAGGCGAACGAGACGGCCATCATGCCCGGCCGCACCCACCTGCAGCACGCCCAGCCGGTGCTGCTGGCCCATCACCTGTTCGCGCACTGCTGGCCGCTGGTGCGCGACCTCGAACGCTTCGCCGACTGGACCAAGCGGGCGAACTTCTCCCCGTACGGCTCCGGCGCGCTGGCCGGTAACACCCTCGGCCTCGACGCCGAGATGATCGCCACCGAACTGGGCTTCGGCGCCATGGTGGAGAACTCCATCGACGGCACCGCCAGCCGTGACCTCGTGGCCGAGTTCGCTTACATCACAGCGCAGATCGGCATCGACCTCTCCCGCCTGGCCGAGGAGATCATCCTCTGGAACACCCGAGAGTTCGGTTTCGTCACCCTGCACGACTCGTACTCCACCGGGTCGTCGATCATGCCGCAGAAGAAGAACCCCGACATCGCCGAACTCGCCCGCGGCAAGTCCGGCCGGCTGATCGGCAACCTCACCGGCCTGCTCACCACACTCAAGGGCCTCCCGCTGGCGTACAACCGTGACCTGCAGGAAGACAAGGAGCCGGTTTTCGACTCCATCGAAACCCTCGAGGTGCTGCTGCCTGCCTTCACCGGCATGATCGCCACGATCACGTTCCACACCGAGCGCATGGCCGAACTGGCGCCGCAGGGCTTCTCCCTGGCCACGGACGTCGCCGAATGGTTGGTCAAGCGGCACGTCAGTTTCCGGGATGCGCACGAAATCACCGGCACGCTGGTGAAGGTGGCCGAGGCCCAGGGCGTCGACCTGCACGAGATCGACGACGCCGGCCTCGCCGAGATCTCCCCGCACCTGGTGCCCGAGGTGCGCGAGGTGCTCACCATCCAGGGCTCGGTCAACCGTCGTGACGGTCATGCCGGTACCGCCCCGGTGCGGGTTGCCGAGCAGCGCGCCGCCCTTGTGGCCCGCGTGCACTCCCTCGCCACGGCGCTGGTGCGCTGAGAACCGGCCCACCCCGGTAGAAACGTTTCGGATGCCCGCCGACCGTGACCTGTTCGCCCAGGACGCGGTCGGTGTTGCCCCGCTCCTGCTGGGTGGCCTGCTCCGGCACGGCGACACCGTGCTGCGGATCACCGAGGTGGAGGCCTACCTGGCCGGAACCGACCCGGGCTCTCACGCCTTCCGCCGCCGGACCGCCCGCAACGCCAGCATGTTCGGCCCGCCCGGGCACCTCTACGCGTACTTCAGCTATGGAATGCACGTCTGCGCGAACATCGTCTGCTCACCCGCCGGCGAGGCGTCCGCCGTGCTGCTGCGGGCCGGCGAGATCGTGGCGGGAATCGACGTCGCTCGGGCTCGGCGCGGGCCGGCGGTGGCCGACCGGGATCTGGCGCGCGGGCCGGCGCGGCTCACCCGGGCCCTCGGCATCCGGCTCGACCAGAACGGCGCCGACCTGTTCGCCGAGCCCTTCGAGCTCACGCTCCCCGGCACGCCGGTGGCCGCACTCACGGGCCCGCGCACCGGTGTGGCCGGCGCCGGCGGCGGCAGCGACTACTCCTGGCGATTCTGGATCCCCGGGGACCGCTCGGTCTCCGCTTACCGCCGGCACCCCGGCCTGGACCGGGAGACCACGATTTAGATTGCGCACAACATAATTGTGCATAACTCTGCTACGGTGGGGACATGGCCACCCCGCAGATGCTTCCCCCGGAACAGCAGATCTGCTTCGCGCTGTACTCGGCGTCGCGGTCGCTCACCGGGAGATACCGCACCCTGCTCGCGCCTCTGGGCATCACCTACCCGCAGTACCTCGTGATGCTGGTGCTGTGGGAATCCGGCACCAGCACGGTCAGCCGGCTGGGTGAGCGCCTGCAACTGGACTCCGGCACGCTGTCCCCGCTGCTGAAGCGGCTCGAGGCCCTCGGCCTGGTGGTGCGCGGGCGTTCCGACCGCGACGAGAGGGTGGTCGAGGTGGCGCTGACGCCCGCCGGCGATGCCATGCGCAGCCATGCTCCGCACATCGCCGAACAGATCTGCGCGGCCACAGGCCTTCCTCCGGCCGAACTCATGGAGCTGCAGGGGCAGATCGCTGCCCTCGCCGAGCGCGTCCGGGCGCTGACTTGAACTTTCCCGTCCCGGCCGGCTCTGCTGGCCAGTCCCACCACAACAGATCGGATATCCCTATGCCCACTCGTACCGCGCGCACCGGCTGGACCGGAACCCTCGAAGCCGGAGAGGGCCAGGTCGAGCTGACCAGCTCAGGCCTCGGCACCTACGACGTCTCCTTCCCCAAGCGCAGCGCCGACAGCGCGAACGGCTTCACCAGCCCCGAGGAGCTGCTCGCCGCCGCTCACTCGGCCTGCTACTCCATGCAGCTCTCCGCAGAGCTCGCGGCAGCCGGCGAGGTCACCATTGAGGCCCTGGATGTGGCGGCTGACGTCACCCTGGGCGCCGACCCGGCAGGCGGCTTCCACCTCACCGGCATCCACCTCACCGTGCGCGGCGAGGTCACCGGCATGGACAGCGAGACCTTCCTCGCTGCGGCGAACGCCGCCAAGCTGAACTGCCCGGTCAGCAAGGCGCTCACCGGCGTCGATATCACTCTGGACGCGGCGCTCGAAGCGTAGGCATCCGCAACACAAAGCCCGGTCGGCAGGAGCATCCTGCCGACCGGGCTTTGTCGTGCGTGGGCGCCGGGCGCTGGCCGGCAGTGGATCAGGACTGGGCGAGGCTGACCAGAATGGCGCAGGCGCACGCCCAGATGAGGCTCGCGAAGGTGCCGATGATGAACCGTTCGCGGGCCTCGGAGGAGGCGAGCTCGGTGAACCGGCCCACGCCCTTGATGGCCACGACCACGGCCAGAGCCTCGGGGAACCCGGCCAGGATGGCGCCCGCCACGGCCAGGCGCTCGAGCACACCGATCGTGAGGCCGCCGCGGAGCACCTCGTGCACCGGCGCTGGGGGAGCCGCCGCGGTGGCGGTCTCGGCGTCGCCGACCGGTGCCGGGGCGTCGGCGCCCACGAGGATGCCGCCATGGCTGCCCGGGGCCACCGAGTTCTTCGTGGCCAGCTGCAGGGCCAGCACCGCGGCCGGGCCGCCGCCGATCACGGCGAGGATCAGGGCGGCGAGGCCGATGACTACGCCGAAAATCGCCGGGGCCGTGCCCACGGGAACGGCGGCGAGGAGGAGTGCGGCGGCCAGCGCACCGCCGGAGGCGATGGCGAACGGCTGCTTGCCCAGCCTGAAGGCGAGAACCGCCAGGATCAGCGAGGCCATGGTCACCAGGAGCAGGAGGACCCAGTAGAGGTAGAGCAGGACTGAGAAGGAGTCCAGGATGTTCATGCGGTCGATTCCTATTCGCTGGTGTCGCGGTCGAGGTTCTGTAGCAGCCTAACGAGTGCCGGATGCGCCGAGCGTTCCACCTTCCACTGAGCCGTTTTCACCCGCTGACTGACCGCGGCGGTGGAGATGCCGAGCCGGCGGGCGATTGCGGTCTGGGCCAGTCCGCTCTCGAGCAGGTCCACAGCCGCCCAGCCCTCAACGGTGCGGCGCTGGCGAAGCAGGAGCAGCATCGACACGAGTGCCTCGACCTCGGCGGTGGTCGAGGTGGCGGGGGAGTCCGAGCCGCGGGGTGTCGCATCCGCGTCGGTGGCCGGCGTCTCGAGGGCGAACCGTGCCTCGGCCCGTTTGGCCCGGGTGACCGCTTCGCGCGCCGCGATGAACGCGTCGCCCGTCGCTTGCCGGGTGGTGGCCGGCAGCGGGGTGCGGATCCGCCCGATCCCCAGGCCGACACTCCAGAATCCGGTGCGGTGCAGGTCGAGCAGCACGTTGAAGGCGTCGGCGGCGTCGGGCACGAGCAGTTGGATCTCATCGCCGGAGGTTTGGTCGGGCGGCAGCGCAAACGCGGCCCCGTGTCGACCCACCAGGTCGGCAATCATCTCGCTGGCGCGGTCTCGATCGTGGCGGCTGTCGATTTGATCGGCGGTAATCACAAACATGGGTTAAGCCTCCGTCCTAAATGCAGCCTAATCAAGGTTCAGGCATTAATCCAGCCCAATTCATGTTGCAGGCTTGATTGTTGGCGGCGTCGCCTCGCGGGGGAAACCATCCGCGCTGGTAATCTGGCAGGGTGTCAGACCCCAGCATCCTTGCCCAGCAAGCCAACGATCCCACCTTCGACGACGTCTGGGAGGAAATCACCTGGCGTGGCCTGGTTCAGGTCTCCACCGACGAAGCGGCACTCCGCACCCTGCTGACGGGGGCGCCGATCACCTACTACTGCGGCTTCGACCCCACCGCGGCCAGCCTGCACCTGGGCAATCTCGTGCAGCTGTTGCTGATGCGCCGGCTGCAGCTGGCCGGACACCGGCCGCTCGGTCTCGTCGGCGGCTCCACCGGGCTCATCGGCGACCCGCGTCCCACGGCCGAACGCACCTTGAACACCCCGGAGGTCGTCAACGAGTGGGTCGGCTACCTGCAGGCCCAGGTCACCCGCTTCCTCAGTGCCGAGGGCGACAACGCCGTGACCCTGGTGAACAACCTCGACTGGACGGCGCCGTTGTCGGCGATCGACTTCCTGCGCGACATCGGCAAGTACTACCGGGTGGGCACCATGCTCAAGAAGGACGCGGTGAGCGCCCGGCTCAACTCCGACGCCGGCATCAGCTACACCGAGTTCAGCTACCAGGTGCTGCAGGGCATGGACTTCCTCGAGCTGTACCGCAGCTACGGCTGCGTGCTGCAAACCGGGGGGAGTGACCAGTGGGGCAACCTCACCAGCGGCACCGACCTCATCCATCGTGCGGAGGGGACCAGCGTGCACGCGATCGGCACCCCGCTGATCACCAACACCGACGGCACCAAGTTCGGCAAGAGCGAGGGTAACGCCGTGTGGCTGGACCCCGCGCTCACGAGCCCGTACGCGATGTACCAGTTCTGGCTGAACACCGACGATGCCGACGTGATCGCCCGGCTGAAGGTGTTCACGTTCCTCAGCCGTGCCGAGATCGAACGCCTCGAGGAGGCGGTGGCCGCTGAGCCGTTCAAGCGGGAGGGCCAGCGCACTCTCGCCTTCGAGGTGACCAGCCTGGTGCACGGGGTTGCGGCAACGGATGCTGCGATCCAGGCCACCCAGGCGCTGTTCGGCCAGGGCGACCTCGCCGACCTTGACCCCGACACCCTCGAGGCGGCCCTCCGGGCGCTGCCGAACACCACGACTTTCCCGCAGGCTCAGGTCATGCAGCTGTTGGTGGACACCGGACTCACCAAGAGTATGGGTGAGGCCCGCCGAGCGATCGGCCAGGGTGGCGTCTACCTCAACAACGTGAAGGTCACCGATGAGGCGGCCACCGTTGAGGGTTCGGTGTTGGCCGGGGGAGTGGCCGTGCTCCGGCGCGGCAAGAAGACCCTCGCCGGCGTCTTCGTCGAGTAGCCGCCCGATCGATCCCCTTGTGTGACCGGCAGGTTACGGCGGCATTGCCGGTAGGTGTCGATTTGCGACACGCCCGGGATGCTGCCGGGATTGCGGGCCCCCTGGAACCCGCGTAATGTCATCTCTTGTCACCCCACAGGTGCGGAAAGCCGAAGAGCTTCCCGGCCTCAAGCGGGACCACTTCCAAGTCACGGCGGCGAATTCATTCGATCCGGCGGACTTGATGGCGTTTGAATTGATCCAACTCTGGAGCAATTCGTAACGACACGAAAACAGAATTACATCGAAGTGCCTCAGTGCAATGGTCAATATGGCCGGCGGCTNCAATGGTCAATATGGCCGGCGGCTGGGTGCGTCCGATCCTTGAGAACTCAACAGCGTGCACAATGTCAAATGCCAAAAACCTCGGTCGTAGGGCTCCTTTCTAGGGAGTACCGCGGAAGAGATTCCTTTGGAAAACATTTAAACAACAAAGCAAGTCAGTAATGATTTGTTCTGTCAGTTTCAAACTTGCTGATTGTTCGCCTATTCCGGTGGCTTTCAGCACTAGATGTGCCCACTGAGCTTGCTCGGTGAGGCTATTAAACATTTACGGAGAGTTTGATCCTGGCTCAGGACGAACGCTGGCGGCGTGCTTAACACATGCAAGTCGAACGGTGAAGAGGAGCTTGCTCCTTGGA
>NZ_SOHM01000007.1 GCF_004403945.1 Cryobacterium lactosi | reverse complement strand
CCAGGCAACCCAAGCCCCCGGCCCTACCGGGCCGGGCCTGCATCAACGACCCCCGCAAGAAACCCAAACCCAACCTGTCTCAAACAGGTTGACAAATACCGTGCGCCGGGCGCAATTGTCCGTACGGGCAACAGTCAGCCTCGGCGGGGCGGGGCCGCGCCGGTCAGCGGCGGTCGTCGCGGCCGGTCAAGGCCAACAGCCGGGACTGCAGCGGCGCATCCTCGGGCATCGGAACCGGGGAATCGAACAGGCCACTGGCCTCCAGTGCGTCCCGTTGCGGTTCGAAAACCGTCCAGACTGCGGCCACCAACGCGTCATCCAGGACCTCGTCGGCTGCGGTGGCCCTGGCCAGGTCCCAGGAATGAATCGTCACGTCGGACACCTGCTCACGCAGGTAGTCCAGCACCGTGACGGTGTCGTAGGAGAGCTGCACCGACGCATCCGCAGGCGCGGCCTGCCAGGCCGCCGTTGCGAGCGAGGAGTGCGTGTGCCATTCGGCGGGGAGGTCGTCGCCCAGCGGATCGACCCTGCGCCTTGCCTGGTCCAGGGTCAACCCGGCCAGCAGCGGCGGGATCCACTGCTGCTCCTGGACGACATGGCGCACCAGGTCGCCCACGGTCCATTCCTTGTCCGGGGTCGGCGCATTCCAGTCGTCGACGGCGGCGATGCGGCGAGCGAACTCGCGGTGGGCCTGCTGCTGCAGGGTGTACCAGTCGACGGGCGCGGCGGTATCCGTCGCTTCGTCCGGCAGTGTCGGGTCAGGTGTTTTCGTGGTGTCAGTCGGCGCGGTGGCGTTGGTAGTCACAGTGGGCTCACTTCGTTGATCGGTCATGCGGCATCCGCCCAGAGGGGAAAGGCCCGTGCTGGGTGCAACGACACCAGGCCCGCCGGAATTCCGTGCCCGTCGGCATTCCCTGCAAGCGGGGATTGCCTGCGGGCCGGTCGTCAGAGCGGCCATTGGGCGGTGCCCGCCGCGGCCTCAACTGCTGCGGAAGCCGACCAGGGCGCCGCCGGTGACCCGCACTCCGAGATTGAACAGCAGGGCGTATACCGTGCCGAGAACCGTGACGAGCACAGTGTTGAGCAGCACGACGGCCGCCGTGAAGGCCAGCACAGTGTTCCACTCCAGGATGGCGCTGAGATCGTTGGTCGTGCCGGCCAGGTCGCGGTAGGTCGTGGACGCGGTCGTGAGCAGGTCGCTGTCGCCGAGAAGCTGCACAGCCAACAGGATCAGGGCGACCGTCACGATGTTCAGGCAGACCGATCCGAGGAAGGCGAGCTTGGTACTCGACCACACCCCGACGTGAGCGAGCCCCAGACGCATCGCACGGCCAGGGTCGGCCCGACCGTCGTCGCGCCCGCCCTTGCGGGCCAGCCTGTCGGCCACGTCGGTCACAGTGCGCGCCCGTGCCGCATAGCCGGTCGCGCCGGCCGGTGGTTGTTGTTGTTGTCGTGCGTCATAATTCCCCCGAATCACTGGTCCCCTTGCCTTGATATGTCCGGGGGAGACCGGTTCGTCTCACCCGTGCGAGAATTTCTGCGAAGCCAACTCAGCCAGAACCCAGCCGACTCCCGCCGTCGGCCAGACCGAACGGGGATCCCCAGTGTCAGGTGCCATTGCCGTCATGCTTCCGCGCGACCTGCCCGCCGCGCAGTTCGTGCCCTACGCCCGCCGGGCCGAAGAACTCGGTTTCGACGAGATCTGGGTGGTGGAGGACTGCTTCTTCCGCGGCGGAATCGCGCAGGCCGCCGTGGTCCTTGCCGCCACGACGACCATCGTCGTGGGGATAGGGATCCTGCCTGCGGCCGCCCGCAACCCCGGCTTCGCGACCCTCGAGATCGCCACCCTCGCCGAGCTCTTCCCCGGGCGGCTGCAGGTCGGAATCGGACACGGCATGCCGGGCTGGATGCGGCAGACCGGCAGCTGGCCGGCCAGTCCGCTGGCCATGCTCGCCGAAAACGTCGACCTGACGCGCGCCCTGCTGCGCGGCGCGAACGTCACGGCATCCGGCCGGTACACCCGGGCGGATGCCGTGCTCCTGGCCGGCGCCCCCGCCACGGTTCCGCCGATCCTTGCGGGCGTGCGGGGCCCGAAGTCGCTCGCGCTGGCCGGCGCCTGCGCGGACGGGGTGGTGCTGGCCGAACCCGTCACACCTGAATACCTCGCGGCCGCGATTGCCGCGCTGGATGCCGGTCGCGACGCCGCACCCGCCGATTTCGGGTTCCCGGCCCTGCGGCCGCCGCTGGCCGAACGACACATCGTGGCCTACAACGCGGCCGCCGTTGACGACGACCCGGCCGTGGCGCGCGCCCTGGTGCGCCCGGCACTCGAGTGGATCGGCGACCCGGACTGGGCCCCGCACATCCGGGTTCTGCCGTTCGCCGCGGAATTCGACGCCCTACGCGCAGCCAGCACCAGCCGCGCTGCCTTCGCCGCGGCGCTGCCCGAGCAGTGGGTCGACCAACTGGCGGTGGTCGGCACCGCCGCATCCGCTCGACGGCGCATCGACCAGCTGCACACCGCGGGAGCCACGAGTGTGGTCCTCCTGCCGGCCGGCCCTGACCCTGTGAAAGCGCTGGAGTCGCTGGCCACGGTCCTGTCGGTGCGGCCGGGTGCCGCCTAGGCTGGAACAAACCGAAGGAGCAGACACATGGGATTTTTCGATCGCCTGCTGGGCCGACCCGAACAGCCGCAGCAGCCCCGCCGTGCGGCGGCTCCCCAGCGCACCGACGACGAGATCGCCGTGGAGCGCTACCGCTACCTTCTGCGCACGGCGCCGCCCGAAACCATCGAGCAGGTGCACACCGAGGCCTTCAGCAAGCTCAGCGACGAACAGCGCGACCTGCTCTTCCAGCAGCTGACCGAGAACGCGATGGAGGGCGAACGCCCGGCCAACGCCGAACCGGCCACCCTCGCCAAGTCCGCCACCCGGGCCGAACTCCGCCAGCCGGGCACCCTGGACCGGGCATTCGGTGGCGATCAGGCCGGCGGTCGGCAGGGTCCCGGCTTCGGCAGCATGCTCGGCGCCTCCCTGCTGGGCACCGTGGCCGGCTATGTCGTCGGCTCGGCCATCGTGGGCGCGTTCCTGCCCGATGCCGGCGGTGAGGCGGATGCGTCCGGCGACACCGGCGCGGACTCGGGCGGCGATGCCGGGACCGAGACCACGGCGGACTCCGGCGGCGACTTCGGGGGCGACTCCGGTGGTTGGGGCGACTTCGGTGGCGGCGGCGATTTCGGTGGCGGCGATTTCGGCGGTTTCTAACCGGCCGCGCAGCGCACCAACCCTGTACTGTCGAAGGTAGCTTCGATTTGATGGCTGCCGGTTCGGCAGAAGGGCGTGGTGCGGAATGAGCAGGCAGGACGGCAGCGACCGGCAGACCACCGGTGCCGACGTCGACGACACCACCGCCACGATGCTGCACATCGACATGGATGCGTTCTTCGCCTCCGTGGAGCTTCTCGATCACCCCGAGCTGGTGCACCTGCCCGTCGTCATCGGTCACCGCTCCGGCCGGTCCGTGGTGACGGCCGCCAATTACGTGGCCCGCAAGTACGGCGTCAACTCGGCCATGCCCATGGCAATTGCCCTGCGCCGCTGCCCGGCCGCGATCGTGCTCGAGCCGCACATGAGCCGGTACGCGGAGGTCTCCCGCCAGGTGATGGGGATCTTCGGCGACATGACGCCGATGGTCGAACCGCTCAGCATCGACGAGGCGTTCCTGGACGTGACCGGCGCCCGGCGCCTGCACGGCTCGCCCGCCCAGATCGCCGAGAAGATCCGCGCGCGGGTCTTCGCCGAAACCGGGCTGACCTGCTCGGTCGGTGCCGCGTCGACCAAGTTCGTGGCCAAACTGGCGTCCGGCCGGGCCAAGCCGGACGGCCTGCTGGTGATCCCCGCTGAGGACACCATCGCCTTCCTGCATCCGTTGCCCGTCGGAGCCCTGTGGGGCGTCGGCGCCACCACCGAACAGGCCCTGCTCGGGCTCGGGCTCCGGCAGGTGCGTGACATCGCGCACGCCCCGCTCGAGATGTTGCAGCGCGCCGTGGGCGTGGCGTCAGCGCACAAACTGCATGACCTGTCCTGGGGCATCGATCCGCGCACGATCAACCTCGACCGCGACGAGAAGAGCATCGGCCACGAGGTCACCTTCGAGCACGACGTCACGGATGTGGCCCGGTTGCGCAGTGAACTCCTGCGCCAGTCCGACGCCGTGGCGGCGAAGCTCCGCGGCAACGGCCTGGTCGCGCGCACGGTGGTGCTCAAGCTCCGCTACGCCGATTTCAGCACGGTGACCCGCTCCCGCACCCTGAACGAGGCGACCAATGTGGGCCGGCGGATCTACGAGGAGGTCGCCGCGAGCTTCGACGTGCTCGCCGCCCGGGGCATCCGGGTGCGCCTCATCGGGGTGCGTGCCGAGCAGCTCGGCACCGGTGACGGCGCCGGGATGGGCCTGTGGGACGATGACGACGACTGGCGCGAGGCCGAGCTCGCCGTGGACACCGTCACCGCCAGGTTCGGCCGGGGGATCGTGCGGCCGGCGTCGCAGCTGCGTGGCGGGAGCGCTCCGAAGCGTGACGTGCACCCCTTCGGGACACCGCAAGGGGAAGGGGAGTAGCCTCGCAGCATGACTAATCTCGCCTTGAAGCTCGCAGAAAACGCTCGATCCATCGGGGTCAGGTCGGCCTATGGGGATCCCGTGCAGATCGAGGGTGTCACCATCGTTCCGGTCGCCCTGGTGCAGTACGGATTCGGCGGCGGCGGTGAAGGCGACGAGTCCGCCGCGGCCGGTGGCGGCGGTGGCGGCATGGCCATCCCGATCGGCGCCTACGTGAAGTCCGGCGGGGCGGCCCGGTTCGAGCCGAACGTGATCTCGCTGCTCGCCGTCGGCATCCCGTTCGTGTGGGTCTCCGGCAAGGCCATCGCCCGGATCATCCGCGCGCTCAAGCGCTAGCGACCGCGGGCGTCTGGCGGCGCGACGGCGTCGCGCTGCGTCTCGTCGCGCCCGGATACGCCCGCAGGGTTCTATACTCGAATCGAACAACACGGGAGTCCGGTGAACCGGGCTGAGAGGAAGCTACTTCAGCTTCGACCGTCGAACCTGATCTGGATCATGCCAGCGCAGGGAGGCTTCTCAATCCCGTGCCCAGTATTCCTCTACGGAAAGGGCACGAACAGTGCACGCATCAATCAACACCCTGACTTCTCACACGCCGGCCCCCTCCACGTCGCGTAAACCGCGGGTGCTGAAATGGCGGGTCGTCGACATCGTCGTGGCCAGCGTCATCGGCGTCGCCAGCGGCGTGATCTTCTGGGCCTGGGGTCTGGCCTGGTCGCCGCTGAGCGCCCTGCTCGCCTTCACCCCCGGGCTTGAGGGGCTCCTGGCCGGCGGCTGGCTGTTCGCCGGCGTTCTCGGCGGGCTCATCATCCGCAAGCCGGGTGCCGCCGTCTACACCGAGGTGGTCGCCGCCGTCGTGTCGATGCTCATCGGCACCCAGTGGGGCTTCTCCACCTTGATCTGGGGCGTGGTGGAGGGTCTGGGCGCCGAGATCGTGCTGGCGCTGTTCTTCTACGCCAATTGGCGTCTCGGCGTCGCCCTGCTGGCCGGAGCCGGCGCCGGTGTCGCTGTCGGCCTGCTCGACACGACCTTCACGAGCTACGCGGCCCTGGACATCGGCTACAAGGCCGTCTACTTCGTCTCCGCCGTCGTCTCCGGCACCGTGCTGGCCGGGTTGCTCTCCTGGCTGGCGGTTCGCGGGCTCGCCCGCACCGGCGCGCTGAGCCGGTTCGCCGCCGGTCGTGAATCCGGCCCGACCGACCGGGCACTCAGCCAGCCCGCCCAGTGACCGGCGCCAGGGTCACGGCGTCCGGCTGGGGCTGGCGGCACGCCGGCAGGGCCAGGGCCGCGGTCTCCGGGCTGGATCTGGACATTCGCCCGGGGGAGCGGGTGCTCGTGCTCGGGCCCAGCGGCGCGGGTAAGAGCACGCTGATGCATGCCTTGGCCGGCGTGCTCGGCGACGACGAGGATGGCGACGAGACCGGCGAGCTCCTCGTGGACGGCCGGCGGCCCAGCGCGTCCCGCGGCCGGGTGGGCCTGGTGCTGCAGGACCCGGATTCCCAGGTCGTACTCGCCCGCGTGGGCGACGACGTCGCCTTCGGCTGCGAGAACCTGGCCGTGCCGCGCGCCGAGATCTGGCCGCGGGTCGGCCAGGCCCTCGCCGACGTGGGCCTGGACCTGCCGCTGCGACACCCGACCAGTGCCCTCAGCGGCGGCCAGAAGCAACGCCTGGCCCTGGCCGGGGTGCTGGCCATGCGACCCGGCCTTGTGCTGCTCGACGAGCCCACCGCCAACCTCGATCCCGAGGGGGTGGTGGAAGTGCGCGACGCCGTGCTGCGCTCAGTGGAGGCATCCGGCGCGACCCTCATCGTGATCGAACACCGTGTCGCCGTCTGGCAGCAGGTGGTCGACCGCATCATCGTGCTCGATCCGGCCGGAGGGATCCTCGCCGACGGGCCCACCGACAGGGTGCTCAGCGCCGAAGGCGAACGGCTGGCCGCCGCCGGGGTGTGGATTCCCAGGTTCCCGCCCGCGCCGCCCGAGCGCCGGAACCGCTCCGAGGCGTCCGAGGCCGAGGTCCTGCTGCACGCCGAGGGTCTCTGCGTCGGGCGGGTGCCGTTCGCCCGCAAACGCGCCGTCGTCGTCGCGGGGGAGCTGAACCTGACCCTGGAATCCGGCACCGCCACCGCAGTCACCGGCCCGAACGGCACCGGCAAGTCGACCCTGGCACTCACCCTGGCCGGGCTCCTCGCCCCGGCGGGCGGACATCTCACCGCAGCGGATGCGCTGGCCGCCGGACTCGGGCCGGCCCCACACCGCTGGCGCTCCCGCGACCTGCTCGAACGTATCGGCACCGTCTTCCAAGACCCCGAACACCAGTTCCTCGCCGGCACGGTGCGGGGCGAACTCGCGATCGGCCCCCGCGCGCTCGGCCTGGGCGGCGCCGCGCAGACGGAGCGGGTGGACGCCCTGCTGCACCGGCTGCGACTGGACCACCTCGCCGACGCGAACCCGTTCACCCTCTCCGGCGGCGAGAAACGCCGGTTGTCGGTCGCGACGGTACTGGCCACACGGCCCAGGCTGCTGGTGCTCGACGAACCCACCTTCGGGCAGGATTCCCGCACCTGGGCCGAGCTTGTCCGGCTGCTCGCCGAGTTGCTCGACGAGGGCACCGCTGTGCTGGCGGTCACGCACGACGAGCAGTTCGTGTCCGCACTGGCGGATGCGCGACTCACCCTGGTGCCCGGTGCCGGGCCGGCCGGAAGCCCCGGCGGTGCCACCGGCAGGCTGAGCAGCGGACTGCGCCGGCGCATCGGAACGGAGCCGCTGTGAGCCTGATGACGCCGGAGATCCGGCCGAGTGCCATCGCCCGGGTGAACCCGGTGGCCAAACTCGCCGTGGCGCTGCTGATCAGCTGCGCCCTGATGCTGTCCATCGACTGGGTGTCAGCCGCGGTGGCGCTTGCCCTCGAGGCCGTGCTGTTGGCCTGGTGCGGGCTGAGCGCCCGCCAGTTCTGGCTGCGCACCGCGCCGGTGTGGATTGCCGCGCCGTTCGCCGTTCTCACCACGGTGCTCTACGGGCAGGACTCCGGCGCGGTGCTGCTCAGCGCCGGCTTCGTGTCGGTGACGGAGGGATCGGTGGCCCTGGCCCTCGCGATCGGGTTACGGATCCTGGCCATCGGCATCCCCGGCATCGTGCTGCTGGCCACCACCGACCCCACCGACCTCGGCGACGGCCTCGCGCAGGTGCTGCGCCTGCCGGCCCGGTTCGTGCTCGGCGCCCTGGCCGGTTTGCGCCTGGTGGGCATGTTCATCGACGATTGGCACTCCCTCGCCCTGGCCCGGCGGGCCCGCGGCGTGGGCGACGGCGGCGGGCTACGCGGCCGGGGCCGCCGGTTCGGCGGTCTCGCCTTCGCCCTGCTGGTGCTCTCGGTGCGACGCGGCAGCAAGCTCGCCACCGCCATGGAGGCCAGGGGCTTCGGCAGCGACATCCCGCGCACCTGGGCCCGGGAATCGGTGTTCGGTTTGCGCGACAGCCTGGTCGTGGTCATCGGGGCTGTCATTGCCGCCACCGCGATCACGGCCGCAGTGCTGGCGGGGACGTGGCATTTTGTGCTCGCCTGACCTGGCCACCCCGGTCCCGGCAACCCCCGTCCTGGACGCCGTTCGCACGCTGGGCCGCAATCCCGTCGGCGACCGGGCCGTGGTCCTCATCGACGGCCCCAGCGGCGCGGGCAAGAGCACCCTCGCCGACGCGGTGCTGGCCGCCTGGCCTGGCCCGGTCCTGCCGACACTGGTGCGCCTGGACGACGTCTACCCAGGTTGGGGCGGTCTGGACGCCGCCATAGACCAGATCGGCCGGTTGGTGCTGGGCGCCCGGCACGCCGGACGGCCCGCGGCGTGGCAACGCTACGACTGGGCGGCGGCCCGCCCGGCCGAATGGCACAGCATCGACCCCGGCCGTCCCCTCGTGATCGAGGGCTGCGGCGCCCTGGCCGAGGCGCATGCCGCGCTGAGCGACGTGCGGGTGTGGCTGGATGCCGACGACGGCATCCGCAAGCAGCGCGCACTGGCCCGTGACGGAGGCGGGTTCGAAGCACACTGGGACCAGTGGCAGAGGGACTGGGAAGCATACCGCGACCGGGACCAGCCCGAACGGTGGGCGACGGTGCGGCTCACCGGCACACCGCTGGGCCGGGACGCTCCGCCGGTTCCTCAGGCGAAAGCCGTGCCGCCGCAGTAGGTTGGGGTCATGACTACCCCGCAGAGTGAGAACACCGAATACATCGTGGAGTTCGTGGACGGCCCGCTGGAGGGCCAGGCCGAAACCCGCGTGCTCCTGCACGGCGAGCACGACGCGCGGATCAGCATGGTCGCCGCCGTGGACAGCATGGAGTCGCTGTTCTGGTACGACGAGGTCGACAGTCGTGAGGTGCAGGGCAAGCTTCACGTGCGCTACGCCTTCGACTCCTCTGACAGCGACCCGGTCGAATCGAACGACGAACCCGACTGAACCGCGGTTGCGGCTGCCCGGTGATTACCAGCTGTTGACCAGCGCGCTGATCACCGGGATGGGGTGCAGCAGGCGCCAGCCCGGCCCCGGATCGGTCAGCGTGCTATCCAGCTCCAGGGTGGACGAGACGCTCTCGCCGAACGCATCCACCGTGACCCGGCCGATCTTCGCCCCAGCCCGCCCTGTCGTGACGTCGTCGAGGGTCACCTCGGCGTTGCTGGGGGCGGCGGCCTGCCAGCCGAACCTGGTCTTGGGCGTGCCGACGACGGCACCGGCCGAATCGCCCCACGCGGTCGTGAGGGTCGCGTAGCCGTCGCCCTCAGCCAGCACCGGCAACTCGGTCACCCCGGCCCGTGCCGACGCCATCAGCGCCGTCAGGTCGGCGGTGAGGGTGTCATAGTCCGGCTCACCCAGGAACGCGCCGGCAAAGGTGAAGGTCTTCTCCCCGGCGACCACTGTGGCGGTGAACAGGAAACACACGCCGCCGGCATCGGTGTAACTGCGGGAGACGCCGGTGATGCCTTCCTCCGGCAGGTAGGCCGTCGTGTTGTTCACGCCGCGCTGGCCGACCAGGGCGGATGCCGGCTGCTTGATGATGTCGGCGATCACAGGATTCGTGGCTGCGAGGGCCGCGATCCTGGCCAGGTCGGCGCCGGTGCCCGCGCTGCCGTCTTGGAGGCCGTTGGCGTCGACGACGGTGGTGTCGGCCATGCCGTTGGCAGCCAACCACGCGTTGGCGGCGGTGAGGTAGGCGTCGACCGAGCCGAAGGCCCACCGGGCGAGGGTATCGGCGTGATTGTTGCTGGAGCCGAGGATCATGGCCTGCAACATCTCCCGCTCGGTCCAGCTCTCGCCGGGAAAGACGATCACGGTACGGGCATCCTCAGCCGTGTAGTCGAGGTAGTCCTGGTAGTCGGCGGTGACCAGCGAGTAGGCCGGACCGGGCTCGCCGGCCTCGAGGGGTTTGGCGTCGAGCACGACGAGGGCCGTGATGATCTTGGCGGCGGACGCCATCGGCAGGGGGGCGCTGCCGCCGCCGACGGCGATGGGATCCACGCCCAGGGTCTCGGTCCGGGTGCCCGCCGCGGCCGTGTCCGCTGTCGCGCTCTCACCGGTCGCGTCCACGGGCGTCACGGCGAGGATGCCGCTGGTCCCGGCAGCGGGCAACACCGGGGTGGACGCGGTCACGGACGCATCCGGCACGGTGAGGGCGACGGTCGCGTGGGGGAGCGGGCCGAGCAAAGTGGCGGGCCCGTACACCCCGATCGTCAAGATTACGAGGGTTCCCACCGAAATACCGATGACCCGGCCAGGTCGAAATCTACTCATGGTTCAGGGTAGCCGACCCCGGTCACGCCCAGCCCAGCTCGTGCAGCCTGTCGTCGTCAATGCCGTAGAAATGTGCGATCTCGTGAACGAGGGTCACGTGAATCTCGTCCCGCAACTCGTCCAGAGTGTCGACGATGGCCAGCAGCGGCTCACGAAACAGGATGATGCGGTCGGGCATCTCGCCGAAGCCATACTGGCCGCGTTCGGTCAGTGCGACGCCGTCGTACAGGCCCAGGGTGTCCAGGGTGCCGTTCTCGGGCCGGTCCTCCACCACGAAGATGATGTTCTCCAAGCCGTCGACCATGTCGTCGGGGAGCAGGTCGAGTTGGTCGATGACGAGACGTTCGAAGTCGTCGTGGTTGAGCGTGAGCATCCACTCAGCATGACACGGGGCGAACGAAAAAGTCCCGGCCTGCACAGGCCGGGACTTCTCATTTCATTGGGGTGAGTAACGGGGCTTGAACCCGCGACCTCCTGGACCACAACCAGGCGCTCTACCAGCTGAGCTATACCCACCATGTGCCGCTCCACTCTCACGAGCGGAGGCAACTCAAGAATTCTATTACACGTTTGGGGTGAAGTTGTTCACAACGGCCGCTGCGTGCGATTTTGCTTCGGCGCTTGTGGGTCCGGGATCGGCCACGAAGACGCTCTGGCGGTAGTAGGCGAGCTCACGAATCGACTCGAGGATGTCGGCGAGGGCGCGGTGGCCACCGTCTTTCGCGGGTGCGTTGAAGTACGCACGCGGGAACCACCGGTGCGCGAGTTCCTTGATCGACGAGACATCGACGTTGCGGTAGTGCAGCTGCTTGTCCAGGCGCGGCATGTACCGGGCCAGGAACGCCCGGTCGGTGCCGATGGAGTTGCCGGCCAGGGGAGCGCGCTGGTCTTCGGGAACGAAACGCAGCACGTACTCGAGGACCTGATACTCGGCGTCTGCCACGCTCACGCCATGGGGGATCTCCTCGATCAGTCCGGAGGAGGTGTGCATGTTGCGCACGAAGTCGCCCATGTTCTCCAGGGCCGAAGCGTCGGGCTTGATCACGATTTCGAGGCCGGGGTCGAGAATGTTGAGGTCGAAGTCCGTGACGACCACCGCAATCTCCACCAATTCGTCGTTGTTGATGTCGAGCCCGGTCATTTCGCAATCGATCCATACCAACCGGTCACTGCTATTTGTCATGGGGTGAGTCTAGCGGTGGCCCTGGACAGGCTCCCCGGTCGATCGTTGCTCACACGGCCCGGCCGGCGCTCGTAGACTTGCTCTGATGCTTACAACACTCGCCATCCTGCTGCTGCTCAACGCCGTCTGGAACGTCGTGGTCTGGCCCCGCTTCTATAAGAGGGTCAGTCAGGATGACCGGGCGCGGGATGCGTCTGGCAAGCCGACGTCGTTCTTGATCGTGCACGCCGTGCTGGTCGGGGTGTCGCTGCTGCTGGCCGTGGTCTCAGCGGTAGTGGCCGTTATCGCACTCGTCAACGGCTAGGAGCCGGTATGGAACTCATCTTCTTCTCTTCGGCGTTCTGTGAGCCGTGCCTGCAGACCCGTGCCGTCCTGGCCGAGGTCGAACGGCTGGTGCCGGCGGCGACGGTGCGGGAACTCGACGTGGCGCACGACAACGCGGCGGCCGAGGCTGAGGGGATCCGCACCACTCCCACGATCATCGTTCACAACGCCGCCGGCGACGAGGTGTTCCGAGCCACGGGCGTGCCGACCCTCGCCCAGGTGCTCGTGGCCACGGCCAAAGCCCTGTAGGTGCGCCCACGCCCGGGTAGCCGTCCGGACTGCGGTATCGTTGAAGCGCTATGCGCCCCCGTAGCTCAGGGGATAGAGCAGGAGCCTTCTAATCTCTTTGTCGCAGGTTCGAATCCTGCCGGGGGCACAGCACAACCCCGCCGGGTCGCCGGCGGGGTTGTTTTTTTCATCCGCACGGGGCCACACCGTCGCCGGGGGAGCGAGCGGATGTGCAGCCTGTCACCAGCCGCCACTTGATAGATTCGTCACATGCGAGAACTACAGCAGCGAATCATCCGGGAACTGCACGTGAGTGCGACCATCGACCCGGCCCTGGAGATCCGACGCCGCGTTGACTTCCTCAAGGACTACCTTCTCGCCAGCGGGGCGAAGGGTCTGATTCTGGGGATCAGCGGAGGGCAGGACTCCTCCCTGGCCGGGCGGCTCTGCCAACTGGCGATCGAGGAGCTCACCGTCGAGGGCCACACCGTGCGCTTCATCCCCGTGCGACTGCCCTACGCGGTGCAGCGGGACGAGGATGACGCGCAGCTGGCCTTGGAGTTCATCGCCCCGGAATCGAACCTCACGTTCAACATCCAGCGAGCAGTCGACGGCTTCGAGGCCGAATTCGCTCAGAGCACCGGCACCCCGATGCCCGACTTCGACAAGGGCAACGTCAAGGCCCGCGCCCGGATGATCGCGCAGTACGCGATCGCCGGTGCCCACGGCCTGCTGGTGGTCGGCACCGATCACGCGGCAGAGGCGGTGACCGGGTTCTTCACCAAGTACGGCGACGGCGGTGCGGATCTGCTCCCGCTGACCGGTCTCACCAAACGGCAGGGCCGGGCGCTGCTGATGGAACTCGGCGCCCCGGAGCATCTCTACCTCAAGGCGCCCACGGCCGACCTTCTGGACGACAACCCCGGTCAGACCGACGAGGCGAATCTGGGGATGCAGTACGAGCACATCGACGACTTCCTCGAGGGCAAGACCGTGGAGGACCAGGTGGCCCAGGCCATTGAGCGTCGCTACCTGAGCACTGAGCACAAGCGTCAGGTGCCGGCATCCCTGTTCGACGACTGGTGGAAGTAGTCCTCCGTAGCCTGAACCCCGGCGGGTGACCTGCCGGCAGACCACAAAACGCCGGCCCGCGAGAGCGGACCGGCGTTTCTGTTTTGGAGCGTGAGGCTCAGGCCTTCGGAAGCGGCGCTGGGCGCACCTCGAGGGCCTGAACATCGTCGAGGAGACGCTGGGTCTCTGTTGACGGAGACGCGGACGGGGGCGCTGCCGCCGGAACGTAGCCGAGCGGCTGACCGGTCGGGGCCTGGGCTGGTGCGGCGGGGGTCGCGAACTGGTCGTGGTGCTGCTGCGCCACCCAGGCGTCCTGCTCGGCGAGGAGGTTCTTCTCGGTAGAGGTGTTCTGCGTCTTCCACCGGTCCAGGTCGCCCTGGAAGATCTTCCGGGCCCTGGACGGCTTCTTCTGCCAGTCGATGAGGCGGTCGCGGAACTCGACGAGCGCCGGCTCGAGCTGGTAGCCGAAGGTGGCCGACGTGCGCTTGAGTTCGGCCAGCTGGTGGGCTGCCCAGTCCGCCGCGATGCTGGACCCCTTGATCGGCAACAGCCGGATCTGGATGTCGGCCATGCCGACGGCCCGGTCGTTCATCACCTGCTCCTGCGGGGTCAGCGAGTTCCAGACGGATGCCTCGGTCGCGGCATCCACGATCGATCCGATGGCCGCGGCCTTGAGCTCACGGTCGTGCTGGGCGAGCAGGCGCGCGATGGCACCCCGCGCGATCCAGGCGGCCAGGACGCTGGCCACGATAATCGCGACGATCAGCACGACGGCGCTGAAAATCACGGGCTGGTTCCTGGTCGCTGAGAGCCAGGTTACGAAATCATTCCACCACTGCATGTGCGGAAGGCTACCCCGCAGCCGGGTCGATCAGCGGTAGCTGTGACGGCGTGGCCGGATTAGCCGTCACAAACGGTTCGGCAAGCACATATTCCAGGCCTCGTCCGACGAGATGATTCAGCCGGACCCCAGACGGGGTTTGTCCCAATTCTCGTTCACACCTAGACCTCGAGCCGACATGCACCCTATGTTTGTAACGTTGCAAAGATGCACAAGCCTTCTGCCAAACGGTTGATGTCTACCAAACGCGATAAATACGTTACGAGGATGTACGGATGAATCAGCTACCTGCAGAGACCAAGAAACCGAACATCGTGATGATCATGACGGATCAACACAGGGCAGATTTCTCGAAGCTGTCGGGGCTCAGCATCGACACCACGCCCTACCTCGACCACATGGCCACGGCTGGCGCTCATTTTCCTCGTGCATACACAAGTTCGCCGGCCTGTGTCCCTGCCCGAACGAGCCTTTTGACCGGCCGCTTTCCGCTCGCGCACCGGGTGACACAGAACAGTAATGCGCAAGAAGCCTACTTTTCGCAGGACGCAATCGATGTTCTCAGGTCGTCCGGCTATCGGACGGTCTTCGCTGGAAAGCCGCACATGCACCGCGGACCCGACGATTTCGATTCATTCTCTGGTCCGTACTTTCATACGGATGGCCCGGAGAACACACCAGAAGATGAAGCGTTCGATCGATGGCTCGACAATCTCGACCATGGCGTGAGTCACGTCCCCACGCCTTTTTCCGTGAAACAACAGCTCGCGTATCGGATTGTGGACGATGCCATCGCCGCAACGACCGAGGTCGACGACCCTCAGCCGACGTTTTTGTGGGTGTCGTTTCCTGAGCCGCACAATCCGTATCAGGTGCCCGAACCCTACTTCAGCATGTTCGCCGAATCAGACCTTCCGGAGAGAGCACACGGCCCGGAGGCGGCTCAAGCAAAAGGGGGACACTGGGCTTGGCTGCAATCGCTCGTCGAGAGCAAACGGCCTGGCTACGACGATGAATGGCGCCGGTATCGGGCAAACTACTGCGGTCAGTTGCGCCTCTTGGACGACCAGATCAAGCGGTTGGTCACCCATGTCGAGGCCACCCTCACCGGCGAGACGCTGTTCATCTTCCTGAGTGACCACGGCGACTACGTCGGAGAGTACGGCATGCAGCGTAAGGGTGCGGGAATGCCCGAAGTGCTCATGCGGATACCGTTCTTCATGACTGGGGCCGGCGTTCGACCCGGCCAGACGCGCGATGAGTTCATCTCGATCGTCGATGTTTTTCCGACCCTCTGCGAGATCGTCGATGCCGCAATCCCCATGGGCGTTCAAGGCAGAAGTCTGGCACCGCTCCTCAAAGGTGACGCGCCGGACACCGGAGAGTTCGACAGCATCTACGCCGAGCGTGGTTTCGGCGGCCTGACCTACCAGGCGTCTGAGATGCCCCCGTTGCATTTCCCTGTGAGCGGGCCGACGTTCGACGAGCTCAATACGGTGACCCAGAGCGGGCGCACCAAGATGCTCCGCTATGACCACTACAAACTCCTCGTACACAGCGACAACACGGGCGAACTCTACGACTTGGATGCCGACCCGACCGAGGTGGACGACCGGTTCGAAGACCCGGAAATGGCCGAGGTCCGTCACGAGCTCGTCTGGCGGTTGATGCAGTGGCTTTTGCGCCTCCAGGACGATCTTCCGGTCGGCGCATACACAGCCAAGATCGCGCCCCATAACTGGGCCGGCGCGGCAGCATCCACTCGCTCATCCGAACACAACACCACCGCAGAGTAGCAAAGGAGCACTCATGAACATCGATTTGAATCGTCGCCAACTCATCGGCATCACACTCGCCGGCCTCGCCACCGCGACACTCGCAGCGTGCGCCGGCCCCGGTGGCGGCGCCGGAGCCGGCCGGCTCGGGCTCGCTTGGTACGGCGGGGACGCGGTACACGAGGCGATGAAGAAGCTGATCACCGAATACGCAAAGAAGGACTCGAGCATCTCGATCAGCGAACAGTACGCGGCGTTCGCTGACTACTGGGACAAGCTCGCGACGCAGACCGCGGGACGGACAGCCCCCGACGTAGTCAGGATGTCGATGAGCTACTTCTCGGACTACGCGAACCGGGGGGCACTTCTGGACATCAGCAAGTACATCGATAGCGACATCAACATCAGCGACATGCCCCGGGACGTCGCCGAGAGCGGCAACCTTGACGGAAAGTATTTCGGCGTCAGTCAGAGTTCGATAGCCAATGCCGCGTTCGTCGATCCAGAACTCATCGGAAGCCTGGGTGGGTCGGTCCCGACCGATGACTGGACGTGGGAAAGCTTCGCCGACTGGGCCAAGGCGATAGGCGCCAGCGGAGCCGGCAAGGTCTACGGGTCGATGGACCAAGGCGGAAACTTCCAGCTTTTCGAGAGCTTCGCTCGGGACCACGGAACAGAACTGTTCACCGCGAATGGTTCCGCTCTCGCCGTCGATGTGGACGTGATCGAAGACTGGTGGTCCTACTGGGCCGATATGCGCACCGATCGGGGTGCGCCGCCGGCATCGATCTCGGCTGAGACCACTGGCTTCGACACCTGGCCCCTCGCGAAGGGAATCACTGCGGTGGGCTTTGGCTGGGTGCAGCAGATCGCGTTCTTGCAGCCCGTGATGACACGGCAGTTGGAGGTCTTGATGCCACCAACGGTGTCCGGCGAGGCCAAGGGCCTGTTCGTCAAATGCCTCGATTTCTGGTCCATCTCGTCGAATGCGAAGGACCCAGCGGCAGCCGCGGACCTGATCGACTTCCTGATCAATGACGATGTGGCAATCCAAACCCTGGGTGTTGTCCTGGGAGTGCCGCCGACGCAACGCGCCATCGATCTACTGGCGCTTGACCCGACCTCTCCAGCCGGCAAAGCGGCCGGGTACATCGAGCGTGTCCGCGACCTCGCAGGCCCCGCTCCTGCGGCCTGGCCGACCGGCTACAACGAACTGCTCTCGCTCTTTGCGAGGCAGGCGCAGGACATCAGTTTCGACAAGTCCACGCCGGCGAAGGCAGCGCAGGACTTCCAGGAGCAGTCTGTGCAGATCCTCTCATGAACGCAGTGAGGCAGCCGTACCGGAGGCGATATGTCAGCGCTCAGTGAAATCAGGAGCCTGAGCCGGGCGGGCAGATCGGACTTCACATCAGAAGCGAACAAGAAGGAGGAACGCGCCGCCTACCTGTTCCTGCTGCCCTGGCTGGCCGGTCTCGTGCTGATCACAGCTGGCCCCATGCTCGTCTCGCTCTATATCTCCCTGACGGACTACAACCTGCTGCAGGCGCCGAACTGGGTCGGGACCGACAATTACACGCAGATGTTCTCGGACGAGAGACTGAAGAACTCGCTCGGGGTCACCTTCATTTACGTGTTCATCTCGGTGCCGATCCAACTCGCCGCCGCCCTCGGGTTGGCCATCGCACTGAATTACGGAATGCGGGGACTCTCCTTCTATCGGTCGGTGTACTACTTGCCCTCATTGCTGGGAGGCTCCGTGGCCATTGCCGTCCTCTGGCGGCAGCTGTTCGGCACGAGCGGGCTGGTCAATCAAGGACTCGAAGCCATCGGAGTAGCCAACCCGCCGGCGTGGATCTCCGACCCGTCCACTGCGCTCGGGACCCTCATCACGTTGAACGTGTGGACCTTCGGTGCCCCCATGGTCATCTTCCTGGCCGGCCTGCGCCAGATACCGACGATGTACTACGAAGCTGCTTCTGTCGACGGCGCTTCACAGTTGCGCCAGTTCTGGAGGATCACCCTTCCCCTGTTGTCCCCGATCATCTTCTTCAATCTGGTCTTGCAGATCATTCACGCCTTCCAAGCGTTCACGCAAGCGTTCATCGTCTCAGGAGGCACCGGTGGGCCATCAGATTCAACGATGTTCTTCACGCTCTACCTCTATCAGATGGGTTTCGGGAATTTCCAGATGGGTTATGCGTCGGCCATGGCCTGGTTGCTGTTGATCATCGTGGGCGCGTTTACCGCCATCAACTTCGCTGCGTCGAGATATTGGGTGTTCTATGACGACTGAAACCGTGCACACCGCGCCGCAACAGACGCTGATCAGGAGTGTCCGGAAAACCATGAGTCCGCGAAAACGGGCCCTGCGGTTGCTGAAGCATCTGGTCATCATCGGATTCGGAATCCTGATGATCTATCCCCTGCTCTGGATGGTGGTCAGTTCCCTGCGGTCGGAGGAGGAGATCTTCCAAGCCCCGGGGTTGCTCCTGAAAACGTTGCAGACCAGCAACTACGTGGACGGCTGGACCGGACTCCAGCATCCGTTCAGTCACTACCTCATCAATTCAGCGCTCATCGCGCTGGGATGCATCGTGGGGAATCTCGTCTCCTGCTCGATGGCTGCATTCGCGTTCGCGCGACTCCGATTCAGGGGCAAGAAAATCTTCTTCGCGATCATGCTTCTGACGATCATGCTTCCCATCCACGTCGTGATTGTTCCGCAGTACATTATGTTTTCTCAGCTCGGCTGGATCAATACGTTCTGGCCACTCATCGTGCCGAAGCTCCTCGCCACTGACGCGTTCTTCGTCTTCCTGATGATCCAGTTCATCCGCGGAATACCCCGCGAACTCGATGAAGCAGCCCGCCTTGACGGATGTGGATACTTCAGGACCTTCTGGAGCGTCATCCTCCCGCTGATGAAGCCGGCGCTTGTCACGACGACGATCTTCACCTTCATCTGGACCTGGAACGACTTCTTTGGGCAGCTGATCTACCTCACAGCCCCGGAGATGTACTCCGCCTCGGTCGCATTGCGGTCATTTGTCGACGCAACCGGAAGCAGCGCCTGGGGTCCGCTCTTCGCAATGTCCGTTCTCACCCTTCTGCCCGTCTTCCTCGTGTTCCTTGTCGGCCAGCGATACCTGATCCAAGGCATCGCGACGACGGGCGGAAAATGAACCACCTACCGAAAGAACCAGAGCATATGACCCACACGATCCCTCGTCCCGAACATCCTCGTCCACAACTGGTCAGGGACGAATGGCTCAGCCTGAACGGGGAGTGGCAGTTCGAGGTCGATCAAGCCGACAGCGGCATGGAACGTGGCCTGGTGGAGCGTCCACTCACGAAGAAAATTGTCGTTCCCTTCGCCCCGGAGTCAGCGGCTTCGGGGGTGGAAAACACCGATTTCCTCGAAGCGGTGTGGTATCGGCGCGACATCGACGTACCCGAGCACTGGGCTCACACACGGGTGCTGCTTCACTTCGGCGCCGTGGATCACGACACAACAGTGTGGGTGAACGGAGCTGAAGTTGGACGGCATCGGGGCGGCTTCAGTTCCTTCTCGTTCGATATCACCGACGCGCTCGCGGGGCAGAGTTCGGGCGTGCTCGTGGTCCGTGCGCGAGATCTGAGGAGCTCCGTGCAGGCTCGTGGGAAGCAAGCGACCTGGTTCGAGAACTCCCATTGCAATTACACCCGCACGACCGGTATCTGGCAGACCGTGTGGCTCGAAGCCGTCCCCGTTCTGCACATCAGGCGGCTCAGGGTTACGCCACAACTCGCATCCTCTTCCTTCGACGTGGAGGTGATTCTGTCGGGGAACCCCACTGGGCACCGAGTCGTGCTCTCGCTCTCGGATGCCTCCGGGGAAGTTGCGGTGGAGCGGGTGCGCGCCGATCTCGATCTTGCGCCCACGGTGCGGATTTCAATCCCGGAAGAGCGAATCAGGCAGTGGTCGCCTGAGGACCCGCATCTCTACGACCTTCAGGTGCAGCTCGTGGCGGAGGACGGAAGCACAGTCGACTCCGTTGCAAGCTACGCAGGTCTTCGATCGGTCTCGATCGAGGGCCACATCGTCAAGCTGAATGGTGCGCCGGTTTTTCAGCGGCTCGTACTCGATCAAGGGTACTGGCCGGAAACACTGATGACCGCGCCGACGGACCAGGCCTTGATTGAAGACATCCGTCTGTCTATGGCGGCGGGCTTCAACGGGGCCCGGCTGCATCAAAAAGTCTTCGAAGAACGGTTCTTTTATCACGCGGACCGCCTCGGGTACTTGGTCTGGGCGGAGTTCGGCGACTGGGGCGTTTCTGGCCAGGGCGTGGCGGGGAACAACCAGAAGCCCACTACATCATTCGTGACGGAGTGGTTGGAGGTGCTGGAACGGGACCGGAATCATCCGTCCATCATCGGATGGTGTCCCTTGAACGAGACCCACCAATTGATGCACGACCGCATCACCGCACTGGACGATGTCACTACAGGGATGTTTCTCGCCACGAAACTGGCAGACCCGAGTCGCCCGACGATTGATGCGTCTGGATACTCGCATCGAGTCCTACTGACCGATATCTACGACTCTCACTCCTACGAGCAGGACCCGGAGCTCTTTGCACTGGAGCAGGGTGGGCTCGCCGACGGCCACCCGTTCGTCAACCAGAATGCGAACGGGCCGTTCTCGCTGCCCTATCAGGGTCAACCGTACTTCGTCTCGGAGTACGGCGGCATCTGGTGGAACCCCGATCACATCGACGCCGACGGGGCTGATCGGACCGACTCCTGGGGTTACGGGCAGCGAGTCACGAGCGAAAGCGATTTCCACGATCGCTTCGCGGGACTCACGCGTGTGCTCTCCTCCAATCCTCATATGTTCGGTTACTGCTACACGCAACTGACCGATGTGTTTCAAGAGCAAAACGGCGTCTACCGATTCGACCGCACGGAAAAGCTCGACATTGGCCGGATCCGGGCGGTGCAAATGGAGAAGGCCGCCTACGAGCATGGGCCGGCTGAACTCGCGGGCGGCAGGGCAACGGGGGAATGAGCGCGGGAACAACCGGGTAAAGTTGCACCTATGAACGCGAGCGCGTCAGCCCAGGGGAAGCGGCCGACCGTGAAGGACGTCGCCGAGATCGCCGGCGTCTCGTGGGCCACGGTATCGAATGTGCTCCACGATCATCCCAATGTTCGAGCGGCGACGCGCGCGCGGGTGGAAGCGGCCATCGAACAACTCGGATATCAGCCGTCATCGGCAGGTCGCGAGCTTCGTGGAGCGCCGTCTCGACTACTCGCGTTGGCCATTCCCGATATCGAATCGCCCTACTTCTCCCATCTCGCCCACGCGATAATCTCTTATGCCGAATCCCTCCGCTACACCGTGTTGATCAACGTGACTGGCGGAAGGATCAACCGGGAACGGCTCGCTGTGCGTGCATACTCGGAGCGCAGTGTTCAAGGCACGATTTTCAGCCCGCTCGCCCTGGAGCTGGACGAGGTCGAAGCACTGCGGGGCGGATTTCCCATTGTCATTCTCGGAGAACACCTGCGGGAGGGCCGGATTGATCACGTCGCAATCGATAACGTCACGGCGGCGCAAGAGCTGACAGACCACTTGATCAGCACCGGTCGTCGGCGGATCGCCTTCATGGGCTATCAACCGCACAGTTCGGCCGGAACCGGCGATCTCCGTCTTCAAGGGTATCGGCAGAGTCTCGCGAACGCAGGTATTGACCTTGACGATCGTTTCATCATTGAAACCGACCATTACACCCATCAAGAAGGCGAAGCTCGTTCGCGCCAGATGATCGCCGACGGGCTCGACGTGGACGGGATCGTGTGTGGGAATGATCTGTTGGCGGTCGGCGCCTTGCGGCAGTTTCGGCTTCTCGGGGTGCGAGTCCCCGAGGACATCGCGCTCGTCGGATTCGATGACACGCCAGACGGCCGATACTGCTGGCCGTCGCTCACGACCATCTCTCCCAACAAAGCCTTGATCGCCAAGAGCGCAGTCGATGCTCTCATTGCACGCATTGATGATGCAGATCGACCTCCCTCGCAAATCGTCGTGCCACATTCGCTCATTGTGCGAGACTCCTCCGCCACCCAGATACGTGATCGGGTCGCACGCGGACCATCTCGTGTCGCAGAAACCGGCTGAGGAGCCTGGGTGCTTTCTCGGGCGCGGGAGTGGTGGGGTGAATCATATGAACCCGACCGATGAACCGAACGACATGGTGGGCGGATTGAGCGACCCGGCCGAGTTCGGTGCAGCCCGCACCGCGGGGCACGCGGCCGCGAGCTGTTGCGCGCCGATGGGCCGCGGTGCTTTCCTTGCGCCGCCACCCCGGCCGGTCCACACTGCGATTCCGGTCACTATGGCGACGCCGCTCCACCGGATCGAGCAGGTGACCGTGCCGGCGCAATCGTTTCGGATGGGCGACGCCAACGGTGATGAGAACCGCGGCGATGGGGAGACGCCCGTGCACGAGGTGAGACTCGAGAGGTTCTCAATCGACGCCACGAGCGTGACGAATGACGACTTCGCCGGATTCACCGACGCGACCGGCTATCGGACCGAGGCCGAGGTGTGGGGATTCTCGGCGGTCTTCCACCTCGCCGTCGCGGCTCCAATGCAGGATCTCCTGGGCACCCCACCAGACACGCCCTGGTGGCGCGGTGTGAAGGGTGCGGATTGGCGCCATCCCGGCGGCCGGAATTCAGGCATCCACGACCTCGGCGACCATCCGGTCGTGCACGTCAGCTGGAACGACGCCGCCGCGTACTGTGCCTGGGCCGGGCGGTCGCTGCCGACGGAGGCCCAGTGGGAGGCAGCCTCCCGCGGTGGGCTCGACGGTGCGCGGTTCCCTTGGGGTGACGACCCGCACGCCGATTTGACGGTTGCCGCACCCACTACCCAGACACGACCTGGTGAACCGTGGATGATGAACATCTGGCAGGGCACCTTCCCGATCGACAACGCCCTCGAGGACGGGTTCCTCACCACCGCACCGGTGCGATCCTTCACACCCAACGCCTACGGGCTTTGGCAAACGATCGGCAACGTGTGGGAGTGGTGTGCTGACTGGTGGCATCCCGGCTATTACCGCGCCTCTGCGTTCGTTGACCCGCGCGGGCCGGTGCAGGGGCAGGTTCGCGTCATGCGTGGCGGCTCGTATCTGTGTCACATGTCGTATTGCAATAGATATCGCAACTCGGCGCGCTCATCGAACACGCCCGACTCGTCGATGGGAAACGGCGGTTTTCGCACGGTCGAAACGCGAGCGGACGACGACTCGCTGCAACCCGGCGTCTGAGCGACCGCGACCGGAGGTTCCGTGCGGAGTCATGGCGTTGGAGGTGCGGCGAGAGTGTCGATGGTGTCCCGGCTGAGCATCGCGGCGCCGGCCACGGCCGACGGCATGGCGACGACGGCCGCGAACGGCACGAGGAAAAGCAGGTAGGCCGCCGCGCCGAAGCCGATGGCAACGCCGCGGCGGGTCCGAAGGGCACGACGTCGCTCGCTCAGGCTGAAACCGCGGGCGTCGAAAGCGAATCCGGTGAGCTCGACCACCAGCAGCCAGCCGCCGAAAACGGCACCGAGCACGGCGACCAGGATGGGCCCCACGAGCGGGATGAAGCCGCTGGCCAGCAGCAGCAAGCCGACGCCGACGGCCGGCAGCAGGAGTCGGAGGCCGTCGCCGATGGCGCGGCCGAGCGACCGCCAGAATCCCCGCTCCGGAGCGTTGGGCGGGTTGCCGAGGTCGGTTTCGACGGCACGCCAAATCCGCTCGTAGAACGGGTCGCCTACCACCAGGGTGACCGCGGTGAACGTGTAGACGACGACCAATGCGGCGACCAGCACGAAGACCAGGGCGGCTGCTACCCGGGTCGTGAGCATCACTGGCTCGGCCCAGTCGTTGGCGAAGGGTGTCGCCCAGGTGACCAGGGCGTTGAGGTTCACGAGCAGAAGCACGATCCCGACGAGGTACACGGCGCCGACGGCGACCGCAGGCAGGGCGCCGAGCAGCATCAGCTTCGGCGAGGTGATCCACATACCGAACCCGCGACCCAGGTAGCCCACACCGGAGAGTAGATCGGGAACGAGCCCAGGCCGGGACCGGGCTGGCTGGGACCGGGCTGGCTGGGCGGGTGTCGGCTGGGGCAACATCGTTTCAGCGTAGCGGCGCGAGCGCCCGGCTTCAGCGGAAGCAGTCGGCCGCGTCATCGATGCGCCAGAAGGCACCGAGTTCGATGCGGCGGGTGGACATGACCAGACGCCGGGCCAGGTACCGCTCGCCGTCGGGATGTGTCTCGCGTTCGATGTGCCCCAGGACGGCCCCGGACCGGTCGACCACCCGCCACAGTCCGTCGCGCACGACGATCAGGCTCGGACCGTTGACCCGCGCGGAGCCGCCTGCCCGTGCGGGCTGGACGCCGTCGGCGATGGTCGTGGGTCGTACCGCCATGGTGAGAGTGGTCATGGTGTGCTCCAGACGAAGGGCGGGCGCGGTTGCCGTTGGCCTCAGGCTAGAACCGGCCACCGACATCCACGCCAGCCCCCATCGGGATGCGCGCGCCCGACTAGTTCATGCCGGTGCCGTGCACGGCGTGCGGCTCGATGGCGGCGATCTCCCCGGCGTCCAGCGCGGGTGCGTCGAGTGCGGCCACGGTCTGCTCGAGCTGGCCGATGCTGCTGGCGCCCACGAGCACGCTGGTGACCTGCGGCTGGCGCAGGATCCAGGTGACGGCGAGCTGCGCCAAGGTCTGGCCGCGGTCGGCGGCGATGGCGTTCAGGGCCCGGGCGCGCTCGAGGTAGGTGGCGTTGAGCGAGCTCTCGTTCAGGAACCGGCTGGTGGCAACGCGGGAGTCCGAGGGCACGGAGCCGCTCAGGTAGCGGTCGGTCAGCAGGCCCTGTGCGAGAGGGGAGAAGACGATGCTGCCCATGCCGAGGTCGTCGAGCACGGGGAACAGGCCGTCTTCGATGTGACGGTCGAACATGGAGTACCGCGGCTGGTGGATGAGCAGGGGGATCTTGTGCTCGGCCAGGGCCGCGTAGGCGGCGACGGTCTGCTCCGGACTGTAGTTGGAGATGCCGGCATATAGCGCCTTACCCGACTGGACCGCGGTGGCCAGGGCGCCCATGGTCTCTTCGATGGGCGTTTCGGGGTCGGGGCGGTGGGAGTAGAAGATGTCGACGTAGTCCAGGCCCAGGCGACCCAGGCTCGCGTCAAGCGACGACAACAGGTACTTGCGCGAGCCGAAGTCACCGTAGGGGCCCGCCCACATGTCGTAGCCGGCCTTGCTGGAGATGATCATCTCATCGCGGTACGGGCGGAAGTCTTCGGCGAAGATGCGGCCGAAGTTGGTTTCCGCGGAGCCGGGAGGCGGGCCGTAGTTGTTGGCCAGGTCGAAGTGCGTGACGCCCAGGTCGAAGGCTCGGCGCAGGATGCCGCGCTGGGTGTCGATCGACCGCTCGTGGCCGAAATTGTGCCACAGCCCCAGCGACAGTGCGGGGAGTTTCAGGCCGCTGCGCCCGGTGCGGCGGTACGACATCTCGGAATAGCGGTTCTCTGCAGCAGTGAAGGTCATGAACTCACTCTAGGTCCGCGCCTCCTCCCCACGCTGCTGTGGGAGCAGGTTGTCCACACCTGGGCTGCCGTGGCCGAGGAGCGGCGCCGACAGGCGGAGGGTGGCTGCAGCGGCCCGGGAACACGAACCCGGCACGAGGAGTGTTCCCGGGTCGCGTCCACCGCCATCTGCCTCGTGCCGCCCAGGAGGTTCCCGTGACCGACACCATTGCCCTGACCGGAATCGTTGCCACCACCCCGCGCCATCTGGTGACAAGTTCAGGTCTGGCCATCACCTCGTTCCGGCTGGCCTGCCGCCAGCGCCGCTTCGACAGGGTGAAGAACTCCTGGGTGGACGCCGACACCAACTGGTACACGGTCTCGAGCTTTCGGCAGCTCGCCCACAACGTGGTGCAGTCGGTGCACAAGGGCGAGCCGGTGCTGGTGACCGGGCGCCTGCGCATCCGTGACTGGGAGAACGAGGACCGGTCCGGCACCTCCGTCGAGGTGGAAGCCGACGCCGTCGGCCACAACCTCAGCTGGGGAACGACGTCCCTGGTGCGCAGCATTGTGCCGGCGGCCACCGAGCAGCGGGACCCGGACTCGGACGGCGGGGCCACGGGCGGGATTCCGGCCGGGCCTGCGGGTGCGGGAGAGTCGGGGCAGGGCGGCCCAGACGGTACGCAGAGGGAAACGGAAACACAGTCCGCCTAGACTCGACTTCTCGGTCGCAGCGTGCGGCGGTGGGGGAGGACTACGCGTGGCCCGGAACTTGGACGCATCCGTTCGGCGCAGCCGCAGAGCGACGACCTGGGCAGCGTGTCTGGTCCTCGGACTGGGCCTGGCCGGCTGCTCGGTCCCCACGGGTGACGCCTCGACACCGACACCGACCGTGTCACCGACGACAACGCCCACCCCCACGGAGGCTGCAGCGCCGGAGCTTCTGCCCGAGGGCACGGCGGCCGAGAATCTGCCGTACTTCGATTCGGTCATCACCGCGGCACTCGCCGCCGACCCCAACGCGTCCGGCCGCAGCTACATCGACGCCCTCGTCGCCGCCGGCTTCGACAAGACCACCATGGAAGTCACCTCGGACACGACCACCAAGGATGAACCGGCCGACTCCATCCAATTCTCCGCCCGCGTCAACGGAGAGTGCCTGATCGGCCAGAACGGCCCCTCGTCCGGCGGCTATCACAGCATCGCCGCCGCCCCGCTCGCAACCGGAACGTGTCTCGTCGGAGCCACGCGCCAAATAGACTGGTAAACACTATGGCTGAATTCATTTACTCGATGGTGCGTGCGCGCAAAGCCATTGGAGACAAGCTCATCCTCGACGACGTCACGATGTCGTTCTTCCCCGGAGCCAAGATCGGCGTGGTGGGCCCCAACGGTGCCGGTAAGTCCACGATCCTCAAGATCATGGCCGGCCTCGACACCCCCAGCAATGGTGAGGCCCGGCTGTCGCCCGGCTACTCCGTCGGCATCCTGATGCAGGAGCCGGAGCTGGACGAGACCAAGACCGTGCTGGAGAACGTGCAGGAAGGTGTTGGCCCGATCAAGGCCAAGGTCGACAGGTTCAACGAGATCAGCGCCGCGCTGGCCGAACCCGACGCCGACTTCGACACCCTGCTCGAAGAAATGGGCACCCTGCAGGAAGAGATCGACGCGGCAGACGCCTGGGACCTCGACTCCCAGCTGGAACAGGCGATGGACGCGCTGCGCACGCCGCCGGGCGACTACTCCGTCGTCGACCTCTCCGGTGGTGAGAAGCGCCGCGTCGCCCTGTGCAAGCTGCTGCTCCAGAAGCCCGACCTGCTGCTCCTGGACGAACCGACCAACCACCTCGACGCCGAAAGCGTGCTCTGGCTCGAGCAGCACCTCGCCAAGTACCCCGGCGCCGTGCTCGCCGTCACCCACGACCGGTACTTCCTCGACCACGTGGCCGAGTGGATCGCGGAAATCGACCGCGGCCACCTGTACCCCTACGAGGGCAACTACTCCACTTACCTGGAGAAGAAGCAGGAGCGCCTGCAGGTGCAGGGCAAGAAGGACGCCAAGCTCTCCAAGCGCCTCGCCGAGGAACTCGACTGGGTTCGCTCCAACGCCAAGGGGCGTCAGGCCAAGTCGAAGGCGCGCCTGGCCCGGTACGAGGAGATGGTCAACGAGGCCGAGCGCGGACGCAAGCTCGACTTCGAAGACATCCAGATCCCCGTGGGCCCGCGCCTGGGCGCCCAGGTCATCGACGCGAAGAAGCTCAAGAAGGGCTTCGGCGACCGTGTCCTGGTCGAAGATCTGTCCTTCACCCTGCCGCGGAACGGCATCGTCGGCGTCATCGGCCCGAACGGTGTGGGTAAGACCACCCTGTTCAAGACCATCGTGGGCCTCGAGCCGCTGGATGCCGGTGACTTGAAGATCGGCGAGACCGTCGACATCTCCTACGTCGACCAGTCGCGTGGGGGCATCGACCCGAACAAGTCACTTTGGGAGGTCGTCTCCGACGGCCAGGACTACATCCAGGTCGGCAAGACCGAGGTGCCGTCCCGCGCCTACGTCTCCACATTCGGCTTCAAGGGGCCCGACCAGCAGAAGAAGGCCGGTGTGCTCTCCGGTGGTGAGCGCAACCGCCTGAACCTCGCGCTGACCCTCAAGCAGGGCGGCAACCTGTTGCTGCTCGACGAACCGACAAACGACCTGGACGTCGAGACCCTCGGCTCGCTGGAGAATGCGTTGCTCGAGTTCCCCGGCTGCGCCGTGGTCATCACCCACGACCGGTGGTTCCTGGACCGTATCGCCACGCACATCCTCTCCTATGAGGGCACGGCCGAGGCTCCGGGCAACTGGTACTGGTTCGAGGGCAACTTCGAGTCCTACGAGCAGAACAAGATCGAGCGACTCGGCCCGGATGCGGCCAAGCCGCACCGGTCCGCGTACCGCAAGCTCACCAGGGACTAGGTCGCCATGCGGCTACACGTCCCCATCCGGCTGCGCTGGTCGGATCTCGACGCGTACGCCCACGTCAACAACGCCGAGATGCTGCGCCTCCTCGAGGAGGCGCGCATCCAGGCGTTCTGGTCGAACGACGAGGCGGGAGGCGCGGCCGGCTCCGGAACCGCCCCGCACGACACTGCCTCCCGGGGGACCGCGGTGCTGGATGGGCGACCGGGGGCGGCGACGCTGACCCTGATCGCCCGGCTCGAGATCGAATACCTCGCTCCGATCCCGTATCTGCGTGCGCCGATCGACATCCAGTTGTGGATCGGCAAGCTCGGCGGAGCCAGCCTCGACGTGTGTTACGTGGTCTACGGTCCCGCCGGTCAGGAGAGCGCCCGGTTGTACGCGCGCGCCACCACCACCATCGTCCTGGTGGATGCGGCCACGGAACGCCCCCGCAAGATCAACGAACTCGAGCGAACCGCCTGGACTCCCTACCTCGAGCCCGCGATAACCTTCACCCGCAAATAGCCTCCCGCGAACTGTGACTTAAGCCCCATATTTTCCGAGTTTTAGGGGCTTAGCCCACAGTTCGCGAGAGTTCGCGAGAGTGCGCGCGGTCAGCCGGCGAGGATCTTGTCGCCGTCGAGGGTGACCGTCACCGGCGGCAGGGGATCGGTGGCCGGACCCTCCAACACCGCTCCTGTCGCCGTGTCGAAGAGGGAGCCGTGACAGGGGCAGGCGAGGCCCTTCTGCTCCGGCTGGACAGGGCAACCCTTGTGGGTGCAGATGGCGCTGAACGCCACGACCTCGCCGGCGGCGGGCTGCGACACGATGATCTGCGATCCGTCGAGCATCACCGCCACGGCCCCGCCGACAGGAATGTCCGACAGCACGGCGACTTCGGTGGGTGTGCCGGTACCCGGGTCGGTGTCGCCGTTCGTCTCGTCAGGAGCGCAGGCGGCCAGGGCGAGGGCGGTTCCGGCACCGCCGGCAATGAGCAGGCTGCGGCGGGTGAGGGCTGCTGGGTCGGTCATGATGCTCCCGGTCGGATGAGGATGAGGGGTGGGTCTACAGCGGGAGCCTAGTCCCGGGGCTTGGGCACCCGCACCATGCCCTCCTGGGCCACCGTGGCCAGCAGCAGGCCGTCACGGCTGTAGATGCTACCGGTGGACAGGCCGCGGCCGCCCTGGGCGGAGGGGGAGTCCTGCACGTACAGCATCCACTCGTCGACCCGGCCGAAGCGGTGCCACCACATGGCGTGGTCGAGGCTGGCGACCTTGAGCCCGGGGGTGGCCCAGGCCAGTCCGTGCCGGCGCATGACCGGTTCCATGATCGAGTAGTCGCTCACATAGGCGAGAGCGGCGCGGTGCAGGTCGGGATCGTCGGGGATGGCCTCGAAGGTTTTCATCCAGATCATCTGCTTGCTGGTGTGCTCCCCGTCCACGGTGAGGTAGATCGACGACGGCACGTGACGCATGTCGAACGGCCGGTCGTTCGCCCAGGCTCGCGCGAAGTCGTGGTCGATGTGACCGAGGGTGTCTGCCGTGGTCGGCAGGGACTCCGGGTCGGGGAGGTCCGTCGGCATCTCGATGTGATGCTCAAGGCCCTCGTCCTGGTCCTGGAACGACGCGATCATCGACAGGATCGGCACGCCGTTCTGGTACGCCTGGGTGCGGCGGGTGGAGAAGGAGCGGCCGTCGTGGATGCGGTCGACCGAGAAGGTGATCGGGTGGTTCACGTCGCCGGGGCGCAGGAAATAGCCATGCATCGAGTGCACGTGTCGTTCGTCCGGCACGGTGCGAATGGCGGCGACGAGGGACTGCGCGAGCACCTGTCCGCCGAAGACGCGCCCCTGCGGCATCCACTGGGACGGACCGGTGAAGATGTCTTCGCTGGTGCGGGCACCGGTGTCGGTCAGGTCGAGAGCGGCCAGAAGACCCTCCAGCGGTGCGTGCATGCTGCCTCCTTGTTCGAGCTCGGGTCCGTGGACGCCGACGTACCTTGGTAGTTTAGACAGCAGATGAGCCAGTCATTCTCCCTCTCAGATTCCCTGTCCCTCGGCGACCTCCAGGTCTACCTTTCGCGCGCCAGCAGGGTGGAGGACGGGTCGGTGCGCCTGGTGTCCGCCGCGGGCGTGCTTGCCGTCTACACCGCGATCCTGTACCCGCGGGGACTGCTGGACACCAGCCCCACCGTGCTCGGGTTGCGCACTTTCGCGCTGACCGAACCCGTCGAGCTGGACGTCGTCGTGCCGGTGCGGTCGCTGCTGGACCGGCTGCTGCGGCTTGAGGCGGCGGTGACGGACGCAGAGGCCCCCGTGACGGTGACGGTGCCGCTGCAGGTGTCATCGGTGACCTGGGCGGGCATCACGCCGCCTCGTGGCGGCTGGACGTCCCAGGGCAGCGCGTCCGCTGCCGTCTTCGAAGCCGCCGCCCGTGAGGGGATCGCCGAGGTCGCCTCCGTCATCCCCACCGGAACCGGCGAGCAGATCGTGCAGCGGGTGCGTTCCGAAGTCTGGGGTCGCCCGATCGAAGCGCTGGACTTCGTGCCGACCGGGGCCGGGTTCGCCGCAGTGAGCCTGGGTTTCCTGGCGGCGGATGAGCCGGTGCACCTGTTCGAGACCGGCCCCTGGACCCGTCTGAGCACCGCACGCGGCCACATCCTGGTGCGCCGCAAGCCCTGGAGCCTGCGCGCCTAAGCCCTGCGCCCTCGCGAACTGTGAGCTAAGCCCCAGAATCCGGCGTTTTTCGGGGCTTTTCTCAAGGTTCGCGGGAGGGGCGGGGGTTAGAGCGCGGCAGCGACGGCCCGGCCGGCGGTGCGGCCGGAGAAGAGGCAACCGCCCAGGAAGGTGCCCTCGAGGGAACGGTAGCCATGCACCCCGCCGCCGCCGAATCCGGCGGCCTCGCCGGCCGCGTACAGGCCGGGCACCGGCTGTCCGTCGGGGCTGAGCGCCCGGGAGGAAAGGTCCGTTTCAATGCCGCCCAGGCTCTTGCGGGTGAGCAGGTGCAGCTTCACGGCGATCAACGGCCCATTGGCGCGGTCGAGCAGTTTGTGCGGGCTCGCCACGCGGATGAGCTTGTCGCCGCGGTACTGCCGGGCCTGCCGGATCGCGTTGATCTGGGCATCCTTGCTGAAGTTGTTGTCGAGTTCACGATCGCGGGCCAGGACTTCGCGCTCCACCCGCCCCGCATCGATGCGCACCTCGGGGGAGCGCTGCTGCATGCCCGCGATCAGCTGGTGCAGGCTATCCGCCACCACGAAGTCCTCGCCGTTGCGTTTGAACGCTTCCACCGGGCCGGGCGCGCCCGGTGCGACCCGCTTGGCGAGCAGGCGCAGGTCCTTGCCGGTGAGGTCGGGGTTCTGTTCGCTGCCCGAGAGCGCGAACTCCTTCTCAATGATCTTCTGGGTCAGCACGAACCAGCTGTGCTCGTGGCCGGTCTTCAGCAGGTGTTCCATCGTGCCGAGGGTGTCGAAACCGGGAAACAGCGGTGCCGGCAGCCGTTTTCCGGTGGCGTCCAGCCAGAGTGAGGACGGGCCGGGCAGGATGCGGATACCGTGCCGAGCCCAGACCGGGTCCCAGTTGACGATGCCCTCGGTGTAGTGCCACATGCGGTCACCATTGATCAGCCGGGCGCCGGCCGCCTCGGTGATGCCGAGCATCCGGCCATCCACGTGGGCGGGCACTCCGGAGAGCATCGCGGCCGGGGCCGGGCCGAGCCGGGCCGGCCACTGTGCGCGCACCAAATCGTGGTTGCCGCCGATGCCGCCGCTTGTGACGATCACCGCCGAGGCGCGCAGCTCGAACTCGCCGACTGCTTCCCTGCTGCTGGCCTGCCCGCGTGCCGCGGTGCTGGGCGCGAGGAGGCTGCCGCGTACCCCGGTCACCGCGCCGCTCTCGACGATTAGCTCGTCGACCTGGTGCCGGTGCAGGGCCGTGACCAGGCCCGCCCGCACGCCCTCGCGCACCCGCGTGATGAATGGCTCCAGGATGGCCGGACCGGTACCCCAGACGATGTGGAATCGGGGCACCGAATTGCCGTGCTGGAGGGCCGTGTACCCGCCTCGTTCCGCCCAGCCGACGACAGGGAAGAACGACACCCCGCGTTCCCGCAGCCAGGCCCGCTTCTCGCCCGCGGCGAAATTCAGGTACGCCTCGGCCCACCGGGTGGGCCAGTAGTCCTCGGTGCGATCGAAACCGGCGCTGGCGAACCAGTCCTGCCGGGCAAGCTCCAAGGAGTCTTTCACGCCCATCCGCCGTTGTTCGGGAGAGTCCACCAGGAACAGCCCGCCGAACGACCACCAGGCCTGCCCACCGAGCGAGGCGGCGGGCTCCTGGTCGACGAGCAGCACCCGCTTGCCCGCGTCGACCAGTTCGGCCGTGGCCACCAGGCCCGCCAAGCCTGCTCCGACGACGATCACGTCTGCGGATGTGTTCGGCTGGGTGGGCGGGCCGGGGCGGGTTGGGCTCATGATGACTCCGTTGTCAGTGAGGTGGTGGAACAGGGGCGTGCGGCACGGATGGCGCGTGGTTGGGGTTATTCGTCGAAAGTGTTGACCATAGCGTGCGCCGCGCGCTCGAGGTAGTCCCAGAGTGTGGCGCGCTGCAGCGGCGGCAGCTCACAGGAGTCGACGGCGTTCTTCATGTGCAACAGCCAGCGGTCGCGTGCGTCCGGGTTCACCTTGAACGGTTGGTGGCGCTGGCGAAGGCGCGGGTGACCGCGCTGTTCACTGTAGGTGCCTGGGCCGCCCCAATACTGTTCGAGGAACCCGGTGAGCCGCTCGGCGGCGGGGCCGAGGTCTTCCTCCGGGTACATGGGCTTCAGAACGGGGTCGCCGGCTACTCCGCTGTAGAACTCGGCGACGAGCTTCTCGAAGAACGGCCGACCGCCGACCTCGCGGTAGAAAGACGGCCCGAGCGCCGCGCCGTTTTCGCCGGCGCGCAGGTGTACCCCTGAGGCGCCCGCGACCGGGATCAGCACCGGTCCTCGGGCGGAGGCTGGACTGACGGTGTCGTTCGAGGCGTTCGGATCAGTCATTGAGGTCTCCATCGCGCGAGGGGTTCGGGTCGGACTGCGGTGCCGGCTTCTGCCCAGCCGGCTTCTGGGCGGCCGGCTTCTGCCCGGTCGGCGCCTGGCTGGCCGGATTCTGTTCGGCAGGCTTGTCGATCGGCCGGGTGCGCGGTTTCGTCGGCTGCTTCGAGACGGGCTTGGTGGGCGACCCGGCGTGCTCGCCTGTGTCCGCCTGGCGGTCGGGCGGTGTGGCGACGGGCGGTGCCGCCGGGACGTCGGGCGCGTCGGAGAACGCGGGGGAGGCATCCTGCACCGGCAGGTGCACTGTGCGGGGTGCCCGCGGTGCCTGGTTGCGGGCGATGGACGGGATGCGGGTGGTGGGCTGGGCGGTGGCGTCGCTGGTCTGCGGGTTGGACCCGATGGGGCGCGTCACCGGTGGCTTCGCAGCGCGCGGGGACTGAGGTGCTGAGATTTGCGGCGCTGCGGCCTGGGGTGTCGCTGCGTGCGGCGACGACGCGGCGGCCGCGGCTGCTGCTTCGGCGGCCTTGGCGGCACGGCTCTTCCGCGGGGCCTTCTTCGGCGGAGCGATCACGGGAAGCGGTGTGGTGCGAGGCGGGCGGGCGCCCTGCACGCTCGCGGCGCCCTCGAAACCGGTGAGCACGATGCTGGTCAGCGAGGGCAACTCGATGCCCATAGCGTCGAGCGCCTTCTTGAGCCGCAACCGCAGTTCGCGGGCCACATCGTCCTTGGCCGTGGTGCGGGTCTTGATGACGATGCGGATGACGATGGCCTCTTCGGCGATCGACTCGATGCCCCACACCTCGGGCTTCTCCAGCACCCTGGAGCGCCACTTGCTATTCGTCGCCATCTCCACGGCAACACGCAGCATCTCGGCCTGGACGGCGTCGACGTCGGTCTTGTACGGCACGGCGAGGTCGATGATCACGCGGGCCCAGCCCTGGGACATATTGCCGACGCGCAGAATCTCGCCGTTGCGCACGAACCACAGGGTGCCGTTCACGTCGCGCACCTGGGTGATGCGGATGCCGACGGCCTCGACGACACCCGTCGCGGGGCCCAGGTCCACCACGTCGCCCACGCCGAGCTGGTCCTCCATCACCATGAACAGGCCGTTGAGCACGTCCTTGACGATGTTCTGGGCGCCGAAACCGAGGCCGGCGCCGAGAGCGGCGGTGAGCAGGGCGAACGAGGTGAGGATGTCGGGGTTGAGCGCCGTGACGATCAGGAGGATCGCAATCACCACGACGAGCACGTTGACGATATTCGTCAGCACCGACCCCAGGGTCCTCGTGCGCTGCACGGTGCGAACGGCCGACAGCGGAGAGACATTCAGCGCCTGCGTGTCGTCGACGTTCTGGGTTTTCTTGACGCCGGAGACGATCTGCGCGACAACGCGGTGGATCGAGACCAGGAGCACCCAGCGGGCGAGGAAGGCGAAGAGGATGATGAACGCGACTTGGAGGATCGTCCATTCTTCCAAAATCGTGTTGGCTGTTTTCCAGAATGTGTCCCATGTCATAGCCCGGCCAGTCTACCGAGCGCTTGCCCGGCGCATCCTGAGACGACGACGGCGCCGCCCGATTCACATGGAGATCGGGGCGACGCCGTCGAGGTGCTGCGGGTGGTTCCGGTTACTCCTGGTCGCGGGCCTGCACGCGCAGGCTCCGCTCCACGCCGGCCAGGTTCTCCACCACGAGACGGCGAAGCGCTGCGGGCTCGGGGTTGGCGTCCAGCCACGCGCGGGTCGCGTCAACCAGGGCCTGGTTCGACAGCGGCGACGGGTACAGACCCACGATCAGCTTCTCCGCGATGGAGTAACTGCGCGACGCCCAGACCTTCTGCAGCACGTCGAAGTACTGGCCCACGAACGGCTCGAGCAGGCTCGTGTCATGCGCGCGCAGGAACCCGGCTGCGGTGACCCGCACGATCGTGTTCGGGGCGGTGTCCACATCGATGAGCGACGACCAGGCGGCCTGCTTACCCTGCACGGTGGGGATCGCGGCGCGCGCGTTCGCGGCCGACTGGGCACCGGTGGCGGTGTTATCGGCGGCCAGGGCCGCAGCGATCTCAGTCTCGCCCGCTTCGCCGCCGGCGACGAGCGCCGCGAGCAGCTCCCAGCTCAGGTCGGTGTCGATGCTCAAGCCCGGCAGCGCGAACGCGCCAGTGCGCAGTCCCGCGACGGCCGCCAGCTGCGCCGGCGTCTCGGCGACGGAGGCGAAGAACTTGACGAACTGGAACTGCGCGTCGCTGCCGGCCTCCGCGCCCTGGGCCAGAGCCCACAGCGCGTCGCCGACCGAAGAGACAGTGGCGTCGCGGTGCTCGGGCGCCACGTAGTACTGCGCCGCGAGCGACACCTGGCCAAGCACCGTGCGGAGCGTGGTCGACTCGGTCTCGGTGGCGATGTTGCCCAGCACCAGCTTGACGAAGTCGCGCGGCGAGGTCTCCGCGTCGCGGGTGGCGTCCCACGCTGAACCCCAGACCAGCGAGCGAGCCAGCGGGCTCTCGATCGCGGCCAGGTGCTCGAGGGCCACGGCGTGCGAGGCCGGGTCCAGGCGCACCTTGGCGTAGGCGAGGTCGTCGTCGTTGAGCAGGATCAGGTCGGCGCGGCTGCGGCCGACGAGCTCCGGAACATCCGTCTGGGCGCCGTCGACGTCGAGCTCGATGCGGTGGGTGCGCACCAGGGCGCCGTCGACCAGGTCGTAGAACCCGATCGCCAGGCGGTGCGGGCGGATGGTCGGGTAGTCGTCCGTAGCCGTCTGCAGCACGGCGAACGCGGTGATGACACCGGCCTCGTCGACCTCGATCTGCGGGCGGAGCGTGTTGACGCCGGCGGTCTCCAGCCACAGCGCGGCCCAGCCGGACAGGTCCCGGCCGCTGGCGGCCTCTAGTTCAACGAGCAGGTCGGAGAGCTCGGTGTTGCCCCATGCGTGCTTCTTGAAGTACGAGGCGACGCCGGTGAAGAACGCGTCGATGCCCACCCAGGCCACGAGCTGCTTGAGCACGGAGCCGCCCTTGGCGTAGGTGATGCCGTCGAAGTTCACCTGCACGTCTTCGAGGTCGGTGATGGTGGCCACGACCGGGTGGGTCGAGGGCAGCTGGTCCTGGCGATAGGCCCAGCTCTTCTCCATCGCGGCGAAGGTGGTCCACGCCTCGGTCCACTCGGTGGCCTCCGCGGTGGCGATGGTCGACGCCCATTCGGCGAACGACTCGTTCAGCCACAGGTCGTTCCACCACTTCATGGTGACCAGGTCGCCGAACCACATGTGCGCCAGCTCGTGCAGGATCGTGACGACGCGGCGTTCCTTGATCGCGTCGGTCACCTTGGAGCGGAAGACGTAGGTCTCGGTGAAGGTGACCGCGCCGGCGTTCTCCATGGCGCCGGCGTTGAACTCCGGCACGAACATCTGGTCGTACTTGTCGAACGGGTACGGGAAGTCGAACTTCTCCTCGAAGTAGGCGAAGCCCTGACGGGTCTTCTCGAAGATGTAGTCGGCGTCCAGGTATTCGAACAGGCTCTTACGGCTGAACAGGCCCAGCGGGATGATGCGGCCGTCGCTGGAGGTGAGCTCGCTGCGCACCACGGCGTACGGACCGGCCACGAGGGCGGTGATGTAGCTGGAAATGGTGTGGGTGGGCGGGAACGCCCAGGTCTTGTTGCCGTTGCCGGCATCCGTGGGCTCTGGCGTGGCCGAGTTGGAGATGACCTCCCAGGCGCCGGGGGCGGTGACGGTGAAGTTGAACACGGCCTTGAGGTCGGGCTGCTCGAACACGGCGAAGACCCGCCGGGAGTCCGGCACCTCGAACTGGCTGTACAGGTAGACCTCGTTGTCGACGGGGTCGACGAAGCGGTGCAGGCCCTCACCGGTGTTCGTGTACGCCGCGTCGGCGACGACGGTGAGCACGTTCTCTGCTTCAAGGTTTTCCAGCTGAATACGGATGCCGTCACTGACGGCGGCCGGGTCGAGCTGAACGCCGTTGAGGGTGACGCTGTGCACGCTCTCGGTGATCGCGTCGATGAAGGTCGAGCTGCCGGCCACGGCACCAAAGGTGACGGTGGTGGTGCTGGCGAAGGTCGTCGGACCCGTCGTCAGGTCAAGGGTGACGTCGTAACTGGTCACGCTGACGAGCGCCTTGCGCTCCTGGGCTTCGATCCTGGTGAGGTTTTCTCCGGGCAACGGTTTCTCCATTTTCGTCTCGGGGGCGCTTCTGGCGCATCCGCATAGGGAACAAGCCTAGCCACGGTGGCGACGGCAGCGCACCCGAGGAGGCCGGGGGCCGCAGAACGGGCGCCGAAGGTTGGTGCGCGCGCGGGGCGGTTACGCCGGGGGAGCGATGAGCACGGGCACAGCGCTCGCGCGGTCGGCACCAACCCGGATCGGCCACGCCCCGTCGATGACGATCAGGTCGTCGCCCTTGGACTTGCGCAGGTATGCCTGAAAGCTCTGCGCCTGCTCCAACGCCCAGCCGACCTGGCGGTCGTGCAGGGTGTGCAGGTCGGTCTCCTCGGTTTTGGCCAGCAACGCCCAGGCCACCCGGCCGGTGGCCACGGCATCCGCTTCGGCGTCGTGGGCACCCTCGAGCAGCACGCCGTAGTACTCCGCTGTGGCCACCAGGGTGCGCTTGCCCTTGCGGTACCGGTCGATGGCCTTGTCGATCACATACGGGTCGAGCACCGGGCCGAAGTCCTCGATGGGCGCCAGGCCGTAGCGGCGGGCCTCGGAGTTGAGCATGGAGAGGTCGAAGCTGGCGTTGTAGGCCACGATCGGGCGACCGCCCTCGATGCTGCGGCGCAGAACGGTGAGCATCTCGGCGATCGCGGTGGCCGGGTCGGCCCCGTCGCGTGTGGCGACCTCATCGGTGATGCCGTGGATGGCGGAAGCCCCGTCGGGGATGGGAATGCCCGGGTTGAGCAGCCAACTGTACGAGCCGTTCACAGTTCCGTCACGCATGACCCGGCCGATGAAGCACGTGACGATGCGGTCCTCGTCGGTGTTCACCCCTGTGGTCTCCAGGTCGAACACACACAGCGAGGGGATGTCGGCGATGGCGGTCTTCGCGGTAGTTGTCTGCACGCTCCGACCCTATCGGCGCCCACCGACACTCACGGTGAGGCGCCCGGGAGTGCCGCCATTCCCTTCCGCGAACTGTGAGCTAAGCACCTCAAAATCGAGATTTATGGGGCTTTTCTCACAGTTCGCGGGGAGGGAAGTGGGGCTACCAGGTGCCGGGGCGGTAGTCCTTGAGGAAGACGCCGTGGATGTCCTCGCCGGCCTCCCCGCGCACGATGGGGTCGTAGACCCGGGCGGCGCCGTCGACCAGGTCGAGCGGAGCGTGGAAGCCCTCCTCGGCCAGGCGGATCTTGGTGGGATGCGGGCGCTCGTCGGTGATCCAGCCGGTGTCGACGCTCGTCATCAGGATGCCGTCGGAGAGCATCTCCTTGGCGCTGGTGCGGGTGAGCATGTTGAGCGCAGCCTTGGCCATATTGGTGTGCGGGTGGCCGGGGCCCTTGTAGCCGCGGCCGAAGACACCCTCCATCGCCGACACGTTCACGATGTAGGTGCGGCGAGCGTCGGATGCGGCCATCGAGGCGCGGAGCCGGCTGACCAGCAGGAACGGGGCTGTGGTGTTGCACAGCTGCACCTCGAGCATCTCGAGGGGGTCGACGTCTTCGACGTTGGCCGTCCAGCTGTTCTCCTCGTGCAGGTCGGGCACCAGGCCGCCGGCGTCGATGGCGGTGCCCGCGTTCAGCCGAGCGAGCGAGGACGACCCGGGTGCCAGTGCCAGCGCGGTGAGGTCGTCCGCGGTGAGGGCGGCGCCGGTCGCCGCGGCGGCCAGGATCGGGTGGCTGGCCACCGAGGCGGCGAGCGCGGTGGGATGCGCGTCATTGGTGTGCCCGAAGGAGACGATCTCGGGCAGCTCCCCGTCCGGCAGCGGCGACGACTCGGCCTCAACCAGGGGGGAGTAGGAGCCGGGGGAGCGGCGCACGGTCTGGGCGGCGTTGTTGATCAGGATGTCCAACGGGCCCTGAGCGGCGACGGAGTCGGCCAGGCCGATCACCTGCGCCGGGTCCCGCAGGTCGATGCCCACCACCCGCAGGCGGTGCAGCCAGTCCTTGGAGTCCGGCATAGCGCTGAACCGTCGCACGGCGTCGCGCGGGAATCGGGTCGTGATGGTCGTGTGCGCGCCGTCACGCAGCAACCGCAGCGCGATGTACATGCCGATCTTGGCGCGCCCGCCGGTGAGCAGGGCACGCTTGCCGGTGAGGTCGGTGCGGGCGTCGCGCTTGGTGTGGCTCATCGCCGCGCAGCTCGGGCAGAGCTGGTGGTAGAACGCATCCACCAGGGTGTACTTCTGTTTGCAGATGTAGCAGGCCCGGGGCACGAGCAGCTCGCCGGCGCTGGGCCGGTCGGTGCCCAGGCGCAGCTGTGCGCCGATGGTCTCGTCGTCGATGCGGGTGGGAGCTCCGGTGGCGGTGGCCGCGATGACCTCACGGTCGGCGTCCGCGATCAGTTGGCGCTTCTCGTGCCGGCGCACGGTCTTGACCGACTTGAACATCTTGGCAGTGGCCTGGCGCACGGTGACGAAGTCGGGGTCGTCCGGGTCGATGGTGGCCAGCGACGCGAGCACACGGAGGGCCACCTCGAGGTCCTTCGGGTCGATGGCGGGGCCGGCGGATGCGTCGCCGGCGGTCGTGTTGCTGAGGGACTCGGCGGACGCTGAATCGGCGGGTGCGCCCTGCGGGTGTTGCTCGGTGGTCATCAGAGAATTCTACGACGGCGCATCCTCTCAGACGGCCGGGTGCGCAGACAACTGTAGCCGGTGCGGACAATTGCGCCCGGTGTGCGGGGAACAATTGTCCGCACCGGCCACAGTCACCTCGAGAAGAGGCGGGCCCTCACAGGGAGGACGGGCGGTGCGCGGTGAGGCTAGACCTTGGCGGGCTCGTGCTCGGGGTCGGTCTTGAGCGCGCTCAGGTCCATCGACGAGGTCGGCGGCTCGAATGTGGCGTCGAACGGCATCTCGTCGTGGTCGAGCAGCGGGTTCTCGAACTGGCCGTCAACGAGTTCCTGGGCCTCTTCGACCGATTCCACGCTCGGCATGGAGCCGGGCAGCGGGCGGTTCGCGGATTCCTTGAGCCAGAAGATGCTGATACCACCGATGAACGAGGTGGCCATCAGGTAGTAGGCCGGCATCATGTCGTTGCCGGTGCCCACGATGAGCGCGTCGATGATGAACGGCGCCGTGCCGCCGAAAATCGCGACCGCGAAGTTGTAGGCGATACCCATTGCGCCGTAGCGGCTGGCCGTGGGGAACAGGGCCGGCAGCGCCGAGGCGAGGTTGGCGACGTAGAACGTCACGGGCATGGCGATCAGGGCCAGACCCAGGAGTGTCGTCCAGATCGAGCCGGCGCCGATGAGCAGGAACGCGGGGATGGACAACACCACGGCGCTGATCGAGCCCATCCACAGCACCGGGCGGCGGCCGATCTTGTCGCTGAGGCGACCGGTGAGCGGGATGCAGCATGCCATGATCACGAGGATCGGGATGGTCAGCAGGGTTCCGTGCACGGGGTCGTACCCCATGGTCGTGGTGAGGTACGTGGGCATGTACGAGGTGAGGGCGTAGCCGACGGTGTTCGCGGCGGCCACGAGGATCATCGCGAGCACGATACCGCGCCAATAGTTCTTGAAGATGGCGAGAGGGCCCTTGGGGATGCTGTCATCGTCGATGGTGTTCGGGTCCTTCAGCGCGGCTTCCTGGGCGTCCAGGCTGGCCTGGAACGCAGGAGACTCCTCGATCTTCATCCGGAAGTAGATCGCGATCAGGCCGAGGGGACCTGCGAGCAGGAACGGCAGACGCCAGCCCCACTCCTCCATAGCGGCCTGGCCGAGGGTGACCTGCAGGATCGATACGAGAGCCGCACCGATGGCGAAGCCGAGGTAGCTGCCCATGTCGAGGAAGCTGGCGAGGAAGCCGCGCTTCTTGTCCGGGGCGTGCTCGCTGACGAAGGTGGTGGCACCGGCATACTCGCCACCGGTGGAGAAGCCCTGCACGAGCTTGGTCAGCACGAGCAGCACTGCGGCCCAGATGCCCAGCTGGGCGTAGCCGGGCAAGATACCGACCACGAAGGTCGACGCGGCCATGAGCATCAGCGTCATGGCGAGCACCCTCTGGCGGCCGAGCTTGTCGCCGAGCCAACCGAAGAACACGCCACCGAGTGGGCGGGCGATGAAGGTGGCAGCGAAGGTACCGAGCAGGAACAGGGTCTGCACGGTCGGGTCGGCCTCGGGGAGGAAGACGGGACCCATGGTGGTGATGAGGTACCCGAAGACACCGACGTCGTACCATTCCATGGTGTTTCCGACGATGGTGCCGCCCAGGGCCTTCTTCAGAACGGGACGGTCGACGACGTTGACGTCGGACACCTTCAACCGCCGACGAAGCAGCGGCTTCTTGATCTTCTTCACGGCGCGATCAGCACCATTAATAGAGTTTGACATGAGTCACTTTCTGACTGTAGAGATGCCTCTTGTGGAGGTCATGACATGACTCTTGCGCAGACACGTCAGGCCTCGGTGGGAGGTCGTGAGATGCCTCAGATGGAGGTCATGTGCCCCGGATGCGGGGCCGCCCCTCAGTGGGCATAAGCGATAATTTTAGCGCAATTTGCCGCAGTATCAGGCATTTTGGTTTCGATAGCTGCCCTGGACAGGGCTTTAGCCGAGTTTTGGGATGCCCCGTTCGGGGGAATTGCGGCACCTTCGACTCGCTTAGGCTGGGTCGATGAGCGACTCTGTGACCTTCTGGTTCGACCCCTCCTGCCCCTGGGCCTGGATGACTTCTCGTTGGGTAGACGAGGTGAGTGATCTGCGCGGTTTCGAGGTGAGCTGGCAGGTGATGAGCCTGGCGGTGCTGAACGAGAACAACGATGTGAGCGAGGAGTACCGCGCGTTCTTCCCGCGAGCTCTCAAATACACCCGCCTGGTGCAGGCCGCGCAGGAGCTGCACGGCCAGGAGACGGTCAAGGCGCTGTACGACGCACTGGGCACCCGAATCCACCACGAGGGCAACTCGGATGCCGATTCAGTGATTCCCGCGGCGCTCGCCGAGGTGGGTCTGCCGGCCGACTTCGCCCGTTACGCCGAGAGCGACGAGTTCGACGCGCAGATGCGCGCCAGCCACTTCGACGGCATCAACCGGGTGGGCCAGGATGTCGGAACTCCGGTGATCGCGGTGAACGACGTGGCCTTCTTCGGCCCGGTCATCTCACCGGCACCGACCGGTGACCAGGCCCTCGCCCTCTGGGACGGAGTGGTGGCCGTGGCCGGCTATGACGGGTTCTTCGAGATCAAGCGCAGCCGCACCCGCGACCCGATCTTCGCGCCTGCGCTCGTCGCGGGCGCAGAGTAGCGCCCGCGCCGCCCGGGCTTGACAAAATAGACTGCTGAGCATGCGCATCCATATCGCCACCGACCACGCCGGACTCGACTTCAGCAAGCACCTGATCAGCCATCTGGGCGACGCCGGCCACGAGGTCATTGACCACGGGCCGACGAGCTACGACCCGCTCGATGACTACCCGGCTTTCTGCATCAGCGCGGCCGCGGCCGTGGTCGCCGACCAAGCCGCCGGCGTCGACGCTCTCGGTGTGGTGTTCGGCGGATCGGGCAACGGCGAGCAGATCGCCGCGAACAAGGTGCGCGGTGCTCGGGCCGCGCTGGTCTGGAACCAGGCGACGGCCACCCTCGCCCGCGAGCACAACAACGCCAACGTGATCGCGATCGGCGCCCGCCAGCACCCCATCGACGACGTGATCGCCTTCATCGACACCTTTGTGGCCACCCCGTTCCCCGGTGAGGAGCGCCACCAGCGCCGTATCGACCAGTTGGCCGAATACGAGAACACGGGCACCATCGCCGGTACCGTCCTCAGCTGACCTGTCCACCACCCGAGTCCGAGAGGCGCCGTCGTGCCAGAGGGTCATTCAGTTCATCGCATCACCCGCCAGTTCGCGCGCAACTTCGTGGGCCGTCGGGTCTCCCTGTCGAGCCCGCAGGGCCGGTTCGCTGCCGGCGCGGCGCAGCTTGATGGCCACGTGATGACGGATGCCCGCGCGGTGGGCAAGCAGATGTTCCTCGAGTTCGACAACGGGCTCTGGCTGCGGATTCACCTGGGCATGTACGGCGCCTGGGACTTCGCCGGCGACATCATCATGGACGCCACCATCGCGTCGAGCAACGGCCGGATGGGGCAGACCAACCAGCGCGGCACCGACCTCGACGCTCTCGCCTCGCCCGGGCCGGACGGCGATGCGGTGCTCGACTCCGCCGGCGAGAACTCGATGCACAGCATCGGTGCGCCCCGGCGCACCCGGGTGCGGATGGCCGAGCAGGAAACCCTTCGACAGGCTCAGGGACCGTCAGAGGACACCTTCCCGCCCGAACCCGTGGGCCAGGTGCGGGTGCGCCTGCTCACCGACACCGTCTCGGCCGACCTCCGCGGCCCCACGGCCTGCGAGGTGCTCGACCCGGCGCAGGTGGATGCGGTGATGAACCGGCTCGGACCCGACCCTCAGCTGGACGACACGCCAGAGGCCGAACAGCGCTTCGTAGACACCGTGCGCAAGAAGCCCACCCGCATCGGCCTGCTCTTGATGGACCAATCCGTGGTCAGCGGCATCGGCAACGTCTACCGGGCCGAGCTGCTGTTCCGGGCCCGGATCAACCCGCACGCGCCCGGCAAGTCCCTCAGCGAGGAGAGCCTGCGCGCCCTCTGGCGGGACTGGGCGCACCTGCTGGCCATCGGCGTGGCCACCGGCCAGATGATGACCATGGACGACCTCGACGGGGAGGCCTACGTGCTCGCGATGAAGAACCGGGCCGACCGGCACTGGGTCTACAAGCGCGAGGGCCTGCCCTGCCGGGTCTGCGGCACCCACATCACCCTCGAGGAGATGGGCGCCCGCAAGCTCTACTATTGTCCGCGCTGCCAGGCCTGACCTGCACCGCCGGCCCCGTCCAGGCATCCGTCCCGCTTCATCCGCCGCCGACCCCGCATCGCACCAGGAGCCTGCCCCGTGAGAACCAACCCCAGTTTCGCGCTCGACCAGGTCGATGAGGTGCGCCGGCTGATCCGAGAGAACCCGTGGGTGTCCCTGATCAGCCACACCGATGCCGGTGAGCTCGTAGCCTCGCACTATCCAGTGATCCTGGACCCGGCGGCGGCCGACGGTGAGATCGTGCTCCTCAGCCACGTGGGCCGTCCGGACGAGCAGCTGCACGAGCTGGGCGCGCACGAGCTGCTCGTGATCGTGCAGGGACCACACGGATACATCTCGCCCGGCTGGTACGACGCCCGCCCCGCCGTGCCCACCTGGAATTTCGTCACCGCGCACCTGCACGGCACACCCGAGATCCTCAGCGACGCGGAGAACCTGCGAGTGCTCGCCGCTCTCGTCGACCACTTCGAAGATCGCCTGCCCGCACCCCGGCGGATGAACGGCACCGTCGAGAACGCCGAATACGCTGCGCGGATCGTGGCCGGCACCGTCGGGTTCCGGCTGCGGGTGACCCGGTTCACGGCCAAGAACAAGATGAGCCAGAACAAACCGGCCGACACCGTCGAGCGGATCCTCGCCGAACTGGACGGTGACGGTCCGTACGCCAGCCCATCCCTCGCCGCGCAGATGCGCCGCGCCCACGCCAGTTCACCCGACCAGCGCAAATCCGACCAGGCCGCGTCAGGTCGGCAGGCCGCCGAATGAGCCTGCTGCTGCGCAACGGCCGGCTGCCGGGCAGCGACGAACTCGTCGACGTGCAGATCGACGACGGCCAGATCACCTCGATCGGCTACGTCGCGGCCGACACCGGCCGCTCACCGACTATCCGGACCGTGGACCTTCGCGAACGCTGGATCACCCCGGGGCTCTGGGACAACCACGTGCATTTCAGCCAGTGGGCGCAGACCTCCCGGCGCCTCGACGTGTCCGGGGCCACCAGCGCGCACGCCGCCGCCCAGCTGGTGGCCGGACGGCTGGCTGCACTGGCGGCCCTGCCCACGGCCGGAGACCAGGACCGGCTGGTCGGTTTCGGCTTTCGTGACGGCCTCTGGCCGGATGCCCCGAGCCGCACCCTGCTCGACGCGGCGTCCGGTCCGGTACCCGTGGTGCTGGTCAGCGGCGACCTGCACAGCTGCTGGCTGAACTCCGCCGCCCTGGCCGTCTACGGCTTCGCCGGCCACCAGACCGGGCTGCTGCGCGAGGACGACGCCTTCGCCGTCGAACGCGCCATCGACAACGTGCCGGACGCCGACCTCGACGCCTGGGCTGCCGAGGCCGCACGGTCCGCCGCCGCTCGCGGAGTGGTGGGCATCGTCGACCTCGAAATGACCTGGAATCTCGACGTCTGGCGCCGCCGGATGTCCGCGGGTCAGAATTCCCTGCGCGTCGATTTCGGCCTGTACACCCACCACCTCGACGACGCGATCGCACAGGGCCTCACCAGCGGCCAGATCATCGACGGCACCGGGGGACTGCTCACCGTCGGCCCGTACAAGGTCATCACCGACGGCTCGCTGAACACCCGCACCGCGTACTGCTTCGACGCATATCCCGGGCTTTCCGGGGAGCACGACCGCGGCATGCTGACCGTGCCCATCGACGAACTCGTGGAGCATATGCGCCGGGCCCACACCGCGGGCATCCGCCCCGCCGTGCACGCCATCGGCGACAACGCGAACAGCCTGGCCCTTGACGCCTTCGAGGCCGTGGGCTGCACCGGCAGCATCGAACACGCCCAGCTGCTCACCGAGGCCGATGTGGCCCGGTTCGCCAGGCTGGGCATCACCGCGAGTGTGCAGCCCGAACACGCCCTCGACGACCGCGACGTGGCCGACCGGTACTGGGCCGGCCGCACCGACCGGGCCTTCAGACTGGCCGACCTGCTCGCCGCCGGCGTGCACCTGGCGCTCGGCTCCGACGCGCCGGTCGCCCCGCTCGACCCGTGGGTGGCGATCTCCGCCGCGGTGGGCCGCAGCCGCGGCGACCGTGCCGCCTGGCACCCCGGCCAGGCAATCTCCCGGCAGGCTGCGCTGGCGGCGTCGGCTCGTGGCCGGCACAGCATCGCCGTGGGCCAGCCGGCCGACCTGGCCGTCTGCGAGATCGACCCGTTCGTCGCCTCCGTCGCCGACCTGCGGCGCATGCCCGTGGCCGCGACGTTACTCGGCGGCCGGTTCACCCACAACACGCTGTAGGTCACGCCCGGGTGGCCCCGGTGCGCTGGTCGAGCCTGTCGAGACCCCGCGACGTACGCGTGACGCGCCTGCGGGGGATAACCCCCAACCCGATCCGGCGGCTGGGGGGATAGGCGCCGTCTGCGTCGCCGGGCACGCTGGAACCATGACGAACGACACCCTCAACTCCGCCGACAGCCCAGCCGGTCCCGGCCCCGGTGACACCCCCGACAGCATCACCGACAGCACCTCCGATGGCAACACCGAACGCCTGAACTCTGCCACGCTGGGCTTCGTGCAGCCCGCCAGCGAACCATCCACCACTCCGACCGGCACTCCGACGGGGCAGTCCAACAGTGCGCCGTCCGGCCTGACCTCCGGCAGCCCCACCAGCAGAGCGCCCGGGGACGGATCTGACAGCCTGTCGGGCGCAGGGCGCGGGTACCTCGGCCTCTGGTCGAGAACACCGCGGGAACTGGGCTTCCTGCTGCCGACCCTGCCCGTTATCGTCGTCGCCTTCTCGGTCCTCGTGACCCTCTTCTCCACCGGTCTGAGCCTGGTCGCCCTGTTTGTGGGCCTGTTCATCGTGGTGGCCGCCCTATACGCCGCGCGCGGCTTCGGGGTCGTCGAGCTCACCCGGCTGAACTGGGCGGGCCGGCCCCGCATCACCGCGCCGCAGTGGACTCCGCGGGGCGAGCCGGCCACCCCGCTGCGCGCCATCCTCGGCCCGCTGGTGTCCGGGCACTACTGGCTCTACCTGCTCCACGGGATGGTCGTGAACTTCATCGTCGGCCTCGTGTCCTGGTCGCTCACCATCGTCTGGGTGTCCGGCGCGCTCGGCGGGCTCACCTACTGGCTATGGAGCTGGACTCTGCCGGCCGACAGCGGCTCCGTGGGGCTCTTCGGGCTGTGGACCGGCGCCTACGGTCCGGGCAGCACCCAGAACCTGGTCGCCGAGAACATCGTGAACGCCGCACTCGGCCTCGCCTTCCTGCTCACCCTCCCGTTCCTCACCCGGGCGCTGGTCATGATGCACCACGGCATCGCCGTCGTGATGCTGGGCGCGTGGTCGTCCGAGGCCCTGCAGCGCGAGGTCGCCGACCTCAGCGCATCCCGCGGCGCCGCGGTGTCGGCCGAGGACCAGTCCTTGCGCCGGCTCGAACGCGACATCCACGACGGCCCGCAGCAGCGCCTCGTGCGACTGCAGATGGACCTCGCCAGCGCCGAACGCCGGCTCGATGACGACCCGGATGCCGCCCGCCGGCTGCTCGGTGAAGCCCGCGAGCAGGCCCGTGACACCCTCGAGGAGCTGCGGGCGCTGTCCCGTGGGCTGGTGCCGCCGATCCTGCAGGACCGAGGCCTCATCGCGGCCCTCGAGTCGCTCGCGGCCAGAAGCACCGTGCCAGTGCAGCGTGAACTGCAGGTGGACCGCGACCTCCGGCTGCCCTCGGAGATCGAGCGCAGCGCCTATTTCATCGCCGCCGAACTGCTCACCAACGTGGCCAAGCACGCCGGCGCCACCGGCATCCGGCTGCACCTGGAACTCCGCCGGGTGCCGGAGGACGACTCCACCTGGCTCGACCTGTGGGTGATCGACAACGGCCACGGCGGCGCCGTGCTGCGAGACGGCCACGGCCTGGCCGGCCTCGACGAACGCCTGCGCGGCCTGCGCGGCATCCTGTCGGTGCGGAGCCCGGCGGGCGGCCCGACGGCCATCGGCGCCCACATCCCGGTCGTGACCGTCCTGGGCAGTTCTGTGGCAGGCAGCTCGGTGGCTCCGGTGTGATCGGGACCTATCCTGAACGGGTGAGCACACTCGAGCGCCCCAACCCGAACGTCCCCCTGCGACTGGTGCTTGCGGAGGACTCGGTGCTGCTGCGTGAGGGCCTGGTGCGACTGTTCGCCGAGGCGGGCTTCGAGACCGTCGCCGCCTACGGCGACGCGCACACACTGCTCGCCGAGGTGGAGCTCCTCCGGCCCGACCTCGCGGTGCTCGACGTGCGGATGCCCCCCACTTTCCGCGACGAGGGTGTGCGCGCCGCCATCGAACTGCGCCGCCGGCTGCCGGGCATCGGCATCCTGCTGCTCAGCCAGTACGTCGAGGGCACCTACGTGCAGGAGTTGCTCGCGTCCGGCGAGGGCGGCCTGGGTTACTTGCTCAAGGATCGGGTGGCCTCCCTCGACGAGTTGCAGGACGCCGTCGCCCGGGTCAGCGCCGGCGGCACGGTGCTCGACCCCCAGGTGGTGCGGGAACTGCTGGCCCGGCGCACCAACCCGCTCGCGGCGCTCACCCCGCGGGAGCGCGACGTGCTCGGGCTGATGGCGGAGGGCCGCACCAACGTGGGCATCGCCGAACGGCTCGTCATCGGGGTGGGGGCCGTGGAAAAGAATGTGACCGCGATCTTCGTCAAACTCGGCCTCGACGACACTGGGTCCGACCACCGCCGGGTGCTCGCGGTTCTGGCCTTTCTGCAGGGCTAGCGGCCCCGCCCGTGGCTCATTCGGGCGGTGCCGCGGCTGGTGCGTCGGCCGGGGGAGAGGGGAACAGGGGTGTGTAGCGCCGCCAGAGCCCCAGGTACCGACTGCCGCCCACCGCGACCGAGCCGACCAGGAAGCACAAGCTGCCGACGACGGAGGCCGCAACGCTGATCACCAGCGGCAGGCCCAGCCCGAGGGTGCTGCCGGCCAACAGCAAGCCGAGCAGGGTGGCGTTGACCGCGATGATGAACACCATGCTGCTGCCCAGGATCTGGCTGAGGTTCCGCGGCCGGCCGCCCAGGAAGTAGTAGGTGGTCTGGGCGCCGCGCATGTCGTCGAATCGGGACGCCATCAGGTAGGCCGCTACCCCCGGGTCGAGGTCGACGTACGCCGCTCTCAACCGGTTCATCGCCAGCACATAGGCCAGGTCCTCCATGCTCACGTTGGTCACCCGCACCTGGGTGAGGACGCCCACCAGCAGGATGATGCTCAGCACCGTGAGCGCGAATCCGGGGAATCCTTCGTCGAAATCGGTGGCCTGGCCGGCCAATGCCAGGCTCACCAGGCCGGCCGATACCAGGCAGAGGAACATGCTGATGCGGGTGAGGACCTCGCCCTGGGTGGTGCTACGGGAGGCCAGCAGGCTCCAGTGCTCGGTGGCGAGCAACTGGGCGCGCACCGAAGGGGGAACCTCGGGTCCCGGCGCTGTCGGCGCCGGCTCCTCGTCGGACATGCAGCCATAGTGGCCCGCATCCGCCACGCCGCACAGTGCCGGGGTGCGGGCTCGATGGAGGACACTGGGACCATGAGCGTGATTGAGAACTCCAAACTGGCCATCGTCGGTGCCGGTGCCGTCGGAACCTCCCTGGCCTATGCGGCCCTGATCCGGGAATCCGCCCGTGAGGTGGCCCTGTACGACATCAATTCCGCCAAGGTGGCCGCCGAGGTGCTCGACCTCGCCCACGGCACCCAGTTCACCGGTGCCTCCAGGGTCACCGGCGGCGACGATCTCGACGTGGTCAGTGGCGCCAACGTGGTCGTGATCACCGCCGGAGCCCGGCAGCACCCCGGCCAGTCCCGCCTCGAGATGGCCGGCGTGAACGTGGAGATCCTTCGCGACCTGATGCCCAAGCTCGTCGAGCGGGCCCCGGACGCCATCTTCGTGCTGGTCACCAACCCCGTCGACGTGCTCGCCGTCGCAGCCCAGCAGTTCAGCGGCCTGCCGCCGGCGCGAGTGTTCGGCTCCGGTACCGTGCTGGACTCCTCCCGGCTGCGCTGGATGCTCTCGGAACGTGTCGGGGTGGCGATCAGCAATGTGCACGCCCTGATCGTCGGCGAGCACGGCGACTCCGAGTTCCCGCTCTGGTCGCAGGCGCGGATCGGCCCGATCTCACTGGCCGACTGGATGCTCGCGCGCAGCGAGCCCGGAGCCGCCCGCTCCGGCGGCACGGCCTCGCTCGGGTCGGTGCCGTTCTCCGAGGCCGAATTCGAGTCCATCGCCGAGGAGGTCAAGAACGCCGCCTACAAGGTGATCGAGGGCAAGGGCGCCACCAACTACGCGATCGGACTGTCCGGTGCCCGGATCGTGGAGGCTGTACTGCGCGACGAGGGCGCCATCCTGCCGGTCAGTTCGGTGCTCACCGACTACCGCGGCGTGAGCGGGGTGGCCCTGTCGGTGCCCAGCGTCATCGACGCCGGCGGCATCGCCCGCGTCATCGACGTGCCGTTCTCGGCCAAGGAGCAGGCCCTCTTCGAACACTCCGCCGCGACCCTGCGCGCCTCGCTGGACACCCTCGGCCTGGCCTGAGCCGTGGAACCGAAACTCGGGTTCGGCTGGACCGAAGAGGAGATCCCCGACCTCACCGGCACGACTGCCGTGGTGACCGGCGCCAACTCGGGGTTGGGCTTCGTGACCGCGACGCAATTGGCCGCGCATGGGGCCTCCGTGACCCTGGCCGTGCGGGACGCCGCCAGGGGAGCGGCGGCAGTGGAACGGATGCGGGCTGGCCTGCCGGACGCGGTCCTCACGGTGCGGGTACTCGACCTCGCCAGCCTGGCCTCGATCGCTGCCTTCGCCGACGAGTTCACCGCCGCGACCGGTCGCCTCGACCTGCTGGTGAACAACGCCGGCGTGATGAACCTGCCCCAGCGGCAGACGGCCGACGGGTTCGAGATGCAGTTCGGCACCAACCACCTGGGCCACTTCGCACTCACTGGCCGGTTGCTGCCGCTGCTTCTGGCCGCCCCGGATGCGCGCGTGGTCACGCTCTCGTCCACCGTGCACCGGATCGGCAAGATGAACTTCGACGACCTGATGGGAGCCCGGCGTTACCGACCGTGGCCGGCGTACGGGCAGAGCAAGCTGGCCAACCTTCTGTTCACCAGCGAGCTGCAGCGCAAGGCGACGGCGGCGAAGCTGTCGTTGCGGGCGATGGCGGCGCATCCGGGTTTCGCGTTGACCAACCTGCAGACCGTGGGCCCGACCATGCGCGGCTCGAAGGCCACCACCAGGCGCAGCCGGTTGACGGCGGCCCTCATTCGCGAGTTGGCCCAGCCGGCCGGGTGGGGCGCGTTGCCCACCCTCTTCGCCGCGACCGTGCCCGATTTGGCCGGCAACTCGTTCGTAGGGCCGGAGGGGTTCGGGCAGCAGCACGGGCATCCGGTCCCGGTGACACGCTCCAAGCGCGCCGAGAATTCCGGCGACGCGCTCCGGCTCTGGGCCCAGAGCGAACGCCTGACCGGCGTCAACTACGACTTCACGGGGCGCAGTCGCAACGATTCTTGGAGGGGATGACGGGAATCGAACCCGCGCCATCAGTTTGGAAAACTGAGGCTCTACCATTGAGCTACATCCCCATGTGCCGGTGTGTGGCACTCGAATATCGTAGTACAGGTTTCGGTGCGCGTTTTCCCCCGGTGCCCCCGAGTGCCCCACAGATGGCCCGGAACGCGCCCGGAATACCCCCAGGGATGCCCCGGGCTTCGGCTCGTGCACTAGACTGACGGAGGTCAATCCGCCTGTCGCGTGAGTCTGCGCGCCGAGTTGGTGGCCCCAACGGGTGAGATGAATCCCGGGGCGTAGCTCAGCTTGGTAGAGCGCTCGGTTTGGGACCGAGAGGTCGCAGGTTCGAATCCTGTCGCCCCGACCATCACCCCCCTGCACATCTGTCGAACATAATCTGTCGAACACAGGAGATTTAAACGTGAAGTCCACGGTAGAAAAGCTGAGCCCCACGCGCGCCAAGGTCACCATCTCGGTGACCCCGGAAGAGCTGAAGCCCAGCATCACCCACGCCTACGGGCACATTGCCGAGGACATCAACATCCCCGGCTTCCGCAAGGGCAAGGTTCCGCCGCCCATCATCGACCAGCGCGTCGGTAAGTCCGCCGTGCTGGAGCACGCCGTCAACGAGAGCCTCGACGGTTTCTACCGCAAGGCCGTCGACGAGCACAAGCTGCGCCCGCTCGGCCGCCCCGAGGCCGACATCGTCGAATGGCCCAGCGACAAGGACTTCTCCGGAGACCTGCTGCTGGCCATCGAGGTCGACGTGCGCCCCGAGATCGACCTGCCCGCCTACGAGGGCCTCAAGCTCACCGTTGACGCCGTGGAGATCTCCGACGACGAGGTCACCGAGGAACTCAACACCCTGCGCAGCCGGTTCGGCACGCTGATCACGGTCGACCGTCCCGCCACCACCGGCGACTTCGCCCAGATCGACCTCGTCGCATCCGTCAACGGTGTCGAGGTCGACAACGCCAGCGGCATCTCTTACGAGGTCGGCTCCGGCGACCTCATCGAGGGCATCGACGAGGCCCTCGAATCCCTCACCGCCGGTGAGACCACCACCTTCGCCTCCAAGCTGCTCGGTGGAGACCACGAGGGCGAGACCGCGGAGATCACCGTCACCGTCATCGCCGTCAAGGAGCGCGAGCTTCCCACCGCCGACGACGACTTCGCTCAGATCGCCAGCGAGTTCGACACGATCGCGGAGCTCACCGAGAGCCTCAAGGTTCAGGTCGGCCGCTCCAAGGTCTTCGGCCAGGGCAACCAGGCCCGCGAGCTGCTCATTGAGCAGCTGCTCTCCTCCGTCGAGGTCCCCATCCCCGAAGCGATCATCGCCGACGAGGTGCACCGTCACCTCGAGGGCGAGAACCGCCTCGAGGACGAGACCCACCGCGCCGAGGTCACCGAAGCCAGCGAGAAGACCTTCCGCCAGCAGATCCTCCTCGACACCATTGCGGAGGCCGAGAAGGTCAAGGTCAGCCAGGACGAGCTCACCCAGTACCTGATCCAGGGTGCGTCGCAGTACGGCATGGACCCGAGCGAGTTCGTTCAGGCCCTGTCCGGCAACGGCCAGATCCCCTCCATGGTCGCCGAGGTCGCCCGCAACAAGGCCCTCGCCATCGCCCTGGGTAAGGCCCTGGTCACCGACTCCAACGGTGCCACCGTCGACCTGTCCGAGTTCACGGCCGTCGTCGACGACGAGCCGGCCGCGGATGAGGCCACCGACGAGGCAGCTTCCGACGACGCCGTCGAGGAGGCACCGGCCGCCGAGGCCAAGCCCAAGAAGAAGGCTGCAGCCAAGAAGTAACCTCGACGCCTGATGGCGTTGGCTAACGGGTCGGATGTCTCTGGACATCCGGCCCGTTTTGCGTGGCCGCACACCGTGTGAATCTGCCGAGGGCGAACAGAGCCTTTTGTGTGCGTTGGACCCTATAGATTCATTCTGAAGCGACAAGCGAAACGGAGCGCGACATGGCCGAAATGGCACTTACACCCGGAGTTTTTGACCGACTGCTCAGCGACCGCATCATCTGGCTCGGCTCAGAAGTGCGGGACGACAACGCCAACGAGATCTGTGCCAAGATCCTTCTGTTGGCCGCAGAGGACTCGCAGCGGGACATCTTCCTCTACATCAACTCACCCGGTGGTTCGATCACCGCGGGTATGGCCATTTACGACACGATGAAGTTCGTGCCGAACGATGTCGTCACGGTGGGCATCGGCCTCGCCGCCTCGATGGGCCAGTTCCTGCTCTCCTCCGGAACCAAGGGCAAGCGTTACATCACCCCGAACGCGCGAGTGCTGCTGCACCAGCCGTCCGGCGGATTCGGTGGCACGGCCGCCGACATCCAGACCCAGGCCAAGGTCATCCTCGACATGAAGAAGCGCATGGCCGAACTCACCGCCGAGCAGACCGGCAAGTCGGTCGAGCAGATCCTCATCGACAACGACCGCGACAACTGGTTCACCGCCCAGGAGGCGCTGGCCTACGGATTCGTCGACCACCTGCGCGAATTCGCGTCGGATGTGGTCGGCGGCGGCGGCACCGACGACTCAGTCAACAAGAAGTAGGACGGGCAGAAACGACATGGAATTCACTAACTTTGGTCACCAGGCCGGCGGAATGGCTCCGCAGGCACCCCAGTCGCGGTACATCCTCCCCACCTTCGAGGAACGCACCGCCTACGGCTACAAGCGCCAGGACCCCTACGCCAAGCTGTTCGAGGACCGCATCATCTTCCTCGGCGTGCAGGTTGACGACGCATCCGCCGACGACGTGATGGCCCAGCTGCTCGTACTCGAGAGCCAGGACCCGGACCGCGACATCGTCATGTACATCAACTCGCCCGGTGGTTCCTTCACCGCGATGACGGCGATCTACGACACCATGCAGTACATCCGTCCACACATCCAGACGGTCTGCCTCGGCCAGGCGGCTTCCGCCGCGGCGGTGCTGCTGGCCGGGGGAACCCCCGGCAAGCGCCTCGCGCTGCCGAACGCCCGCATCCTCATCCACCAGCCCTCCGCCGGTGGCCAGGGCGGCGGCCAGGCGTCCGACATCGAGATCCAGGCAGCCGAGATCCAGCGGATGCGGGAATGGCTCGAAGAGACCCTCGCGAGCCACTCCAACCGCTCCAAGGAGCAGGTCCACAAGGACATCGACCGTGACAAGATCCTCGGCGCTCCCGAGGCCCTCGAATACGGCCTGATCGACCAGATCCTGACCAGCCGCAAGAACGTTCCCACGCTGGTCAAGTAGCACTCCACCACCGAGTTGGCCCTCTGGCCAGCTTGTTAGCCGAACGGCGCGTCGCTCTCGAGGCGGCGCGCCGTTTCGCTTTGTTCCGCGGGTGCACGAATCTGTCACACGCACAAGCTAGGCTCGAATTCAGCGTCACTGATGGAGGAGGCTCACGGATGGCCCGAATAGGCGAGAGCGCCGACCTGTTGAAGTGTTCTTTCTGTGGAAAGAGCCAGAAGCAGGTGCAGCAGCTCATTGCCGGACCCGGCGTGTACATCTGCGATGAATGCGTTGAGCTCTGCAACGAGATCATCGAGGAACGTCTGGCCGAGGCCGGAGCCGAAGAAGCCGGCAGCGAGTTCGAACTGCCCAAGCCCCGGGAGATCTTCGGATTCCTGGAGGAATACGTCATCGGGCAGGAAGCCGCCAAGCGCGCCCTCGCCGTTGCCGTCTACAACCACTACAAGCGTGTGCGCAGCCGCGCCACCCTCACCGCCGCCGACGCCATCCACGACGACGTCGAGATAGCCAAGTCCAACATCCTGCTGATCGGCCCCACCGGCTGCGGCAAAACCTATCTCGCGCAGACCCTGGCGAAGCGGCTCAACGTGCCGTTCGCCGTAGCGGATGCGACGGCACTCACCGAGGCCGGCTACGTCGGTGAGGACGTGGAGAACATCCTCCTCAAGCTCATCCAGGCCGCCGACTACGACGTGAAACGTGCCGAGACCGGCATCATCTACATCGACGAGATCGACAAGATCGCCCGCAAGGCCGAGAACCCGTCGATCACCCGCGACGTGTCGGGGGAGGGCGTGCAGCAGGCCCTCTTGAAGATCCTCGAGGGAACCGTCGCCTCCGTTCCGCCGCAGGGCGGGCGCAAGCATCCGCACCAGGAGTTCATCCAGGTCGACACCACGAACGTGCTGTTCATCGTGGCCGGCGCGTTCGCCGGACTCGACGACATCATCTCCCAGCGTGCCGGCAAGAAGGGCATCGGCTTCGGCGCCCCGCTGCACAGCAAGGGCGACGACATCAACCTCTTCAGCGAGGTGCTGCCGGAAGACCTGCACAAGTTCGGCCTGATCCCGGAGTTCATCGGGCGCCTGCCGGTTGTGACCACGGTCACCCAGCTCGACCAGGTGGCGCTCATGCAGATCCTCACCGTGCCCAAGAACGCCCTGGTGCGCCAGTACCAGCGCATGTTCGAACTCGACGGGGTAGAGCTCGACTTCGAACAGCCGGCCCTCGAGGCGATCGCCGACCTCGCCGTGCTCCGCAAGACCGGTGCCCGGGGCCTCCGCGCCATCATGGAGGAGGTGCTCGGCCCGATCATGTTCGAGGTGCCGTCAGCCACGGATGTCGCGAGGGTCATCGTCACCCGGGAGTCGGTGCTCGAGAACGCGGCTCCCACCATCGTGCTGCACAAGGCCCGCCGCGAGGACAAGTCCGCGTAACCCACCCGCTCGCTGTCCGGTCAGAACCGCCCCCACCGCATCGGTGGGGGCGGTTCTGCTTCACGGACGCCGCAGGCGGCGGGGCACGCCGAAGTTGACAGGACGGGGTGGGGGATATCTAATATATTGCATGCCGGTTCCCCGCCCCGATAGCTCCCACCGCCCCGCTTCGCTGCGCGACTACGCCTACGAGGCCATCCGCAGCGCCATCGTCGACGGCACCCTCGCGCCGGGGGAGAAGCTGCGCGACGCAGACCTGGAGTCCTGGCTCGGCGTGAGCCGCACGCCCATCCGGGAAGCGATCGCCCGGCTGGAGACGGCCGGCCTGGTGCGCACCGAACGGGCCCGGCAGACCATCGTGGCACCGCTGGACGAGCGTGCGGCCCTGAGTGCCCAGGCCATCGCGGCGTCGCTGCACGAGCTCGCCGCGCGTGAGGCCGTCGCCCAGCTCACCCACGCCGACCTGGGCCTGATGGAGGCCGCCAACGAGCGCTTTCGGACGGCGCTGGCCGACAACGACGTCAACGCCGCCATCGCCGCCGATGACGACTTTCATGCGGTCGCCGTGCGGGCCAGCGCCAACGAGTTGTTGCCGGCCCTGCTCGAGCAGGTGACCCCCACCCTGCGCCGCCTCGAGCGGGCCCGGTTCTCCTCCCTCGCCGGCCGGGGCTCCGTGGCCGACCACGATCGGATCATCCGCCTGTGCGCGGCCGGGCGGGCCGTAGAGGCCGGCGCCGCCGTGCGTGAGAACTGGCTGACCCTGGGCCGGATGCTGGCCACCGCGGCCGAGCACGACGCCGACTGACCTCACTCACCCCGACACAAAGGACCCCATGGCACTCCGTGATTTTCCCCGTCACCCGCTCACCTTCGGCCCGAGCCCGATCCACCCGCTGGACCGGCTGAGCAACCACCTCGGCGGTGCCCGTATCTGGGCCAAGCGCGAAGACGTGAACAGCGGGCTCGCCTTCGGCGGCAACAAGACCCGCAAGCTCGAGTACCTGATCCCGGATGCCCTCGCCCAGGGCGCAGACACCCTGGTGTCCATTGGCGGGATCCAGTCCAACCACACCCGGCAGGTCGCCGCCGTCGCCGCCCACCTCGGGCTCAAGGCCGTGCTTGTGCAGGAACAGTGGGTGGACTGGCCGGACAGCGTGAACGACAGGGTCGGCAACATCCTACTGTCCAGACTCACCGGCGCCGACGTGCGCATCTCGGCGGATGGCTTCGGGATCGGCTTCAAGGACTCCTGGACCCAGGCGATCGCCGACGTGGAAGCCGCGGGCGGCACGCCGTACCCGATCCCGGCCGGTGCCTCCGACCACCGCCTCGGCGGCCTCGGCTTCGCCAACTGGGCGCACGAGGTCGCGGCCCAGGAGACCGAGCTCGGAGTCTTCTTCGACACCATCGTGGTGTGCAGCGTCACCGGCTCCACCCACGCCGGCATGATCGCGGGGTTTGCCGACCTCGTGGCCAACTTCGGCGGCGCCAGGCGCCGCGTGATCGGTATCGACGCATCCGCCAAGATCGACGCGACCCGCGAGCAAGTTGCCCGCATCGCCCGCAACACCGCCGAACTGATCGGCGTGGGGCGGCCCATCTCCGATGACGAGGTCACCGTGCTCGAGGGCTGGGCCGGCGATTACTACGGCATCCCGGTGGAGTCGACGAACAATGCCATCCGCCTCACCGCCAGTCTGGAGGGCGTGATCATCGACCCCGTCTACGAGGGCAAGTCGATGGCCGGGCTGATCGACCTCGTCACGAGCGGCGACATCGGCCCCGACAGCAACGTGCTCTACGCCCACTTGGGCGGCCAGCCAGCCATCAACGCCTACAGTGCGCTCTATCACTGACGCGACGCCCCTGCCAGCCCGGAACAGTTGGTCAGTTGAGCCCGCGGCGGTCTAGCAGGGGCTGAATGCGGGCGTCACGGCCGCGGAAGTCCCGATAGGCGGCCAGCGGGTCCACGCTGCCGCCCACACCGAGCAGGCGGTCTCGGAACCTGTCGCCGTTGGCGCGGGTGAGGCCGCCGTTCTCCGTGAACCAGGCCACGGTGTCGGCATCGAGGACCTCGCTCCAGATGTAGGAGTAGTAGCCGGCGTCGTAACCGCCGGAGAACGTGTGCGCAAAGTAGGTGCTCGCGTACCGTGTGGGCACCACCGGGTTGTCGAGGCCCACCTCGGCCAACGCGGCGGCTTCGAACGCGGCCACATCCGTGATGGATTCGTCGGCGCCGATCCGGTGCCAGGCCTGGTCCAGCAGGGCCGCGGCCAGATACTCGCTGGTACCGAAGCCCTCGTTGAACGTCGTCGTTTCACGGATGCGGTCGACGAGCTCCTGGGGCATGGCTTCGCCGGTGCGGTAGTGCCTGGCGTAGTTCGCCAGGACCTCGGGCCAGAGCATCCACATCTCGTTGACCTGGCTGGGGAACTCGACGAAGTCCCTGTACACATTGGTGCCGGCGAAACGCGGGTAGGTCACCTGCGCGAACAGGCCGTGCAGCGCGTGGCCGAACTCGTGAAACAGGGTGGTCACCTCGTCGAAGCTGAGCAGCGTGGGGGAGCCCGCGGCGGGCTTGGGCAGGTTGAGGTTGTTCGTGACGATCGTCGGGGTGGCCAGCAGGGTGGACTGGGAGACCAGGGCGTTCATCCAGGCGCCCCCGCGTTTGGCGTCGCGCGTGTAGAAGTCGGCGATGTAGAGGCCCACCGGTGAGCCGTCATCGTTGGCGACCTCGAAGACTCTGGCCTCGGGGTTCCAGGCGGCGAGGTCGGGGCGTTCGGTGAAGGTGACACCGTAGAGCCGGGTGGCGGCGAAGAAAACCCCGTCGTGCAGCACCCGTTCCAGTTCGAAGTACGGACGCATCGCACTGGCGTCGACATCGAATCGGGACTGGCGCACCCGCTCGGTGTAGAACGCCCAGTCCCAGGCGGCCAGGTCGAAGTCGCCGCCGGAGTCCCGCACAGCGTTCTGCAGAGCCCGCTGCTCGGCGTGGGCGTTCCGTGCCGCCGCCGGCGCGAGCCGGTCCAGCATGCCGGCGACGGCCTCGGGGGACTTGGCCGTTTCGTCGGCCGTGACGTACGCGGCATGGTTGCTGAAGCCCAGCAGCCGGGCGCGGTGGGCGCGCAGCCGGGTGATCTCGAGCACCAGCTCGCGGTTGTCGTATTCGCCGCCGCGGATGCCCCGTGACCTGGATGCGGTCAGCAAGCGCTCGCGCACCGCACGGTCAGTGAGAGACGCGAGGTACGGGTGGCTGGTGGGCAGCACCAAGGTGATGACGTACTTGCCGGCGAGACCGCGCTCGGCGGCGGCCTCCGCGGCGGCGGAGATCTCGCCCTCGCCGAGTCCGTGCAGCTCGCTGACGTCGTCGAGCACCAGGGCCAGGGCGTTGGTGTCCGCGAGCAGGTTCTTCTCGAACCTGGTGGTCAGGGTGGACAGGCGCATGTTCAGGTCGCGCAGGGCACCCTTGTCGTCGTCGGAGAGCGCCGCACCGGCGAGGGTGTACTCGGTGTAGTACCGCTCGAGAAGGTAGGCGGTCTCGGGGTCGAGATCCAGGCCGGCACGGCGCTGGTGCAAGGCGGCGATCCGTGCGTACAGGGCGGGGTCGAGACGGATGGCGTCGGCGTGCGCTGCGAGCCTGGGCGCCAGTTCCTCCTCGAGGGCCGTGCCGAACTCGGTCGCGTCTGACGAACTCAGGGAGAAGAACACCGTGGCCACGCGTTGCAGAACCTGTCCGCTTCGTTCCAGGGGGATGAGCGTGTTCTCGATGGTCGGTTCGGTGGGATCCGCCGTGATGGCGGCGACCTCGGCGAGCTGTTCGGCCATGCCGGCGTCGAAGGCCGGGCGGTAGTGCTCGTTGCGAATCTCTGCGAATGGCGGCAGCTGGTACGGCAGGGTACTGGGAGCGAGAAACGGGTTCGAGGTGTCGGCCATCGCCCCAGCCTAGTGTCGCCGTCGGGATGTCGGTCCGGGTAGTGCCCGGTGCGTTGAGCCTGACCGCGACGTAGGGTGTGGGCATGACTGAGAGCCCGGAGCGTCAGGAAACCGCACCGCGAGACGAACCCGGGGGCGGCCGGGAGCACCTTCCGCGCGTGCTGACCTGGCGCACCGTGGCCAACTCGGCCGCGTACCTCATGCCCCAGCTGCGCGCGGGGCGGAGCGTCGTCGACGTGATGTGCGGGCCGGGCACCATCACCATTGATCTGGCGCGCCGCGTCGCGCCGGCCACGGTGCTCGGCATCGACACATCCCGCCTCATGGTCGAGCAGGCGGCAGGCCTGGCCTTCGACGGCGGGGTGCGGAACGCGCGCTTCCGGGTCGGTGGCGCCTACGCCATCCCGGTGCCGGATGCGTCGGTGGACATCGTGCATGCCCACCAGGTGCTGCAGCACCTCGACAACCCGGTGGCAGCGCTCCGGGAGATGCGGCGGGTGCTCAAACCGGGTGGTGTGCTGGCCGCCCGCGACGCCGACTACGGCGGCGTGACTTGGTATCCAGGGCTTCCCGGGCTGGCCACCTGGTTGAGCGTGTACCGGGCGGTGCACGGGCAGGGCGGCGGCGACCCGAACGCCGGGCGGGCGCTCAAGGCGTGGGCACGGCAGGCCGGCTTCGATGATGTGGCGAGCAGCGCATCGATCTGGTGCTTCGCGTCGGCGGCCGAGCGGGAGTGGTGGGGGGAATCCTGGGCCGCACGGGTCACCGAACCCGACTTCGCCGCACGGGCGATCGAGACCGGTGCCAGGCTGGCGGATCTCCACGAGATCGGCGCGGCCTGGCACCAGTGGGCGCAGGACCCTGACGCGTGGTTCGGCATCCCGCACGGCGAAATCATCGCCACCCGGTGATGTCTAGATCCAGTCCTCGTCGTCGTCCACCACGACGGCAGGCTGGGTGATGGTGGCGCTGTCTTCCTTCGGGTCGAACCTGATGACGGTGCCGTCGTCGAGTTCGATGACCGGCTTGCCCTCGAGCCAGGTCAGGGTCCACCGCCAGGCACTGGTGTCATCGGGAAGGGCGGCGAGGTCGCCCTCCACGGCCTGCAGCGCGATGACGACAACCTCGGGCAGCCCCGCGGGCGGTTCTGCGCCGAGGGACCAGCGGGTTCCGAGCTGCATGGTTAAACCTCTGCCTCGTAGGTGACCAGGCTGGTGCGGGTGCCGACCGTGTCGTAGAGCTTCTGGGCCGCGGCGTTGTCGGCAGTGGTGATCCACTGCAGCTTGCGGTAGTTGTGCGCCTTGGCGTACTCGGTCGCGAAAGCCATCAGGTCCCGGCCGGCACCGGCTTCTGATGCGTCGGGGGTCACGTACAGGTCATCGATGAAGAGTCCCATGTCGCCGCTGAGGGTGCGGGGGACACCCCGGTACAGGGTGAAGCCGACGAAGTCGCCGTTGTCGTCGACCGCGACAGCGCCGTCGAGATCATGGTTCTTGTCAATGATCCAGCTCCACACGCGCAGAGCCTTCTCATCGGTCAGGTCGCTCTTGGACAGCTCGCTGTACCCTTCGAACAGGCCGAGCCACGGGAAGAAGTCCTTGTCGCCCAGCGGGCGAACCTTGATTGACATGCGGTTCTCCTTTAGATTTCCGACACCGTGGCGAGCACGATATCAGCTACGACCAAGTCATCGGCCTTGACGAAGGTCAAGTCGGTGATCCGGCCTACTGCTTTCAAGTCGGCGGCCACCTGCGCGAGCAGGGCCACCTCTGCGTCAGGTCCGCCGATGGTGGCGGACTCGACGGCAGACTTCTGTGACGCCTTCGCGTCGGTTTTGGCGCGACGGATGCCCGTGAGCGCCCGGCTGGCCAGGTCCAACAGGGCGATGCTGTCGGCGTCCGGCGTCACGCCGGAGGCGGCGGGCCACTCGGCCTGGTGCACCGAGCCGTCGTTCGACCAGGACCATGCTTCCTCGGTCGCGAACGGTACGAACGGTGCGAACAGGCGCAGCAGGGTCGACAGGGCGATGCGCAGTGCGGCAACGGCCGAGGCCTGCTCCGGACCGGCTTCGCCGTAGGCGCGTTCCTTGACCAGCTCGAGGTAGTCGTCGCAGAACGTCCAGAAGAAGCTCTCGGTGAGCTCGAGTGCGCGGGCGTGGTCGTAGCCCTCGAACGCGGCAGTGGCCTGGCCGACAACCACGTCGAGGCGGGCCAGCATGCTCGCGTCGATGGGTTGGCTCACCGGGGCGGCGTCGTCGCCGGCGAAGCCGAGGATGAACTTGCTGGCGTTGAGGATCTTGATGGCGAGGCGGCGGCCGATCTTGATCTGGGTGGGGTTCTTCGGATCGAAGGCGGCATCCGTTCCCAGACGGGAGGACGCAGCCCAATACCGCACGGCATCCGAACCGTGCTGAACCAGCACGTCGGCCGGAGTGACGACGTTGCCCTTGGACTTGGACATCTTCTTGCGGTCGGGGTCCACGATGAAACCGGAGAGCGCCGCGTGCTGCCACGGCGATTCGCCGTGCTCGAGCTCGGCGCGCAGCAGGGTGGAGAACAGCCAGGTGCGGATGATGTCCTGACCCTGCGGGCGGAGCGAGTACGGGTAGACCAGCTCGAAGAGTTCGGGGTCGCGCTCCCAGCCGCCGGCGAGCTGCGGGGTCAGCGAGGACGTCGCCCAGGTGTCCATCACATCGACCTCGCCGACGAAGCCGTTGGCCGCGCCGCGCTGCTCGGCCGTGTAGCCGGGGGCGACGTCGGAGGACGGGTCGACGGGAAGCAGGTCGCTGGTGGCGATGATCGGCTGGTCGAAGACCGGGTTGGACTCGGCGTCGAGCGGGTACCAGACGGGCAGGGGGACACCGAAGAAACGCTGTCGGGACACCAACCAGTCGCCGGTCAGGCCATTGACCCAGTTCTCGTAGCGCACCCGCATGAACTCAGGATGCCACTGCAGGGCGGAACCGTGTTCGATCAGTCTGGCGCGCAGCTTCTCGTCGCGGGCGCCGTTGCGGATGTACCACTGCCGGGTGGAGACGATCTCGAGGGGCTTGTCGCCCTTTTCGAAGAACTTGACCTGGTGCACGATCGGCTTGGGGTCACCGATCAGGTCGCCGGATTCGCGGAGCAGCTCGACCATGGCCTGCTTGGCCGAGAAGACGGTCTTGCCGGCGAGCTGGGCGTAGGCGGCCTGTGCGGCCGGGGTAACGATGACGTCAGGGGCCTCGGCGATGATGCGGCCGTCGAAACCCATGATTGCGCGGTTGGGCAGGTCGAGTTCCCGCCACCAGACCACGTCGGTCACGTCGCCGAAGGTGCAGATCATCGCGATGCCCGAACCCTTGTCCTTCTGGGCGAGGTGGTGGGCGAGAACGGGAATCTCAACGTCGAACACGGGGGTGCGCACCGTGGTACCGAAGAACTCCTTGTACCTGTCGTCGTCGGGATGCGCCACCAGGGCGACGCAGGCGGCCAGGAGCTCCGGGCGCGTGGTCTCGATCTCGATGGTGCCGCCATCCGGCTTGTGGAAGGAGACCCGGTGGTACGCGGCCGGCATCTCCTTGTCTTCAAGCTCGGCCTGGGCGACGGCGGTGCGGAAGGTGACGTCCCAGAGGGTGGGCGCCATGGCCTGGTAGGCCTCGCCGCGGTTGACGTTGCCGACGAAGGCCAGCTGGGACGCGGTGATCGATTCGGGCGCGATCGTGCGGTAGCTCTGCGTCCAGTCGACGCTGAGGCCCAGGGTGCGCCAGAGCTCTTCGAACTGCTTTTCATCCTCGACGGTGAGGCGTTCACACAGTTCGATGAAGTTTCGACGGCTCACGGGAAGCTGATCGGCGGCCTTGGTGCTCTTGCCGTCGCCACCCTCGAACGGAGGAACGAAGTCTGCCGTGTACGGCAGTGACGGGTCGCAGCGGACCCCGTAGAAGTTCTGCACGCGGCGTTCGGTGGGCAGGCCGTTGTCGTCCCAGCCCATCGGGTAGAAGACGCTCTTCCCACGCATGCGCTGGAACCGGGCAACGACGTCGGTGTGTGTGTAGCTGAAGACGTGGCCGATGTGTAGGGAGCCCGATGCCGTGGGCGGGGGAGTGTCAATCGAGAAGATCGACTCCTTCGTGGCGCTGGCACGGTCGAAGCGGTAGGTGCCCTTGGCCTCCCAGCTGGTTTCCCATTTCGCTTCCAACCCTTCGAGGGCGGGCTTTTCGGGAACGCGGTCGGCGCTGGTCATGACTCTCCGATTCGATATCTGCGGCACCGTGTCGATGGTGAGGTGCCTTCAGTAGTGCTGATCTAATCTAGCCGATTCTGCGCCGAAGGCCGCACTGGACCCCCTCGAACCGGCTGATCCGGGCCCTGTTTGGGAGTCCTCTCAGACGACCGGCCCGGGGAGAACGAGTCTGTGGCACGATGGCTCTGTGACAGACGCCCTCGTGGATCATCGCCCCGAACGGGGCCGCCCGCGGTCCGGAACGGCCCGGCGCCCCGATCTCTCCGCGACCGAGCAGATCCTGGACGCGGCCGCCCAGCTCTTTGTGGAGCGCGGCTTCGCGGCCACCTCCACCCGCGCGATCGCCGACCGGGTGGGCATCCGCCAGGCCTCGCTGTACTACCACTTCCCGAGCAAGGAACAGATCCTCAAGGTGCTGCTGATGCGCACGGTGGAACCCTCCGTGCGGGTGGCGGGTTACCTCGAGGTCGCGCCGGCGCCGGCCGTGGTCCGGCTCGCCGCGCTGATCAGCTTCGACTCCGGGCAACTTGCCCGGTCCTCCTACAACATCGGCACGCTGTACTTCCTCCCCGAGATCCGCAATGAGCTCCTCGAACCGTTCCGACGCGAACGCGCCAGGCTCCGGGAGACCTACGCGGCACTCATCATGGCGAGTGTCGAGGCCTCCGTCCGCACCGATCTCGGCGGGACGGGAGGCGGCACCAGATCCGCCCTCGACTATCTGGTCGACGTGATTTTCGGCCTGGTGGAGAGCGTCATCGCCATCCGCGCCGATCGTCCGGACGAAGATGCGCCGACGCTGGTCTCCACGATCCTTTACAGCAGCCTGCGGGTGCTTGGCCATGACGGTGAGTCCGGTCACGGCATCACCGAGCGAGCGGGAACGCTGCTGAGGGAGATGCCCGACCCAGTCGTTGTTCCCGAGGCCTGAACGCCGCGTGCGCCGACGCACCACCCCGCTCGGGGAATGCTTGTGTGCTATTTAGCTTGAGTGCTAGATTGCGAACATGCAAGCTACGAGCACGCCCGAAGCCGTTGGCGATGTCTTCACCGCCCTGGCGCATCCCACTCGTCGGCAGATCCTGCAGGACCTGAAGGACGGAGAGTTGGCTGCGGGAGAGATTGCCGCACGGTTCCCGGCCACCGGGCCCACAATCTCCCGGCACCTGTCGGTCCTCCGGGTCGCTGGTCTGGTCACCGAGCGTCGGGACGCCAACCGCATCCTCTACGCGCTGGCGGGAGACCGCCTTGCCCTGTCGGTGGGGGACTTCCTTTCCACCGTCTGTCCAGAGCAGATGGTGCTGCGCAGCATTCGGCCGACAGCCCGCCCAGCCGTGTCACCAGACGCCGAGCCGGTCGGGGGATCCAAGAAGTCCGCCACGAAGGGGAATCAGCCGGCGTCGCACAAGGGTGCTCAAAAGAGGACCCGGAAGGCGCAGAAGTCTGCAGCACAGGCCGAGAAAGCCCAGAAGGCCGCCAAGTCGGTCCAGGACGACCGGTGACGGCCGTGAAACCGCGCCTGGCGGCCACTATCGAGCGTCGCCTTTTGATCAACTACCGGGTTGACCCCGAGGTGGCACTCCGGCTGCTTCCCGCCGGGCTGCGGCCCCAGCTGGTGAACGATCAGGCCGTCGCCGGCGTGTGCCTGCTGCGGCTCGGCTCCCTGCGACCGGCATGGGTCGCCCCGGCAGTCGGGTGGGGCGCCGAGAACGCCGCGCATCGGATTGCCGTGGAGTGGGACGACGCGCACGGAACCCAGGTGGGCGTCTATATTCCCGAGCGGCACAGCGCCTCCTGGCTGCCCGTCGTCGCGGGTGGGCGCCTGCTTCCCGGGGTGCATCACCATGCGCGTTTCGCCGGCCACGAGACGGATGGCCATATCGAGGTGACCATGACAGCCCCAGGCACCCACGTGCACGCGGCGGTCGACCTCACAGAGGACTGGACAAGTGACCTCTTCGCGAGCGTTGAGGACGCCTCGGCGTTCTTCCGGAACGGGGCCGTGGGCTGGTCGCCGAGCCGGGACGGTCGCCGCCTCGAGGGATTGCGCCTCGAGACGACGCGATGGCAGGTCACGCCGGGCCGGGCCCGGGCGGTGCGGTCCTCGTTCTTCGCCGCCCTCCCCGCCGGCACGGCCACCCTCGACAGCGTCCTCGTCATGCGCGATGTTCCCATCACCTGGGCGGTGGTGGCAGGCCCGACGGCGTCGGCAGGTGATCCGGCTCGCCGTGCCCGGCTCGCCTAGATCGCTCGATGGACCTGGACCGGAGGGAGCCGGATCAGACGAGCCGGGGCACCGCCGCGAGCAAGGCCTCGGTGTACGGATGGGCCGGTTGCGCAAAGACCTGCTCCGCCGGTCCCGTCTCGACGATGCGGCCAGCGTGCATCACGGCGACCTGGTCGCTGACGTGCTGGATCACACCCAGGTCGTGCGAGATGAACAGCAGGGTCAGCGCCAGCTCGCGCTGAAGCTCGTCGAGCAGGTCGAGAACCTGGGCCTGCACACTCACATCGAGCGCGGACACCGGCTCATCGCAGATCAGGATCTGCGGACGGGAGGCCAGTGCGCGGGCTATGCCCACCCGCTGTCGTTGCCCTCCCGACAGATCGGTCGGCCGACGGTCGAGCAGGGCGGCCGACAGGCCGACATCGTCCAGCAGTGCGCCCACCCGCGCCTCGCCGGCCCGGCGGTTGGCCCCGTCGCGCCCGTCGGGTGCGGCGACGGCCACAGCGTGCCGCAGGATCTCGCGCACGCTCAGCCTGGGGTCGAAGGAGGCGAGCACATCCTGGTACACGGCTCCTACTAATCTGCGCCGAGCGCGGCGCTGTTTCTCGGGCAACACGCTCCACGGTTCGCCGAGGAGCCGCACCACGCCCGAGTCCGCCGGAGTGAGCGCCAGGGCCAGACGGGCCGTGGTGGTCTTGCCCGAGCCGGACTCGCCCACGATGCCCAGGGTGCGGCCGCGCGGCAGGCTGAAGTTCACGTCGTCGACGGCATGCTGCACGGTGCCGTGCGGACCTCGGAAGGTCTTGTTCAGCCCGATGCCCTCCAGGGCCAGGTCGGGACTGGAGGGCGTCCGGGCGTCGGGAGCGGCGCCCGGGGACCCGGAGGTCACCTCAGTTGCCGGCGCACTCGGGCGTTCGGCCACGCGCAGACGGCCCGCCCCGGCGGTCTGCTCCGGTGTGAGTAACGGTTCCGGTGCGGGCGCCAGCCTGGTTCCCCGCGGCTTGTCCACGGGAACCGCGGCGAGCATCCGCCGCGTCTCGGGGTGCGTGGGGCGACCGAGCACCTCGTTCGGCGTTCCGGTCTCGATGATCCGGCCGTCGTGCATGACCGCGATCCGGTTGGCGATGCGGCTGACCACGGCGAGGTCGTGGCTGATCAGCAGGATGGCGGTGCCGCGGTCGCGGATCTCCTCGAGCAGGTCGAGCACCTGGGCCTGCACGGTGACGTCCAGCGCCGTGGTGGGTTCGTCGGCGATCAGCAGCGGGGGATCGAGGGCGAGCGCGGCCGCGATGAGCGCCCGCTGGCGCTGGCCGCCGGAGAGCTCCCCGGACAACCGGCCGGCGTAGAGTTCGGGGTCGGGCAGGCCGACGGCGGTGAGGACCTCGAGCACCCGTCTGCTGCGGGCAGCACCGTCGAGCTTCGTGTGGAGGCGCAGCGAGTCACCGATCTCCCGCGCAATCGGGCGAAGCGGGTCGAGCGAGGCGAGAGCATCCTGCAGTACCAGGCCCACGTCACGGCCCCGGCGTCGGCGCCAGGCGGACTCGTTGAGGCCGAGCACCGATTCGCCGGCCAGGCTGATTTCGTCGGCGCTGACCTGCGCGCCGGCCCCGGCGAGACCCAGCAGGCTGCGGGCGGTGACGCTCTTGCCCGACCCGGACTCGCCGACGATCGCCAGGCATTCGCCCGGTGCCAGCTCCAGGGACACGCCGCGCACCACGGTCTGGGAGCCGAACCCGACGGAGAGATTCCGGACGCGCAGCGCCGGCGCGGGCCGGCCGCTCATCGGCACGGCCAGCGGGACAGCGTCGGCGGCGCTCATGCGTGCCTCATCCGGCGTTCGATCGCTCGCCCAAGGGCCGTGGCGCACACGGCGGTCAGCACGATGAACAGGCCGGGGAAGAAACTCATCCACCACGCTGATGTGATGTACGTGCGGCCGGCCGCGAGCATCGCGCCCCATTCGGCCGCCGGCGGCTGGGCGCCCAGGCCCAGGTAGCTCAGGGCGGCGGCCCAGACGATGGCCTGGCCCACACCGAGGGTGCCGAGAACGAGCAGGGGCGCCAGGGTGTTGGGCAGGATGTGCCGGCCGAGGATGCGCGCGCGGCTCAGGCCCTGCACCGTGGCGGCCTCGACGAACGCGGAGGAGCGCACCCGCACCAGCTGGGCACGGATGATGCGCGCGTATCCCGGTGCCGTCGACAGCCCGACGGCCACGATCGCGCTGCCGGCTCCTGGGCCGAAGACGAGGATGAACAGGAGCGCGAGCAGCAGGCCGGGGAAGGCGAACAGCACCTCGAGGAACCTGTTGACCGTGAAGTCCACGGCGGCGCCCAGCGTGCCGGCGGCGGTTCCGAGCACGGCGCCGAGGCCCAACCCGATCAGGGTGGCCGAGACGCCGATCACGAGCGAGTCGCGGGCGCCGTCGATCACCCGGGTATAGATGTCCCGGCCGGACTCGTCGGTGCCGAACCAATGCGTCCAGGATGGCGCACCGAATGCCGACAGCGGGTCGATCGCGAGCGGATCTCCCGGTGCCAGCAACTGGGGGGCGATGGCCGCAGTCAGCAGCAGCAGGGCGAGCAGGCCGGCCGCGATCTCGACGGCGTTGATCCGGGGACGCCGAGCGGCTTCAGCCGGTCGGCCGCTCTGTTCTGCATCCTGAGCACCCGGCCGGCCGGCTGCGGAGGCGGTGATCTCGAGTTCGCTCACTGTGCTCCTCCGGGGGTGCGGGTGTTTGTCGTGGGGCGCGGATCGGCCAGGCGGGAGGCCAGGTCGGTGAGGATCGTCATGAGGATGTAGGCGAGCGCGACGACCATCACAACTCCGATCACCACGGGTACGTCGCGCACCGTGACGGCGTTGAGCAGGGTGCGGCCGAGTCCTGGGCGGGCGAAGACGGTCTCGACCACCACGGCGCCGCTGATCAGTGAGCCGAAGGCCCAGCCGGACAGGCCGATGGCGGGCAGGGCCGCGTGCCGGAGAGCGTGGCGCCACAGAACACCGCGCTCGCTCTCCCCGCGGGCGCGGGCCGAGAGCACGAACGGGGACTCCAGGGCCGTGGTCAGGCTCTCCCGCATCACCTGGCCGAGAAACCCGGCCAGGGGGATGGCCAAGGTGAGCACCGGCAGCACGAGGCCGCGCGCATCCGCGGTGCTGATCGGCGGCAGGATGCCCCACCAGACACTGGCGACCACTATGAGGGTCGTGGCCAGCCAGAAGTGCGGCAGCGCCGCCGCGACGATCTCCAGGCCCGATCCGATGCGCCGGGCCATCGCGCCACGTCCGGTGGACCAGGTGGCCAGGCCGAGGGCGAGGAGCCAGGCGACGGTGAGGGACAACACCGCCAGCAGCAGGGTGCCGCCGAGCTGGCTGAGCACCAGGGGACCCACGTCCATGTTCAGGGCGTACGAGCGGCCCAGGTCGCCCGTGGCGAGGCGGCCCAGCTGGGCGAGGTACTGCAGGAAGACAGGCTGGTCGAGACCGTACTCGGCGCGCACAGCCGCGAGAGCCTCAGGTGAGGTCTGCGACCCCGGCCCGCCGAGGATGGCTTCGGCAGGGTCACCGGGGATCAGCCGGACGGCGAAGAAGGTGAGCGTGGCGACCGCCCACAGCACGAAGACGGCGCCGCCGAGCCTCCGTGCGAGCGGCCAGCCGATCAGCACGCCGAGCCGCCGGACGCGCCGCCCGCCGGAGCTGCGGGCAACCGTCAGCGGCTCAGCCATGCGTCGTAGAAGGTGGGCGTCGACACCGTCGGCAGGGCGCGGGCGCCCTGGACGGCCGTGCCGAGCAGGAAGTGGTTCTGCTGGTCGTAGAGCGGCAGGATGTAGAAGCCCTCGAGGATGAGGTCCTGCGCGTCGGCGTAGAGCGCGGAGCGTTCGTCGGCGTCATTGGTCTGGTCGGCGAGGGTGAGGAGCGAGTCAAGCTCCGGGTCGTTCACCTGGGCGTGGTTGGCGAAATAGCCGCTCGGTGCCGGGGTGATGCCGTCGGAGTGGAAGAGGATCCGCAGGACGTCGGGCCCGACTTTGGTATAGGGCGCGCTCACGGCGTCGTAGGCGTTGCTGCCGAGGGCCGTGTACCAGCTGGAGAGATCGAGCTTGGTCAGCTGCACGTCGAACCCGGTCTCCTTGGCGGTCGCCTGGATCTGTTCGAACAGGGACTGCTCGGCCGGGATGGACTGGTTGGTGCTCACCGGGAAGACCACGGTGAGGCGCACGCCGTCCTTGGTGCGGTACCCGTCAGCGTCCTTCTCGGACCAGCCGGCTTCATCGAGCAGGGTAGCGGCGGCCGCGGGGTCGTAGTCGAAGAGCTCCTGGCGCGAGACGCCGAGGGGCTCGACGCTCGACAGGGCCGAGTAGGAGCGCTCCGCGCTGCCCTGGAACAGGGATGCAACGGCGTCGTCGACATTCGCCGAGCGGATGAACGCCTCGCGCACGGCCGCATCGTTGAACGGTGCCTTGCCCGAGTTCAGCTCGATCCGGTTGGAGGCGCCGGGCCGTGGGGCATCCAGGTGCACGATGGAATCGCTCTGCTCGGCCTGGGCGATCGTGTCGGGCTGGGCGTTGTCGATCACGTTTACCTCGCCGGCCTGCAGCGCGGCATAGCGGGAGGCCGAATCGGGGATGAAGCGCCAGACGATGGTGTCGAGGTAGGCCGGTCCGTCGTGCTCGGCGTCGGCGGGCGGGGAGGTGTAGTCGTCGTTCCGCACCAGGGTGATCGCGTTCTGCTTCACCCAGGAGTCGACGACGAACGGTCCGGTGCCCACCGGGGCGGCGCAGTTGTCATCCTGGCTGCGCTCCAGTGCGGTGGGGGACTCGATGCCCAGCCACGGCTGGGAGAGCGACTCGAGCAGGGCACTGTCTGGCTGGGAAAGCGTGAAACGCACAACCGAGTCGGAGACGGCCTCGGTGCCGGTGACCTTCGCCAGGGCCAGGTAGCCCGTGGACGACCCGGTCGCGGGGTCCTGCAGGTGGGCGATGTTGGCCTGCACGGCCGCGGCGTCCAGCGGCGTGCCGTCGGAGAAGGTGACGCCGTCGCGCAGCGTGAACTCCCAGGTCAAGCCGTCGTCACTGACGGTCCAGCTGTCGGCCAGCCAGGGGATGACGGTGCCCTTCGAGTCGAGGGAGACCAGCGATTCGAGGTACTGGGTGCTCACCAGGGCCTGCGGGTAGTTGCCGCCCACGTGCGGGTCGAGGCAGGTGGGTTCCGCGTCGCCGGAGGCGTAGGTGAGGGTTCCACCCGCCGTCGGGGTCGACGAGGCCTGGGGGGCGGCGCTGGTGCAGCCGGTGAGCGCAAGGCCGAGGACGGTGACGCCGGCCGCGAGGGCCACGCCGAGCGGGCGCCGGGTCGAGAGGAGCGGTATGGATCGAACGAGTGCCGGACGGGGCATGCGATGGGCTCTTTTCACGGGTGCGGAATGCTGGGGGGAGACGGGCGTCGACGGTCGGGCGGCCGGGGGACCGGCCATGATGTCTGCTTCGAGGGCTGCTGTGCCATTATTGGACTCGGTCCAAAAACCGAAGACGTCGAGTCCCATCGTAGAACACGAAAGAACCATGAACGATTCCCGCACCGTCGGCCGCCCTCGCGGCTCCTCCCGGGCGATGCTCGAAGAGGCCGCCGCCGAGCTGTTCCTCGAGCAGACCTACGCCAAGACCACCATCGGTGACATCGCGCGGCGAGCCGGCGTGAGCCGCAACACGTTCTTCAACTACTTCTCCGCCAAAAGCGACCTGCTCTGGGTGGATGTCGATGCGGGCCTCGCCGCCCTGCCAGACGCGCTCGCCGAGTGTGACCGCAGCGCCGCCGTGACCGGTGCGGTGCGTCAGGCGCTGCTGCGGGTGGCCGCGGGGTTCGGGCCCGGCCGGGTGCCCTGGTCCGTCACCCAATACGAGCTGATGGCCACGGCCAGCGAGCTGGAGGCATCCGCCCTCGCCCGGTTTCTGGTGCAGGTGGGCCTGGTGCGGGAATTCGTGGGGGCCCGTCCCGGGCACTCCGCCGACACCGACCCGGTAGGGCGCGCCTTCTCCACCGCCGTAGTGGCCGCCGCGGCCGCTGCCGCCACGGAGTGGGCCGGCGCCGGAGTCGCGCGCGGCGATCTGGCCGCCTATGTGGATGCGGCGATCACTCCGGTCTGCGCCGGATTCGGTCCTGTTCTCGATCACGGCTGACCCGCCCGGCGCCAGAGTCGACGGGCGCGGTAGTATGAACCGACGTTGATCCGGCCATCACCGGGGAGTCTTCGGAAGAACAGTGGAATCGCACCCCGGTGCGAGACCAGCCAGTAGAGCCGAACGGGTCGGGCCCGTCACAGCCTTTGTATGAGCGGTCGTTCGCCTGCACGGGAACGGCAAGCGAGGTGGTACCGCGTTATGCCCTGTCGGGGCGGGCGTCCTCGTGGAATAGGCCAGCGGCTTTTCACCCGCCTCGTCCAGGAGAACTATGACGTACCCGAAGTCCCCCGAAGACAACCAGTCCGATCCGGCCACCCCCGACGCTGCCGTCGTTCCCTCACCGAACTTCCCCCAGATCGAGGGCGAAGTGCTCGACTTCTGGGCGAAGGACGGCACGTTCCAGGCCTCCATCGACAACCGCGAGGGCGCCCCCGAGTGGGTGTTCTACGATGGCCCGCCGTTCGCCAACGGCCTGCCGCACTACGGCCACCTGTTGACCGGCTACGCCAAGGACCTGTTCCCGCGTTTCCAGACCATGCGCGGCAAGCAGGTGCACCGCCGGTTCGGCTGGGACACCCATGGCCTGCCGGCCGAGCTGGAGGCGGAGCGGAAGCTCGGCATCACCGACAAGAGCCAGATCGAACAGATGGGCCTGGCCGCGTTCAACGCCGTCGCCCGCGAATCGGTGCTCGAATACACCAAGGACTGGGAGACCTACGTCACCCGCCAGGCCCGTTGGGTCGACTTCGAGAACGACTACAAGACCCTCGACATCACCTTCATGGAATCGGTGATCTGGGCTTTCAAGGAACTGCACACCAAGGGACTGGCCTACGAGGGCTACCGGGTGCTGCCGTACTGCTGGCGCGACCAGACCCCGCTGTCCAACCACGAGCTGCGCATGGACGACGACGTCTACAAGATGCGCCAGGACCAGACCGTCACGGTCACCTTCCCGCTCGTGGGCGCCAAGGCCGAGACCCTCGGCCTCACCGCGGTGCGCGCCCTGGCCTGGACGACGACCCCGTGGACCCTGCCGACCAACCTCGCGCTGGCCGTGGGCCCTGACATCGTCTACGCCGTCGTCCCCGCCGGCCCCAACGGCACTCCGGATGCCGAGGTGCTGCGTGAACAGGCCGGCGCCGTGTCCGCCACCGAGGTTCTTGGCGGCGAATACCTGCTGGCCATCGACCTCGTCGGCAGCTACGCCAAGGACCTCGGCTACGAGAGCGCCGCCGACGCGACGGCGGCCATCAGCCGCACCATCACGGGACGCGAGCTCGAGGGCGTCTCCTACGACCGCCTCTTCGACTACTACGCCGACGAGAGCGAGTGGGGCACCCAGAACGCCTGGCGTTTCGTCGTCGCCGACTACGTCACCACCAGCGACGGCACCGGTATCGTGCACCAGGCGCCCGCCTACGGCGAGGAAGACCAGACGGTCTGCCAGGCCTACGGCATCCCGGTGATCCTGTCCCTCGACGACGGCGGCAAGTTCCTGCCCGAGGTCACCGAGGTCGCCGGGCAGCTCTGGAGCGACGCCAACAAGCCGCTCACCCAGCTGATCAAGTCGCAGGGCCGGCTGCTCCGCCAGGCCAGCTACGAGCACTCCTACCCGCACTGCTGGCGCTGCCGCAACCCGCTGATCTACAAGGCCGTGTCGAGCTGGTTCGTGCGCGTCACCGACTTCCGCGATCGTATGGTGGACCTCAACCAGGAGGTGAACTGGGTGCCGGAGAACGTCAAGGACGGCCAGTTCGGCAAGTGGATCGGCAACGCCCGCGACTGGTCGATCAGCCGCAACCGTTACTGGGGCTCGCCCATCCCGGTCTGGAAGAGCGACAACCCGGCCTACCCGCGCATCGACGTCTACGGTTCGCTCGACGAGCTCGAGGCCGACTTCGGCGTACGCCCCACCGACCTGCACCGCCCCTACATCGACGAACTCACCCGGCCGAACCCCGATGACCCCACCGGGCAGTCCACCATGCGGCGCATCGAGGATGTCCTCGACGTCTGGTTCGACTCCGGCTCGATGCCGTTCGCCCAGGTGCACTACCCGTTCGAGAACCGCGAATGGTTCGACAGCCACAACCCGGCCGACTTCATCGTGGAATATATCGGACAGACCCGCGGCTGGTTCTACCTGCTGCACGTGCTCTCCACGGCCCTGTTCGACCGGCCGGCCTTCAAGAACGTCGTCAGCCACGGCATCGTGCTCGGCAACGACGGCCAGAAGATGAGCAAGTCGCTGCGCAACTACCCCAACGTCAACGAGGTCTTCGACCGCGACGGCTCGGACGCCATGCGCTGGTTCCTGATGAGCTCGCCCGTTCTCCGCGGCGGCAACCTCATCGTCACCGAGGAGGGCATCCGCGAGGGCACCCGCCAGATGCTGCTGCCATTGTGGAGCACCTGGTACTTCTTCTCGCTCTACGCCAACGCCTCCGGCTACACCGCCACCTGGCGCACCGACTCCACCGATGTGCTCGACCGCTACCTGCTGGCCAAGACCCGCGACCTCATCGAGGACGTCACCGGCGACCTCGAGAAGCTCGACAGCACGCTGGCCGCCTCGCGCCTGCGCGACTTCGCCGACGTGCTCACCAACTGGTACGTGCGCCGCTCCCGCGACAGGTTCTGGGGCGGCGTCGCCGCCGACGGCACCGGGTCGGAAGCCTTCGACACCCTGTACACCGTGCTGGAAACCGTGACACGGGTCGCCGCCCCGCTGCTGCCCCTGATCAGCGAACGCATCTGGCAGGGACTGACCGGTGGCCGCAGCGTGCACCTCACCGACTGGCCCGACGCCACGGTCTTCCCCGCCGACCCCGGACTGGTCACGGCCATGGACCAGGTTCGCCTGATCAGCTCCACCGTGCTGTCGCTCCGCAAGAAGGCCGGCCTGCGGGTCCGCCTTCCGCTGGCGAACCTCACCGTGGTCACCACCGACACGAGCGCCCTGGCCGGGTTCGAGGGCATCCTGCGCGACGAGCTGAACGTCAAGGCGGTCACCCTCGTCGAGCAGGAGGCCGACAGCGCCGAGAGCTACGGCATCACCTCCAAGCTCACCGTCAACGCCAGGGCCGCAGGCCCCAGGCTCGGCAAGCAGGTGCAGCAGGTCATCAAGGCCGCCCGCACCGGAGACTGGTCCGAGACCGACGGTGTGGTCACCGCCGGCGGTATCGCCCTGGAAGCGGGGGAGTACGACCTGGAGTTGCAGGCGGCCTCCACCTCGGCCGACGCCGAGTCGGTGCTGCACAACGCCGCCCTCGCCCTGCTCACCGGCGGCGGCTTCGTGTTGCTGGAGACCACCACCACGCCTGAGCTGGAGGCCGAGGGCTTGGCCCGCGACCTGATCCGGGCCGTGCAGGACACCCGCAAGTCCGCCGGCTTCGAGGTCAGCGACCGGATCCGCCTCGACCTGGTCTTCTTCGACGAGGCCGACGCCGCCACATTCGCCCTCGCGAGCGGGGTCGACGTCGCCGGTGAGACCCTCGCCACCCGTTTCCTCACCCACACCGCTTCGGCCGACGCCGCCGGCACCCCCGCAGAATGGCTGCAGGGCCTGACCGGCTCGGTCGTCGAGCACTACGTGCGCTTCGAGGCCGACCACTACGCGAACCACGGACCGGTCATCGTTGCCGTCGCCCGCGAAAAAGGAACCATCAATGTCTGACGACTACTACCCCGACGAATTCCGTGACGCCGGCGACGCCGTGCTCGCCGCGCTGCTGGAGCGGGTGGGCGAGAGCGCACCCCAACCGAGGCTGCAGGCCACCCGCCGCGCGGTCGAGTTGCTCGGCGACCCGCAGAACTCGTACCCGATCATCCACGTCACCGGAACCAACGGCAAGACCAGCACCAGCCGCATCATCGAGAGCATCCTGCGCGCCTACGGGCTGCGCACCGGGCTGCTGGTCAGCCCGCACCTCGTGCGGCTGAACGAACGCATCGTGATCGACGGGCAGTCCATCACCGACGAGGCCCTGGCCGCGAACTGGGCCGATATCCAGCCGTACCTGCAGATGGTCGACGCCGAACTCGCGACAGCCGGCGACGAACCGCTCACCTTCTTCGAGGCCCTCACCGTTCTCGCGTTCGCCTGTTTCGCGGATGCGCCGGTCGACGTGGTCGTGCTCGAGGTCGGCATGGGCGGCGAATGGGACTCCACCAACGTCGCCGACGGTCAGGTAGCCGTGTTCACGCCCATCGCGCTCGACCACACCAGGCGGCTCGGCAGCACCATCGCCGAGATCGCGCGCACCAAGTCCGGCATCATCAAGCCCGCGGCGGCCGTCGTGACCGCCGCCCAGCTGCCGGAGGCATTGGCCGAATTGAGCCGGGCGGCCGAGCTCACCGAGTCGACCCTGGTCGGCGAGGGAGGCGACTTCGCCCTTCTGGCCAGCCACGTGGCCGTCGGCGGTCAGCTCATCTCGGTGCGCGGCATCGCCGGCACCTACTCGGAGCTCTTCCTCCCGCTCTATGGCACCCACCAGGCCCAGAACGCGGCCGTGGCCATCGCCGCCGTCGAGTCGTTCCTCGGCGCGGGCAGCCAGGCCCTCGTCGAAGACATCCTGGTCGAGGGCCTGGCCACGGCGACCTCGCCCGGCCGCCTGCAGTTGGTCGGCATCGAGCCGACCGTGCTCGTGGATGCTGCGCACAACCCGCACGGTGCGCTCGCGCTGTCGGCGGCTTTGGAGAGCTATTTCGACTTCGACGAGATCGTCGTCGTGGTCGGCATCCTCGAGGACAAGGACGCCGCGGGCATCATCGATGCCCTTCGCCCCGCCGTCGCCCGCTTCCACGTGACGCAGTCGCACTCCGAGCGTGCGATCCCGGTCGACGACCTGGCCGACCTGGTCGCCGAGCACGTCGGCGACGCCGACACCTTCCGCTTCGGCGACCTCGCGCAGGCCCTCGACGCGGCCCGCGGCTGGGCTCAGGATGCCCCCAAGCGCGCCGTGCTGGTCGCGGGATCGATCACCCTCGTCGGTGACGCCGTGGCGTTGGCCGACGCGGGGGACTGGATGACCCCGTGAGTGCACAGCGGGCGTCGTCCGTACGGCGTTCGCTCGCGTCGATCGTGCTCGGATTCGAGCTGATCGTGGTGTTCCTGGCCACTCTGGTGATCTTCGGGCTCAGCGACCTGCCGGCCTGGGTCACCCTGGGCGGTGGAGCGCTGCTCTGCCTGATCATGGTCGGCACCCTCGGGTTGCTACGGTACAACTGGGCCTACGGGGTCGGCTGGGCCGTGCAGGTCGTCATGGTCGCCACCGGATTCCTCAACCCGGCGATGTTCTTCGTCGGGGCACTTTTCGCCGGCATGTGGACCTACTGCATGATCACCGGCTCACGCATCGACAGACAGAACAAGTAGACAGATAGCACAAGGAGAACTCATGACTAACGTTCAGGAAACACTCGTATTGGTCAAGCCCGACGGCGTTGCCCGCAACCTCTCCGGCGAGATTCTGCGCCGGATCGAGGCGAAGGGGTACTCCCTCGTCGACATCAAGCTCGTGCAGGCCGAGCGCACGCTCCTCGCCGAGCACTACGCCGAGCACGCCGGCAAGCCGTTCTTCGAACCGCTCGTCGAGTTCATGGAGAGCGGGTCCATCCTCGCCTTGCGTATCGCCGGTGACCGTGTGATCGAGGGCTTCCGCGCCCTGGCCGGCACCACCGACCCCACCACGGCCGCCCCCGGAACCATCCGCGGCGACCTCGGCCGCGACTGGGGCCTGAAGGTGCAGCAGAACCTGGTGCACGGCTCGGACTCGCCCGAGTCGGCCGCCCGCGAACTGGCGCTCTGGTTCGCCTAACCACCCCGCGAACTGAGAGAAAAGCCCCGAAAACGTCGAGTTTTCGGGGCTTTTCTCACAGTTCGCGGAAGGTAGTGACCGGGCTAGAGGCGGTGCAGGAAGTCCATTTGGAGCTGCGCGATCGTGGCGGCCACCAGGTAGCAGGCGATGGTGATCACGAAGATCCACGAGTAGGCGCCAGCCGCCAGACGTCGCACACGCGCCGAACCCGGGATGATGCCGGTCTTGAGGTTGTACAGCGTCACGGCCAGGAACACCGGGATCGTCACCGTCCAGGTGACCATGCACCACGGGCACAGCACGTCGAGGACGAAGAAGCTCTGCCCCATCAGCCAGATCACAAAGGCCATCGCGCCGGTCACGCCGATGTTCAGGCCCAGCCAGAACCACCGCGCGAAGCGGGCGCCGGAGAGGATCGCGGCGCCGATGGTGATCACGACGCTCCACGCGGCCACCCCGATCAGCGGGTTCGGGAAGCCGAACAGCTCGCCCTGCCAGGAGCCGAGGTTGGTGCTGCAGCCCACCAGCACACTGAAGTTGCAGGACAGTTGCGCCGCGGGGTCTTCAAGCATCGTGAACTTGTCCAACGTGAGTGCGAACGCCGCCGCGAAGCCGATCGCCCCCGCGATGATCAGGAAAACCGCAAGACCGACCGGAGGCTTTTTTGACGTGGTGAATGGCACATTCGGATTATGCCATGTGTCGCGTACGCGACCCTGGGAATGCGTGCGATAATCGGAACAGTCGTTTGAGCCGCGCTCAAACCGATGCCAAAAGGCTTAATGGGCTTACATTCGCCCAGATTCATTGGTCCTAGACCAAAGGTATTAGCAACCAGAGCCACGGGCCGGTTGCGTCAACGCAATAGGATTCGCGGGGTTTTCGCGCAAGCGGAAGCGTCGCACGAGAGAGTAACCGAGTGAGTGGCGCGGTCACCCACAGCGGTCAAGGAGCGCACCAGTGATGGTGGAAGACAACGAAAACAAGAAGCGCAAGGGCCTGTTCGGCACTCGCAAGACAACCAGGAAGACAGCACCGGCGGCACCTGTAGAGCAGACCGCTCCGGCCGTCGAAGCTGCCGCGGCGCAGCCCGCCGTGGACGTGGACGCACTGAGCGCCGATGCACTCGACCAGCCCGTGGCCTTCCCGGCGCTGCCCACCCCGTTCGACGAGAACGTCGAGGAGGTCCGTCGCCCGACGACGTCCCTGATCTTCCAGGCTCCGGCGATCCTGCCGGTACCGGTGCGATCCGGTGGACGCGTGCTCGACGACGAGGACGACGACTCCGAAGAAGCCTCGACCGTGCGCCGTCGTGCCCGCCGCCGCACCGGTGAAGAGGGCCGCAGCGACGACCCGGCCAACACCGTTGTCCGCGTCCGCACCCCCCGCGAGCCCGAGCTCATCACTGAACCGCAGCGGATCAAGGGTTCCACACGCCTGGAGGCGAAGAAGCAGCGCCGGCGCGACGGCCGCGACGCCGGCCGTCGACGTCCCGTCATCACGGAGGCCGAGTTCCTGGCCCGCCGCGAGTCGGTCGACCGCGCCATGATCGTGCGCGCCAAGCACAACAAGATCCAGATCGGTGTTCTCGAAGACGGCGTGCTGGTCGAGCACTACGTGGCCAAGAACCAGGATGCGTCGCTGATCGGCAACGTCTACCTCGGCCGGGTGCAGAACGTGCTGCCCAGCATGGAAGCCGCCTTCGTCGACATCGGCCGCGGCCGGAACGCCGTGCTCTACTCCGGTGAGGTCGACTGGGATGCCGCCGCGGTGAACTCCCCGGGGAACGCCCAGACCCGACGCATCGAGCTGGCCCTCAAGCCTGGCGACAAGGTTCTCGTGCAGGTCACCAAGGACCCGATCGGCCACAAGGGCGCCCGGCTCACCAGCCAGGTCTCCCTGCCCGGCCGCTACCTCGTCTATGTGCCGAACGGCTCCATGAACGGCATCAGCCGCAAGCTGCCGGACACCGAGCGGGCCCGCCTGAAGAAGATCCTCAAGGAGGTCCTGCCCGACAACGTGGGCGTCATCGTGCGCACCGCCGCCGAGGGCGCGACCGACGAACAGCTCACCCTCGACGTCAACCGCCTGACCGCACAGTGGGCATCCATCGCCAAGCAGGTCGAAACCGTGTCTGGGCCCGCTCTGCTGCACAGCGAGCCGGACCTGCTGATCAAGATCGTGCGTGATGTCTTCAACGAGGACTTCCACAAGATGGTCATCTCCGGTGACGACGCCCAAGAAGTCATCGAGTCCTACCTGCGCCAGGTCGCACCCGACCTCGTCGAGCGCGTCCAGCGCTACGAGGGCGAGCGCGACGCGTTCGACGAGTACCGCATCTCCGAGCAGATCGAGAAGGCGCTCGACCGCAAGGTCTGGCTGCCATCGGGCGGTTCGCTCGTGATCGACCGCACCGAGGCGATGACCGTTGTCGACGTCAACACCGGCAAGTTCGTCGGTTCGGGTGGAAACCTTGAAGAGACCGTCACCAAGAACAACCTCGAAGCGGCCGACGAGATTGTGCGCCAGCTGCGCCTGCGCGACATCGGCGGCATCATCGTGGTCGACTTCATCGACATGGTGCTCGAGTCCAACCGGGACCTGGTGCTCCGCCGCCTCGTCGAATGCCTCAGCCGCGACCGCACCAAGCACCAGGTCGCCGAGGTCACCTCGCTCGGTCTCGTGCAGATGACCCGCAAGAAGCTCGGCCTCGGCCTGCTCGAGTCGTTCAGCGAGAACTGCGAAGCCTGCGCCGGACGTGGAATCGTCATCCACCACGACCCCGTCGTCAAGCACCGCCAGACCGCGCAGCCCGCTCAGGAGCGTCGCCCGCGCAGCAAGTCCAACGGCAACGGCGGGGCCGGGCACGACGCCCAGGGCTCAGGCCAGCGCGGCAACGGCAACCAGAACTCGGGCCAGGCTCATGCAGCGTCCGCGCTCACGGATGCCGCCAAGGCCGGCCACGGCACGCACGGGATCACCGAGGACGCCAAGCATGCCCTCGCCCTGATCGCCGCGCGTACCATCAGCCGCTCGCTGACCGGCTCCATCCCCGTGATCGCGCCGGAGACGGCTGCGCCGGCAGCCGACGTCGCCACCGGCGTCCCCGCCGACGTCGCCTCAGGTGCCCCGGCCGACGTCGCGCCCGGCGCCGACAGCGTCGACACCGCGTCTGCGGGCCGTTCGACGTCTCGCGGCTCACGCTCCGGCAACCGGTCGGGCGGCCGCAACGGCCAGTCGAACGGCCAGTCCCCCGAGAACGCACCGGAAGCGCAGGCCGTCCAGGCTCCCGCAGCCGTAGAGCCCGAGCCCGCCGCGGCGGTTCAGGCGACCGTTACGGCTCCGGAGGCCGTGTCGGCCGACTCGTCGGAGGACGTCGCCATCCTCGACATCCCCGTGCAGAAGTCGCCCCGCAGCCGCCGTCCGGTGAGCAAGCAGGTCACCGACCAGCTTCTCGACTCTGTGCTGGACGCCCTGCCGGAGCCCAAGCAGCCCGGTCAGGGCCGCTCGCGCAGCCGCCGGGTCACCACGGCCGGCGGTCCGACCGCCACCGTGCAGCCGATCGTGGTTCCCACGCAAGACACCCCGTAACGGTCGCCGACCGTTCCCGGATCCACAGCGGTGCCGCCTTCGGGCGGCACCGCTGTTGTCGTCCTGCCCGACCTGACCGTCCGACCGGCGGCACCGGCTGCCTGACCAGCCCGCTGACCTGGAGCCCGACCCGGCACAGGTAAGATCGACGGATGCACAGCGACCGGGGGACGTCGCGACGGGTGCCCACCGGCCTCATCCTCGGTGTCGTACTGGTGGCCCTGGCCTTCACCGTCCGGGCGCTCAGTCCGGCCTTCGCCGGCTGGGGATTGCCGGACCGGGCGCAGGACACCATCACCCTCGCGCTGAGCGTGATCATCGAATCAGCGCCGTTCGTGTTCCTCGGCATCCTGCTCTCAACAGTGGTGCAGGTGTGGCTCCCGCACGGCTTCATCACCCGGTTCCTGCCCCGCCAACCCGTGCTTCGCCGGGCGTCGATCTCGCTCCTGGGCATGTTCTTCCCGGTCTGCGAGTGCGGCAACGTCCCGCTGGCCCGGGGATTCATGGTGGGCGGCTTCACCGTACCGGAGTCGATCACCTTCCTGCTGGCCGCGCCCATCCTGAACCCGGTCACGATCATCACCACCCACCAGGCGTTCGGGTTCAGCGATGGGATCCTGATCACCCGCATCGTGGCCGGGTTCGTGATCGCCAACGTGATCGGCTGGCTCTACAGCCGGCACCCCAACCCCGACAGCCTCCTGACCCGCACCTTCTCGGCGTCCTGCGCGGTACCCGATGCGCCGGGGGACGAGCACCTCGGGCATGAGGGCCACGGCCACGCCCCAGGCCGCCGGCCGGGCCGCATCGAACGGTCCGTGGACCTGTTCACCCGGGAGACCGCCGTGATCATGCCCGCCCTGTTCATCGGGTCGCTGATCGCGGCGCTCACCCAGGTCTTCGTGCCACGGTCGGTGCTTCTCGCGCTCGGCAGCAACCCGGTCTGGTCGGTGCTGGCCATGATGGCCCTGGCCTTCATCGTGGCGGTCTGTTCCAACGTGGACGCCTTCTTCGTGCTGTCCTTCGGCAGCACCTTCATGCCAGGCGGTATCGCCTCCTTCCTCACCTTCGGAGCCATGATCGACGTCAAGATGCTCGCCCTGATGCGCACCACCTTCACCACTCGCGCCCTCGTGCAGATCACCGCCCTGGTGGCCCTGATGAGCGCTGCCGCCGGTTTGCTGGTGAACTATGTGGCGTAAGGGCACGTCGCGCACAGCGGTGCCGCGTCAAGACCGTCAACACCTGTCTCGCAGAGACAAGCTGGCCGGCTATCTGGCCGAGCGCTGGCGCGGCATCGGGCTGAGCCTGGTGATCGTGGTGGCCACCATCTGGCTCGGTGTCACCGGGCAGCTCGGGTTGTACATCCACCCGCGCTACTTCATCTTCACCACGGTGATGGCCGTGCTCGGCCTCGCGTTCGTGGTGGCCAGCTTCATATTCCGCACCCCGGCAGCAAGGGAGCCGGAATCCGAGGGTTCGCCTTCCGCAGGCCGCAGGACGCTGGTGCTGGGGGGCAGTGCCCTGCTCCTGGCTGTCGCGGCGGTCACGGTGCTCGCCCTGCCGCCGGCAACGCTGACCAGCGCCACCGCCACCCAGCGCGAGGTCAACTCCGGCGGACTGGACAGCGAGGCCGCAGCCTCCGACGCCGCCGCCCTGGTGGGCAACGGCGACTATGAGCGCCTGAGCGTCAAGGAGTGGGTGTCGCTGCTCGCCCAATCGGAAGACCCCGCCCTGTACGCCGACAAAACGGCCAAGATCACCGGGTTCGTGCTGCCGGACGCCGCGGACCCCGAGAACGTGTTCTACGTGGCCCGGTTCGTGGTCACCTGCTGCGCCGTCGACGCCCAGCCCATCGGGGTCGCCGTCTACCAGCCGGGCTGGCAGGCGGACTACGACACCGACGACTGGGTGCAGGTGACCGGCACCTTCGTGAGCAACCCGAGCGTCCGTTCCGCCGACACGCTCGCGGTGCTGCCGACCACCATCGAGCCCGTCGACCAGCCGAGTGACCCATATGTCTACTGATCTTCCGTCAGCCGAACCGTCATACGAGCCGTCAGCCGAGCCCTCGGCACGGCCCTCGGTGGATGCCGCCGGACGACGGTTCCGGCGCACCCTCGCTGCGCTGCTCACGGGCCTGACCGTGCTGTGCCTGGCGCTGGTGGCCGTCAACGTGCTCAACGGTCCCCGGTTGACCGGGTCGGACGTCGACACGACCGCCGTGGTCACCGCCGCCAACCAGCGGCTCGTGCTGAACACGAACCAGCAGCTCGCCGAGGTGAGCGCCGACCAGGTCACCGTGAGCCCCGCCAGCGTCGTCGACGTGCAAACCCGGAACGACACCATCGTGATCGTGTTCGCCCAGCCACTCGCCTACGACACCGAATACACCGTCGACGTGAGCGCGGTCAGGGGACCGTTCGCCGACAGGTCCAGCAACCTGGCCGTGACGTTCCGCACCGACGAAGCGCCCCTCTACCTGCTCAGCCGATCCCCGGCCCTGCCGGGGGAGGCGACCAAGGCGCCGGACCGGATCGTGCGCACCACAGTCGGATCGGCCGAGACGAGCGTCGTGTTCACCGCCCCGTACATCCAGTCCTTCGTCCCCGTCGGCGACGAACTCGTGGTGGCCTCCCTCACGGACGACCTCACCAATGTGCTCAGCCTGGTCGACCCCGACGGCCGAGCCGCCGCGCTCACGCTGCCGGGCACCGGGACGGTGCACGACCTGCAAGCGTCACCGTCGTCGTCCACCGTCGGCTTCCGCTTCAGCAGCAGCCCCGGTGCGGCCGGCAACGCCTACGACAACACGCTGTTCCTGCTGGACCTGACCCGGGGCACCGTCGACACCGTGGCCGGGCTCGACGGCAAACCCGTCCAGGCCATCGCCTGGGGCTTCATGGCCAATCGCGCCGAGATCGTGGCCCAGCTCTTCGACACCACCCTGCTCCTGATCGACCCCAGGTCCGGAAGCGAAGCCGTGCCCATCCCGATCGGCCAATTCCCCAACCTGAACGCCTTCGCCCCCGACGGACTGCGTATCGCGGTCTCCGACCAAGGCAGCCAGTACATCCTCGACCTGTCCACCGGCACCGAGGCGGCCATCGTGCCTCAGGGTGTGGCCGGCACCACGCCGTACACCGCCGAACTGCACTTCCTCACCGGGGGAGAGGGGTACGTGCAGCGGGCGGCCGAATTCGACCAGGCCACCGGCCGTGTCACGCAGTCGCTCATCCTGGTGACCGGGGACGCGGCCACGCCGACGAGCCGAGTGGTCTACGTACCGGTTCTGCCCAACGAGACGATCGTGGGATTCACGGTGTCACCGAACGACCAGTACCTCGCCATCCAAACCGTGCCGAACAGTAAGACCCAGCAGAGCGACGGCTACCCGGTCGACCCTCAGGCCACCACGGCAACAACGGTGTTCGTGGAGTTGACCACCGGTGTCATCAGCCGGAGCATCGTGGGCATCGACGCCACCTGGTGACTCCGGGAGGTCAGTGACGGTGCGCGGCCTTGTCGCGCCGGTCCCGGCCCTTGACCCGTAGTCCGCTGGCCCGCAGCCGGGTGACCAGCCCACGGAAGTCGACGGGTTCGGCCCCCGCGGCCACCAGGCTGTCGTACCGCGCCTGGGGCACGTCATAGTGGTCGAGATCGAACCCGCGGCGGGGGATGCCCTGGGCGGCCGCGAAGGCATGCAACTCCGTCAGCGACGAGTCGCTCACCAGGTGCGACCAGAGCGTGCCGTGCGCCGGCCACGCCGGCTGGTCGATCAGTATGCCCATCCTGAAAGTGTATGGAGTATCCCGCCCCTAAGCTTGTCTCTGGCGGTGCCCTCCAACCGGGGCGCGACACACCCTCGTGAGATGGTTTGACCGGGGCTATCCGATCAGCTAAAGTCGAGTGTTGGTGTGCGTAGGACTGTGTCCACGTAACGCCCAAGGTTTTCTGAAGTGAGATGGTCCGACTTGGCCCATTTGCACTCGGTAACTTTCCATCATAGGAATCGGAGCCCCCGGGGTTCCCCAGAGATAGGTACGTAAAGTGGTTTACGCAGTTGTGCGCGCCGGTGGGCGGCAGGAGAAGGTAGAGGTCGGGACCATCGTAACGATGGACCGAATCAAGGCTGACAAGGACGGCAACGTCGAGCTGGCCGCCGTGCTTCTCGTCGACGGCGACAAGATCACCTCCGACTCATCGTCACTGGCCAAGGTCAAGGTCACTGCCGAGGTCCTCAACGACCTCCGCGGCCCGAAGATCGTCATCCAGAAGTTCAAGAACAAGACCGGTTACAAGAAGCGTCAGGGGCACCGTCAGGAGCTCACTCGCGTTCAGGTCACCGGCATCGCCTAGGCCCGAGGAGAATAACTAATGGCACACAAAAAAGGTGCGAGTTCCACTCGCAACGGTCGTGACTCCAACGCGCAGCGCCTCGGCGTGAAGCGCTTCGGTGGTCAGGTTGTCGGCGCAGGCGAGATCATCGTCCGTCAGCGTGGCACCCACTTCCACCCCGGCGTGAACGTCGGTCGTGGTGGCGATGACACCCTCTTCGCCCTCGAAGCCGGCTCGGTCGAGTTCGGTGCCAAGGGTGGCCGCAAGGTCGTCAACATCGTGGTGGCTGCCGCTTAGGCATCCACACAGCTTTTCAGCATGAGGGCGGGCTTCGGCTCGTCCTCATGTTTGTTTTTATCGCCACCTGAAAGGGGCATTCCCATGGCCACGTTCGTTGACCAAGTCACGCTGCACCTGCGAGCGGGCAACGGAGGAAACGGTTGTGTCTCGGTCAAACGCGAGAAGTTCAAGCCTCTCGCCGGCCCCGATGGCGGAAACGGCGGAAACGGCGGCGACATCGTGCTCGTCGCCGACCCGCAGGTGACCACCCTGCTCGCGTTCCACCGCTCACCCCACCGCAGCTCTGCCAACGGCGGACCCGGCATGGGCGACCACCGCAACGGCTACGGCAGCGACGTCATCGAACTGTCCGTGCCGCTGGGCACCGTCGTCAAGGACGCAGAGGGCAACGAACTCGCCGACATGACGGAGCCCGGCTACCGGATCGTCGTAGCCCCCGGCGGCCAGGGTGGACTCGGCAACGCCGCGCTGGCCTCCACCAAGCGCAAGGCCCCCGGATTCGCGCTGCTCGGCACCTACGGCTTCGAGGGCGATGTCTACCTCGAACTCAAGACCGTGGCCGATGTCGCACTGGTCGGCTACCCCTCGGCCGGCAAGTCCAGCCTGATCGCCGCCATCTCCGCGGCCAGGCCCAAGATCGCCGACTACCCCTTCACCACCCTGCAGCCCAACCTCGGCGTCGTGGATGCCGGTGAGGTGCGCTACACGGTCGCCGACGTGCCCGGCCTCATCGAGGGCGCCAGCGAGGGCAAGGGGCTCGGCCTGGAATTCCTGCGCCACGTCGAACGCTGCACAGCACTGCTGCACGTGCTCGACTGCGCCACCCTCGACCCCGGCCGCGACCCGATCAGCGACCTCGACATCATCCTCGGCGAACTCGCCGCGTACCCGGTGCCGGAGGGCCAGACGCCGCTGCTCGAGCGCCCACAGCTGATCGCGCTGAACAAGATCGACGTCCCCGAGGGTCGCGAACTCGCCGCCTTCGTGAAGGCAGAACTCGAGGAGCGCGGCTACAGGGTCTTCGAGATCTCCACAGTCAGCCATGAAGGACTTCGCCAGCTCAACTTCGCCCTGGCCGAAACCGTCGAGGCCGGCCGGATCACCAGCGCCGAAGCGGCAGCACTCAAGCCGCGTATCGTCATCCGCCCCAAGCCCGTCGACGACAGCGGCTTCATCGTTCGCGTCGAAGGCGGCTCGTTCGGCAACATCTTCCGCATCCTCGGCGCCAAGCCCGAGCGCTGGGTGCAGCAGACCGACTTCAAGAACGACGAGGCCGTCGGCTTCCTCGCCGACCGACTGGCCAAGCTGGGCACAGAGGACGAACTGTTCAAGGCCGGGGCAGTGGCCGGCTCGACGGTCGTCATCGGCCCCGGCGACGGCATGATCTTCGACTGGGAGCCCACCCTCACCTCCACCGCCGAACTGATCACGGCCCCCCGAGGTACCGACAGCCGCATGGACGACTCGAAGCGCCGCACCAGCAACGAGCGCCGCGAGGAGTACCTCAAGCGCATGGACGCCAAGTCCGCCGCGCGTGCGGAACTCATCCGGGAGCGGGAGGCCGGCATGTGGTCGACCGGTGAAGAGGAATACAACGCCGGCGAGGGTGTGGTCACCGAGAACAACGCCGAGCGCCGGCGCACCAAGGAGGGCGACTCCGCATGAGTTCGCACGAGCGCGCCCGGATCTCCTCGGCACGGCGGGTCGTCGTGAAGGTCGGGTCGTCGTCGATCACCGGTGCCAACGCCGATCAGATCGGCCCGCTGATCGAAACGCTCGCGAAGCTGCATGACCGCGGCGCCGAAGTCGTGCTCGTCTCTTCCGGTGCGGTTCCCAGTGGGATGCGTCACCTCGGCCTCGAAGACCGGCCGGCGGACCTGGCCACCCAGCAGGCCGCGGCATCCGTCGGGCAGAATGTGCTCGCCGCGACCTACCAGAAGACTCTCGATCAGCACGGGATCTCCGCCGGTCAGGTGCTGCTCACCGAGGGCGATCTCCTCAACGAACCGCACCGCAGCAACACCCGCCGCGCGGTGAACCGGCTCCTCGACCTGCGCATCCTGCCGATCGTGAACGAAAACGACACCGTGGCCACCTACGGCCTGAGGTTCGGGGACAACGACCGGCTGGCGGCAATGCTGTCCGTGCTCATCCGGGCCGACCTGCTGGTGCTGCTCAGTGACGTGGATGCCCTGTACACCAAGCCGCCGCACCTGCCGGGTGCCGAGCGGATCGACGACATCGGTTTCGACCAGGAGCTCGTCGGCATGGAGTTCGGCGGAAGCAACGGGCCCGGCGTCGGGACCGGCGGCGCGAACACCAAGGTGAAGGCGGCCCGCCTGGCGGCGTCCGCCGGAACAGCCGTGCTTGTCACCGCCGCCGGATTGGCCGGCCCGGCCCTCCTCGGCGAACACGTCGGTACCTGGTTCGAACCTGCACCGCAGGCTCCCGGGCGAGCACTGCTGTGATCCGCCCCGCAATCGTCGACCTCCGGCGCGGTCTGCTCAGGGGCGTGCACGAATGAGCGTCCTGACCAGGGATGGGGTGTACGGCGCCTCCCGCATCGTGGTCAAGGTGGGTTCCTCCTCGATCAGCGGCGCCAATGCCGGCCAGATCCCGCGTCTCGTCGACGCCCTCGCGGCCGCGCACGGTAGGGGCACCGAGGTGGTCCTGGTGTCCTCAGGAGCAATCGCCACCGGGATGCCATACCTGCAGCTCGACGAACGTCCCACCGATCTGGCCACCCAGCAGGCCGCGGCCTCCGTGGGCCAGAACTTGCTCGTGTTTCGCTACCAGGAGAGCCTGGACCGGTACGACATCGTCGCCGGCCAGGTTCTGCTCACCGCGGGAGACCTCGAGAACCCGTCACACCGCAGCAATGCCCAACGGGCCATGGACCGTCTCCTGGGCCTGAGGATCCTGCCGATCGTGAACGAGAACGACACCGTCGCCACTCACGAGATCCGGTTCGGCGACAACGACAGGCTCGCGGCCCTCGTGGCGACCCTCGTGAGGGCCGACCTGCTCGTTCTGCTCAGCGACGTGGACGCGCTCTTCACCCGGCCCCCGCACCTTCCCGGCGCCGAACGCATCGAGCACGTGGCCCTGGGCGACAGCCTTCCCGGCGTGGAATTCGGCTCCTCGCAGTCCGGGGTCGGTACCGGCGGCGCGGGTACCAAGGTGTCCGCAGCACGGATCGCAGCCGAGGCCGGAACCGCGGTCCTGGTGACGTCGACCGCGTTGGTCGCCGAGGCCCTTCGTGGCGACCGGATCGGAACCTGGTTCGAACCCGCCGACCCGGCACGCGTGCAGGGGCCTGCCGTAAGCTGAGCGCATGTCGCAGACCACTCCCGCCGCCGTACCGCCCGCCGCAGGATTGACCTCCGCAGGACTGAACGACTCCTTCGCTGCTCTGCTCACCTCTGGCCGAGCGGCCTCCCTCGCCCTGGCGTCCGCGCCCACGGAGGTGAAGAACCGCGCGCTGCGGGGCATCGCCGTAGCCTTGCGCGAGAATGTGCCGCAAATCCTCGCCGCAAACGCCCTCGACCTGGCCGCCGGTGCCGAGAACGGCCTCAGCGCCGGGCTGCTGGACCGGCTGAGCCTTGACGAGGCGCGCATCCGCTCACTTGCCGACGCCGTCGACGAGATCGAAGCGCTGACCGACCCCGTCGGCCAGGTGGTGCGGGGCAGCAGCCTGCCCAACGGCGTCAAGATCAGCCAGGTGCGCGTGCCGTTCGGAGTTGTCGGCGTCATCTACGAGGCCCGCCCGAACGTGACGGTGGACATCGCCGCACTGGCGCTCAAGAGCGGGAACGCCGCAGTGCTGCGTGGCGGCTCCGCCGCCGAGAACTCCAACCGGATTCTCGTCGCACTGATCCAGGATGCTTTGGTCGCCGCCGGGCTGCCGGGGGAGTCCGTGCAGACCATCGACCCGTTCGGCCGGGCCGGCGCGACCGCGCTCATGCAGGCCCGCGGGCAGGTCGACGTGCTCATCCCACGCGGCAGCGCCGGGCTGATCCAGGCCGTCGTGACCGAGTCGACGGTGCCCGTTATCGAAACCGGGGCCGGTGTCGTCCACATCTTCCTGGACGCTTCCGCCAACGAGCAGTGGTCGGCTGACATCGTGCACAACGCCAAGGTGCAACGGCCCAGCGTCTGCAACGCCGTGGAGACCGTCCTCGTGCACGAGGACGCCGCCGACCGGGTGCTGCCCGCAGTGCTCGCGAAGCTGGCCGGAGCTGGAGTCACGATCCACGGCGACGCCGCGGTACGCGCGTTGTACCCGGCGGCGATTCCCGCGACCGACGAGGACTGGGCAACCGAATACATGAGCCTCGACCTGTCGGTCGCCGTGGTGCCCGACCTCGACGCCGCCATCGCTCACATCCGGCGGTACTCGACCGGGCACACCGAGTCGATCATCACCAACGACGTCGTCAACGCGGAGCGATTCCTGGGCGAGGTCGACTCCGCCGCCGTGATGGTGAACGCGTCCACCCGCTTCACGGACGGTGGCGAATTCGGCTTCGGCGCCGAGGTCGGCATTTCCACCCAGAAACTGCACGCGCGTGGTCCGATGGGGCTGCCAGAGCTCACCAGCACCAAGTGGATCGTGCGCGGTACCGGCCAGATCCGCCACTAGGGTCGGTGCCGTTCGCGGGCCCGGGCGGATGGTCCCGCTAGACTGGTCGCGGTACCGCCACCGCCCGCCCTCGTCGGCACGCCCCAACCGGCAGAGAAGCATTCCTGAACGGAGATTCCATGTTGTTCGTGACCGCTGTACTTGCCGAGGTCGAGCACACCCAGCTGCCCGTCCCGACCTGGGTCTACGGCCTCGTGGCCCTCATCATCTTCACAGCCCTCGGATTCGTCGTGTGGAGCTTCCGCGACGTCGCGAACCGCCACAGTGCCAAGGCGAACGCCTACGCTGCCGCCCACGGTGGCGCAGCCAGCCACGGTGGCCACTGACAATCGGCGCACCGTGACCCGGAACCGCCCGCGCATCGGAGTGATGGGCGGCACCTTCGACCCCATCCACCACGGGCACCTTGTCGCAGCGAGCGAGGTTGCGCAGAGCTTCGACCTCGATGAGGTCATCTTCGTACCCACCGGGCAACCGTGGCAGAAGCCGGATGTGACCCTGGCCGAGCACCGCTACCTGATGACGGTCATTGCCACAGCCTCCAACCCCCGTTTCACGGTCAGCCGGGTCGACATCGACCGCACGGGCCCGACCTTCACCATCGACACCCTCCGCGATCTGCACGCCGAACGGCCGGACGCCGAGTTGTTCTTCATCACCGGCGCCGACGCCATCACCCAGATCCTCGGCTGGAAAGATGTCGCGGAACTGTGGAAACTGGCCCACTTCGTGGCTGTGAGTCGCCCGGGACACGACCTGAGCATTTCAGGATTGCCTAACCAGGACGTAAGCTTGCTGGAGGTTCCGGCTCTGGCGATTTCGTCCACTGACTGCCGGGCACGCGTGAACCGGGGCTTCCCGGTCTGGTACTTGGTCCCCGACGGGGTTGTCCAGTACATCTCAAAGCACCATCTGTATCGGAGTGTGGCATGACGTTGGGTAATAGCCCGCAGCCACTGACGCGACGGCAGTTGCGCGAGTTGGCTCGGGAGCACGAGCCTGCTGTCGGCGAGTCGGCTGACGCCCCGGAGCCGTCGACAGGCGTCTCCGCCGCAGCTGCGCCCGCTACACCCACACCCGCTGCACCCACACCTGCCGCAGCCACGCCTGCGCAGGCGACGGAAGAGCCGCACCACTCCCGTCACACGTCACCTCCCGTCGAACGACCGGCGTCCGTTCGGCCCAGTGCTGCTCCGGCCCCGCTCCCGATCCCCGACGCGCTGACTCCCGCAGCACCGAGCTCAGACGCACCGACCCCTGAGGCTCCGGTCGACGCCGACTCCGGCCGCACCCTCACCCGTCGTGAACTACGCGCCCTGCAGGCGGCCTCCTCCGCGAGCGTGGACGACGACACCTCCGCCCAGGACCAGGTCGCTCCGGCACCGGTGTCCGCACCGCGTTCCGCCGGCACCGACCCGCAGCGCCCCGACGCCGCGGCCGACAGCACGTCCCTGCACCCGCCGATCGGCCACTGGTCGGTCGACCGCGAAGACGACAGTCACATCGAGACCATCGGACGGCGCGATGACGCGACCTTCGACGATCTCGTGGGCCGCGGCGTCGGCGCGGGCGGTATCCCCACAACCACCAACGCACTGATCCTGCCCTCCATCCCGCGTCAGGGGCCCGGCGGTCCCATCACGAGCACCGGTGAGATCATGATCACCGGATCCATCGACCTGCCCCGCAGCCTCGGCGCCACCGGCCAGCACCCCAACCTCTTCGATTCGTCGGAGATGGACCGGATGCTCGATCAGCTGGACGAGGGCGGCCACCACAACGACGTGGCACCGGTCAGCGCCAGTCGTGCCGTGAGCACCCACACCTCCACCAGGGGTGTGATGACGCCGCCTCGTAAGCGCGGTGCGTCCCTGCCGACGGTTCTGGCCATCACTGCCGCCGTGCTCGCCATCGGTGTCCTGTCGCTCTTCGTCGTCGGTTACGCCTTCAACATCTACTGACGTCTTCGATGTCATCTTCACCACACCATTCATCTTCACTAACTCAGGGATTCACTCGATGACCGCTTCTGCCCACGCTCTTGAGCTCCTCAAGGTGGCTGCCGCCGCCGCCGACTCGAAAGCGGGGGAGGACCTCGTTGCCATTGACGTCTCCAACCCGTTGCCGTTGGCCGACATCTTCCTCATCGTCACGGGGCGCTCCGAGCGCAACGTGGTCGCGATCGCCGGCGAAATCGAGGACAAGCTGATCGAAGCCGGCCACAAGCCCCTTCGCCGTGAGGGCCGCGCAGAAGGCCGCTGGATCCTTGTTGACTTCGGCGACCTGGTCGTGCACGTGTTCCACGAGGAAGAGCGCGTCTACTACTCGCTCGAGCGCCTGTGGAAGGACTGCCCGGTCATCCCGATCGACCTGGCCAGCGCGCGAGCCATCGACGACTCCACCGACGTCGCTCCCAGCGTTGCCGATGACGAATCGATCGTGGAAATTGATGCCGCGGAGTAGCGTTTGGTTCGCGAGCACTCAAAACATGTAGTAACCTAATGAAGTTGTTTCGGAGGAATTCGAAACAAAGTCTGGGTCCGTGGCGCAGCTGGTAGCGCACCTGCATGGCATGCAGGGGGTCAGGGGTTCGAATCCCCTCGGATCCACCAACTACAAGGAAAACCCCCGATGACAATAGTCATCGGGGGTTTTTTCTTAGTCGGGCTTCGGGCCAGATGAGGCGATCGAAAAGCTTTTCAAAAAAAAGTTTTGCGAAGAATTTTCCGGCCCGTTCAGGATGACGTCGGGCCGCGCCCGATGGCCAACCAGGAGGCCGGCTCGTCTGGCGGTCCCTGGCGGGGAGAGTCCCCGGCGCCGGCACCCTTCATGGCCGCGAGCTGCCGATCGACGGTGGCCTTGACCGAGTCGGCGGAGAGCGCTCGTTCCAGATCGGCGTCGGGGGTGGCCGTGAGATCGTTCAGGCCCCCGGTGGCCAGGAGTTCATCGGTCGCCGCCGCTCGCGCTTGCATCTGCGCCACCCGGTCCTTGGCCCGGTCGAGGTTGACTCCGACATCGGTCATCTCCGTGCCGATGCCCGCCACGGCCTCATTCGCCCGCACCTGGGCCGCCGACGCCGAGTAGCTCGCCTTGATGGTTTCCTTCTCGGTGCGGAAGGCGGCAATCCGATCGGCCAGGCGCCGCTCGTTGTCCTGCAGACGCAGCTGCTGCCGCTCGAGGACCGTGTACTGGTCACGCACCGAGGCGACCTGGTCCTCCAGCAGAGCGCGGCGTTCCAGCGCGGTCCTGGCGAGGTCTTCCCGCCCCTGCGCCAGGGCCTGTGCGGCCTGGTCGCCGAGCCGGCGGTGACGTGTCCCCATCTCCTGCCCTTGCAGCTCTATGCGCTTCTTCGCCGTCGCGACCTCCGCGAGTCCCTGGCGCACCTGGTGCAGAATTTTCAGCTGCTGTTCATAGCTGTCGTCGAGGGCTTCCCGGGGATCCTCGATCCGGTCGAGGGCCTTGGAGGTCTTGCTGCGGAAGATGACGCGCAAGCGGGAGGAGAAGGTCATGGTGCGCTCCGTCCGGGGAGGGGACTATCGGCGTTCAGGGCGTGCAGCTCACGCACGCCGGCGTCCAGGGCGGCGACCTCACGGTCCACGTCAGCGGTCAGCCCGGTCAACGCGTCATCAGTGGCTCCGACGAGGCCCGTGGACACGGCAGCACGCAGCCGGCGCACCAGGGCGCGGATCTGCTCGACGCGGACCCCGGCAGCGGGGAGGGCGTCCGCGAGCGCCCTGGCGTCTCGCTCGCTGGACAACAGGGTCAACTGGGCGTCGATGGCAGCGGCTTCCCCCCGAATGCGTTCGAAGAGCCGGTGCAGGTCGCCACGCGGACGGCCGGTGCGGTCTGCCAGGTCCAGGGCTTCGCGGCCGCTGGCGAGAGTGTCGGAGAGGAGTACCCGTAGCCTGAGGACCTCATGCTGCCTGCCGACTGTCAACGTCGCGCGAACGCGCAGCAGGGACGCGCCCACCACGCGGCTACGGCGGACGCGGGTGTAAACCACCCGAATGGTCACGACGACCACCACCGTGGACAGGAGCATCAGGGCGGCCAGGGCGAGCAGCACCTCGGCGAGCACGCTCACAGCGGCCACTCTCCCGGTGCCCGAGTGGTGCACGCTGGGCGGGCGCGTCCGATGCCGGCGCCGCGTGCGGTCACGATCGAGGAATTCTGGATCATGGCGCACACGGTACGCTCGTTGACCGGAATTTTCCTCAATATTTCCTCCGATTCGCGCCACGGGGTCCGCAGTGGGTGCGGGTGCGATCCGCCGGTGTCCCTGGTGCGTACGATGGGGGTGTGAATGAGACCCTGCCCCCGTGCCCGGAATGCTCCAGCGACATGACCTACGAGATGGGGTCGTTGCTGGTGTGCCCGCTCTGCGCACACGAATGGTCCGCAGAGGCCGCCGACTCCGGTGAGCCGGCCGCCGCCACCGTCATCACCGACGCCCACGGCAGTGTGCTGGCCGACGGCGACTCCGTCACCATCATCAAGGGGCTGAAGGTCAAGGGCGGAACCAATGTGCTCAAGGTCGGCACCAAGATCCGCGACATCCGCCTACGCCAGGGTGTGGGCGACCACGACATCGAGGCGCGCATCGAAGGCGTCACCACGCAACTGAAGTCCAGCGTCGTCAAGAAGGCCTGACCGGATCCCGTCCGTCCAGGAGGCGGCCCGCCACCCCCGAGTAGGGGGAGAGGATTACACTGCCCGGTATGACCGCGCAGCAGCCCTACACGGTGGTTCGGGCGTTTCCCAGCTTCGATGTCCGTCGATATCCGGACCGTGTCGTCGTTCAGGTACCGGTCGAAGGCGACTTCGTCCGAGCGGCCGGCCGGGGGGTCCGTCAGCTGCTTGACTACCTCGGCGGCCGCAACCGGTCGGGTACCTCGCTGCCCGTGACCACCCCGGTGCTGCAGGAACTGGCGGGGGAGTCCCGGCACCTGGTCAGCCTCGTGCTGCAGGGGCACCAGGATCCGGACCTGGCCCCTGGCCCCCTCGATGAGCATCTGCGGGTGCGTTTCGTCCCGGCCCACGAGGCCGCGGTCCTGCGTTTCGGGGGAGGCTGGAGCACGGGGAGATTCACCGACCGTGGCCGAGCGCTGCTTGGCTGGTTGCCGGCGGCCGACCTGCTGCCGGACGGACCGGTGTACTTCGCGCGCTTCGGGCCCACCTCACGGACCGGATACCTCGCTACCAACGAGGCCCTGGTTCGGGTGATCTCCGCCTGAGCCCGCGAACGTCGATAATGGCTGGATGTCCAATCCAGATTCCGCCGGAGAAGTAGCGGGCGCCCCCGCAGCCGAAGGCTCCGTCCGCTGTCCCTGCCTCAGCGGCAACACCTATGACGCCTGCTGTGGGCGCCTGCACTGCGGCGACGCCGCGGCTGCCACGGCCGAGGAGCTCATGCGGTCGCGTTATGCGGCCTTCGCCGTCGGTGATGGTGCCTATCTGCTGCGGACGTGGCATCCGCTCACCCGGCCGGCCGCCCTCGAGCTCGACCCGGCGGTGCGGTGGACGCGGTTGGACATCGACCGGACGGTGCGGGGCAGGATGTTCGACACCGAGGGTGTTGTCGAGTTCACCGCATACTCCCGACACAACGGGCGACGCACCCGGCAGCACGAGATCAGCCGGTTCCTGAAGGTGTCCGGCGCCTGGCTGTACCTGGATGCGGCAGGCTGAGCCGAGTCCGCTGCGCGGCCGTCGCGGCCGTCGGGGATCCGGGCCTCGCAGGGGCTTACGGCAGGAACAGAGCGGTCAGCAGGGCGATGTAGACGATCACGAAGATCGCCGGGGTGACCAGCCGCACCACATTGATCCACGGGGCTGAGGCTATGACCCGCCGGCTCAGTGCCGACGGTGCGTCGAGACGTTGCAGGTCGCCGATGACCGCGGTGGCCTCGTTGGCTGCGGCGATCTGCGCCAGCGCTCCAAGGATGCCCGACGCCAGCAGCACACCGGCGGCAGCGATGCGGACGCTCAGCGGGGTGTCGGCCAAGCCGAGGGCGGCGAATCCGATCAGCGCCGTGAGGAGCAGGGTCGGCGCGACCTGGGAAACGATGATGTGCCATCGTGCGCTGGCCCAGTGGCCCAGCAGGTCTGATTCGCTCATGGTTCCGTTCCGTTCCGCAGGCAAGGTGGTGCTGCCCGCACGCTAGGAGGAGGTGTCGAGGTGTCGACGCTGGTGTGTCCATTGTGGCGGATACATAGCGCCCATCCCTGCGCGTTCAGCGGAAAGTCTCGTCCAACGCTGCGGAGAGGTCCCCGATCAGGTCCCCGGCGTCCTCCAGGCCAACCGAGAGGCGCAGGTGGCCGAGGCGCTGGAACTCGGCGGGGTAGTACGCGGCGCGGGGGCCATCGCCCGAGACGTGCACGATCAGGCTCTCGTCGTGGCCGAGCGACACTGCCGAGGTGATGACCCGCAGCGCGGCGACGAACCGGTTCTGCACGGCCGCGTCACCGGCCACGGCGAAGGCGAGCATGCCGCCGAAGCCGTTCGGGAACTGCCGGCGGGCCAGATCGTGTTGCGGGTGGCCGGGGAGGCCCGGGTAGGCGACATAGGCCACCCGCGGATCGCCGGCGAGGAACTCGGCGACCCGCTGGGCCGACTCGGTGTGCTGCCGCATCCGCAGTGGCAGGGTGACCGAGCCGCGCATGATCAGCCAGGCGTTGAATGGACTGATCACTCCGCCCACGTCGACCATGGCCTCCGATGTGATGCGCTGGATCAGCTCGCGGGAGCCGATGACGGCGCCGCCCATCGCATCGCCGTGGCCGTTGATGTACTTGGTGAGCGAGTGCACCACGAGGTCCGCCCCGAGCTCGAGCGGACGGAGCACCGGGGGCGGGGTGAACGTGGAATCCACCGACAGGAGCACCCCGGCCGCGCGGGTGATGGCGGCGATCGCGGCGATGTCGGCTACCCGGGTGGTGGGATTGGCGATGGCCTCGACATGCACCAACCGGGTCTCCGGGCGGATCGCCGCCGCCACCGCTGCCGGGTCGCTCGTGTCGACGAAGGTTGCCAGGATGCCGTACTTGTCGGGCAGGAGCTCACGGAAGAGCTTGAAGGTGGCCTCGTAGGCGACATCGGACACCACGACGTGGTCGCCGGTGGCCAGGAAGGTGAAGAACACCGCGTGCAGCGCCGCCACGCCGCTGGCCAGTGACACGGCGTCCTCGCCGCGCTCGAGCAGGGCCAGCTTCTGCTGCAAACCCAGCTGATTGACTCCGCTGTTGCGCGTGTAGAGCGGCACATCGGTGCCCGACCAGCTGATCGACGACGGATCCTCCGGCAGGGCGTAGGAGTTCGCCATCACGATCGGGGTGCGCACTGCATTGGTCCCCGGATCGATGTGATTGCCGGCGTGCACGGCCTGGCTGAACTCGGCGAGGGATTCCGGCACCTGTTTGTCTGGACGAACCGTCATGGGCCCAGCGTATCGAGCGGCCCGGGCGCCGATGCCGGTGTGACGCTTCGCGACGGCAGCGGGTGAACGCAGCAGAGAGCATCCGGTGCAGGAAACGAATGGGAAACTAGGACCATGACCGCAACACTCGTCGCCAAGGACCTCGCCGGCGGCTACGCCCACCGCACCCTGTTCGATTCCCTCGACCTCACGGTGGCGCCGGGCGACGTCGTGGGGATCGTCGGTGTGAACGGTGCGGGCAAGTCCACCCTGCTCCGCCTTCTCGCCGGCCTCGACGAGCCGCAGGGTGGCACCGTCGCCCTCGCTCCGGCGGATGCTTTCGTGGGCTGGTTGCCCCAGGAGCACGAGCGGATGCCCGGCGAGAGCGTCTCGGCCTACATCGGTCGACGTACCGGTTGCGCACAGGCCACCAGGGAGATGGATGCGGCCGCCGCCGCACTGGCCGAGCCCGCCGTGGCCGGCGGAGCGGACCCTGCCGATGCCTACTCCGTCGCCCTGGACCGCTGGCTGGCCAGCGGCGCGGCCGACCTCGACGACAGGCTCCCCGGCGTGTTGAACGACCTCGGTCTCACCCTCGACGCCGATGTGGCCGCGGATGCGCTGATGACCTCGCTCTCCGGCGGCCAGGTCGCCAGGGTCGGCCTCGCCGCGCTGCTGCTGTCGAGGTTCGACATCGTGCTGCTCGACGAACCCACCAATGACCTCGACCTCGACGGCCTCGAACGCCTGGAAGCCTTTGTGTCGGGCCTCCGCGGCGGAGCCGTGCTGGTCAGCCACGACCGGGAGTTCCTGGCCCGCTCGGTCACCCGGATCCTCGAACTCGACCTCGCCCAGGGCGCCAACCGGGTCTTCGGCGGCGGCTACGAGTCCTACCTCGAGGAGCGCGCCACGGCCAGGCGGCAGAAGCGCGCCGCCTACGACGAGTTCGCCGACAAGAAGGCCGACTTGGTCGGCCGCGCCCGTACCCAGAGGGAGTGGTCCAGCCAGGGGGTGCGGAACGCCATGAAGAAGTCCCCGGACAACGACAAGCTCCGTCGCAAGGCCGCCACGGAGTCCAGCGAGAAGCAGGCACAGAAGGTGCGGCAGATGGAAAGCCGCATCAGCCGTCTCGACGAGGTCGACGAACCGCGCAAGGAATGGAAGCTCGAGTTCACCATCGGCGCCGCGCCGCGCTCGAGCACCGTGGTCTCAACCCTGAACGACGCTCTCATCCGACAGGGCGACTTCGTCTTCGGCCCGGTGTCCCTGCAGGTCAACGCGGGGGAGCGGATCGGCATCACCGGCCCGAACGGGGCCGGCAAGACCACCCTGCTGCGCGCTCTGCTCGGCCGTCGCTCTCCCGATGAGGGATCGGCGAGCCTGGGCGCCAGCGTCGCGATCGGCGAGATCGACCAGGCCAGGGCCAGCGTGACCGGCGAGCAGACCCTGGTCGCCATCTTCGAACAACGCCTGCCCGACCTGGCCGCGGGCGAGATCCGCACCCTCCTGGCCAAGTTCTCCCTCACGGCGGAGCACGTCAACCGGCCCGCCGACGCATTGTCGCCGGGCGAACGAACCCGCGCGGGCCTCGCCCTGCTGCAGGCCACCGGGGTCAACCTGCTGGTGCTCGACGAACCCACCAACCACCTCGACCTCGCCGCAATCGAACAGCTCGAACAAGCGCTCGAGTCCTACACCGGCACCTTGCTGCTGGTCACGCACGACCGGCGGATGCTGTCCACCGTTCGACTCGACCGGCACTGGACGGTCGACGCCGGCCGGGTCACCGAGACGACGACGGGCATTGCCGGCCGGCACTGACGGTACTGTCATGGTCGCGGACGGAATAGGACAGGGGTGCCCGCGGTTGAACAGTAATATGCGTATGCATGCAAACTGACGGGAAAGGGCACCACACATGGCACCGACACTGGAACTGGGTCTCGACACGTTCGGCGACGTCACCTACGCCGCGGATGGGAGCCTGCTCAGCCACGCCCAGGTGCTGCGCAACGTCGTCGCGGAAGCGGTTCTCGCCGACCAGGTCGGCCTGAGCTTCTTCGGCATCGGCGAACACCACCGGGAAGACTTCGCCGTCTCCGCTCCCGAGGTGGTCCTGGCGGCCATCGCAGGACAGACCTCCACCATCAAGCTCGGCTCCGCCGTCACCGTGCTGAGCTCCGACGACCCGGTACGGGTGTTCCAGCGCTTCGCCACCCTCGACGCCGTCTCCAAGGGCCGTGCAGAGGTCATCCTCGGCCGCGGTTCATTCACGGAGTCCTTCCCGCTGTTCGGCCTCGAGCTCAGCGACTACGAGCAGCTGTTCGAGGAGAAGCTCGAACTCTTCACCGAACTCCTCAAGGAAGAACCGGTGACCTGGTCGGGGAAGACCCGCGGCGCGCTGACCGACCAGCCGGTGTTCCCGCCCACCGAATCCGGCACTATCCGCACCTGGATCGGGGTGGGCGGCAGCCCGCAGTCCGTGGTGCGCGCCGCCCACTACGGCCTGCCCCTGATGCTCGCCATCATCGGTGGTGAACCGTTGGCCTTCGCCCAGTTCACCGACCTCTATCACCGCGCACTCGACCAGTTCGGCCGCGACCGCCTGCCGATCGGTGAGCACTCGCCCGGCTACATCGCCGCCACCGATGAGCAGGCCCGCGAGGAGATGTGGCCGCATTACCGCGCCATGCAGGACCGCATCGGCCGGGAACGCGGGTGGGGTCCGGCCACCAAGGCTCGGTTCGAACAGGATGCCGGCCCCGAGGGCGCCCTCTTCGTCGGCTCCCCGCAGACCGTCGCCACCAAGATCGCCAAGATGGCCACAGGGCTCTCGCTGTCCCGCTTCGACCTCAAATACAGCCTGGGCACCCTCTCGCACGAGAAGCTGATGAACAGTATCGAGCTGTACGGCACCGAGGTGGCCCCCCTGGTGCACGAACTGATGGCCTGACGGGAATTTGGGGGGCCCCGAACGGGGTAGCGTGAACACGTGGGTTCGGCGCAGGCACAGCACTCACCGTTAACCCTTTCGCTCTCACCTTCCTCGAGGAGTACACCGTGGAAACCTGGCCCGGATCTGCCTACCCGCTCGGCGCAACCTATGACGGCAGCGGCACCAACTTCGCTCTCTTCAGTGAGGCCGCCGAGCGGGTAGAGCTCTGCCTGTTCGACGAGAACGGCGCAGAGACCCCCGTCGAGGTGCGCGAGTCCAGCGCTTTCGTCTGGCACTGCTACCTGCCGGAGGTGCAGCCGGGCCAGCGCTACGGCTACCGGGTACACGGCGAGTACAACCCCAGCGAGGGCAAGCGCGCCAACCCGAACAAGCTGTTGCTCGACCCGTACGCCAAGGCCACCTGCGGTGTCATGGACTGGGACCAGGCCTTGTTCTCCTACAACTTCGGCGACCCGGATTCCCGTAACGACGAGGACTCCGCCCCGCACATGATGCTCGGCGTGGTCGTCAACCCGTTCTTCGACTGGACCGGCGACCGATCGCCACGCACTCCCTACAGCGAATCGGTGATCTACGAGGCCCACGTCAAGGGGCTCACCCAGCTGCAGAGCGAGGTGCCGGAGTCCCAGCGCGGCACCTACGCGGCCGTGGCGCATCCGTCGGTCATCGAGCACCTGCAGAAGCTCGGCGTCACCGCGATCGAGCTGATGCCGGTGCACCAGTTCGTCAATGACTCCACCCTGCAGGACCAGGGCCTGAGCAACTACTGGGGCTACAACACCATCGGCTTCTTCGCCCCGCACAACGCCTACTCCTCCAGCGGTGATCTCGGCCAGCAGGTGCAGGAATTCAAGGGCATGGTCAAGAACCTGCATGCCGCCGGCATCGAGGTCATCCTCGACGTGGTTTACAACCACACCGCCGAGGGCAACCACCTGGGCCCGACCATCTCGTTCAAGGGCATCGACAACGCCGCCTACTACCGGCTGATGGACGACGACGGCCGCTACTACATGGATTACACAGGCACCGGCAACACGCTCAACGTGCGGCACCCGCACGCGCTGCAACTGATCATGGACTCGCTGCGCTACTGGGCCATCGAAATGCACGTTGACGGCTTCCGGTTCGACCTCGCCAGCGCGCTGGCCCGCGACCTGTACGACGTCGACAAGCTGTCGACCTTCTTCGAGCTCGTGCAGCAGGACCCGATCGTCTCCCAGGTCAAGCTGATCGCCGAGCCCTGGGACGTCGGCCCCGGCGGTTACCAGGTCGGCAACTTCCCGCCGCAGTGGACGGAGTGGAACGGCAAGTACCGCGACACCGTGCGCGACTTCTGGCGCGGCGAACCGTCCACCCTCGGCGAGTTCGCTTCGCGTATCTCCGGCTCTGCAGACCTTTACGAGCACTCCGGCCGTCGCCCGGTGGCCTCGATCAACTTCGTCACCGCGCACGACGGCTTCACCCTCAACGACCTGGTGTCCTACAACGAGAAGCACAACGACGCCAACGGTGAAGACAACAACGACGGTGAAAGCCACAACCGTTCCTGGAACGCCGGCGTCGAAGGCCCCACAGACGACGACGCCATCCGCACCCTCCGCGGCCGCCAGCAACGCAACTTCATCGCCACCATGCTGCTCTCCCAGGGCGTGCCGATGATCCTGCACGGCGATGAACTCGGTCGCACCCAGCAGGGCAACAACAACACGTACGCGCAGGACTCCGAGCTCAGCTGGATCCACTGGGACGAAGCCGATCAGCCCCTGATTGAATTCACGGCGGCCGTCGTGCGCCTCCGCAAGGAACACCCCACATTCCGCCGCAGCCGGTTCTTCGACGGCCACCCCGGCAACCGCGGTGAGGGCGACCCGTTGGCCGACATCGTCTGGTTGAACACCGACGGTGAGGAGATGCGGGCGGAGGACTGGGACGAAAGCCGCGCCCGCACCGTAGGCATGTTCCTCAACGGCCAGGGCATCCGCGAGCGCGACTCCCGTGGCCGGGAGGTCACCGACGTCAACTTCATCTTGCTCTTCAACGCCGATGGTGAGGACGTCGAGTTCACGCTGCCCAGCGACGAGTACTCGCCGGCCTGGGAGATCGTGATCGACACCGGGGGAGAGGGCGCCGACTCGCTGCCCCGCCCGGCCGGTGCCATCCACAGCGTGAAGGGACGCTCACTCGTCGTGCTCCGTGAGTACCACGAACCCGAAGCGCTGCCGGATCACTCCGTGGCCGCATCGCTGGCCAGCCACCCGTCTCCGCCGACGGCGACGCTCACGCTGCCGGTGCTCCCCGACCCGTACGCCGCGACCGAAGGACACGCGTAACCGACATGAGCCTCCCCGTCTCCACCTATCGCCTGCAGATCACGTCGGCCTTCGATCTGGATGCGGCGGCCGAGGTGATCGACTACATCACCCGGCTCGGCGCCGACTGGCTCTACCTCTCGCCTCTGCTCAGGGCGGAGGAGGGGTCAGATCACGGCTACGACGTGATCGACCACGGCACGGTCGACCCCGCCCGCGGCGGACCAGAGGCGCTGGCCAGGCTGTCGGAGCGTGCTGTCCTGGCCGGCCGCGGCATCCTGGTTGATATCGTGCCCAACCACGTGGGCGTGAACACGCCGCACAGCAACGCCTGGTGGTGGGACCTGCTGCGGGCGGGGCAAGGCTCCCGCTACGCGGAGGCGTTCGACGTGGATTGGCCGGCTGGCAATGGGCGGCTTCTGCTGCCGGTGCTCGGCGACGGTGACACCGAAGCCGACCGGCTCAGCGTGGTGGGCGACGAACTGCATTACTACGACAACCGGTTCCCGATCGCGCCAGGCACCGCGGACGACGGCGCGAGCGCCGCCGTCGTGCACGACCGGCAGCACTACGAGTTGGTCAACTGGCGCCGCGCTGACACCGACCTGAACTACCGGCGCTTCTTCGCCGTGAACACCCTCGCGGGAGTTCGGGTCGAGGTGCCCTGGGTCTTCGACGAATCCCACCGCGAGATCCTGCGCTGGGTGCGTTCCGGCCAGGTGCAGGGCCTGCGGGTCGACCACCCCGACGGGCTCGCCGACCCCGGCGGCTATCTGGACAGGCTGCACGCTGCCATGCCGGACGGCTACCTGCTGGTCGAGAAGATCCTGGAGGGCCGCGAGCAGCTGCCCAGCAGCTGGTCGACCGACGGCACCACCGGTTATGACGCCCTCGCCGACTTCGACAGGGTCCTCGTCGACCCCGCCGGCCAGGGTTCCCTCGACGCGCTGGAGGCCGCCCTGCAGGCCGAGCGCGCCGGTGCGGCCACCGCGACTCCGGTGTCCTGGACCGAGCTGGTGTACAGCGGTAAGCGTGCCATCGCCGACGGCATCCTGCAGAGCGAGGTGCGCCGGCTCGACCGTCTGCTCCCCGATGTGCCCGACGCTGTTGACGCCCTGTCGGAACTCATCGCCTGGTTCCCGGTCTACCGCTCCTACCTCCCGGTCGGCCGGCATGAACTCGACACCGCGGTGCGGCTGGCCCGGCAGCGCCGTCCCGACCTGGACGGCACCATCACCGCCCTGCTGCCGTACCTCACCGACCCCACCCATCCGGCCGCCGTCCGCTTCCAGCAGACCTCGGGGATGGTCATGGCCAAGGGCGTCGAAGACACCGCGTATTACCGCTACAGCCGGCTCACCTCCCTCAACGAGGTCGGCGCGGACCCGAGCGAGTTCGCGGTTCCGGTCGACGAGTTCCATCGCCGCCAGCAGACCCGCCTGGCCGTCTCCCCGGCGTCGCAGACCACCCTGTCCACCCACGACACCAAGCGCGGTGAAGACGTGCGTGCCCGAATCTCGGTCCTGGCCGAGATCCCTGACGAGTGGGCCGCCGTGCTGGCCGAGCTCCGCGCCCTGGCCCCGCTCGGCGACGCTCCGTTCGAGAACCTGCTCTGGCAGGCGATCGTCGGGTCCTGGCCGGCGTCGACCGACCGTCTGATCGGCTACGCCGAGAAGGCGTCCAGGGAGGCGAACCTCTCCACCACCTGGACCGCGCCGAACGAAAGCTTCGAGAACGCGATGCGGGATCTGGTTCGGCGCCTGGCCGAGCCCGGGCTGCTCCAGAGCACCGTTGCGGCCTTCGTCGACCGGGTGCAACGAGCCGGCTGGAGCAACTCCCTTGCCCTCAAGCTCATCCAGATCACCGCGCCCGGCGTGCCTGACGTGTACCAGGGCAGCGAACTCTGGGAGATGTCCCTCGTCGATCCCGACAACCGGCGCCCGGTGGACTACGCCGTGCGGCGGGACTACCTGGACCGAGTGACCGACGGCTGGCTCCCGCCGATCGACGAGACCGGCGCCGCGAAGCTCCTCGTCACCACCCGGGCGCTCCGGCTCCGACGTGATAGGCCAGAGCTGTTCACCCGCCACGCGCCCGTCGAGGCCTTCGGGCCGGCCGCCGCACACGTGGTGGCCTACGACCGCGGCGGTGCCGTGGCCGTTGCCACCCGGTTGCCAGACGCACTGGCCCGCACCGGCTGGGGCGACACCACGATCATGCTCGCCGGGCACCCCTGGCAGGACATACTCACCGGCACTCGCCACTCCGGCGGCGAGGTGCGCCTGACCGAGCTGCTGGCGCGGTACCCGGTCGCGCTGCTCGTCCCCGCAACCACCGCTCCCGAGGAGACCGCTCAGTGACCGAAGACAGCACCAGCGCCGTGACCGCTCCGGCCGTACCCGTCGAGGCCATTCCCGTCGAGGTCTGGGCACCGACCGCAGCCGTCGTCCAGCTGGTCACCCCAACCGGCACGGCCCCCATGACGCGCGGCGATTCGGGCTGGTGGCACGGCAGTCTCCCCGGCGACCCTGCCGGGGTCGACTACGGCTTCACGGTGGACGGCTCCGGCCCGTTCCCCGACCCGAGGTCCCGCCGCCAGCCGAACGGCGTGCACGAGCTGTCCCGCACCTTCGACGCTGAGGCGCACGCATGGCAGGACCGCGCCTGGACCGGCCGCCAGCTCGCCGGCGCCACGATCTACGAACTGCACATCGGAACGTTCACCCCGGAGGGCACCCTGGACGCCGCGGCCGGCCGGCTCGACCACCTCGTGGCGCTCGGTGTCGACTTCGTCGAGGTGCTGCCGGTGAACGGCTTCAACGGCACACACAACTGGGGCTACGACGGCGTGCTCTGGTACGCCGTGCACGAGGGCTACGGCGGTCCGGCCGCCTACCAGCGCTTCGTCGACGCCTGCCACACGAATGGCATCGGCGTGATCCAGGACGTTGTGCACAACCATCTGGGCCCCAGCGGCAACTACCTGCCGAACTTCGGCCCGTACCTCAGCGACGCCGAGGGTAACACCTGGGGTGCCTCGGTGAACCTGGACGGGCAGGACTCCGACGAGGTGCGCGGGTACATCATCGACAGCGCGCTGATGTGGTTGCGTGACTACCACGTGGACGGTCTGCGTCTGGATGCCGTGCACGCCCTCAAGGACCACTCGGCCGTGCACCTGCTCGAGCAGCTCGCCGGCGAGGTCGCGGCGCTCAGCGCGGCCGTCGGCCGCCCCCTCACCCTCATCGCCGAGTCCGACCTCAACGATCCGCGCCTCATCACCCCCCGCGAGGCGAACGGCTATGGCCTGGATGCCCAGTGGAGCGACGACTTCCACCACGCCGTGCACGTCGCCCTCACCGGCGAGACCGTGGGCTACTACGCCGACTTCGCGCCGCTCGGCGCCCTGGCGAAGGTGCTCACCCGCGGGTTCTTCCACGACGGCACCCTGTCCAGTTTCCGCGGCCGGCACCATGGGCGCCCCATCGATGTCGACCGCATGCCGGCCTGGCGCCTCGTCGTCGCCTCGCAGAATCACGACCAGATCGGCAACCGGGCCATCGGTGACAGGCTCAGCGCGCAGCTCGACACCGGCCAGCTGGGCATCGCCGCGGCCTTGACCCTGCTCGGCCCGTTCACGCCGATGCTGTTCATGGGCGAAGAATGGGGGGCTCGCACGCCGTGGCAGTTCTTCACCTCCCACCCGGAGCCTGAACTCGGCCTGGCCACCGCCGAGGGCCGCATCGGGGAGTTCGCCCGGATGGGCTGGGACCCGGCTGTCGTGCCGGACCCCCAGGACCCGGCGACCTTCGAGAGGTCCAAACTGGACTGGACCGAGCTGCACCGACCGGACGCCGGCCGGCTGCTGGCCCTGTACCAGGATTTGGCCGGCCTGCGTCGCAGGCTCGAGGACCTGACAGATCCCCGCTTCAATCGCCTCGCGGTGGCCTTCGACGAAGCGGACGGCTGGCTGCTGCTGACTCGCGGGACCACCGAGATCGTGATCAACCTCTCAACGAGCGGCCGCTGGATTCCGGTCACGGGGGAGAGCGTCCTGCTCGCCTTCGCCAACAACGCCGATGCGGTGCCCACGCTGGATGATGGACGGGTGCTGCTGCCGCCGCACTCTGTCGCGGTCCTCGGCTAACACTGCCAGGCTGCACCAACCGTTCCTTTACCGACCGTTCCTGCACCAACCATCCGAGCACCGACCATCCGAGCACCACGGAGGATCCATGGGCCACTACCTGTCGCCGGAGACGGCTGCTGCGCTGGCCCGGCTGACGGCGCTGGATGCCGACAGCCAAGCGCCGGCCCTCGAAAGGATGCGTGCCATCCGCGCCGTCCTGCAGCTGCTTGACACCGACCCGGCCGCTCTCGCGAGCGTGCGCGACGCCCTGGCGGGCGGCACCGGCTGGCCGGAGATCGCCCAGGCGGCCGGCCTCAAGCCCACGGCGGCGAAGTGGCGCTGGCAGGGAACAGACGCCGAAATCGCGGCCCGCCTGGATGCCGGTCGAAAACGCAGCAGCCGGCCGAGCAGCGTCCCGACCGACCTGCCCGGACACTCGGTGGCCGAAGCTGCCGGCATACTCGGCGTGAGCGTGCAGGCCGTGTACCTGCAGGTGAGCCGGGGTAAGCTGGTCAGCCGCACCGTCGAGCTGGCGGACGGTCGCAGTTACAAACGCGTATTCCTGCCCGGGGACGCGCTAACCTCGACGACAGAACCGTCGCTCACCCAACCGTCGCCCACCAGACCGTCGACAGACGAGCCTTGAGACATCAGTCGAGCTACCGATCCCACAAACGGAGTGACCATGACCGATCAGAGCTATGACCCGTTCGACCGCACCTTCCCCCTGGACACCTCGAACACCACCGAGCGCCTGCAGATGCCGGGTCCGGAACCCCGCAGCGACCGGCCGGCAGACACCGCGCAGGTGCCGACCGGTGAATCCGCGACACCCGCCCCGGTCAAACCCCGCAACCGCACCCTGCTCTCCGACCTGAAGACCGGCCCGCCCCAGCGTGCCGCACTGGTGGTGCTGGCGGGCATCGCCGTGCTCGCGCTCGCGTTCATCATCATGATCTTCGTCAACGTCTCGAACGAGAGCATCATCGCCCTGGCCGTCATCGCCACGCCGATCGCGTCCATGGTGGCGGCGTACTACGCCGTCACCCTGAGCATCCAGCAGGTCAAGACCGAGCGTGCCGACAAGGAGAAGGCCCTGGGCAAGCTCGAGGCCGTCGAAGCCGGCGCGCGGGAGACCGAGGTCTGGGCCTCTCAGATGGAGTCCGGGCTCCGGGTCGCGATGGCCAAACTCGACGGTGCGGGGGTGTCCACCGTCGCGGTCACCCGTGCGGCCGGAACCCCGGACGACTTCTTCTAAGGCGACCCGGCGCACTACCGCCTGAAGCCGCCGGCGTCGGCCGCCTCGTGTTGCCGGGCGGCGAGTGCCCGGCCGGCGCTCAGTGACCGTCGCATCGGTGCGTGCCGGAGTCGCGTCGGCAGACGCGGATAGACCCCCCGGAGGACGCTGATCACAGCGCCAAACGCGCGTTCACGGCCGGCTGACCAGGGCAGGTTGAAGAGCGCCCGCTCGCCCGGCTCCAGGAGCCCGGTCGTGACGAGCCGGGCAAGGGGCATGGCCAGGCGCAGCCAGACCGGGCCGGTCGTCGGGTGCAGCAGTTGCCTGGCGACCGATCGCGTCGTCTCATCCGTCGAGAGATCCGCCACCGCCCGGTCCCAGTACGCGGCGAAAGCCGCTCGGTCCGCAGGCCAAAGCCCGGCCGGCACCTGCAGTGCGGTGCCCAGCACACCGTAGTCGCGATACACCGACTCCGCGTCGGCATCGGTGAGAGGCCCAAACACCAGGTCGTGCATCCGTGTCGCCGACTCGTAGAGGGTTGCGGCCACCCAGAGCTGCAGCTCTGGATCGAAGGCGTTGTACGACGGTGGGCGCCCGGCCGGTTCGGCGGCAGGCTGTGCGCCGGCCGGTTCGGCGGCAGGCTGTGCGCCGGCGGTTCGTGCGCCCGCAGTTCGGGCGCCGGCGGTCCGTTCGCTATGCACCGGACGGTGGGCGAGCGACACCCGGCGCACGGCTGCAGCGCGGTCGATGGGCGTGCCGCAGGTGACGGCGTAGACGTAGGAGAGCGTGCCGGTCAGCCGGTCCAACGGCCTGGCGGCGAAGTCGCTGTGCCTGGCGACGCCGTGCCCGACGGCGGGGTTCGCGAGCTGGAGCAGGATCGCGCGGCCACCGCCGAGTATCAGGACGCTCTCCGGGGCGAGATCGCGGATGCCCAGGGGTGTGCCAGGCGTGGACTCTGTTGTCATCGTGGGGCTCCTCTCGACAGGCTGAGCCTAGTTGCCTCCTTTCGGGTTCGTCGCCGAGAGTTCCCGAACCGTTCACATTTTTTCTTGCGGGTGATGGAATAACCTAGGGTCTTATGCAATTGCATATACCTGAGGGCGGCGAATCCACCGGCCCCACGGACTTGAGGAGCACCATGAGCGACATCGACACCACCACCATCCCCGGCTACAAAGCTGGAACCTGGACCATCGACCCCACCCACAGCGTGGTCGGCTTCAGCATCCGTCACATCATGATCAGCAAGGTCAAGGGCACCTTCGAGAAGTTCGACGCTACCTTCGTCACCACCGAGAACCCCCTCGAGACCAGCGTCACGGCCTCCGCCGTGGTCGCGTCCATCAACACCAACGAGGCCAACCGCGACGGCCACCTGCGCACCGGCGACTTCTTTGACGCCGAGACCTACCCGACCATCGACTTCGTGTCGACCGGCGTGCGCATCGAAAAGGGCGACTACCTCGTCGACGGCAACCTCACCATCAAGGGCGTCACCAAGCCCGTCACCTTCGACTTCGAGTTCGGTGGTTTCGGCGGCGACCCTTACGGCAACTACAAGTTCGGCGCCACCGCGTCCACCCAGATCAACCGCGAAGACTTCGGCCTGACCTACAACGCGGCCCTCGAGACCGGCGGCGTGCTGCTCGGCGAGAAGGTCACCATCACCCTCGAACTGCAGGGCGCGCTCCAGGCCTAAGCACTCAGCAGCAGCTGTGAAACGGGGATCCCCACCAGGGGGTCCCCGTTTGTGTTGCGCGGTGCGGATCATCCGGCCACGGCGTCCGGCGCCGGCCTGAGCACCCCGGTGCGCCGCAACAGCACGCTGATGAGCGGGTCGAGCGCGAACAGCAAGAACGCAGCCGACCCGACCATCGTCGCCAGCAGCACCACCCCGAAGGACTGCGCGAGCGCACTCACGCTCCCGACCCGCGCATTGTGCACGGCGGCGGCGGATGCACCCTGAACGAGGTGCCGCCGAGGCGAGCTGGCGTGGAACCACTGCCAGGTGCTGAGAAGCAGGATCACGAAGAAGTTCACCGGCAGCAGTGTGCGGCCCAGGAGGAAGCGGTTGAATTCGTCGTTGAGGCTCGTCGTGAACGGAACCAGGACCACCCCGAGTAAGCGGAAATTATTCAGCCAGACGATGGTGGTGTCCACCCGGGGAATGTACTCGAACTGACGCACGTGGATGAGCCAGAGCAGGCTGAGCAGCAGAAAGCTGATCACCACGTTCAGGATGCTCGGGGCCTGGTCGGTGAGCTGACGCACGAAGTCGGAGTTCGAGGTGACCGCACCTAGGTTGTTCACGGATACGTTCAGCACCAGGAGGGTGGCGGCGATGGCGAAGACGCCATCCGTGTACGACTCCAACCTCCGGGTGGACAACACGGTGCGCCGCGGGGACCCTGCGCCGGCGGCGCCGTCTTGGGGCTCCGGAGCGCTGCTGGACGGCTCGGGGCTGCTCGACATGCGGGCAGCCTACTCGCCGGTGATCTCCTCGCGCACGCGGCGCAGGTCCTCCATCAGGGCGCCGATCAGGATCCAGTGCTGGGGGTGGGGAGTCGTGATCATGAGCGGCGCCGTCAGGGCGAGTGGTTCGGGAGCCGGAGTCGTCGTATCGGCCGGCTTGCCCTCCGCCGGCACGGTGAGCAAACGCAGGTCGTGCGCTGCCCGTTCCAGCTCGATGGCGAAGGCCTGCACGGTGGGCTCCAGGTGCAGGGAATCGTCGTAGTGATCCCGGAGCGCCCTCGTCATACCCAGCGCCCTGGTGACCAGGGGGACAAGGCGGGCGTAGAGCTCGGTGTCGGCGTCGAGGACCTCCCGATGCCTGGACTGGCGGGGATTGAGGGTGAGGCTTTCTTCGGCCTGGCTGATGGCCCGTTCGGCCTTGGCAAGCATGGGCCGCAGCAGTCGGGCCTGGATCATCAGGGTCTCCAGGTCGGCGTATTTTTGCGGGCTCAGCAGCGCGGTGGCCACCCTGTCGAAGGTCGCGGCCACCTCGAGGGTGAGCCGGGTCACTGCGTCGTGCGCAGGCGTGAGCAGCACCGGCGGAACGATCAACGCGTTGACGATGACAGCGATCGCGGCGCCCAGGATGGTCTCGATGATCCGGTCCCTGGCGTAGGTCGGTGTCGCTGCGCCCAGGACGAGAACGAGCATCGCGCTGATCGGGATCTGATTGGCCGAACCAGGGGACAGCTTCAAAGCCCAGGCCAGCAGGATGCAGAGCACGATAGCCCCGAGAACGATCCAGCTGTCCTGGCCGAACCACAGCCCGATGCCCAGGGCGACCAGGACCCCGCCGACCACGCCGAGGCTGCGCTCGAGGGCCCGCCCCAGGGACTGGTTGATGCTGGGTTGCACGACGAAGATGGCGGCCATCGCCGCAAAGATGGGCAGCTCGCCAGGCAGGAGCCACAACGAGATGACCCAAGCCAGGACCACGGCGACAGAGGTCTTGAGGGTCTGCAGCAGCGGGATCCGTCTGGACACTCGCAGGCTGGTCGTTATACGCACTGTCATAGGGTACAAGGCGCGAGGGACCGGCCGGATCACAGGCCCCGGCCGGGCAGGCTAGGTCGCCGCGGGCACGGCCGGCGGGGCCGGGAGAACGTGCACGGGGCGGCCGAGGAAGCGTGCGTATTCGTGCAGCGCACGGTCGGCGCTGCTGGCGAAGGCCGGCGACGGCGCCGCGAACGGGTCGGGTCGCACGGTGATCGCCTTGGCCTGCCAATCGCGGCGCCAGGTGCCGGCGATGCGGCCACCTCGGACCAGGATCGGGAGGAAGATGCCGTTCTTGCCCGGGACCACCCTGGTGAAATTCTCGGGTTCGATCGCGAAGCTGCGGTCCCGGTAGCCGAGCAGGTATTCGTCGAAGCCGGGCAGGGCAAGAACGGCGGTCGGGCCGCGGCCGGCGGCGGCGCGGCCGAGCGGGCCGACATCCGCGCTGCTGGGCAGCAGGTGGGCTACACCGTCCACATCGAGCACGTCCAGGTGCTCCCTCGCCACGCCGAGCGCGATCTTGGCGTCGGCCATGGTGACCTGGGACCACCAGGCGAAATCGGTCAGGGGCGCCGGTCCGTGCCCGGTCAGGTACCGCAGCAGGTATTCGCCCAGTGCTTCGTCCCGCTGCAGCCGCCTGGACACGGGCACCCAGTCCGCCAGGAGCACCAGCATCTGCTGGGAGTCGAGTTGCCGGCCCCAGCACAGGGTTCCCGACTGGGCCAGATGCCAGATCAGGTGATAGCACCGTTGGCCGTCGACGTTGATGCCGTGCCGCTGCAGCAACGCCTGGAAATCGGCTCGGCTCAGCTCCCGCCCGCCGCTCAGCGCGTCCACGGCCACGGTGCGGGCGTGTTCGATGATGGCCTCGTCCAGGCCCAGTTCGCGGCGCCTGGTGGCCGCGCCGGCCCAGAGCCTGGGCGTGCTGAGCTCGAGCAACCAGGCCAGGTCCTGGCTCGGCACCAGATGCAGCGTCCCCCGCATCGGCCAGGAGCGCACCACGGCTCCCGAATCGATCAGGGCGTCAATGCCGGCTGAGGTGCTTCCCGGTGCCCGCACCGCAACGGCCCACTTCGCCCAGCGCAGATCCTGGGCCTGCAACGCCAGCATCCGGTCGACGACCAGGGCGGGATCGCTGATGGCCCCGGTCAGCGCCTGGCTGACCAGGCGACGGCGGGTGATGTCGGTGCGGGAGGCATGCATCATGAACCGCAGCCTAGGGCAGCACCGTAGCCTAGGGCAGCACCGTCCGAACGGGTCGACCCCGTGCGCCCGGGCGAGTCAGCCCAGAGCGGCGGAATGGTGGGGATCGGTGGGACGCTGCGGATCAGGCCAGATCGTCGTCCGTGCGGGCACCGAAGACGATCTCGTCCCAGCTGGGCATCGATGCTCGGCCGCGGCGACCGGTCTGACCGGCGCGGGGCTGCCCGGTAGCCGCCTGGCTGGCCCACACGTTGCGGGTCTCCTCAGGTGCCCCAGACGCCGTCTCGGCGGTCGGACTGGTCTCTTCGACAAGGCGGATGCCGGGTTCCGCCGGTGCGCGCTCTGCACCGCGGGTGTCCGGCGCGGCGGAGCCGGCTGTTTCGACCTCCACGGCCGCCGCTTCTCGTTCGCCACGGCGGCGGCGCAGCGATTCAAGCAGGTCCGCGGTCTCGCTCAGGCTCTGCTGAGGTTCGGCGGCGCGCTTGATGGCCGCCTTCGACACCGCTTCGGTCGTTCCGACCGAGCGCGCATACGGCACCGGATCGTGCAGGGGAGCCGTGTCGTTGAGGATGTCGTCGGCCAGGGATTCCTTGAACGTGAACGCACCGCTGTCGAAGCGGCTCACGTCGGCCAGGCTGGTTTCGGCACCGACGGCACGAAGCCGGGGGATCAGGGCACCCTTGAGCTCACCCTGCTGGGAGAGCGCGATGGCCTCACTGCCGATGGGGGACAGGGCGTTCTTCTTCGGCTCGAAGCTCCACCGGGCATCGTGGTCGATGTCGTCCGCCGTGAAGGCGAGCTTGACGATCCAGCCCGCGCCGGGCTCCTTCCAGCTGGCCCAGCGTTCGTTCGAGGCGCCAAGCGACGCCAGGCGTTCGCGGATGACGCTGCCGAAGTTGGCCTGCTCGTCGATCGGATCGGGGTCGATCGCGGTGTGCACGGGCACGCTGAGCGCACTCGAGACTATGTACTCGCGTTCGGCGACCACGGGCCCCTCGAAGCGTTTCACGAAGTCCAGTGACGCCCCGGTCACCGCAGCGACGTCCTCGGCCGACATGCCGGCACGAATGTGCGCCTGCACCTCGCGGGGTGACAACTTGGGTCTGACGGACGAATCCGTTTGGGTTTGGCGAAGCCGGGACTGGAGAACCGCATCGATGGGGATCCGAAAACGATCACCCTCCTCTGACGCTGCAAGCAGCGCGCCGTTCTCGACTCCGATAACTTTCAAATCCTGCATGGCGAAAGCCCTCTCGCGATTACTGATGGCCCAACCCTGCCATGCAAAGTGGTCAATCTCGGGGAATACTGCGGGCGTGCCGGAAGTTGCTCCCATTGCCAACCTGAAAGGTTGGTGATTGGTTTGCTATTCCGCACGGATTGTTGCAAACTATGGCCGCCGATTTCGTTTATCGGCGTTAATGAAATGGATGGGCATGGCAACCGATTACGACGCACCGCGAAAGACCGAAGACGACTCAGAGTCGATTGAGGCCCTCAAGGAGCGTGTACCCGACAAGATGAGCGGTGTCGTTGATGTTGACGACTCCGACAACCCCGGTGGTTTCGACCTTCCGGGCGCCGATCTGTCCGACCTCGACCTCGACGTGGTCGTCCTGCCCCCGCAGGCCGACGAGTTCACCTGCGTGGAGTGCTTCCTCGTGAAGCACCGTTCGCAGATGTCGCACGAGACCAAGCTCGGCCCGGTCTGCCTGGAGTGCGACGCCTAAGCGCGCTTAGTTACTTGATGCTGGCCGTCGCGATCCATTGATCGCGGCGGCCATTTTCTGTGGCCGGCGACTGGACACCAGCCAGTACGGCGACGGATCCGTCGGGTCCGTGAGCGGGATGCGCACCACGGGTGCGATCCAGCCCCGGATCAGCAGCCAGGCGCGGGCATCCAGCTTCTGGCCGCGCTCGAGCGTGGCGTCAGCGCCTTCGAATGGAATGGCTTCACCGAGCAGGCTCGTTTCGATGCGGGCCCGGCCGGCGGTGAGCACCCCGTCGGACACCACGACGGTCGGAGACGCGAGCACCAGGAGCAGGGCGCTGCCGAGGTACAGGCCGGCCCCGGTCAGGACCCCGGCCAGAACCGAGATCGGCAGGAAGACCAGCAGGCTCGCCGGGATCACAAGCGCAATGATGATGAACAGCCAAGGGGATGGCCAGAGTTTTTCGCGATAATCGGGCATGGGTCTATTCGACCAGATAACTGCACTACCCTCGACACGTGGCTGAAAGCGTCGAAGTTCTGATTACCGCGTCCGTTCTCCCGACATACGCCCATCCGGGTGACGCCGGCGCGGACCTGCATGCCTCCGAGGCCCTGGTCCTGGCCCCCGGCGAACGCGCCCTGGTCGGTACCGGCGTGTCGATCGCACTGCCGGATGGCTATGCGGCGTTCGTCGTTCCGCGCAGCGGCCTGGCGGTCAAACACGGCATCACCGTCGTGAACTCGCCGGGCACCGTCGACGCCGGCTACCGGGGCGAGGTCAAGGTCTGCCTGCTCAACACAGACCGTGAGACGCCTTTCACCATCAACGTCGGCGATCGCATCGCCCAGCTCATCGTTGCACCGGTGGCGCGAGCAGTCTTCGTGCCGGTAGAACGCCTACCCGGCAGCATGCGTGGGGAGGGCGGATTCGGCTCGACCGGCGTCGCGCCCAAGTCTGCGGCAGACGCGATTCCCCAGATCCCTACGTCCGCCCCGGCGGATGCCCACCAGAGTGGAGAAAACCTGTGAGTGACAACGTGAATCCCGACACGCGCTCGAAAACCGACGGCACCGACCTGGCCGAGGCCGGCCGCCCAGACGCAGAGCGCACCGACGCCGAGCGTGCCGAAGCAGAACGCGCCGAAGCCGAGCAGGCCGCTGCCGACCTGCACGCCAAGTCCGCCCCGGAGGACCGCGACGTCGACGGCCCCCTCGACGAGTCTGAAGCCAACCCGGTCAGGCCCTACGTCGACCTCGGCGGCGTCAAGATCCTTCCCCGTGAAGGGCTGCACCTGCGGCTCGAGATCGAAGAGGGCAGCAAGCGGGTCGTGGCCATCGGCCTGGACTACGCCGGATCGACCTTGCAGGTGCAGGCCTTCGCCGCACCGCGTTCGAGCGGCCTCTGGCACGAGATCCGCAGCCAGATCGCCGACCAGATCGCCAAGCAGGGCGGCTCGACCACGCCGCGCGAGGGCCCGTTCGGCCCGGAACTCGTCGCCGAGATCCCCGTCGCCGCCGGCCAGGGTCCTGCCGGGACCTCCAGGCTGGCCCGGTTCATCGGCGTGGACGGCCCGCGCTGGTTCCTGCGCGGTGTCATCGCCGGTGAGGGCGCCATCAACCCCGAGGCCGCTGCGCAGATCGAAGACCTGTTCCGCAGCATCGTCGTGGTGCGCGGGTCCGCCCCGATGCCGCCGCGCGACCTGATTCCGCTGCGGATGCCGGCCACCCCGGCCGGCAAGCCCGAACCCACCGGCGCATAGCCCTCGGGCCTCACAACCCACGGCGCCCAGCCCGCCGGCGACCCGCACACCTCACCGAAAGTCACCTGATGACGGACTCCCTTTCCGGGCCAGAGCCCGAATCCCGCAAAGCGCCCGACAGCGCTGACGCGACGCCAGCCCAGCCTGTACAGCCCGGACAGCCGCCCCAGCCGGCGGAACCATCGGTCTCCGGCGCCCTGGGCGACAGCATGGCCGCGGCCGCCAGGCGCGCCGGCTTCAGCCCGGCCGTCGACGGGGAGCCGATCAGCGGCCACGCGCTGCTGGCGGCCATGGGCGGCATCCGCGGCCTGGTGGAGGCAGTGCTGCCGGGATTGGTCTTCCTGGTCACCTATACGGTCACGTTCGAATTGATCCCCTCGCTGATCGCCCCGGTGCTCATCGGAGCGATCTTCTTCGTGCTGAGACTGGCCAAGAAGCAGACTGTCACCCAGGCCCTCGGCGGACTCGTGGGCATCGGCATCAGCGCGGTGCTTGCCCTTCTCACCGGGCGCGCAGAGGACTTCTATCTGCCGGGCTTCTGGACCAATGGTGTCTACGGCACGGTTCTGTTGGTTTCCGCGCTGATCGGCTGGCCGCTGATCGGCGTGGCCGTCGGATTCCTGATGGGGGAGCAGCTCGCCTGGCGGGCAGACCCGTCCAAGCGCCGCGTGATGGTCATCCTCACCTTCATGTGGGCGGGCCTGTTCATCCTGCGACTGGCGGTGCAGCTGCCGCTGTACTACGCCGGCAACGTCGAGTGGCTCGGCGCCACCAAGCTGCTGATGGGGATCCCGCTGTATGCGCCGCTCCTCGTGGTGTCCTGGCTGATGGTGCGCTCGGTCTACGCGGCCACCGCCGCCCAGACGCCGGACCAGCCGAAGCTCTAGCGCCAGCTCTCCCCTCTGGCGCAGGCTCTCACCTCGAGCCCCGGCCGCTGCAGAACACCGAGCCGTCAACGGCTTCGGTGCTATAGTTATCTCGACGTCGAGATAGTTTTCGGCGTATGCCGCCGGTTCGTGCTGGGGTGAGTTCAGTAAGGCTACCCTTGCTGGCAGAACCGGGCGTCAGTTGGTCAGGATTGAGGATTGCGGACGGTTTCCCGTCGGTTTCCACGAAGGAGAGGGCATCGTGTCTGCTGTTAATAGTTTTGGAGCTCGGGACACCCTGCGCGTCGGTTCGACGGACTACGAGGTCTTTCGTCTTGACGCCGTCAAGGGATACGAGAAGCTGCCGTTCAGCCTCAAGGTGCTGCTGGAGAACCTCCTCCGCACCGAAGACGGCGCGAACATCACCGCGGACCACATCCGCGCCCTGGGCGCCTGGGTGCCCACGGCCGATCCGGACACCGAGATCCAGTTCACGCCCGCCCGCGTGATCATGCAGGACTTCACCGGCGTGCCGTGCATCGTCGACCTCGCCACCATGCGTGAGGCCGTCGCCGACCTCGGCGGCGACCCCAACAAGATCAACCCGCTCGCCCCGGCCGAGCTCGTCATCGACCACTCGGTGATCGCCGACCTGTTCGGCAGCGAGAATGCGCTCGAGCGCAACGTGGAGATCGAATACGAGCGCAACGGTGAGCGCTACCAGTTCCTGCGCTGGGGTCAGACCGCGTTCGACGACTTCAAGGTCGTCCCGCCGGGAACCGGAATCGTGCACCAGGTCAACATCGAGTACCTGGCCCGCGTCACCTTCACCCGGGAAGTCGGCGGTGTCCTGCGCGCATACCCCGACACCTGCGTCGGCACCGACTCGCACACCACCATGGTCAACGGCCTGGGCGTGCTCGGCTGGGGCGTCGGCGGCATCGAGGCCGAGGCGGCCATGCTCGGCCAGCCCGTGTCGATGCTCATCCCCAAGGTCGTCGGCTTCAAGCTCAACGGCTCGATCCCCGCCGGCGTCACCGCGACGGATGTTGTCCTCACCATCACGCAGATGCTGCGCAAGCACGGTGTGGTCGGCAAATTCGTCGAATTCTACGGCGAGGGCGTCGCCCAGGTTCCGCTGGCCAACCGCGCCACGATCGGCAACATGAGCCCCGAGTTCGGCTCCACCGCCGCCATGTTCCCCATCGACGACGTCACCCTCGGTTACCTGCGCCTCACCGGTCGGAGCGTTGACCAGGTCGCCCTCGTCGAGGCTTACTCCAAGCTGCAGGGTCTCTGGCACGACCCGGCCCAGGAACCTGTTTTCAGCGAGTACCTGGAACTGGACCTCGGCACCGTCGTACCGTCGATCGCCGGCCCCAAGCGTCCGCAGGACCGCGTCGAACTCACCAACGCCAAGTCCCAGTTCGAAATCGACCTGCAGAACTACGCCACCCACGACCTGTCCAGGGTGGACGCGGCCGTTGAGGCCTCCTTCCCGGCATCCGACCCGATCGGTTTCACCGCCGAGGACGAACAGAGCGCTCACCAGATCTCGCACCAGCACGTGAGCCACGCTCCGGTGTCGGTGTCCAGCCCGGTGCCGATCACCACGGCCGACGGGGGCAAGTACACCCTCGACCACGGCGCCGTGGCCGTTGCGGCCATCACGAGCTGCACCAACACCTCGAACCCATCGGTCATGCTCGCCGCCGGCCTTCTCGCGCGGAACGCCGTGAAGAAGGGCCTCACGTCCAAGCCCTGGGTCAAGACCACCCTGGCGCCAGGCTCCAAGGTCGTGACGGACTACTACGCCAAGGCCGGCCTCACCGCCGACCTCGAGGCCCTCGGCTTCTACACCGTCGGCTACGGCTGCACGGTCTGCATCGGCAACACCGGCCCGCTGATCGACGAAGTCTCCGCTGCGATCAACGACAACGACCTCGCCGTCACCGCCGTGCTCTCCGGCAACCGCAACTTCGAGGGCAGGATCAGCCCCGACGTCAAGATGAACTACCTGGCCAGCCCGCCGTTGGTCATCGCGTACGCTCTGGCCGGGTCGATGAACTTCGACTTCGACACCGACGCGCTCGGCACGGACACCGAGGGGAACGACGTGTTCCTCAAGGACATCTGGCCGGACTCCGCCGAGGTGCAGGCCACCATCGACAGCTCGATCGACACCGCCATGTTCACCAAGGAATACGGCGAGGTCTTCGAGGGCGACGAGCGCTGGCGCTCACTGCCGACGCCGGACAGCGAGGTCTTCGAATGGGACCCCAAGTCCACCTACGTGCGGAAGCCCCCGTACTTCGACGGCATGACCCTGGAGACCACGCCGGTCTCCGACATCGTCGGCGCCCGGGTGCTGGCCAAGCTCGGCGACTCCGTCACCACCGACCACATCAGCCCGGCCGGCAACATCAAGGCCGACAGCCCGGCCGGTGCCTACCTGATGGAGCACGGTGTCGACCGTGGTGACTTCAACTCCTACGGCTCGCGCCGCGGCAACCACGAAATCATGATCCGCGGCACCTTCGCCAACATCCGATTGCGCAACCAGCTGCTTGACGGCGTCGAGGGCGGTTACACCCGCGACTTCACCAAGCCGGATGCGCCGCAGTCGTTCATCTACGACGCCAGCCAGAACTACCAGGCCGCCGGCACACCGCTGGTGATCTTCGGTGGCAAGGAGTACGGTTCCGGCTCGTCACGCGACTGGGCAGCCAAGGGGACCAGCCTGCTGGGCGTCAAGGCCGTCATCACCGAGAGCTTCGAGCGGATCCACCGCTCCAACCTCATCGGCATGGGCGTTGTGCCGCTGCAGTTCCCCGCGGGCCAGAGCTGGGCCTCGCTCGGCCTGGACGGCACGGAGACCGTGTCCATCACGGGCATCGAGGAACTCAACGAGGGCCGCACGCCCAAGACCGTGCACGTCGTTGCGACGCCGACCGAGCATTCAGCGCCCGGCAAGGCCACCGTCGAGTTCGACGCCGTGGTGCGCATCGACACCCCGGGTGAGGCGGACTACTACCGCAACGGCGGCATCCTGCAGTACGTGCTGCGCTCCCTCGTCGTCTAACCGGGAATTCGCAGAATCGTCTCAGACTGGCGCGTAGACTCGGGGAATCCGAACTGCGTGCCAGTTCTGCGTTCTCGTGGCGCGTATTTCGTTGCTCCACTATCGTGAAAGGCTGGCCCAATGACCCTTCTGGAGACGATTCACGGTCCCCGGGACCTCGACGGTCTCTCGAAGGAACAGCTCGTCGAGCTGGCCGCCGAGGTTCGCGCCTTCCTGGTCGCCGAGATCTCCAAGACCGGCGGGCACCTAGGCCCCAACCTCGGCGTCGTCGAGATGACCATCGCCATCCACCGGCTCTTCGATTCACCGCGCGACGCGATCGTGTTCGACACCGGGCACCAGTCCTACGTGCACAAGATGCTCACCGGTCGTCAGGACTTCAGCCGGTTGCGCCAGACCGGCGGGCTGGCGGGGTACCCGCAGCGACGCGAGTCTGAGCACGACATCGTCGAGAGCTCGCACGCTTCCAGTTCGCTGTCCTGGGCTGACGGCATCTCCCGAGCGTTTGAGATGACCGGCCAGAGCGACCGGCATGTCATCGCCGTCGTCGGTGACGGTTCGCTCACCGGCGGAATGACGTGGGAAGCCCTCAACAACATCAGCGACGACAACAATCGCCGCCTGATCATCGTCATCAACGACAATGGCCGCTCCTACGCGCCCACCATCGGCGGTATGGCCCGGTTTCTCAACACGGTTCGGTTGCGCGCCAGCTACAAGGCCGCGTACATCTCCAGCCGCCAGGCGTTCGACCACATGGGAGCGCCGGCCCGCGCCATCTTCCGCGGCGTGCGCGGCGGCCTGCACGGCTTTCTCAGCCGGTTCTCCAACAACGACGCGTTGTACTCCAACCTCGACATCAAGTACATCGGCCCTGTCGACGGACACGACATGGAGGCCATGCTCGAAGCCCTCAGTCAGGCCAAGGACTACGGCGCGCCGGTCATCGTGCACACCATCACCCAGAAGGGTAAAGGCTACGACCCTGCCGTGCAGGACGTCGCAGACCAGTTCCACGCTGTCGGCGTAATCGACCCCGAGACCGGGGAGCCCACCGAGTCCGCCGGAGCCCCGTCGTGGACCTCGGTGTTCGCCGACGAGCTGCTCAACCTGGCCACCGAGAACCCCAAGCTGGTGGCGATCACCGCGGCAATGCTGCGCCCCACCGGGCTGCACAAGATGGCCGAACGGTTCCCCGAGCGGGTGCACGACGTCGGCATCGCCGAACAGCACGCGGTCACCAGCGCCGCCGGGCTCGCCTTCGGCGGCCTGCACCCCGTCGTGGCCCTCTATGCCACCTTCATCAACCGCGCATTCGACCAGGTCCTGATGGACGTTGCCCTCCACCGTGCAGGAGTCACCTTCGTGCTCGACCGGGCCGGGGTCACGGGGCCGGACGGCCCCAGTCACCACGGCATGTGGGATCTCGCGATCCTGCAGGTCATACCGCACATCAGGCTCGCCGCACCTCGCGACTCGACCCGCCTCCGCGAGGAGCTCGCCGAGGCGGTTCTGGTGGACGATGCCCCCACCGTGCTGCGCTTCCCCAAGGGCAGCACCGGCGTGGAATACGACGCGTTGGAACGACTGCCCGACGGTGTCGATGTGCTCGTGCGCAGCAGCCAGCAGGATGTGCTCATCGTCACGGTCGGCCCGATGGCCGGAATGGGCCTCGAGGTCGCGGAGCGGCTCGCCGCCCAGGGCATCGGTGCGACAGTGGTCGATCCGCGCTGGGTGGTGCCGGTGCCGCAGAGCATCATCGAGCTTGCGGCCCAGCACCGCATCGTGGTGAGCATCGAAGACGGCATCCGCGTCGGCGGCATCGGCACGCGCATCCGCCAGGACCTGCGTGAGGCCGGCGTCGACACGGCCGTCACCGAGCTCGGTCTGCCGGATGAGTTCCTCGACCACGGCACCCGCGCCGAGATCCTCGAGCGGGTGGGACTGACGCCGCAGCACATCGCCCGAGACGTCGTGGCGATGGTCCTCGGCAGCAAACTGCCGCACGCCCGTGCTCTGCCGGCGGACTCCACCCGCGCCGAAGGCCCCGGTACGGGCAGCATCCCGCTGCAGCGGGCCCCCCGCGACTGACCCTCCCGCTCAGCCGGCTGTCGAGGTCGGGGTGTGAGAACGCATCTGTGACCGAAATGGACAAGTGCGGCCGGTGTACCGGCCGCACTTGTCTGTACGGGCAACAGTTGCGCTGCCGCCAGGGCGGCGGCAGCGCAGCCAGCTAGCCGAGCACGGGTACGCCGGCAGTGGGTGACGCCGACCCGACGCCGCGCACCATCGGGGTGTGGAAGGTGCCGCCGAAGACGCGCTCACTGGCGCCGACCCTGTCGAGATAGGGCGTGATCCCGCCCATCTGGAACGGCCAGCCGGCACCGAGCAGCATGCACAGGTCGATGTCCTCCGGTGCGTGCACCACGTCGTCGTCGAGCATCCGCTTGATCTCGTCAGCCAGGCCGTCCTCCACTCGGCGCAGGATCTCCTCCGCCGTGATCGGTGTCGTCCCGCCCGCCACGATCTTCACCGCACCCTTGTCGAAGCCGGTGATCTTTCCGCTGGAGTTGCGCTCAAGGATTCTGCCGTGTTCGGCAAGGCGGTGCAGGTTGGTGCTCTCGAAGAACCGGTCGGGGAACGCCGCATGGTGGGTGTCCAACACGTGGGCGCCGACCTTGAGGCCAACCAGCTCGAGCAGCTCGAACGGTGTCATCGGCAGGCCGAACGAGGCCAGCGCACCGTCGACGACCTCGAACGGGGTGCCGGTGTCAACGGCGTGCATGGCTTCGCCGAGCAGTTTGGCCAGCACCCGGTTCACCACGAAGCCCGGGGTGTCGCGGGTGATGACGGCGTTCTTGCGCAGCTTGGCGGCGATCACCATCGCGGTCGACAGGGTGGCCTCGTCGGTGGCGGGGGTGTTCACGACCTCGATCAGCGGCATCACGGCCACCGGGTTGAAGAAGTGGAAGCCTACCAGTCGCTCAGGGTGGGCCAGCTTGGCGCCGATCTGTTCCACCGACAGCGACGAGGTGTTCGTCGCGAGGATCGCGGTGGGGGAGATGTGCTTCTCGATCTCGGCGAAGACGTCCTGTTTCACCCCGAGTTCCTCGAAGACCGCCTCGATGACCCAGTCTGCGTCGGCGAAGTCGGCCTTGTCGGTGGTACCGGTCACCAGGGCGCGCAGCCGGTTGGCCTCGTCGGAGCTGATGCGGCCCTTGTCCTGCAGGGTCCGGATCTCGCCGTGGATGTAGGCGACGCCCTTGTCGACCCTGGCCTGGTCGAGGTCGGTGATCACGACGGGTACCTTCAGCCGGCGCACGAACAGCAGGGCGAACTGGCTGGCCATCAGACCCGCGCCGATGACGCCGACCTTGCCGATGGGACGCGCCAGAGCCTTGTCCGGGGCTCCAGCGGGCCGTTTGGCGCGCTTCTGCACCAGGTTGAAGGAGTAGATGCTCGCGGGCAGCTGGTCCCCGGAGATCAGGTCGGCGAGGGCGTCGTCTTCCCGGGCGAACGCTTCGGCCTTCGTGCCGGCGCGGGCGGCCTTGATCAGGTCGAGCGCGGCGTAGGGCGATGCGGCAACCGTGCCGATGCGCGACTCGAGCATCTTACGGGCGATGCCGATGGCCGCGTCCCACTTGACCAGGCGTTCGATCTTCCCTGGGGCGTTCGGGCGAGACACGCTCTCGCGGCCGGCGATGACGCCATCGGCCCAGCGGATCGAGTCCTCGAGGAAGCTCACCGAGCGGAACATCCGGTCGGCGATCCCCAATTCGAGGGCGTCCTTGCCGGTGAGGGTGCGGTTGTTCTTGAGCGGGTTCTCAACGATCACCTTGAGGGCGTTCTCGATGCCGACCAAGTTGGGCAGCAGGTACGAGCCGCCCCAGCCCGGGATCAGGCCGAGGAATACCTCGGGCAGGGCGATCGCCGGAACGGTCTCGTCAACGGTGCGGTAGTCGGCGTTCAGCGCCACCTCGAGACCGCCGCCGAGGGCGAGCCCGTTGATGAACACGAACGACGGCACACCCAGCGTGCTGAGCTTGCCCAGGGCGAAGTGGCCCAACTGGGCGAGCAGCTTGCCCACCTCGCGGGACGGAATTTCACTGACCTTGCTCAGGTCGGCGCCGGCGGCGAGGATGAACGGTTTGCCCGTGACGGCCACTCCGTGGATCTCCCCCCGCCCGGCGCGGGCGGTGAGCTCGTCCATGACGCCGCTGAACTCCAGGAGAGTGACGGGACCCAGAGTGTTGGGCCGGGTGTGGTCCCGCCCGTTGTCCAGAGTCAGGAGCGCCAGGGTGCGTCCGCCCGACAGCGGCACGTCCCGGACGAAGGAGTGGGTGACGACTTCGTCACCTGACACCACGACGAGCGGCGAGAAGTCGAGGGTGGCGTAGTCGATGGGGGTGCTGGTCGTGGTCATCGCTTGGCTGCCTTCTTGTTGAAGTGCGGGTTTTCCCAAATCACGGTGCCACCCTGGCCGAGGCCGATGCACATGGCGGTGAGGCCGTAACGCACCTCGGGGTGCTCGGCGAACTGGCTGGCGAGCTGGTTCATCAGGCGCACGCCCGACGATGCGAGCGGATGGCCGATCGCGATGGCGCCGCCGTACTCGTTGACCCGGGGGTCCTCGTCGTCGATCCCGAAGTGGTCGAGGAAGGAGATCACCTGCACCGCGAAGGCCTCATTGAGCTCGAACAGGCCGATGTCGGTGATCGACAACCCGGCCTTGCGCAGCGCCTTTTCGGTCGACGGCACCGGGCCAAGGCCCATCACCTCCGGCTCGACGCCGGCGAAAGCAAAGCTCACGAGCTTCATCTTGACGCTGAGGCCGAGTTCCTTCGCGGTGGCGCCGCTGGCCAGCAGGCAAGCGGTCGCGCCGTCGTTGAGGCCTGAGGCGTTGCCGGCCGTGATACGGCCGTGCGGCCGGAACGGCGTCTTCAGCCCGGCCAGACCGTCCAGGGTGGTCTCGGGCCGCGGCGCCTCGTCGCGGGTGGCGAGGCCCCAACCAGCGGCGCTCCGGGTGGCGACAGACACCAGGTCCGGCTGGATCTTGCCGGCTTCGTACGCCGCCGCGACCTTCTGCTGGCTACGCAGGGCGTACCGATCAGAGCGGTCCTTGGTGTACTCCGGGAACCGGTCGTGGATGCGTTCGGCGGTGGCACCCATGTTCAGGGCATCCTCGCTGACCAGCCGCTCGCTGAGGAACCGCGGGTTCGGGTCGACCCCGGCGCCCATCGGATGGCGACCCATGTGTTCGACACCGCCGGCGATGGCGAGGTCGTAGGCACCGAAGCCGATCGCAGCGCCCATGGTGGTGACCGACGTCATCGCACCGGCGCACATCCGGTCGATCGCGAACCCCGGCACCGAGACGGGCAGTCCGGCCAGCAGCGCCGCGGTGCGCCCCAGGGTGAGCCCCTGGTCACCGGCCTGCGTGGTCGCCGCGATGGCGACATCGTCGATGCGTTCACCCGGCACAGACGGGTTGCGTTCCATGAGTCCGGTGATCGCCTTGACGACCAGGTCGTCGGCGCGGGTATTCCAATACATACCCTTCTCGCCGGCACGACCGAACGGGGTGCGAACCCCGTCCACGAAGACGACTTCAGTTCTCTCGGCCACTTTGCCTCCATCACTCAAAACAGGTATCGCACGATCCTAGGGTGACGAATTAACCGGGGGGAATCCTTTGATTGTTCCTACGAATCCGCGTCCGGGGGCACGGAGGCGCTTTGGTGGACTTCCACAAAGGCATCCGCTATTAGTTGTGCGGTCGCCTCAATCTGCCAGGCGCGCGCGCCGAGCACGGCGAGAGCGTCACCGACGGCGTCGGCACCGGCAGGTTCCGGGGGTTGCCACGCCACCCGGCGCAGGTGATCGGGTGTGAGCAGATTCTCCAGGGGCACGGCGCGTTCTTCCGACGCGGCCGTCAGAGCGGCCCTGGCGGCCTTGTAGCGCAGGTCGGCGTCGGGGTTGCGGTCGGCCCAGGCCCGTGGTGGTGGCAACGCGTCGCCGTTCGCCTTCACCGAGGGCAGGTCAACACTGGCCTGGCCGCGGAGGATGGCTTTCCACCACCGGTCGAGTTCGGTGCGGCTGGCGCGGCCATTGAATTCGCGCAGCTCGGCGAGGGCGTTCCGGCTCGCGGGCATCACACGGGCCGCGGCCACCAGGGAGGCGTCGGGGACCAGCCGGCCTGGTGAGACATCCAGCTCCTGGGCCAGGGCGTCCCTGGCGACCCACAACTCGCGGGCGACCGCGAGGTTTCGCTGGCCGCGCACCACGTGCAGCCCGGACAAGCGGCGCCACGGCTCTGCGCGCGCGGGTTTGGCTTCCTTGGCGAGGACCGCGGCAAATTCCTGCTCCGCTATCCCGGTCTTGTCGGATTCGACAAGGAGCTCGACCATGCTGTCGCGAAGGTCCGGAAGCAGTTCGACGTCCAGCGCCGCGTACACCAGCCAGCTCTCAGGCAGCGGCCGGGTCGACCAATTGGCGGCGGAGTGCTCCTTGGCGAGGTGGATGCCGAGGAGTTCCTCGACCACGGTGCCGAGTCCCACCCTGGGCAGGCCGAGCAGGCGTGCCGCAAGCTCGGTGTCGAAGATGCGGGCGGGGTCCAGACCCACCTCCCGGAGACAGGCCAGGTCCTGGCTGGCAGCGTGGAGGATCCACTCCTCGCCGTCCAGGGCTGCGTTGAGCTCGCTGAAGTCGCCGAGCGCCGGTGGATCAAAGAGGAAAGTGCCGGCATCCCTGCGGAAGATCTGGATCAGGTAGGCGCGCTGGGAGTACGTGAAACCCGACGCTCGTTCGGCATCGATGCCGATCGGACCGGTTCCGGCGGCCAAAGTGTTCACTGCGGCGAGGTAGGCCGCGCGGGAATCGATGACCTGGTGGGTGAGCACGGGCGGATCAACCACGGGCTGCACGGTGTGCCGAGAGATCTGTGACGCCCAGCGAGGTGGGAGCCGGGGTGCTCAGAACGTTGGGGTGAATGCCGAGGGGCCCGCTGTGGCCGAGATCGGCTCCGACTGAATTCACTGCCATGGCACTCATTCCCGCGGTCTCCCTACCGGCGCGTTCAGCGCCGGACGAATCGAGGCCGGCGATATCGACACCGACCGTATCCCGGCCACCGGGCTCCCCGATGCCGACGGCCACTCCCAGGGTATGCAATCCGGGGCCGGTTCGCCGCATGGAAGCTGCCGCCGGGCCGATCGGCTCGACTGCTCCGAGCATGATTCCTGACGCGCTGTGTGCCGAAGCCCCCGGTTCTGAACTGTCGTGTCCAGGTCCGCGGCGTTCAGGACTCGAGTTTCCGTGAGTCTCGTGGTCAGCGGTGTCGTGTGCCTGCCCGTGTCGGGAGGGGGAGGCCTGAGACGGGTGGCCGTGCCGCGGCGGGACCGGCAGCTCGCCGGCGGGTGGCAGACCGGCCAACATGCACAACAGCTCGGCCCAGCCTTCGACGTGCGCCGCGAGGTCGTTGTCCAGTGGGCTCCACGACGCGCGCAATTCGATCTGCGCTCCATCGCCCTGATGGGCGAGCTCTCCGAAACCCGAGGACAGGATCTTGGTGGCGGTCCCGGAGGCGGCCGTGTAGTTCGCACCGCGGGCATCCAGGGCATCGACAAGCCAGGCCCACGCCACGTCGGCGAGGAACGGATCGATGCCGATGTCGGTTTCAAGCGGAGCCTGGGCGAAGCAGACGACGCGGAACGGACCGCCCCAGCTGTCGGGTTCCTCGGGGTCATAGAGCAGAATGAAGCGCCCGGTCCCGAATTCGGAATCACTGCCGTGCCGCACGGGCGTGACGTCCGCAGACAGCGCCACGGCGTACGGCGCGAGGTTCCCAGGGGCCGAAATCTCGGTGACCACCAGCTCGGGACGCGGACTGGAAGAACGGATAGCGTCGAGCGCCGCGGCAAACTGCGCGGGGCGCTGGGGCTGATCCTCTGAATCGGGCACGTCTGCAGACTAGAGTTTTTTCCGTGCGCTGGTGCGAGGCACGCCGAGCAGCGCGGAGGTAGGCATGACGGGGATCGATGCACGAGCGGGTAAGGGCCGCGGCCTGGCGTCCGCCGGACTGGTCGTTGCCGGCAGCCTGGTCGCGGTCGCGGCGGCCGCGACAGTCGCGGTGGGGGTGCTGGCCGGCGTGATGGCGCGCCGCATCGTGACCCCGCCCACCAAGCGCACCGACGACACCCGGGTGTACGGCGTCGACCTCGCTGCCGGGACAATCACCCTCGAAGCCACCATGGACGCGGTACTGCCCGGTGACTACAGTTTCTGGTTTTCAGCGGACTCCGGGCACGCCCGTCTCGGCGCCATCGTGGAGCGCACAGCGAAGACCGTCACCCGCCGGGTCCTCACCGTGGATTTCGGTGATCTCGGCGCTGCAAGCCGGGGCCGTCTGGGCGGATTCTCCTTCCTGGGTCCGTGGGACCTCGGACTGGAGTTCACCAATGTGACGGTGCCGACGGAGCTCGGCGCCGCGCCCGCCTGGCTGATCCCGGCAGAGGATCCCTCCGGTCGCTGGGTGATCCTGGTCCACGGCCGCGGGGTCCGGCGGCACGAGACCCTGCGGGCGGTGCCGGTCTTCAACGCCGCCGGATACTCGTGCCTGCTCGTGTCGTACCGCAACGACGGTGAAGCGCCGCCGAGCGCCGACGGCCGGTTCGGACTCGGTGACACCGAGTGGAGGGATGTCGAGGCCGCGATCGAATTCGCTGCGGGCAACGGGGCCACCCAGATCGTCCTGATGGGCTGGTCAATGGGCGGGGCGATCGCTTTGCAGGCCGCGACCCGGGCGCGGCACGACGGCCGGCTCACCGGCATCGTGCTCGAATCACCCGTGATCGACTGGGCTGATGTCGTGGCCTACCAGGCGCTCACCCTCCGGCTGCCGCGCGCGGTCGTGCGCGGTGCCCTTGTGGTGATGGGACGGCGCTGGGGCCGGGCCGTGACGGGGTTGCACCTGCCCATTGACTTCCCGCGGCTGGACTTCGTGGCCCGGGCGAACGACCTGAGCCTGCCGATTCTCATTCTGCACAGCGACGACGACGGCTACGTCCCGTCGACGCCGTCCCGGGCTCTCGCCGAGCGGCGTCCGGACATCGTCACCCTGGTGCCGTTCGAGGTGGCCAGGCACACCAAACTGTGGAACTACGATCCGGCCGCCTGGAATGCGGCCATCCTGGGCTGGCTCGGCACGCTCGGCGCGGCGCACCCCGCCGTGACGGCTGGAGGCGACACAGACCGCACCGCCGGCTGAGGCCGTCAGCCCAGGGCGGCCACCCGTTCACGCAGTTGCCGCTTGGTGCGGCCCAGCATTGCCGTCATGCCGCGCAGCCGCAGCGGCGAGACGGCCTGGGTGAGCCCGATCGACTGCGGGTAGTCATCCGGAACGGCCAGGACCGCCTCGACGCTCAGTCCGTCAAGCCCCTGGGCGAGGATCGACGCGAAGCCGCGGGTGGTCGGCGACTCGGCCGGGGCCGTCGCGTAGAGGTGCACGGCGCGGTCAGAGTCAATCTCCACGAAGATGAACACGGGTGACTGGCATTCGACGACCCGTTCGAAGAGGTCCGGGTGGTCTCGGTAGCGCTCGGGAAGCTCCGGGAGGTCATTGGAGAACTCGAGCAGCAGCATCAGGCGATCCGGCTGTTCGAGCGCGAGGAAGTCCTCGCGGATCTCGGCGAGCTGGCTGGGCAGGTCGACGGTGCTCATCGGGCTGCCGGGGCGATTCCGGGCGCGCTGCCCTGCACGATCGGAACCCGCACTGCGCTGCCCCACTCGGTCCACGATCCGTCGTAGTTGCGCACGTTCTCGAGCCCGAGCAGGTGGGTCAGCACGAACCAGGTGTGGCTGGACCGCTCGCCGATCCGGCAGTAGGCGATCACGGGCTCGGTACCTTTGAGCCCGGCCTCGTCCCGGTAGATGGCGTCGAGCTCTGCGCGTGGACGGAAGGTGGCGTCCTCCGCTGCGGCCCGCGCCCACGGCACCGACACCGCCGACGGGATGTGGCCGGCCCGTAGGGATCCTTCTTCGGGATACGCGGGCGCTGTAGTGCGTTCACCGCTGTACTCCTCCGGTGAGCGCACGTCGACGAGGGGATGGCCGAAGTGGGCGAGAACGTCGTCCTTGAAAGCGCGAATCGGCGCGTCCTGGCGTTCGATGACGGGGTACTCCGCACGCACCGCCTTCTCGCGGTCCATGGTCAGTTCACGGCCCTCGTCGATCCACTTCTGGCGGCCTCCGTCGAGCAGGCGCACGTCTTCGTGGCCGAACAGGGTGAACACCCAGAGGGCGTACGCGGCCCACCAGTTGCTCTTGTCGCCGTAGATCACGACGGTGCTGTCCCGGCTGATGCCCTTGCGGCCGAGCAGGTCGGCGAAGCCGGCACCGTCGATGTAGTCCCGCTCAACGGGGTCGTTGAGGTCTGTATGCCAGTCGATCTTGACGGCGCCGGGGATGTGGCCGGTCTCGTAGAGGATGACGTCCTCGTCGGATTCGACGACGACCAGGCCGGGACTGCGGAGGTGGGCCTGGAGCCAGTCGGTGGACACCAGGCGTTCGGGGTGCGCGTAGTCCGCGAACGCCGCGGACTGATCTGTTTCGACTGTCATGGTTTCCTCCCGGAGGGCTCGTGAGTCCGGACGACGGCGCGGCCCTGGTGTGCGTGCGTTGAGGGGTGTGCGTGCATTTAGGCTGGTGGTCAGCCTGAGCACAGGTCTTAAATGTACAAGGCAGAACCCCGCACCGAAATTCCGTCTGGGCGCAGGGCAGAAACAGAAAGCGGATGTCAGACATGGTCAGTGCGACCCGAACGCCGCCCCTTCGACTCGTCGACAGGTCGCCCTCCATAACCGGCGCTGAAATCGTGTCGGAACTCGTGCCACCGCCGCAATTCGAGCACGCCTCGTTCGAGTCCTACCGGCCCGACCTCGACTACCCTTCCCAACTGGACGCCGTCCAACGGTTGAATGCCTTCGCGGCCTGGCGGGCCAGGCCGGGCGGATTCTTCTCCCGTACCCGCAAGTCCAAGGCCGAACTGCCCGGCATCTACCTGGACGGTGGCTTCGGGGTGGGCAAGACCCACCTGCTGGCGGCGCTCTGGCACGGCGCACCCGGACCCAAGTACTTCGGCACCTTCATCGAGTACACGGCCCTGGTCGGGGCCCTCGGCTACGCCGAGACCGTGACCCAGCTGACCGGAGCGAAGCTCATCTGCATCGACGAGTTCGAGCTCGACGACCCGGGTGACACCATGCTGATGACCCGACTCCTTGGCGAGCTGATCGCCTCAGGTACCCGGGTCGCGGCCACGTCGAATACGCCACCGAACTCGCTCGGCGAGGGCCGGTTCGCTGCGGCTGACTTCCTGCGCGAGATCCAGGCCATGTCCGCGAACTTCGAAACCGTGCGCATCGACGGCCTAGACTACCGCCGCCGGGATGCGTCCGGGCACGCCGACGTGGTTTCGCCCGAGGACTTCGACCATCTCAGCGAGGCCCTGCTCGAGCGCGGTTCCCGGGTGACCATCGACGACTTCGGTGCCTTGATGAAGCATCTCAGCACCGTGCATCCGTCGAAGTACATCAAGATGATCGCCGGCCTTGACGTGATCGCGCTGCGGAATGTCTTCCTGCTCACCGATCAGACCGATGCCCTGCGGCTGGTCGCCTTCATCGACCGGGTCTACGACGCCGAGATCCCGATCATCGCCACCGGTGTCCCGCTGCACGACGTGTTCGACGCCGAGATGATGGAAGGCGGTTACCGCAAGAAGTACCAACGCTCCCAATCCCGGATGGTGGCGCTGACCACGGGGGAGCTGCCGCCGCACGCTGAGTGACCGGCAGACCCGAAACACGCTATTAATCTGGCCAGCGGTTGCGTAACGTGCCTGAAACACGACGGTGCGGCCGCTGAAACGTTTCGGTCGGAGACTGAGTGGCGTACCCCGGGACTGCCAGCACCCAGCACGCTTGTCTGCGCTTCGCGGTACACCCAGTCGACGCGAGAGGTGTGAGGACAATCTATGGACACGGGAAGCATTGCATGGGGGTTGACGGCCACCGCACTGGTGCTGTTCATGACTCCGGGAGTCGCGTTCTTCTACGGCGGTCTGGTCAAGGCCAAGAGCGTCGTCAGCATGATGATGATGAGCTTCGGCGCACTGGGACTGATCACGGTGCTCTGGATCCTCTACGGATTCAACATGAGCGCTGTCGACGGGCCCACCCAGTTCGCCGGCAACCCGTTCTCCGACTTCGGGCTCGGGTCGCTCGCCACGGGTGAGACCGGCAACCTGGATCTGCTCGGCGCCACCTACGGTGCCACCTTCGCGATCATCACCGTCGCCCTGATCTCCGGCGCGGTGGCCGACCGGGCCAAGTTCGGTTCCTGGATGATCTTCGCGGGCGTCTGGGCCACCCTGGTCTACTTCCCGGTCGCGGCATGGGTCTGGGGCGGCGGCTGGATCATGAACCTCGGCGAGACCCTCGGCCTGCCTGGCGTCATCGACTACGCCGGTGGTACGGCCGTGCACATCAACGCCGGTGCGGCGGCGCTTGCCCTCGCGCTTGTCCTCGGCAAGCGGATCGGCTTCCAGAAGGGCATCACCAAGCCGCACAACGTGCCGCTGGTGCTGCTCGGCGCGTCCATCCTCTGGTTCGGCTGGTTCGGCTTCAACGCCGGCGCCGAATGGCTCAACGGGCTCGCCAACGTCGGCCTGATCGTGGTCAACACGCTCGGTGCGACAGCCGCCGCCATTCTCGGCTGGCTCATTGTCGAAAAGATCAAGGACGGCAAGGCCACCTCGGTCGGCGCCGCCTCCGGTGCCGTCGCCGGCCTCGTCGCGATCACCCCCGCCTGCGCCAACCTCGAGCCCGGCTGGGCCCTGCTTCTGGGCGTCATCGCCGGCGCCGTCTGTGCCATGGCCATCGAGATGAAGTTCAAGTTCGGCTTCGACGACTCCCTCGACGTTGTGGGCATCCACCTCGTCGGTGGCGTCATCGGCACGCTGTACCTGGGCTTCTTCGCGATCGGCACCGGCCTCTTCGTCGGTGGCGACCTCGGCCAGCTCGCCGTGCAGGCCATCGCCGCCTTCGCCGTGCTGATCTACTCATTCGTCGTGGCCTACGTCCTGGGTCTCGCCATCGAGAAGACCATCGGCTTCCGCGTCAAGAACGAAGACGAAGTAGCCGGAATCGACACCTCGGTGCACGGCGAAGAGGGCTACGCCCTCGCCAACGTCTAGCCAGGAGTCAGCACCACGCGGTCCGATCGGGCGGTGGGGTAACGTACGGGTGTGTCACGCACTCGGCGTTTCCTCACCGCCCTTCGTTCTCTCGTCATGGGTACCACCGGCTCGCGGGCCGGCGCGGTCACGGTTCTGGCGCCTCCGGCTGCTGCCGGCCGGTCCGGACCTGACGCCACCGTCGAGCTCGATCCGTCGGGACTCGGTCGAATCGGGTGGGGTTACGCGCCCCACAGCGACGGCATCCTGGACCCGGGTGAGATCGTGTGGACCTGGGTGCCGTATGAGGAGCGGGACGGTCGTGGCAAGGACCGTCCGGTGGTGATCATGGCCACCCTGAGCCCGGGGAACCTGCTCGCGGTGCAGCTGACCAGCAGGGACCACTCAGGTGACGACGACTATGTTCCGCTCGGCGTGGGATCGTGGGATCACGACCGTCGACCGAGCTGGGCCGATATCGGCCGGGTGTTCCAGGTGCGCCAGGGCGGCGTGCGCCGCGAGGGAACCGTGCTGGATGCCACCCGGTACGCCCTGATCGGGCGGGCGTTGCGCGATCATCACCAGTGGCGTTGACGCCACCGGGCTACGTCATCTCGTAGCACGGCCGCCACACAGCAGCTTCGCACCCCGAGTACCCCCCTTGACCAGGCGGGGCCACCGCGGCAGTATCACCTCACTGGCGGTGACCCGAACGCCGCGAGAAGCCCCGTCAGGGTCCCGGTCATCCGGGGCCTTGACGGAGTACCGCGATGGATGCAAATCGAGGACGCTTCCCGATGGCCCCACCACTTTCCCCGGTGCCCCCGCTCCCTCCGGCTACGCCGCTCACGTCGCCGCTCGCAACGACCGTGGCGTTCGGTCTTCCGGCGGGCCTCGCCGAGGAACCGGCCTGGTACCTGCACCGCCCGCGGTTGGATTCCCTGCTGGAGCGTTTGCGTGGCCCGGACGCCCGCATCCTCGTGATCTGGGACGCGGCCGGTTCCGGCAAGACAACGGTGATGGCCGGATGGGCGCGACAACTGCGGGCCGACGGCCAGAGGGCGGACTGGTTCACCGGATCAGACCTGGACGACGCCCGGGACGCTGACGAAATCCGGCAGAGGCTCACGCTGCGTTCCGAGATCGCGGCGCAACCCGAACGCACAGCGCACCCCGAACTCACGGCGCAGACCGACTTGACCGGACATCGACTCCGATTCGTTTTCGTCGACGACCTGCATCTCGCCGAACGCCCTGCACTCAACGGCCACACCAATCTCACCGGCATCCTCGAGGCTCTGGTCGACACGCCGCCGGGTGTCCGCCTCGTCGTGGCCGGTCGGCGCCGGCCCGTGGCGGGGACAGCCCCGATGGAGGCCGCCGGTGTTCTCATCGAGTGTCCCGACGGCGCTCTGGCCTTCACTCTCGAGGAGACCTTCGAGCTCGCAGCGCTGCACCGCATCGACCTGTCCGCCGACGACGGCGCGGTCCTGCGGCACCACACCGGTGGCTGGGCGACCGGGCTTGCCCTGGCGCTCACCTGGCGGCGAGCGGAGGGAGCCGCCCTCGATCTGCGCCGCTTCGACGGAGACAATCCGGCGGTGGCCGATTACCTCGCGGCGGAGGTGGTGGCGGGCCTGGACTCCGGTGATCGGGCGGTGCTGATGCAGTCTGCCCTCAGCGAAGTCGTCGCCCTCGAACTGGCGGTGGAAGTGGCCAACCGGGACGACGCCGGCGACGTGCTCGAGCGGCTGGCTCGCCACACTGCGCTCATCACTCGCGAGCCGGCCGCGCCCGGCGGGCCGGGCTACCGCTACCACCCCATCCTGCTCGCCTACCTGCAGGCGGAGGGTCGCCGGCAGGATGCCGGCGCTACGACCGCCCGTCATCTCCTAGCGAGTCATTGGTACGCGCACCGTGCATGCGGTGCAGCGGCGCTCGAACAGTCGCTGCCGGCCAACGACCCCGACCTCGTCAGCGAGCTCCTCGAACGGTTCGGCCTTGGTCTCGTCGTGTCGGGAGCAACCGATCTGGTTCGCCAGGCCCTCGATCACATCGACGGACGTGTGGCATCGACGGCGACGCTGTGCCTGCGTCTGTTGCTCGAGCCGCCATACGCTCCCGCGCGACGCCGGGTGCACCAGCTCCTCGCAGCCGCCGACGCCGCAGTCCAGGGTGCCTCCGATCAGACTCGAGGCACCGCGAGGTCGGACCAGTGGGCGTTCGTCCTCGAGATCCTGCACTCGTTTCATGCCGCAGAGCGGTCCGAGATCGAGAGCCACCTGGAAACCCTGCAGGCCGCCACGTCCGCGCCGGCCAGGGAGGCCCTGGCCGTGGACCTGCTGGCGGCGACCGCGGAGGGGCGTTGCCTGGACAAGCTCGGTCAGCCGGGCCCCGCCGAAGACATCCTCCGGGAGGTGGCCGACTCGGCCAGGCTCGCCGAGTTCAACTGGTTGTTCCTGTTGGCCAGCGACCTGGCGGCCACGGCGGCCGGGCATGCCGGAAATTGGCTCCACGTGGCGATGCTGGAGGGCCAGATGGCGGCGACGGCACCAGCCGCTGCGAGGACCGCGACGCTGACACAGCTGGCGGCCGGGCTGCCCGTGGACTACGCCACGGGCCGGGCGCTGCTCTACGCAATGATTCAGCGGTACGAGGCCTGCGAGCCGGTTGATCCGGTGACCCTGGCCATGCTGTCGACAGCTGCTGCCATCGGTGCCGACACCGGTGTGAGCGTTCCTGCCGAGGTCCTGTTGCTCCTCGGCCAGCTGGAGAACGTTGCCCACGCACGACAGGCCCTCGACAGGCTGATCCTCCTGATGCGCGAGGTCGGCGCTGAGCATCCGCGCGCCCTGAGCCTGTGCTGCATTCCCCTGATCGAGGTGAGCGGGGCGCTGGACGGACGTGCGGAAGCGCAGCTGGTGGTGCGGCTGATCGAGCGGGCGCTGGGGGAGGACTCGCTGGAGTCGCTCGTCATCAGGTTCCTTCTCGTTCCCCCCACCAGGACGGGCCACCCCGCGGAAGAACGCCTGCGCGCCGCGGCGCTCGAGGAACGCGCGGCCTGGCGCGGGTCAACCATCGTCAGCGCCTGGCTGGCCCTGGCCCACGTGGCCGAGGTGTCCGGCCGCCACGTCGAGTCGGACGCGCGCCTGCTTCGGGCGTTGCGCCTCGCGAGCAGGCTGGGTTGTGAACGCCCGTTCCTGGCGCTCGGCGGGCAGGGCAGCGGACTCATCCGCGGCCGGATCGGCAGGCTCGGCGACCTCGACGACTTCGCCAGGCACATCCTGCAGTGCGCCGACGAGTTGCACGCGCCGGCCCGGCCGTCCGTTCAGGAGCACAGCCGCAGCAGTCCTACCTTGACGCAAAGGGAGCGGGAGCTTCTCCGAGAGCTGCCGTTCCACCAGTCGGTGGCGGAGATTGCGCGCAAGCGCAACGTGAGTCCGAACACTGTGAAGACCCACTTGCGCAACATCTACCAGAAGCTTGAGGCCACCAACCGCACGGATGCCGTGGCGATCGCCCAGGACCGGGGGCTGCTCTAACCGCATGGCCTAGATTCACCCGATCCGGGTGAATCGAGGGCGTGGTGTCACGGCGACACTGAGCCGAACCGGGTGGCAGCGAGGCTGCCGCACGTTGGCTGGCGTGTCTTGAGGAAGGGACAACCGATGGTGGAATTCAGGTACGGACCCGTGGAGATACTCCTGATCTCCTTCGATGGAGACCGGCCCGGCGCCGCGCTCGGGAGGGCGCTGCGTGAGCTGGTCGAGGAGAAGACCATCACCCTGCTCGACCTGCTCTTCGTCGCCCGTGACGCTGACGGGGAGCTGCGAATCGTCGAGGTGGATGATTTACCCCAGAAGGCGGAATTGCCCGACCTGGAACTCGGCGAACTCGGACTCGCCGGACTGGACGATGTCGAGGAGCTTGCGGCGGACCTGCCGCCGGGTACCTCGGCTGCTGTTCTCGTGGTCGAACTCGCCTGGGCGCGGAATTTCGCCAGTGTTCTGGCCGCTTCCGGCGGAGCTGTGCTCCATCAGGAGCGCATCCCCGCCGCCGTCGTGAACGAGGTACTCGAAGCCGCACGCTGACGCGGTGTCCCACCCCCGCTCCCGGCCGGCAGCCAACCACAGCCGGCATCAACCCACAGTTAGGACCAGATCATGTCACCACGTCGAATGGGACGCCCCGGACTGCTCGGCATGGCCGCACGGACCGCGGTCGTCGCCGGCACGGCCACGGCCGTGAGCGGCAATGTGCAGCGTCGGCAACAGTCCCGCGCCCAGAACGCCCAGGCGGAGGCCGATGCCCAGGCCCAAGCCCAGCAGGCCGAGTACGCCGCCCAGCAGCAGCAGGCACCAGCGCCGGCGCCCGCGGGCGACAACGCTCTGCTCGACCAGCTCAATCAGCTCTCCCAGCTGCACAACGCCGGAGTGCTGAGTGATACCGAGTTCACGGCCGCGAAGGCAAAACTCCTGGCCTGATCGGTCAATTGCTCCTGGCGATGCCCCACGCCGGGTGCGGGACCGCTAGCCTACGTGGAGGGAGCGGGGCCCTTCTGGCGTCGCGACGTCACGTTCGCCTGGCGCGGACCGGAAGGAACACATGTTTGAACTCCTCACTCCGATAATCGGTATCGCCTTTCTCGTCATCGTGGTGGGGGTGATCGTGCTTGTCTATGCCCGCTCGGTGTACAAGAACGCCGGACCGGACGAAGCCCTCGTCATCACCGGAAAGAAGTCGAAGAAGACCATCGTCGACGGGGCGACCCTCGAGGAGTCCGGCCAGCGTGTCGTGCACGGCCAGGGAGTGTTCATCACCCCGTTCTTCCAGAAGGCGTTCAAGATCAGCCTGCGGAGCCGCGCCATTGAGATCACGGCCGTCGCCCAGGACCGCAATGGCATCACGTTGACCGTTGAAGCCGTCGCGATCGTGAAGGTCGGCGACGACCCCACAGCGATCCGCGCGGCCGCCCAGCGCTTCACCGGCCAGGACAAGAACATCGACAACTTCGCGCAGGAAGTGCTCAGCGGTTCGCTGCGTTCGTCGATCGGCGCCACCGACGTGATGACCATCATCCAGAAACGCGACGAACTGGGCACATCGGTGCTGGCCACCGCGCGGGAATCCCTGGCGAACCAGGGCGTCGACGTGGACTCGTTCGAGATCAAGGGCATAACCGACGCCAACGACTACATCCGCGACCTCGGTCGCGCCGAGCAGGCCAAGGTGCGTCGCCAGGCCGAGGTGGCCGAGCACCAGGCCAACCGGGAGGCCCAGGAAGCCTCGATCATCGCTGAGCAGGCCGTGGCGGAAGCCCAGAACACCCTGGCGCTGCGCAAGGCGGCCCTGCAGCTCGACACCGACAAGGCCTCCGCAGAGGCTGCCGCGGCCAAGCCGCTGGCCGAGGCCAAGGCCCAGCAGAACATCGTGCAGGAGCAGGAACTCACGGCTAAGCGTCGCGCCAGCCTGCGCAAGGCCGAGCTCGACTCCGAGGTCAATGCGGTCGCCGACGCCGACGCTTACCGCGTGCGGGTCTCCGCCGCTGCCGCCGCCGAGGCGCGCGTCGCGGCCGCCAACGCCGACCGCGACAGCCGGGTCGCGTCTGCGGAGGCCATCCGGGCGGAAGGCCAGGCCAACGCCGACGCCATCCTGGCCCGCGGTTCGGCAGAAGCCGAGGCCACCCGTCTCAGCGCTGAAGCCGTCGCCGAACAGTCCGAGGCACTCATCCAGCTCCGCCTGGTCGAGATGCTGCCGAAGATCGCGCACGAGCTCGCGGCTCCGATGAGCAACATCGACCAGCTGACTGTCATCTCGACCGATGGTGCGAGCCAGCTGAGCAAGAACGTCGCCTCCGGCTTCACCGAGGTCGACGCTGTCCTGAACTCCACCATGGGAGTAGGCATCAGGGACCTGCTCGGCGGGCTCATCGGTGGCACGGCGGCAGGCACAGCTTTGGCGAAGGCCCAGGCGGGCGACGGCGTCGTACCGGTTCAGGTGCCGACTCAGGTGCCGGTCTCTGTGCAGCCCGACGCCGTCTAGCCCGTTCGTGTCAGAGCCTTGGCCGATATCGGTCGTCGCCCCGCCGCTGGCCGGCCGGGCGACGGCCAGCCAGCGGTGGTCGAATCTGGTCTTCCTGCACTGGCGGGTGACACCGGAGCAGGTTGCACCGTTGCTCCCGGACGGCCTGAAGCCTGACGTCTTCGATGGGTCAAGCTGGGTGGGACTGATCCCGTTCGTGCTCGACCGGGCGACGGTGTTCGGCAGCCCTCCGGTTCCCTATTTCGGCAACTTCGTCGAGGTCAACGTGCGGCTGTACGCGGTGGATGCCCGCGGGCGCCGTGGTGTGGTGTTCGTCTCGCTCGAGGCGTCCCGCCTCGCGGCGGTTCTGGCAGCGCGGGCGTTGTTCTCGATACCGTATATGTGGGCTCGCACCAGCCTGGACCTGGGCGCAGGCGAGCTCCGCTACAGCTCCACGCGCCACCTCGCCGCCGGTGCCCACAGCCACATCGTGGTGCGCCCCACGACCCGCGCGGTCGTCGGCGACCCGCTGGCCGACTTTCTCACGGCGCGTTGGGCGCTGTTCACCCGAGTACGCGGACGCACCGTGCATCTGCGCAACCACCATGAGCCCTGGGGCCTGTTCGCTGCCGACCTGGTGACACTCGAGGACACCCTGCTGGCGACGGCGGGGTTCCCGGGACTCGCCGGCACCCGACCGCCGGATTCCGTGCTCTATTCGCCAGGCGTGACGACCTGGTTCGGAACCAGGGGGTAAAACGACGGACCGCGCCGGGTGCGCTGGTTTCAGAGCCGACTGGCACGCACGACGGCATCGGCGGCGAGGCTCGGCGAACCGTCGGGCCCCCTGGCCGTGCGGGTCCGGGACTCGGCCACGTTGATGCGCCACTGGGCGGGATCGAGCGTCGCCGCCACCTCGTCTGCGGAGAAGAACAGATCGGGGTCGGGCATCCGATGCGCCGTGGCGTGCACGTCTGAGACATCGTGGCCGACGATCAGCAGCGTGCCACCGGGGGCGACAGCGTCGGCGAGTGCGCGGAAGAACACCGTGCGCCGCAGGGACGGCAGGTGCATGAACTGCGCCGTGACGAGGTCAAATCGGCCGGCCGGGGGAGCCCAGCTCGTGAAGTCATGCTGTTGCCAGTCGATGCGGCCTGCACGGGCGACAGCGGCGGCCGGGTCCCGGCCGGCCCGTCGGCTGCGGGCCGCGGCGCGCTCGAGGGCGACCGCCGAGAAGTCGACGCCGGTCACCTGCCAGCCTCGGCCGGCGAGCCAGATCGCGTCGGCCCCCTCCCCGCAGCCGATGTCGAGGGCCAGCCCCGGGGTCAGATCGGACGTTTCGGTCACCAGTACCGGGTTGGCTGCACCGCTCCAGACGTCATCGAGGGCGCTGTATCGATCGTCCCAGTATTCGCGGTCGAACTCGGCGCTCATCGGTTGTTTCCTTCGCGATCGTTGATGGTTGTCCCCGGCGTAGGCGCCGGCGCAGGGATGCCGTGGCGCCGATCGCCGAGGTGTGCGTTGCTGTTTCGCGCCTCGGCGGCGGACGAGAACGGCCGCCGATATATCGCGACGGCGCCCTCCAGCTCTTCCTGGATGAGCTCGGCATTGATCGCCGTGGCGACACTGAGACCGGCCGCGGCGGCCACCACGACCTGGGCCATCAGATTGGTCGAATTACCCGCCGCCCAGACACCGGCGACCACGGAGCCGTCACTCTGGACCCGACCGTCCTGGTCGGTCTCCAAAGAACTGCCGACGCCGAGTGGGTGCGGCGTCGAGGCCAACCCGAGCCCGGTGAGGAAGCCGGTGCGGGCGGTGAAGACCGGCCCGACCACCAGCGCGTCCAGCGGAAGCAGGTGGCCGCCGGCAAGTCGTACCCCTGTCAGCGCATCGTTGCGGATGTCGAGGGCGGCGACGGGGCCGATCACGACGCTGATGCCCCGAGCGGCCAGCTGCTCCCACTCGGCGTCGGTCGGTCCCCGGTCGTGTGAGATCGACCCGTCCGCGTCGAGCATGGGCCCGTGCAGCACCAGGGTGATGTTGGGGCTCCACTGACGGAAGAGCAGGGCCTGGTGAGCCGATCTCGGTCCAGTACCGAGGATGCCGATCGCCTGATCCCGCACCTCCCAGCCGTGGCAGTAGGGGCAATGCAGCACATCGCGCCCCCAACGCTCGCCCAGTCCCGGCACCGCGGGAAGTTCGTCGACAAGCCCGGTGGCCACGAGCAGCCGGCGCCCGAACAGGGTGGTGCCGTTGTCGAGGCTCACGGCGAAGCCGTGCGGTGAGCGCCGGGTGTCCGCTGCGCGGCCTGACACGATGGTGGCGCCGTAAGAGCGTGCCTCGTCCTGGCCGAGGCGCACGAGTTCGGCGGGACTGAGTCCGTCGCGAGTGAGGAAGCTGTGCACCCCGGCGGCGGGTGCGTTGCGCGGTTTGCCGTCATCGATGACGAGGACCGAACGACGGGCGCGTCCGAGGACAACGGCCGCGCTGAGTCCGGCGGCGCCGCCGCCGATGATCACCACGTCATACACCGGTGGTGTGGATGCTGCGGCAGGGTCGGATATGAAGCCGGCGGTCTCTGGGCCCGGAAATGGGGCGTCTCGGTTGGTCATATGCCCATGGTGGGGCGCACGCGAAACATTGACAAGTTGAATTGCCAAAACCGCAAGTGGCCGACCTGGCACCTGAGCCCGCCGCGTCGATCTGCCGCGCGTCGAGGACCGGCGCCGACGGATCAGGCGACGTCGACGAAATGCTGGACGTCGGGGAACGGGTCGTAGAACGGGTGCAGAACCTGCCGCCAACGGTCGTATTCGGCGGAGCCCCGGAAGCCCTCGGTGTGGTCTTCCACGCTGTCCCAATCGACCAGGAGGAGGAAGGCAGTGGGTGTCTCGAGCGAACGCGACAGGGTGAGGCCGCGGCACCCGGGCATCGACTCGATGAGCGATCGAACCGTCCCGAATGCGGCGAGGAATTCGTCCTCGCGGCCTGCGGTCACGGGCAGGATGGCATGTTCTCTGATCACCTGTAGACACTAGCCCGGATGCTGCAGGCGCGATCGGTCGGCTGCGGCCCGGGCGAGTAGCATCGCCTGGGTGTGCCCCGTGACGGGTCGCCACCATCGACTCACCCGCTCCCCGGGTGCGGACCGCTTCAGGACGGAACCACATGACCAGCCCAGCAGAGGCGCCCGAAGCCGGCCTCATCGTCGACGCCACCACGCTCCTCGGGGCCGAGCATTACTCGCCGGAGTTGGTCGACGCGGTGCAGACGGCCACCAGGGCTGCTGCGCGTGCCGCCGGCTTGTGGTTCGGGCGTGGAGACAAGAATGCGGCGGACGCCGCAGCCGTGGCCGCGATGCGGGCCGAGCTGCTGACGGCGCCGTTTGCGGGCCTCGTAGTCATCGGCGAGGGCGAGAAGGACGAAGCGCCGATGCTGGCCAACGGCGAGGAGCTCGGCTCGGGCCGGGGCCCGGCCTGCGATATCGCCGTCGACCCGCTGGACGGCACCAGGCTCGTTCAGGAGGGCCTGCCCGGCTCGGTCTGTGTGATCGCACTGGCCCCGCGCGGCACGCTCTTCGATCCGCGGGACGTGTTCTACATGGACAAACTCATCTCCTCCGCGCCGGCCCGCGGCGTGCTGGACCTGCGGGCAACCCCGACCGAGAACGTGCTCCGGCTCGCCGAAGCGCTGGGCAAGCCGGTCGGCGATATCACCGTGGCCGTCCTGGACAAACCACGACACGCGAGCCTGGTGGCCGAACTTCTCGCCGCCGGAGCACGGGTCGAATTGGCGGGGGAGGGAGATGTCTCCTCGGCCATCGCCGCAGCGACTCCCGGCGGGCGGATCGACCTGGCGATGGGGATCGGCGGCACCCCCGAGGGTGTGCTCACCGCTTGCGCCGTGCGGGCGCTGCAGGGCTTCATGGAGGGCAGGCTCGCTCCGCAGACCGAGGGTCAACTCCGCATGGCGCTGGACGCCGGTCACGATCTCGACCGGGTGTTGACCCTGGACGACCTCGCGGCCAGCGATCGGGTGTTGTTCGCCTCGTCGCCCGTGCACGTTAACCAAGGAAACCCCCGGTTTCCCGGGGGTTTTTCGGTGGGCGATGCGGGACTCGAACCCACGACCTCTTCCGTGTGAAGGAAGCGCGCACTGTTTTCGTGGCCCCTCCACGAGTGTCGCTTGCGCATGATTACGCGGAAGTTGATCAGCCTGCGATGGTGTTATTCCATTGACGTCGATATGCTTAGTGCTTTTTTCTGCGCTTTTTTCTCGACGAGCGGTATCGACAGCTGCATGATTCCTCAAAAGAAGCAGTCGAGCACTTTTCGGGAGAGGTGGGCCAGTCGCTGTGTGATCAGTTGGGTTCAGCTGGGCTCGCGACGCTCGAAACTAGGACCGTCCAGTTGTACTGGAACGCCGGGCCCGCGCATCGATGCTTCAGCCCTTTTCGTGTCATTGAATTGTCCGTCTGATGCGCTGTTTGGTGCACAGCCCGCACTCGCGCTCTCACGTCTGGCTCATGTCGCCGGTGTGAGCTTGCTTCGAGCTGAAACGACCACCGTCATCGCTTGCGTTCGAAAACTTGGTTGACTATAGATCGACGAAACGCCGATATCTGCTCGACGTGATGAGAGAACCCGCGAGGCGCGTTCTGTGAGTTGGTGGTATCGCCCGCCTATGTCGGTTCGCGTGGAGTTCCTCGGCCTCGAGCGTCACGCCGACTGCGTGGCGGCCTCGATTTCGGGAAACGTAAAGAACTACTGCAGGCGGAACTCGGAGAACTTGGAGTTCTAGCTGGCGACAGCATCCTGGAACATCGGGGGGACTGGTCACTCAGCGAGAAGTCGAGCGTTGAGGAGTTCGTGACCTACTCCAAGGCGCGGCTGACGATAGCCGCGAGGGAGTCGGCGGAGCGTACCGGCGCCTAACGGACCAGCACCTCCACCTGGTGGCGGGCACAAACATCGACCAGCCAGCCGTGCCCGCCAACGGTGTCGAAGTCGCGGCTACCGGCCACGGTCAGGTTGCCCGCCTGAACCCGGTCCTCGAATAGCAAGTACGTCTGCTTCCCCGTGCGGGGCGCCGACCAGGCAACCCCGTCGTCGTCGAGTCCGCGAATGAGGCCAGCCCCCGTGCGAATCCGTTGATCGATTTCGCTGGGTGTGTCGTACATGGCCACATTGGTATTGATGAGCGGTGCTAGGTCGAACCGGCGCTCAGCGGTGAGGCAGGTGAGGGTCTGTCCGCGGTACACGCGGCTCGGGAGGGAGCCGCCGGAGAACGGAACCTCTCGCAGCAGCGTCGCTTCAACCGCGGCCTCCTCGGTCTCAGCGGCGTAAACGAAGTTCTCCAGCGTCTCATAGCCCAAAGTCTCGAGGAGCGCGGCGGGTACGCATGCGAAATCCTGAGGATGGTGGGCGGTGGAGTGGATCCGGGCAACGATCGCACCGGGTCGAATCGTGACCCGCGGGCCCGTCACCATTCGGCCTCAAAAGAATCCTTGGCCACCGCTAAAAGCGCCTTTGCGTCGTCCAGATGATCCATGGGCCGGTCACTTCCGCCAAAACTCGTGATCGGACTGAAGAGCCACAAGGCTACGTTGGAGTCGTCCCAGCCGTTTGCGCGCGCCAGTTCGAGTAGCGGAGCCATCACCGACAGGATGCCCGCGCCCGCGCATTGAAACCCCGGATATCTCAGCTCACCGTCTCGCAGCACGCCGACCAGGCCAGCCCGCGGCTGATCGCCGAGCAGCGCGTCGGCCTCTGCTTCGGTGAGAAGCCCGTGGTCCCGCTCGAGCGCACGCCGCACGTTCTCGGTCGCCTGCCGTGAGCGTGCCATCTGCGGCGACCGTTTTTTGGGTCAGCCTGGTCCGCGTCCATGGCGGTCCTTCCAACGTGCGTTGACCGGCAGCCTACTGCGGCGACCCGACCGCGCGACCTGTGCGTGGCATCGTAGGCTGCCCACAGGAGGAAGTGATGAGCGGGCCGTACGCGATCCAAACGCTGAGCACTGTGAAACGTGCTGGGCTGTTTGGTGACCTGCACGGCGACATTGCAAGTCTTCGCGAGCTCTCCGGTGCGATGCGCCGGCGTGGAATCAGTGTCCTGCTCTCCACCGGGGATGTTGGCCTGGTGGATAGCCGACCGGAACATTCCAACTTCTGTGGGCAGCGGGGATCCTCGCCGAAAACCAACAAACCTTGTTCTTCGTCGACGGAAATCTGGACCGGCACGAGGACCTCTACGAGCACCCCGTGGACGCCTCCGGCTACCGGTGGTTCGCCCCGAACATCGGGCACCTGCCACGGGGTTTCCGGGCGACGGTCGCCGGTGGTCGGACCCTCGCCGCGCTCGGCGGCGCCGCCTCGGTAGACCGCCCGCGGGTCCGATACTTGGAGACGGTGAGCGCCGACGATCTGGCCGCGCTGGGCGCCAGTGACGTTGACATTCTCATCGGCCATGACGCGCCGCAGCCACTGCCCGCGCTTGACCAGCAGCTGGCAGGGTCGTGGACCGAGGATGCTCTCGCCTACGCAGCGGATGCTCGCAACATGTTCACCCGTGGTTTCCTGGCTGTGAAGCCGGCGCTGTACCTGGGCGGGCACTTCCACACGCCGATCGATGTCGTCGCAGGCTTCGTCGCAGGCTTCGGCGACGGTGAGGATCGGTTCGCTGCCCGGGTCGTCCTCCTGGACGCCGTCTCCGGGAGAGCTCAGAGCCAAGGGATCCGAGACCTTGCGAGCTTGACCTTCGAAGTGTTCAGCCTGGACGACTGACCGCGCATGTCCCGTCCATGGATATTGCGGAGCTGACCCGCGCCTCCGAGCTGGGCGAGTACCGAGTGACCCCTCGCCGCGGTGAGGTGATCGAGGTACGTATTGGCGAGGGCACAGGCATCGAAGTCCGGTGAGTGGTTGTGAACCCCAAACGCCGGCCACTCCCACATGTCGCCTTCACCGAATGGAACTCGGTGTTCGACATTGTCTTCACAGTCGGTCAGTGGTCCGGAGTCCAGTGGACAGCCGGACCCGTGCCTTACACCCCGACCTCCCGCGTGACGCAGATTTTACGGCTGGCTGCGACTGAGCTTGACACTGAGGCTGGCGTCCGCGTGGATAGACCATGACCATCCACGACTTGACCTTGCCCGGTGAGACCCTAGTCGCGGTCGCCGGCGATTGGCACGGCAACGTCGGCTGGGTGCAGACAGCCCTCCCGTTCTTGCGCCGAGCAGTTCCGGGCCTCAAAACGGTGCTGCATGTGGGCGACTTCGGCTTCTGGCCGGAGCGGCGGGGCCAGGGTTTCGCGGAGACCGTCTCGTACTGGGCGAAGGCGGCGGGCGTCCGCGTTCTAGTGACCCCGGGAAATCATGAGTGGTGGGCCGAGCTCGATGCGCGGTTTGCTGCGACGCCAGGACAGCCCGTGCAAATCGGTGAGCAAGTCTGTATGCTGCCGCGCGGGCACCGGTTCACGCTCGCGGGACGCAGTTTTGCGTCCTTCGGCGGCGCCGCGTCACTGGACCGCGACGACCGGGTGCCACTGAAAGAGTGGTGGGCGAGCGAGGTCGCGACGGAGGACGAGGTAACCGCCGCCATCGCCGGCGGCCCGGCCGAGGTCCTACTTACACATGAAGCCGTGGACGGCGGCCCCGAGCTCGTTGAACGGATCCTTCGAGGTAATCCCCTCGGCTGGGACGACAACGCTCTCGCCTACTCGGCACTCTCACGCGACCGAGTCACCCGTGTCTATCACGCACTCCACCCGCAGGTGCTTGCCCACGGCCACCTGCATGTGAAAGCGGAACTCAGCCACGACGACGGCCGCCGGATCTACTCGCTGGCCGCAGACGGAGACGCGGGAAATCTCGCTGTGCTGAGCTTGGACAATCTGCGCTGGACCTGGCTGGGCGACCCTCGAGCATGGAAACGCTAGAAGCGACGACCGCAGGGAAGTCTTGGAGCCGGCACGGCGACGGCCGCGGTCGCGGGTCGGGCTTAGGTGCTGAGAGCTAGCGGCGGAGAGCCGAGGGCAATGAGGAAAAGCGGACAAGCCGAGCTCGGGCGGAAAGCGGAGAGCCGAGTTGAGGGTGCCGACAAGTTGCGATGCCAGCTGAGCGGCAGCCGAAACTAAGAATACGAACCGGGAGCCACCGATGATGGGTCGACACTCGCTCGCGTCACCCTGCCGGGCGCCGCTCGAACCCCACCTCCGCTGCGCTCCGGTGTCCTCGCCGGGGCCGAACCCCGGCACGCCAACCGTCCCGGTTCACCCTTCGTCCCACGCGTCTACGGTGCGGTCACGGTCACCACTGGCACGGCCTGGCCGGCGCTTGCCGGACCCTAGAGCCATAACGCCCGGCCGGTTCGCTCCCATGCGTCGACCGTCGCCAGGTTGGCGCCGGCCGCCGAGCGCACCTCGTTGCACCGCTATCATTTCGGCATGACGGATGAACCTGCGGGTGCTAACAACGAAGAACCTGTCGTGTGGGCTGCTGTCTCAGTCGGAGTCGACGCCCGCATTTCTCAGTTCGCTCCCACACACTCTGAGGATGAGGCGCGTGAACTCATCGCCCGCGTTCTAGCGCGGTTCCGCGTTGACCATTTCGCCTGGGGTGTCGCTCGAGTCGAATTCGTCAACCATGCCCCAAGCGCTAGGTCGCGCCCGCCCGAATCGCCAACACCCCCGCCCATTTCCACAGAGCCCCTGTCAAATCCGTTCACCAGGCGGCTGCAGTCCATGGACTCGGATCATCGCGGATTGACCACAGCTCGTGAACTCGAGGCGATCTTCGATGCGCAGGCGAAACGAGACCGGATCCAGGGGTCGGATCACCCTGCGTTCGGGGAAGGACCCGCCTTCTGGGGTTACATTCGCCTGGACACCGAGACCGGGATGAGAGGCTTCTCTGCAAAGCCGTCCGAGCAAGAGGCCCGCGATCTCGCCGCCAGCCATCCGGGGTATGTGACCGGGTTGAACCCGAACCAGTATCCGTCAATCGGTGTCGCCCGCATCGAATTTGTGACGTACGTTCCGCCGCTCGATGCACACTCCGCACCGTTGCCGAACCCGTTCACGAAGCTCCTTCAGTCGCAGGCGGTCCGGCCGATTTCGGCGGACCTTCTGCCTGGGTTGCACGAGCTGGAAAAGCTGTTCGATGCCACGGGCAGTAACGGTGCCCAGCAGACAAGGTGATCTGGTGCCGGGGACCGACGCCTAGAGCCGTGCCGCCCGACCAATCCGCTCCGATACGTCGAGCGCTGCCAGGTCTGCGCCCGCAGCTTTGACGAGCGCCCGCCGTTCGACGTCGTTGAACGGAACTGCGGCTATCGCGACATCGAACTGCGGGTCGCCGGTCATGCCGCGCTGGTCGATGAACCACCACCGGGCGCCAGCGAACACAGCGTTCCCGGAACCGGCATCGCCGTGGATGACATGTTCACCGGTCCCCACCGGGCACCACTGCGCTCAGCAGAGATCCGCTCACCGGCTTTAGGGCAGCGAAAGCATCAGTTGGCACGTCGCTCCGTCAAGCCGGAGGACCGGTCAGTGCGGGACTGCGGCCGCTAGCGGGTGCGCCGAGCGTGGAGCGGCGGCCAGGCACCCGAGGCGTGGACCGGAGCGCACACCGTCGCGGGTGAACGCCGGTTTGGTGCACGCGGCGAGGACAACGGAATGTGCGGTGAGCATCGGGGCGGTTGGCGGGAGGAGTGACGTGCCGGTTGGCGGTGACGCACCGGTCACGCTGTGGCATAAGCGGAAGCCGCGCAGCGGCTTTCACAGGCGGAGCGAAGCGGAGCACTCATCACACGCGAACAACGTCGAGATCGGGGTGGGGTGCGGAGCGCTCAGCCGGTGCGAGGTGGGCGTTATTCGGGTCCCGGCGCCCGACATCGACGGGGGTAACGGACCGCCGAGTTCTTCCTACAGTTTTGGCTGTGCAAGGCCACGCCAGGCGTGCGTGCCGCACTCTTCGGAAACTCCGATCAAGGTGCACTTTAGGACCGCCCGGCCGATACGCTTACAGCATCTTCTTAAGAGGACGAAACACCGGCTGCCTCTTGGCCGGGATCGAAATTGCGGGTGACCCTCACCTGGTTCGGTCGGCAAAACTTTTCATCGGGCGAGGGTTGGCCTGTCGGCTTCGTAGCCGGCGGGCCACTTCGTACATGCGCATGGCGGGCGGCGGAATGACTAGCCGTGGATACGTGCCTGTCTGCCGAACATGGAGCGGAGGGGCGGTGCCACGATGAAGCTTCCAGCGAAGTACAACCGGCACAAACCGGTGCCCGAGGGCGTGCGCGCCGACTACTGGGACCTTCGCGCCACCTGGATTCCCGACAGCCTCGCCGACCTCAACGGTCCAAGCTCGGGCGACCTCGAGCTTCCCATCACCATTGAGTGGTCGACGCGACGACCTATTCATTTCGACGACTCGCGGTCCATCGTCAGTGGATACGCTGCTGTCCTCCGCGAGGCGCGCAGCGACGAAGATCTGCACATCCTCAACCGTGAGGTTCTCACCCGGGTCTGGTCGGATCTGTACCTACCCGGCAGAATCCGGGAGGCGTGGGTGCAACGCTTTCCTGAGCTGGAAGCTTAGCTCCGCGCTTGCTTTGCGCATTACGAAATCTGGACCAACGCCGGCGGCCGAAGTAGCAGACAGCGGCGACGACAAGACCCGCACGCACCGGGCCGGAGTCTCGTACTGGCGCGGCGGCGAACTGCACAACCCGACCTGCTTTGCTGTGGACCGTGCCATTTCTGAGGAGGCCTGGCTCTTCGGCTTTCACTTACGGACACCGGGCGGAGGATGCGTTGACCTTCGCCGGCCAAGACGCAGTGGGCAAAGTTAAATGGGTGGATGCGGACGGGCGTTTGCGTGCGGTTTGCACGGTGTCCCCTACCGGCATCCAGGAGACTCGGTGGTTAGATGCCTCGGGCGAACCGGAAGCGCACTGGCGCGGCAACTACCATGGCCGGCGCATTCTGCTCACTGGTGAGGTGCGACAATACTCTCAGCCGAAGCCGGACACCAATCCGCGGTTACATCGAGTGGACGGCCCGGCGATCCAAGATCCCTGACGCCGGTGCGCAGCCTCTGGTGCGTGGCCGGCGCGAAGTGCGAGGCCCGCTCGAGCTCCTGATCCGACACACTGTCCGCGCTCAGCAGGCATCCGACCACGGCCGGCCGATGGTGCGGCTGGACCTCGCCCACGACGAACGGGCACGGCTGATTACGACCTTCGTCGACCACCCGGCAAATAACCCGGCTGTGGACATTGCGACTGCTTTTTCGGGCATTTATGCGGAAGTAAGAGCGTGGATATCACGGGAGACGCTGTGCGCCCGTCTAAGCCCTCCGAGCTGTGGGTGTGGGTGGCTCAGGGCCGAAGCGGCAAATGACTCACAGCGCCCGCCCAGGCTGCCTAGAAACAGTAATAAGCCCCAACACAGTCTATGTACGCACCAATTGATCTGCGTGGCGCCAAGCGTGTGGTTCAGCGGGTCCAGGTGGCGCTGCTCGGTCACGTTCTGTTCGACGAATGCGGCCCAACTGACTGCAGGATCTCGGGCGCGGTATTTCACTTCCGAATGACGGGCCTACCCACGAGATTGTCCCTGAAAGGCGGGCTGGCTTCGACAAGCTGCGCTGATAACTCGCCGACGTGAGGCCTCGCGCCCGTCAACGGTGATCGTCCATCATGACGCTGAAATTACCACGGCGGCGCGGGGGTGACCGCTTCGGCTGGGGCGGGAGCGGACGACTCGGCGGACCAGTGATAGTTCTCAGCATCCGCCGGTTTCCCTGGCCCCGGTAGAGGCTGCCCGCGAGCTCGTGTTGCGCGGGCCGATCAGGGACCGCGTCAAGCGCACCGGCGATCGGTCCTCGACTCCGGGCGCCCCGATGGACCGGGATCCGAAATACGGTTCCCCGCAGAAAGAGGGCTATCCCCGGCATCCGAGCGCTCGTCGAGACCGAGCGTCGGCTCTTCTAGCTGACTGGAACGATTGTCCGGCTAGATGGCCGCCCCGATTGGCGGATGAGGGAACGACTTGTAAATGGATGGATGCCAACATCACTTGTATTTGTGACAGTGCCAGCATCACTTCTATTTCTGACAATGCCAGCGTTAGTTGTACTGAGCTTCATGTGGTGTGCACGCATCCTGGTTAAATCAAGTCGAGATCTACTTCTCCGTCGTTCAACGCAAAGTCGTCAATCCGCAAGACTTCCCAGACCTCGCCACCCTTTGGGCCGGCTCCTACGATTCCAAGACCGTTGCACCGCAACGGCAGTCCCCTTCGACTGGCGCTTCGGCCGAGCCGCCCTCCACGACCTTCTCCACCGCGTCACAGCCCACGAGCAGATCGCAGCATGACCCCCGACGAACTAACAAACTGCACCACTAGCTCCCCGTCCGCCTGACGGGGCCCCAAATGCACCGGGAGCTGGTGGTGTATTTACCTACTTGTGTCCTGCAATGGCGAGAACAACACCAGCGATCTCTAGGACGCGACGTTCAAGGCTCAGAGGCGGTCTGTGGCTCGTCCGGCGCCCGGTGACGGCGCAGGACCTAGACCGGAACCCAGTCCGTCTCGCCCGGCGCGCGGAAAGTAGGTGCGGCGACCCCATACCATCAAGGGGTGCCTGAGTCTTCTGAAGAAACTCCCGATCGGACCGACGATATCTCTGCGCCTCCAGACGGTCGCCGCGAGAGTTTCTGGCGCCGACTGAAAGCTAGAATGGAGCGGGTGGACGAAGACCCACGTCCTCACAGAATTGCAATCCGCTGGCCGGCACGCACCGGTAACAAAATTCCTTTGGTGACGCTGGCCCCGGAATACAACCCGGGGCACCACCAGGTGTACGTCGATCTGCTCGAACGGGCATTGCGGCACCCGGACACCCGCAGTGTGGCACTCACCGGCTCCTACGGTTCGGGTAAGTCGAGTGTCCTTCGTGCGCTGGGCCGCCGGTGGTGGGATCGGCGGCGAGTCATCGAGCTTTCACTCTCGACTCTCAACCCCGACATGGGGCCCACCGTGCAAGCGGAGAACCCTGCCGAGAGCGAGATGAGCAACCGGATTCAGAAAGAACTCGTAAAGCAGCTCCTTTACCGGTTGCCCCCCAGCAAGACACCCCGATCCCGATTTCCGCGGGCATCAAACCCGTCATGGACGACTGGGGTTTCAGTCGCAACGACCGCCGCGGTTGTTGCGGGCCTCACCTGGATGGCGACAGCACTGGCAGGGTGGCAACCGACGATCGCTGGGCGCCTCGACGAGATCGGCTGGACAGCGCCGTGGTTTTGGAGTGCTCTGACCGCGGGGCTTGTCATCCTTGCGGTGGTGGCCTGGAGGATGCTCGCAGGCCGGTACGCGCTCCAGGCAGGGCTCAAGGCGGGGGCGTTGATTGTCAGCCTGGAACCCACCTCATCCAGCTACTTCGATCAATACCTGGATGAAATCATGTATTTCTTCCAGGTGAGTAAAACAAGTGTGGTGCTGATCGAGGACGTCGACAGGTTCGGCGACGCGGTCGTGTTCGACACACTGCGCGCACTGAACACCCTCGTCAACAGCTCTGGCCAGGTCGGGCGGCGGGTCGTCTTTGTGTACGCAATCCGCGACAGTGTGCTCGGGCAGATCGGCGCGAAGAACAATAGCGACGGTCTGGCAGGTAGCGAATCTGTTCTGGAAGGGCCAGCGTTCGCGATGGACCGAGCCAACCGGGCCAAGTATTTTGACGTCATTATCCCGATTGTCCCGTTCGTCTCCACAGGCAACGCCCGCGACCTGATGATGCGGGTGATGAAGCGCCACGTTGCGGATACGGCAGACGTGAAAGGAATCTCACCGGCCCTCATTCGCCTGGCTGCTAGGCACGTTGCAGACATGCGGACGTTGTGGTCGATTCGCAATGAATTCGAGGTACACGTGGACCGGATGATGACATCCGCATCCAGCATGGTGCCCGGCATCAGCAAAGACATTGTCTTGTCTCTCGTCTTGCTGCGAGCCACCAGCCCTGACTCCTATGAACGGATCCGACTGACGACGAGCCCGCTCGACAGTCTCGTCGAGCGCTGGCTCGCACTTGTCGATGCCAACATCGATTTTCGGACGAAGAACCTCACCGAACTTCGCACTCAACTGGAGAATAGCGAGTCACGTCAATTACGCGCTGAGCGTGCCGGCCAGCTGCTCGATTCCTTGCGCCCCGCTCTGTTGACGATGGCCAGGGGCATCACTGCTACCCGGGTCGAATTTGCCGGCCCAGTTACCGACGCTGACCTCGCCGAACTTGCGGGCTGGGAGCAAATCGCCGATGGCGCACCGCTCAGGATGACCTTGTGGGGGCTGGACGGCTACGGGCGGCGGGTGAATGAACAAACCCTGCTGAGCCCCGAGATGATCGCCAACCTCATTGGCATACCGATCGACCCCCAAGTATGGCAGGAAGCCGACCTTGCTCACCTGATGGACGAGGTCGACTCGACCGAAAAGGAGATCACGTTCCTACGCCACCACACTTGGGAACAGCTTTACGCGAGAACCGACCTGACTGTGAAATCGAATCCGGGCGAAGTCGCGGCAAGCCCGAATACGGAGGCCCAGGACGACAAGATCAGCTTTGGCGGTCTGGTCCGGGCGTATGCGCCCACACCGCTCGCTCGCGATCTGATTGCGCAAGGGTACCTGCCCCGTCACTTTGCGCGGTACGCCTCGATGTTCTACGGAGCAGTCGTCGGCCTGAACGCTGCCGAGTACATCTCCCGAGCTATCGAGCCAGGCGCTCCCGTCCTCGAATACGAGCTCGACGAGGAAGCAGTGGGCCAGATCCTGGTCGAGCAGAACGCCGTCAAGGACGATGCTGATCTGTTCGACGATCCGAGCGTTTACAACCTCGACATCGTTGCCTACCTACTCAAGCATCAACGCGGTGCCGCCAAGCGAGTGGCCACTCACCTGGCACAGAGATGGGAAGAGCCGGAGCAGAAATTCGTGGGCCGGTTCTTTCAGCGGGAGGAACCGGAGATGTCGACCGCACTGGCCGCATTGATGGCCCCGACTTGGCAGCAAGCTCTGCGGTACACCGCGGTTGACGCCCAACTCGCCCCCGAGACGCGGCTTCGCCTGGTCGATTCTGTACTTGGTGCTATCAGCGCAGAGAAGCGGGATGACCTTGACTCCGACGTTGGCAATTACTTGTCCGAGCACTACGCAGCGTTGCCGGCCCTGACCGATCCATCTGATGCCCACAGTGCGACCATCGTGATGACGATCATGGTCGCGGCCAACGGCACAATTCACGACCTGACAGACCTGGAGCCATCTGCTCTTGCTGCGGCCGCTCAGGCCAGCGTCTACCCGATGACGCCCACCAACCTGCGTGCTCTGGGCGGCGCGGACTGCGTCGCCCTTGACGTGCTGCGCCTGCAGCCAACGTCGAGGCCGATCTACGACCACTGCCTTGAGAACTTAGCCCTCTACCTCGACGCACTCGCACAGCTGGAGCCAGCGGGTACCCCTGTTCACGTTCCTGCCGAATTCGCCACGGTCTTGGGCGACATCGCCGGCGAGCCGCCGCGGTTAGCGCTCGTTGACCAGTTCGTGGAAACGACCTCCATCGAATGCCGGGTCAACGAGCTCGAGGACATAGCGCCGGAGGTGTGGACGGCGCTAGTCGGCCACCGGCGCACCGACCCGACGTTCGGCAACATCCAGCGCTACATGCGCGCTTACGGACTGGATGAGAATCTAGGAGGGTTTCTGGCCGAGCACGGCAACATCAGGACCCCAGAGGCGACTCCGCAACCCGAGCGGCGCGCCGTGGCCATCGAGATTCTTGCAGGTCGCCAGGCACTACCCACAGTTGCCACACGAGTGACCCTTGTCTCGTCAATTGCCCCCGGTACTTTACCCATCGGGCAGATCGAGCCTGAGGATGCGAACTTGGTTGGGCCGCTGCTCACCATAGGCCTGCTTGCCGATGAGCCAGAGACCTTCGACGCGAACCTCTTGGCGCGCTGGGAGGACTTCGAGGCTGCTGTGGGCGCGTCGCAAGAGTTCGGCAGTTTCTCGGACGCCACGACCATGCCAGCGCGCCACTTGGCTAAGACGCTCGGGAGCAGAGCCCTCCACGGTTCGACGGGAGCAGCGCTCATCGCGAAACTCTCGTCGCTGCTGACCGGGGCCACCATGGCGGATGCCACCGACATCACGTGCGCTCTCGCGGAACGCTTCGAACTACTGGACCTGCCACGCATCGATGCGCTGAGGGCGGCCGGGGCTTCCGATCCTTCGCTCGTGCACCTCATCGCCGCCCAAGGCGAGGACCTCTCGCTCGCCGATCTCCGAGCGATTCTTGTTGCTATGGCTGGTGACTACTCCCGAGTGTCAAGAGGTGGAAGCGGCACCGTTCGCTTTGCCAATGACCGAAACCACCGGGTAATCCTGGCACGCCTTTCGGGTGTGACTCATACCGGGGCGAAGGAGAAGCAGACCATTAGGTACGGCTGGAAATTGGAGGCAAGTCTGAAGGCGCCTTCGTTCTAGCGACCCCGGCCGAGGCTCGGTAGTCCACCGGAGACAACGCGGGTCGTCTTCGTCACGTAGATGACCCGATCCTGGGGGGTGCCGTGAGTGGGGGCTGGCCAGCTGCGGCGTTTGCTTTCACTCGCAGCTGCGAACGCTTCTTGGATCTCCGCGCCGTATCTTCCTTCGCGGTTGCCGTAGAACGCGGCGTTACCCTGTGGCAGTGACTTCTCAGCCTGCGCCTTCCCAGGCACAGACCTCGCAGGCACCGCCGCTCGAGCTGGCTTCTGTGTCTTCGTCGGGGGACGCTTCGGCGCGTTAACCTTCCCGTCGCACCGGAGGCCGACGGCCGTTGTGTGCACGCTCATCTCGCCGCGCCAGAGGATGTGCATCTCGTGGCAATCGGGGCATTCAATTTGCGGCAGGGACACAGTCTGGTTCCTCACGATGGTGAGGCTAGGCTAATGCCAGGAACGCGCCGGACAGTTCGAAACAAACCTCTCGCTCGATCCAGAAGTCACGCGGGTGGTCGACTCCACACGGATCGATGTGGCGGGGCCCCGCCTGATCTGCAAGCTCAAATCGAGGCTCGTCACCAGGGTTCGAAGAGACAATCTTCTCAACCGCGGGGTGGCGGCGGCGAGCACGTGCCCCGAGCTCTGTACCTCTAAGCCAAAATGACCCAACTTAGGATTCTGCCGACCCACTCCGCGGAGCCGCAAGTTAGTGCAGGGGATCGGGCAATTCCCGATCCATTGCCCGCAACCGGAAGAAGCACGCGAGAAACCTGCCGGACGTCGGGTCCCGCCTGCAGGGCGCTGCAGTAACGACCCTCTAAGTAGTGCCATAGAAGCGTCTAAGTCCCGGGACTGGCCCGGATAGCGTTGGAACCTACCGAAAACCTGGAGGTTCGAAAGTGTTCGAAGGATGGGACTGGGCCAACCTCTTGTCGGGGGGCGCTGGTGCAGTGCTCGGCTCTATCGCGTCCATCGGGATTCTGCTTGGCACAAACTGGTGGACGAGGCGGATGAGCCAAGAGGCATTAGCAAAGCAGGGACATCAGTTCGAGCTGGAACAAGCCAGCGCCAAGCTTCAATTCGCTGAGGAGCAGGCGGAGTCTCGTCGGCAGTATGAGCAACAGCAGATCTCGGGTAGGAACATGGCGCGTGAGTCCCGAGAACTGGAAGTAGTCGCTGAACTGTTGACGTGGTTGCAGGTGCAGCATCATCGGGCTCCGCTCTCAAGCGACCTAATCCCTGATTTGATGGCGATCTGCAATCGCCTGACCCTCAACAGCAACGAGACGGTTGCCGATGGATGGCGCGCGCGGGTTGGTGAAACCCACACGCTTCGTGTGGAACGTCACCCGATGGCTCACGCGCTCGTCCCTTGGGCATGCGCATACACGGTATCCCAAACCTTTCCTGACACGATGTCTCTACCCTGGCGGGACTCGGACGACGCCGGAACTGTCGTCAGCGAGCTGTCCTGTGCAGATAGCTTTCCGCGCGATGCGGGAATCGCAGTAGAGAGAGTCTCTCGGCAGATGCTTCGTTGGGCGTTCCTCACGGACGAGCAGAAGATCGCGCTTTTTGATCCTCTCGTCAAGAGGGCGAAGACTGGCGTCGAATCCGTGTTTGCCGCAGTCAACTACTCTCTCGGTTGGGACGGAGGCGCCGAGCTGCCGTATTGGCGCCTGCACGGTAGCGAAGGGATCACCGACATGCTGGTGATCATGAGAGAACTTGTCGATGTGGGAGATCATGACGCTCTCCGGGCTGTCCGGCTGAGGAGTGTTGAACTGGGTGGGGAAGAATTTCGGCCGAAACATCGCCCTGGAATGGGAATCGTCATTCGCGAACCCGAGCAGGATGCGGGATTCGCTCCGTTGACGTATCTATCTTTTCCGATAGACGAGCCCGACGAGGATGATGGTGACTTTCACGCGAAGGAAAGGGGCCAAGAAGGCTCAATCGCTCCTCTGTAAGCCGACACATCTTCTTGTGACGGGGCCACTCGCGGTGTCGCGCAGTATTCAACGTGTAGGCGTCAGCCGGCTATCGGTTTCACGCAATCACGGCGGCGGGCAGCAAGGGCTTGTGGAATGGCGGCCGTATCCGAGCGGCGACCGTGCTCCGATGGACCGTGTAGAGGCAGCCGGCGCTGCCCGGGGAATCTCACGTAGAACGGCTGCGTCGGACCAAAGCGCCGGGGCGACGACGGGACACCGGGACACCGGGGTCAAAGGGCGCTCCAAGCTGACCTTCGCTGGCCATGTGTTTACGCTCGTCGCCGCTGCATCTGAATGACGTTGTCGGTGCCGGTGACCGCCGTGCTCCGCTTCTGCTCCTCAGCCAGCTCCTTCGCCTTCACCGTCCTCGCCGCATCCAACAGGTCCCAGGCGCCGTCGCCGGTAACCGAGATGCCGCGGGCTCCGGAACGCCGGGTGCGACCCTTCACCAGCATGAACTGCGTGCTGAACGCCACCCGCCCGATCGCAGCCTGCGCATCGTGGAAGAACACGACGTTCGACACAGGACCGGTGCCGTCGTCGAGTGACACGAACACGGTTCGCCGGCCGTCCCGCATCGGTGGAGTGTTCGTCGCCCGACGGACACCGGCGACCAGGACCTCGGTGCCGCCGGGCAGCTTGCCGAGCTCGGACGCCGGCGTCACACCGAGCTTCTTGAACAGCGAGTAGAACCGCTCCATCTGGTGGTGCCCGACAGCCAGTCGAAGGTCCCGCAGCTCCAAGTCTGTCTGCGTGCGGCCGCGGAGATCCATGGACGTGACCGCACGGCCGAAGTCAGGCAGCGGCAGCTCAATGTCGAACGCCAGCTGGTTCTCGCCGACGGCCAGCGCCTTGCCGGCCAGCCCATGCAGGTGCGCGAGCAGGTCACTCCGCCGGCTCCGGTCGTAGCCGATGAACGCGTCCAGGGCCCCGACCCGGGCCAGCGCCTCGAACGAACGCCGGCGGGGCCGCACCCGGTCCCGGAAATCTTGGAGGGACGTGAACGGCTGGTGCTCGGCGATTCGACGTTGCTCTGCGGCGCTGCTCCCGACCAGCTCGGGGAGCGCCAGGCGGATAGCGAGCCGGCCGTCGGTCAGCTCCTCGACCCGGTAATCGAGCGCGGACCGCTGCACGTCGAGCGGCAGGATCGGCACGCCGAGGTTCCGGGCCTCGGCCACAATCAGGTCCTTCGGCCACATACCGGGATCGTGGGTCAAGAGGCCGGCGAAGAACGTGGCCGGGTGATGGGTTTTCAGCCAGGCGCTCTGGTACGTGGGCAAGGCAAACGCGGCGCCGTGCGCTTTCGCGAACCCGAAGCTTCCGAAACCCGCCAGCACCTTCCACGCGCGGTCGATGACCTTCTGGTCGAAGCCGCGGGCCGCCGCCCGCTCACGGACGTAGGCCTCGATCTCGGCGAGGTCGTCGGACTTTCCCAGGTGCCGGCGGAACACATCGGCTTTGCCCATCCCGCAGCCCGTCAGCTCGTCGAAGAGCCGCATCACCTGCTCATGGAACACGACGACGCCGCGGGTCTCCTGCAGGAACGGTTTGAACCGGGGATCCATGTAGTCGGGCGCGACCTCGCCGTGGCGTGCCATCAGGTACTGCAACGGCATGTTGTTCTGCATCGGGCCCGGCCGGAACAGTGAGATTTCGACGGTCAGGTCGTTGAACTCTCGGGGCTGCAGCTTCCCGACCAATTCCATCTGACCGGGGGACTCCAGCTGGAAAATGCCGAGAGTGCGGGTGGAGCAGATGAGGTCGAACGTCTCCGGGTCGTCCAGCGGCACCCGGTCCAAGTCGATGTGTTCACCGGTCAGCCGCCGATGCTCCTCGACGGCGAAGGCCATCGCCGATTGCATGCGGACGCCGAGAATGTCGAGCTTGATCAGGCCCATGGGGTCCATATCGTGCTTGTCGTACTGGGACATCGGCAGACCCATCCCAGAGGCCTGCACCGGCGTCCGGTCGAGCAACGACGTATCTGAGAGGATGACGCCGCACGGGTGCACGCTGATGTGCCGGGGGAGCCTGTCGAGCTTGGCGGTGAGGTCGACCAGCTGGTCCAACTGGCTGGATTCTTGGACCGCGGCCGCGAACTCCGCCAGCTCCGGCTTCTCCTCGAGGGCCTGCCGGAAGTCGCGGGCGTTGAAGCGCCACATCTGCTTGGCGATCGCCGAGATCTCATCGTCCGGCATGCCGAGCGCCATGCCGGCGTCGCGCACGGCGCCGCGGCCGCGGTACGCGTTGGTCATCGACATGAGCGAGACCCGGTCGGCGCCGAAGGTCTTGAACACCTCCCGGTAGATGTCATGCCGGCGACTGGATTCGACGTCAAGGTCGATATCGGGCAGCGTCTGGCGCTCGGGACTGAGGAATCGCTCCCAGATCAGCGAGTTGGAGATGGGTTCGACAGATGAGGTGCGAAGGGCGTAGTTGAGGACGGAGCCGACGCCGGAGCCGCGGGCTTGGATGCGGATGCCCATGTCACGGATGAGGTCGGCGACACGAGCCACGGTCAGGAAGTACGACGCGAATCCGAGATGCTCGACGGTCTCCATCTCGTGGGCGAGCTCGGTGTGCGCGGCATCGACGAGTTTGGTGCCGGCGTACCGGTCGTCGATGCCATGCCGGGCTCGGGCCCACAGTTCGGCGACCGGGTCGCCGGCGATCCCGATGACCGAGGCTTCCGGCATCCGCGGGGTGCCGAGACCCAGATCGTGCGCTGGGTCGAGCGTGCACCGGTCGGCCAGCTGTCGGGTGTTCTGAATCAGCCGGTCAAGCGCGCCAGGTTCGTGGGTGCCAGCGTCGACGAGCATCCGGCCGACACGTCGCATCTCGCGCTCATCCTTCAGGTACGCCTGGCCGTTGGATTGCGGCTGGCTGAGCTTGGCCAGCGGCACCAGGTGTCGGGTGGCGTCGGCGAGGTCGGCGGTCGCCGCTTCACCGGGCTCGGAGTAGCGCACGGCGTTGGAGAGGACGGCCGGCACACCCGTGGTCGTGGAAAGGCCGAGCATCCGGGTGGCTGGGGCCACGGACCCAGGCTGGCCGGCCTCCGCCAGGTGGCAGACGACTTCGAGGGTGACGGAGGCCACCGGCATGACGCTTAGCCAATGTCGAAGCCGGCCCAGGGCGTCGGCAGTCTCCCGGCGTTCGATCGCTGCCCCAACGTCGGAGAGGTTGCCAAGGAGCACGGTCAGACGGCCGTCAGCCGCCAGCTCAGCGAGACGCCGGCGGTCCATGCTCGGCACTCGGCCGGCTTCGTGTGCTGTGCTCACAGCGCGGCAGAGCGCACCGTAACCGCGGCCGTCGCCGGTGCCCATCGCCAAGACCGTGACCCGGCCAAGTGAGCGGTGTTCATCGTCGTGCACCGCGAGCTCGGCGCCGAGCCCCGCCTGGATCCCGGCGGCCTCGCACGCACGCACGTGTTTGACGCCGGCGTAGAGTCCATCATGGTCGGTGAGCGCGAGGAAGGTGGCGCCGTCGGACACCGCCTTCGCAACGAGGTGCTCGGGCATCGTGACGCCGTTGTGAGTGGAGTAAGCGCTGGCCACGTGCAGGTGTGGGAACGTCATGGCAGCGGATACCCATGCGGACAACGGCGAACACGTGCGTGCCAGCCGGTACAAAAGCTCGGTGCCATTGTTCACCTTTCCAGTATCGAATCTTTGTTCGACATTTGGAAGAGTAAATCGAGCCGCTGACATGTCCTTGCACGTTCGCATGGGTTGGTGTCCACACTTCGGGCAGGCCTCGGATCGCGCCAGCTCGAACTTGGGCTTCAGCGGTCGGCACGCGTTCCGCTATCGACCCGAGGTGACGAGGGCCGGGTCATTCACAGAGGTGGTCCCGGTAAGAACCCGCATAGTATGCGATCTCAACTGGTCACCATTCAGCTTCGAATGAGTTACGGGCAACCGCGAGCAACGCCTGGTCCTCCCGAAGATGATCCACCGGTCGATCTTCTCCGTCGAAACTGGTTATGGGCCCGATCAGCCACAGGGCGACACTCGCGTCGTCCCATCCGTTCTGTCGCGCGAGTTCAAGGAGTGGCTGAATCACCGGCAATACGGTGCCGTGGTCGTCGAATTGATATCCGGGGTAGCGGTATTCACCGTCTCGATATACGCCGAGGAGACCCGCTCGCTTCACGGCCGATCCCTGACGGTACGTGCCGGCAATCCCGAGACGGTTCGTGACCTCCTCATCCGTGAGCATGCCGAACTCGGCTCCGAGTCTGGCCCAGGCCGCCGCTGTCGCCTTGCGACTAAGGACCAGTTGGGGTGACGCGGAGGTTGGTCCCGGCTCGTTCCGTGCTTGATCTCCCATGAAGCCCTCCACCGGCATCGTTTGCGTGCAGCCTACTCGGCGACCGCCCACTGCGGGTCTGGTGGTGAGGCCCAAGACGCCGGATTGAGCGGAGCTAGCCAAGGCATCCTGGGTTGTGCCAAGCCTTGCCGACTTGAATGGCAATCGCCTGTAGCGAGCGCCGTGCTTGTGGTCTTCGATCGATTCAGTGCTGAACCGAACTCCCCATCTGGCCATCAAGCCGCTCATCGTCTCGGAGCGCTGATAGGCGTGGATAGTGCGCACGACAGTGTTTCCGCCGCGCCGGCCCATTGCGGTCCGTCATTCGCACCGACCGGACCGAAGTGCTCTCCTCGAAGCCGGGCACGGCCAATGTTCGGCTAGCGATGGGCGCCGGCGCTGAGCCGGACATCGTCCTCGTTGGCCAGACTGAGCGGGGCGTCGGCGCCTCAGCGTTTCGCGGAGGGGACGGTCAGAGTGGATGATGGATCATGACCTCCATCCCTGATCTGTCCCTCACGGGTGAAACGCAGGTTGCGGTCGCCGGGGATTGGCACGCAAACATCGGATGGGTGCAGCAGGTTTTCCCCTTTCTCCGCAGGGCAGTGCCGGGCATTCGAACCGTTCTCCACCTCGGTGACTTCGGGTATTGGGGGGAGCGGTCCGGTCACGGGTTTCCCGAGACCGTCTCGTATTGGGCACGCGCGGCGGGTATCGAACGAGTCCTGGTCACACCTGGCAACCATGAACATTGGTCGTCGTTGGACTCGCTTTTCGCGGTGTCGCCCAATCGACCCGTACAGATCGCCGAGCGTGTACATGTGCTGCCGCGCGCTTTTCGCTTCACTCTCGCTGGGCGCACATTCGCCTCATTCGGTGGCGCTGCCTCCCTGGACCGCGACGACCGGGTGCCGCTCAAGACCTGGTGGCCGAGCGAGGTGCCGACGGAGGCGGACGTCACGCGAGCGATAGATGGAGGACCAACCGAGGTCCTGCTCACCCACGAAGCCGTGGACGGCGGAACCGAGCTTGTCGAGCGGATTCTCCGGTCAAATCCCCTCGGCTGGGACGAGGCTGCTATTGCCTACTCTGCGCTGTCCCGCGAGCGCGTCACTCGAGTGTATGAAGCGCTGCGTCCCAGGGTCTTAGCGCACGGTCACCTGCACCTGAAAGACGAGCGAACTTCCAAGGACGGGCGGAAGATCTACTCCTTGGGTGCTGACGGTCAAGACGGAAACCTTGCCGTCCTGCGACTTGAAGACCTGCGATGGACGTGGCTCGGCGACCCACGGGCCTGGAAGCGAGAGCGCAGCAAGCTTTGACGGCAGGCGGATCGTCGGGCGGTTCTGCACTGCCCGCGATAGCGGGCCTGAGCAAGGACTTGTCGGTCGCCAGACCGAACGGGCGGCCGAGGACTGAGGGGGTCAAGCGGACAAGCCGAGCTGACGAACGGGTTCCGACCAGAACGAGAGCGTGACCGGCAACGGGCCTCTTCCAATAACGACACCGCGCATGCGATCCGCGAGCTTCGCTCCGTGCAGCCACTGGCCTCAGACACGTCGACAGGGCCAGTCCGTTCGCTGTCCACTTCCCTTGGTGATTCCTCGGCCTATGCGCACAATGGGCATGAGTTGCGCTCCTACTCGTCGGCAGAGCTCGCGCAGCGGCCTCTTGGATTGCCCGCGCTGTCGAAGCTCGAGGCCACTCTCGCTGGACGAGCGGATCCGGCGGAAGGCGACGTCGGCACGTGCCGTGACCCAATTACACGTGCAGCACGTGGGAAGGTTGCGGCTTCGCTCGGCAGCAATCCGTCATCGCGCTGTCGTCCGTGTCAGCAAAATTCAGCGGTTCAGCCATCCACGCAGGGGGCTGGCGTAAGCGCGCCACCGCCACCGAAATGCTGAGAACGAAATCGACCATTGACCAGATTGGGATCGGCGACCGCGGCCTTCGTTCGTTGGATCTTCGGACCGTCTAAAGGCCCGCACGTCGCCCGCGACGGTGGCGAGGGTATGTGGTTTGCGCAAGCCGGAGATGAGAGCGACGGGCTGCTGCTGCTGCTGCAGGACACGAGTGCCTAGACGCGGCAGTTCGGGTGCGCCGCCATCTGGGTGCGGGCAGTCAAGCAGTGGCACTAGCGACCAAAAACGTCAGTAGAGGTGGTTGCGCCAGGGGCTCAGTCGATCAGCACCATGTGCGCGAAAGAAATGGGAGGGAGTAGGTAGCGGGGTATCCGTGACGGCGTGGGCGTTTCTCAGCGCTTTGTGGACCGGGTCGGAGCGTGTCTTGGATTGCTGAGTGTTTCAGCAGTATTCTGACGCGAAATGCGCAGCGGCGATTGCGGTCCGTGACACGCCCGGATCCGGGGTAGTCAAGATCTGCTCGGTGAAGACGGATACGATTTAGTCATCTTCTTCGGAAGGTGCAGCACAGGCTCCCGACGATTCGGGAATCAAATTGCGAGTAGTCCTCTTCTGTTTCGGTCGCCAAACTATTCTTCAGCAGGAGAGGTGTGTCGGCCCGTCGGTTACAGCCGGGGGGTCGACATTTTAGTTTGAAGCTGCTCTCTCTCCTTGACAAAACTATGCCGCAGTGAGCGTCCCAATCTTCCGGATCTCTCCGTCAGCGGGGTTGAGCGTTGTCGACACGGGATGCCCTAGCCAAATGCGCTGAGCGCCCACCTAACGCGATGGTCGGAAAGGGAAGGCCGCTGTCCACTTTGATGGTCAGTGGGCTTGCAGCAAGCTCACAGGTCCCGGGGGAGCGCCCTGCGTGGCGCGAGCCCTGAATAGTCTCTTCGACTCGCGATCCAACCCATCGCTTGGGGCTGCGGCCGTTACAGCGGCGCTACTCGCGCTCGGAGGGCTCACCGCACCTTGACCCGTGCTCGACCTGCAGGATGCAGCCGTGAAGGAATGCGATCGAGTCTCTCTCCGCTGCCAGGTCTCGCGTGGTCAGCGGGGCGTTCGCAACTAGCCCGTCGGTCTAGGCGCAGATGCCGATGGTCGACGACCATGCGATCATGCCGCAGCGACACGCTCTGTTCAGTGGAGCATTGGGGCGAATCTGCCGATTACCAAGATTACCAATGATTACCAAAACCCTGGGAACCTCAGACACCTTGCAAATACAGGCATCCAGGCCTTATCTACCTATTCTTTACCAAATTACCAATATCTAAATAGATATATAGATAAGGATCTCCAAGAGATACAGTCCGTAGCTGCCTTCTGTCTGTGTGGAGAGTAGGTCTCTTCTGGTGGTACTAGTACACGCTCCACTCCCGGGTAATCTGGTAATCATGTGTCAGTTCCGCTAAAAATACAGCGCCTGATCAGCATGTTTGTTGATAAAAAAAGATTACCAACGGCTGGTAATCGGACGGTAATCGTGGGAACTTCAGGTCCATTTGCCTCTCGAGGCGGGCAGATTCACTCTTACTACCCTTGTTTGACGCGCGCGACACGTGCCTCCGCGAGCTTAAGCGAGCGGTGCGAAGCTAGGCGGTACCGCTGCCGATTCGCCAAACAGGAAGCTGAGCCTGTGTCATCGGGCACACTTGAAGTGGGGGTCAGAACCGCTGATGTCTCCCGGTGATGCAGCCCAGTACGTGGACATCCGCCGGCAACCATGGAGGAAGGCGTGCAGAGCGCGATGCCTGAGGCACTCCCAAACAATCACTCCTCGAACGACTGGAATCCAGACGAATACGGGTCCCGACTCTCCGCATCAGGCGCAGGCTTGCTGGCAACGGGCGTCGCGCCATTGGTTGCTGTCGCTCGTGGATATCAAACCTTGGCGACGGACTCGGAAGTTTCGGAGTTCGCAAAGCTCCACAGCTTCGGGGCCCGATCACAGCTCAAGCACCGGTTGCTTCTCGAGAACACGAAGGATGAGGCCACGTTTATCCCGTGGTACAGCGTCGGCAAACTCATTCGAGCGCAGCAGCCAGCCGGCAACAGCTGGCCCGATGCTTTGCAGTTGCGCCCATCAGCTCGCTTCGAGAACGCGACCGGGGTACTCACCGAATACGTGATGGCGTCCGGGTACGAGTCGGTGCTTGATGCGCACCCCGCCACGCCGCACGAGTGGCTTCAACAATCACCCAACCTGCTCGTCGCTGAAGGGACAGTTGCGGGGGACACAGCTCTGACCGCATTGCTTCGAGAGCACGGGATGGATGCTGAACTGAGGGGCGTGTCTGGATCACGGGCAGAGGCCGCGCAGCGCCTGCGCGACCTAATGCTCCGGGTCCCTCAAGAGCATCAGGTAACCATTCTCAACATGGTTGGGGCTCACCGCTGGAATGGAAAAACTGTCTGGGACGAGTTGGAGCTCCGCGGTCGAGAGGTCGTCCTCGCCCTGGACACCGACCCTGCGTCGGACTGGGGCGCTTGGACGAACCTGGAAGACTTCAGGTCGTTCCTAACTGGTCGTGGTGCATCCGTGCGCTGGGTGGATGTTGCATCCACGGCCCACAGCGGCGCTCCCCTGACCGTCACCGATTCCAACGGGGAGCACGCGTGCAATGCTGCTCTTGCCGAGGGTCGCGGCCTCGTCAGTTTCTTTGCTGATAGCGGCTCGTCGGTAGGCCTATTGCTTGGTCGAAGCGGTGACTTGCCTATCAAACCCGCCCGCAAACGTGCCGATGCGGCTATTGGTCAGTGGAAGGTGACCGAAGACGGCAACGCCGTCGAGCTATTCGCTGTCCATTACCCCGACCAGATTGCCTCGTGGAGAATAATGACGCGTTTAGGCGGGCGCGTTTCCGCCATCGAGGTACACCGAATCCCGTCGGACGCAGAGGCCCGCACTGGAATCTTCGGCGCCTCAGATCACCCGGGTCCCCACGACGAAATGCCCCCACACGATTCGACATGCCGAGTCGAGGTCCAATGGCTGGCAGTCGACGAAACTGTGAAGACCGCGTCCGTCACCGGGCCAGCGGCCTTGTTAATGCGCAAGCCCAAGGAATGGGATATAGCCAAGGGCCATATCCCGAACGAGCTGCTCGCCGAACCTGATTGGCCACCGCAAGGCATGGACTGGTTGAAGGCAGTCAAGAGGAACAACGAGACTCCGCCTACGCGATCGGTAAGGTGGGCGACGATGGGCTGGGTTCCGGTCGAGGGCAGCTCAGTGTGTTCTTTCATTTCCGGGCGCACCATCATCTCCCCGAATTCCGTCGATCGGCAGCGTACCCTTGCCGGCGTTTCAGACTTAGTCCTCCCAGGATCATCTGGCTTTAGTCTGCCGCCCATGAACGAAGACGTGATGTCGCCGTCGTGGATCCGTCAAGTGCGCGACGACCTGATCGCCGTCCGCGAGGCGTATATCAACAATGCGCCTTGGACGGACGCTAACGTGGGCGCGGTCGTGCTCGCTGCGGGTATGCGCCCGGCGGTGCCCGTGACCTGCACCACAAGCATTTGGCTGCAGGGTCCGCCAGGATCGGCCAAGAGCTGGACGGCATCCATGATGCTGGCTTTCCATCAAAATTCCCAGAAATGGACTGACAAGAGCCTGCCAGGTTCGATGAAGGACACTCCGACTGGAAGCGAGCAGGCTCTGGCACAGAGCAACATATGGGTCATGGACGACCTGGCCCCGTCGCCCAGCCGGCAGAGCAACGATTCGGAACAGCGCAATATTGGCGAGATCGTGCGCTCCGTGTACAACCACTCTGCCAAAAGGCGATCTGGCGTCGACCTCAAGGCCCGGGAGCTCTTCGTACCTCACGCACTCCTCGTCGTCACGTCAGAAAACGAGCACAGCATCAACTCAGTCCGTGATCGCGCCATCATCGTCGAGTTTGGAGCCGATGCCCTCCGTAGCGACGAGGCTCGCGACCAAATGGTTAGATTTCGCGATCACAACCGTGCGCCAGGTCGCCTTCTCGTGGCGGCCGTCCAGGCCTATCAATATCTCGCCATGCGGGATGGCTGGGCACCGTTGGTTGAAAGCCTGCGTGGCGTTTCATACGACGGCGGGACGCTTGGTGAGCGCTGCTCTGACGTCTCGGTCATGGACCAGTACCTTCGGGTTGCGCGAGACGTGCTTTCCCGCGTGAAGGCCTCGGGAAAATCTGACGCACGTCATGTCGAAATGGCCGTTGATCTGATGCTCGGACTGGATCCGTTGAAGAATCTGGCCGAACTCGTCGGCGACACCGAGACGGCGGATTTGCTGGACGTTAGCCGAAGTGACAGCCTTCCCGCGCGGGTCGCAGCATTTGCGGCATCGTCGTTCCGTAGTCAGTTGGGTGCGACACCAGGCCTTGTCTTTCTGGAAGCAGTGCGGAACATACTCGCGGCGGGCCAAGCGCACGTGGAGAACGCGTCGAAACCGAACCTGCCACCTCTCCCCGAAGGTGACGTGTTCGGCAATCGTGCTCTCGGCTGGCAGCCGGATGGAAAGGGGATTCTGCGTCCGCTGGGAGAGTCGATCGGTGAGTTGAAGAAGACACGTGGGGGCGCCACCGACACGATCATGCTGCACGCTACGAATGCCTTCAGCAGCGCGCAGCGCCACCACAGGAAGCTTCTGCCCGCGGGATCCTCTGCGAGGGCTGTATTGGAAAGTGTCTGGGGCGAGAAGCTAACTCACCCAGAATGCGAACGGGAAATCGGCCGTGTCGATATTAAGTACAAGGTCAATGGCCGCCAACGCCGAGGTGTCCCCATTCAACTGAATCAGATCCTAGGCGAACTAGCGGAACCAGAGCCTGCTTCGGCCTAGACGGGCGACCAAGGGATCGGTTTGCTTGTCTGGGTCTCGTTCGAATCCGAATCGGAACTGATCAACGCGCTGATATTTCTTTGTCGGCCCGATGGGAGGGGATAGTGCACCGATGTCGGCGGTGTGCGACCCGATAGGCAGCGGATCTGTACTCTGGCGGAATGAGCTTCAACGACAAGACGCCGAGTGACGACTCGAGGGACGAAGCCCGCAAGCGGCGGGCCGAGGAGCTCGACCGTATCATTCCTGGCCTCTCTGGTGAGCAGATCGCCCACGGCGTGGACCGGTGGTGCTTCATGCTCGGATCGGGGACGTCGATGGATGACGTGGAGCGCGGCATATTCGATGAATTCCGAACCGGACTGGGCTACGGCTTTGGCGGGCACTCCGAGCGGGTCTAGTCCACTCGGCTGCCTGTGTGCGAGCTGCGGCTCCTGACGTAAACGTCTTCATCGGCTACTGCGACCAGCGTTTGGCATCCCGCCGCGCATCCGAGATAACCCGCTGCGCGTGACCCTCACGGAGCATCGTCGCCGCCGAATGACCGCCGTACCGGTCCACGGGCGAGTTCAGCCACTGGGCGTGGCCCCAATCGTCCTCTCCGGCTTGACGCAAGGCCGACAGGACCTCGCTCAGATGCGGCAGTAACTCTCCGGCATGGAATTGAAACCGAGGGTACAGAGAGCTCCCGTCGTCCGTGACTGTGCAAAGGACTGCACCGCTCTCGACTTGGCGGCACAGCGTCTCCGGGGTGATGCGAAGGAGACGAGCGACGCCCAGGTCGTCGTAGAAAGGCCCAACGAGTGCGTCCCAAGGGTGCGATGGCCCCCTCGATGTGTCGCTACGCGGCGGATCGGTCATGGCCGGATCCTACGCCGACCTTCCGTCCTCTGTCATCTTCGTCATCCTGTTGTTGTCACCGTACTCGCACTGTGAGGGCAGGACCGCTCTGCACGAGTGTGTCGAAGGAGCTGGGTTGCAGCCGCTCGGTTGGGGAACCCATGTCAGCGCCGCTGGCCTGCGCTGTTCACTTAGCCTGAATCGACGGGCACTCAACGAAGATCCCGGTTGGCAACTGGAAATGTACGGGGGAGTGCTGCTACCCGAGCGCTACAGCGGTCACCGGTATCTTGCCCACGTCGCAGTGTCCGCGGCCTTATCAAGGGTGGGCAAGGAGGGCCACGTTCCCAGGTCGTTTGATGCCGCACACGTAGATGGCATGCACTCCTACATCAGCTATGCAGACGCGCACCCACGCAATGGTCGGGGTCAGTTCCGCGAGGAACGACACAGCCCGCCTGAACTCCAACTCGAGCGTGCCCGGAACGAGGTCACTGACGAACCCCCGCCCCCGCCGCAGCCAGTAGTGTCGGCTAGCGGCTCGCCAGAGAGGTATTCGGTACCGCATGACGACGAGGCGAAGGAAGACATTCGGGTGAGGTGGGGAACTGAGCTCTGGGCACCCAGCTGGAGAGACGCGGCGGGGGCAACGAGCCGCGCGAGGAGCGATCTCTACAGGAAGCTTGGGCTGGCAGGGATCGACACTTGCGAGACCTTTGACCGGATCGCGCGACTGGATGAGAATTCCAAGGTGTTCGCTCACATCGACGACTGACGCGTGCATGGGAGTAACGGGTTGCAGTCCGGTGAGTGCCGGCCCTTCTTCGGCTTGGAGCTGCGCGTCGGGGGAGGCGGAGGACGGGGCCCGATGGCCCCTCCAGTCGCGGCGCGTTTGGCTCCCTCGACGAGACCCAATGTACGAGAGTTCGAACCCGAGGTCAGGTGGACCAGATACAAGGGCTGCCGATTGAAAGTGGAGCAAGACCAAATATTCGAAACCTAATGACACTGCCTCAAGCGCCGCACTGGATTGGCCGAATGGACGAGACGTGTGGGACCAAGTGTACGAGCGGCCCCTCGAAGCATTTAGATCTCGTACCAACGGTGCCGGTGCCCCAAAACAGCCGTTGCGGCCGTTGAACCGTTGGAAGAAGACGGCTTTCGTGCATCTGGTCTTGGTCCCGATGGCCGAATCTCGCATGTCTGGTTGGCCTGTTCTCGTACTTCTGGTCCTGGATGGCGGCCAACGCCCTTACTCACAATTGGTCCTGAAATCGACCTGACTATCTGGACACGATTGCCAGACCCTAAGGCTTGACGCTTTGGACAGTCACACATCTTGTCTTGAGACGATGCAAGGCCGAATCTCGTACTTTTAGTCTTTGTCCGGCGCTTGACCTGCGCCCGGGCCGATGTTCGGACATTCTGGGAGCGTCTCGCGGGCCCGGCGGGGGGAGTCCTGGTCGCGACCGCCAGAGCACAAGCACGGAAGAGACGGGCTCCGACTCAGCCCATTCTCACTATGCCCCCAAGATTATTACCCCCGCTTTTGCAGAAAAGCACTACTAACGCCCGATCGGTCGATGCTCGAAAGATTGGGAGCAGCGGACTAGCAGAGGTCAATGACTCGTCTGCGCACAGCCTGCGCATACTGGGAGCCACACCACGGCTGTCGCGAGTCGCTCTAGCTTGCCCGCTGTGTAGGTGCGGCCGAGCCTGGTCCTTCCTCGCCCCAACGAACGCCGAACCCCATTGTGGCGAGATCAGTCAGAACTCCGCCCCTGTTCGTGACGATGCCGACATCACTTGTATTTGTGGCATAACCAGGTCCAATTGTATTTGTGGCAATGCCGGGTCCAATTGTATTTGTGGCAATGCCGGGTCCAATTGTATTTGTGGCAATGCCGGGTCCACTTGTATTTGTGGCAATGCCGGGTCCACTTGCATATGTGGGAATGCCAACATCCCGCGTATTTGCGATGGTGCGTAGTTCTTCGGAAGCCCTACTAGCGCCCGGCTGACCAAACCTCTGGGCGCCGGGCACAAGTGATGCTCGGGCCCCCGAATCGCAGTGGACGACCGTTGAGCCCGTCACCCTATTGGCTGGCGTCGCCATCATGATTTCGGCCGCCGCCGTCCTCTCTGCGACAATCTCAAGACCGTGCATACCCGCACGCGGCTGACAGTCGCTCTCGGCTGACAGCTGACAAACGGGTGCTCGTGAGTGCAGCCGCGGTCTGTCTTGTCGGTGGTGGCATCACCTCGAACGACGAGCTGGTCTTCGAGTCGTACGCCGGCCGTTGGACCGACAGCAACCGGGCAGCCCGCCGGCAGCTGAGCTTGGCGCTGGACGGCGCCGACATGCTCGTCACGTGCGACGAGCACTTCCAGCCGACGTTCGCCATCGACCAGCCCGGCAACTGGGGTATCCCAGTGCACGACTTCCGGTACACACTGACCATGGCCAAGATGGCGCAGCACGCCACCGAATACCTCGACCGGCAGAGGGCGGTATACGCGGCCTTCGACAGCGAGTTGGCGGCGCCGATCCTGCACCGTCTGTTCGCGGGTCCCGCGGACATGCTCGCGTACGACCTTGAGATTCAGGCTGCGTGGAACGGCCGCCGACACTTTATGACCCAGCTACTGAAGGCCATGGTTCGCGACGATGTGGTGAGCCGAATGCGGGCGAACCCGGTGCCGCCCGATCCCGAAGCAGTGGTCTCACCGAGTGCCATGCGGCTATGACGGCCACCGTCATGCACGGGCTTGAACCCGTCTTCTGGCGTACCCGCGCAGACGGCGCTGGCGTCGCCCACCTGTTCACAGCGCACAGCGCTGTGTGCGGGAAAGTGGCGTACTCGACCCGTGCGGAACGCAGCATCTGGGCGCATTCGGCGACGCAACCGAACGCCGTCTGCAAGTTGTGTGGCAAGCACCGCCTAAGCCTGGGCGCTCTGTCGCAGAGCTCCGTCGCAGCCAGGCCCGGGTGGACGCTCACCGCTGTCACAAAGTTTCTCGGGGCGCCTGACTACACGAAGGACAACCCGCACAGCAAGCGCGCGGCGCCGATGAAAATGTTCGCCGTCACCCGCATTCACGCTGTTGAAGCGTACGGGAGAGTTCTGCGCGTTCGCCACCAAATCGTTAGTCCGCAGTAAGTCCGCGCTGGCGGCAGCAGACACCAAACGTCAGCAACTCCTCGAGCACATCCGGCAGCTGCAGGTCAGCGTTCCACCCGTCAGCATTGGCCAAGCCCGGAAAGCCGCGGTCGCCTCGTACAACGAACGTGCGAGGGACCGAGGACGGCAAGGCGATGCGGGCATCCACTCAGACCGTGCGTTCGTGGACCGCATCACCGTCAACTGGCTCAGGCATGAGCACATGGATGGCTACGAGGAGCAGCTGGCCGCCATCTACGGCCAGTTTGGCGTGCACGAGGCATACCCGATACTCAAAGCGAAGGTCCTGGCGGCGATCGCCGAAACCCTACCTGAGCTGAGGCAGGCATGTCAGGCGGCTGACCAATCACGGAACTGAGCGTGCCGTCAGAGCCGGATAGTCAGCTAGCCCATTTCGTACTTCTGGCAGTACAGCTGGAAGGCGACGTCCGAGGCGTATGCGTCTAGGTCCGCACAGACAATGCGGTTCAGGTGACGCTTGAGCTTGCGCTCCAAGGACTCCGCACGACTGCGCTTGCCTGCGCGCAGCTCATACATTTTGTCCGGCGCATTCCTTGAGCCCAAGGTGTCCATTGTGCCAGCAAGAAACAGCGCCGCCAGAACCTGCGGGCCGCCGCGTACACTCGCCCACCAGTTCACCTGCTCCGGCTGACGCATGATGTTGAGGGTGTGCAGCCACCACATGTCCTCGACCACGTAGAAGACCTGGTCTGGCATCTTGGGTGTTGAGAGCACAGCTTCAAAGCCTGTACTTTGCGTGCTCGGCCGTGTCGCGGCGGCGACATCGAATCCAGCCAGGCGAAGTGATAGAGCAGCTTCCGCGGCGACTGATGAAAGGTTAAACGGTGCCGAGAGCTCCGCCGGGGTTAGCGCCCGGAAGCGATGCACGGTCTGTGCCAGGATCAGGTTCGCCTCCTCGGTGCCAGCCCGAGCCACAAGGTCAGGGTTTGTGAAGCCACGGAAGGCGCATAGATGGTCGTAGAAGATGTCCGCAATGCGTTCGACACTCTCTCCGTGCGCAAGGTCTGGCAGGGGCAGGAGCCCGCGCAGGGGCTCCCACGTCCCATCGTCGTCATGGGCAATCCAGACGGTCGACCAGTCTTGCGTGTCAGCAAGACAAATCGAGAGCGTAGCCGACATACGCACATCCAAGACTTGAGCTGGGGCAAACCGGGTAGCGTCGACAGACATTTGCAGCGTCGGTCCGAGGGAGCGAACGTGATCGGCGATCGCCTCGAGAAGTGCGTGCTCTTCTTTCCGTGTCCTGGGCGCTGTCACAATTAGTCCCCTTCGTCTATGGAACACCCTATTGGCCCCGGGCGACAGTCAGTGCGCGGCATGCGGTCGAAAACACACAACACCACCGACACGCGAGGTCCGCGCATGACCTTCGCACGACGATCACCTCCGCCCCCGTAACCGCTGGCACCGTCGGTGTCCTCATCCGCGACGCCATCGTCAACGACACCTTCTACGACATCGGCACCACCTTCGACGTCATCACCGACCCGATCATCGACTCCATGGACGGTGTGGTGTACCACCGTGTGGCCGTCGCCGACGATGATGACTCCTGGTTCCTGGCCGAGGACGTGCGCCTGTTCGACGCTGAGACGGCCGCCGCCTCTTTGCCCCGCACCTACCGGGTGCTGGCCACGACCACCGTCACCATTGAGCAGGATGTTGTCGCCGGCTCCGCCGCCGACGCACAGGAGGCAGTCCGGCTGATGGGGCTGGACCTGCTCAACGGGCTGAACACCGGTGAGGTCAAGCTGAGCGTGCTCGGCGCCACCTCCATCGACATCGACTCGTAGCGTCGGCCGCCGGATTGCACTGGCGGAAAAGGTAATCAGGGTGCCGTGGTGCGGAAAACGTAATCAGAGGCGAGCCGCCTACAGGTCGGCCGCGGCCGCCCGCCGGCGCACGTACTCGGCGAAGCCGGGAACCGAAAACTCGAGCGCCCCGTACTGCGGGGCGTGCACGATGCCTTTGCGGATGATCCGGTCCCGCGTCTGCCCGACCGTGTTCAACTCCTTGCCGAGCGCCGCGGCGACCTCGCCGCTGCTCACCCGCTGCCTGCGGAAGCCGGGCGCCGGCCGGCCGCCGCGACCGGCGTCCATCACCTGGACCATCGCCGTCACATACTCCCGCTCCCGGTCCGTCAGCCGGTCATACCGGGCTGCGTACAGCCCCGTTTCCAATTGTCGGCGGACCGACGGTTCAGCGGCCCGCACATGCTCCGCGGTGATCGCGGTCGCGTCACCGGCCCCAACCCGTGTCTCGGACGCGTACAGCTGAACGACGGTACGTCTGGCTCGTCGTACTGCCGCCGCGTCATACCCGACCGTCGGACGTAGTCCCGGCGATGAGACGGCCCCATGTGCGATCCCAAGACAAGTAGATGGGCGTGACAGCATCGGCAGCATTCACGTTAAGCCTCGCGGACCGGAACGAGTACCGAAAGCGCGCCTCTCCATCGCCTTCGACTTCGAACCGAAACCGACCACCGTGGTCAACTCCGCCAACCTCGGTGCCATTCCAGAAGACACGGATCCTTGGCCGGTTGAGGAATCCACTCTGCGTAGAACCGTGTACCTCCACTACTCTCTTTGCGCGCGGGCCAGCCGGGCGGGCTGGCGGAGTGACCTTCCGTTCCGCAGCAGTCTCAGTGCCATCTTGAGCCGGAGTCGACGAGCCGGAGCTGGCATGGCGCGAGCCCGCACGGCTGCGGCGCAGCAACTCAAGCGTGCTTGTGCGCTCTCGTGATTCTGCGTAGAAGAGCGCCGAATCGCCATCATCATCGAGGGCGCTGAGGTCAGCACCGGAGCTGAGAAGCAGGGTTACACACTCATCTTCGCCAGCTCCTGAAGCCAGCATTATCGGCGTTATCCCACCCGATCCTCGCCCGTTGACTGCTGCCCCGTGCGCGAGCAAGGTCTTGACTCCCGCACTCCATCCGATCGCGGCCGCCACATGGAGTACGAAGCTGGGCTGCCCTAAGAGGCTGCTGCGCGCGTTGGGATTCGCACCGTGCTCCAATAGCGACTCCAGCACTTCCAGGTGCTGTCGGCTGATTGCATAGCTTTGCGCGTCGTCTCCATCGTCGTCGACAGTCCGAACGTCAGCCCCTGCGTCAAGCAGCGATTCAACCGCATCCGCAAACCCGTTGTTCGCCCAAAACATCAACGGAGTCTTGCCGTTGACTAGTTCAGCCTTCTCCCAATAGGCAGCCGGAACCGATGACAAATCTCCGACATGTAGATCACTCCGACCGAGAACAGTCGCAACCGCCCATTCCGGCACGAGGAAGGCCTCTCCTCGGTTGGGGATGGTGAGCGCGTGTCTCTGCGAATAGATGGCAGCGGGATCAGCCCCTGCACGGAGCAAAGCCAGCACCATCGAAGTGTTCAATCTGAGCGTCGCGATTCCGAGCGGGCTGTCGTCGATCGACGCTGCTCGGTCAGGCCTTGCGCCCAGCTTCAGCAGCAGCTCAACTGCGTTGACGTGCTGCGCATCAACGGCGAAGTACAAGGCCGTGTGTCCCGCATCGTCGATCGCGTCGATCTCCGCACCGTAGTCGAGTAGCCCTCGCACGAGCGCTTCATCGCCCTGCTGCGTCGCCATCATAAGTGCGGTTCGGCCCTCGAACCGCCCGTCAACGAGGGCGCCGCTCGAGACGAGCACACGCACGACATCCGTCTGCCCGCCACTCGCTGCGACCGTTAGCGGGGTTCCGTTGCGCCCGTGGTGGTTTGGGTCTGCACCGGATTCGAGCAGAAGCCCGACGACATCCAGATGACCGCCTCTGGCCGCATGGACTAGTGCTGTATCGCCGTCCATGTCGACGAGGTTCGGATCCGCCCCTTCGTCAAGCAAGCTCTTGACCTGATCAATCTGCCCGTACGCGGCTGCGCTTGCGAGTTCACGCCGAGTCTCATGAGCGCCCTGACTGCTGGAGACGTCGAACGACGATGTGGGATTCTCGGGGACATCCGTTGCGAGTGCAACAACTGTAGACCCGCCGATGTTTAGCGAGCTGACTCCGGCGAGCCCCGGCACCTGGACCGGAGTTGGCCGATCCGTTTCAGTTCCGTCTCCGAGCTTTCCGTGCCAGTTCTCACCCCACGCCCACACGGTGCCGTCCGCCTTCAACGCGAACACCGAGCTGTGATCGGTTAAGATCGACTCCACGCCGGTGAGTCCCAGCACCTGCACGGGGTTCGATTGGTCGACTGTTGTTCCAATCCCGAGCGTCCCCATCGAGTTGTCTCCCCAGCACCAGACACTTCCGTCCCTTGCCAGAGCGAAGGTCGACCGACCCGCGACGACGAGATCCCGGATCTTGGGTAGCCCTTCGACCCTCATGGGCGCGGTCTGGTTGGGCGCGTCGCCAATTCCCAATAGCCCGTTGACAGGTTCGCCCCACGCTGGTCCACCCGAGTTTTCACCCCATGCCCAGACCGAGCCATCCTCACCCACCGCGAATGTTCGCATCCACGCGGCAACAACGACTGAAATCCTGCCAAGCCCTTCAACCCGCACCGGCAGAGCACGGTCCGACGTCGTTCCGTCTCCGAGTTGACCATCGCCGTTTCTGCCCCATGCCCAGAGTGTCCCGTCGGCGCAAATCGCGAACGCGGAATCCTCACCGACGACAACTGATCGGACGCTCGAAGCTTTGGAGAGCTCGACCTGCGTCACCTCACCGTTTCGAAGCGGGTCGCTGTCACCTGGTCTCCAAGCCAACACGGACCCATCCGAGCGGATTGCGTAGAGCTTTGCGAGGTCGTTGTATGGCCCGCTCGGCGTAGTGATGGCGACAACGTCATCCAATCCCGAGATTGAGGTGGGCATCGCATAATCAGGGACCATGGGCCACTCATAGGTTGCTCGGAAGGTGCCCCAAGCCCACACGCTGCCATCAGCACGGAGGGCGAAGGTGTTCGTGAAACCGCCACAAATTGCGGTGACGTCGTCGATCCCGCTTAGATTCACGGGGCGCGAGCGCGTCCAAACCCCACTCCCATCTCCGAGCCGCCCGCCAAGGTTGACTCCCCACGCAAGAACGCCACCGTTCGGCGTAATCGCGTACACGGTTGGGGCCTTCGAGTCACTGTCTGAGTAGATAGCGATCGAAGCCAGGTCGGGGAGACCTGGAACCTCCCGCGGCTCCGCTCGGAACTCGTGTTCATAGGTCGTGCCAATTGAGCGGTTCTCGGGCGGCTGCGTACCGTCGCCGAGTTGTCCCGCCTCGTTGTTGCCCCACGACCACACTGTCATGCCTTGTCCCGATCTCTCTACTTGATTCCGACCGTCGCGACCCTGTCACTACCGCGCAGGGTTCGGTGCGAGCCTAATGGCGGCTTCACGTTGCTGTTGGCCAGGCGCCGCTATGTCGACGCAAAAGGCGCGGGCAAGATCGCCTCGCAGACCGCGCCAGCGCACTGGGTCGCCGAGCTGCCCGACCGCGTCGCGGCGGACTCAATCGTGAACCGCCTCGCCAACAACGCCCAGATCATCAACCTCGGCCAGATCGATATGCGCCGGCACCGCAACGACCAAGCCCGCGCGCACGAGGCCTATTGGGAGTGACACCGGAGCGGTCCGGGCAACCAGCCCGGGCCGCTACCACTTCGTCAGAACCGCGCTACCAACAACGCGGACTGGCGCTACCATCAAGCGCTACTCGCCATTTGGTGAGTTGCAATTTCTGCAATCGTCATTGCACTGTGGCTCAGGCTGGACCGAAGCTGCGCAACCGTCCAGCCGCTGTCGCCGATGATTGCCGCGAGTCATTCCGGCGACCCCACCTGAACCTGGCGCTCGGCCATGATCGTGCACGACGTGACCGAAGTTCGCTGATTGGCCGGAACTGAGGGTTGATGGCCGAAGTCACCACGGGGGCTGCCGCCACACGCCATCGAGGCAGCTTGGGCATCCGAGAACGTAATGATCGACGGCTCGGGGTAGGAAGAATGAGTGCTCTCTTCCCCTCAGGCCACTACGGTTTGGGTTAGACAGAGGAAGGCACAGCAGTGAATGACGAGGTCAGGCCAAGCAAAGCACCTATCCAGCTCTCGAAGCTCGGCCTCGGGCTGATCCTCATCGGAGCTGTTGCCTTCGGCTCCGTCTGCACAGCCGTCGGCATGTCCGCATGGCAGGCGAAGCAGATGGCTAACGCATCCTATGAGGCGGATTTCGCGCTGACCATTTTGGCCGACGACCATGCGGATGCAATGCAAGCTTGCTCCGATGCAATTACTCAGCTGACAGTATTAGCTGCGGTCGAGGGACTAGCGATGGACGCCGACCACCAGGCGGTCGATGACTTCTTCGATCGACACAGCTACTGGGCTGGCGACAGCGGCGCCCTCGCGAGCGCACTTAGCGAGTCGGAGCGCACGGTCCACAAAGCGAGGGATGCGCTAGAGAACAAACCGTGCCCGCCCGAGTAGTGCACGCCGTACGCGCCTAGTTGTACGTCACTTCCGTCCCGAGCTTCTGGACACTCAGCGAACTGTTTTCGCTCCTGCCCGGCCGGAGATGGAGGTTTTTCTGCGCCACGCAACGTTCACCACCTCAGTGGCAACACCGACGCGCACTCAAGAACTTTAGCTTCCTGCACGAAGCGAGCGGCGCCACGCGGCTCGCACCCCTTTGCGACGTGACACCGCTGGCGCTTCGCTTCGGTGCGGACCCTGACGATGGCGATGAAGTGCGTCCACCGCCAGACGGACATCACGATGGACGGCTGCACGCCAGTAGATCGAAGTCGGGCGGCGCGCAGAACGGTGGCCATGGATGATCGTTTCGTGAAGTGTCATCTGAAGGGAAGATGCCCGCCCACGGGCGGCTATTGGCTAGTGGCCGTATAAGTGCGCTGCTGCGGCCCTATGTGGGCACTGTTTCTCCACTGACATCTGGAAACACGGCCAGCCGAAATGTCTGTCTCTTTGATCACCATTTTGGGGGCCGGCAGGCTAACTTACGCCGTTCATACGATGAGCTAGCGTTGGGCCATGGTCCAGCTGGACTATCCGAAGATGAACTCGCTTGCCACGACCGTCTACCAGGCGATGCCGGAGCTCAACCCCAAGTTCCGTGAGTTCTCAGCCGATTCGCGAGCCCGCTACGGCTTACCGGCTGCTGGTTTATCCCGACAAGGGAGTTCCGAACGATGCGGCCATCACGGAGGAGGTGCCGGCTATCCGCGGGGCGCTCTCGCTAGACGCCAAGCGACGGCCGAGGGTGGGCGGGCCGCCGCTGGAAGTTCAGATGCTGCGCTTACCCCGCGCTTTCGGGCGCTGTGCGCCGGTCGGCCCAAGGCCAGTGGTGAACCATCGGCGACAGGGACAAAGGTGAGCTTTGAGTTGCCCCGTTTGGCGCGGTGTCGCGAGCGTCGCCTGGGCACCACATTTTGGTCGGACGATCTTGGGTGAGGTGTCCTTTCGTGGCTCCGGCAACGCCAGCTTTTCAGCTGTTCGTCGTACAATTCGCTTCAGGACAAGACTGACCATGTCTACTGCAATGGGTTCAAATGCGGTCACTTACCGCCATGTGCTACGCGCAGCCGTGGTCGGCGAGCCCGTCGTTGAGCGGCCATCTGCTCGAGCGGACTCGGAACCGTGGAGTCCTCGGCGATGCCGTCCATCCAGTCGTCCAGCTCGAGGAGACGGGCGACTTTCACCAGGGTGCGGAGAGATGAACCGGATCCGTTTTCCAGAGCGCTCAGCGATCCGCGACTGACGGACGCTCGTCGGGCCAATGCTTCCTGTTCGATCCCCGCATCGATACGAACAGATCGGAGTTGAGCGCCGATACGGCGCAGCCATTCGTCCGTGGTTCGATTGGTTTTGTTCGGGATCATGGGCATTAGAGTCCTTATTCGATCTTATGTTCAGAATTCTACACATTGACTACATCTTGTAGCTGCCGTCAAACACATGAGTGTCGCCCTAGCTAGACCTAGTTGTAGGTATGGCCAAGCGTTGTAGGTATGGCCAAGCCTGACCCTTCAACGCCCCAGCAAGAGCCGCCGCTATCTGTGGCGAGGTTAGCCAGCGCTTCGGTCGTCTCCTCAATTTCGCGAGTCGCCTCGTCGTCGATAAATAGTCCCGGGCTGAATACGATGGGCCATACGTCCCCATTGCGCGGCACGGCGAGACGATATGCACCGTTCGGAGTTGCGACTGTTAAAACGCGGCCATTTGCGCTCAGTGTGCCTCCCATTGCGGAGGTCAGAGCGGAAAGTGACACGTTGGGCAGATGCAGCAGGCCGACTTCCTTGTCGATTCCACTGGTGTACGCAGGCGATTTCGCACTCAGCACGTCCCGCGATTGTCGTACGTCGTCAAGCCAGCCAATTCCGAAACGTGCCGGTAGGCCGTTCGCACGCCAGATTGCGGCAGCCACGAGCTCCGATACAGCCGCTTGTTCCAGCGTGATGCCAGAACCGGCACGGCGGAGGCTTCGGTACGCGCCGGCCTCGGCAAGATTCTCGGGGAATTCCGAGAGGTTCGTCGTCTCGCCCAGTAGGTCGACGAAAAGCGCGTCGACCAGTTCCACTCGTGGCGCGGTGAGCTTCAACGCGAACATGTAGATGGTGTGCATCCTGAGCTGACGGCCAGCCATCACTGCCCACCAGATGGACTCCGCGGTTGGCGCGCCGGTGTTATCAGCTGCCAAGGTTGCCTGCACCCGGACTTCCTCAACACCATCAATGACCTCCGTGACCTTTTGATCAAGGGACTGCAGGTACTCTTCGAGCCCAGCCAAGCCTCCGCCGTCGGCGGCGGGGGAGCTACGCCGGCCGTCGTTCTGCAAATACCTCAGGTCGTCGATCGAACCGCGTATCCCGGTCAGAGCCTTCTTGAGGGGATCGCTATCTTCGAACTCATCAATCCAAGCGCCTAGACGTTGGTTCTTGAAGATCTGCAGCGCCTCGTCTTGAGTCATCGCGCGAATGCCAGCGACCCCTCGCATCAACCAACGGTCGTTCCAAATATGTGGGGCAGAGGCCGGGCGAACTTCGAGCACCAAGATGGGTCGCGTGGACACGTTCTCCTGATGAATGACGATGTTCGGCTGCGGCCGCACGGTTGTGTGAATCGTTTGCTCGATTTGCAATTGCAGCGCGTCCAGGCCGGCCGGCACTCCGCCCGTGGCGAGGCCCACGATCGATCCGACCGTCACACCGGTGTTGTCGGCATCTTCTTCCGCGACTCCGAACAGTATTGTATGGACGCCAGCACTGGGCTGGAAGGCGATGAAGTTCGCGCCGGCGGCTACTTGCTTGGCGACTGATCCAATGACCACTTGGCTTTTGAATTCGATATGGGGCTGCTCGCCGGCGTCTAATAGTTTCTGGGTACTTTCGCGGAGCAATGAGTGTCGGAGGTTTCCTGAGGCCATGGGCTAATACTGTCGTGTAACTTAGGTCCCCGGCGCGCTGACCGCCGGTGGCTGCACAAAACGATCAACTGGTTCCTCTGCTGGCCTCGGACGCCGTCCGGGCAACGTTGTTCTGCTTCCCGACTGTCCCGCGCGAGCTCTCCCTGCACCCTCGATGAGTAGCCACAGCCGCGTTTCGTTCAGCGCCGACGTCTATGACAGCCGTGCATTCGGAGTCGGTGACCGCGTAGATGCCGGATGCGGCACTGGAATCGATGTTCTTCATGTGTGCCCCTTGCGCGGAAGGGGTGCCGCATCGATCCATCGGATCGGCGAGGCGGTCGTGAAACCCTCGCTCCGCCACTGCTCCTGCAACGACCATTCGACCCAGCCCGGCTCGCCGACCGAGAGTTCGAACCGTTGGTTAGGGAAAAGCCGGCCTTCGGTCGGGACGTGCGGGCCCATCGTGCCCCGTTTGGACTGGAACCCACCCGTGATGCCTCCCCCGACTCGTACATCCGCACCGTCACCACGCCGTCCTCGGTGACCGCCGTGTAACGGTAGCCCCGTAGGCTCGCGATGGTGACAAGGCCGGGGCCGAGGTGATCATCCATCATGAGGCCGAAATTACCACGGCGGCGCGGCGCGATCGCTCAGACTGCGCTCGCCATCCTGTTTGCAAGTATCCGTGCCTCACGAGTAGTCCTGAAGGCTCGGTATTAGGGGCGCCGGAAGACGGTTAGTCAGAATGCGAAGGAGGGGAAGCTAAGTCCGTTCCCCTTCCCCCGCGCTCCTGCTGCTCGATATCTGGCCGAAAGACTGAGCCGTATCGGCCGCCTCAGCTAGCCCTTGCTGTTCCGCGGGTCATTCCCCTTCGGGATCGTGTCCTTCGCGCGGATTGAGCCGTCTCGGCCGTGGATATTGAGTTCTCCGCCACCGGCATTGCCGATGATCTCGCGTCCACGGTTGATCGCGTCTGCCTGTGTGTCGTGGTGTGAGGAAGCTCGAGTCGCCCCGGGCGCCTTGACATCCCATCCTCCGCTCGAGTTTGGCACCACGTACCTCGGGTTTTGTGTCGTCATTTCATTCACCTCCTCTCCTTCCAGTCGGGCAAAGAGTCCCACGGCGTTGACGCCTGCGCCATAAACGCCGCGCCAAGGTAACTAGAAGAGGGGGTCGGGTTAGAGGACTCGTGAGGTCGTTGTTAGGCCGCAGGTCCATGCTTCCGATACCCGGCTCAGGGAAGGCACAGCCCTGCTGTCATGGAGTCAGACCAACGAAGCTCTGTCTCCTTCTGACCAGGAGTGAGCCTCGAAAGGACTGGCTGCTCGTATGGCTGCAGGAATTTTTCCGGCGTCCTGCCGGTAGCTTGGCGTCCCCCTGACGGCGTTTCAAGCGTGGCACCGTTAGCCTCGAGCGCCCTGGGTGGCCTCCCGCCAGTGCCCTAGTCTGAACTCAATACGCCCAGCGATATTTTGGGTGGACGCCGACCTCCTTGGAGAACCATGACAACCATTCACGATCTGCTCGATGAGTACGCGGGAATGGCTCGGGACACACGGGAGAAGGGGCTGCTCCTTGAAAAGCTGGCGCAGAGCTACCTCTCCAGCGATCCGGTCTGGACGGCCCGTTTCGATGAGGTGTGGCTTTGGCAGGACTGGCCTGGTCGTGGGGGGAAGACAGACACTGGCATCGACCTTGTCGCCCGTGAGCGTTTCGGGGGCGGCTACGCGGCCATCCAGTGCAAGTTTTACGCGGCGGACCACACCCTGCAGAAGTCCGACATTGATTCGTTCTTCACGGCATCAGGCAAGCATCCGTTCACCTCCAGGATTCTGTTTGCAACGACCGACAAGTTGAGCAAAAACGTCGCCGATGCTCTTACTGACCAGTATGTGCAGACCAACTTGATCGGAGTGTCCGACCTGGACCAGTCCGGTCTTGACTGGTCAAAGTACGTCCTTACAAAGCCTGCCCAGCTGATCGCACCTGCTCTAAAGCAACTCCGCCTCCACCAGGAGCAAGCGTTAGCCGACGTGTCGAAGGGGTTCAAGTCCAATGAGCGCGGCAAGCTGATTATGGCTTGCGGGACCGGTAAGACCTTCACGAGTTTGCGGATCGCAGAACAGATCGCCGGCCCCGGCGGCTCAGTACTCTTCCTGGTTCCGTCCATTGCCTTGCTGTCGCAGACCCTGAAAGAGTGGGCGGCGGAGCGCACGATGCCGCTACGAGCCTTCGCCGTCTGTTCCGACAGCAAAGTCGGCAAGTACAGCGAGGATTACTCGGTGTCGGACCTGGCGTACCCGGCGACCACGAACACTCAGCAATTGCTGACCGAAGTCGCAAAGGCACAGACACTAGACGGACTGACCGTCTACTTCTCGACCTATCAATCCATCGACGTAATCGCGAAAGCGCAAGTTGCCGGCCTGCCTGCGTTTGATCTTGTGATCTGCGACGAAGCGCATCGGACGGCTGGGTTCACACTGGCGAATAAGGACGAATCTGCGTTCCTGCGGGTACATGATGGTGCCGCGATCAAGGCGAGCAAGCGTCTCTACATGACGGCGACACCAAAGATTTATGCCGACGCAGTGCGTACCAAAGCAACCGAGAAAGAGGCTGTACTTGTCAGCATGGATGACGAGGCCTCCTTCGGGCCCGTGTTCCATCGGCTCGGCTTCGGTGAAGCCGTCGAACGCGGCTTGCTTACTGACTACCGAGTCCTCGTTCTTGCAGTCGACGAGGATTCCATCGGCGCCGGCTTTCAAGAATCATTTGCCGCGGACGGCGAGCTCAATATTCCGGACGCCGCCCGAATCGTTGGAATCTACAACGGCCTGGCCAAGCGTGGGGTCTCGGGACTCGGTGACAGCGTGGGAGAACGGGCACCGCTGCGACGAGCTGTCGCGTTCTCACGCTCGATCAAAGACAGCCGCAAGGTGCAGGGGATGCTTGACGGTTACGACGGTCACCTGTCCAAGCCCGTCGTAGCCTTTCCGACAGCCGCCGAGCAGGACGACGAAGCGACGGTCGGCCTCCGGCTTGAAGCGAGGCATGTCGACGGCACGATGAACGTCATGATACGCAACGAGATGCTGGACTGGCTGAAGGCGCCGACGGACCCGGAGGACAATGTCTGCCGCATTCTGACCAATGCACGCTGTCTGTCAGAGGGTGTCGACGTCCCGGCTCTTGACGCTGTGATTTTCTTGAACTCCCGCGACAGCCAGGTTGATGTCGTTCAAAGCGTTGGGCGTGTCATGCGCAAAGTGGATGGCAAGGACTACGGATATATCATCCTTCCGATCGCTGTCCCGTCTGACAAAACGCCCGAACAGGCGCTGAACGACAACGTCAAGTACAAGGTCGTCTGGGATGTTTTGAGGGCACTCCGCGCTCACGACGAGCGCTTCGAGGCCAAGATCGAGCAAATCGACCTGAACGGAAAGAGCGACGACCAGCTGCAGGTCATCGACGTGCGCGATCCGTGGGATGGCGAAAAGCCCGAGGGCACGGCCTCGCCCAGCCCAGATTCAACGCCTGTGCCAATGGACTGGTCGAGTATCGGAGCTGACTGGCGTGAGGCGATTTACGCCAAGATCGTCGAGAAGGTGGGGGAGCGCGACTACTGGGAAAACTGGGCGAAAGACGTCGCTGACATTGCACGACGCCAGCGCATCCGCATCGCCAGCCTTGTAGACGGGTCAAGCACCCACATCCGTGCGGAATTCGAAGCCTTCGTCGGCGGGTTGCGAGATAACCTCAACCCGAGCATCACCGAGGCCGACGCGATCGAGATGCTGTCTCAGCACCTCATTACTGAGCCAGTATTCGAGGCTCTTTTCGCCGACTACTCGTTCAGTGCAAACAACCCCGTGTCCCAAGTCATGCAGCGCATGGTGGACGCTCTTGAGGGCACCAACCTCGAGACCGAGACCGACCAGCTCGAGTCCTTTTACGCCAGTGTCCGCCGAAGTGTGAAAGGCATCACAGACTCCGGAGCTAAGCAAAACACGATCAAGCGCCTCTACGAGAAGTTCTTCTCCGGTGCTTTCAAGGACACCCACGAACGGCTCGGGATTGTTTACACCCCAAATGAAATAGTGGACTTCATCCTCCGGAGCACGGACGACGTTCTCCGGAAAGAATTTGGGGCAACGCTTTCAGACGAGGGGGTCCACGTGCTCGACCCGTTCACGGGGACCGGTACCTTCATCGTTCGGCTGCTTCAATCAGGTCTGATCAAGCCAGCTGACCTCGTCCGAAAATACCGTTACGAATTGCACGCCAACGAGCTCGTTCTGCTGGCCTACTACGTGGCTGCCGTCAACATCGAGGAGACCTTCCACGGCCTCGTCAAGAACACTGGCGGCGCTCACGCCGAATCATACGGAGTTGAAGGGTACGAGCCTTTCCCAGGCATCGTCCTAACCGACACTTTCCAGACGTCCGAGGCCGATGATCACTACGACGATCACGGCATTTTTGGTGACAACAACGAGCGTGTCAAGGCACAGAATGCCCTGCCCATAACGGTGATCGTAGGTAACCCGCCTTACTCCTCAGGGCAGGACAGTGCCAACGACAACAACCAGAACATGAAGTATCCGACGCTCGACGCTCGCATCGCAGCGACTTACGCGGATAGGTCAACAGCGCAGAATAAGAACAGCCTGTACGACTCTTACATTCGTGCTATTCGGTGGGCGAGTGACCGTATCAAGGACCGCGGCGTCATCGCCTATGTCTCCAACGGAGGGTTCCTCGATGGCAACACTGCCGACGGCCTACGCAAATCGCTGTCGGAAGAATTCAGCTCACTCTATGTATTCAACCTCCGCGGCAACGGTCGCACGTCCGGCGAGCAACGCCGCAAGGAAAAGGACGGCGTCTTTGGGGAGGGCAGTCGGGCGACTGTTGCGATCTCCGTGTTGGTCAAGAACCCCGATTCCGTTGCTCACGGCCAGCTGCACTATCGAGACATCGGGGACTATCTCACTAGGGACCAGAAACTGGCTCTTGTAAGCGAATACGCGAGCATCGACGGTGTGCCGTGGGGTTCACTGGAACCGAACGAATCCGGGGATTGGCTGAATCAGCGTGATGCTACCTTCGGTGGCTTCGCAGCGATGAGCAAAAAAGACACGGCCAGCCTTGGCATATTCAACGTCTATTCGCAGGGTGTCCTCACAGCCCGGGACGCCCGGGCTTACAACTTCTCGGCTGAGTCTGTAGCACGGAATATTTCCCTTGAGATCGGTACATTCAATTCGGAATCAATCCGCTGGTCCAACAGCCATCAGGATGTCCCAGCGAAACAATTCGTTGACAGTGACTCGACTAAGGCCAGCTGGACTACTTCGCTGCTTGCTCGGCTTGAACGCTGCGAGCAGATTGCGTTCAAGCCAGAAGCGATCTGGACAGGTCTCTATCGCCCCTTCAACAAACAGTCGATCTACTTCGACAGCGGCTTGTTGCACCGGCTAGGAAAGATTCCGGCGATGTTCCCCGTCAATTCGGGGGAAAACTACGGTTTCTATTTGGCCGGAGCCGGATCTGCAGTCCCATTCTCGGTTTTGATGACGGATCAAGTTCCCGATGTGCACGTCACGGGGGCTGGGAGCAGTGGTCAATTTTTCCCTCGGTACACATATGCTGCTCGCGCGAGTGACGGCGAGCTAGACATCTTTGGTGATTCCGAACCTCACACCCGCATTGATAACATCACCAATGAAACCCTCGACACCTACGGCTATCTTTATGGCCCCGAGGTCACCAAAGACGACATCTTCTTCTTCGTGTATGGCCTATTGCACTCATCCGACTATCGGACGGAGTACGCGGCCGATCTCAAGAAGATGTTGCCCCGTATCCCCGAACTCGAATCCGCTTTCGATTTCTGGTCCTTCTCGAGGGCGGGTCGTGAGCTCTCTAAGCTGCACCTGGGATACGAGAACCTCGAACCGTACCCGCTCGTTGAGACTCGTCCGAGCGGCGCAAGTCTCACCGTGCAGAAGATGCGTTTCGCAGGTAAGGCCGGCCGCTGGGACAAGTCCACGATCCGATACAACGACCAGATCACGCTCTCTGGAATCCCCGAAGCAGCACATGACTACATGATCGGATCCAGATCCGGGATCGAGTGGATCATAGAGCGCTACCAAGTGAAGACACATAAGGAGAGCGGCATCGTGAACGACCCAAATGATTGGGCCACCGAGCACGATGATCCCGAGTACATTCTGAACCTGCTCAAGCGGATCGTGACGCTCAGCGTGGAAACCGTGGCGATTGTCAAGGCGCTACCGGCCCTCCGCATACGCTCCGACGAAGATGCGTTGGTGGCCTGAACCGTATGTGTCCTGTGATCGCCTCAGTTCGCCCGCCCCGCATGCAGGTGCGGCCGCGGAGGCTTCACCTGGTGCGCAGGCGCGGCCCCTTGGAGTCGAGCATCGGACGACCGCGAACGGCCAACGAAACGAGCCCGGCGCCCACGGAAAGGGGCGACGGAAGCCGCAGGGTCGTGTAGGCGTCGCTGGGCGTCGGCGACCGGCGGCTGCACCAGCTATTCTGCCAACGCATTAGGCGGGCGCGCAGGGCGTTCCCAGCGGAGCATCCCTCTCATTCCTCCGCAAGCAACTCGTTGAGCGTCTCGCGTTCCAAGTCGCGGACGGTTGCCGCGCTCAGCGGCCTCCGGGACAAACCCATGTCCCAAGCGACCTGCTGCGCGAGCTCGCGTGCCAGAACTTCGAGCTCGGCTCGGCGCTCCTCGGTGACGGGCACCGGAGGGTCGTTGCCGCCCATATCGCCCTCCTTTTCCGTCGCAGCTTAGACGCTGTACTTCATCGATACGCGGCTTCTGCATGTCACATGCGCGGCACGCCGCACTTAGTTGTACAAGGCCACAACCGGAGGAGATCCGATGCACGAAGCCAACCTTGCCGCAGGGATGCTGGAACTACTTCAGCCGCTGGAAGCCGTGTACGAGATGCATGTCCTCCGGCTTATGGATGCTGGCTGGACCCGAAGCCACGCTGAGACGATCGGCAGAGATGTTTTTGACATACTCAGAGCAACGGCCATCCGCGCAATCGAAATCACTGACGCGGCAATCATTAGCGAAAGTCTGCGCGACACGTCGTTCATTTGGTGGGCGGTTTGGATGCCGTCTGCTAATTCGCGACTTGCTCAAACCACCGGCGCGGTCCGATTATCGACAACGGCACCGGCACCGCGCATGCATCGGGCACCATAGATGCAGGAGGCCCGCCGTGAACATGCAGCCCATCCCGCTCTTCCTGGACATCGACGGTGTCCTGGTTGTGTACCGGTTTGCGGACTCAGACAGCGGTCGGCTCAGCAAGGTAGCCCTCAAGCGTCAGAAGCCGGCCGACTCAGACTTCCCTTCAGTTGTGACCTTTGACGCAAAGGTCGTCGCCGAGCTGAACGCCCTGGTCGACGATGACTTGGTTGAACTTGTTTGGCTGAGCTCGTGGGACCACGGTGCGAACCGACTCTTGGCGCCGGCTGTCGGCATGAAGAGAGCTCCGTACGCGGTAGCGGAGGTCGGCAGTCGATTCGCTGATCGGGTGCGCGCAAACGTCTGGATCAAGACCCTGGCGGCCAGCCGCTGGATGAAAGCGAATCGGCCTGCTGGCACGCCATTCATAATGGTCGACGACCTGCTGACCAACCAGTCCCGCGGGCAGATGAGCCCGCAGCGCCGCAGCCTGGACGACATCACCGAGCCGGGCTGTCTTCTTGTCGCCACCGACGCGACCCGAGGCCTACTTCTCTCTCGGCTGGCTGAGATCCGGCAGCATGCGCGTGCGTTTGCCGCCGCCCAGCAGCGCACGCGCCCCTAACCACTGGGTCGATCGGAGTCTCCGAAGCAGCCTTTCGACCAGTCACGGGTCAGGAGCCGGCTGGTCCGCTTGCTTGGGGTCGCATTCGTTCTGTCGCTGGCGCCCCCGCACTGGCAGCTGACGACCGAGATCAGCATCCGGGTGTCTGACTCCTCACGATGATTTGGGGACGCATCGCTCAGCGGAGCGGCTAGTCCTCTGGTGCGAACTCCATGACCAATTGTGGCTCCGTACTCAGCCATTCCTCGGTGCCGGACATCGCGACACCGTCCGCCCAGTCGGAGTCAGCTGCAGGGAAGCGCAGCAGTTCGCGGGCCGTGTTTCTGTCCATGTCGTGCACGGTACGCCACAATCCGTCTACTTGCCCAGGCTTCCACTGTTTTGAAATGGCTCATGCGTTGCGGATCAGTGTCCATCAGGAGTGCTTAGACCGGACGCGCAGGGCAGATGGAGCATGGAGTGTCGGGGAGGTGCTTCGGGCCTCGCCGGGGCCCCTCAGACGTCGAGTCGTTCGATCCGCTGCACAGTCGAGCTGAGGTATTCGTGCGGCTCCGTCACTGGGTCGAGAGGCGCGAAGAACCAACTGCCCCGCTTGCCGACCTGGCACGTTCCGATGTAGTCCAAACGCGTCGGCAGGACCAGCCCGAAGTTGGTGGCGAGCTTCCCTGGCGATCGCAGAACCGTCCGGTCGTCCATGTCGAATGTGTGGCTACTGTCGCGTGTAAAGACTCGCCAGACGCCCGATGCGGTGTCGGTGAGCTCTTTGACCTGCTCTCGTTCAGGGCCACCGTGTATCTCGGTCATCAGTGCTTCTCCTCGGTCCAGCATCTCGTGGAGTGTCAGAATCCCACACGCCTCCGACACTGGCAGCGTGCAGACGGTAGGGCCGAAGCCCAACAACCGTGATCAGAGACGGGTGATGCTCTGGATACAGCCGAGCTGGTGGGCGTCCAGGCCGCCGGTCACATTGCGCTGGCGCGGAATGAGGACGCAACGTTCACCAGCACGAAGGTCGAGCCGGTAGAGCTGGTCGCCAGCCCAGGGGACAACCTGGGCGCCTCCGTCGGTGGCCGCAGCATCCTTGATGAGTAGCCATAGCCGGACTCGCCGGTTGTCGCCCACCTCGATCACGGCACTTTGCTCGGAACCAGCGACCGTGTACATGCCGGCGTCGGCACTGGAATCGATGCTGTTCATGTGTGGTCCATGCGCGGGAGGGGTGCCGCATCGATCCACAGGATCGGCAATCCGGTTGTGAATCCCTCGCTCCGCCAATGCTCCTGCAGCGTCCATTCGACCCAGCCTGGCTCACCGACCGAGAGTTCAAAACGCTGGATGGGAAAGATCCGGCCTTCGGTGGGGAGGTGCGGGCCCATCGCGCCCCGCTGGCGTTGGAACCCTCCCGTGATGGACCCCGACTCGTACATCCGGACCGTCACCACACCGTCCTCGGTCATAGCCGTGTACCGGTAGCCGCGGAGACTCGCGATGGTGACCAGGCTGGGCCCGCAGTGGTCGTCTCTCATGGCTGCGGGAGGAGCACTTCGCTAGGCTCCTGGTCGACGCGAACTACTCGACCGCCGGTGTAGCCGGTGCCGTCGCTCCAGTTCAGGGCAGCGGGGCTCCCTAGCTCGAAGGAAACTCCCGAGCACTCCCGGTAAACACCGGTGTCGCCGATGGAGGCGGCCGATTGTGCAGACCGGTGGTTGCGCAGGAACACGATCACGTCACCGTCCGTAGTGATACGGAAGGCGGTGTACGAGTGGAATGGCGGCGTTGCGGGCATGTGGCACACATGCGCGGTGGGATCGGCGACGAAACCGACAACGAGAACACGGAGAGTAAGTCCACGCGCCGAGGCTACTCGTATTTGGCCGTTGTGACGCTGACCCTGCCTACCCCTTTGGCTGTACGAGCCTCGCCATGATGTACGCATCGATATCTGAGAGGCGGTACCCGATGATGCCGCCGAGCTTGACGTACGCCGGCCCGCGGCTTTCATAGCGCCACTGGCTGAGGTTTGAGGGTTTCGTGCAGAGCAGCAGAGCTGCTTCCTTGGGGCTCAGCATGGGGATGCCGGAGTCGATGTTGACGGGCGAAAGGGATGGGGTGTTTGGTGTTCTGGACATACCCCTTCTATGCGCACCACTGAAAAACGGCTGGAGCGGTGCCCTTTTCAGGCCACTCAATCGAAGGTTTTATTATCCTTTCATCGGGAGTTTTAGTTCAACACGCCCGGGATACAGGGCGATAAGCGATAGCCTCGAATCCGCCGCGACATTGGGAGCTGAGTTTGCGACGATGATCAGCGAAGCCCGATGCAGATCCGTAGCTGCATGCTGGGTCCGGGCATGCGGCGATCCGCGAGGCCGCGCGCTATCCTCCGAAGTCTCATAGTGCCGCTTCAGCACTACGCTTTCAAACATGGCGACCACCGAGAGTTACACGCTCAAGAAGACGGGCGACCGTGTGTGGTGGCGGGTTCGATATCGCACCGTTGACAACAGATCAACTGTCAAGAGCTCGTTTGAGAACAAGAAGGACGCCACGAATTGGGGCAAGAAATACGATCTCGCAAAATACGAGGGCAAGGCCACTTCGCCGCGGGATCGCAAACAGCCATTGGGCCCCTTCATTGACCTGCATGTTGCCCGAACAATCGGTCTGACTGCTGCCACTCAGGCGAACCGTCAGTCGATCGCAAAAACATGGGTGAGCCCCGATTGGGAAAAGAAGCAGATCGGAAGCATCCTCAAAACGGACGTTCAGGCCTGGCTCGAACTCATCACGAGCAAGAATGCGGGGCCGGCCACAGCGCAGAAGGCTCACGGAATTCTGCTCGCCTCGCTGCAGAAGGCAGTGGAGTCCAAGGCGTTGACGACTAACCCGGCTAAAGGGGTAGACGTGCCTCGGCCGATCAAACGGGCGCACGAATACCTGAACCATCACCAGGTGGCTGAGCTCGCCGGCGCCATCGACCCGCGCTATAAAACTGTCATTGGCATCCTCGCCTACTGCGGTCTTCGTTTCGGTGAGCTCACCGCTCTGCGGGCTGGTGAGGTCGACCTGAAATCTCGGAGAATCCATGTGGTGCGGGCGGCCACCACGGTGAATGGACACATGGTCGAAGGCTTGCCGAAGTTTGAGAAGTTTCGGAAAGTCTTCTACCCGGAATTCTTGGATGAGGCGATGGCCGTCCAGGTAGAAAAGAAGGCGCGAACAGCGCTGGTCTTCACCGCGCCGAGGGGCGGATACCTTCGCCTTGACGACTGGCGAGTTCGCGCCTTCGCCGACGCCAAGGAGACCCTTTCAGTCCGGCGCACCGAGGAGGGGCTCCTGACTGAAGAGTTCGTCGAGCCTTTCCCCAACATCACCCCTCATGACCTGAGGCACACCGCAGCGAGTCTCAGCGTCTCCGCAGGAGGCAACGTCAAAGCCATCCAGATCATGCTCGGTCACGCCTCTGCGTCTATGACGCTGGACGTGTACGCGGATCTGTTCAGTGACGATGAGGAGGGCGTGGCCATAGCTCTCCACGAGCAGGCGATGGCTCGCATCGGTCCAGGCGTCTGGAGCTTGTAGAAACGGCCCATCTGTCAGCGCCGTTCGGTGCAGCGTCATGGCTCCAGCGCTCGCCCAAACGCAAGCGCGGAACCCGCGCTTTACGTGTTCAAGAATGCTGTAAACACGCGGGTCGACCGGCTTCGTTGCGTCTACGTCTGGATGGATGGTGCTTTATTGCGTGCTTTTTCTGCGAAAATCGCGACGATGGGCAAAGAAAAACCCCGGCTGACCGGGGCTTTTACCTGTGGGCGATGCGGGACTCGAACCCACGACCTCTTCCGTGTGAAGGAAGCGCGCTACCAACTGCGCCAATCGCCCGAACCACATTCGAAAACCTCTCGACTGCGACATTTGATACTAGACCAGACGGGGGCCCGAGCGCACATCGAGACGCCGCGACACGCTGCATTCGCTCGGTTTGAATATGCGTCGCACTATCGGCTAGAGTCTTCAACGCACGCAGAAATGCGAGCAGTTGCGGATGTGGCGCAGTGGTAGCGCATCACCTTGCCAAGGTGAGGGTCGCGAGTTCGAATCTCGTCATCCGCTCGAAGTTGAATCGGCCGAAAGGCCGATTCCCTTTGCTAGACACGTACGGCCTAGAGAGCACGGTTTTACAAGCACGGTGGATTGGCCGAGAGGCGAGGCAGCGGCCTGCAAAGCCGTATACACGGGTTCGAATCCCGTATCCACCTCCAGCCTGAACAGCACGCAATTGCTGCAACGGACCTGGGCGATTGGCGCAGCGGTAGCGCGCTTCCCTGACACGGAAGAGGTCACTGGTTCGATCCCAGTATCGCCCACAGAACATCGTTTTCTTTCATCCAGAAACCCCCGGTAAACCCGGGGGTTTTTTGTTTTGCCCCGTGATTCCGCGGCACAACGGGGATTTCGCGGCCGAGTTCGCGCTTGTCGGGCCGTGGTGTCACACGGCGTCCCCAGGATCGAGTAGAGTCTTCCAAGCACGCAGAAATGCGAGCAGTTGCGGATGTGGCGCAGTGGTAGCGCATCACCTTGCCAAGGTGAGGGTCGCGAGTTCGAATCTCGTCATCCGCTCGAAGTGAATCGGCCGAGAGGCCGATTTTCTTTGGGTGTACTGGTTTAGTGAACACGGTGGATTGGCCGAGAGGCGAGGCAACGGCCTGCAAAGCCGTCTACACGGGTTCGAATCCCGTATCCACCTCCAGCCCGCGAGAATTCTTCGCGGTCCTGGGCGATTGGCGCAGCGGTAGCGCGCTTCCCTGACACGGAAGAGGTCACTGGTTCGATCCCAGTATCGCCCACCAGATAGCAACACCTGGGGGAGTGGATGCAACCAGCGGCGCCAGTTCCCGATGCGGCTGTTCCCGCTGCTGCCGTTACTGATGCTGCCGTTACTGATGCTGCCGTCCCCGACGCTGCTCCTCCTCACGCTGCCGCGCACGACGCCCTGTTCGCTCGGGTTCGAAGGGGAGATCGCGAAGCGTTCAGGCTGCTGTTCCGCCAGCATCAACGCTCGGTCTACTGGGCGGCCTTTTCGGTCCTTGGCACCCGAGGCGATTCCGAAGAAATACTGCAGGACGCCTTCCTCACCCTGTGGAACAAACGCGTCACGATTGATCTGGTGGGGGAGTCGGTGCTGCCGTGGCTCATCACCACCGCCCGCTACCTCGCCCTCAACCGGCGGCGAGCGGAGAGCCGACGCCCGCGAGACAGCCTGGATACCGGAATCGAGATCGCCGACGACGCTCCGTCGCCGGAGACGGTGGCCATCGGCAACGAAGCTGTGCGCCTCATCCGCGGCGTCATGGCGGGTCGACCGGATGTCGATCGGCGCATCTTCGAACTCTGCCTATTGGAGGACCTCAGTTACGAACAGGCCGCCAGACGGTTGGGCATCAGCCACGCCACGGTCCGCAACCGGCTCTCCAGGCTCAAGGGGAGCCTTCGCACCGAACTCTCGCTCCTGAAGGGAGAACCGACGCATGCTGCCGACTGACCCGCAGTCACCGACAGACGGCGACTTCGAGCGCCTCGAAGAGCGTCTGCTGCACACCGTCGACGCCCAACTGGCGCACCGGCGGCACCGTCACCGTGCCGTCCTGGCCGCCTCGGCGGTGCTGCTTGTCGCCGGCGGCAGCGCCACGGCCTGGGTCACCAGGGCCACTCCCGAACTCCGCACAATGTCGGCGTACTGCTACGCCGACGCCAGCACCGACTCCGTCTTCACCCAGACGGGCAGCCCGGACGCCCAGGCGGGGATCGCCGACCCGGTCGACGCCGCCATGGCGAAGTGCGCGGCGGTCTGGAACATCGATTTCTTCACGCCCCCGAGCGGTTCGGCCGCGGAGGCAGGGCGTCGACCGGAGGGCGCCGCAGACGACCTGCTGCTCTCCTACCCTGTGCCGGACCTGCAGGCCTGCCAGCGCCCGGACGGCGTGCTCGCGGTCTTCCCCGTCTGGGCCGACAATCCCGACGCCGACGATCCGGATGCGTTCTGTGCCGCCGTCGGGCTGCAGCCGCCCTACCGGCCCTGACCTGAACCCGTCACCAAGCAGACCGGCGCCCGCTAAAGTTGGATGATTCGCAATTCAAGGGAGCAATACACGTGGTTGACGGTTTTGAGCTATTCACCGACCGATCCGTTGTCGCCATGCGCGTCAACGGCGAGCTCAGGGACCTCGCCACGACGGTGACCGAGACCGATGACGTCACCCCGGTGACCATCGACTCCCCGGACGGCCTGAACATCCTGCGCCACTCGGCCGCGCACGTGCTCGCGCAGGCCGTGCAGACCGTGAACCCGGCCGCGCGCCTGGGCATCGGCCCGCCCGTCACCGACGGCTTCTACTACGACTTCGACGTTGCAGAGCCCTTCACCCCGGAGGATATCAAGTCCCTCGAGAAGGCCATGGACCGCATCATTCGCCAGGGCCAGCGCTTCGTGCGCCGTGTCGTGACCGATGACGAAGCCCGCGCCGAACTGGCCGCAGAGCCGTACAAGCTCGAACTCATCGGCATCAAGGGCGGCGCGTCCGACACCGCCGACAACGAGTCCGTCGAGGTGGGCGGCGCCGAGCTGACCATCTACGACAACGTCGACCCGAAGACCGGTGAGACGCTCTGGAAGGACCTCTGCCGCGGGCCGCACCTGCCCAACACCCGGATGATCGGCAACGGCTACTCACTCACCCGCCTGGCCGCCGCGTACTGGCGCGGGTCGGAGAAGAACCCGCAGCTGCAGCGCATCTACGGCACCGCCTGGCCCTCCAAGGACGAAATGCGCGCCTACCAGGCGCGACTGGCCGAAGCGGCCAAGCGCGACCACCGCAAGCTCGGCCAGGAGCTGGACCTGTTCTCGTTCCCCGAGGAGATCGGCTCCGGCCTCGCGGTGTTCCATCCCAAGGGCGGCATCATCCGCTCCGAGATCGAGAACTACATGCGCGAACGCCTGCTCGCCAACGGCTACGACCTGGTCAACACCCCGCACATCACCAAGGGCCACCTGTTCGAGACCAGCCAGCACCTCAACTGGTACCGGGACGGCATGTTCCCGCCCATGCACCTCGACGAAGAGGTCGACGCCGAGGGCAACGTCACCCGCCAGGGCCAGGACTACTACCTCAAGCCCATGAACTGCCCGATGCACAACCTCATCTTCAAGGCCCGCGGCCGCAGCTACCGCGAACTCCCATTGCGGCTCGCGGAGTTCGGCACCGTGTACCGCTACGAGAAGAGCGGCACCCTGCAGGGCCTCACCCGCGTGCGTGGGCTCACCCAGGACGACGCTCACATCTATGTGACGCAAGACCAGGTGCGTGCCGAGGTCGCGAGCCAGCTCGAGTTCGTCTTCGAGACCCTCCGTGGATATGGCCTCACCGATTTCTACCTCGAGCTGTCCACCCGCGACCCCAAAAAATCCGTCGGCACCGACGAACAGTGGGAAGCCGCGACCGACACCCTTCGCCAGGTGGGCGAGGCCTCTGGGCTGGAACTCGTGGCCGACCCCGGTGGAGCGGCGTTCTACGGCCCGAAGATCTCCGTGCAGGCCCGCGACGCGATCGGTCGTACCTGGCAGCTGTCAACGGTGCAACTCGACTTCAACCAGCCCGAACTGTTCGATCTCGAGTACACCGCACCTGACGGCACCCGCCAGCAGCCCGTCATGATCCATCGCGCGCTGCTCGGTTCGATCGAACGATTCTTCGCCATCCTCCTCGAGCACTACGCGGGTGCCTTCCCGGTCTGGCTCTCGCCGGTGCAGGTCATCGGTATTCCGGTCTCCGAACAGTACGAGGACTACCTCTGGGAAGTCCTGGCGACTCTCAAGGGCTCAGGGGTGCGCGTGGAACTCGACTCGTCGAGCGACCGGATGCAGAAGAAGATCCGCAATGCCACCCTGCAGCGGATCCCGTTCCAGCTCATCGTCGGCGAAGACGACCGTGCCAACGGCGCGGTCAGCTTCCGGTTCCGCGACGGCACCCAGGAGAACGGGGTGCCCGTCGCCGACGCCATCCGCAGGATCCTCGCGGCCATCGGCACTCGCGCACAGGTCCTCGGAGCGACCGACTTCGCCGAGGGCGGCGCAGCGCTCGCTCCCGTCGTTGTGGCCGCCGCGGAACAGGCCTGAGGATGACCGACGCCACTCCGGTAGGCCCAGAGCACGGCGGACCGCTTGACACCCCCTGGGACCGCCTGTCCGGCAGCCCGCAGGACGTCACCGGCGGGGTCCAGGTCGAGAACTCCGGCGACTTCGCCGCCGTTCCGGATGCCTTCCAGCGACTGTGGACCCCGCACCGCATGGTGTACATCCAGGGCGGCCAGCAGCCGCATCCCGATGACTGCCCGTTCTGCATCGCACCGTCGATGGACGACGAGAAGGCACTCATCGTGGCGCGCGGCAAGTACGCCTACGTTCTGCTGAACCTGTTTCCGTACAACAGCGGCCACCTGCTCGTCTGCCCGTACCGACATGTTGCGACGTATGACGAGGCCACCGCCGAGGAAGTCGCCGAAATCGGTAGTCTGACCCAGGTCGCCATGCGGGTGCTCAAGGCCACCTCCGGGTGCGACGGGTTCAACCTGGGGATGAACCAGGGCCGGATCGCGGGCGCGGGGATCGCCGAGCACCTGCACCAGCACATCGTTCCGCGGTGGGCGCTCGACTCGAACTTCTTCCCGATCATCGCAGGCACCAAGGCCATTCCGCAGCTTCTGGGCGACGTGCGCCGCTCCGTGGCCGAGGGCTGGCCGGCCGGCGAATCCTGATCACGTCGTCTCTTTTCGCTCTTTGAGCAACATCACCCGTGCCCACGCCCCCGTCGGGACGGCACCAGACGCAAGGAATAGAATCGTAGCTATGACTGACACCACTTCTACCGAGCAGTTCGGCTCGAGCCGCGTCAAGCGCGGACTCGCTGAGATGCTGAAGGGCGGCGTCATCATGGACGTCGTCAACGCCGAGCAGGCCCGGATCGCCGAAGACGCCGGCGCCGTCGCCGTCATGGCGCTTGAGCGCGTCCCGGCCGACATCCGCTCGCAGGGTGGTGTCGCCCGCATGAGTGACCCCGACCTGATCGACAGCATCATCGCCGAGGTCTCCATCCCGGTCATGGCCAAGGCGCGCATCGGCCACTTCGTCGAGGCTCAGGTGCTGCAGGCCCTCGAGGTCGACTACATCGACGAATCCGAGGTGCTCAGCCCCGCGGACTACGTCAACCACATCGACAAGTGGAACTTCACTGTGCCGTTCGTGTGCGGTGCGACCAACCTGGGTGAGGCGCTGCGTCGCATCACCGAGGGTGCCGCGATGATCCGCTCCAAGGGCGAGGCCGGCACCGGCGACGTCTCGGAGGCGACCAAGCACATCCGCACGATCAAGGGCGAGATCGCCCGGCTCTCCTCGCTCACCAAGGACGAGCTGTACGTGGCTGCCAAGGAACTGCAGGCGCCCTACGAACTGGTCGCCGAGATCGCCGCGACCGGCAAGCTGCCCGTTGTGCTGTTCACCGCGGGTGGCGTGGCCACCCCGGCCGACGCGGCTATGATGATGCAGCTCGGCGCCGACGGTGTCTTCGTGGGCTCGGGCATCTTCAAATCCGGCAACCCGCAGGAACGCGCCAACGCCATCGTCAAGGCTGTCGCCTTCTACGACGACGCCAAGGTCATCGCGGAGGTGTCGCGCGGGCTCGGCGAAGCGATGGTCGGCATCAACGTCTCCGACCTCCCCGCCCCGCACCGTCTCTCCGAGCGCGGCTGGTAACACCCGCTTCATGACCGTTGGAGTACTCGCCCTGCAGGGCGACTTTCGCGAGCATGCCACCGTGCTGCGCTCACTCGGCAGCGACGTGGTGCTTGTGCGCCGGCCGGAGGAACTGGCCGGCGTCAACGGTCTGGTGATCCCGGGCGGGGAATCCAGCGTGATGGACAAGCTGACCCGCATGTTCGGCCTGGCCGAACCACTGCGGGCGGCCGTCGCGGCCGGGCTGCCGGTCTACGGCACCTGCGCCGGCCTGATCATGCTTGCCGACACCGTGCTGGATGGCATCAACGGCCAGCAGAGCATCGGCGGCCTGGACATCAGCGTGCGCCGCAACGCTTTCGGCTCCCAGACCGCGTCATTCGAGACCGACCTCGACGTTCCCGTCCTGGGCGGACCCCCGGTGCATGCGGTGTTCATCCGGGCCCCGGTCGTCGAGAGTGTCGGACCCAACGCGACGGCCCTCGCCACGGTCGCCGACGGCCGCTGCGTCGCGGTGGAACAGGGCAATCTGATCGGCACGTCCTTCCACCCCGAGATCACCGGGGAACACCGGTTCCACGAGTACTTCCTGCAGAAGGTCCGGAGCGCCGGCTTCCGGTCGTGACGAACCGTTCCGGCTGCGCCAGACTGGGCGTATGACCCGCTATATCGCCCTGCTGCGCGGCATCAACGTCGGTGGCATCAACATCCGGATGGCCGAGCTCGCCGAGACCGTGCAGAGCCTCGGCCACACAGCGGTGACGACAGTCCTCGCCAGCGGAAACGTGGTCTTGGAGACCTCCGAGGCGGACGCCGCCGCCGTCAAGTCCGGCCTGGAACGCGCGCTCTCCGAACGGTTCGCCTACGCGGCCTGGGTGGTGCTCGTGCCCTGGCCACGACTAACCGACACCGTCGCCGACTACCCATTCGAGGATCGCGTCGGCTGGCACTCCTACGTGCTCTTCGGCTCCGAGCCGGCCCGCCTCGATGACCTACTCGCGGCCGCACCGGAGCTGGATCCGAACGACGAGAGGGTGCAACGGGGCAGGGACGTCCTCTACTGGCAGGTGCGACGTGCGGTAGGCATCAAGAGTCCCTTCAGCGTTCTGTCGGGTAAGGCCCGTTTCAAATCCACCACCACCACCCGCAATGTGCGGACGCTTCGGAAGATTCTGGCAGTACCTCACGGCGCTGTACCTTCAGGCCCTGTACCTTCAGGCGCTGTACCTGAACCCGCCGTGTCCCAAGCCGGTCCCAACCCCGCGGGCTAGACTGGTATCGCACCAGCGTTCGATGTTATTCGCTGTGCCACCACGCTTGATGAACAGTTCCACACCAGGCAGTGCAGCGATGCACCGCATCCACCCTGCGGCGCCCGAAAAGCGTCGCACGACTAAGCGACACACGGGAGATTCATGTCCGGGCACTCCAAATGGGCGACAACCAAGCACCAGAAGGCCGTCACCGACTCGCGTCGGGCCAAGGCATTCGCCAAGCTGATCAAGAACATCGAGGTCGCTGCCCGCATGGGCGGTGCCGACCTGTCCGGGAACCCGACGCTCGTCGACGCCATCCAGAAGGCCAAGAAGACCTCGGTCCCCAACGACAACATCGACCGCGCCGTCAAGCGCGGCGCCGGCCTGTCCGGTGAAGCCGTCGACTACACGACGATCATGTACGAGGGCTACGCCGCAAACGGTGTCGCCATCATGATCGAGTGCCTCACCGACAACAAGAACCGCGCAGCGGCCGAAGTGCGCACAACGGTCAGCCGTAACGGCGGCAACATGGCCGACCCGGGCAGCGTCGCCTACAACTTCCACCGTAAGGGCATCGTCGTTGTCCCCAAGGGAGACGACGTCACGGAAGACGACGTTCTCGCTGCGGTGCTCGACGCCGGAGCCGAAGAGGTCGTCGACGACGGCGACAAGTTCGAGGTGTTCAGCGAGGCGCACGACCTGGTGGCCACCCGCACCGCCCTGCAGACGGCCGGAATCGACTACGACTCCGCCGACATCGCCTTCGTGCCGCAGCTCAAGATCGAGGTCGACGCCGAGACCGCCCGCAAGGTGTTCAGGCTCATCGACGCCCTCGAAGAGCTCGACGACGTGCAGAACATCTACAGCAACTACGACGTGTCGGCCGAGGTCCAGGCCGAACTCGAAGCAGACAGCGAATAGCCAACCGATGACGGTCAGGGTGCTGGGCATCGACCCCGGCCTGACCCGCTGCGGCGTCGGCATCGTCGACGTCGCAGCAAACCGGTCGGCCACGCTGGTCGACGTTCAGGTGTTGCGCAGTTCTCCTGACCTGCCCCTCGAGCGCCGCCTCCTGCTGATCAGCGAGGGTCTCGAGGAGCTCCTCGACCGGCACCAGCCGCATTTCGTCGCCATCGAGCGCGTCTTCGCTCAGCAGAACGTGAGCACCGTGATGGGCACCGCCCAAATAAGCGGGGTGGCCCTGATGCTCGCCGCCAAGCGCGGATTGACCGTCACGCTGCACACGCCCAGCGAGGTCAAGGCCGCCATCACGGGCTACGGCTCCGCCGACAAGAAGCAGGTCGGAACCATGGTCGCCCGGGTGCTTGGGCTTGCCGAGATCCCGAAACCGGCGGACGCCGCAGACGCCCTCGCCCTGGCCATCTGCCACGCCTGGCGCACCGGCGCGGCAGGCGGAGTCCTGCCCACCAGCGGTGCGGTGAAAGCGGGCAGCCGGTCCACCCCGGCCCTGACTCCCGGCGCGCTCACCCCTGCCCAGAAGGCCTGGCGCGATGCGGAGCGCGGCAACGCGCCGGGGTCGGCGGCCGCAGCGTCGGCGGCGCACCGTAGGCTGACTAAGTGATCTCTTCAGTGCGCGGCCCAGTTCTTTCAGCCCTGGGCACAACGGTGGTGATCGAGGTCGGGGGAGTGGGGCTTGCCCTGCAGGTCACGCCGTCAACGGCCCTGGCCGCCAGGGTCGGCACCGAAGCCCGGCTGTCGACCACGCTCATCGTGCGCGAGGACTCCCTCACCCTCTACGGCTTCCCCAGCGCCGAAGAACTCGCGGTGTTCGAGCTGCTCGTCGGTGTGACGGGCGTCGGCCCCAAGTCCGCCCTGGGTGTGCTCGCCGTCCTCACGCCCAACCAGATCGCCCAGGCGGTGGCCACGGATGACGATGCCGCGTTCCGTAAGGTCAGCGGCGTCGGCCCCAAGACCGCCAAGCTCATCGTGCTCTCGCTCGTGGGCAAGATCGCCGTCACCGCCCCGGCAGGCCCGGCCGGCCGGGCCGGCACAGCCACGAGCACAGTAGGCGCCAGCGTGCAGACGGCTCTGATCGGCCTCGGCTGGTCTGAGCGGGTCGCTGCGCAGGCCGTCGACGAAATTCTGGCCGGCAGCACCGCAGAGTTCGACGCCGAGGCCGCGGGCGTGGCCGCCGTGCTTCGCCTGGCTCTTGCCCGGCTCGGCCCTGCCCAGCACGCCGGCACCAACCAGACCGCGGAGCACCGCTGATGACCCAGGATCCCGGCGTCGAACTGACCAACCCGGCGCTTGAGGGCGACGCGGAACTGGCCTTCGAGGGCGCCCTGCGCCCGAAGAGCCTCACCGAATTCGTCGGCCAGCAGAAGGTGCGCGGCCAGCTTCAGCTCTTACTCACCGCGGCGTCCATGCAACAGCGCACCCCCGACCACATCCTGCTCGCCGGCCCGCCCGGCCTGGGCAAGACCACCCTCGCGATGATCATCGCCTACGAGGGCAACCGGCCGCTGCGGATGTCGAGCGGCCCGGCCATCCAACACGCCGGTGACCTGGCCGCCGTGTTGTCTTCCCTCGTACCGGGCGAAGTGCTGTTCATCGACGAGATCCACCGCATGGCGCGATCCGCCGAGGAGATGCTTTACCTGGCGATGGAAGACTTCAGAATCGACATCATGGTGGGCAAAGGCGCCGGCGCCACATCGGTGCCGCTGGACCTGGCCCCGTTCACCCTGGTCGGTGCCACCACCCGCTCAGGCATGCTGCCCAACCCGTTGCGGGACCGGTTCGGCTTCACGGCCCACCTGGAGTTCTACGCCGACGGCGAACTCGAACTGGTGCTCGTACGCGCCGCACGCCTCCTGGGCCTGGCGATCGAGCGGGAAGCCATCGCCGAGATCGCCGGCCGGTGCCGGGGTACACCGCGCATCGCGAACCGGCTGTTGCGGCGGGTGCGCGACTACGCACTCGTGCACGGCGGCGACGCCGACCTGGCCGCCGTGCATGCGGCTCTTGAGCTGTACGACGTCGACGAAATCGGGCTGGACAGGCTCGACCGCGAGGTCATGAACATCGTCCTTACCCGTTTTGGGGGTGGACCGGTTGGCCTGAACACACTGGCCGTGTCGGTGGGTGAGGAGCCCGAAACCATCGAATCGGTCGTCGAGCCCTTCCTGGTACGGATAGGCTTCCTCACGCGTACCCCGCGAGGGCGGGTTGCCACTGCCGCAGCGTGGCGGCATTTCGGTTTGAGCAATCCTCAGGCTGCGCTCACCTTGGATGTTCTATAATTCAAGCTGGTCAGGCACGCCCCTCCGACCGGCTCCCCCCAACCACGCTCACAAAAAACTTCGTCGCGACATCACGTTCGCACGGGAAGGTTTCACAGTTCTATGGATCCGTTGACTCTTGTCATGCTCGCCGTTCTGGCGCTGCTCGTGTTCTTCATGTTTCGCAATGGCCGCAAGCGCCAGAAGGACACCTTGGCCCTGCAGTCGAAGATGGTCGCCGGCGCAGACGTGATGACGAACTTCGGCCTCTACGGCACCATTGTGTCGATCGACGAGGAAGAGAACAAGGTCGCTCTCGAGATCGCACCCGGCACCATCGTGCAGATCCACCGTCAGACCATCGCGCGTGTCGTCGAGTCGGCAGAGACCACCTACGACATCGTGTTGCCCGAATCTGCAGACGCCGACACCCAGGCCGCGGCAGGCGAGCCGGAGTTCGGCCAGCGAACCGCGTTCGAGCCGACGACCGAGCAGGCCGAGACCGGCACCAAGGCCGAACCGACAGACACCGAACCCAAAAAGGGCGACGCGTAACAACCCACTCCGCGCTCACGCTTTCCGGCGCGGGCACGAGCAAAGAAAGCTGAGTTCAATAGGTGGCTAAGTCGTCTCCGACCAAGAAGGCCTGGCGCTCCCTGACCTGGCTTGGCGTGATCATCGTCGGTCTGATCGCTCTGAACGGGGCGGGGGTGCTCAGCGGCGGAGGTTCGTGGACTCCGAAGCTCGCCCTCGACCTCGAGGGTGGTACCCAGATCATCCTGGCGCCCAAGCTCGAGTCCGGCCAGACCGTCTCGTCGGAGCAGCTGAACCAGGCCGTGTCGATCATTCGTCAGCGCATCGACTCCGCCGGCGTGTCCGAGTCTGAGATCAACACGCAGGGTGGACAGAACATCGTCGTCTCCATCCCCGGCACGCCGGACGACGCCACCCTGAACCGCATCCAGTCCTCGGCCAAGCTCGAATTCCGTCCGGTACTCGTGGCCTCAGCGCCCACCGACGCCAGCGTCGGAGCTGATGGCTCTACCGAGGCTCCCACCGACGGTGCCACGGCACCCGCCAGCGATGCGCCGGCCACGGATGCCGCGGCAGACCCGGCCGCTGAAACGCCGACCGTCGCCCCGACCGACGCGAGCGACCTGAACAACATCACGCCAGCCCTGCAGGCCCAGTTCGAGACGTTCCAGTGCAGCGACATCGACACCACCATCGTGGCCCCCGCCGACGAACCGCTGATCACCTGCGAGACGGACGGAACGGTCAAGTACATCCTCGGACCGGTCGAGGTCAGCGGCCAGAACATCTCCGACGCCACCAACGGGCAGGTCACCACCCAGAGCGGCGCGACCACCGGCGAGTGGGCGGTCAACATCGTCTTCGACGGCACCGGAACCAAGGCCTTCGCCGATGTGACCACGCGCCTCAGCGGCCTCACCGGCGCTCAGAACCAGTTCGCCATCGTGCTGGACGGCAGCGTCATCTCCGCACCGCGCACCCTGGCCGTGATCACCGACGGCAAGCCGCAGATCACCGGCTCCTTCGACCAGGACACCTCCAAGGCCCTCGCCGATCAGCTCAAGTTCGGCGCCCTGCCGATCAGCTTCACCGTGCAGAGCCAGGACACCATCTCCGCGACCCTCGGGTCCACGCAGCTGCAGAGCGGCCTGATCGCCGGCCTGATCGGCCTGATCCTCGTGGTGCTCTACTCCTTGGCGCAGTACCGGCTGCTCGGGCTGGTGACGGTGGCATCGCTCGCCGTCGCGGGTGTGATCACCTACTTCTTGATCACCCTGCTGTCCTGGCGAGAGGGCTACCGGCTCTCCCTGGCCGGTGTGGCCGGTTTGATCGTGGCCATCGGTATCACCGCCGACTCGTTCATCGTGTACTTCGAGCGGGTGCGCGACGAGCTTCGCGACGGCAGAGGACTGGTTTCGTCGGTCGAGTCCGGCTGGCGCCGTGCCATCCGCACCATCATCGCCTCCGACACCGTCAACTTCCTCGCCGCTGCCGTTCTGTTCATCCTGGCCGTCGGCAATGTGCGCGGTTTCGCCCTGACCCTGGGTCTGACCACTCTGGTCGACCTCCTGGTCGTGGCGCTGTTCACTCACCCGGTGCTGCAGCTGCTCGCCCGCACCAAGTTCTTCGGTGACGGGCACAAGCTCAGCGGACTCGACCCACGGGCCCTCGGCGCGGTGTATCGCGGCCGTGCCCAGTTCCAGCCCTCCGGCGAAGTGGCATCACGCAAGGCCACCTCCGCCAGCAAGGAGGCTGCGAAGCGCCAGACCATCGCCGAACGCAAGGCGGCTGAGCTCGTCGGGACCGGCTCCACTAAGTCGACCGACGGGAAGGATTCCTAATGGCCAGTTTCAACCAGTTCGGCAACGATCTGCACACCGGCAAGTTGTCCTACAACATCGTCGGCCGCCGTAAGATCTGGTATTCGGTCGCGGCGGTCATGATCCTGATCGCGATCCTCGGCCCCGTCCTGCGCGGCGGCTTCACCTTCGGCATCGAGTTCACCGGCGGTTCCGAATTCGTGCTCTCCGAGATCTCCACCGAAGACCAGGACGCCGCGGCCACAGCCGTCACCGGAGTCGTCCCCGAGGCCGTGCCGAAGGTTTCCGTCGTCGGGAGCGACAGCATCCGGGTGCAGACCGACCAACTCAGCGACACCGAGAGCCGGGAGGTGCGGGCCGCTCTGGCCTCCGCCTACAGCGTCGACGCCGCCAAGGTGACGTCCTCGTTCATCGGCCCGTCCTGGGGCCAGGACATCACCGGCTCCGCCATCCGCGCCCTGCTCACCTTCCTGGTACTCGCCGGCGCCGTGATGGCCCTGTACTTCCGCACCTGGAAGATGGCCGCCGCCGCCATGGTCGCGCTGCTGCACGACCTCGTCATCACCGCGGGTTTCTACGGCCTCACCGGCTTCGAGATCACCCCGGCGGCCGTGATCGGGTTCCTCACGATCCTCGGCTACTCGCTCTACGACACCGTCGTGGTGTTCGACAAGATCCGTGAGAACACCGCGGAGGACGGACCCGAATCCCGGCGCACCTTCGCGGACTCGGTCAATCTTGCGGTCAACCAGACCCTGGTGCGATCGATCAACACGTCGATCGTCGCCGTGCTCCCGGTTGCATCGATCCTCGTCATCGGCGCGTTCGTGCTCGGTGCCGGAACCCTGCAGGATATCTCCCTGGCGCTGCTCATCGGCATGCTGGTGGGTACCTACTCCACGATCTTCATCGCCGCACCGCTGTACGCCCAGATGCGGGAGAACGAACCCGAGATCCGCAAGCGCGACAAGAAGGCCCTGGCGCTGAAGGCCAAGGCCTCTGGAACCGCACCGGTCGCCGGTGCCGACGCAACGCACGTGGACGTTCCCGCGTGAGCCTGGCCGCGCCCCGGGAATACGCGAGCTCATCCTTCGGTTTACCGTTTATCCACTAGTACAGGGATAATTGGCGCCAGGGAGTGAGGTAACGAGATGACAGAGACCACCACGCCATCCGCCGCGTCACTGCGCCGCCTGGTACCCCGCATCTTCTCCAGGGCACAGCCCGTCGGTGCGGTCGACACGCTGCTCAAGACCGTGCGCACGCACCACCCCAAGGTGGACCTGTCCATCATCGAACGGGCGTACGCGGCCGCCGAACGCGCCCACGAGGGCCAGAAGCGTCGCAGCGGCGAACCGTACATCACGCATCCGGTCGCCGTCGCCCAGATCCTCGCCGATCTCGGCATCGGCCCCAAGACCGTGGCGGCAGCCCTGCTGCACGACACTGTCGAGGACACCGACTACACCCTGGACCAATTGCGGGCGGATTTCGGCGACGAGATCACCATGCTCGTCGACGGCGTCACCAAGCTCGACAAGGTGAAGTACGGCGACAGCACGCAGGCCGAGACGGTCCGCAAAATGATCGTCGCGATGTCCAAGGACATCAGGGTGCTCATCATCAAGCTCGCCGACCGCCTGCACAACGCCCGCACCTGGGGATTCGTGCCGGCCGAGTCCGCGACCCGCAAAGCAACCGAGACCCTCGAGATCTATGCGCCACTGGCCCACCGGCTCGGCATCCAGACCATCAAGTGGGAGCTTGAAGACCTTTCCTTCGGCGTGCTCTACCCGAAGCTGTACGCCGAGATCGAAAGCCTCGTCAAGCAACGCACCCCACAGCGTGAAGAGTTCGTGCAGTACGTCATCGACGCGATCAACGACGACCTCAAGGCCGCGCGCATTCGCGGCAAGGTGGCCGGCCGGCCCAAGCAGTACTACTCGATCTACCAGAAGATGGTCGTACGCGGCCGGGAATTCGACGAGATCTACGACCTCGTCGGTATCCGCGTCCTGGTCAACTCGGTGCGCGACTGTTACGCCGTCCTCGGCGCCATCCACGCCCGCTGGACGCCGCTGCCCGGCCGGTTCAAGGACTACATCGCCACACCCAAGTTCAACCTGTACCAGTCCCTGCACACCACCGTGCTCGGCCCCAGCGGCCGACCCGTCGAGATTCAGATTCGCACCCAGGAGATGCACGAACGCGCCGAGTACGGCGTTGCCTCGCACTGGAAGTACAAGGAGCAGGTCAACGGGAAGAGCTCGGGTCCCGGCCCGCAGAGCGACACCGACATGGCGTGGCTCGCCCACATCTCCGACTGGCAGGCCGAGACGGCCGACCCCAACGAATTCCTCGACTCCCTGCGCTACGAAATCGGCGCGAAGGAGGTCTACGTCTTCACGCCGAAGGGACGCGTGATCGGCCTGCCCGCCGACGCCACCCCGGTGGACTTCGCCTATGCCGTGCACACCGAGGTGGGCCACCGCACCATGGGCGCCAAGGTCAACGGGCGGCTTGTACCGCTGGAGAGCTCGCTCAGCACCGGTGATGTCGTCGAGGTGTTCACCTCCAAGAACCCGGACTCCGGCCCGAGCCAGGACTGGCTGAACTTCGTCAAGAGCCCACGCGCGCGGAACAAGATTCGCCAGTGGTTCACCAAGGAACGCCGCGACGAGGCTATCGAACAGGGCCGCGACGCCATCGCCAGGGCAATGCGCAAGCAGAACCTGCCGTTGCAGAAGCTGATGAACCAGGACTCGTTCGCCGAGGTCGCCGCCGTCATGCGCTACGAAGACGTCTCCGCGCTCTACGCCGCCGTCGGCGAAGGCCACGTGTCGACGCAGTCGGTGCTGGAAAAGGTCGTCGCCACGCTGCAGAGTGTGGAGGAGAGCGATGCCACGGATCTGCCGTTCGCCCCCAACGGGCGCACGCAGACCCTGCGGAACAACGACTCCGGTATTCTGGTGCGGGGCGCGCCCGACATCCTGGTCAAGCTCGCGCGCTGCTGCACCCCGGTTCCCGGCGACAAGATCGTGGGCTTCATCACCCGCGGCTCCGGCGTCTCGGTGCACCAGTTCGACTGCCACAACGTGCAGGAACTGCTGAAGGAACCCGAGCGGATGATCGACGTCGACTGGGCGCCGACATCGAAGAGCCTGTTCCTTGTGCAAATTCAGATCGAGGCGCTGGACCGCTCCGGTTTGCTCTCCGATGTCACGCGGGTGCTTTCCGAGCATCACGTCAATATCCTGTCGGCGACGGTGCACACCTCCAGCGACCGGTTGGCGATCAGCCGGTTCGTGTTCGAGATGGGGGACACCACCCATCTCGACCGGGTGCTGAACGCCGTTCGACGCATCGACGCCGTGTACGACGTCTACCGGGTCAGCGACGGTTAGGGGCCGGCGGGAAGCCGCCGACCCACCAGCCGACGCGCCTCCATTAGCCGGCCGGCCGCCTGCCGGCTGAACGAGATTCCGTGCCGAACGGTCCGCTCACCGGCATCCGTGCGGCCTGCCTCCAGCCCGAGGTGAACCAGGGCTGCGTAGTCCAGTGCGTCGATGGCCGGCACATCGTTGGCCGGCCCGTCGTAGGCCAGCAGGTCCGCCAGCAGCGCGGTGTCCGGCGGTACGCCGGGTGACACTCCCCAGCGGGCGAGGTCGATGGCTGTGCGCAGGGGAGTGGTGACAAGCTGCTGGGCCAGGACCCTCGTGTCGTCGGGGCCGATGCGCACCTCCCTCAGGAGAGTGCCGGCGCCACCGGGCTTTCGCGTGCGAGCGGTGACGTCCACGCAGAACTGATGGCGGTGCGGCTCGGCGGCGAGGCCGTAGACCCAGGCGGCGGTCATCCGTTCGGCGGCGGCCCGGCTCGGCGCGAGAGGCGCGAGAGCCCGCGCGCGCGTCTCGGGGCCGTCGTGGGCGTCGACGGGGCACCAGGCCCCGGCGACGGCGAACAACTCCCCGTCCAGGCGGGCGCAGTTCAATTCCGCCAGCGGGAGGTCGGTCAGGGTGAGCACTGCGGGGACGAGGCGAGTCATGGCCTCAGCCTGCAGCGGTCCAGCCGGAACGAGAAACGGGATCGGGAATCTGTGGACAGATTCCCGATCCCGGATCAGGTGTGCAGTTCTCTCTGCGTAGCAGGACCTGCTACTGGCCGATGGCCTTCAGCCAGGCCTTGCGGGTCTCCAGCGCCTCGGTGGCGTCCTTGATCTTGCGGGCGTCCTTGGTCTCCTGCGCGGCGGCCAGCTCGGCCTCCAGCTTGGCGATCGCGTCGTGCAACTGGCCGGCCAGACCCTCGGCGCGAGCCTTGGTCTCGGGGTTGTTGCGCTTCCAGTGGTCGTCGTCGAGCTTGCGCACGGCGGCTTCGACCTTGCGCATGCGCTCCTCGACCGGCTTGACCTGGTCGCGGGGCACCTTGCCGGCGGCATCCCAACGGCGCTGGATGGAGCTGAGAAGTTCGCGGGCCTTCACCCGGTCGGTCTCGGTGAGGAGCGTCTCCGCCTCGGTGAGGAGTTCGAGCTTGACGACGAGGTTCGCGGAGAACTCCTCGTTGTCGGCGGCATCGATCTCGCTCTTCACCGAGTAGAGCACGTCGCCCGCAGCCTTGAACTTCGCCCACATGGCGTCGTCCTGCTTCTTGCCCGAACGGCCGGCGGCCTTCCAGTCCTCAAGCAGGTTGCGGTAGGCGGGGATACCGTCTGCGCCCTGGGGTGCGAGGGCCTCTGCCTTTTCGATGAGCTGCTGCTTGCGGTTGCGCACATCCTTGTGGGCGCTGTCGAGCTCGGCGAAGAATGCCTTGCGGTTCTGCTCGATGATGGTGCGTGCTGCCCGGAATCGCTTCCAGAGCTCGTTCGCCTCACCCTTGGGGATCCGCGGTGCGTCGTGCTGGTGGGCCTGCCACTTGGCGAAGAGCGCGTCCAGGGCTGCGCTGGTCTGCTTCCACTGCGTCTTTGCCGGGTCTTCGGCGGCGAGGCGCTCGGCCTCTTCGACGATCGCGGCACGCTCCGCGAGGGCGGCGGCGCCGGCGGCCTTGGCCTCGACACCCTGCTGCTCGGTGAGCTCCGTGACCGTGCCGCCCAGGGCGCCGAGGCGCTCTGCGAGGGCTGCGAGGTTGCCGACGGCGTTGGCGGTGGCGACGGACTTCGACAGGTTGGCGACCGACTTGGCGATGTCCGCGGCGGGAGCGCCGCCCTTCGCGCGCTGTTCGAGCAGGGTGACCTGTCCGTTCAATTCAACGTACTTACGCTCGAAGTAAGCGAGTGCTTCTTCAGGAGTCGCGTCGGGATACTGCCCGACGGCACGTTCGCCGTCTGCTTCGCGCACGTAAACCGTGCCGGTTTCGTCTACGCGACCCCATGGTTGCTGATCTGTCGTAGTCAAGAGCCTCACCTTAATGATTTGGTTGATTCCCCGCGGCGTGGATGACTGCCAACGGGTGAATCCCTGATCGAGCCAGTACTGACACAAGCCAATACGGGGACAAGCCTATTGCAAGCCCGCCCAACGTTCAGCGGAAACGACCGAACTGTTATGCCCGATCGGGTTTTTTGCTCCAGAGAGTGTGTCTACTGCACCGAGAAGGACGTGATGGTCGCTGGGACCAGGGGAGCACCGTCGGCTGAACCATCCGCGACACCCGCGGCGGCGATCTGACTGACCACCTGGTCCAGTCCGGAGGTGACCTGGCCGATCACCGTGTACCCCCCGGCCTCGTCGGCGGGGATGGTGGTGTCGGCGTAGACGATGAAGAACTGACTGCCGGTGCTGTAACCGTCCCCGCCGGCCCTGGCCATCGCGAGGGTGCCGGCCGGGTACACGTTGTCTGCCGGGGCGTTCTCGATGGGTCCGTAGCTGTAGCCGGGTCCGCCGGTGCCGTCGCCGCTGGGGTCGCCGCACTGCAGCACGGAGAAGCCGCCGTTGGTGAGGCGGTGGCAGGTCAGGCCGTCGTAGAAGCCGGACTGAACAAGGCTGATGGTCGACGAGACGGCCTGTGGAGCTGCCGCGCCGTCCAGTTCGATGCCCAGGGGGATGTCGTTGAGGGTGAGCGTGCCGGTCCAGGTGCGGTCTTCGGCCAGGTCGCTGTCGGGGACCTCGCCGGTGTTCGCCCCGGCGGCCGGGGTGGCGGTGGGTGTCGGTGTTCCTGAGGCGCTGGGCTCGGGGGTTCCGGGGCCGCCGCCGAAGTAGAACAGTTGGGCGCCGACGAGCACGGCGAGAACAACAACGAGGATGCTGCCGGCCAGGATGTTGTCGCGCGTGCGGCGCTTGGCCTGGTGTTCGTTCACGGCCTTGCGGGCCTGGTAGGCGCGAACGCGACCACGTGCTTCGCGGGCTTCGCGTTCCTGTTTGCTGCTCGGTGCCACGTGAATCCTCCAGGTGCCGCCAGCGGCGGGAAATCGGACTTGTCGGGCACCACGGCCCCGGTCACTGTGAACTCTACGCATGCGCGGGCAGCGGGGAAAATTGACGTCGGCGGCACAAACTACGCTGGAACCATGTCTACCGTCCAGCCAGGCCTCCGTACCGGTGCGACGCCGCTCGCGGTGCGCATGCGCCCCAAGAGCCTGGCCGAGGTCGCCGGCCAGCGTCACCTGCTGACCCCGGGGTCGCCGCTGGTCAGCCTCGCCAACGACAAGTCGGGAGAGCAGGGGTCGGTGTCGGTCATCCTCTGGGGCCCGCCGGGCACCGGCAAGACCACGCTGGCCCAGACCATCGCGCACAGTTCGGGGCGTCGGTTCGTCGAACTGTCCGCCGTGTCAGCCGGGGTGCGGGACGTGCGCCAGGTAATGGAAGAGGCCCGCACCAGTCGGGACCTCTACGGCCTGTCCACCGTGCTCTTCCTTGACGAGATCCACCGGTTCAGCAAGGCCCAACAGGACGCCCTGCTGCCAGGGGTGGAGAACGGGATCATCATCCTGGTCGCCGCGACGACCGAGAACCCGTCGTTCTCGGTGATCTCGCCGCTCTTGTCCAGGTCACTGCTGCTCACCCTGGAGACCCTCAGCGACGATGACCTCGGCATCGTCGTGGATCGCGCCGTCACCGACCCGCGGGGGCTGGCCGACAGGTTCGTGCTCGATCCCGAGGCCCGCGGGGCGATCATCCGGCTCGCTTCCGGCGACGCCCGGCGGGCGCTCACGGCGCTCGAAGCCGCGTCGGTCTCTGCCGCCACCACCGAGACGGCGGACGGCGAGTTGCCGGTCATCACCACGGAGATCGTTTCGCTCGCGGTCGACAGGGCGCTGCTTCGTTACGACCGTAACGGCGACGAGCACTACGACGTGATCAGTGCGTTCATCAAGTCGGTGCGCGGGTCCGACGTCGACGCTTCCCTGCACTATCTGGCCCGGATGATCGAAGCCGGGGAAGATCCCCGCTTCATCTGCCGGCGGATCATCGTGCTCGCCTCTGAGGACATCGGCATGGCCGACCCGCAGTCGCTGGTGATCGCGATCGCCGCCGCCGACGCCGTGCAGTACATCGGCATGCCTGAGGGCCGTATCCCGCTCGCGCAGGCCGTGGTGCACCTGGCCTGCGCGCCCAAGTCGAATGCCGCCTACATGGCACTGGACGCCGCCATCGCCGACGTGCGAAACGGCAACACCGGCCGGGTGCCCAAGCACTTGCGTGACGCGCACTACCCGGGGGCCAAACGGCTCGGTCACGGAAAGGGGTACAAGTACCCGCACGACGATGCCCTCGGCGTTCTCGCGCAGGATTACCTGCCCACCGAGCTTCGGGCCACCCGCTATTACCGGCCCACCGAGCACGGCAACGAGCGGGACGTGTCGGCGCGGCTGGCCAAGCTGCGCAAGATCGTGCACGGGGAGTAGAGGGAAGCAGCCCCGACCCGCCTGAAACGCCGGGTCCGCGCGGCCCGGCGTGTGTTATCCTTGACCTCGCCTACAACTGGTTTCGTCATGCGGCTGCGTACGAAACCTGAGTTGGAGTGGATTCGCCCTGTAGCCGGGCGGCCCGTGGCACCCACCCCTCTGATCTCCCATGACGTTCCGGTCTGCCCGCACGGGCTCGCCGGCCGCCCTGGTATCCAATTTCCAGTTCCATCCGAAAGGACACTGTGTCTACCAAGTCACGTACCCGCAGCAAGACCCGCCTCTCGCGGGCCCTGGGCATCGCCCTCACCCCGAAGGCCGCCAAGTACCTCGAGAAGCGTCCCTACGCTCCGGGTGAGCACGGCCGCACCAAGCGCAAGACCGATTCGGACTACGCCGTTCGTCTGCGCGAAAAGCAGCGCTTACGCGCCCAGTACGGCATCCGCGAAGCCCAGCTCAAGATCGCCTTCGAAGAAGCGCGTCGCCGCCAGGGCCTGACCGGTGAAAACCTCGTCGAGATCCTCGAGACCCGTCTCGACGCCCTCCTCGTGCGTTCGGCCATCGCCCGTACCACCGCCCAGGCCCGTCAGATGGTTGTGCACCGTCACATCCTCGTCGACGGCCAGCTGGTCGACCGTCCCTCCTTCCGCGTGAAGCCGGGTCAGCTCATCCACGTCAAGGCCAAGAGCGAGGGCACCGAGCCCTTCCAGGTTGCCGCGGCCGGCGGTCACGTCGACCTGCTGCCCAAGCTCCCGCCGTACCTCGAGGTCGAACTCGACAAGCTGCAGGCCCGCCTCGTGCGCGCCCCGAAGCGCATCGAGATCCCCGTGACCTGTGAAGTTCAGCTCGTCGTCGAGTACTACGCAGCACGCTAGTCTCTTCCGGCGCGGCACTCCGCACCGGAACTGAACTACGCTTGAGGGCGGATCACCTAGGTGATCCGCCCTTTTGGTCTTTGTGTTTGTCAGTTCCCCGCGACGTGAAATGGATGGTGCCGAATGACTGGTGGAGATATCGCCGGCCTGATTGCCGCTGGCGTGTTTGCCGTTCTGGTGGCATTCCTCGCGATCCCGTTGATCAAGCTTGGCCGGGTGTTCGACGAGACCACCCTGGCCATCCGCGACCTCAGCCAGAACGTCACCCCGCTTCTCGAGGAGACGACGAACACCGTCGCGCAGACCAACCATCAACTGGCCACGCTGGACACGATCACCACGAACGTGGCGGACGTCACCGGGAATGTGTCGGCCATGGTCGCCCTGGTCGCGGCCACCGTCGGCGGCCCGCTGATCAAGCTCGCCGGATTCTCCGCCGGCGTCAGGGCCGCCTTCAGGGCGACCAAGCCCCGTCGCGGTACGAAGTAAGTCCACTACGCTGGAAAACAGACTGTCATCGTCTCGGTCCCGCCCAACAGCGTGCGCCCAGGCCGGCAGCCACCCATTCCTCAACCTCAGGGAGCACATGCCATGAAGAACGTCATCTGGTTAGTCGTCGGCGTCGGAATCGGATTCGTTGCCGCCCACGAGGTGAACAAGACCCAGCAGGGCAAGCGATTCTTCACCGATCTCGACGCCAAGACGCGAGAGTTCGGCGAGGCTATCTCCGAGGGCTACCGCAAGCGCGAAGCCGAACTGCACGCCGCCCTCGGCGAGGCAGAAGAGACCATCGAAGAGCTGTCCAAGCCCTAACGCTTCCATCCCCACCGCTTCCCCCGGATCGGATATCCGATCCAGTAACAGTACGGACCCCATGCAGACTGCCGACATTCGCGGGCGCTGGCTCGACTTCTTCGCCGATCGTGGACACACCGTCGTCCCGTCGGCGTCGCTCGTCAGCGATGACCCCTCCCTCCTCTTCACCGTGGCCGGCATGGTGCCGTTCGTGCCCTACCTCACCGGTCTGGTGCCCGCCCCGTACCCCAGGGCCACCAGCGTGCAGAAGTGCATCCGCACCAACGACATCGAAGAGGTCGGCAAGACGCCGCGGCACGGCACCTTCTTCCAGATGAACGGCAACTTCTCCTTCGGCGACTACTTCAAGGAGCAGGCGATCAGTTACGCCTGGGAACTGCTCACCTCGAGTGAGGCGGACGGCGGCTACGGCTTCGCCGAGAAGGACCTCTGGGTCACCGTGTACGAGAACGACGACGAGGCGTTCGGGTACTGGCGTGCCCTCGGCCTGCCGGAGTACCGCATCCAGCGTCTGGGCATGGACACCAACTACTGGTCCACCGGCCAGCCCGGCCCCGCCGGACCGTGCAGCGAGATCTTCTTCGACCGCGGTCCCGCCTACGGCATCGAAGGGGGCCCGGCCACCGACGACGACCGCTACGTGGAGATCTGGAACCTCGTCTTCATGCAGTACCTCCGCGGCGAGGGCACCGGCAAGAACGACTTCCAGATCCTCGGCGACCTGCCCAAGAAGAACATCGACACCGGCATGGGCCTCGAGCGCGTCGCGTTCCTCAAGCAGGGCGTCGAGAACATGTACGAGATCGACCAGGTTCGCCCGGTCCTCGACAGGGCCGCCGCCCTCTCCGGCCGCCGGTACGGCGCCGTGCACGACGACGACGTGCGGATGCGCATCGTAGCCGACCACGTGCGCTCGTCCCTCATGCTCATGAGCGACGGCGTGATGCCGTCCAACGAGGGCCGTGGTTACATCCTGCGCCGTCTGATGCGCCGGAGCGTGCGCGCCATGCGCCTGCTCGGTGTGGACACGGCCTCGTTCACCGAGCTGTTCCCCGCCTCCCGCGACGCCATGAGCGCCGCGTACCCGGAGGTCGCCACCGACTTCGACCGGATCAGCCAGGCCGCGTACGCCGAGGAAGAAACGTTCCTGCGCACGCTCGCCAGCGGTTCGAGCGTGCTGGACCTCGCCGTGGCGAAGACCAAGAGCGCCCAGAAGGCCGAATTGCCCGGCGACACCGCGTTCCTGCTGCACGACACGTACGGCTTCCCCATCGAGATCACCCTCGAAATGGCCGAGGAAGCCGGCCTCAGCGTCAACCGTGAGGCCTTCGACACCCTGATGGCGAAGCAGCGTGCGATGGCCAAGGCCGACGCCAAGGCCAAGAAGACCCACCTGGCCGACCTCTCCGTGTACAGCGCTTTCCGCGCGCACGGCGAGACCGTGTTCACCGGGTACGACATGCTGCAGACCGAGTCCAGCATCCTGGGCCTGATCGTCGACGGCGCCTCGGTGAACCGTGCCGTCGCCGGCGACATCGCCGAGGTCATCCTCGCCGAGACCGCCCTGTACGCGGAGTCCGGCGGCCAGGAAGCCGACGCGGGCCTGATCGTGGGACCCGGCTACGAGCTCGAGGTGCTCGACGTGCAGAAGCCCGTCAAGGGCCTGATCAGCCACAAGGTGCAGGTCTCCAGCGGTGAGGTGGGCGTGGGCGACCCCGCCACCAGCGTCGTCGACCCCGACTGGCGCCGCGGCGCCCGCCAGGCGCACTCCGGCACGCACATCCTGCACGCAGCACTCCGCCAGGTGCTCGGCCCGAACGCGCACCAGTCCGGTTCCTACAACAAGGCGGGCTTCTTCAGGCTGGACTTCTCCTGGAACCAGGCTCTGTCGCCGGCCACGCGCAGCGAGATCGAGGAGATCTCCAACAACGCCATCCGAGACAACCTGCAAGTGACCACCCGTGAACTGCCGTTGGCCGAGGCCAAGGCGCTCGGCGCGATGGCTCTGTTCGGAGAGAAGTACGGCGAGACCGTGCGCGTCGTCGACATCGGCGGCCCCTGGTCGCGCGAACTCTGCGCAGGCACCCACGTGGCCTCCAGCGCAGAGATCGGCATGATCAACCTCGTCAGCGAAGCGTCGGTCGGCTCCACCAACCGCCGCGTCGAGTCCCTCGTCGGGCTCGAGGCGTTCCGCGACCTCGCCGCCGAACGGGCGATCGTGTCCCAGCTCACCAGCAACCTCAAGACTCCTCGCGAGCAGCTTCCGGCCAAGATCATGGACCTCATGCAGAGCCTGAAGGCCGCCGAGAAGAAGATCGCATCGTTCGAGGCCCGCGCCCTGAGCGACAGGGTGCCTGCCCTCGTCGCGCAGGCGAGCCGGATCGGCGAACTCACCGTGGTGGCCGAAGACCTCGGCACGCTCAACTCCGCCGACGAGGTGCGGATGCTCGTCACCGGCACCCGTGAGCGCCTCGGCAACGACCCCGCGGTCGTCGCCCTCGCCGCGCGGGTGGCCGACAAGCCCGTCGTGATCGTGGCCACCAACGCCGCGGCCCGGGATGCCGGTCAGAAGGCCGGCGCGCTGGCCAAGCAGCTCGCCGGGATCCTCGGCGGCGGTGGCGGTGGCAAGGACGACCTGGCCCAGGGCGGTGGCACCAAGGTGGAGCTCATCCCGGAGGCGCTCAGCACCCTGCGCACTCTGGTGGCCCGCTAACCCATGCGAACCGGCGTGCGCGTGGGGATCGATGTCGGCACGGTGCGGATCGGCGTCGCCCGCAGCGATTTCCACGGCATGCTGGCCACCCCGGTGGAGACGGTACCCAGGGAGACTGTGCCCCGGGACCGGCCCACGGGCCAGGCCGCACCGACGGACCTCAGCAGGATCGCCGCCATCGTGGCCGAACTGGATGCCGTCGAAGTGATCGTCGGGCTGCCGCTGGCGCTGTCGGGACGCCACACGGCGTCCACGGATGACGCGGTCACATTCGCGACCACCCTCGCCGGAGCCGTGCCGGTACCGGTGCGCCTCGTCGACGAGCGCCTGTCCACGGTGTCGGCTCAGGCCGCCCTGCGAACGGCCGGACGCAGCACCCGCACCCAGCGTCCAGTGGTCGATCAGGTGGCCGCGACTATCATTTTGCAGCACGCTCTCGATACCGAACGTGCCTCGGGCAAGCCAGCCGGCACGTCCGTCGACCAGACCGGAAGGCCGTAACCGTGGCGAAAAGTCCGCCGGAAAACCCCGACCCGAACGTGTCGGGTGACACTGGCGACGCGCCGCTGCCCTCCCGCCGGGCCCTCCGCGAGGCCCAGGCCGCCCGGGAAGCCGAGGCCTTGAAGGAGACTGTCGTCCCGGCCGCCCCAGCTCAGCCGGCGGGGGAGCCGCCGGCGCCCCTGTCGTACTGGTCGGCGCCGGTCGCCCCCGGATCTGCCTACCCGGCAGCGGCCGACGACGCGCCAGCCGGCGACGAGTCCAAGACGACCGCCGCCCCTGTTGACGCGGCACCGGCTTCTGCAGCCCCGACGCCCGCGGCGACGGAGCCGCCCGTCGACGCGCGCACGGCCGAGCAGAATCCCTTCGCCGGACTCGGGTTCGGCACCGTGCCGGAAGGAGAGGCCGCCGCAGGACCTGCGGGCACACCCGGCGGGCCCGTTCGCGCCGGACGACCCAACTCTCGTGCGAACCGTCGCGCCCAGCTCGCCGGGCACCCGGTCGTGGAGAAGAAGTCCCGCAAGGGCGCCTGGGGCTGCCTGGTGGTCGTCCTGGTGCTTCTCGGTCTGATGGGCGCCGCAGCCCTCGCCCTGCAGGGCCCGATCAGCCAGTTCGTCGCCGCGACCCAGCCTCCCGGAGACTACGAGGGGTCGGGCAGCGGTGAAGTGCTCGTCATGATCCACGACGGTGACACCGGCTCCGACATCGCGAACACCCTGGTGGCCCAGGACGTGGTGAAAAGCTACGACGCCTTCTACAAACTGCTCCTCGCCCAGGCGGCCGACCCGGTCTTCCAGCCCGGTGCCTACCTGCTCGCCTCGCAGATGAGCGCCCAGACCGCGCTCGATGCCCTGCAGGATCCCGAGACCCGCCAGGACCTCACCGTGGTGATCCCCGAGGGGACCGCGGCGGTGGACGTGCTGGCTTCGATCTCGGAGGGCACCGAGATCCCCTTGGCCGACTTGGAGGCCGCCGCGGCTGACCTGTCCGGATTCGGACTGCCGGCCGAGGCCACCAGCCTCGAGGGCTTCCTGTTCCCGGCCACCTACACGTTCCAGCCCGCCACCAGCGCGCACGACGCGATCAAGACCCTCGTCGACCGCCAGTTCGAGGCTCTGGACGCCGCGGGAGTCGCCCCTGCCGACCGATGGTCGACCATCGTGATGGCCTCGTTGGTCCAGCGGGAAGCGGGCCTCAGGGACGACTACTTCAAGGTCGCGCGGGTGTTCTACAACCGGCTCGACCCTGCCCAGTGGGAGAGCGGGCTGCTGCAATCCGACGCCACGGTGGCCTACGGGACCGGCAACACGCACCTTGTCACCACGACGGATGCCGAACGCGCCGACGCGAACAACGCCTACAACACCTACGTACACCCCGGTCTGCCGGTCGGTCCGATCAGCAACCCCGGCGATCTGGCGATCGACGCCGCCCTGCACCCCGCTGACGGAACCTGGCTATTCTTCGTCACGTGGAACCTTGATACCGGAGAGACCATTTTCTCGAGCACGGTGGAGGAACACGACGCCGGCGTCGCGAAGTGGCTGGACTGGATGGATGAACACCCCGAATATGGCTGATTCGAGAAACAGCTCATCGAACCCGGCGCCTCGCCGCCGGTTGGCCGTGCTCGGTTCGCCGATCGGCCATTCGCTGTCGCCCGTGCTGCACACAGCGGCGTACCGGGTCCTCGGCCTGGACTGGGAGTACACGGCCGTCGAGGTGGGCGAGGGGGAACTGGATGCGTTCCTCGACGCCCTCACCCCGGACTGGCTCGGCCTGTCGTTGACCATGCCGCTCAAACACGAGATTCAGCCCCGCCTGAACGACCTGGACCGTGTCGCGACTCTCACCAAGGCGGTGAACACCGTGCGGTTCGGCGACGCTCCCGCGGTGGGCGGGTCGATGCCGGTCGCTCGACGACCGCTGGCCGGCTTCAACACGGATGTGCCCGGCTTGGTCCGGGCTCTGGCCGAAGCCGGCATCGACCGGGCCGCACACGTCACCCTGCTCGGCGCCGGCGCGACGGCCGCATCTGCCCTCGTGGCGGCCGCCGATCTCGGTGCGGAAACCGTGGACATCATCGCCCGCACGCCCGAGCGGGCCGACCCGCTGGCAGAGCTCGGCCGCCGGCTCGGGCTCGTCGTCACGGTGTCCGGCCTGCCCGCCATGGCCGAGGCCGGCCGGATCAGCGACCTGGTGATCAGCACGCTCCCCGGCGACGCCGTCCTGCCGCACGAGTTCCCGGAAGCGCTCAGAGCCACCACCCTGCTCTTCGACGTGGGCTACGCGCCCTGGCCCACCGCCCTGGCCCGCTTCTGGGCGGCCGCCGGCGGAAGAAGCCGGTCCGGTCGAACGATGCTGCTGCACCAGGCCCTGGTGCAGATCCGGATCTTCCTCTTCAACGACCCGTTTCAGCCGCTTCCCGACGAGGATGCCGTGCTGGAGGCCATGCGTGACGCGTTGGACGACGGCCGCGCTGTGGAAGGATAGTACCCATGCTTCGTTGGCTCACCGCCGGAGAGTCCCACGGCCCCGAACTCCTCGCCATTGTCGAGGGTTTGCCCGCTGGGATCCCGGTCACACTAGATGCGATCCGCCTCGACCTTGCGCGCCGCAAACTCGGCTACGGCCGAGGTGCGCGGATGAAGTTCGAGCAGGACGAACTGAACATTTCCGGTGGTGTGCGCCACGGCGTCACCCTCGGCGGTCCCGTGGCTCTGCGGATCGGCAACACCGAATGGCCCAAATGGGCCGAGGTGATGAGTCCGGAACCCGTGGATCCCGCCCTGCTCACGCGCGGCCGGGGTGCGCCGCTGGTGCGCCCCCGTCCAGGGCACGCCGACCTGGTCGGGATGCAGAAGTACGACTTCGACGAGGCCCGCCCGGTCCTGGAGCGCGCCAGCGCCAGGGAGACCGCTGCCCGCGTCGCGCTCGGCGCCGTCGCCAGGGCCTTCCTCGCCGGCCTCGGCATCGAACTGGTCAGCCACACCCTCTCCATCGGCCCGGTTCGTGTGCCGGAGGGCTCGCCGCTGCCGCGCCCCGGCGACGTCGACGCTCTCGACGCCGACCCGCTGCGCTGCTTCGACGCCGCCACCAGCGCACTCATGGTCGCGGAGGTCGACGCCGCGCACAAGGACGGCGACACCTTGGGCGGCATCGTCGAGGTCCTCGCCTACAACCTCCCGCCCGGTCTCGGTTCGTTCGTGCACTGGGACCGTCGGCTGGACTCCCAGCTGGCCGCCGCATTGATGGGCATCCAGGCGATCAAGGGTGTCGAGGTCGGCGACGGTTTCCTCACCACCACTCGCCGCGGATCCCAGGCCCACGATGAACTCGTGCAGGTCGACGATGAGATCATGCGCGCCAGCGACAAGGCAGGCGGCACCGAGGGCGGAATGAGCACCGGCACCGTGCTGCGGGTACGCGCCGGCATGAAACCCATCGCCACCATCCCACGGGCCCTGCGCACCGTGGACATCACCACCAACGAGGCCGCGCCCGCCCACCACCAGCGTTCCGACGTCTGTGCGGTACCGGCAGCCGGCGTCGTCGCGGAGGCGATGGTGGCATTGGTCCTGGCCAACTCGGTGCTGGAGAAGTTCGGCGGCGACTCGCTGGGCGAAACCAAACGGAACCTGGATTCCTACCTCGCCAATATCCCGGCCAACCTGCGCAGCGGGGCGTCAAGCGACGCCACACTCTAGGTGCTGTTTTTGAGCCCGGACGCGTCCCGTCCGGCCGGCGGCTGGCCACCGGCCCAGCCCAAACCGGCGCAGGAGGCACCTGCGGCGCACGGTGCCGGCGCGGCGCCATCGGTTGAGGGAGACGCCGAACCCGTGCGGAACTCGTCTGCCCCGCTCTACCCGCTGGTCTTCATCGGCCCGATGGCGTCGGGCAAGTCCAAGATCGGTCGCCGCGTGGCCCGCACCCTCCGGATTCCGTTCATCGACACCGACACCGACATCGTCGCCGCCCACGGGCCGATCACCGAGATCTTCGCCTCCGCGGGCGAGGAACACTTCCGAACCCTCGAACGAGCCGCGGTCGCGGCGGCGTTGCACCGGCACCGCGCCGTCATATCGCTCGGCGGCGGAGCCGTGCTTGACCCGGCCACCCGCGCCGACCTGCGCCAGGCCACGGTGATCTCGCTGAGCACCACCGCTGAGGCCGTGCGGAACCGCACCAAGAACGCCAAACGCCCGCTGCTCGCGGCGGGCCCAGACGCCTGGCAGCGGATCTACGACGAGCGCCGCCCGCTGTACGAGGCGCTGGCCAGCATCCACTTCGATACGTCGACCAGGCCGGTCGATGCCATCGCCGCCGACATCGTGAAATGGGTAAGAGAACAATCGTGACCGACATGCACCCCGAAGAGACCACCACCACCATCACCGTGAGCGGTGTCGACAGTTACCCCGTCCTGATCGGGCGCGGCATCGTCGCCGACGTCGCCGAGCAACTCGGCGACACCGTGAAGAAGGTGCTCATCGTGCACACCTCGCACCTCGGCGCCCGCGCCGTCGCCTTGCGGGAGAGCCTGCTGGATCGCTACGAGGTGCTCATCGCCGAGGTCCCCGACGCGGAACCGGCCAAGCGAGTGGAGGTCGCCGCGTTCTGCTGGCAGGTGATGGGTCAGGCTGACTTCACCCGCACCGACGCCGTCATCGGTTTCGGCGGCGGTGCCGTGACCGACCTGGCCGGCTTCGTCGCGGCGACCTGGCTTCGCGGCGTGAAGCTCGTGCAGATCCCCACCAGCGTGCTCGGCATGGTCGACGCCGCCGTCGGCGGCAAGAACGGGATCAACACCGCCGAGGGCAAGAACCTCGTCGGCACCTTCTACGCTCCCGCCGCGGTCGTCTGTGACCTGGACATTCTCGCCGACCTGCCCCGCAACGAGATCCTCGCCGGCTTCGCCGAGATCGTGAAGGCCGGCTTCATCCAGATCCCCGAGATCCTCGACATCGTCGAGGCAGACGTCGCCGCCGTCACCGACCCGACCACGCCCGAGTTCCGTCGGGTGCTCGAACTGGCCATCGCCATGAAGGCCCGCGTCGTCGGCGCGGACTTCAAGGAGGCCGGCTTGCGCGAGATCCTCAACTACGGGCACACGCTCGGCCACGCCGTCGAGCACGCCGAACGCTACGGCTGGCGCCACGGCGCCGCCGTCGCCGTCGGCATGATGTTCGCCGCCGAGCTCGCCAGGCTCAGCGGCCGGCTCTCCGACGAGGCTGTCGACAGGCACCGCCGCATCCTGGAGTCACTCACCCTGCCCACGACCTACCCGGTGGGTCGCTGGCCCACGCTGCTGGCCACCATGCAGCGCGACAAGAAGACCCGCAGCGGCATGCTGCGCTTCATCGTGCTGGACGACATCGGCAAGCCAACTGTGCTCGAGGGCCCGGATGCGTCGCTCCTGTTCGCCGCGTACCAGGAGATCGGCGCCTAACCGGGTTCGACACCGACCGGCAGGTCTCCTTCGGCACCTTTTCTGGCTGACTGTGCCTAGAATGAAGCACCCGACCAGCCGTGACGCAGGTCGCCTACGACCAGCGTTGATCGGAGGTGTTGTGAGCAGCCAGTCGCCAGTAAGCCCGCGGACAGTAAGCCCGCGGACAGCGAGTCCGTGGACGGTAAGCCCGTCGAGCGCAGACTCACTCGACTCATCCCTCCGCCGGTTCTCCCGGCAGGAACGCCTGCATGAGGCCGTCATCGGGGACCGGACCGACTTGGGCTCCGGTGCCGTTCAGGCCGGGGTGCGCCGTCTGGTGCGGGAATCCTGGCAACGCTCGATCACGCTTCGGCTGGACCCGTTGACGGCGCAGGCCGCGCCGACGCTGAGCGCCGACGAGCTCGACGGGTTGCGCGCCAGCAATCCGCTGGCCGCCGTGCTGCCGGTGATCAACACCCTTCTGGTACGGCACGCGGCCGAATTCGGCTTGATCGTTGCCGTGGCCGACGAGTCCGGTCGGTTGCTGTGGATCGACGGTGACAGCTCAGTGCGCACCAGGGCAGAGGAGATGCACTTCGTCGTCGGCGCGGACTGGTCGGAGGCCAGGGTCGGCACGAGCGCGCCCGGCACCGCTCTGGCGCTCGACCATGGCATCCAGATTCAACGCGCCGAGCATTTCAGTCAACTCGCGCACCCGTTCAGTTGCACCGCAGTGCCTATCCACGACCCGGTCACCGGGGCGGTGCTTGGCGTCATCGACATCACCGGGGGAGACGCCGCCGTGGCGCCGCAGACGCTCCCGCTCGTGGAGGCGGCCGTCGCCGCGCTCGAAGCGGAGCTGCGCATCCAGAGCCTGAGCGCACCGCGGGCGCCATCGGCCAGGCCGTCGGGGTTCACTGCACCCGGGATCCTGCTGAGCGTGCTCGGCACCGAACACGGCGCCCTGCAGGGGGCGCCACCGGCCGGAACTCCCGGTGGTTTCGGCGCGCCGATACCCGGCACCCGGCAGAGCGTTGATCTCAGTCCCCGGCACGCCGAGATCCTGCTGCTGCTCGCCTGGCACCGGCAGGGCCTGTCCGCCGAGCGGCTCGCCGGACTGCTCAGCGACGAACCCGCGCACGCCGTGGAGAACCTGCGCGCCGAGCTGGTGCGGCTGCGCCGGGTGCTCACGCTCAGTCATCCGCAGCTCCGGATCGGCTCCCGCCCGTACCGGCTGGAGACCAGCGTCGACACGGATGCCGGCCGGGTACTTCGCCTGCTCGGCCGCGGTGCCCACAGGATGGCCCTGGCCGCGTATCGGGGATGCGTGTTGCCGGGTTCGACAGCGCCCGGTGTCGTGGAGATCCGTGCGGAGGTGAGCGCCCGCCTTCGCCAGACCCTGCTCAGCGACGCGTCAGTGGAGGTGTTGCTCGACTTCGCCCGCACCGAGGAGGCCACCTGGGACAGCGAGGTGTGGCGAGCCTGTCTGGAACTCTTGCCGGCCCGTTCGCCCCAGCGGGCCGCCGTGGTGGCGAGCCTGGCGCGCATCGAGGCGGAGCTGGGCGCGTAACCGACCGGGTCAACGTCAGTTCAGGACGAACAGGCAGACCGCCACAAAAGCGAGAGTGCCCGTCAGCCACACGCAGACCACCAGCGATATGGACCGGGGCGCCAACCGGGAGTGGATGATCGCCGCCACGAGGAAGACGCCCGACATCACGATCTCCAGCGACCAGTACACCGGGCTGGTGGTGTCCGCGATGGTGTTGAGGGCCCAAATACCCTCACCCAGAAGCACAGCGCACAAGGGGGTGACCGCCAGGGCCCGCCACAACGGCGGGGCGTACCGCACCAGACCGGCGGTGACGCCGAGAAGAGGACCAGCGGCCAGGCCCACAACGGTCCAGATGGAGGTGAACGGATCTCCGTCGTCGAAGCCTCGCCACTCGGTGACCACGCTGTACGACTCGACGAGCAGTTGGAACACCACCACGCCCAGGACCGCGGCGAGAAGCGGCCGGGCCCGGCCGAGCCAGACGATCAGGAAACTGAACATCGTCCAGCCGCCCACTGAGTTGCTGAGCGAGTGAATCCAGGGCGGCAGGTACTGCTGCGCGAAACTGGTCAGCCCGCCGATCAGCACCGCGCCGGCGAGAGCCACCAGTATCGCCCAGAGGGCAGACCGGCGGGTCTCGGCGTGCCACCACCCGCTGCGGAGGGCCGTCGGCTCGGTTGCCGGCTCGGTGGTGCGGGTGCTCTGCAGGGTTTCCATCTCACCAACGCTAGAGAGGCCGGCCCGTGCGGGCATCCGCCCAGAGAGTGACAGGGCCAAACCGGAGGATGACCTCGCCCACGCCTCGCCCGCGCCTCGCCCGCGCCTCGCCCGGCCCCACGAAGCCCCGGGCCCACCGCAACGTTTCGCAACCTCGGTTTTCGTAGGCTCACTGCATGGACCGCGAGACCGCGGACGCCATCGACAGAGTCGTCGAACAAGGAGCGAAATGACCGTTTACGCCGCCCCGGGCACACCGGGCGCCAAAGTCACCTTCAAGTCCCGCTACGAAAACTGGATCGGAGGCGAATGGGTGCCGCCGGTGAAGGGCCAGTACTTCGAAGACATCTCCCCGGTCAACGGCAAACCGTTCACGGAGGTCGCCCGCAGCACTCACGAGGACATCGACCTGGCCCTCGACGCCGCTCACAAGGCTGCCCCGGCCTGGGGCAAGACCACGGCCACCCAACGCGCCGCCGTGCTCAACAAGATGGCGGATGTCATCGACGCCAACCTGGAACTTCTCGCGGTGGCCGAGAGCTGGGACAACGGCAAGCCGATCCGTGAGCCGTTGAACGCCGACCTGCCGCTGGCCGCGGACCACTTCAGGTACTTCGCCGCCGCCATCCGCGCGCAGGACGGTGACCACGCCGAACTCGACAATGACACCGTCTCCTACCAGTTCCACGAACCCCTGGGCGTGGTCGGCCAGATCATCCCGTGGAACTTCCCGATCCTGATGGCGGTCTGGAAGCTCGCGCCGGCCCTCGCCGCCGGGAACGCCGTCGTGCTGAAACCCGCCGAGCAGACGCCGGCGTCGATCCTGGTGTTGATCGAGCTGATCGGCGACATCCTGCCCCCGGGCGTGCTCAACATCGTGAACGGTTTCGGGATCGAGGCAGGCAAGCCGCTGGCCTCCTCGAACAGGATCCGCAAGATCGCCTTCACGGGTGAGACCACCACCGGGCGGCTGATCCTGCAGTACGCCAGCGCCAACATCATCCCGTCGACGGTGGAGCTGGGCGGCAAGAGCGCCAACATCTTCTTCGACGACGTGGCGCAGAAGGACGACAGCTACTACGACAAGGCCCAGGAGGGCTTCGTACTGTTCGCGTTCAACCAGGGCGAGGTGTGCACCTGCCCCAGCCGGGCGCTGTTGCACAAGCCCATCTACGACAGCTTCCTCGGCGGCGCGATCGAACGCACCAAGCTGGCCAAGCAGGGCAACCCGCTGGACACCGACACCCAGGTGGGTGCGCAGGCCAGCAACGACCAGCTCGAGAAGATCCTGTCCTATATCGACATCGGCAAGAAGGAGGGCGCCAAGCTTCTGCTCGGTGGTGAACAGCTCGATCTGGGCGGCGACCTGGCCGGCGGTTACTACGTGCAGCCGACGATCTTCGAGGGCCAGAACAAGATGCGCATCTTCCAGGAGGAGATTTTCGGGCCCGTCGTGGCCGTCACCAGCTTCGAGGACTACGACGACGCGATCTCCATCGCCAACGACACCCTGTACGGTCTGGGCGCCGGGGTCTGGTCGCGCAACGGCAACATCGCCTACCGGGCAGGTCGAGACCTGCACGCCGGCCGGGTCTGGGTGAACAACTACCACAACTACCCGGCCGGGGCCGCTTTCGGCGGTTACAAGAGCTCCGGCATCGGTCGCGAGAACAACAAGCTCGCCCTGGGGCACTACCAGCAGACGAAGAACATGTTGGTGTCGTACTCCGAAGACGCACTGGGCTTCTTCTAGCACCAGACAGTGCCGGCCGGGGCGGCAACCCGAAAGCCGCCCCGGCCGGCACCACCTCCGGACCTGCCGCACGTGCACGTCCATCACGTTGCATCCGTTCCCGCTGGAGGAACCATGACCGATCTCTCTACCCCGCCGCCGGACGTTCCCGTCACGGCCGCGGTCGAGGCAACCATCACCATCCCGGGGGAGACCCGCTCGCGCGTCGCCCTGACCCTCGCCACCGTCGAGCTGTTGCGGAGCCTCTGGGAGGAGCACGGCCCGCTGATGTTCCACCAGTCCGGTGGCTGTTGCGACGGGAGCTCGCCGATGTGCTTTCCGGCCGGCGAGTTCATCACGTCGGACCAGGACGTGCTGCTCGGGCGGCTCGACATCGCGCCGACGGGGGAGCCGGAACAGGTGATCGACTTCTGGATCTCGGCCGAACAGTTCGAGTACTGGAGCCACACCGCCCTGCTCATCGACACCGTCAAGGGCCGCGGCGGCGGCTTCTCGGCTGAGGCTCCGCGCGGGGTGCGGTTCATCATCCGCTCGGAGCTGATGGAGTCGTTCAGCGCCTGACGGGGCCGCGGTCCGGCCGGGCCTAGGCTGGGTGCATGCGCACAGTCCTCGTTCTGAACGGCCCGAACCTCGGACGCCTCGGCAGCCGGGAGCCCGACGTTTACGGCTCGGCCGACCTCGACGACCTGCGGGTGCTGCTCACCGATGCCGCTCCGGAGGACGTCACCGTCGACCTGCGTCAGACCGACGACGAAGCGGAGCTCATCCACTGGCTCTACGAGGCCGTGGATACGAACACGCCGGTGGTGCTCAACCCGGCCGCGTTCACGCATTACAGCTACGCGCTGCGCGACGCCGCAGCCCTGGTCACCAAGGCCGGGATCCCGCTCATCGAGGTGCACATCTCCAACCCGCACGCCAGGGAGACCTTCCGCCACACCAGCGTCGTCAGCGCCGTCGCGACCGGGGTGATCGCCGGATTTGGCTTCGACTCCTACCGACTGGCCCTTGACCACATCGTGCGTCTGGCCTGAGATTTCGGCCGGCCGAACACGCTGGCCGGGCCATCGCGCAGATGACGGAATCGATCGGGCGCGGCCTGTCGGCTACACTCGTCTGAGGCCTTTGGCCGCGCACCTTCCCAATTGAATCGAACGGAACACCTCTTCATGGCATCTACCGCCGACATTAGAAATGGCGTCGTCCTCAACATCGACAAGCAGCTGTGGGCCGTCATCGAATTCCAGCACGTCAAGCCCGGCAAGGGCGGGGCGTTCGTGCGCACCAAGCTGAAGAACGTCGTCACGGGCAAGACCGTCGACCGCACCTTCAACGCCGGCGCGAAGATCGAGACCGAGAACGTCGATCGCCGCGACTTCCAGTACCTCTACGCGGATGGCGACTCCTACGTCTTCATGGACGTCTCCGACTACGACCAGCTCACGGTGTCTTCCGCCGTCGTCGGCGATGCCGCCAACTTCATGCTGGAGAACCAGGCCGTGACCGTGGCCCTGCACGACGGAAACCCGCTCTACGTCGAGCTGCCGGCATCCGTCGTCCTTGAGATCACCTACACCGAGCCGGGCCTGCAGGGCGACCGCTCCACCGGCGGCACCAAGCCCGCGACCGTCGAAACCGGGTACCAGATCCAGGTGCCGCTGTTCCTCGAGCAGGGCACCAAGGTCAAGGTCGACACCCGCAACGGTGACTACCTCGGCCGCGTCAACTAGTGAGCGCCCGTACCAAGGCGCGCAAACGCGCCATCGATATCCTGTACGCCGCTGATATCCGCCAGACCACGATCCCAGAGTCGCTGGCCATGGAGGCCGAACGCGCCGCCAACGAACCGGCCCGCATGGTGTCCTGGTTGTACGCGCGTGACATCGTCGACGGGGTCGTCGACCACCGCGAAGAGATCGACGAACTGATCGAGACGTATTCGCAGGGCTGGACGCTTTCCAGGATGCCCACGATCGACCGTGCCATCCTGCGCATCGGCATCTGGGAGATCCTGTACAACGACGCCGTGCCGCACGCCGTCGCGATCGACGAGGCCGTCGAGGCCGCCAAGGTGCTCTCGACGGATGACTCCGCCGGGTTCGTCAACGGGCTGCTCGGCCGGATCGCCCAGACGGCGCCATCCGCCTGAGCCCGCGGTACCAGCAGTATCGGCTTCGGCCGTAGGCAGGCCGGACCGGGTGCATCCGCCCCGGTCCGGATCGACGAGGGGGAGCAGCACCATGACGGAACGCACCGACGACAGCACCGGGGCACCGGACACTGCAGGACCGGAAGCTGGAGCAGCAGGCGACCAGCAGACCGCGTCGTACGCCACCCCTCCCGCGCCGGCTCCCTACCAAGTCCTCCCCGCGCCGTACGCCGGGCAGGTGGGCGGGCCCTACGCTCCGCGCACCAACACCCTCGCGATCGTCTCGCTGGTGACCGGTTTCTGCTGTTCCATCGCCGCCGTGATCACCGGGCACATCGCTCTGGGCCAGATCAGGCGCACCGGCGAGGCCGGCAGGGGACTGGCCATAACCGGCCTGGTTCTGGGCTATGTGAGCCTGGGGTTCGCTGCGCTGTTGCTCGTGATCCTGCTGTTCTTCACGGCGGCATTCGGCGCGATCCTCACCGGCGTCGCGAATTCGGCCTCCTCGATGGGTTCTGGTGAACCACCGGTCCTGGAAGACGCGACCGGCCAGACCGGCGCCGCGTACCTGGACGACGGCTACCTCCAGGTGGGGAACGGAGCCGCCGTTGTCGATCTCTACATCGACCCTATGTGCCCCTACTGCGGCCAGTTCGACATCGCCAACGGCGACAGCCTCGCTGCCATGGTCGACGAGGGAACCATCACCCTCCGCCTGCACTCGCTCACCTTCCTGGACCAGGCGTCGCAGGGCTCCGAGTACTCCACCAGGGCCTCCGCCGCGCTGACCTGCGAGGCGGCGATCAACCCGGACTCCACCCTCGACTACCTGGCCGCGCTGTTCCTGAACCAGCCGGCAGAGGGCACCACCGGTCTCAGCAACGACGAGCTCGTGGCCCTGTCCAGCGGCAGCGCGCCGATCGCCGATTGTGTCGCCAGCGAGCGCTACCAGGACTGGTCGCAGCAGAACACCGATGCCGCCCTGTCCGGCCCCATCCCCGGCGCCGACATCACTTCGATCCAGGGCACTCCCACTGTCCTGGTCAACGGCAGCCAGTACGGCGGCCCCATCAACGACCCGCAGGCGCTGGTTGAATTCATTCGCGGCGCGACTGCTTAGCGGCCGCTCAGGAGGCCGGTTTCAGGTCGTCAGGGTGATGCTCGGAACGATTCCTGCGATCGACGCCCAGAGTTTCACATCGTCCCCGGGCCGCGGCAGATACTGCGTCCCGGAGCGGTCCCGGCATTCGAAGGAAATCTGCGCTTCCAGGGCGACGCCGATCGCGTAGGTCCGCGAGCCGCGCAATTGCAGGGTGACCGAGAGGTCGGCGAACGCATGACGCTGTGAACTGATCGCCGAACCGCCCTTACCGGTCTCGTCGAAGGCGAACAGGGTACGAGACCCGAACGGGCTCAGCAGTTCCCAGGCCCCGGTGACCGGGTCGATCTCCCACCCGGCGACATACGCCGTGCCCCGGTAGGAGAACGCCGCGAAGCCGATCGGTCCGGCGGGCAGGAACCACCAACGGCTTTCGGCCACCAGGTCCACTTCGGCCGTCACCGTGACGGATGAGAGACTGGCCCTGGGCACGAGCGTCACTCCGGTTCCCGCGAAGCCGATGTAGCCGGCATCCATCGCCGATGCATTCACCCAGCTGAACAGCTGTCCGGTCTTCTCCGACGCGTCGCTGCCATCCGGCTGCCCGTCATGGCCGTTCGTCCACCGGTACCGATAGCGATGATCGTCCGGAGCCGGTGTGCTCCAGTAGGCGCGGTAGTCGGCATCGGCGGGGATGTAGAGATTGTCCGGCCACGTGACGACGAACGGTGAACGCGGCCGGAAGTAGTTCGCGAACAGGGCTTCGCGATACTTCCTGACTCCGACCAAGGCGCGATCGCGATCGCCCGTGCTGAGTTCGATCTCCTGATGCACCGCCTCGATCTCTCGCCTGCGCACGAAGCTGATCGGGCCGGCAGGTGCGCCGATCTCGGACTCGACATCGGAGGGCTGGCGGGGCTCCGGCCTGGCCGTCGAGGCTTCCTCGGTGGCTTCGCGGCGGTTCTGCCGATGGGTGCCGACGGGCTCGTGCCCGGGGAGGGGGAGGGACGCCACGACGTCGCCCGCCGGTTCTGGCGGGCCGGCCGGATCTGCCGGGTTAGCTGGTGGGTCTTCGGGAGTGTCCTGTGGCTCGTCCCTTGCGCCGTCCTGGGGCGGGTCAACTGGCAGGTCAGCTTGCGGTTCCGCGGGTGGGATCCCAGGCAGATCCTCTGGCGGGTGGGCGTTCCGAGCACGTGGTCTCCCTGGTACGTCCTCGAAGGTCTGGCCGCTCCTGCCTTTCGAGTGCTCGGTCTCACCGGGACCCCCGCTGGCACCGGGACGCTCGTGCTCGTCGGGACGGTCCATGTCGGCGGGGCCCATCAGATCACCTCCTGGCACCATGGCGTGCGGCATTCCAGATCGCTGAGTTGTGTCGCAATGCAGGGTAATCAAGCCGAGCCGGTTTCGCGAGGTGCGCACCGCCCCACAAGGGGTCAGATCCGATGGGTTCGATCGTGTGAGTTGAGTCGCGTGAGTTGGAATGCGTGGATGAGGACGGATGAATTAGGACGGATGGGTTAGAACGGCGGGTTGTCGGGCACCGGTGGTGTCGGTGTCCGGGTCGGCCGGTGCCGGGGCCGCATCAGGTAGCTTTCCTCCGCGGGTCGTTTCCGGGTTTTCGGGCCTACCACTGGTGGTTGTGGTCGGGGTGGTCCCATGGGGTTGGCCGGGTCGGTGCGGTAGCTGCGTTTGCCCGGGGAGGTCCAGAGCAGGATGCCGCCGGGTTTTTGGGTGACCTGCCAGTGTGAGAGGTGTTTGAGTCGGTGGTGGGGTTCGCAGAGGTGGGCGAGGTTGTCGCAGTTGGTCTTGCCGCCGCCGGCCCAGGGGTCGGTGTGGTCGACGTCGGACTTCACTGCGGGCCGGGAGCAGCTGGGGAAGCGGCAGGTTTCGTCGCGTACCCGCAGCCACTTTTTCATGGCTTTGGTGTTCTTGTGCTGGGTTTTGCCCAGCGAGAGTACGACTCCGGTTTCGGGGTGGGTGAGCAGCCGGGTGAAGCTGGGTGCGTGTCCGGCGATCTGCCGGGCGATCTCGGGGGAGATGGGCCCGTAGCCTTCGAGGGTGGCGGGTTCCTCGTCCAGGCCGAGGAGTGTGAGCACGGGCACGGTGATCATTACCTTGCCGCGGATTCCGGCGCCCATGCCGTCGGGGGTGATGCCGTCCAGGAGCAGGGCGCGGGTGATGTCGGCGCGGAGTTGGTCGAGGGTGCGCTTCTGCTCCTCATCATCCATGTTCGAGTCGGCATGTGATGCCGGCTCGGTGCGCGCCGACGTGGGGTCGCCGAGCTTCTTCAGTCTCCCCGCCATGGTGTTGATCCGGTCGTAGGCGGCTTTGGTGTCGTGGGCGGTGCCGTACCAGTGCAACCAGCCCATCCCGTCCGGGGCGGCTTCCCACCGGCTGTGGCGTTCGGCGAGGGCGTTGGTGGTGCGGGTCACGATGGATTCCGGGTGCAGTCTTTCCCGGAGCCGGCGGGCTCTGTCTGTGAATCGGGCGACCGGGAGTCGTTTCGCGTCCGGCAGGACTTTGTCTTCGAAGGCGTCTTGGTCTTCGGCGGGCAGGGTGCGCATCTGGTCGATGAGCACGGTGGCGTGCCGGTAGCTGATCTCCCCGCTGGAGAGCGCCTCGAACGTCGCGGGGGCCGACAGGAGCCAGAGGGACTGCTCCATCAGGTGTTCCACCGTGCGTTCGTGCATCCGCAGCAGGCACGCGGTCTCGCTCACGATGGTGCGCCGGGCCACCTCCCGGTCCTCCCACCGACCATACGCGGCCGCGCGGGCCTGGTCCTCGGTCAGGGTGGCCGCGTTCAGGTCGGCCAGCCGGATGCTTTCCGGGTCGCCGTGCAGCCGGGAGGACACTTGCGGGTCCTCGCTCCAGCACTGCAGCTCCACGAGGAACTCGGCCTGCCGGGCCTGCGCGTGCGCGATGGCCCGGGCCTCGGCCGCGATCAGCTCGGTGCGGCGGGCCAGCTCCGTGCAGACCAACTCGTCCAAGGCTGGATTGGGAACATAGGCCTCACGATCAGCGGGTTCAGTCGGGCCGGGTCCAGTCGGGTCGGGTTCGGTCGAGCCTGGTCCGGTCGAGCCGGATTCAGGCGGGGCAGTCTCGGCCGGCTGGGCCGAGGCGGCCGGCATCGACCGAGATTCGGTGGGGGAGACGGCGGGCGGGGTGTTGCCAGGTGGAGCGGACTCCGGAGAGTAATGGTCATCATCCGGAGCGGGCGGTACTGCCTGGTCGGGGTCACTCATAATGAGATGGTCTCACCCACCCTCACTGCCGCCGCCCGCCCCCACACCCCACCCGACGCATCCGCGAACCGTGAGAAAAGCACACAAAATCGCGAAAACATGGGGCTTAACTCACAGTTCGCGAGGGGGAGGCGCGGGCGGGGGCAGGCGCGAGGATGCTAGGGTCTAGGGGTACCTAAGACCTACTTTAAGAGCCGTCCTGTGAGACGGGAAAGGAGGTTGGTTTGACAGAGCGCACCGTGCTCACCCAGGCTGACATCACCCGAGCGTTGACTCGGATCTCCCACGAGATCCTGGAGTCCAATCGAGGAGCGGAGAACCTGGTCATTCTGGGCATCCCCACCAGGGGAGTGGCCCTCGCCCAGCGCATCGCCGAGATCATCCAGCGCATCGAACCGGCCTCCGGCGCCGTGCGTGTCGGATCCCTCGACGTGACGATGTACCGCGACGACCTCGCGCACACCCGCACCCGCACCCCGTCGCCCACCCAGGTGCCTGGCAGTATCGACGGCGCAACGGTGGTGCTCGTCGACGACGTGCTCTACTCCGGCCGCACCATCCGCGCCGCCCTGGACGCCCTCGGAGACCACGGCCGGCCCAGCGTCGTGCGTCTGGCCGTACTGGTGGACCGGGGCCACCGCGAACTGCCCATCCGGGCCGACTTCGTGGGCAAGAACCTCCCCAGTGCATCCCACGAACGCATCAATGTGCACGTCACAGAGGTGGACGGCGACGAGTTCGTCAGCATTGAGGGAGGGGTAGAAGAATGAGGCACCTGCTCTCCACCAAGTCGCTCAACCGCGACGACGCCGTCACCCTGCTCGACATCGCCGAAGACATGGCGGATGTGGCCAACCGTGAGGTCAAGAAGCTCCCGACGCTGCGCGGCAAGACCGTGGTGAACCTGTTCTTCGAGGACTCCACCCGCACCCGCATCTCCTTCGAGGCCGCCGCCAAGCGGCTCAGCGCCGACGTGATCAACTTCAGCGCCAAGGGCTCCAGCGTGTCCAAGGGCGAGAGCCTGAAAGACACCGCGCAGACCCTCGCCGCGATGGGCGCAGACGGCGTCGTCATCCGCCACCCCGCCTCGGGCGCCCCGCAGGTGCTGGCCGGCAGCGGCTGGATCGACGCCGGCATCATCAACGCCGGCGACGGCACCCACGAACACCCCACCCAGGCCCTGCTCGACGCGTTCACCATCCGGCGCCGCCTGCACGGCCCGGCGTCCCGCGGCCGCGGCCTCGACGGCGTCACGGTCACCATCGTCGGCGACATCCTGCACTCGAGGGTGGCCCGCTCCAACCTGTGGCTGCTGAACACGCTGGGCGCGCAGGTGACCTTCATCGCCCCGCCCACCCTGGTGCCCGCCGACACCTCGGCCTGGCCGGCCACCATCGGCTACGACCTGGACGCCGCCATCGACGCCGGCCCCGACGTGGTCATGATGCTGCGCATCCAGGCCGAACGGATGAACGCGGCGTTCTTCCCGAACAGCCGCGAATACTCCCGCCGCTGGGGCCTGGACGACGAGCGCTTCGCCCGGCTCTCGTCGCATAGCATTGTCATGCACCCCGGACCGATGAATCGCGGCCTGGAGATCTCCTCCGCCGCGGCCGACTCTGAACGGTCCACCGTGCGCGAACAGGTCGCAAACGGGGTCAGCGTGCGCATGGCGGCGTTGTACCTGCTGTTATCGGGCGACCGAGAGGATCACTGAATGTCGAGCGAACGTTACCTTGTGCGCGGAGCGCAGCTGAGCAACGGAACCACCACCGACCTGCTGCTGGACGGCGGTCGCATCTCCGAGATGGGCACTGGGCTCTCCGACGCGGGCGCCACCGTGATCGACGCCGACGGCCTGATCGCCCTCCCCGGCCTGGTCGACCTGCACACGCACCTGCGCGAACCCGGTTACGAACAGAGCGAAACCGTGCTCACCGGCAGCCAGGCCGCCGCGATCGGCGGCTTCACCACGGTGTTCGCCATGGCCAACACCTCGCCGGTGCAGGACACCGCCGGTGTCGTCGAGCAGGTGCTCGCGCTGGGGGAGAGCGCCGGGTACGTCACCGTGCAACCGATCGGTGCCGTCACCGTGGGCCTGGCCGGCGAGCGGCTCGCCGAACTCGGCGCCATGGCCGCCAGCCGCGCCAACGTGCGGGTCTTCTCCGACGACGGCTTCTGCGTCTCCGACCCGCTGCTGATGCGCCGGGCGCTCGAGTACGTCAAGGCCTTCGACGGCGTGGTCGCCCAGCACTCCCAGGAACCGCGCCTCACCGTGGGCGCCCAGATGAACGAGGGCGCGCTTTCCAGCGAACTCGGCCTCACCGGCTGGCCGGCCGTCGCCGAGGAATCGATCATCGCCAGGGACGTGTTGCTGGCCGAGCACGTGGGCTCCCGGCTGCACGTCTGCCACGTCTCCACCGCCGGAGCCGTCGACGTGGTGCGCTGGGCCAAGGCCCGGGGTATCAACGTCACCGCCGAGGTCACCCCGCACCACCTGCTGCTCACCGAGGAACTGGTCGCCGGCTACGACGCCCGCTACAAGGTGAACCCGCCGCTCCGCCGCCGCGAAGACGTCGAGGCGCTGCGCCAGGGTCTGGCCGACGGCACCATCGACATCATCGCCACCGACCATGCCCCGCACCCGGTGGAGTCCAAGGACTGCGAATGGGACGCCGCCGCCAACGGCATGGTCGGCCTCGAATCGGCCCTGTCGGTGGCCCACGCCGCCGTGGTCGAGACCGGATTCCTGGACTGGAACGATCTTGTCCGAGTCCTCTCCACCACCCCGGCCCGTATCGGGCGCATCCAGGGCCAGGGCCAGCAGCTCACCGTCGGCGCGCCCGCCGAACTGACCCTCTACGACCCCAGCGCCCGGCGCGTGTTCGGCCGGCAGAACCTGATCGGCAAGGGCGTCAACTCGCCCTACCTGGAGATGACCCTTCCCGGTCAGGTGCTGGCCACCTTCCACCGGGGCTACGCCACGGTGCTCGACGGCGTGCTGCGCACCCCGGCCGAGATCGGAGCCGCCCGGGCGGCCCTGGCACTGGGCAGCCATGAGTAGCCGCACGGTCGCGACGATCATCACGGCCCTGGTCCTGCTGACCGTTCTGGCCCTGATGCTGCGCTCCTGGCGCCGGCGCAGCAAACGGGATGCCGCGCTGCCCGCCGGCTACCCGCAGCCCGCCGACCTCGGACGCGAGCTGGCCTCGGCCGCAGCCCTGTACGTGGCCACCACGCCGCGCGACACGCCGCTGGAGCGGCTGAACATCCCCGGGCTCGGCTTCCGCGCCCGCGGCGGTGTCTCCGTCTTCGAGCGGGGCGTGCTGCTCGAACTGGCCGGCTCGCCCACCCTGTTCATCCCCACGGATGCCGTGCAGGTCGTGGCAGACGCCACCGTGGCCATCGACCGGGTCGTCGAACCCGGCGGCCTGTTGCGGCTCGGCTGGGGACTGAACACCACCCCAACAGACGCCCCGGCGCACAACGTCCCAGAGGGCGTGGACAGCTACTTCCGCTTCAGCGACCCCGTCGATCGCCGGGCGATCACCGAGGCGATCAGTTCCACCAGAGCACCTGGCAAGACAGAATTCGGCACCGAAGAAAGTGAGGTGTAGCCCGTGAGCTACCCAACAACCACACCGGCTCCGGCCGTACTCGTCCTCGAAGACGGCAGCCGATACGTTGGACGTGCCTACGGCAGCCACGGCCAGACCCTCGGCGAGATCGTCTTCGCCACCGGCATGACCGGCTACCAGGAGACGCTCACCGACCCGTCCTACGCGGGCCAGATCGTCCTGATGACGGCGCCGCACATCGGCAACACCGGCGCCAACGACGAGGACATGGAATCCTCCCGCATCTGGGTCTCCGGCTTCGTCGTGCGCGAACCCGCCCGGGTGCCGTCCAACTTCAGGTCCCAGCGCACCCTCGACGCCGATCTGGAATCCAACGGCGTCGTCGGCATCAGCGGCATCGACACCCGGGCCATCACCCGGCACATCCGCTCGCTCGGCGCCATGCGCAGCGGCATCTTCTCCGGCGAGGACTACCACCTCTCCGAGGGCGAACAGCTCGCCCTGGTGCAGGGCGGTGCCAGCATGCGCGGCCGTAACCTGTCCGACGAGGTCTCCACCGTCGAGCCGTACTCGCTGCCCGCCCAGGGCGAGCGCATCGGTTCCGTCGCCGTGCTCGACCTCGGCGTGAAGACGTCCACCCTCAACTACCTCGCCGAGCGCGGGTTCGAGGTCTTCGTCCTGCCGCAGTCGGTCACCGCGGAGCACGTGCTGTCGCTGAACCCGTCGGCGCTCTTCTTCTCGAACGGACCCGGCGACCCCGCCGCCTCCGACGCCCACGTCACCCTCCTGCAGGAGGTGCTGCGCGCCGGTGTGCCGTACTTCGGCATCTGCTTCGGCAACCAGCTGCTGGGCCGCGCCCTCGGCTTCGGCACCTACAAGCTGCCCTTCGGCCACCGCGGCATCAACCAGCCGGTGTTGGACAAGGCCACCGGCCGGGTGGAGATCACCTCGCAGAACCACGGCTTCGCCGTCGACATGCCCATCGAGGGCATCAGCGAGTCCAAGACCGGGTTCGGCCGCGTCGAGGTCAGCCACTACAGCCTCAACGACCAGGTCGTCGAGGGCATCCGATGCCTGGACATCCCGGCCTTCTCGGTGCAGTACCACCCGGAGTCCGCGGCCGGCCCGCACGACGCCAACTATCTTTTCGACAGGTTCAGGGATGTGGTTGTCGCGCACGCGGCGGCCGGAGCAGGAGACGCCAAGTAATGCCCAAGCGCGACGATATCAACAGCGTCCTCGTCATCGGAAGCGGCCCGATCGTGATCGGCCAGGCGTGCGAGTTCGACTACTCGGGCACCCAGGCCTGCCGGGTCCTCCGAGAAGAGGGCGTCCGGGTGATCCTGGTCAACTCCAACCCGGCCACCATCATGACCGACCCCGACTTCGCGGATGCGACGTACATCGAGCCGATCACCCCGGAGATCCTCGAGACCATCATCGCCAAGGAGCGCCCGGACGCGATCCTGCCGACCCTGGGCGGCCAGACGGCTCTCAACGCGGCCATCGCCCTGCACGAACGCGGCATCCTCACCAAGTACAACGTGGAGCTGATCGGCGCCAAGTTCGAGGCCATCCAGAAGGGTGAAGACCGCCAGATCTTCAAGCAGCTGGTGCTCGACGCCGGCGCTGACGTGGCCAAGTCGTACATCGCCCACACGGTGGAGGAGGCCGTCGGCTTCGCCGAGGACCTCGGCTACCCCCTCGTGGTGCGCCCGTCGTTCACCATGGGCGGCCTGGGTTCCGGTTTCGCCTACACCGAAGCCGAGCTCCGCCGCATCGTCGGCGACGGCCTGCACCAGAGCCCGACCACCGAGGTGCTCCTGGAGGAGTCGATCCTGGGCTGGAAGGAATTCGAGCTCGAGATGATGCGCGACACCGCCGACAACACGGTGGTCGTCTGCTCGATCGAGAATGTCGACCCGGTCGGCGTGCACACCGGCGACTCGATCACCGTCGCTCCCGCACTCACCCTCACCGACCGCGAGTACCAGAAGCTGCGCGATATCGGCATCGACATCATCCGCGCCGTCGGCGTCGACACCGGTGGCTGCAACATCCAGTTCGCCATCGACCCGGCCAACGGTCGCATCATCGTCATCGAGATGAACCCGCGGGTGTCCCGCTCGTCCGCCCTGGCCAGCAAGGCCACCGGCTTCCCGATCGCCAAGATCGCCGCGAAACTGGCCCTCGGCTACCGCCTGGACGAGATCCCCAACGACATCACCGGCGTCACCCCGGCCAGCTTCGAGCCCACCCTGGACTACGTCGTGGTCAAGGTGCCCCGGTTCGCGTTCGAGAAGTTCCCCAAGGCCGATGCCCGCCTGACCACCACCATGAAGTCGGTCGGCGAGGCCATGGCCATCGGCCGCAACTACGCCTCCGCCCTGCAGAAGGCGCTCCGCTCGCTCGAGAAGCGCGGCTCCTCCTTCCACTGGGGCGCCGAGACCCGCTCCGTCGAGGAACTGCTGAGAGTCGCCGAGATCCCCACCGACGGGCGCATCGTCACCGTGCAGCAGGCGCTCCGCAAGGGCGCCACCATCGAGCAGCTCTTCGAAGCCACGAAGATCGACCCCTGGTTCCTCGACCAGATCGTGCTCATCAACGAGATCGCCGACGCCGTCGCCGCCTCGGATACCCTGGACACCGAGATCCTGCGCACCGCGAAGGACCACGGCTTCTCCGACGCCCAGATCGGCGAGCTCCGTGGCTTCGGCGAAGCGGATGTGCGGAAGGTCCGGCACATCCTCGGAGTGCGACCGGTCTTCAAGACCGTCGACACCTGCGCCGGCGAGTTCCCCGCCCTCACCCCGTACCACTACTCGAGCTACGACCAGGAGACCGAGGTCGTGCCGTCGGACCGCAAGAAGGTCGTCATCCTCGGCTCCGGGCCCAACCGCATCGGCCAGGGCGTCGAGTTCGACTACTCCTGCGTACACGCCTCGTTCGCCCTGTCAGAGGCCGGCTACGAGACCATCATGATCAACTGCAACCCCGAGACGGTCTCCACCGACTACGACACCAGCGACCGGCTCTACTTCGAACCGCTGACCCTGGAAGACGTGCTGGAGATCATCCACGCCGAAAGCCAGAGCGGCGAGCTCGTCGGCGTGGTCGTGCAGCTCGGCGGCCAGACCGCGCTGGGCCTGGCCAAGGGCCTCGAGGCCGAGGGCATCCCGATCCTGGGCACCTCGCCCACCGCGATCGACCTGGCCGAGGAACGCGGGCTGTTCAGCGGCATCCTCGCAGACGCCGGCCTGCTCGCTCCGCGGAACGGCGTGGCCATCGACTACAGCGGCGCCGTCGTCGTCGCCGAGGAGATCGGCTACCCGGTACTCGTGCGACCCAGCTACGTGCTCGGCGGCCGCGGCATGGAGATCATCTACGACAGCGCCAGCCTGGCCGACTACTTCACCCGCATGCAGGGCCAGGGCATCATCGGGCCGTCGCACCCGCTGCTGGTGGACCGGTTCCTCGACGACGCCATCGAAATCGACGTGGACGCCATCTACGACGGCCACGAGCTCTACATCGGCGGCGTCATGGAGCACATCGAGGAGGCCGGTGTGCACTCCGGCGACTCGAGCTGCACCCTGCCGCCCGTGACCCTGGGCCGGGCCGAGATCGACCGCGTGCGCGACGCCACCCTCGCCATCGCCCAGGGCATCGGCGTGCGCGGCCTGCTCAACGTGCAGTTCGCCATCGGCGCCGGTGTGCTCTACGTGCTCGAGGCCAACCCGCGCGCGTCCCGCACCGTGCCGTTCGTGGCCAAGGCCCTCGGCATCACCCTCGCCAAGGCCGCATCGCTGATCATGGTCGGCACCACCATCGCCGAACTCAAGGCCGACGGCAAGCTGCCGCTCATCGACGGCTCCAGGGTTCCGATGGACTCGCCGGTCGCCGTCAAGGAAGCCGTGCTGCCCTTCAACAGGTTCCGCACCCAGGAAGGCCTCATCGTCGACTCGGTGCTCGGCCCGGAGATGCGCTCCACCGGCGAGGTCATGGGCATCGACCGGGACTTCCCGCGGGCGTTCGCGAAGAGCCAGCTCGCCGCATACGGCGGAATCCCGCTCACCGGCACCGTCTTCGTGTCGGTCTCCGACCGGGACAAGCGCGCCGTGATCCTGCCGATGCTGCGCCTCTCACAGCTGGGCTACACGATCATGGCCACCGAGGGAACCGCCGAAGTTTTGCAGCGAAACGGAATCGGGGCCACAGTGGTGGCAAAGTTCAGCGAAAAGGCCGATGAGTCCGTGGACACCGTCGTCGACCTGATCCGCCGCGAGGAGGTGCAGATCGTGATCAACACACCCAACGGTCGCTCCGCCAGGGCGGATGGCTACGAGATCCGCGCCGCGGCCGTCGCCGGCGACCTGCCCCTGTTCACCACCATCGCCGAACTCTCCGCCGCCGTGGCATCGATCGACTCGATCCGCACCGGCTTCGAGGTCACCAGCCTGCAGGAGTATGCGACGAAACGGGCGGCCGCACTGTGACGTCGGCCGGCGCAGTGACTCCAGCCGAATCGGTCGGCACGACCGCGACCTTCGGCGAACGCCTGCACGGCGCCTTCGACCGATTCGGCAGGCTCTGCGTCGGCATCGACCCGCACGCCTGGCTGCTGACCGACTGGAACCTGCCGGACAGCGCCGCCGGCGCCGAGAACTTCGGCCGCCGCGTCGTCGAGGCGTCCGCTGGCCTGGCGGGCATCGTGAAGCCGCAGGTGGCGTTCTACGAGCGGTTCGGCTCGGCCGGCTACCTGGCACTCGAACGGGTGCTCAGCGACGCACGCGCCGCCGGGCTGCTGGTCATCGCCGACGTCAAGCGCGGAGACCTGGGGACGAGTGTCGAGGCGTACGGTCAGGCCTGGCTGAGCCCAGGCTCGCCGTTGGAGGTCGACGCCATCACCGTGAACGCGTACATGGGAGTCGGTTCCCTCGCGAGCACCATTGCGCTGGCCGATGCCGAGAACAAGGGACTGTTCCTGCTCGCCGCGACGTCCAATCCGGAAGCCGCCGCGCTGCAGCAGGCCGTTGTCGCGCGGGGGACTCACGCCGGCCGGACCGTCGCCGGATCGGTGCTTGCACAGGTCGACGCCATCAACGCCGACCACGCGGCCGCACGCTCCGCCGGCACGTTCGGCTCCGTCGGCGTGGTGCTGGGCGCGACGGTTTCCCTGGCCGACTTCGGCATCGACATCCACGCCCCGGCCGCCGCTATCGTCACTCCAGTCCTCGCCCCCGGCTTCGGCCATCAGGGCGCGAATCCCACCGATCTGGCGAGTTTGTTTGGCGGATACGCGCAAGGCGTTATCGTGAGTGAATCGCGCAGCGTTTTATCCGCCGGTCCCGACCGGGTGGCCGATGAGATAAACCGCCGAGTAACCGAAGCTGGAGCGACCCGTGGCTGACAATCGCCCTACCCCACCCGACGTCGACCGCGTCGCGGCCTCCCGCGCCGCCGTAGCGGCCCGACGAGCCCGCGCCGCAGTGAAGGCACAGGTCGCGGCCGGTGAGCGCACGTCGCTCGACGTGCTCGCCGCCGCCGTGAAGGACCCGAACGGAGTCGAGGGACGCCTGCGCGTGACCGAGCTCCTTGTGAGCATTCCGGCCATCGGGGTGACCAAGATGCAGCGCATCATGACCCGGCTGGAGATCTCACCGTCCAAGCGTCTGGGCGGCCTCGGCAAGCACCAGCGCGACCGGCTGCGGGACTTCCTCGCCGCCCGCCCGCCTGCCCGCCGCGGTGCCCCCGACTCCGGGCTCGTCGTCCTCGCCGGGCCGACCGCCGTGGGCAAGGGCACCGTCGCGGCGTACATCCGCGAGCACCACCCCGAGGTGCACCTGTCGGTCTCCGCCACCACCCGTGCGCCCCGCGCCGGCGAGGTTGAGGGCGTCAGCTACTACTTCGTCGACGACACAGAGTTCGATCGGATGATCGAAGCCGGCGACCTGCTCGAGTACGCCACCGTGCACAATGCCTACCGCTACGGAACCCCCCGGGGCCCGGTCGAGGCGGCCATCGCTGACGGCAACAGCGTGCTCCTGGAGATCGATATCCAGGGTGCGCGCGCCGTGCGGCGCGCTATGCCGGAGGCCCGGCTGGTATTCCTGCTGCCGCCCAGCTGGGACGAACTCGTACGCCGGCTGATCGGCCGGGGCACAGAGGATTCCGCCGAACAGAGCCGCAGACTCGAGACCGCGAAGCTCGAATTGGCCGCTCAGGGCGAGTTCGATTACCGTGTCGTGAACACCGACGTGGCCGAAGCAGCCGAAGAAGTCGTAGACTTGATGCAGATTCGCAAGACAGCGACGCCGTCGTAGCGCCCGCCGTACTTGAATTTCCGCGTCGAATAGACGCATCATCGCGGTAAAGCCTGAAGTTTCCGGCCATGGGAACCACCGGCATGACACCGCGCAGCCCGTACATTTTGCTTGAACTGCATGAAGGAGTGTGACAGCGTGCCCAACAAGCCCACTGGCATCATTGACCCGCCCATCGACGACCTGCTGACCAAGGTCGATTCCAAGTACGCCCTGGTGATCTTCGCGTCCAAGCGCGCCCGCCAGATCAACGACTACTACGCAGACCTGCACGAAGGCAGCCTGTTCGACAACGTCGGACCGCTCGTCGACTCGACCGTCGACGACAAGCCGCTTTCCGTGGCACTTCGCGAAATCAACGAGGACAAGCTGACCTCGAAGCCCATCGTCGAATAACTCGACGCAGCCCTTCATAAGCGCGCACGATGTCGACTGGTCGCACGATCGTCGTCGGGATAACCGGCGGCATCGCTGCCTATAAGGCCGTCAATGTTGTGCGCGCTTTTGTATTGCTCGGCTGGGACGTCCACGTGGTTGCCACGGCAGCAGCACTCCGGTTCGTCGGCAAGCCGACGCTGGAGGCGATCTCCCGCAACCCGGTGAACACCGACCTCTACGAGGGTGTTGCCGAGGTGCGGCACGTGGCCATCGGCCAGTCCGCCGACCTCATCGTGATCGCGCCAGCCACGGCGAACAGCATCGCCAGGATCGCGCTCGGCCTGGCCGACGACCTGCTCGGCAACACCATCCTGGCCAGCACCGCTCCGCTTGTGATCGCACCCGCCATGCACACCGAGATGTGGCAGAACCCCGCGACCGTGGCCAACATCGCCACCCTCCGGGGCCGTGGCGTGACCATCGTCGGACCGGGAATCGGCCGTCTGACCGGTTCCGATTCCGGTCCTGGACGTATGGAGGAACCCGACACGATCGTCGAGGCCGGCCTCGCCGCACTGGCCGCCCGCGACGCGGAGCGGTCCCCAGGGCAGGACCTGGCCGGGCGGCAGGTGCTGATCAGCGCCGGCGGCACCCGCGAACCGCTCGACCCTGTGCGCTTCCTCGGCAACCGCTCAAGCGGGCGTCAGGGCGTCGCCCTCGCCGAGGCCGCCCGCTCCCGCGGAGCCACGGTGACTCTGGTCGCCGCGCACCTCGAGGTCGCCGTACCCGACGGTGTCACCGTGCTGAACGTGAGCAGCACCGTGGAGTTGCAGCAGACCATGCGCGAAGCCGCCGCAACGGCCGACATCGTGATCATGGCCGCCGCGGTCGCGGACTACCGCCCGGCGGCGGTGCAGGCCGGCAAGATCAAGAAGGATGTCGCGGGGGACCGTCTGTCGCTCGAGCTGGTGCGCAACCCCGACGTGCTCGCTGGCCTGGTCGAGGAACGACGCCAGGGTCAGGTCATCGTGGGCTTCGCCGCCGAGACCGAACCGGACGAGACCCTGCGCCGGGAGCTCGGCCGCACCAAGGTGCAACGCAAAGGCTCAGACCTCCTGGTGCTCAACCGGGTCGGCTGGACCCAGGGCTTTGCCACCGAACGTAACGAGATCGAAGTGCTCGACCGCGCCGGAGATATAGTGATGGAGGCCTCCGGAACGAAGTTGTCGGTGGCCCACCGTATCCTCGACAGCATCCTCCAGGTCGTTTCCCCCGCCTGAACGTGCAGACCGGGAGTACCCCGTCAACCGCAGCACCTTGAACACAGAATTGAGACGTGCCCCGATGAGCGATCTTCGCCTCTTCACCTCGGAGTCGGTCACCGAAGGCCACCCGGACAAGATCTGCGACCAGATCTCCGACAGCATCCTCGACGCGCTCCTCACCGAGGACCCGCACAGCCGCGTGGCCGTGGAGACCCTGGTCACCACCGGTCTCGTGCACGTGGCAGGCGAGGTCACCACCGCGGGCTACGTCGAGATCCCCTCGATCGTGCGAAAGTGCATCACCGACATCGGCTACGACTCGTCCGACGTGTGGTTCGACGGCCGCTCCTGCGGTGTCGAGATCTCCATCGGCGGCCAGTCACCCGATATCGCCCAGGGGGTCGACGACGCCTTCGAAAGTCGCGAGCAGGACAGCCTGGACGACTACGACCGCCAGGGCGCCGGCGACCAGGGCATCATGTTCGGCTACGCCACCCGCGAAACCCCCGAACTCATGCCGATCCCGATCTGGATCGCGCACCGCATGGCCGAACGCCTGGCCGAGGTACGAAAGTCCGGCGAGCTGGACTACCTGCGCCCGGACGGCAAGACCCAGGTCACCATCGGGTACGACGGCATCGTGCCGCGCACTGTCGAGACCGTGGTGCTCTCCACCCAGCACGCCCCCTCCGTCACGACGGCGAAGCTGCGCGCCGACATCGCCGAACTCGTCATCCGTCCGGTACTCGAGCGGGTCGACCTCGACGCGTCCTCACTGCGCACCCTGGTGAACCCGACCGGCCGGTTCGAGATCGGCGGCCCCCAGGGCGACGCCGGGCTCACCGGCCGCAAGATCATCATCGACACCTACGGCGGATCCAGCCGGCACGGAGGCGGTGCGTTCAGCGGCAAGGACCCGTCCAAGGTGGATCGCTCCGCCGCCTACGCGATGCGCTGGGTTGCCAAGAACGCCGTCGCGGCCGGACTGGCCGAAAGACTCGAAATCCAGGTGGCCTACGCCATCGGGACCGCCTCACCGGTCGGCCTGTACGTGGAGACCTTCGGCACCGGCGCCATCCCGGAGAAGGACATCACCGCCGCGATCCGCGAGGTGTTCGACCTGCGCCCCGCGGCCATCATCAAAGACCTCGACCTGCTGCGCCCGATCTACGCCCAGACGGCCGCCTACGGCCACTTCGGTCGCGAGCTGCCCGACTTCACCTGGGAGCGACTCGACCGGGTCGACGACCTGAGAAGCGCAGCGGGATTCTGAACCGTACCGACCCGACCGCACAGACTCTGAGCCAGGGAGGCCGCCGATGACTCGCACCGGCCTCATCGCGCGGGTGCTGATCGACTCACCCCTGCCCCAGCTGGACCACCTGTTCGACTACGCCATTCCCGACGACCTCGCGCACCTCGCCCAGCCGGGTGTGCGGGTTCGGGTGCCGTTGCGCTCGGCGAACCGGGTGGCCGACGGATACCTGATCGAACTGATCGACCCGCAGCAGGCGTCCGATGCCGCGGCCGGCCCCGACGCTGCGGCGACCCTGGATGGGACCGGCCCGGACACCGGGTACAGCGGCAAGCTGAGCCCGGTCGACTCGATCGTGTCGGCGGTTCCGGTGCTCACCGAGCCGGTCTGGCAGCTGGCCAGACGACTGGCCGACCGGGCAGCCGGCAACGCGAGCGACATCATCCGCCTCGCGGTGCCGCCGCGGGCCGTGCGAGTCGAGAAGGCCTGGCTAGCGGCCCGCACCGCCGCCGATGCCGCCGCGGTGAATCCGACGGCCCCGGGTGCCGCCGACCGGCTCGCCGAACCCGGCTTCGCCGAATACCCGGCGCAGACCCTCGGGACGATCGTCGCCGACCGGCTACGGGTCTGCGTCGCCGCGGTGCCCGGCGTCGTGCGCCTGCCCGGGCTCGGCGGGCCCGCCGACGCCAGCGCGACGACCGCGGCGGCAGCCGGCGGTCCCACCGTCGGAAGCTGGGCGCTCACCGTGGCCGAACTCGCCGTGTCCGCGCTCCGTCAGGGCAAGAGCAGCATCCTGCTGGTGCCCGACTATCGCGACCAGGACCAGCTGCAGGCGGCCCTGGCCGTACTGGTGCCCGCGGACGACGTGGTGCGGGTCGACGCCCGGCAAAGCAACCCCGACCGGTACCGCGGGTTCCTGACCCTTCTGGAGGACACCCCGCGCATCATCCTGGGCAACCGCTCCGCCGTCTACGCGCCGGCCCACGAGCTCGGCCTGATCGTGCTCTGGGACGACGGCGACCCGCTCTACGGTGAACAGCTCAGCCCCTACGTGCACGCCAGGGACGCCGCCCTGATCCGTCGTGAAGCCGCCGACTGCGCCCTGGTCTTCATCGGGCACTCCCGCAGCGTCGAGACCGAACGCCTGGTCGAGATCGGCTGGCTGCATGCCGTGCACCCCATCCGCGATGCTCATCCCAGGATCATCCCCACCACCTTCCAGGCCGAGCCGGATGCGCAGGCCAGGGCCGCCCGCATCCCCTCGGCCGCCTGGCTGGCCGCGAAGGAGGCCGTGCGCACCGGACCGGTCCTCGTGCAGGTCGCCAGCCCCGGCTACGCGCCCATGCTCGCCTGCCGCTCCTGCGGCCAATCCGCCCGGTGTACCCAGTGTCAGGGACCGCTCGCCCTCGCCTCCGCCACCGCCACCCCGGCCTGCCGCTGGTGCGGTCACCTCGCCGCCGGCTGGCGCTGCTCACACTGCGAGGCAGCCGTGTTCCGCGTCGTGACCGTCGGGACCGGCCGTACCGCGGAGGAACTCGGCCGGGCCTTCCCCGGCTCCAGGGTGATCGTCGCCGACGGCGAGCACACCGTGCAGACGCTCGGCCCCGAGCCGGCCCTCGTGATCGCCACGCGCGGCGCCGAGCCGATACCCCGCAACGGCTACAGCGCCATCCTGCTGCTCGACGGCGAGCGGATGCTGGCCCGCGAGTCGCTGCGGGTCGGCGAGGACTGCCTGCGCTGGTGGGCGAACGCCGCCGCGCTGGCCGCACCCGGCGCCCCCGTCATGCTCGTCGGAGTCGGCGGGGCCCTCGCCCACGCCCTGAACACCTGGCAGCCTGGCCCGTACGCCGCCGCCGAACTCGCCGACCGCCGCGCGCTGCGCTTCCCGCCTGCGGTGCGGGTCGCCTCGGTGACCGGCACCAGCGCCGAGGTCGAAACAGCCATCGCATCGCTGACCGACCTGGCCGGTCTCGACGTGCTCGGACCGGTCAGCCACGACCCGGCCGCCCCCGGCCAGAAGGCCGGCGGCCCCGCGCTGGTGCGCGCCATCGTGAGGTTCGGCTACCCGCTCGGCGACGAGGTCGCCCGCACCCTCAAGGCCGCCATCGTGCGGAACGCCGCCACCAGACGCAAGCCCAAGGGCGCCGCGTTCCGTCCTGCACCTACACTCAGAGTACGATTCGACGACCCGGAGCTGCTGTAAATGAAACTCGTCTTCGCCGGGACCCCGCCGGTCGCCGTGCCCAGCCTGACCCTCCTGGCCGCCTCGGGGCACGAGATCGCCGCGGTGGTCACCCGCACCGATGCCGCCCTCGGCCGGAAACGGGTACTGACCCCGTCGCCGGTCGCCGCCGCCGCCGAGAAGCTCGGCCTGCCCGTGATCAAGGCCAACCGGCTCGATGAGGTGACGACCGAGAGCATCACCGCGCTGGACGCAGATCTCGGCGTCATCGTGGCCTACGGCGGCCTCGTGCGCGAGCCGCTGCTCTCCGCACCACGCCTGGGCTGGATCAACCTGCACTTCTCGCTGCTGCCACGCTGGCGCGGCGCCGCTCCCGTGCAGCGTGCGATCATGGCCGGCGACACCGAGACCGGAGCCGCCGTGTTCCAACTCGTCGCGGAACTGGACGCGGGCTCCGTGTTCGCCCAACTCAGCACGCCCATCGGCCGGCACGCCACCGCCGGAACCCTGCTGGAGAGCCTGAGCCGGAGCGGAGCGGCCCTGCTGCTCGACGTGGTGAACGGGCTGGCCGCAGGCACCGCCCACGCCGTGCCGCAGACCGGCGACGTCACCTTGGCTCCCAAGCTCACCCTCGACGACGCGCGCATCGACTGGAGCCTGCCCGCGGAGAGCGTGCACGCGGTGGTGCGCGGCGTCACGCCCGAACCCGGAGCGTTCACCGAGATCGACGGCGCCAGGCTCAAACTCCACGATGTGGCGCCCGCTCACGGCCACCCTGCCCTAGCGGCCGGACACATCACCGAAATCGACAAGAGGGTTCTGGTCGGCACCGGCACGGAGCCCCTGGAACTCATCAACGTACAACCGGCAGGAAAAACCCCCATGAAGGCAATCGACTGGTGGCGCGGAGTAGCAGCAACCGAGGTGATCGCATCATGAGCGGACCAGAGCAGAACGCAGCAGGCAGGTCCAGGGCGCCCCGTCAGGGCCCCCGCACGGACAGCCGGCCGAGCTACATGGTGCAGCCCGCCCGCCGGGTCGCCTACGAGGTCATCGCGGCGGTCCGCGAATCCGACGCCTACGCCAACCTGCTGCTGCCCACCCGCATCCAGCGCGCCGCGCTGAACACCGCGGATGCCGCCCTGGCCACCGAGCTCACCTACGGCACCCTGCGCATGCAGGGCTTCTACGACAGGGTCATCGCCGAAGCGGCCGGCCGGCCGGTCACGGCCATCGACCCGGCCATCCTCGACGTGCTCAGGCTCGGCGCGCACCAGCTGCTGGCCACGCGTGTGGCCACCCACGCCGCCGTCAACGAATCCGTCGAATTGGCCCGTCAGGTGGGCTCCCGGTCCGCGACAGGCTTCACCAACGGCCTGCTCCGTGCCATCGCCCGGGTCAGCGCCGACGAGTGGCGTGAACGCATCCTCGCCGACACCAGCACGCCCGACGACGCCCTCGCCGCGCTGTACTCCCACCCGGTCTGGGTGGTGCGGGCGTTCCGGCAGTCCCTGCGCCAGGAAGGCCGGGAAAGCGAACTCGAGGAGCTCCTCGCCGCCGACAACGCCGCACCACGGGTGAACATGGTGGCCCTGCCCGGGCTGGCCGACGCCACCGCGGAGCTCGGCGATCCCAACGACTTCTCTCCGACAGGCTTCGTGCTGGCCGGGGGAGACCCGCACCACCTGATGAAGCAGAGCGACGGCCGCCTGCGCGTGCAGGACGAGGGTTCGCAGCTCGCCGCCCTCGCCCTCAGCCGCGCCAGACCGATCGCCGAGGGGGAGCGCTGGCTCGACCTCTGCGCCGGCCCCGGCGGCAAGGCGGCCCTGCTCGCCGCTGAAGCCCTGAACGGCGGCGCGACCCTGGTCGCCAACGAGGTCGTGCCCGCCAGGGCCCAATTGGTGCGCGCCGCACTGGCCGCCGTCCCGGCCGACGTGCCGGTCTGGGAGATGGACGGCACCTGGGTCGGCGAGGACCAGCCGGAGGCCTTCGACCGGATCCTGCTCGACGCCCCGTGCACGGGACTCGGTGCGCTGCGCCGCCGCCCCGAGGCACGCTGGCGGAAGCAGCCCAAGGACGTCGCCGAGCTCTCCGACCTGCAGTCCGCGCTGATCCATGCCGCGCTCGGCGCCCTGAAGCCCGGCGGTATCCTCGCCTACGTCACCTGTTCCCCGCACATCGCTGAAACCCGGGGGATCGTGGCCACGGCCCGCAAGGCCTGGGGCGACAAGGTGGCGCCGCTGGACACCGCGGCGGTGCTGCAAGACCTGGCCGTGCATCCGCTCGACCTGGCCGGCGACCCCGGCAGCGTGCAGCTGTGGCCGCACCGGCACGGCACCGACGCCATGTTCATCACCCTGCTGCAGCGGCAGGCCGACTGAACCTGCCTCGGGGCCGTGGCGGCCGTTCGGTAGGCTGACTGAATGGTTACCCGGATCAACCCGAGCATTCTGGCCGCAGACTTCGCCAACCTGGAGCGGGAGCTGGGGCGCATCAGCACTGCGGACCTGGCGCATGTCGACGTCATGGACAACCACTTCGTGCCGAACCTCACCCTGGGCCTGCCCGTGGTCGAGCGCCTGCTGCAGGTGTCGCCGATTCCGCTCGACCTGCACCTGATGATCGACGACCCCGACCGGTGGGCACCGGACTACGCCGAGGCCGGCGCGTACTCGGTCACCTTCCACGCCGAGGCGGCAGCGGATGCCATCGGCCTCGCCAGGCGCCTGCGCGACATCGGCGCTCGGGCCGGCATCGCCCTGAAGCCCGGCACCCCCGTTGAGCCCTACCTCGACCTGCTCGCCGAATTCGACCAGGTGCTGGTGATGACCGTCGAACCCGGCTTCGGCGGCCAGAGCTTCATGGCGAGCACCATGCCCAAGCTCAGCCTGCTCGCCGATGCCGTGCGGGCCAGCGGCCTGGACGTCTGGCTGCAGGTCGACGGCGGAATCACCGAGGACACCATCGCCCAGGCGGCCCAAGCCGGCGCCAACACCTTCGTCGCCGGTTCGAGTGTCTTCAACGGCGATCCGGCCGGGCAGATCGCCCGGCTGCGCGCTGCCGCCACGCTGCACTCCCACGCGCACTAGCGTCCCTCCGCTCCCGGGGAGCCGGCGGGACCGGTAGCCTGTACAGGTGAAAACTTTCGACGACCTGTTCGCTGAGCTGAGCCAGAAGGCCATTGACCGGCCGGAGGGCTCCGGAACCGTCCGCGAACTCGACGCCGGCGTGCACGCCATCGGCAAGAAGATCGTCGAAGAGGCCGCAGAGGTCTGGATGGCCGCCGAGTACCAGAGCGACACCGAAACGGCCGAAGAGATTTCGCAGCTGATCTACCACCTGCAGGTCCTGATGGTGGCGAAGGGGCTTTCCCCCGAGGACGTCTACCGACATCTGTGATGTCGGCACCCGTACGGAAAACCACCCACCAGCCTTGGAAAGATTGACATGTTGAGAATCGCTGTGCCCAATAAGGGCTCGCTCGCCGAGACCGCCGCCCAGATGCTGTCAGAGGCCGGCTACAACGGCCGCCGGGACCCGCGCGACCTCGTCGTCGCCGACCCGCGTAACGACGTGGAGTTCTTCTACCTGCGCCCACGGGACATCGCCACCTACGTCGGCAGCGGCGCCCTCGACGTCGGCATCACCGGCCGCGACCTGCTGCTGGACTCCCGCTCGACCGCCGGCGAGATCGCCAGCTTGGACTTCGGCGACTCCACCTTCCGCTTCGCCGGTCCCGCCGGCCGGTTCACCGAGCTGGCCGACCTCGAGGGCTTGCGTGTGGCCACCAGCTACCCGGGCCTGGTCGGTAGCTTCCTCGCCGGCCACGGCATCACCGTCGACCTGGTCACCCTCGACGGTGCCGTCGAGTCCGCCGTGCAGCTCGGTGTGGCGGATGCCGTCGCCGACGTCGTCTCCACCGGCTCCACGCTGCGCAAGGCCGGCCTGCAGATCTTCGGCCCGGTGATCCTCGAATCCACCGCCGTGCTGATCACGTCCGAGAACACCCACCCGGGCATCAACACGCTGCTGCGCCGCCTCCAGGGCGTTCTCGTGGCCCGCCAGTACGTGCTCATCGACTACGACGTGCACGTCGACAACCTCGATGCAGCCTGCCAGGCCGCGTCAGGGATCGAATCGCCCACCATATCGTCCCTCCGCGACCCGAACTGGGTGGCCGTCCGAGTGATGATCCCGCGCCTGGACACCAACAGCGTGATGGACCAGCTCTACGAACTCGGCGCCCGCGCCATTCTGGTCACCTCGATTCACAACGCCAGGTTGTAAACCATGAGCCTCGCCGTCAGAGTGATCCCGTGCCTCGACGTGGCCAACGGCCGGGTCGTCAAGGGCGTCAACTTCCAGAACCTGCGGGACGCCGGCGACCCCGTCGAACTCGCCAAGCGTTACTACGAGCAGGGTGCAGACGAACTCACCTTCCTCGACGTGACGGCAACTGTCGACGACCGCTCCACCACCTACGACGTGGTGCGCGCCACCGCCGAGCAGGTCTTCATCCCGCTCACCGTCGGCGGCGGCATCCGCAGCGTCGACGACGTGTCCAGGCTGCAGGCCAGCGGCGCGGACAAGGTCGGCGTGAACAGCGCCGCCATCGCCCGCCCGGCGTTGATCTCCGAGATAGCCGACCGGTACGGCGCCCAGGTGCTGGTGCTTTCCCTCGACGTCAAACGCAGCGGACGCACGTCGTCCGGGTTCGTCGTCACCACCCACGGCGGCCGTACCGAGACCGACCTGGACGCCCTCTCCTGGGCACGACAGGCGATCGAGCTGGGCGCGGGCGAACTCCTGGTGAACAGCATCGACGCCGACGGCACCAAGGCCGGCTTCGACCTCGAACTCATCACCATCATGCGCGAGCTCAGTTCCGTTCCCGTGATCGCCTCAGGGGGAGCCGGCCGCGTCGAACACTTCCCGCCGGCCATCGCGGCGGGCGCCGATGCCGTCCTGGCCGCCTCCGTCTTCCACAGTGGAGACCTGACGATTGGCGACGTCAAGCGTGAGCTTGCCGACGCCGGAATGGTGGTGCGCCGATGAACGTCGACGCCGCTCTGGAATCCGCGCTTTTCTCACCAGACGGACTGCTGCCCGCCGTCATCCAGCAGTGGGACACCCGCGAGGTGCTCATGCTCGGCTGGATGGACCGCGAGGCACTGCGCCGCACCCTCACCGAGGGCCGGGTCACGTTCTGGTCCCGAAGCCGCCAGGAGTACTGGCGGAAGGGCGACACCTCCGGGCACGCCCAGTTCGTGCGCTCGGCCGCCCTGGACTGCGACGCGGACACCCTCGTGGTGCAGGTCGAGCAGATCGGCGCGGCCTGCCACACCGGCACGCACACCTGCTTCGACGGTCGGGACATCGACGTGACCGGCCTGATCTCCGACGAGGCCCAGCGATGAGCGCCGGATCGACGACTCTGGCGGATTTCACCGGTCTGCTCGCCGACCACCGGGTGATCCCGGTCATCCGCGAACTCTTCGCCGACGGCGAAACACCCGTGGGCATCTACCGCAAGCTCACCGGGGGAGCCGCGGGCAGTTTCCTGCTCGAATCCGCCGAACAAGGCGGCATCTGGTCCCGCTTCTCCTTCGTGGGAGTCTCCTCCTTCGGGGTGCTCACCCAGACCGGCGACGACAGCGCCTGGCTCGACTACGGAATTTCGGCCGAACGCGCCTTCGGCGGTGCAACCGACCTGGCCCCGCTGAACGCGCTGGCCTACCTGTATGAGCGCTGGCAGACGCCACGCCTGGCCGAGCACCCGCCCCTGACCGGCGGACTCGTCGGGTTCATCGGCTGGGAGGCCATCCGGCAGATCGAACGGCTGCCCAACCGGCCGCCCGCCGACTACGAGGTGCCGGGCCAGGCGTTCAGTTTCGTCGCGGACCTCGTTGTGATCGACCACAAGTTCGGAACCGTGCAGCTGATCGCAAACGTGCTCAACGACGGCGTCGAAGCCACCGACGCCCTCTGGCCGGCCGCGCAGGCACGCCTGGACGCCCTGCAGAGCAGGCTCACCCAGCCGGCGGAAGCCTTCGTGTCCGAGGTCGACCTCTCCACCCCCGCAGTGCCACGGCACCGAACCGAGCGAGACGACTTCCTGGCCGCGGTGGGCACGTCCAAGCAGCACATTGTCGACGGCGACGTGTTCCAGGTCGTCATCTCCCAGCGGTTCGACCAGGACTGCACCGCGGACCCGATCGATGTCTACAGGGTGCTGCGCAGCCTCAACCCGAGCCCGTACATGTACCTGCTCAGCCTCGAATCCACCGCCGGGCAGCCCTATTCGATCGTGGGGTCCTCCCCGGAGGCCCTGGTGAAGGTGGCGAACACCCGGGTCTTCACCCACCCGATCGCCGGGTCGAAGCCCCGCGGGGCGACCCCGGAGGCCGACGCCGACTTCGAAACCGAACTCGCCAAGGATCCCAAGGAACGCGCCGAGCACCTCATGCTGGTGGACCTCGCCCGCAACGACCTGCTCAAGGTCTGCCGCGCCGGGTCGGTGGAAGTGACCGAGTTCATGCGCATCGAACGGTTCAGCCACATCATGCACCTGGTCTCCTCCGTCGAGGGCGACCTGCTGCCGGAGATGACCGCGATCGACGTCTTCAGGGCCACTTTCCCGGCCGGCACCCTGTCCGGGGCTCCCAAACCGCGCGCGCTGGAGATCATCGACGCCCTGGAACCGGCCCAGCGCGGCGTGTACGGCGGAGTGGTGGGCTACTTCGGCTTCGCCGGCGACGCCGACCTCGCCATCGCCATCCGCACCGCGACGATCATGAACGGCGTCGCCTACGTGCAGGCAGGCGGCGGCCTGGTCGCTGACTCTGATCCCGCCTCGGAGTTCCAGGAGTCGCAGAACAAGGCGGCCGCTCCGCTGCGCGCCGTCGCCGTGGCCAATGCAATGACCCGGGTCTACTGAATGGCCGCCCCGCGTCGCATCAAGCCGATCCTGATCCTGGCCGTCATCGCGGCCAGCGGCCTCGCGCTGCTGGCCTGGACCCAGGTCTGGGCCACCGTGCGGCTGGCCGCCGACGGCACCAGCCAGCAGGTCCTGGACGTCACCGGCTCGATCGCCGCGCCGGGCCTGACCGCCCTGGCCCTGGCCGGGCTGGCCCTGGCCGGCGCACTCACCATAGCCGGTGTGGTGATTCGCATCGTCCTCGGCCTCCTCGAAATACTCCTCGGCGTCAGCGTCATCCTCTCGGCCGCCCTAGCCCTGGCCGACCCGATCGGAGCCAGCGCGTCGGCGGTCACAGCGGCCACCGGCATCGCCGGCACCGACTCCACCCGCGCGGCCGTGCACAGCGCAGCCGTGACCTTCTGGCCGTTCCTGGCCCTCGTCGCCGGGGTCCTGATGCTCCTTCTCGGCCTCGCGGTCTGCGTGAGCGCCCGTCGCTGGCCCGGCCCGACCACACGGTACGAGACCACCCGCTTCACGCCGGTCACGGATGCCGCAACGGGCCAGACCCGCCCCCGCGACGCCGTCGACGACTGGGACGGCCTCACCAGGGGCGACGACCCCACGGCCTGACCCGAACAGTCTGAGCCGACTTAGCCGGCAAGCTAGAATTGTCCCGCACGCCCCTTGACCTTAGGAGAACCATGAGCTTCGAGTCGGCAGACCCCGGCCACGGCCACTCGACGGCGGCCTGGACCGCAGTCACCATCATGCTGATCGCATTCACCATCGGCACCGTCGCGTTCTTCTTCGATGTCGCCTGGCTCGTCTGGGCCTCCGCCGCGCTCCTGCTCGCCGGCCTCGTCGTCGGCTGGATCATGGCCAAGGCCGGCTACGGCGCGGCATCGGTCGACGGAAGCCACTGAATCAGTGCCAGCCAACCTCCTCGCTGAACTTCTCGCCGGCTCGCTCGCCGACGCCGACACCCGTCGCGGTGAGCGCCCGTTCGCCGCGCTCGAGGCCGACGCGCTCGCCCAGGCGCCCGCCCTCGACGCGTTGCACGCACTCGCGCCCTCCGACCGGGTGAAGATCATCGCCGAGGTGAAGCGCGCCAGCCCGTCTCGCGGGCCGCTCGCCGAGATCACCGACCCGGCCGCACTGGCCGTGTCGTACGAATTCGGCGGTGCGAGCGCGATCAGCGTGCTCACCGAAGGCCGCCGGTTCCTCGGCTCGCTCGAGGACCTCGAGCAGGTCAGGGCGTCCGTGTCGATCCCGGTCCTGCGCAAGGACTTCATCGGCACCGCCTACCAGGTGCTCGAAGCGCGGGCGGCGGGGGCCGACCTGGTACTGCTCATCGTCGCGGCCCTCGACCAGGCCACCCTCGGTAGCCTGCACCGCCTGGTGCTCGAGCTGGGCATGACCCCGCTGGTCGAAACCCACAGCGCGGATGAGGTCGACCGCGCCCTTGACGTCGGTGCCAACCTGGTCGGCGTGAACGCCAGGGACCTCAGCACCTTCGAACTCGACCAGAACCTCTTCGCCAGCCTGGCCGACCGGATCCCCTCCGGCGTCGTCCGGGTGGCGGAATCCGCGGTCAAGACCGCCGCCGACGTGGCCCACTATCGCGCCGCGGGCGCCGATGTCGTGCTGGTCGGTGAAGCTCTCGTCACCAGCGATCCCATTCTCACCCTCAACGAATTCCTGGCGGTATAGATGTCCAACACCACCGATTCCCTGCGTGCCCAGTCCGGGCCCTACTTCGGCGACTTCGGCGGCCGGTTCGTGCCGGAATCCCTGGTGGCCGCGCTCGACGAGCTGTCGGCGGAGTACGCCCTGGCCAAGGCCGACCCGGCGTTCGCCGCCGAGCTGACCGAGTTGCACCGCAGCTACACGGGCCGGCCGTCCCTCATCACCGAGGTGCCCCGGTTCGCCGCGCACGCAGGCGGCGCCCGCATTATCCTCAAGCGCGAAGACCTCAACCACACCGGCTCGCACAAGCTCAACAACGTGCTCGGCCAGGTGCTGCTCACCAAGCGCATCGGCAAGAAACGCGTCATCGCCGAAACCGGCGCCGGCCAGCACGGTGTCGCCACCGCGACGGCGGCGGCCCTGTTCGGGTTGGACTGCGTCGTCTACATGGGCGAGGTCGACACCGAGCGCCAGGCGCTCAACGTCGCCAGGATGCGGTTGCTCGGCGCAGAGGTGGTCTCGGTGAAGACCGGCTCACGTACCCTCAAGGACGCCATCAACGATGCGATGCGCGACTGGGTCACCAATGTGGAGACCACCAACTACGTCTTCGGCACCGTCGCCGGCCCGCACCCGTTCCCCGCCATGGTGCGGGACTTCCAGAAGATCATCGGCGAAGAAGCCCGCCAGCAGGTCCTCGACCTGACCGGCCGGCTCCCCGACGCCGTCACCGCCTGCGTCGGCGGCGGCTCAAACGCCATGGGCATCTTCCACGCCTTCCTTGACGATCCCGAGGTGGCACTGTACGGCTACGAAGCCGGCGGTGAAGGCATCGAGGGCCTGCGCCACGCCGCGACCCTCACCAAGGGCCGCCCCGGCGTTCTGCACGGCGCGCGCAGCATGATGCTGCAGGACGAAGACGGCCAGACCGTCGAGTCGCACTCGATCTCGGCCGGCCTGGACTACCCGGGCGTCGGCCCCGAGCACGCCTGGCTGGCCAGCATCGGCCGGGCCACCTACCTGCCCGTCACTGACGCTGAGGCCATGGACGCGCTCCGCCTGCTCAGCCGCACCGAAGGGATCATCCCCGCCATCGAATCGGCGCATGCCCTGGCCGGAACGCTGGAACTGGGCAAGAAACTCGGCCCGGACTCGACCATCCTGGTCAACCTGAGCGGCCGCGGCGACAAGGACATGGAAACCGCCGGCCGCTACTTCGACCTCCTCGACGCTGGAGCGCAGCAGCTGTGACGAACACGAACGACACCGGAACAAGCACGGTCGAGGCCACGATCGCGGCCCGCCGTGCGTCCGGCGGCGGCGCCCTGATCGGCTATCTGCCGGTGGGTTTCCCCACCCTCACCGAGAGCATCGACGCGGCCGTCGCGATCGCCAGGAACGGGGTCGATGTCATCGAACTCGGTCTGCCGTACTCCGATCCCGTGATGGACGGCCCGGTCATCCAGGCCGCCACCCAGCGGGCCCTGGCCAATGGTTTCCGCCTGCGGCACGGCTTCGAGGCCGTAGCCGCGATCACCGCCCAGGTCGAGACGCCCGTTCTCGTGATGACCTACTGGAACCCGGTCCTGCAGTACGGCGTCGACCGGTTCGCCGACGACCTCGCCGCCGCCGGGGGAGCCGGGCTGATCACGCCGGACCTCATTCCCGACGATGCGGAAAGCTGGCTCCTGGCCAGCGAACGGGCCGGCCTCGACCGGGTCTTCCTCGCCGCGCCGTCCTCCTCCGACGAACGCCTGGTGCAGGCGGTGACCCGCAGCCGCGGGTTCGTCTACGCGGTCTCCACCATGGGCATCACCGGGGCCAGGAGCGATGTCGACTCTGCCGCCCGGGTGCTGGTCACCCGACTGCGGGAAGCCGGCGCCACGAGCGCCTGCGTCGGCCTGGGCATCTCCACGCCCGCCCAGGTACGCGAGGTACTTGAATACGCCGACGGTGCCATCGTCGGCTCCGCGCTGGTCAAGGCCCTTGCCGACGGGGGAGTCGCCGCCGTGGCCACCCTCGCGGCCGAGCTCGCTGCCGGTGCCAGAGACATCCGCGCCGCCGTCTAGTCGCGAGCTTCCCGGTAGGCGATCCCAGCCGTCCGGTCCCTTCGTTTAACCCAGCCCCGTTAGGGTAAATTGTCCGAGGCGGTCGACCGACCGGCTCACAGTGACCAGAGAGTCACGATGAAAGGTTGTTGTGGTGTCGTTGCCCTTGAGCATTCCGAGCCCTGAGTGGAGCTATTTCGACCTGGGGCCGTTCCGTATCCACGCCTACGCGATCTGCATCCTGATCGGGATCTTCCTGGCCACCGCCCTCACCAGCCGACGCCTGACCAAACGCGGCGGTGAGCCGGGCGTGGTGCTGGACATCATCCTCTGGGCCGTGCCGCTCGGCATCGTCGGCGCACGGATCTTCCACGTGCTCACCCACCCCAACGACTACTTCTACGACGGCGCGAACCTGCTGGACGTCTTCGCGGTCTGGAAGGGCGGCATCGCCATCTTCGGTGCCCTGCTGGGTGGCGCCGTCGGCGCCTACATCGGCTGCCGCCGTGCCGGCATCCGATTCTGGTCCTTCGCCGACGCCCTCGCTCCTGGCATGCTCCTGGCCCAGGCCATGGGTCGCCTCGGCAACTGGTTCAACCACGAACTGTTCGGCCTGCCGACCACGCTGCCGTGGGGTCTGGAGATCTCTCCCGACAACCCCGCCTACCCGGTCGGCCTGCCCGCCGGCACCCTGTTCCACCCGACGTTCCTCTACGAGATCGTCTGGAACCTGGTCGGTGTCGCCGTCATCCTCATCCTCGAGCGCAAGTTCCGGCTGCGCTGGGGCAGCGCGTTCGGCGTCTACCTGATCTGGTACGGCGCCGGCCGCAGCGTCTTCGAATCGATCCGGGTCGACCCGAGCGAGATCTTCTTCGGTCTGCGCACCAACGTCTGGGCCGCCCTGTTCGCAATCGTGATCGGACTGGTCATCATCCTCGTGCAGAGCCGACGCCACACCGGGATCGAGCTGAGCCCGTATCTGCCCGGACGCGAGTGGAAGCCGGCCGACGCTGAGGTAGAATCTGGTGAAACCGATTCCGAACGAGGCGATCCCGGCGATGAAGCTGCTGAACCCGTTGAATCACGCGACGTCGACGCCACAAGCACCACCGACTCCCGCCCCTAACCGAGGTCATCCCACCCGGTCCACGGTTTCCGCCCTCCATATCGGGCGGCCGGCATCTCTTCTTCCAGCGGGCCAACGTCGTCCCCACCTGCCAGTCATTTTGTGAGGACGGTCTAATGACGCAGCAACCTCTCTTCTCGCGGTTCAGTAGTGTTCCCCCAGCCCAGGGGCTCTACAACCCGCACGACGAACGCGACGCCTGTGGTCTCGCCATGGTCGCCACCCTTCGGGGGACGGCCGGACACGACATCATCACGCGAGCGCTCGATGCCCTCCGCAACCTCGAACACCGAGGTGCGGTCGGATCTGACGCCGGAACGGGCGACGGCGCCGGAATCGTCACCCAGATCCCGGATGACTTCTTCCGCGCCGTGTCGACGTTCGCGCTCCCCGAAGCGGGCCGGTACGCCGTCGGAAACGTGTTCCTGCCCACGGAACCGACCGCGCGCAGCGCCGTCAAGGGCGCCATCGAAAAGATCGCCAAGGAAGAGAACCTCAGCGTCCTCGGCTGGCGCGAGGTTCCCGTGCGGCCCGAAGAGGTCGGCAACCTGGCCCGCGCAGCGATGCCCGCGATCCAGCAGCTCTACGTCTCCAGCAGCCGCACCACCGAGGAGGGCCTGCCGCTGGGCGGCATCGACCTGGACCGCCAGGCCGTTCGGCTGCGCAAGCGCGCCGAACGTGAAGTGGAGACCTACTTCGCGTCACTGTCCTGCCGCACCATCGTCTACAAGGGCATGGTCACGACCCTGCAGCTCGAGCCGTTCTACCCGGACCTCTCCGACGAACGCTTCACCTCCAAGCTCGCCCTCGTGCACTCGCGGTACTCCACCAACACGTTCCCGTCCTGGCCGCTGGCCCAGCCGTTCCGCATGATCGCCCACAACGGCGAGATCAACACAGTGCAGGGCAACCGCAACTGGATGCGCGCACGCCAGTCGCAGCTCGAATCGAGCCTGCTCGGCGACCTGAACCCGCTGTTCCCCATCGTCACCCCCGGCGCCAGCGACTCGGCGTCCTTCGACGAGGTCGTCGAGCTGCTGAGCCTGTCCGGCCGGTCGCTGCCGCACGCCGTCATGATGATGGTGCCGGAGGCCTGGGAGAACCAGCCAGACCTGGACCGTGACCGTCGCGCCTTCTACGAGTACCACTCCATGCTGATGGAGCCGTGGGACGGACCGGCCGCCATCGTCTTCACCGACGGCACCCTCGTGGGCGCCACCCTCGACCGCAACGGCCTGCGCCCCGGCCGCTACGTCATCACCGACGAAGGCCTCGTCGTGCTCGCCAGCGAGATCGGCGTCATCGACGTCGACCCCGCCAGGGTCGTGCGGAAGGGCCGCCTACAGCCGGGCAAGATGTTCCTCGTCGACACCGAAGCCGGCCGCATCATCGAAGACGAAGAGGTCAAGGGCTCCCTCGCCGCCAGCGAGCCGTGGGGTTCCTGGCTCGACGCCGGCCGCATCAACCTCAAGGACCTGCCGGAACGCGAGCACATCGTGCACCCGCCGGCATCCGTCGTGCGCCGCCAGCGCACCTTCGGCTACACCGAAGAAGAGGTGCGCATCCTGCTCGCCCCGATGGCACGCAACGGCGCAGAGCCGCTCGGCGCGATGGGCAGCGACACGCCCATCGCCGTGCTCAGTGAGCGTCCGCGGCTGCTCTTCGACTACTTCACCCAACAGTTCGCCCAGGTGACGAACCCGCCGCTGGACTCGATCCGTGAAGAGGTCGTCACCAGCCTCAAGCTCGGGCTCGGCCCCGAACTGAACCTGCTCGCCGCGGGTCCGGAGCACGCCCGCCAGGTGGTGCTCGACTTCCCGGTGATCGACAACGACGAACTGGCCAAGATCCAGCACATCGACACGTCGCCCGGCAGCCGCACCACCACCACGATCCGGGGCCTGTACCGGTTCGACGACGGCCCCAGCGCGCTCTCCAACCGCATCGAGGAGATGTGCCACGAGGTCGACGCCGCCATCGAGGCCGGCGCCCTGTTCATCGTGCTCTCCGACCGGGACAGCTCCAAGGACCTGGCTCCGATCCCGTCGCTGCTGATGATCGCGGCCGTGCACCACCACCTCATCCGCACCGAGAACCGCCTCAAGGTGGGCATCGTGGTGGAAGCCGGCGACGTGCGCGAGGTACACCACGTGGCCCTGCTGATCGGCTACGGCGCCAGCGCCGTCAACCCGTACCTGGCCATGGAAACCTGCGAGGACCTGGTCCGCAGCGGCTACATCACCAACGTCACTCCCGAAAAGGCCGTGAAGAACGTGATCAAGGCGCTCGGCAAGGGTGTGCTCAAGATCATGTCCAAGATGGGCATCTCCACGGTCTCCTCCTACGCCGGTGCGCAGACCTTCGAGGCCGTCGGCCTCAGCCAGGACTTCATCGACCAGTACTTCACCGGTACCACCAGCAAGCTCGGCGGCGTCGGCATCGACGTGATCGCGGCCGAGAACCTCGAACGGCACGTCGGCGCCTACCCGCAGGATGCGGCCGTCACTGTGCACGAGCGCCTCGCGACCGGCGGCGAATACCAGTGGCGCAGGGACGGCTCGCCGCACCTGTTCAACCCGGAGACCATCTTCAGGTTGCAGCACTCCACCCGCACCCGCCGTTACGACATCTTCAAGGAGTACACCAAGCTCGTCGACGACCAGTCGGAGAGCCTGATGACCCTGCGCGGCATGTTCGCGTTCAACATCGGCCAGCGGAAGGCCGTGCCGATCGACGAGGTCGAATCGGTCGCGTCGATCGTCAAGAAGTTCTCCACCGGCGCGATGAGCTACGGCTCCATCTCCCAGGAGGCCCACGAGACGCTCGCCATCGCCATGAACCGGCTGGGCGGCAAGTCCAACACCGGCGAGGGCGGCGAAGACCTCGACAGGCTGCTCGACCCCACGAGGCGCAGCGCCGTCAAGCAGGTCGCCTCCGGCCGGTTCGGCGTCACCAGCATGTACCTCACGCACGCCGACGACATCCAGATCAAGCTCGCCCAGGGTGCCAAGCCGGGGGAGGGCGGCCAGCTGCCGCCCACGAAGGTCTACCCGTGGGTTGCCCGCACCCGGCACGCCACCGCCGGCGTCGGCCTCATCTCGCCGCCCCCGCACCACGACATCTACTCGATCGAAGACCTCAAGCAGCTGATCTTCGACCTCAAACGGGCCAACCCGACCGCGCGCATCCACACCAAACTGGTCAGCCAGTCCGGTATCGGTGCCGTCGCGGCCGGTGTCGCCAAGGCGCTCTCCGACGTGATCCTGGTGTCCGGGCACGACGGCGGCACCGGCGCGAGCCCGCTCAACTCCCTCAAGCACGCAGGCACACCCTGGGAGCTCGGCCTGGCCGAGACCCAGCAGACCCTGATGCTGAACGGGATGCGCGACCGGGTCGTGCTGCAGGTCGACGGCCAGCTCAAAACCGGCCGGGACGTCGTCATCGGCGCCCTGCTCGGGGCTGAGGAGTTCGGTTTCGCCACCGCACCGCTCATCGTGGAGGGCTGCATCATGATGCGGGTCTGCCACCTCGACACCTGCCCGGTGGGCGTCGCCACCCAGAACCCCGAACTGCGCAAGCGTTTCTCCGGCAAGGCCGACTACGTGGTGAACTTCTTCGAGTTCATCGCGCAGGAGGTTCGGGAGTACCTCGCAGAGCTCGGCTTCCGCAGCCTGGAAGAGGCAACCGGCCGCAAGGAACTGTTGAACGTCGATGGTGCCCTCAACCACTGGAAGGCGTCCGGGCTCAACCTGGCGCCGATCCTGGTCGGCCCCGACTTCTCGGCCGGAGAGCCCCGGCAGTCCGCCAGGGAGCAGGAGCACGAACTCGACAAGCACTTCGACGTCGAACTGATCCGGCAGAGCGCCAACGTGCTCGAGCACGGCGGTCAGATCAGCATCGCGCTGCCCATCCGCAACACCGAACGGGCCGTCGGCACCATGCTCGGCCACCAGGTGACCCTGCGGCACGGCGAGAACGGGCTGCCGGCCGGCTCCATCGACGTCACCCTGACCGGGTCGGCTGGACAGTCCTTCGGCGCGTTCCTGCCCAGCGGCATCACCCTGCGCCTCGAGGGCGACTCCAACGACTACGTCGGCAAGGGCCTCTCCGGCGGCCAGATCGTCGTTCGTCCGGACCGCGGCAGCGTCTTCGCCGCCGAGGACAACGTGATCGCCGGCAACGTCATCGGCTACGGCGCCACCCTGGGCAGCATGTTCATCCGCGGCATCGTCGGTGAACGCTTCCTGGTGCGCAACTCCGGTGCCACCGCCGTCGTCGAAGGGGTGGGCGACCACGCCCTCGAGTACATGACCGGTGGCCTCGCCGTGATCCTCGGCGAGACCGGCCGCAACCTCGGCGCTGGCATGTCCGGCGGAACCGCGTACATCTACCGGTTGCGTTCTGAACTGGTCAACCGTGATTCGCTGGACTCCGGCGAACTCACGCTGCTGCCGCTCGGCAGCGCCGACATCGAAATCGTCGGCGACCTGCTCGAACAACATCTGGAACAGACCGATTCTGTTCTGGCCGCGCGGCTCCTCGCCGACCGCGACACGACAATGAAGAACTTCGTCAAGGTGCTGCCGCGTGACTACGCAGCCGTCCTGGCGACCAGGCAGAGTGCCGTCGCCGAGGGGCTCGACCCCGATGGCGACGTGGTCTGGAACCGCATCTTGGAGGTAACCAATGGCTGACCCGAAGGGATTCCTGAAGACCACGGAGCGGGAACTTCCCCCTCGTCGTCCGGTCTCCATCCGTTTGATGGACTGGAAAGAGGTCTACGAAGCGGGCGATTCGGCCGTGCTCAAGCAACAGGCCGGCCGCTGCATGGACTGCGGTGTGCCGTTCTGCCACCAGGGCTGCCCCCTGGGCAACCTGATCCCGGAGTGGAACGACCTCACCTGGCGGGACGAAGGCCGGCAGGCCATCGAGCGCCTGCACGCCACGAACAACTTCCCGGAGTTCACTGGCCGGCTCTGCCCCGCGCCGTGCGAGTCCTCCTGCGTGCTGGGCATCAACCAGCCGGCCGTGACGATCAAGCAGGTCGAGGTGTCGATCATCGACCAGGCCTTCGCGGAGGGCTGGGTGACCCCCCAGCCGCCCGGCCGGCTCACCGGCAAGACCATCGCGGTCGTCGGCTCCGGCCCGGCCGGCCTCGCGGCCGCCCAGCAGCTGACCCGGGCCGGCCACACCGTGGCCGTGTTCGAGCGCGACGACCGCATCGGCGGCCTGCTGCGCTATGGCATCCCGGACTTCAAGATGGAGAAGAAGCACCTCGACGGCCGGCTCGCCCAGATGACCGCGGAGGGGACCCGGTTCCGTGCCGGCGTCACCATCGGCGTGGACATCACCTGGACCGACCTGCGGGCCCGGTACGACGCCGTCGTCATCGCCACCGGCGCCATGGTGCCCCGCGACCTGCCGATCCCGGGCCGCGACCTGCCCGGGGTGCATTTCGCCATGGAATACCTCGTGCAGCAGAACAAGGTCGGCGCCGGCGACAGCGTCGACAACCAGATCATCGCGGAAGGCAAGCACGTCGTCGTCCTCGGCGGCGGCGACACCGGTGCCGACTGCATCGGCACCGCGCACCGCCAGCTTGCCGCCTCGGTGACCAACCTGGCCATCGGCAAGCAGCCCGGCGACAGCCGGCCGGAGCACCAGCCCTGGCCCATGTCGCCGACCTTGTTCGAGGTATCCAGCGCACACGAAGAGGGCGGCACCCGCGAGTACCTCGCCTCCACCATCGAGTTCCTCGCCAACGACGCCGGCGAGGTGCGGGCCATCCGTGTCGCCGAAACCGAGTATCTCGACGGCCGCCGGGTCCCCAAGGCCGGAACGGAACGAGAAATTCCCGCCGATCTGGTGTTGCTGGCACTGGGATTCACCGGTCCGGACACTGCCGAGCTGACCCATGAGCTGCACGTACCCCTCGACGACCGGAGTAATGTCGTCCGTGATAGTGATTACCAGACCAGCCACGAGGGTGTTTTCGTTGCCGGAGATGCAGGCCGAGGTCAGTCGCTCATCGTATGGGCGATCGCCGAAGGGCGCGCTGCTGCGGCAGCCGTCGATCGGTATCTCGAAGGCGAGACTCAACTGCCCGCCCCGGTGAAGCCGACGGATCATTCGTTTGCCATCTGAGCGAACGAACTGAATTCCGCTGCCCATTCTCTCCAATCAACCGAACGCACGAATGCGCCACACCGGCGCGGAAACCGGAGATCCACCAGTATGAGACGCGCGAAAATCGTCGCCACCCTCGGGCCGGCAGCATCAAGCTACGAACAGATCCGCGCCATTATCGACGCCGGGGTAGACGTCTGCCGGATGAACCTGAGCCACGGCGACTACACCGTGCACGAGGGCGTCTACGCCAATGTGCGTAAGGCAGCAAACGACTCCGGACGCGCCGTCGCCGTCATGGTCGACCTGCAGGGACCGAAGATCCGCCTCGGCAAGTTCGAGGGCGGCCCGTACGACCTGGCCGTCGGAGACATCTTCAAGATCACCACCGAAGACATCCTCGGCACCAAGGAACTGTCCGGCACGACCTACAAGGGTCTGCCGAACGACGTCAAGCCGGGCGACTTCCTGCTCATCGACGACGGCAAGGTCAAGGTCGAGGTCGTGTCAACCGACGGCACCGTGGTGACCACCCAGGTCATCGTCGCCGGTCCCGTGTCGAACAACAAGGGCATCAACCTGCCCGGCGTTGCCGTCAACGTGCCCGCCCTGAGCGAAAAGGACGAGGCAGACCTGCGTTGGGGCCTGCGTCTCGGCACCGACCTCATCGCGCTCTCCTTCGTGCGGAACGCCGCCGACATCGACCGGGTGCACGAGATCATGGCAGAGGAGGGCCGCAAGGTTCCCGTCATCGCCAAGATCGAGAAGCCGCAGGCCGTCGAGGCCCTCGAGGGCATCGTCGATGCCTTCGACGCGATCATGGTCGCCCGTGGCGACCTCGGTGTCGAGCTTCCGCTCGAGGCCGTGCCGATCGTGCAGAAGCACGCCGTGGAGCTGGCCCGCCGTATGGCGAAGCCCGTCATCGTGGCGACGCAGATGCTCGAATCGATGATCCACAGCCCCGTTCCGACGCGCGCGGAGACGTCTGACGTCGCCAACGCCGTGCTCGACGGTGCTGACGCGGTCATGCTCAGCGGCGAGACCAGCGTCGGCGAGTACCCGGTGGTCACCGTTCAGACGATGGCCCGCATCGTGTCCTCCACCGAGGAGCACGGTTTGGAGCGGATCGCTCCGCTCACCAACAAGCCGCGCACCCAGGGCGGTGCCATCACGCTGGCCGCCATCGAGGTCGCCGAGTTCGTCGAGGCCAAGTACCTCTGCATCTTCACCGAGTCCGGCGACTCAGCGCGTCGTATGTCGCGCCTGCGCTCCTCGATCCCGATGCTGGCCTTCACCCCCGAGGCGAGCATCCGTCGTCGCCTCGCGCTGACCTGGGGCGTGCAGACGTACCTGGTCGACCGGGTGACCCACACCGACTCGATGTTCGGTCAGGTCGACGACATCCTGCTCGGCCAGGGCCTGGCCGAGATCGGCGACAAGGTTGTGGTGATCTCCGGATCCCCTCCCGGAATCGCGGGTTCCACGAACGACATCCGGGTTCACCGCATCGGTGACGCCCACAACGGTGTCGCTCCGGCGTACGCCCAGCAGTAACCAGCAGTACAACACCAGCCCCGCGGAGGAATCCGCGGGGCTGTTGTCGTTCCCCCGGGCACAGGCCCTCCTGAGCGGCCGTGCACGGCCGATGGGCGCGTGTGCAGTCCATTGGCGTCCCGGCCACGCGGAACGGGAAGAATGCACGCTGAGACGGGCGTGTGGCCGCTATGGGCAGAAACACCGCATGCCCGCCGCCGGGGTCGAACCGGGGGACGGGCATGCGGTGAAGTGGTACCGGTGGTGGGACTCGAACCCACACGTCCTTTCGAACAAAGCATTTTGAGTGCTCCGCGTCTGCCATTCCGCCACACCGGCTCACAACACCTGCACCAGAATACCGTAGGCTTTTGGCTGTGACCGACCAAGAGACAACTCCAGCACCCCCCCGCCGCGTCGTCGTAGCGGAGGATGAATCCCTCATCAGGCTCGACATCGTCGAGATCCTCCGTGACAACGGATTCGAAGTGGTCGGCGAAGCCGGCGACGGCGAGACCGCCGTGGCCCTGGCCACCGAGCTCCGCCCCGACCTGGTGATCATGGATGTGAAGATGCCCCACCTCGACGGGATCTCCGCGGCGGAACGCATCACCAAGGCGCACATCGCCCCGGTCGTGCTGCTCACGGCGTTCAGCCAGAAGGAACTGGTCGAGCGCGCGAGCGAGGCCGGCGCGCTGGCCTACGTCGTCAAGCCGTTCACCCCGAACGACCTCCTGCCGGCGATCGAGATCGCCCTCTCCCGCTACAGCCAGATCATCACCCTCGAGGCCGAGGTCGCCGACCTGGTCGAGCGCTTCGAGACCCGCAAGCTCGTCGACCGGGCCAAGGGCCTGCTGAACGAGAAGATGGGCCTGACCGAGCCGGAGGCGTTCCGCTGGATCCAGAAGGCGTCCATGGACCGCCGACTGACCATGCACGATGTCGCCCAGGCGATCATCGAACAGCTCAGCGCCAAGAAGTAAACCGAACCACGACGCAACGCCCCGTCACGAAAGAAGCGGGCCCCTTCTGGAGGGGCCCGCTTTTTCGTGTCCGCCGAGGTTCGGGCGCGGAGTCAGGCCCCGGCGGGACGGTCCATGATCAGGTTCGTGATCCGGATGGTGGAGCAACGCCGTCCGCGGTCGTCGGTGACCACGATCTCGTGGGTCGTGAGCGTGCGGCCGAGGTGGATGGGCGTGCACACCGCCGTGACCCACCCGGAGGTCGCGGAGCCGGTGTGGCTGGCGTTGATCTCGATGCCCACCGCGATCTTGCCGGCCCCGGCGTGCAGATTCGCGGACATCGACCCGAGCGACTCACCCATCACCACGTAGGCCCCGCCGTGCAGCAGCATGGCCGGTTGGGTGTTGCCCTCGACGGGCATCCGGGCGACCGCCCTGTCGAGCGAGAACTCGGTGAACTCGATGCCCATCTTGTCGGCGAGGTCACCGGCGCCGCGCGCCTTCGTCCAGGCCAGATAGTCTGTGCCGTTTTCGGGCATGTCGCGTGCGGTCATAACCACCCTCTGAGTCCTGGCTCAGCCACGCCGGGATACGGCTTGTAGGCTGGGTCCGTGTCGGAATCCAAAAAGCCTACCCTGATGATCATCGACGGCCACTCGCTGGCCTACCGGGCATTTCATGCCCTCCCCGTCGACAGCTTCCAGACCAGGGACGGTCAGCACACGAATGCCATCCACGGCTTCCTGTCGATGCTGCTGAGCCTGCTGCGCAACGAGAAGCCCACCCACATCGCGGTGGCCTTCGACATCTCCCGGTACTCGTTCCGTACCAGGGACTACCCCGAGTACAAGGGCACACGCGCCATCACGCCCTCCGAGTTCAAGGGCCAGGTGCCGCTCCTGCAGGAGGCCCTCAAAGCCATGAACATCACCACCCTCACCAAAGACGACTACGAGGCCGACGACATCCTCGCGACCCTGTCCGTGCGCGGCACGGAGGCGGGCTACGACGTGTACGTCGTGTCCGGCGACCGCGACACCATCCAGCTCGTCAACGACACGGTGACGTTGCTCTACCCGGCCAGCCAGGGCGTCTCGGCATTGACCAGGTACGACCCCGCGAAGGTGCGCGAGAAGTACGGCATCGCCCCGGCCCAGTACCCCGACATCGCCGCGCTGGTGGGGGAGACCAGCGACAACCTGATCGGCATCAGCAAGGTCGGCGAGAAGACCGCGGTCAAGTGGCTGGAGCGGTTCGGCAGCCTGGACGCGATCCTCGAACACGCCGACGAGATCACCGGCGTTGTCGGCGCCAACCTGCGCGAGCAGAAGGAGAACGCCATCCGCAACCGCCGGCTCAACCGGCTCGTGACCGATCTCGACCTCCCCGTCGAACTGGAGGACCTGGCCCGCGGCCCCATCGACGAGGACGCCGTGCGCGACGTGTTCGGACGACTGGAATTCCGCACCCTGCTCGACCGGGTGATCAAGATCGAGGCCGGGAACGGCAACGGTGTCGACGCCATTCCGGCTGCCGCCGTTCCCGCCCCCGAGGCTCCCGCCGCGGCCAAGGCACCCGTTGAACGCGAACTGCTCGACGAGGAACTGGCCACCTGGCTGGACCGGGTGACCCGCGCAGGCACGCCGATCTCCGTCACCGTCGAGGTACAGGGCGGCCTGCCCATCGGGTTCGGTCTGGCCACCAGCACCGAGACCGCCACGGTCGCCTGGCAGCCGAACCGGGCCGACTACCGGCCGGTGGAGGACTGGCTCGCCGGCCCCAGCCCCAAGATCATGCACGACGCCAAGCCGCAGGTGAAGGCCCTCACCCGGGCCGGTCTGTCACTGGCCGGACTGGCCGTCGACACTCTCATCGCCGGCTGGCTGCTGCGGCCCGGCGGCCCCGACAAGACCCTCGCCGACCTGGTCAAGCGCTACCTGGACGAGACCCTGCCGGTCGTCGACCCGAACCAGCTGGTGCCGGACGAGACCCAGGCCGGCGGCGTGGCCGTCGATTCCTGGTACACGGTCCGCCTCGCCGCCACCCTGGTCGGCCTGCTCGACAGCGGGTCGCTGAACGTGCTGTCCGACCTCGAGATGCCCACCCTGATGACCCTGGCCGACATGGAGCTCGCCGGCGTCGCCGTGTCCCATGACGAACTCGCGGCCCTGTCCACCCAGCTCGGCGACTCCGCCGCCGAGCTCGCGGCCAGTGCCTACGCCGAAATCGGCCGCGAGGTGAACCTCGGTTCGCCCAAGCAACTGCAGGAGGTGCTCTTCGACCAACTCGGCATGCCGCGCACCCGCGCGAACAAGACCGGGTTCACCACGGATGCCGGCGCCCTGGCCGACCTGCAGGCCAGCAACCCGCACCCGTTCCTCGACCTGCTGCTCAAGCACCGGGACGCCACCAAACTCCGCCAGATCGTGGAGACCCTGGACAAGGCCATCGACGACACCGGCCGCATCCACACCACCTACGTGCAGATCGGCACGGCGACCGGCCGGATCTCCTCCAACGATCCCAACCTGCAGAACATCCCGGTGCGCACCGGGGAAGGCCGCCGCATCCGGGCCGCCTTCCACGCCGGCGCCGACGCTGAATGCCTGCTGACCGCGGACTACTCCCAGATCGAAATGCGCATCATGGCGCACCTGTCCGAGGACGCCGGCCTGATCGAGGCGTTCAACGCGGGGGAGGACCTGCACCGCTTCGTCGGCGCCCGGGTGTTCGGTGTCGCCCCCGAAGACGTCACCGGCGAGATGCGCAACAAGGTCAAGGCCATGTCGTACGGGCTTGCCTACGGGCTGAGCGCCTTCGGCCTGTCCCGCCAGCTCCGGATCGAGTCCCGCGAGGCCAAGCAACTGATCACCGACTACTTCGCCAGGTTCGGCGCCGTGCGGGACTACCTGCGCCGTGTGGTCGAGCAGGCCAAGATGGACGGCTACACCACCACGATCTTCGGGCGCCGCCGGCCGTTCCCCGAGCTGAACAGCCCCAACCGGGTGCTGCGCGACAACGCCGAACGAGCCGCGCTGAACGCGCCCATCCAGGGCTCGGCCGCCGACCTGATGAAGATCGCGATGAACAACATCGCCGTCGACCTGCGCGAGCAGGACCTGGCCAGCCGGATGCTGCTGCAGGTGCACGACGAACTGATCTTCGACGTGGCACCTGGCGAATGGGACGCGTTGAAGACCGTGGTCACCTCCCGCATGGAGTCGGCCGCCGAGCTGCTCGTGCCGCTGGACGTGCAGGTCGGCCGCGGCGCCAACTGGGACGACGCCGCCCACTGATCGGGGGCATGTCCTAGGCTCGGTGCATGACTCTGAACGAACAGCGGACGCCCACTCCCGTCGACCAGATCGCCGAACAGTGGGTCGACACCCTCGTTGAACTTGACCCGACTGTCGGCACCTACATCGGCCGTTCACGGGACGGCTCCGGGTTCGCCGACTACTCACCGGACGGCCACGCCCGGTACATCCAGGCGACCACGGCCGCCATCGGCGCCCTGGACGCCACCGCCCCCGTCGATGCGATCGACGAGGTCACCGTCACGGACCTCCGCAGCACCCTCGCCCTCGACCTCCAGAGCTCGGCGGCGCAGCTGCAGCTGCGTGACCTGAACGTGATCGCGTCGCCGGCCCAGGCCATCCGTGAGGTCTTCGACCTGATGCCCACCGGCACCGTCGCCGACTGGACCAACATCTCCGCCCGGCTGCAGGCCGTGCCCGACGCCGTGACCGGCTACATCGAGACCCTGCGGCTCGGCATCGACCAGGGCGTCACGCCCGCCCGCCGCCAGGTCATCGAGGTGCTCGGCCAGGCCAGGCGCAATGCGGCGAACGACGGCTTCTTCAACCAGTTCGTCGCCGAGGCGGCACTGGAAAACGGTTCGCTGCCGGCCTCCCTGGCCAACGACCTCTCCGCCGGCGCCCGCAAGGCCACCGCCGCATACGCCACACTGGCGGGTTTCCTCGCCGACGACCTCGCTCCGCGCGCCACGGAGCAGGACGCCATCGGCCGGGAACTCTATGCGCTCAGTTCCCGCCGCTTCCTCGGTGCGAGCATCGACCTCGACGAGACCTACGAGTGGGGCATCCAGGAACTCGCGCGCATGGTGGACGAGCAGGAGGCCGTGGCCAGGCAGATCAAACCCGGTGCCACCGTGCTCGAGGCCATCGAATTCCTCGACACCGACCCCGCCCGCAAGCTGCACGGCACCGACGCGCTGCAGCGGTGGATGCAGGAGACCAGCGACCGGGCCGTCGCCGAGCTGGGGGAGACCCAGTTCGACATCCCCGACGAGATCCGCCGCCTCGAGTGCATGATCGCGCCCACTCAGGAGGGCGGTATCTACTACACCGGCCCCACCGACGACTTCTCCCGGCCGGGCCGGATGTGGTGGTCGGTTCCCGTCGGCGTGACCGAGTTCGACACCTGGCGAGAACTCACGACCGTCTACCACGAGGGTGTGCCCGGGCACCACCTGCAGGTGGGCCAGGCGGTGTACAACCGGGCCAAGCTGAACACCTGGCGCCGGCAGCTGGCCGGCACCTCCGGCCATGCCGAGGGCTGGGCGCTGTACGCCGAACGGCTGATGGAGCAGCTCGGCTACCTGGACGACCCGGCCGACCGGCTCGGCATGCTCGACGGTCAGCGGATGCGCGCGGCCAGGGTGGTGCTGGACATCGGTGTGCACCTGGGCAAGAAGGTGCCGGACGGATCACAGACATGGACTGCCGACTACGCCTTCGACTTCCTGGCCAAGAACGTGAACATGAACGAGGGCTTCGTCAAATTCGAGGTCAACCGCTACCTCGGCTGGCCCGGCCAGGCGCCGTCCTACAAGGTCGGCCAGCGCATCTGGGAGCAGCTGCGCGACGAGGCCAAGGCCTCAGAGGGTGCGGCGTTCAACATCAAGGAGTTCCACCGCCGGGCCCTCGACCTCGGCGGGGTCGGCCTCGACACCCTCCGAACGGCGCTGCAGGGCTGACCCGACCGTCTGCCCAAACGGCCGCGATACGCGCAGTCAGACGGGTTGCCCGGGGCACCCGGAAACAGCTAAGCTTTACTGTCACGCCTGTGACGAATTAGCCGCTGCCAGTCGCGGAAATCACCAAGAATCGCACGTCCCTCCCTTCTGGCCCGAATATGTCCATCCTGGAGCAACTACTACATGACAATCGCAACGACCGAACGGGCACCCAAGCAGGTCGCCATCAACGACATCGGATCTGCTGAAGACTTCCTTGCCGCGGTCGAAAAGACTCTGAAATTCTTCAACGACGGAGACCTCATCGAGGGCACCGTTGTGAAGATCGACCGCGACGAGGTTCTCCTCGACGTCGGCTACAAGACCGAGGGTGTCATCCCCTCCCGCGAACTCTCCATCAAGCACGACGTTGACCCTTCCGAGGTTGTCAAGGTCGGCGACCTGGTCGAGGCCCTCGTTCTTCAGAAGGAAGACAAAGAAGGCCGTCTCATCCTGTCCAAGAAGCGCGCTCAGTACGAGCGTGCATGGGGCGACGTTGAGAAGATCAAGGAATCCGATGGTGTTGTCACCGGTTCGGTCATCGAGGTCGTCAAGGGCGGGCTCATCGTCGACATCGGCCTGCGCGGCTTCCTGCCGGCATCGCTCATCGAGCTCCGCCGCGTTCGCGACCTGACCCCGTACCTGGGCCAGGAGATCGAGGCCAAGATCCTCGAACTCGACAAGAACCGCAACAACGTTGTTCTGTCGCGTCGTGCGCTGCTCGAGCAGACCCAGTCTGAGAGCCGCACCACCTTCCTCAACAACCTCCAGAAGGGACAGGTCCGCAAGGGCGTCGTCTCGTCGATCGTCAACTTCGGTGCGTTCGTCGACCTGGGTGGCGTTGACGGTCTGGTTCACGTCTCCGAGCTCAGCTGGAAGCACATCGAGCACGCCAGCGAGGTCGTCGAGGTCGGTCAGGAAGTCACCGTCGAGATCCTCGAGGTCGACCTGGACCGCGAGCGCGTTTCCCTGTCGCTCAAGGCAACGCAGGAAGACCCGTGGCAGGTATTCGCCCGCACCCACGCCATCGGCCAGGTTGCACCGGGTAAGGTCACCAAGCTCGTCCCCTTCGGCGCGTTCGTTCGCGTGGCAGAGGGCATCGAGGGCCTGGTGCACATCTCCGAGCTGTCCGGCAAGCACGTTGAGCTCGCCGAGCAGGTTGTCTCGGTCGGCGACGAGGTGTTCGTCAAGGTCATCGACATCGACCTCGAGCGTCGCCGCATCTCGCTGAGCCTCAAGCAGGCCAACGACGGTGTCGACCCCGAGGGCACCGAGTTCGACCCGGCACTCTACGGAATGCTCACCGAGTACGACGACCAGGGCAACTACAAGTACCCCGAGGGCTTCGACCCGGAGACCAACGAGTGGCGCGAAGGCTTCGAGACCCAGCGCGAGAAGTGGGAGCAGGACTACGCTGCAGCCCAGGCTCGTTGGGAAGCTCACAAGAAGCAGGTCGCATCCGCGAACGACGAGATCATCGCCCCCGGCGACGTCGCGTCCGCCGCTGGCAACTCGTTCACCAGTGAGGCTGCCGGAGCCGGTACCCTCGCTGACGACGAGGCGCTTGCCGCCCTGCGCGAGAAGCTCAGCAGCAACAACTAGCTACACCCGCCCCGCTTCGGCACGGGCAACACCAGGCCGGACCCTTCGGGGTTCGGCCTGGTGTCGTTAACCTGCGCAACCAGCAGATCCGCAGATGAAACGGTGTTCTCACCGCACCCCAAGCCCCACCCGTTAGCATGGAGACGTGTACTTGATTGGGTTGACCGGCGGGATCGCATCGGGGAAAAGCACCGTGGCCAAGCGCTTCGCGGAGCACGGAGCCGTGGTGATCGATGCCGACCAACTTGCGCGAGCCGCCGTCGCCCCCGGCACGGAGGCGCTGGCGCACATCGCCGAGATCTTCGGTCCTGAGGTCATCGCAGCGGACGGCAGCCTCAACCGCGCGCAGCTGGGGTCGATCGTATTCGGAGACGCGACAGCGCTCAGTGTGCTCAACAACGTGGTGCACCCCGCGGTCCGGGCCCTCTCCGCCCAGGCCATCGCCGCGGCCCAACTCGACAACCCGCACGTCGTCATCGTCTACGACGTCCCCCTGCTCGTCGAAGCATCCGTGGGCCACCCGTTCGACCTCATCGTGGTCGTCCACGCCGATGCCGAAACCCGGGTGCGCCGGATGGTGGAGCTGCGCGGGATGGTGGAGGCTGATGCGCGCAAGCGGATCAGCTCCCAGGCCGCGGACGCGGATCGTCTCGCCGTCGCCGACGTCGTCATCGACGCGATGGGGTCCCTGGAGGAGACCATCGCCCAAGTGGACCTGCTGTGGGATCAGAGTGTCAGCTCGCACCACAGCTTCGCGCACTCCGACGCCGGTGTCGGTGGCGCTCCTTAGACTGGAGTAATGGAACCCACCCGCGCCGTTCACCCCTTCGAGGTCGTGAGCGAGTACACGCCCAGCGGCGACCAGCCCGGTGCGATCGCCGAGCTGGCCGGTCGCATCAACGCCGGTGAAACCGACATCGTTCTGCTCGGAGCCACCGGCACCGGCAAGTCCGCCACGACCGCGTGGCTGATCGAACAGGTGCAACGGCCCACCCTGGTGCTCGCACACAACAAGACCCTGGCCGCTCAACTCGTGAACGAGTTCCGCGAACTGATGCCCAACAACGCCGTCGAGTACTTCGTCTCCTACTACGACTACTACCAGCCGGAGGCGTACGTACCCCAGACCGACACCTTCATCGAGAAGGACTCGTCGATCAACGAGGAGGTTGAACGGCTGCGGCACTCCACCACCAACTCCCTGCTCAGCCGGCGCGACGTCATCGTCGTCTCCACGGTCTCCTGCATCTACGGTCTGGGCACCCCGGAAGGCTACCTGGAGGCCATGGTCGCGCTGCAGGTGGGGCAGAAGGTGGACAGAGACTGGCTGATCCGCCGGTTCGTGGCCATGCAGTACCAGCGCAACGACGTCGACTTCTCCCGCGGCCACTTCAGGGTGCGCGGCGACACCATCGAGATCATCCCGATGTACGAAGAGCTCGCCATCCGCATCGAAATGTTCGGCGACGAGATCGAGGCGCTCTACAGCCTGCATCCGCTCACCGGCGACGTCGTGCGCAAGCTCGACGCCGTCTCGGTCTTCCCCGGCTCCCACTACGTGGCCTCGACCGACGTGATGCAGCGGGCCATGGTGACCATCCAGGAGGAATTGGCCGAGCGGCTCGGCCAGCTCGAACGCGAGGGCAAGCTCCTCGAAGCACAGCGCCTGCGGATGCGCACCACCTTCGACCTGGAGATGATGGAGCAGATCGGCTTCTGCTCCGGCATCGAGAACTACTCCAGGCACATCGACGGACGAAGCGCCGGCGAGCCCGGACACTGTCTGCTGGACTACTTCCCCGACGACTTCCTCGTGGTCATCGACGAGTCCCACGTGACGGTTCCGCAGATCGGCGCCATGTACGAGGGGGACTCCTCGCGGAAGCGCACCCTCGTCGAGCACGGTTTCCGGCTGCCCAGCGCGTTGGACAACCGCCCGCTCAAGTGGAACGAGTTCAAGGGCCGCGTCGGCCAGACGGTGTATCTGTCGGCCACGCCGGGCAAGTACGAAATGGGCATCGCCGACGGCGTCGTCGAACAGATCATCCGCCCCACCGGCCTGGTCGACCCGCAGATCGTCGTGAAGCCCTCCGCGGGCCAGATCGACGACCTCCTCGAGCAGATCCGGCTGCGGGTCGAACTGAACGAACGGGTGCTGGTCACCACCCTGACGAAGAAGATGGCCGAGGAACTCACCGACTTCCTCACCGAGGCGGGTGTCCGGGTGCGCTACCTGCACTCGGACGTCGACACCCTGCGCCGCGTCGAACTGCTCACCGAACTCCGGCAGGGACTGTACGACGTACTGGTGGGCATCAACCTGCTCCGGGAGGGCCTTGACCTGCCCGAGGTGTCCCTGGTCGCCATCCTCGACGCCGACAAGGAGGGCTTCCTGCGGTCGTCGACGTCCCTGATCCAGACCATCGGCCGTGCCGCCCGCAACGTGTCCGGTGAGGTGCACATGTACGCCGACCGGATCACCGACTCGATGGCCAGGGCCATCGACGAGACCGACCGGCGGCGGGAGAAGCAGGTGGAGTACAACACCCTGCACGGCATCGATCCCACCCCGCTGCGGAAACGCATCGCCGACATCACCGATGTCCTCGCCCGCGAGGAGGCCGACACCGCCGAGCTGCTCGCCGGCCGGGACGCCCGTCGGCGCAGCCCCACCCCGTCGATCCGGAAGGGCCTGGCCGCCAACGGCGCAAACGACCTCGAATCGATCATCGCCGACCTCAACGCGCAGATGCTCGAAGCCGCCGGCGAACTCAAATTCGAGCTGGCCGGCCGACTGCGCGACGAGGTGTCCGAACTCAAACGGGAGTTACGCCAGATGGAGAAAGCCGGCCACCTGGCCTAGGCGTACCCACGGGGCCGCCGCCGACCTGGCTGCGGCCCCGCGTTCGCTGTCGGCGCCCGCCAGAGGCCACCCGTGGCACTGGAGTGTCGGTGGCACTGCATAGACTCGAATGGTGTCAATTTCAGAGGTAGAGCACGGCTCTCAACTCAGCGTCCGTGGTGCTCGCGTGCATAACCTGCACAACGTCAACCTGGACATCCCGCGCGATTCGCTCGTGGTGTTCACTGGTCTATCCGGGTCGGGCAAGTCATCGCTCGCCTTCGATACCATCTTCGCCGAGGGCCAGCGGCGCTACGTCGAGTCCCTGTCGGCATACGCCCGCCAGTTCCTCGGCCAGGTCGACCGTCCCGACGTCGACTTCATCGAGGGTTTGAGCCCCGCAGTGTCGATCGACCAGAAGTCCACCAACCGCAACCCGCGGTCGACGGTGGGCACCATCACCGAGATCTACGACTACATGCGCCTGCTCTGGGCCCGCATCGGCGTGCCGCACTGCGCGATCTGCGGCGAGATCATCCAGTCGCAGACCGTGCAGCAGATCGCCGACCAGCTGATGGAAATGGAGACCGGAGTCCGGTACCAGATCCTCAGCCCGATCGTCTCGCAGAAGAAGGGCGAGTTCGTCGACCTGTTCAAGGAACTCGCCGCATCCGGCTACTCCCGCGCCATGGTCGACGGCACCCAGATCCAGCTGAACGAACCGCCGATCCTGAAGAAGCAGGTCAAGCACGACATCTCCGTCGTCGTCGACCGTCTGGTCGCCGGTCCGGATCTGCTCAGCCGCCTCACCGACTCCCTGGAGACGGCGCTCAAGCTCACCGACGGCCTCGTCCAGGTCAACTACGTCGACCTCACCGGTGACGACGCCTGGCAGAGCTACTCCGAGAAGCTCTCCTGCCCGAACAACCACCCCGTGCAGCTGACCGAGATCGAACCGCGCACGTTCTCCTTCAACGCGCCGTTCGGCGCCTGCCCCGAGTGCTCCGGCCTCGGCACGCGCATGTCGGTCGACGAGGACCTGCTGCTCGGCGATCCCGACCTCAGTATCGCCGAGGGCGTCGTGCTGCCCTGGACCACCCAGGGCAAGGGCCTCTTCCAGTACTACGAGAAGCTGCTGGACGGCCTCGCCCGCGACCTCAAGTTCAAGCTCACCACGCCGTGGAAGAAACTCAGCGAAGAGGTGCGCACCGCGGTCATGCGGGGCGACAACTTCGAGGTCAAGGTCAAGTGGAAGAACCGCTACGGCCGGGAGATGAGCTACACCTCCGGCTTCGAGGGAGTGGTGCCCTACATCGAGCGCCAGTTCCTGCAGGCCGAGACGGATTCCCAGCGGCAGCGCTGGGGAGAATACCTGCGCGAGGTGGACTGCCCCGTCTGCGACGGCACCAGGCTCAAGCCCGAGGTGCTCGCCGTTCTGGTGCACGAGAAGAGCATCGCCGACATCTGCCGGCTGAGCCTCACGGATGCCCGCCAGTTCATGGACAAGCTCGACCTGACCGAGCGTGAGAAGACCATCGCCGCCCAGGTGCTGCGCGAGATCAAGGTGCGCCTGGACTTCCTGCTCCAGGTCGGCCTGAACTACCTCAGCCTGGCCCGCGCGGCCGGCACCCTGTCCGGCGGCGAGGCCCAGCGCATCCGCCTGGCCACCCAGATCGGCTCGGGGCTCACCGGGGTGCTCTACGTGCTCGACGAGCCCAGCATCGGCCTGCACCAGCGCGACAACCGGCGCCTCATCCAGACCCTCGTTGCCCTCCGCGACCTGGGCAACACCCTCATCGTCGTCGAACACGACGAGGACACCATCAAGACCGCGGACTGGGTGGTCGACATCGGACCCGGCGCCGGCGTCAACGGCGGCCACGTCGTGCACTCGGGCTCCTACGCCGACCTGCTCACCAACACCGACTCGCTCACCAGCGACTACCTCTCGGGCCGCAAGTCGATCGCCACGCCGACGACACGGCGGGCGCTCGACCCCGAACGGGAGATCACCGTTGTCGGCGCCGAGGCGAACAACCTCAAGAAGGTCACCGTCAAGTTCCCGCTCGGCGTGTTCACCGCCGTCACGGGTGTGAGCGGATCCGGCAAGTCCTCCCTGGTCAACGACGTGCTCTACCGGGTCCTGGCCAACCGGCTCAACGGCGCCCGGAAGCTGCCAGGCCGGCACACCAAGGTCACCGGCCTCGACCAGCTCGACAAGGTCATCCACGTCGACCAGGCGCCGATCGGCCGCACGCCGCGCTCGAACCCGGCCACCTACACCGGGGTGTTCGACAAGATCCGCACCCTGTTCGCCGAGACCATGGAGGCGAAGGCACGTGGCTACCTGCCCGGCCGGTTCAGCTTCAACGTCAAGGGCGGCCGCTGCGAAGCCTGCTCCGGCGACGGCACCATCAAGATCGAGATGAACTTCCTGCCCGACGTGTACGTGGCCTGCGAGGTCTGCGGGGGAGCGCGGTACAACCGCGACACCCTCACCGTGCACTACAAGGGCAAGAACATCGCCGAGGTGCTCGACATGCCGATCAGCGAGGCCGCCGAGTTCTTCGAACCCATCTCGTCCATCCACCGGTTCCTGAAGACCCTCGTCGAGGTGGGACTCGGCTACGTGCGCCTGGGCCAGAGCGCCACGACGCTCTCCGGCGGAGAAGCCCAGCGGGTGAAATTGGCCACCGAACTGCAGCGCCGCTCCAACGGCCGGAGCGTCTACGTGCTCGACGAGCCGACCACCGGCCTGCACTTCGAAGACGTGCGCAAGCTCCTGCTGGTGCTCAACAGCCTCGTCGACAAGGGCAACACTGTCATCGTGATCGAGCACAACCTCGACGTGATCAAGTCCGCCGACTGGGTCATCGATCTGGGGCCCGAGGGCGGCTCAGGCGGCGGCAAGGTACTCGCCACCGGCACGCCGGAGCACGTCGCATCCGTGAAGAAGAGTCACACCGGTACGTTCCTGAAGGAGGTCCTCGCCGCGCGGTAGGCCGAGGAAGAACATGTCTGATGCGTTGAGCTATCGCCCCAAGCCGGGGGAGATCCCCACCGAACCGGGTGTGTACAGGTTTCGTGACGCCTCCCGCCGGGTGCTCTACGTGGGCAAGGCCAAGAACCTCCGCGCCCGGCTGAGCAATTACTTCGCCCCGCTGAGCAGCCTGCACGAGCGCACCCGGCGGATGGTGACGACGGCGACCAGCGTCGAATGGACGACGGTCGGCACCGAGGTCGAGGCGCTGCAGCTGGAGTGGACCTGGATCAACGAGTTCGACCCGCCGTTCAATGTGCAGTTCAAGGACGACAAGTCCTACCCGTACCTCGCCGTGACCCTGGCGGATGAGGCACCCCGGGCCCTGGTGACCCGCACCACCGGCATCAAGGGCGCCCGCTACTTCGGCCCGTACCCCAAGGTCTGGGCGGTGCACGAGACCATCGACCTGATGCTCAAGGCCTTCCCGATCCGCACGTGCAACAACGCCAACTACAAGCGCGCCATGCAATCAGGTAAACCCTGCTTCGCCGGCCAGATCGGCCGGTGCTTCGGACCGTGCTCGGGCAAGGTCGGCATCGAGGAGCACCGCAAGACCGTCAACGAGTTCGTGAGCTTCATGGGCAGTCAGGACCGCAAGCTCATCAACAGCCTCACCGCCCAGATGAAGGAGGCTGCGCTCGCCCAAGACTACGAGACCGCCGCCAGGCGCCGCGACCAAGTGAAGGCGCTCAACGCCGTGCTGGAGAAGAGCGCGGTGGTGCTGCGGGACAACGTGGACATCGACCTGTTCGCGATCGAACAGGACGAGCTCGCCGCGGCCGTTCAGCTGTTCATCGTGCGCGGCGGCCGTATCCGCGGTGTGCGCGGCTGGGTCGTCGACAAGGAACTCGACCTGAGCATCAGCGAATTGATCGACTCGATCATGCAGACCGCGTACACCGGCGACGCCGTGCCGCCCCGGGAGATCGTTTTGCCCGAGCTCCCGGACGACGCCGATGCCCTCGAGGGCTGGCTTGGGGAGATCGCACATCGCAAGGTGCGGCTCGTCGCCGCCCAGCGCGGGGAGAAGGCTGCGCTGCTGGTCACGGCCACGCAGAACGCCAAGCAGGCGCTGATGCTGTACAAGACCCGGCGCAGCTCCGACTTCGTGGCCAGGTCGAAAGCGCTGGAGGACCTCCAGGAGGCGCTGGGCATGGACTCCGCGCCGCTCCGGATGGAGTGTTACGACGTGTCCCACCTCGGCGGAACCAACATCGTCGCGTCGATGGTGGTCTTCGAAGACGGGCTGCCCCGGAAAGACGAGTACCGCCGCTTCGGTGTGCCGGAGTCCACCGACGACACCGACTCCCTGTACCGGGTGCTCACCAGGCGGCTGGCGTACCTCGCACCGGATGACGCCACTCCGGAGGCGCTGCCCACAGGCGGCGTGATCGCGGTCGACCAACCAGCCGATCCGGTTGACCCGAAGCCAGCCGACCTCATGGTCACCGTGGAGTCGGTCCCCGACGCCCCGGCCGGCACCATCGATATCGCCGATTCTGCCGAAGTCAGCGCGAAGCGGAAGAAGTTCCGCTACCAACCGAACCTGCTCATCGTGGACGGCGGCCAACCCCAGGTCGCCGCCGCCGCCAGGGCGCTGCGTGAGTCCGGCGTCGAGGGGATCACTCTCTGCGGTATCGCCAAACGCCTGGAGGAGATCTGGCTGCCCGATTCGGACTACCCGGTGATCCTTCCCCGCAACAGCGACGCTCTGTTCCTGATCCAGCGCATCCGCGACGAAGCGCACCGATTCGCCATCACGCACCAGCGTGCCCGGCGCAAACGGGACATCAACACGGTCCTGGGTGAGATACCGGGTTTGGGCCCGTCCCGCATCAAGGTGCTGCTGACCCACTTCGGGTCCGTCGCCCGGCTCAGGGAGGCCTCCGTCGACTCGATCGCCGAGATCCGCGGCATCGGACCTGCCCTCGCCGAGGGCATCCACCGGCACCTGCGCGCCTGAACCCGCGCCCCGGTCGGTAGGCTGGACATTCACCAACTTCGACCGAAGGCGCAATCCAGCATGAGTACCGAGACCGAGAAGCAGGAGATGCTCATCGTTACGGGCATGTCCGGCGCCGGACGGTCCACCGTGGCGAATGCCCTGGAAGACCTCGGCTGGTACGTCGTGGACAACCTGCCGCCGCAGATGCTCCGCCCTCTGGTCGAACTCGTGGGACGGGCCGGCACCAGCCTGCCCAAGATCGCGGCCGTCGTCGACATCCGCGGCCGGGACTTCTTCGGCGACTTCCAGGAACTCGTCCAGGCCTTGCGCAGTGGCACCCAGGTTCGCGTGATCTTCCTCGAAGCGCGTGACGACGTGCTCGTGCGCCGTTTCGAAGCCGTCAGGCGCCCGCACCCGCTGCAGGGCGAGGGCACGATCCTCGACGGTATCTCCGCCGAACGCACCCGGTTGGCGGTGGTGCGGGAATCCTGCGACATCGTCATCGACACGTCAGACCTCAACATCCACCAGCTCGCCACCACGATCACCGAACGGTTCGCCGCGGAGAACGCGGCCGGGCTGCACCTGACCGTGATGAGCTTCGGGTTCAAGTACGGACTTCCCACCGACGTCGACATGGTCGCCGACGCCCGGTTCCTGCCCAACCCGTTCTGGGTTCCCGAGCTCCGGCCGCATACCGGTCTTGACCCCGAGGTCAGCGAGTATGTTCTGGGCCAGGAGGGGGCACGGGAGTTCATCAACGCCTACGCCGCCGCCGTCGGTCCGGTGCTCGCCGGGTACCAGCGCGAGAACAAGCGTCATGCCACCATTGCCATCGGCTGCACCGGCGGCAAGCACCGTTCGGTAGCGATGGCCAGGGAACTGGCCGGCCTGCTCCAAGAATTTCCCGGCGTCGCAGTGAGCCTCAAGCACCGCGACCTCGGACGAGAATAACAACAGGACCTGCCGTCCACCGTGACGGCCGGCCTCGAACAACAGAATGGAATGACGATTGGCACTCACCATCGACGTCAAAGATGAACTAGCCCGCGTCGAGGTTTCGAAGACCACGGTTCGCGCGGCCGAACTGGCGACGATCCTGCGGTTCTCCGGCGGTCTGCACATGATCTCCGGACGGATCGCCATCGAGTCGGAACTCGATACCCCCCTGCTGGCCCGCCGGGTGCGCAAGGACCTCGCCGAACTGTACGGCGTCCGCAGCGACGTGTCCGTGATCACGGCCTCCGGGCTCCGCCGCACCAACCACTACCTCGTGCGGGTTCTCGATGGCGGCGAAACGCTGGCCAGGCAGACGGGCCTGCTCGACGCCAGGCGGCGTCCCATCCGCGGCCTGCCCAACCGCCTGACCACCGGGTCCAAGGAAGAGATCGCCGCCGTCTGGCGAGGTGCGTTCCTCGCCGCCGGCTCGCTGACCGACCCGGGTCGCTCCGCGGCCCTCGAAGTCGTCTGCCCCGGGAACGAAGCCGCCATGGCCATCGTCGGTGCCGCCGGCCGGCTGGGCATCGTGGCGAAAGCCCGCGAGGTACGCGGCGTCCACCGGGTTGTCATCCGTGACGGCGACGCCATCGGCCAGATGCTGGTGCAGATGGGTGCCGCGGAGACCGTGCTCAACTGGGAGGCGCTGCGCCAACGCCGCGAGGTCAGGGCAACCGCCAACCGGCTGGTCAACTTCGACGACGCGAACCTGCGCCGCTCCGCTCAGGCCGCCGTCGCAGCCTGCGCGCGCGTCGACCGGGCGATGGAGATCCTCGGCGACGACATCCCCGAACACCTCCGCTACGCGGGGGAGCTGCGCCTGTCCTTCCGGGACTCCAGCCTCGACGAGCTCGGCCATCACGCCGATCCGCCCATGACCAAGGACGCCGTCGCCGGGCGGATTCGCCGCCTCCTGGCCATGGCCGACAAGAAGGCCGTCGACCTGGGGATCCCCGGCACCGACGCGAACCTGCCGGCTGATCTCGACGACGTCTGAGACCCCGCCGGCGGCTCGTCCGGCCCTGCGCGGGCGGCCCCCACAGGGGGGAAGAGGGGACTAACGTCCCCTATTCACCTGAGTAGACTAAAAAGGTCACTTACAGTGCAGATGACGAGAGAAATCCCGCCGCTGCCACACAATGAGGAGATACGAGCTATGGCCGAATACACCCTGCCTGAACTGGCTTACGACTACTCTGCGCTCGCGCCGAGTATCAGCGGCACCATCATGGAACTCCACCACAGCAAGCACCACCAGGCCTACGTGACCGGCGCCAACACCGCCATCGCCCAGCTGGCGGAGGCTCGCGACTCAGGCAGTCTCGGCTACGTCAACAAGCTCGAAAAAGACCTCGCGTTCAACCTCGGCGGTCACGTCAACCACTCAATCTTCTGGACCAACATGTCGCCGAACGGCGGCGACAAGCCCGTAGGTGAACTCGCCAGCGCGATCGACGACTTCTTCGGGTCCTTCGACAAGTTCCAGGCCCACTTCGCTGCGACAGCGATGGGCGTACAGGGGTCCGGATGGTCGGTCCTCGCCTGGGATTCGATCGGACAGCGCCTGATCATCCAGCAGTTCTTCGACCAGCAGGCCAACTTCGCGGCCGGCACCGTCCCGGTCCTGATGCTCGATGTTTGGGAGCACGCGTACTACCTCGACTATCAGAACGTGCGCGCCGACTATGTCAAGGCGTTCTGGAACATCGTCGACTGGGAGAACGTCCAGGCGCGCTTCGTCGCCGCCAGGGAGAAGACCAACGGTCTTCTGCTGCTCTCCTAGCGCCACCACACACACTTTCAGTTTTTTCCTTCCCACCACCCGGCGCCACACGCGTCATCAATAACAGGAGTCATTTTGTCTGTAAAGATTGGCATTAACGGATTTGGCCGCATTGGCCGCAACTACCTGCGCGCCGCACTGGCCCAGGGCAGCGACATCGAGATCGTCGCCGTCAACGACCTCACCGACACCAAGACGCTGGCCCACCTCCTCAAATACGACTCCATCACGGGCCGTCTGGACGCCACCGTCTCCGTCGAGGGCGACTCCATCCTCGTCAACGGCAAGCCGATCAAGGTTCTCGCCGAGCGCGACCCGGCCAACCTCCCCTGGGGCGCCCTGGGCGTCGACATCGTGATCGAGTCGACCGGTCGCTTCACCAAGGCCGACGATGCGCGCAAGCACATCACCGCCGGTGCCAAGAAGGTCATCGTCTCCGCTCCCGCCACCGGCGACGTTGCGACGATCGTCATGGGCGTCAACGAGGAGACCTACGACTCCGCGAAGTTCGACATCATCTCCAACGCCTCCTGCACCACGAACTGCCTCGCACCGCTGGCCAAGGTCTTCAACGACAACTTCGGCATCAAGAGCGGCCTGATGACCACCATCCACGCGTACACCGCAGACCAGAACCTGCAGGATGGCCCGCACAGCGACCTGCGTCGCGCCCGCGCCGCCGCCGTCAACATCATCCCGACCTCGACCGGTGCCGCCAAGGCCCTGGGCATCGTCCTCCCCGAGCTCGCCGGCAAGCTTGACGGCTTCGCCCTGCGCGTACCCGTGCCCACCGGCTCCATCACCGACCTCACCGTCGTCGCCGAGAAGCCGGTCACGGTCGAGGCCATCAAGGCCGCCTACAAGGCAGCAGCAGAGGGCCCCCTCAAGGGCATCCTGATGTACACCGAGGATGAGATCGTCTCCAGCGACATCGTCACCGACCCGCACTCCTCGATCTTCGACGCCGGCCTGCTGCGCGTCCTGGGCGACCAGGTCAAGCTGTCCTCCTGGTACGACAACGAGTGGGGCTACTCCAACCGCATGGTTGACCTCACCGAGTTCGTCGCCGAGCGTCTCTAACTAGGGGACACGCAGTGACGCTTCGCACTATCGAATCGCTGGGATCGCTCCACGGCAAGCGCGTCATCGTTCGGTGTGATCTGAACGTTCCGTTGAAAGACGGCCAGATCACCGACGATGGCCGCGTGCGGGCGTCCCTGCCCACCCTCAAGGCCTTGGTCGAACAGGGCGCCCGTCTGGTGATCGTTTCTCACCTCGGGCGCCCCGACGGCCAGGTCAACCTCAAGTACAGCCTCGCGCCGGTTGCGGCACGCCTGGCTGAACTGATCGGTTCCCCGGTTGCCTTCGCCGCCGACACCGTCGGCGAATCCGCCCAGGCCGCCGTCGCGGCCCTGACGGATGGCGACATCGTCGTGCTGGAGAACCTCCGCTTCAACGCGGGGGAGACCAGCAAGGTCGAAGCCGAGCGGGTGGCTTTCGCCACCGAGCTCGCGACCCTCGGCGACGCCCTCGTCTCCGACGGCTTCGGTGTCGTCCACCGCAAGCAGGCCAGCGTCTTCGACCTGGCCCAGATCCTGCCGAGCGCGGCCGGTCTGCTCATCGCCACGGAGCTCGACGTGCTCGACCGCCTCACCGAGAAGCCCGAGGCGCCGTACACGGTGATCCTCGGCGGCTCGAAGGTGTCGGACAAGCTCGGCGTGATCGGACACCTGCTTCCGCGGGTGAACTCGCTCCTGATCGGCGGCGGCATGCTGTTCACCTTCCTCGCGGCCCAGGGCCACAAGGTCGGCGCCAGCTTGCTCGAGGTCGACCAGATCGAGACCGTACGCGGTTACCTCGCCGAGGCCGACCGGCTCGGCGTGAAGATCGTCCTGCCGACCGACATCGTGGTTGCCTCCAAGTTCGGTTCCGACGCGGAGTACGTCACGACGCCGGCCGATCAGATCGAGGACACCCCGTTCGGCGCTGCCGGACTGGGCCTGGACATCGGACCGGACACCGCAGCCGCATTCGCTGCCGTCATCCGCGAGTCCAAGACCGTGTTCTGGAATGGCCCGATGGGCGTGTTCGAACTGGCACCGTTCGCTGACGGCACCCGCACGGTTGCCGCCGCACTCACCGAGGTCAATGGGCTCAGCGTCGTCGGCGGAGGAGACTCCGCCGCCGCAGTGCGCATCCTTGGTTTCAATGATGACCAGTTCGGTCATATTTCTACCGGCGGTGGCGCCAGCCTCGAGTTCCTCGAGGGTAAGCGACTGCCAGGACTGGAGGTCCTCGGATGGCAGTAAACACGCGTGTTCCCCTGATTGCAGGCAACTGGAAGATGAACCTGGACCACCTCCAGGCCATCGCCTTCGTGCAGAAGCTGGCCTGGAGCCTCAAGGACGCCGGCCACGACTTCACCTCCACCGAGGTCGCCGTGTTCCCGCCCTTCACCGACCTGCGCAGCGTCCAGACGCTCGTGACGGCCGACAAGCTGCCGCTGGCCTACGGCGGGCAGGATGTCTCCACGCAGGAGTCCGGCGCGTACACCGGTGAGATTTCGGCCGCGTTCCTGGCCGCCCTCGAATGCCAGTACGTCCTCATCGGTCACTCCGAGCGACGTACCCTGCACAACGAGACCGACGAGGTTGTCGCCGCCAAGGTGACCGCCGCGTTGAAGCACAACCTGGTTCCGATCATCTGCGTCGGCGAAACCGCCGCGGACCTGGAACTGCACGGCCCCAGCGCCGTCCCGGTCGCTCAGCTGAAGGCCGCGCTGGCCGGAGTCGAGAACGCAGCGGACATCGTCGTGGCGTACGAGCCGGTCTGGGCCATCGGCTCCGGCCAGGCGGCGACGCCCGACCAGGCCGAGCAGGTCGCGGCCCAGCTGCGACTGACCCTGGCCGAGGTTCTGGGCCAGGATGTCGCCGACAAGACCCGGATCCTCTACGGAGGTTCGGTCAAGGGCGTCAACATCGCCGGTTTCATGAAGGAGCCGAACGTTGACGGAGCATTGGTGGGAGGCGCGAGCCTGGACATCACCGAGTTCTCCAGCATCGTCCGCTTCCAGAAGCACGTCGGACTGTAGCGAGTACCCGTCGTACCCCTTGCGGGGGGTGCGGCGGGTTTCGTTTGCCGTCAGGCTATAATTGCCAGTGGTCTTGGTGGAGCTCTAGCGCCCATCGTTTTGTGAAAGGTTTCGCGTGGAGATTCTCCAGGTTGTATTGCAGGTTTTGCTCGGTATCACGAGCCTCCTGCTCACCATGCTCATTTTGCTCCACAAGGGGCGCGGTGGGGGTCTATCCGACATGTTCGGCGGTGGCGTCACCTCGAATCTCGGCGCGTCCGGCGTTGCCGAACGGAACCTCAACCGTATTACCATCATCTTGGCCGTGCTGTGGATTTCCTGCATCGTCGTGCTGGGCCTGATCACCAAATTCGATACCGGCGCTTAACCGTAGCCAAGCCGGCGCGCCCGGGAGGGCGGTCCGGCTGACGCATAGGTCGCAGCACCCCGCTCGCGACGAACACCGCGACCCGGTCACCCACGGCGGGACCGGGACGCAGCAGTACAACCCGAACACGCCGAACAGTTTTAACAGCGGAGGAACACAATGGCATCTGGTGGAAGCGCAATTCGCGGCTCGCGAGTCGGAGCCGGCCCCATGGGCGAGCAGGACCGCGGTTTTCACGCCGATCGCATCCGCGTGTCCTACTGGGACGCCCTCGGTAACGAGACTGTTCGGTACTTCGCCGCGAACCTGCCGGACGAAGAGATCCCCGACACCATCGACTGCCCGTCGTCGGGTCTGCCCGCCGGTCGCGACAAGGAAAACCCGCCGTCGGTCGTCAAGCTCGAACCGTACAAGACCCACCTCGCGTATGTGAAGGAACGCCGCACCGAAGAGGAAGCGGAGTCCCTCCTGGAGGAGGCGCTCCAGCAGCTCCGGGTGCGTCGCGGCAAGCTCAGCGCCACCAACTAGGGCTCACTCGCACCAACACACTCGCAGCAACAGAAGAAGCGCATCGGTTCCGAGGAACCGATGCGCTTCTTCGTGCCTGTGGACGGCGTCAGATCAGTGCTTGAACACTACTGCGGCGACGCGATCAGGTTCTCCGGAACCTCGGCGGCGGCCTCGCCGTCGACGAAGAAGTCCGTGTAGTGACGGCCGCGGATGCCCGCGACGGGTACCTCATCGCGACTCGCGCCGGCCAGGGCCAGGCCGAGGGCAGAGGCCTTGTCCGGGCCGGAGACGACAAGCCAAATCCGCTCGGACGAGTTGAGCACCCAGCGGGTGAGGCTCAGGCGCTCCGGCGGCGGCTTAGGCGAGTTCAGCACGGCGATGACGGTCAGGTCGTTCTCCCTGATGCCCTGCATGTGCGGGAACAACGACGCGATGTGGCCGTCGGGACCGACGCCGAGGAAGGTCACGTCGAACTGCGGCACCAGGGAGTCCGGTGCGGCCTTGGACTTCAGCTCGGCTGCATAGCGGTCAGCAGCAGCGTCGAGCTCGAGGCCTTCATCGGACGCCGGGAACGAGTGCACGTTCGCTCCGGGGATGTCGATGTGGTCCAGCAGCGCCGCGCGCGCTTGCACCTCGTTGCGGTCGGCGTGCGCGCGGGGAACCCAGCGCTCGTCGCCCCACCAGAAGTCGATCTTGGCCCAGTCGACAGTGTCACGGTCGGGGGAGGCGTTGATCGCTTCGAGAACACCGGTGCCGACGGTTCCACCGGTCAGGACCACATGGGCGTGGCCCTGCTCGTGCAGTATGTCGGCCATCTTGGTGATGAACCGTGTCGCGACCGAGGCGATGAGGGCCGCCTTGTCGTCGTGGACCAGGACACGCCTGTCGTGCGTCATGAGTGATCTCCGGTCGTTTCGGTGGGACCCGCCAGTTGCGGGAGCCCACGGGTGATGACCTCGCCGTACAGTTCGTCGGGGTCGAGGCGGCGCAATTCGTCGCTCAGGCAATCACGCAGGCTGCGGCGCTTGAGCGTCAGGTCCTGCACGGGCTGACCCGACTGGGTGAGCGTCGCGATGCCGGGAACCTCCCGTTCAAGGGAGATCACCCCGGAGGCCCGCGTCAGGTGCACACCACGGATGCCGTTCGAATTCTGACCCGAGGTGAGTTCGTAGTCCACCGGGACCTGCAGCTGCAGCTGTAGCCAGGCGGCCAGGAGCGTGGTGGAGGGGGAATCGAGCGCGCCGCTGACGGATACCGCGGTGATGGGTTCGTAGGGGGGCTGGTCCAGCACCGCGGCCAGCTGAGCGCGCCACAGGGTCAGCCTGGTCCAGGCGAAGTCGGTGTCGCCGGGCCGGTAGGTGGAGCAGATCCGGCTGAGGGCGGCTTGCGGGTCGGGCTGCGCCGACGCGTCGGTGATGCGCCGGTAGGCAATGCGGCCCAGAGGGGACTCGGCAGGCACCTCGGGCGACTCACCGGGCCACCAGGCCACGACGGGGGCATCCGGCAGCAACAGGCCGGTCACCAGGCTCTCCGGGTCGCTGGCGGCGTCACCGTAGGCGCGCAGCACAATGACCTCACTCGCGCCGGCGTCGCCGCCGACCCGGATCTCGGCATCCACCCTCGGGTCCCGCGCGGCGGTGCCCTCGGCCTGGGTGGAGAGCACGATGACCCGCATCGGGTGCTCCCGAGACGCGTCATTCGCGGCCTCGATGGCCTCTTCTTCGTGGCCGAGTTCGGCGGCGATGATGAGCGTGAGCACCCGGCCAAGGGCGACAGCGCCGCCCTCCTCCCGGATGCGCACGAGCGCCTTGGAGATCTTCGCGGTAGTGGTGTCCGGCAGATCCACGATCATGGGCGTCTCCAGTTCCGGCCGTCTCGTGACAGCAGTTCGTCGGCTGATGCGGGCCCCCAGGTTCCGGGTCGGTACTGTTCCGGCTGACCTTGGGTGGTCCAGAATTCCTCGATCGGGTCGAGAATCTTCCAGGATAGCTCGACCTCCTCGTGGCGGGGGAAGAGCGGCGGGTCGCCCAGCAGGACGTCAAGGATCAAACGCTCGTAGGCCTCGGGGCTCGCCTCGGTGAACGCGTGGCCATAACCGAAGTCCATGGTCACATCGCGTACCTGCATGCCGACGCCTGGCACCTTGGAACCGAACCGGATCGTGACACCCTCGTCGGGCTGAACCCTGATGACCAGGGCATTCTCGCCCAGCGCGGCCGTCTGGCTCTTTTCGAACAGGTACTGGGGAGCACGCTTGAAGACCACCGCGATCTCGGTGACCCTGCGGCCCAGCCGCTTGCCGGCGCGGAGGTAGAACGGCACCCCGGACCAGCGCCGCGTGTCGATCTCCAGGCGGAGCGCCGCGTAGGTCTCGGTGAGTGACTCCGGGTTCATCCCGTCTTCCTCGAGGAAGCCGAGGATCTTCTCGCCGCCCTGCCAGCCACCGGCGTACTGACCGCGGGCGGTGCCCGTGGCGAGGTCCTCGGGGAGGCGCACCGAGGCGAGCACCTTCTCCTTCTCGGTGCGGAGGTCCGCCGCGTCGAAGGAGATGGGCTCCTCCATGGCGGTGAGCGCGAGGAGCTGCAGGAGGTGGTTCTGGATCACATCGCGGGCGGCGCCGATACCGTCGTAGTACCCGGCCCGTCCGCCGACGCCGATGTCCTCAGCCATGGTGATCTGCACGTGGTCGACGTAGTTGGCGTTCCAGATCGGTTCGTACAGTTGGTTGGCGAAGCGCAGCGCCAAGATGTTCTGCACCGTTTCCTTGCCGAGGTAGTGGTCGATGCGGAACACCGAGTCAGCCGGGAAGACCGACTCGACGACGTCGTTGAGCTCGCGGGCCGTCTTCAGGTCGCTGCCGAACGGCTTCTCGATCACGACACGGCGCCACTGACCGTCCTTCTGCTCCGCGAGACCGGAGCGTCGCAGCTGCTCGGTGACCTGGGGAAAGGCCTTGGGCGGGATCGACAGGTAGAACGCATGGTTGCCCATGGTTCCGCGTTCACGGTCGAGCTCCTCGATGGTGTCCTTGAGGAGTTCGAACGCGGCGTCGTCGTCGAAGGTTCCCGGCACGAACCGGATGCCCTCGGCCAGCTGGGCCCAGACGTCCTCGTGGAACTCGGTGCGGGCGTACTCCTTCACCGAGTCGTGGACGACCTGCATGAAGTCCTGGTTATCCCAATCCCGCCGGGCGAACCCGACGAGTGCGAAACCGGGCGGCAACAGACCGCGGTTGGCGAGGTCGTAGACCGCGGGCATGAGTTTCTTCCGCGACAGGTCTCCGGTTACGCCGAAGATGACGAGGCTGGAGGGCCCCGCGATCCGGTTCAGGCGGTAATCGGAGGGTGAACGCAACGGATTGAACTCCGGGGTGATTTCCACCGGGGACATGCAGCTCCTTAGAGGATAAAAGTGTGAAGACGAGGGCGGCGGGACTTAGCGGACTGCGTTGAACAGGGTACTGAGGTTCGCAGCCGGGTCGGTCAACGTGAGGGTGAGGACGGGGCGACCGTGCTGGGCGAGGACGCTGGCGTCGCCGGCGGCCTGAGCCTGGATGAGCTCACCGAAGGTGAACGGGCGGTCCGGGATCTCAAGGTCCTCAGCGGGGGTGCTGAGAATCTGCAGGAACACTCCGGTGGGGGTGCCACCCTTGTGGAACTGTCCGGTGGAATGCAGAAATCGGGGGCCCCAACCGAACGTGACCGGACGCTTGGACAACGTCGCGAGCAGTCCGCGCAGCTCGGCGAGCTGGGGGAGGGCCAACCGGTCGGCGTAGGCCTGGACGGCCACGTACCCATCCGGGCCGAGCTCCTCGAGCAACGCGTCCACCGCGCCGGCCAGGTCGCTGGCCGCTCCGATGACGTGGGGCGTACCACGGACCTCGATGCCGTCGGCTATGAAGGCGGCAGGCTCGGGCTCCGGGCGGGAGTCGAGCAGCCCGCGGGTGGCGATCTTGGCCGATTCGACGTCGGGCTGGTCGAACGGGTTGATCCCGAGCAGCCGGCCGGCGACGACGGTCGCGTACTCCCAGACCAGGAACTGTGCGCCGAGGGTTCCGCTGACGCGGATCTCGTCGGCACCGTCATGGTCGGCGAAGACGTCACCGCCGGCATCCGCCACAACCCGCAGGACCTGCAGGTCGGGCAGCACCGTGGCGAGCTCGGGCGCGTCACTCTCGAGCACGACAGGCAGGATGCCGGTGCCGATCTTGCCCGTGGATTCAGCGATGAGCTGTTCGGCCCAATCGGCGAAACCCACGATGTGGGTGCCGTCGGCGACGATGGCCAGCTTGTCCCGGCGTGGCGTGCTGGATGCCATGGCCGCGCCCAGGATCAGACCGGGGTTGTCCTCCGAGTCGACGGCCAGGGCGAGGGATACGGCGTCGGCCTCGTCGAGAAGCTGCCCGATGTCCACCCCGGCCAGACCGGACGGCACGAGACCGAACGCGGTCAGCGCCGAGAACCGGCCGCCCACTGTCGGGTCGGCGTTGAAGACCCGGTAGCCGGCCTGAATGGCGGAGGCCTCGAGCGACGAGCCGGGGTCGGTGACCACGATGATGCGCTCGACGGGGTCGATGCCGCTGTCCCTGAAGGCGCGTTCGAACGCGCGGCGCTGGCTGTCGGTCTCCACGGTGCCGCCCGACTTCGACGACACCACCAGGGCGGTCGACTCGAGGCGGTCGGCCAATGCCGCCCGCACCTGGTCGGGGTCGGTCGAGTCGAGCACCGTCAGGTCGACGCCGCTGGTGAGCGTGATGACCTCCGGTGCGAGCGACGAGCCACCCATGCCGGCCAGAACGATGCGGGTGACGCCCTTCGTGAGCAGTTCCTCACGAAGGGCGAAGATCTCGGCGACGAGGGGACGGGAGGTGGCCACTGACTCGGTCCAACCGAGACGCTGGCCGGCCTCCACCTCCGCCTCGGGGCCCCACAGCGCGGGGTCGAGCGACGTGATGCCGGAGGCAACGAGGTCGGCGACCAGAGTGGGAACCACGGTGCGGACGGCCTGCGCCGCCGCACCGCTCACCGAGATCTGGAAACTCACTTGGCCGACTCGAGCGCAGCCGTCACGGTGTCCAGAAGTTCGTTCCAGGAGATGATGAACTTCGAAACGCCCTCCTCTTCGAGCACCCGGGTGACGTCGTCGTAGGAGACACCCTGGGCGGCGATCGCGTCGAGCACGGCGTTTGCCTCGTCGTACGCGCCCGTGACGGCGCCCTCGACGATCACGCCGTGGTCGAAGGTGGCCTCGAGGGTCTTCTCCGGCATGGTGTTGACAACCTCGGGCGCAACCAGCTCGGTCACGTACAGGGTGTCGGGCAGGTCGGCCGACTTGACACCGGTGGATGCCCACAGCGGGCGCTGCTTGTTGGCACCGGCGGCGATCAGGCTCGCCGCACGCTCGGAGGTGAAGGCCTGCTCGAAGACCTGGTACGCGAGCTGGGCGTTGGCGACGCCGGCCTTGCTCTGCAGGGCAAGGGCTTCGTCGGTGCCGACGGCCGCGAGGCGCTTGTCGATCTCGGTGTCGACCCGCGACACGAAGAAGGACGCCACCGAGTGGATCGTCGACAGGTCGATGCCGGCCGCCTTGGCCTTCTCGAGGCCGCTGAGGTACGCGTTGATGACCGCGCGGTACCGCTCGAGGCTGAAGATCAGGGTGACGTTGACACTGATGCCCAGTGCGATGGTCTCGGTGATGGCGTCCAGGCCCTCGATGGTTGCCGGGATCTTGATCATCGCGTTGGGGCGGTTGACCTTGTTCCACAGCTGCTGCGCCTGGGCGAGGGTCTTCTCGGCGTCGTGGGCGAAACCGGGCTCGACCTCGATCGAGACGCGGCCGTCGAAACCGTTGGTGGTGTCGTAGATCGGGCGGAAGATGTCGCAGGCTGCCGCGACGTCGTCGGTGGTGATCTCGAAGACCGCGTCGGTCACATTGGTTCCGGCGGCGGCCAGCGTGGCCACCTGGGAGGCATAGGCCTCGCCCTTGCTGAGCGCACCGGCGAAGATCGTCGGGTTGGTGGTGACGCCGACGACGTTCTTCTCTGCGATGAGGGTCTTCAGCCCGCCGGACTGGATGCGCTGACGCGACAGGTCGTCGAGCCAGATGCTGACGCCCGCGGCGGACAGGGCGGCGGTGGGGGTAGTTTCTGTCATGAAAATCAAATCTCCTTGAATGCTGCGCTTATAGGTGTCGCGCTTAGAGCGCGGCGAGGGATTCTTTGGCGGCGGCGACAACAGCCTCCGTGGTGATGCCGAATTCGCGGAACAGGGTCTTGTAGTCGGCCGACGCACCGAAGTGCTCGATCGAGACGCTGCGGCCGCGGTCGCCGACGTACTTGTTCCAGGTCAACGCAATTCCGGCCTCAACCGATACCCGGGCGGTGATCGCCCTGGGCAGAACTGCCTCCCGGTATTCGGCGGACTGCTCCTCGAACCACTCGAGGCTCGGCACCGACACGACGCGGGCGTTGACGCCATCCGCCTTGAGGGCCTCGCGTGCGTTGACGGCCAGCTGCACCTCGGAACCGGTGGCGATGAGGATCACGTCGGGCGTGCCGTTCGGGGCCTCGGCGAGCACGTACGCGCCCTTGGCGACGTTCTTGGCCGAGGCGAAGGTCTCGCCGCTGGCGTCCCCTTCGCCACGCTCGAACACGGGGATGTTCTGACGGGTCAGCACGATGCCGGCCGGGCCGTTGCGACGCTCGAGGATCGTCTTCCAGGCCCAGGACACCTCGTTGGCGTCGCCGGGGCGCACCACATCGAGCCCGGGGATGGCACGGAGGGAGGCAAGCTGCTCGATCGGCTGGTGGGTCGGTCCGTCCTCACCGAGGGCGACCGAGTCGTGGGTCCAGACGAAGATCGACGGCGCCTTCATGAGCGCTGCAAGCCGAACGGCCGGGCGCATGTAGTCGCTGAAGATCAGGAAGGTGCCACCGAAGGGGCGGGTGTTGCCGTGCAGGACGATGCCGTTGAGGATCGCGGCCATCGCGTGCTCACGGATACCGAAGTGCAGGACGCGACCGTAGGGGTTGCCGGTCCACTCGCCCGTGGAGTGCTCGCTCGGGATGAAGGATGCGGCGTTGCTGATCGTGGTGTTGTTGGACTCGGCGAGGTCGGCGGAGCCGCCCCAGAGCTCGGGGATGACCGGGCCGAGCGCGTTGAGCACCTTGCCGGACGACGCACGGGTGGAGACCTCGGTGCCGGCGGGGAAGACCGGCAGGGCTTCCTCGACGCCGTCGGGCAGGTCGCCGGAGAGGATACGGTCGAGCAGGATCTTGCGCTCGGGGTTCGCGGCCGCCCACGCGTCGAACCGCAGGTTCCACTCGGCGTGCTGCTCAGCACCACGGTCGAGGGCCTTGCGGGTGTGGGTGATGACCTCGTCGGAGACCTCGAAGGTCTTCTCGGGGTCGAAACCGAGGATCTCCTTCACGCCGGCGAGTTCCTCGGCGCCCAGGGCGGAGCCGTGGATCTTGCCGGTGTTCTGCTTCTTCGGGCTGGGCCAGCCGATGATGGTCTTGAGGATGATCAGCGACGGCTTGTCGGTGACGGCCTTGGCCGCTTCGATGGCGTCGTTGAGAGCGGCGATGTCTTCGACGTACTCGCCGGTCTTCTTCCAGTCCACGGTCTGCACGTGCCAGTGGTACGCGTCGTACCGGGCGGCGACATCCTCGGTGAAGGCGATGTTGGTGTCGTCCTCGATGGAGATCTGGTTGGAGTCGTAGATCGCGATCAGGTTGCCGAGCTGCTGGTGTCCGGCGAGCGAGGAGGCCTCGGAGGTGATGCCCTCCTGCAGGTCGCCGTCGCCGGCGATGACGTAGACGAACTGGTCGAACGGGCTGGTGCCCGCGTCGGCCTCGGGGTCGAACAGGCCACGCTCGAAACGCGAGGCGTAGGCGAAGCCCACGGCGGAGGCGAGGCCCTGGCCGAGCGGTCCGGTGGTGATCTCGACGCCGTCGGTGTGGCCGTACTCGGGGTGGCCGGGGGTCTTGGAGCCCCAGGTGCGCAGGGCCTTGAGGTCGTCGAGTTCGAGGCCGTAGCCGCCGAGGTACAACTGCACGTACTGGGTCAGGGAGCTGTGGCCGACCGAGAGGATGAACCGGTCACGGCCGATCCACTCGTTGTCAGCGGGATCACGACGCATCACCTTCTGGAACAGGAGGTACGCGGCCGGAGCGAGGCTCATGGCGGTACCAGGGTGACCGTTGCCCACCTTCTCGACGGCGTCGGCCGCCAGGATGCGGGCGGTGTCGACCGCCCGGTTGTCGATGGAATCCCACTGCAATGCTGCCACGTGAACTGACCCTTCTGAATCCGAAAAGGCGGCACGCTATACCCGCGCCGCTGGAGAGTGAATGCCCGCCGACATCGTTATCGGCATCAGGTGCGCAGCACAGGGCCCATATCAGGCGCTCATGGATGCGTGCACCTAGATTGGCGAGCATTTCCAGTATAGGGACCGTGGCTTGGCGACGTTGTTTCGCCGGTATTGCGCCACTGTCGCAGTGGGGAGCCGGGACTGAGAGGTGTGGGAATGATCTAGAATCAAGGCAATATGCGAAGCGCACGAGAGACAGTCGAAACGGCCCAGGAACCCCGCGAACGGGGGACCGAGGACCGTGCTGCACGGTACAAGCGGACGTTCCTGGCCTACCTCTCCCTGACCAAGCCGCGTGTGGTCGAATTGTTGCTCGTTGTTACCGCCCCGACGATGATCCTCGCCACCGGAGGACTGCCCGACCTGTGGCTGGTTATCGCCACCCTGATCGGCGGTGCGCTCAGCGCCGGTTCCGCTGGAGCGTTCAACTGCTACCTCGACCGCGACATCGACCGTCTGATGAACCGCACGCAGGGCCGGCCGCTGGTCACCGGCGAACTCACCGACCGCCAGGCCCTGGTGTTCGCCTGGGTCCTCGGCGCCATCTCGATCGCCTGGCTCTGGCTGTTCACCAATTGGGTCGCCGCAGCGCTGTCGCTGGGCGCCATCCTGCTCTATGTCGTCTTCTACACGATGATCCTCAAGCGCCGCACGGCGCAGAACATCGTCTGGGGCGGGGTAGCCGGTTGTATGCCGGTTCTGATCGGCTGGGCGGCCGTGACCGGTGACCTGTCCTGGCCCCCGTTCATCCTGTTCCTGATCATCTTCCTCTGGACGCCGCCGCACTATTGGCCGCTGTCGATGAAGTACCGGGACGACTACCAGGCCGCGGGCGTGCCCATGCTGGCCGTGGTGCGCGGTCGCGCCCAGGTCGGCCTGCAGGTCATCCTGTACGCCTGGGCCACCGTTGCCTGCTCGTTGCTGCTGATTCCCATCGCAGGCATGGGCATCGTCTACACCGTCGTCGCGACGGCGTCGGGCGCCTGGTTCATCTTCGAGACCCACCGCCTCTACAACCTCACCATCCGCCACGAGCACGTGTCGCCGATGCGGGTTTTCCACGGCTCGATCGCGTACCTCACCCTGGTCTTCGTCGCCGTGGGCGTCGACCCGCTGCTGCCCTTCTAGCCGGGTCCGTCGCTCTTTCAGGGCGCGCCGGCCGCGAAAGCGGCGGTGTGGCTGCTTCGCGCGTGCTGAGGCGACCGTTTACCCGCTCTCGCGAGGTAGGTCACCCGCACACGCGAGGTAGGTCACCCGCGAAAGCGGGGGTGGGGCTGCTTCGGGCACCCTGAGGTGACCGTTTCCCCGCTCTCGCGGGGATGCGCACGAGTCCGCGAGGATGCGCGGAGCACGCGCGTGAGCCGCGTCGGTCAGCGCGTCATGGAGTCCGCGGTGGTGCGCGGGGCCGGGGGAGCGGCCACCGCGACGGGCTGCTTGAGGTTCAGGACCACGGCGGTCATGGCCGACGCGAGCACGCAGGCGAGCACCATGTGGATGCCGACGAGGATGGCAGGCAGGCCCAGGTTGGCCTGGATCAGGCCGACGGCCGTCTGGGCCAGCTCGACCGCCAGCAGCAGGATCACCCAACGGCGCACCGGCAGGCGCAGCGACACGGCGCCGACGACGAGCACCAGGGTCAGGGCCACCGTCAGATAGGCGGGCCAGCTGTGCACGTGCTGTAGGAACTCGGAGTCCAGACCGTTTCGGGGCGCGTCGGCGTCGCCGGCGTGCGGGCCGGACCCCGTGGTCAGGATCCCGACGGCGATGGTGACGGCGACGGCCACTGTCGTGAGGTGGGTGACGATGAGGAACCAGAGGGGCACCACCCGTGCCCGCGGACCCGGCACGGTGTACAACCGGTAGATGAAGGCCGTGCAGAGGCCCACCAGGCCGACGGAGATCACGAAGTGCAGGCCCACGACGTAGGGGTTCAGCTGGGTCAGCACGCTGATGCCGCCGATCACGGCCTGGGCCGGGATGCCCAGGCCGGCCAGCAGGGTCAGCCTGAACAGGTCCGGGCGGCTCTTGCGCATCCGCAGCACCGCGACGAATGCGGCGATGGCGACCAGGCCGAGCAGAACCCCGAGCAGCCGGTTGCCGAACTCGATGACACCGTGGATGCCCATCTCCGGCGTGTTCACCAGGGAATCCGCTGTGCATTTGGGCCAGGTGGGGCAGCCGAGGCCCGAACTGGTGAGCCGCACGAGCCCGCCGGTGCCGACGAGGAAGATCTGGGCGGCCAGGTAGACCCAGCCGAGCACCCTCAGCCGACGGTCCACCTGGGTGGGCAACCACTGGATAATCCGGTTCACGGGTTCTGCTCCCTGCTGGTGCGCGCGTATGTGAATACGCCGGGTCGCACTACTAATAACATCACTAGCCTGTAGAATTAGGTGTTTCACGGGCTCCGTGTGCTCGACGACTGTTCGAATGTCGCGGCACGAGAGGCCCTTGTTCATCTTAGGTACGCAACGTAGCCATCCACACAACTCACGCGCGCAACGGGTTGCACGTCCGTCCGAATGGTCGGCCGCAGCCCGGTACGGGAATGACCGGACTGATATCCGGGTTGATGTGGGTAGGAGAAGAGGTAAAGATGTCTGACGTTCTACTGGACCGACCCGAGCTCGAGGGGCTGGGGGTGTACGAATTCGGCTGGTCCGATTCCGACGCCGCCGGCGCATCCGCGCGACGCGGCATTTCACCCGAGGTCGTCACCGACATCTCGAACCTGAAAAAGGAACCGGCCTGGATGCTGGAGCGCCGCCTGAAGGCGTTGGCGCTGTTCGAGCGCAAGCCCATGCCGACCTGGGGCGCCGACCTGTCGGAGATCGACTTCGACAACATCAAGTACTTCGTCCGCTCCACGGAGAAGCAGGCCCAGACCTGGGAAGACCTGCCGGACGACATCAAGAACACCTACGAGAAGCTGGGCATCCCCGAGGCGGAGCGTCAGCGCCTCGTCTCCGGCGTCGCCGCCCAGTACGAGTCCGAGGTGGTCTACCACCAGATCAACGAGGAACTCGAAGCCCAGGGCGTCATCTTCATGGACACCGATACGGCGCTCAAGGAGCACCCGGAGTTCTTCGAGGAGTACTTCGGCAGCGTCATCCCGTCCGGCGACAACAAGTTCGCCGCGCTGAACACCTCGGTCTGGTCCGGCGGTTCGTTCGTCTACGTGCCGCCCGGCGTGCACGTCGAGATTCCGCTGCAGGCCTACTTCCGGATCAACACCGAGAACATGGGCCAGTTCGAGCGCACGCTGATCATCGCCGATGAGGGCAGCTACGTTCACTACATCGAGGGCTGCACCGCGCCTATCTACAAGTCGGACTCGCTGCACTCCGCCGTGGTGGAGATCATCGTGAAGAAGAACGCCCGCGTTCGTTACACGACCATCCAGAATTGGTCCAACAACGTCTACAACCTCGTCACCAAGCGCGCCACGGCCGCCGAGGGCGCCACCATGGAGTGGATCGACGGCAACATCGGGTCCAAGGTCACCATGAAGTACCCGTCCATCTACCTGATGGGCGAGCACGCCAAGGGCGAGACCCTCTCCGTCGCCTTCGCCGGCCCCGGCCAGCACCAGGATGCCGGCGCCAAGATGATCCACATGGCCCCGTACACCCAGTCCTCGATCGTCTCCAAGTCGATCGCCCGCGGCGGCGGTCGCGCCGGCTACCGTGGCGAGGTGCGGGTGGACGCCACCGCGCACCACTCCGCGAACACCGTGCGCTGCGACGCCCTGCTGGTCGACACGCAGTCGCGCTCCGACACCTACCCGGCCATCGACATCCGTGTCGACGACGTGCAGCTCGGCCACGAGGCCACCGTGTCACGGGTCAGCGAAGAGCAGCTCTTCTACCTGATGAGCCGCGGCATGCCCGAGGACGAGGCCATGGCCATGATCGTGCGCGGGTTCATCGAACCCATCGCCAGGGAGCTCCCGATGGAGTACGCCCTCGAACTCAACAAGCTCATTGAAATGGGCATGGAAGGATCCGTCGGCTAAATGTCCGCCGCCTCGACTTCAACAGCACCCACCTCCGCACCATCGTCGGAAGCCCTGCCCACCGCCGAACAGCACGGCATCAAGGAACACTCGGACGGACGCTTCGGCTTCGTCCCGGTGCAGACCCGGTCCGCCAGGTTCAAGAGCTTCGACGTTGCCGACTTCCCCGCCGTCACCGGCAGGGAAGCGGTCTGGAAACTCTCACCCGTCGCCAAGTTCACCGACCTCACCGCCGGCGTGCTCGACGGCTCGGTCTACGACTTCGACCAGACGCCGCACCCCGACGTCGACGTCTCCTGGGTCGACCGCTCTGACACTCGGATCGGCACTGCCGGGGCGCCGGAAGAGCGCGCCGCCGCCAACGCCTGGAGCGCCTTCGAGAAGGCCCTCGCCATCACCGTGACCGGAGAAGAAGCCAAGGAGATCACCCTCACCCGGGCGAACCTCGGCTCGGTTCCGCGCGCCGCCCACACCGTGATCGAGGCCAAGCCGTTCAGCCAGGCCGTGGTGATCCTGCAGAACACCGGTGACGCCCGGATCTCGGAGAACATCGAGATCATCGTGGGCGAATCGGCCAACCTCACGGTGGTCACCGTGCAGGAATGGAACGCCGACGCCGTCCAGCTGGCCAACCACTTCGCCACCATCGGCCGCGACGCCCGCCTCAAGCACGTCGTGGTCTCCCTCGGCGGCGGCATCGTTCGGGTCAACCCGTCGGTGCAGCTGGCCGGCCAGGGCAGCGACACCGAACTGTACGGGCTCTACTTCGCCGACGCCGGCCAGCACCTGGAGCAGCAGGTCTACGTCAACCACGACGCCCCGAACAGCCGCAGCCGGGTCAACTACAAGGGCGCCCTCCAAGGCGCCGGCGCGCGCACGGTCTGGATCGGCGACGTACTGATCGGCCGCACCGCACCGGGAACCGACAGCTACGAGCAGAACCGCAACCTGGTCCTGACCGAGGGCACCCGCGCCGACTCGATCCCGAACCTCGAAATCGAGACCGGCGACATCCTGGGCGCCGGCCACGCCAGCGCCACCGGACGCTTCGACGACGAGCAGCTGTTCTACCTGCAGTCCCGCGGCATCGGCGAGGTCGAGGCACGCCGCCTCGTGGTTCGCGGATTCCTCAGCGAGATCGTGCAACACATCGGCTCGTCGCCGCTCGAGGAACGCCTGCAGGGCGTTATCGAAGACGAACTCCGCGGAACAGAGGGCAACTGAACATGGCATCCACCAAGATTTGTGCGCTCGACGACCTCGAACCCAACGAGGCCATCAAGGTCGAGATCGGCGGCGTGAACATCGCCGTCGTCCGCGACTCGAACGGAGCGGTTTTCGCCATCGGTGACACCTGCACCCACGGCGACATCTCGCTGTCCGAGGGTTTCGTCGAAGGCGACACCCTGGAATGCTGGGCGCACGGATCCAAGTTCTCGCTCAAGACCGGCCGACCGTTGACGCTCCCGGCCTACGAGCCGGTCCCCGTCTACCAGGTCGACCTGATCGACGGCGACGTGTTCATCGATCCTCTGGTCACCATCGCCGTTTGACGCGCTCGGCCTCCCAGGCCGCGCCCCACATACTAAAAAGCCCGCCGCACGCGGACAACGAAAGAGATACCGAATAATGTCTGTTCTTGAGATCAAAGACCTGCACGTCAGCGTCGAGACCGACCAGGGCACCAAGCAGATCCTGCGCGGCGTCGACCTCACCATCAACGAGGGTGAGATCCACGCGATCATGGGTCCGAACGGGTCCGGCAAGTCCACCCTGGCGTACACGATCGCCGGGCACCCGAAGTACCACGTCGACAGCGGCTCCATCCTGCTCGACGGCGCAGAGGTGCTGACGATGACCGTGGACGAACGCGCCCGCGCCGGACTCTTCCTCGCCATGCAGTACCCGGTCGAGATCCCCGGCGTCACTGTGACCAACTTCCTCCGCACGGCCAAGACCGCGATCGACGGCGAAGCTCCGGCCATCCGCCACTGGATCAAGGACGTCCGCGAGTCCATGGTCAGGCTCCGGATGGACAAGAGCTTCGCCGAGCGCAATGTCAACGAGGGCTTCTCCGGTGGTGAGAAGAAGCGCAACGAGATCCTGCAGCTCGAACTGCTCAAGCCCAGGTTCGCCGTCCTGGACGAGACCGACTCCGGACTCGACGTCGACGCCCTGAAGATCGTCTCGGAGGGTGTCAACCGGGCCAAGGAGAACACTGGTCTCGGCCTGCTGCTGATCACGCACTACACCCGCATCCTGCGCTACATCAAGCCGGACTTCGTGCACGTCTTCGTCGACGGCCGCATCGCCGAGCAGGGCGGCCCCGAGCTCGCCGACCGTCTGGAAGACGAAGGTTACGATCGCTTCCTGGCCGAGACGCCCGTAGGCTAGAGCCATGGTTTCGACACTCACCCCGTCGCGCTTCGACGAGATCGAAGAGGCGCTCAAGGACGTCATGGACCCGGAGCTCGGCATCAATGTCGTGGACCTGGGGCTCATCTACGACCTTGGTTGGGACGACGAGAACGATGCCCTGATCATTCACATGACCCTCACCTCGGCGGGCTGCCCGCTCACCGACGTGCTCGAGGAACAGACCGCTGAAGCGCTGGACGGCGTTGTCGACCAGTTCAGGATCAACTGGGTCTGGATGCCGCCGTGGGGTCCCGAGAAGATCACCGACGACGGCCGCGACATGATGCGAGCCCTCGGTTTCGCTATCTGACCCGAACCGAACGCCAGTCCCGCGCCGGGACGGATGCCCCCGCATCCGTCGCCCGGCGCGGTGTGGTTTAACCCGGCCGCCCATGCTACGGCGGGCGAGGACGGGCATCAACAATCATGTGGAATCACACTCCATCAACTAGAGGGGTATTCTAAAAGGCATGGAGACTCCACGCACCCGCAGTCAGATCCGGCGAGACCTCCAGACCATGGGTACCCGGGGCGACATTGTCCAGGCCGCCTCCGAACTGATGCGTGAACACGGCTACATCGGCACATCGATCGCCGCCATCGCCGAGCGCGGCGGCGTGGCCGTGCAGACCATCTACAACACGGTGGGGTCGAAGGTGGATGTGCTCGCCGCCGTGCTCGCCAGCGCCCACAGCGACGCACGGAGTTCAGGGGTCTCCGCGGCCGAGCTCGCCACCGGGATCACCGGAGCCAGGACACCGGTCGCCGCCGTCGGGGCCCTGGCGACCTGGATCACTGCCGACAACGAGCGGGCGGCGCCACTGCACCGCGTTGTGAACGAGGCGGCGGGGACCGACCCGGAGATCCGGGAGCTCGAAGTGACCATGGCCGCCCGCAGCCTGCATGCCTACGCCGAAGCCGTCGGTGCCCTCCGGGCCCAGCTGGGCCTGCGGCCCGGGCTGAGCGACCACGAGGCGGCCACGTCAATCTGGGCCCTCGGCCACCCGCAGGTCTTTCACACCCTGGTGGTCGGGCTCGGCTGGTCCAGGGACGCCTACACGGCGTGGCTCCGATCCGCGTTGCCCGGAGTGCTGCCGACCGGCCGGATTCCGGCCAGGTAACCCGCTTCGACCGGGCCTCTTCGGTCAGATCGGACCAGAAACCGCGCGCGAGCAAATATACTGGTGAATTGGCCACGTTCGGCCGCCTCCCACGACTCCCTCGAATGGACTATTGCTGTGCTCAGTGTGCAAGATCTCGAAATCCGAGTTGGGGCGCGCGTGCTCATGGAGGACGTCAGCTTCCGGGTGTCCGCCGGCGACAAGATCGGACTGGTCGGCCGTAACGGTGCAGGCAAGACGACGCTGACGAAGACACTGGCCGGCGAGACGATGCCGACCAAGGGCAAGATCGAGAAGTCCGGCGAGATCGGCTACCTGCCGCAGGACCCGCGCTCCGGCGACCCTGACATGCTTGCACGCACCCGCATCCTGGACGCCCGCGGCCTCGGCACCATCTCGCTCGGCCTCACCCAAGCCGGTATCGAGATGGGCAGCAGCGACAGCAAGACCAGCGAACGGGCCATGAAGCGCTACGGCACCCTCACGGACGAGTTCAATGCGCTCGGCGGGTACGCCGCCGAGGCCGAGGCCGCGTCCATCGCGAGCAATCTGAACCTGCCGGACCGCATCCTCGACCAGCCGTTGCGCACCCTCTCCGGTGGCCAGCGCCGCCGCATCGAACTGGCCCGCATTCTCTTCTCCGCGGCCGAGACGATGATCCTCGACGAGCCCACCAACCACCTGGACGCCGATTCAGTGGTGTGGCTGCGCGAGTTCGTGAAGAACTACCGCGGCGGCTGCATCATCATCAGCCACGACATCGAACTTGTCGGCGACACGGTCAACCGGGTGTTCTACCTCGATGCCAACCGGATGGTCATCGACATCTACAACATGAACTGGAAGAACTACCAGCGCCAGCGCGTCGCCGACGCGGACCGTCGCAAGAAGGAACGCGCCAACGCTGAGAAGAAGGCGTCCACCCTGCAGCTGCAGGCCGCCAAATTCGGCGCGAAGGCCAGCAAGGCCGCGGCCGCGCACCAGATGGTCGCCAGGGCCGAGAAGCTCCTGTCCGGCCTGGACGCCGTGCGAGCAGTCGACCGGGTCGCCAAGCTGCGCTTCCCCGAGCCCGCTCCGTGCGGCCGCACCCCGCTGATGGCCAGTGACCTGTCCAAGAGCTACGGCTCATTGGAGATCTTCGCCGCCGTCGACCTCGCCATCGACCGGGGCTCCAAGGTCGTCATCCTGGGCCTCAACGGTGCGGGCAAGACCACCCTCCTGCGGATGCTGGCCGGCGTCGACAAGCCGGACACCGGCGAGATCGTAGCCGGACACGGCCTGCGGATCGGTTATTTCGCCCAGGAGCACGAGACCATCGACGTGAAGCGCAGCGTGCTGCAGAACATGATCTCCTCCTCGCCGAACATCACCGAGATGGAGGCGCGCCGGGTTCTCGGTTCGTTCCTGTTCACCGGCGATGACTCGCACAAGCCCGCCGGGGTCCTGTCCGGCGGCGAGAAGACCCGTCTGGCCCTGGCCATGATCGTGGTCTCGGGTGCCAACGTGCTGCTGCTCGACGAACCGACAAACAACCTCGACCCGGCCAGCCGCGAAGAGATCCTCGACGCCCTGGCTCACTTCACCGGCGCCGTGGTCCTGGTCAGCCACGATGAGGGCGCCGTCGAGGCGCTCAACCCCGAGCGGGTGCTCATCATGCCCGACGGCACCGAGGACCACTGGAACAAGGACTACCTGGACCTGATCACGCTGGCCTGATCGCCCGGCCTGCGCCACGCACAACAATGAACCCGCCGGTCCAATGGACCGGCGGGTTCGATATTGATCTGGATCAGGAGTGCTGATCCATCAGTTCGTCCTCGATGTCGGAATCGCTGCGAGGCTTGGCCGCCTGGCGACGGGCCCGCTCGGCGGCCCTGTCCTGTTCTTCGGGGTCCTCGGCATTGACGGTGCGGTACTCCTGCCTGGCCGCCCAGCCGAGGCCGATGAAGGCCATCAGGGCGAATACGAACCATTGGAAGGCGTAGGACAGGTGTGGGCCTTCATCGCGCACGGGCCTGGTGACGGCGGTCGGCCGGTCGGTGGGCGCTGGATCTTCGGACTTCATCAGGCCGTATGCACCCGTGTACGTGTCGGTGCCGAGTCGCTCGGCGATCTCGGTCAGGTTGATCGTGGCGACCTGGTTCCCGGTGGCGCTGCGGCCGGCCAGGGACGGTTCGCCTTGCTTGAGCCTGGCGATCACGGTGACCTCCCCGGCCGGGGCCGACGGCACGGCGTCTGGCGCGTTCTGGTCTTCGCCGGTGGGCACCCAGCCCCGGTTGACGATGAACACGTCGCCGTTGGTCAGCAACAGGGGAGTGAGTACCTCGAAGCCGGGGTTGATGTTCAACGGCCGGTTGCGCACCAGCAGTTCTTCGTCCCTGAGGTAGGTACCGGTCACCTCGACGGGCAACCACTTCTGGGATTCATCGAAGGACTCCAGCGTGGGCAGGGCGTCGGTGATGGGAATCCCCTCGGCGTCGAAATTCGCGTCCACCCGGCTGATCTCGGCCTGAGCCTCCGCACGCCGGGCGAGCTGCCACATGCCCAGCCCCGAACAGACCACCGCGAAGATTATCGTGAGCGCGAGGTAGCCCGCCCACTGCCTGGAGAGCAGGAAGCGCCAGCCGGTCATGCACCCTCCGTCACGTCGACCGCGAGCGGGCTCACCCGCAGCGGGAAATCGCGGGTCAGCAGGAACTGGCGCAGAAACTCGACGTGCTCGTCGCAGGCCAGCCAGGTCTTGACCCGGTCCTCGGTGTGGATCCGCGGGTTGCGCCAGTCCAACCGCCAACCGGCGACTTCCCGGCAACCCGCGCGTGAGCAGCTGGTCGTTTCCGGGGTGGCACCGAAGCCGATCACCGTGGATCCTCGCGATCGACGGGCCGGGTGTCATCGGGCAGCGTCCCATCCGTCCCTCTGCCATCGGGCCGTGCGCCTTCGGGGCGAGGATCATCCTGGCGGGGGAGTAGCACCAGGGCGCCGGGCCGTAGGACGGCCTCGGAACGCTGGTCGCCGTGCACATTCGCGGCGATCACCGCGAAGTAGGGCAGCAGGATGGCCCCGAGCGCGCAGACCAGCAGCCACCAGCCCTGCACGAACAGCATCAGCACGATGCAGACCATGCGGATGCCCATGGTCACCGTGTACCTGATCATGCGGCGTCGGCGCTCCTCGTCCGGTGACAGAGGGAGCGTCGTGATCGACTGCTGCTGCTTCATCATGCCCATCGCTTTGACTGAGGGTGAGGATCGCACCTGGCGGGCTCCTCCTGCGCCTGTCCACGCATGAACCAAGCCTACGTCCACTGCCCGCTCCCCGGGTCCTCCCACCGAACGCTCTAAGCTAAATGAATCTGTGCCCGCCGTTCCGCGGGCGTTCCCACTGAAAGGACCGCGCCATGGCGACCGCTCGAACAGTTCTGGTGACCGGAGGCAACCGGGGCATCGGTTATGCCATCGCCGAGGAATTCCTCGCCAAGGGGCACCGGGTCGCCATCACCGCGCGCTCCGGCGAAGGCCCGGCCGGCAGCCTCACCGTGCGTGCCGACGTCACCGACTACGCATCGATCGACGCCGCGTTCACCGAGATCGAGACCGCTTACGGGCCGGTGGAGGTCGTCGTGGCCAACGCCGGCATCACCAAGGACACCCTGTTGATGCGCATGTCGGACGAGGATTTCACGTCGGTCATCGACACCAACCTCAGCGGAGCCTTCCGGGTGGTCAAGCGCGCCTCCAAGGGGATGCTCAAGGCCAGGTTCGGCCGGATCGTCTTGATCTCCAGTGTCGTGGGCCTGTACGGCTCCGCCGGTCAGGTCAACTACTCGTCGTCCAAGAGCGGCCTCGTCGGCCTGGCCCGATCGGTCACCCGCGAGCTCGGCGCCCGCGGCATCACCGCCAACGTGGTGGCCCCGGGCTTCATCGAGACCGACATGACCGCGGCGCTGCCCGAAGCGCAGCAGGCCGAGTACAAGCGCAGCATCCCGGCCGGCCGGTTCGCATCTCCCGGCGAGGTCGCCCGGGTCGTCAGCTGGATCGCCGGCGACGACGCCTCGTACATCTCCGGCGCCGTGATCCCTGTCGACGGCGGAATGGGCATGGGCCACTAGGAAGCTCCACCAGGCAGCTTCATCGCGGACGCCAGAAGCCCGGCCGGACCAATGGTCCCGCCGGGCTTCTTTCGGTTTCTTGCTGCGTCCGCCGGGCCGGATCGGCTTCAGCCGCGCAGGCCCAGGATGGGCAGCACCTGGCTGAGGTCGGTCGTGCCGATCACCAGGTCGGCCGTGCGGCGCACGATGGGCTTGGCGTTGAAGGCCACTCCGAGACCGGCGATGCGCATCATGGTGAGGTCGTTGGCCCCGTCGCCCACCGCCACCGTGGAGCACAGGTCCACGCCGTCCAGCGCCGCCCATTCGGTCAGCGCGGCGGCCTTGGCCGTCGCGTCGATGATCGGTCCGGCCAGCCGGCCGGTGAGGTGCCCGTCCTCGATCTCGAGCCGGTTGGCCCGCCAGTGATCGAGGCCCAGGGCCGCGGCCAGGGGGTCGAGCAGCTCGTGGAAGCCGCCGGAGACGACGCCGATGCGGCTGCCGCCGGCGTGCAGCCCATTGATCAGGTCGTGCACGCCGGGAGTCGGGCGGATCAGGGCGCCCACCTCGGCGAACACGTCGGTGGACAGTCCGGCCAGGGTGGCGACCCGCTGCCGCAGGCTTTCGGCGAAGTCGAGCTCGCCCCGCATGGCGCGGTCGGTCACCTCGGCCACCAGGGTGAGGGAACCGGCCGCGTCAGCGAGTAGCTCGATGACCTCGTTCTCGATGAGGGTGGAGTCGGCATCCAGGACGACGAGGAATCGGGCTGCAGGGATCACGGGTGGACGTGCACGCCCTTACCGACAACGGTGATGCCGGATTCGGTGACGCTGAATCCACGGGCAAGGTCGCGATCGCGGTCGACACCGATGGCGGCTCCCTCCTCGACGATGACGTCCTTGTCGAGGATGGCGCGGTGCACGACGCCGCCCGGGCGGATCTGCACCCGGTCGAACACGATCGAGTCCACCACGTGGGCGCCGGAGTCGATGACGGCCCACGGCCCGACAACGCTGCGCTCGAGATGAGCACCGGAGATTACACAGCCGAGCGACACGATCGAGTCGATGGCGCTACCGAGGGCACCCTTGCCGTCACGCACGAACTTGGCCGGCGGCGAGTTCAGCTGCTGGCTGAAAATCGGCCAGCTCTGGTTGTACAGGTTGAACACCGGCAGGGCCGAGATGAGGTCCTGGTGCGCTTCGAAGAACGAATCGATCGTTCCCACGTCGCGCCAGTAGTACCGGTCCCGGTCTGTCGAGCCCGGCACGTCGTTGCGCTGCAGGTCGTACACGCCGGCTTCACCGCGAGAGACGAAGTCGGGAACGATATCGCCGCCCATGTCGTGACTGGAATCGGTGCGTTCGCCGTCGCGGCGGACAGCCTCGATCAGCGCGTCGGCGTTGAAGACGTAGTTGCCCATCGAGGCGAAGACCTCGTGCGGCGCGTCGGCCAGGCCGACCGCGTCCTTGGGCTTCTCCCGGAAATCGCTGATCCGGTCCGGAGTGGCGGCATCCACTTCGATGACACCGAACTGGTCGGCCAGGGCGATCGGCTGACGGATCGCGGCGACGGTCGCCTGGGCACCCGAGTCGATGTGCGCCTGGATCATCTGACTGAAGTCCATGCGGTAGACGTGGTCGGCACCGACCACGACAACAATGTCGGGCTTCTCGTCGTGGATCAGGTTCAGGCTCTGCAGGATGGCGTCAGCCGAACCGCTGAACCAGCGCTTGCCCAGGCGTTGCTGGGCGGGAACCGAAGCGATATACGAGTTGAAGAGCCCACCCGAGACGTGCCAGGTCTGGGAGACATGGCGGTCGAGGCTGTGGGACTTGTACTGGGTCAGTACAACGATCTGGGTGACACCGGAGTTGATCAAATTCGACAATGCGAAGTCGATCAGACGGTAATGCCCTCCAAACGGCACTGCCGGCTTGGCGCGGTCTTCGGTCAACGGCATCAGCCGTTTCCCCTCGCCGCCTGCGAGAACGATTCCAAAGATCTTCTTGGCCTTCATAAGTTCAGAGTAGGGCTATCCGCGGGCTTGGGCCAGCGCGCGGGGGTGTGTCCTCGGTTCAGCCTGCGCTAGTTTTACTGCATGCGCGTCGATCTGCTCACCAAGGAATACCCGCCCGAAATCTATGGAGGGGCCGGTGTCCACGTTGCGGAGCTGGTGAAGGCCCTCCGCACCGACATCGACGTCACCGTGCGGTGCTTCGGTGCCCCCCGTTCGGAGGCGGATACCTTCGCCTACGGCGTTCCGGCCGAACTCGCCGAAGCGAACGCAACCTTGACGACTCTCGGAGTGGACCTGCAGATGGCGCAGGACGTGCAGGGCGCCGATGTCGTGCACTCGCACACCTGGTACGCCAACGGGGCCGGACACATCGCGAAACTGCTGCACGGTGTTCCCCACGTCGTCACGGCGCACAGCCTCGAACCCCTGCGCCCGTGGAAGGCCGAACAGCTCGGCGGCGGTTACCGCGTCTCCAGCTGGATCGAGAAGACCGCCTTCGAAGCGGCTGATGCGGTCATCGCCGTCAGCGGCGGTATGCGTGCCGACATCCTGCGCAGCTACCCGGCGCTCGACGCTTCCCGGGTACACGTTGTCTACAACGGCATCGACCTGGACCGGTGGAAGCCGACAACCGACGACGACGTCGTTCGCGCTCTGGGTATCGATCCTGACCGTCCCTCCGTTGTGTTCGTCGGGCGGATCACCCGGCAGAAGGGCCTGCCCTACCTGCTCCGGGCCGCGGCCCTGCTGCCGCCGGAGGTGCAGCTCGTGCTGTGCGCCGGCGCCCCCGACACTCCAGGCATCCTGGCCGAAGTCACCGAGCTGGTCGAGGCACTGCAGCGGGAACGTTCCGGCGTGGTCTGGATCGACAGGCTGCTGCCACAGCACGAACTGTCAGCCGTGCTCACGGCGGGGACCGTGTTCGTCTGCCCGTCGGTGTACGAACCGTTGGGCATCGTCAACCTCGAGGCCATGGCCTGCGGTCTGCCCGTCGTCGGCACCGCCACCGGCGGCATCCCCGAGGTCGTGGCGGATGGCGTGACGGGACGGTTGGTGCCCATCGACCAGCTCAGCGACGGCACCGGCACCCCGACCGACCCGGCGGTGTTCGTGGCCGACCTGGCCAGGACGCTCACCGAGGTGCTGGCCGACCCCGCCCTGGCGGCCGAGATGGGCCGCGCCGGCCGTGTGCGTGCTGAAGAGATGTTCAGCTGGGGCCAGATCGCTGCGAGCACCCGGGAGATTTACGCCTCGCTGCTCTAGCGTGACCGGGGGCTTGGGCGGCGCCCGATAACATGGCTATATGGTCAACGTTCTTCATTTCACCGGAGTTTCCGTCGTCCGGGGTGGCACAACCATCCTCGACTCAGTGGATTGGAGCGTCGACGGCGATCAGCGCTGGGTGATCCTGGGCCCCAACGGCGCGGGTAAGACCACCACGCTCCAGATCGCGGCCGCGCTCATCCACCCGTCCAAGGGAACGGCCGAGGTCCTCGAGGAGCCGCTCGGCGGCAGCGACCTCTTCGAATTGCGCCCCCGGATCGGTTTCGCCTCTACGGCGATGGCCCGTCGCGTGCCGGCCGGTGAAACGGTTCTGAACGTCGTGATGACCGCGGCCTACTCGGTGACCGGCCGGTGGAACGAAGAGTACGAGGAGATCGACGAGCGTCGCGCGCAGCGAGTCCTCGGCGAGTGGAAGCTCGACCACCTCGCCGACCGCAAGTTCGGCACCCTGAGCGACGGCGAGCAGAAGCGGGTGCAGATCGCCAGGTCGATCATGACCGACCCGGAGATCCTCCTGCTCGACGAGCCGGCGGCCAGCCTCGACCTCGGCGCCAGAGAAGAACTGCTTCGCCTGCTCAGCGGTTACGCGAGCGAGCCCAACTCTCCGGCCATCATCATGGTCACCCACCACGTGGAGGAGATCCCGCGCGGCTTCACCCACGTCCTGCTGCTCGCCGGCGGCAAGGTGGTCAGTGCGGGCCCGCTCGCCGAGGCGCTCACCGCCGACACCCTGACCGAGGCCTTCGGGCTCCCGATCGAGCTCACCGAGACCGACGGCCGGTACTCGGCACGCGCAATCTGACCGATCGCGTGTCCTGGCCACCCCCGGCCCTGAGATTCTGCTAAACTCACTAGCTGGTCCTCGTGACCGGAACACTTTTCTGCCGCAACCGGCGAGCCAGAACCCACCCACCGAAACGCACCAAGGAAGTCTCCATGAAGTCTGACATTCACCCCACATACGCTCCCGTGGTTTTCCGCGACCTCGCGTCGGGTGCGACGTTCCTTACCCGTTCGACGGTCTCCAGCTCGAAGACCATCGAGTGGGAAGACGGCACCACGTACCCGGTCATCGACGTGGAAATCTCCTCCGAGTCGCACCCGTTCTACACGGGCAAGCAGCGCATCATGGACTCCGCCGGACGCGTGGAGAAGTTCAACTCGCGCTACAAGGGCTTCGGCAAGTAACCACGCCGCTTTACCTTCACGGGCGACCTGCTTCGGCAGGTCGCCCGTTTTTGCGCGCCATTCGCCGGATCCGGCCCCACAGAGGTGGCTCAGGAGCACCTGCCACGCTTCCGCCGGTTGGACGATGCCGCTGGGCGTGTCGGACACACACGGCGTGGATTCAGGAAGGCAAACACCACAACCCTGATTTCCCGAAAAAAGTTCCTTCGAGTGCTGTCGATCCTTCGGTGCGACTGCGTCATGATTGCGTGAGGCGGAGTACATCGGCTTCTTTTTACATCCGACACAAGGAGATGGCCATGGAATACATGATCTTGATCAACATTGATGAAACGGTTCAGGCGCCGGAGTACGGAGAGCCTGGGTTCGAGGAATTCATGGGCCCCTGGATGGCCTACAACCAGAAGCTCATCGACGGTGGCCACTGGGTGAGCGGAGCGAGCCTGCAACCGACCACGACCGCGACCACCGTGCGCCGCACTGCCGGCACGCCCGACGCCGTAGTCGATGGTCCCTACCTTGAGACCAAGGAGCAGTTCGGCGGCTACTACCTGATCTCGGCCGAAAATCTCGACGAGGCGATCGAGCTTGCCAAGCAGATGCCCGTCCTGGCTGGATCGTTTGAGATTCGGCCAGTTGCCTTCCGTCCGGACGCTAGGTGACAGAGTGGGCGAGGTGGCCATTGTCCAACTCGCCCGCGAGGAGAGCGGTCGCGTGATCGCTCTCCTCGCGCACCGCTTCGGTGACCTCGACCTGGCAGACGAGTCAGTTCAGGATGCCCTGCTCGAGGCCGTCGAGGTGTGGCCGGTTCGCGGCATCCCGTCGAACCCACCCGCTTGGCTCTACACGGTCGCGCGCAATAAGGCCATCGATCGTCTGCGTCGCGCGGCCAGTGCGAAACGCCGGCTTCGCGAGTCTGCCCACGAGCTTGTCGCCGAGCCAGGGGAGGAGGAACCCGACATGGTCGTTGAACATTCCTACGTCGGAGACGAGCAACTGCGGCTGCTGCTGCTGTGTTGCCACCCTTCGCTCGACCGCAATACCCAGGTCGCGTTGACGTTGCGGCTCGTCGGTGGCCTGACCACGACTGAGATTGCTGCCGCCTTTCTGGTCCCAGAGGCGACGCTTGCCCAGCGGATCGTTCGCGCGAAACGCAAGATTCGGGATGCGGGCATTCCGTTGAGCATCCCCGCCAACCTTGACGAGCGAGTCGACGCGCTTTTGGATGTGCTGTACCTCATCTTCAATGAGGGCTACCTGTCCCGAGGCGCCGGTGATTCGGCGATCCGGCCGGATCTTCTGGAGTGCGCGGTGCGGCTCACCGAACAGGCCGTGGAATTGCTCCCCAACAGCGTGGAGGTGCTCGGGCTGCTCGCAGTGGAGCTGTTCGCTCAAGCACGGATCGATACGAGAGTCGATCGTGAAGGCGACCTCATACTGCTCGACCGACAAGATCGCACGCGGTGGGATCTGCAACTCATCGCGGAGGCAAACCGTGTGCTGGCGTTAGCCCTCAGTGCCATGAGACCAGGGCCTTTCCAGGTGCAAGCGATGATCGCAGCGCATCATGGCAACGCTCGCACATCCGCCGACACTGACTGGGCTGCGATCGCGACGCTGTATGCGCAGTTGTCAGCGATGACAGGCTCACCAGTTGTCGAGGTCAACCGCGCCGTGGCGGTAGCAATGGCCGAGGGCCCAGGCGCCGGTCTTGACGTGCTGAATGCAGCGCGCGGGCTCGACGACTACTATCTCTGGCATGCCACACGCGGCGAGCTGCTGCTCCAAAGCTTCGACTTCGGCGGAGCGCGCGAATCCTTTCGCCGCGCGCGCCGTCTGGCCGCGAACCCCGCCGAGCAACGCCACCTGGACCGACGCGTCGCGGATGTCGCTCATGCTGAAACTGATTCCCCACACGAGTCTCGCTGAGCGTGTGGTGAATTTCCGTGCCTACCCTTACTCAAACCCCTAGCCGCACTAGCCGCAGTGCAGCCAAAAGAAGCTCTGCGCGCCCAGGGTGAGGGTGAGGCCGCCCTCCTCGTCGAAGGACGGGAAGACGCCGCCGCCGAAGATGTCGTACAACCGGGTCCCGGCCAGGTCCGGCTCCTCGATCCGGAACGCGACGGGATTGTGCGCAAAACTGAAGACACACAGCACGGTCTCCGGCTGGTCGCCGAAGCTCGAGCCCGAACCGGCGTAGGCCCTGGTGAACGCCAGGATGGACTCGTGGTCGGTATTCAGCACGCGCAGGGTGCCCAACCCGAAGGTTGGGTGGCCCTTCCGCACGTGGATGACGTTCCGGATCCAGTGCAGCAGCGAACCGGACTGCGCGAGGTGGGACTCGACGTTGGTCTGGGCGAAGTTGTAGACCAGCGACTGCACCACGGGCAGGTACAGTTTGCCGGGGTCTGCGGCGGAGAATCCGCCGTTGCGGTCCGGTGTCCACTGCATGGGTGTGCGGGAACTGTCCCGGTCGGGTAGCCAGATGTTGTCGCCCATTCCGATCTCGTCGCCGTAGTACAGGAACGGACTGCCCGGCAGCGAGAACAGCAGGGCGTGCGCGAGTTCGAGCTCGGAGCGGGAATTGTCCAGCAGCGGTGCCAGGCGGCGCCTGATGCCGATATTGGCGCGCATCCGCGGGTCGTAGGCATACCAGCCGTACATGGCCTGCCGGTATTCTTCGCTGACCATCTCCAGGGTGAGCTCGTCGTGGTTGCGCAGGAAGACCGCCCATCCGGCGCCTTCGGGGATGTCCGTCGTTTCGGACAGCACCCGGACGAGTTCGCCGGCGCGCTGGGACCGCAGCGAGTAGAAGATCCTCGGCATCACCGGGAAGTCGAAGGCCATGTGGCACTCCGGTTCCTCCTCGGTGCCGAAGAAAGCGGCAACCTCCCGAGGCCACTGGTTGGCCTCGGCGATCATGATGCGCCCCGGATAGTCCCGGTCCACGACAGCGCGGAGCCGTTTGATGAACTCGTGCGTCGGCGGCTCGCCCTCGCCGTTGCCGTCTTCGGATTCGTACAGGTAGGGGATTGCGTCCAGCCTGAACCCGTCAACACCCAAGTCCAGCCAGAAGCGCACCACACCGAGGATGGCCTCGTGCACGGCTGGATTGTCGTAATTGAGGTCGGGCTGGTGGGAGAAGAACCTGTGGAAGTAGAACTGGCGCCGCACCGAGTCGAACGCCCAGTTCGAGTCCTCGGTGTCGGTGAAGATGATCCGGATGTCAGGGTACTTATTGTCGTCGTCGCTCCATACGTAGAAGTCGCCGAAAGGCCCGCCCGGCTGATGCCTGGACTGCTGGAACCACGGGTGTTGGTCGGAGGTGTGGTTCAGCGGCAGGTCGATGACGATGCGCATGTTGCGCTCGTGTGCCTTCGTGACGAGTTCCTTGAACTCGTCGAGGGTGCCGAATTCGGGCAGGATCGTTCGGTAGTCGGACACGTCGTAGCCGCCGTCGCGCAGCGGGGACGTGAAGAACGGCGGGATCCAGAGCGCGTCGATGCCCAGCCACTGCAGGTAGTCGAGTTTGGAGATCAGCCCGGACAGGTCACCGGCGCCGTCTGCGTTGCTGTCGACGAAGCTGCGTACCATCACCTCGTAGAACACCGCGCGGCGGTACCACAGGGGATCCAGGGTCAGCCCTGGCAGCTGAATGGGTGCGGTAAAGCTCACGGCGTTCCTTCCGCTGACGCTGACGCGGATCTGGATGGTGCAGATGTGGGAGAGTCTAGGTCGATCCGCGCGGGTTGGGTCCAGCCCGGTCAGCGTCGCCCGCCTAAACTGGGAGCGATGATCGTTCCCTCGCCATACGCCGACCTGCTCGCCCTCATGGATGCGCGTGCCCACACCCTCGAGGTGTCCGGCAGCGACACCCGGTACTGGGAGTATGGCGCCCCGGACTCAGCGACCACCGTCGTGATGGTGCACGGGTTCCGCGGCGACCACCACGGCCTCGAGGCCGTCGTCGCGCAGCTGCAGGGCCTGCGGATCATCTCGCCGGACCTGCCCGGCTTCGGTGAATCCGCCGCGTTCGCGGCTGGGCCGCATTCCATCGACGCGTACGCCGCCTGGCTGGCCGAGTTCCTGCGTCTGCTGGCGCTGCCGGGCAGGCTGGTGGTCCTCGGACATTCGTTCGGCTCGATCGTGGTGTCGGCGGCCGCCGCGTCGGCGGAAGGCCTGCCGGCCCAGGATCTGGTGCTGGTGAACCCGATCGCCGCCCCGGCCCTGTCCGGGCCCCGCGGCCTGCTGACCCGGCTCGCCGTGTTCTACTACTGGCTGGCGTCCAAGCTGCCCGAGCGGCTCGGTTTCGGCCTGCTCCGCAACCGGGTCATCGTGCGGGTGATGAGCATCACCATGGCCAAGACCCGGAGCCGGCAGCGGCGGCGCTGGATCCACAACCAGCACGACCGGTACTTCTCCGCGTTCGCGGACCGCACCGTGGTGCTCGAGGCCTTCCAGGCATCCGTGGGGCACGACGTCAGCGAATACGCCACGGACATCAACATCCGCACGCTCCTGATCGCCGCTGAGAAGGACGACATCACCCCGGTCGAGGCCCAGGTTCGGCTGCGCGCACAGTTTCCGGACGCTCAGCTGCATGTCCTGCCCGGGGTCGGCCATCTCATCCACTACGAAGTCCCCGAAGACGCGGCAAGGGAACTGCGCCGTTTCCTGGAGCCGGTTGTCCCGGCGGGAGAGGCGTCATGACCACCGCCGAACGCCCCCTGCGCATCGTCTTCGACTGCCGCTACACCCGGATCGACCGTCACGACGGCATCAGCCGCTACACCGCAGGACTGGTCACCGAACTGGGCCGGTTGCACCCGGTGACGATGCTGATCAGCGACCACAGGCAACTCGCCATGCTGCCGGCTCTGCCCTGGCAGCTCGTGCGGTCGCCCACCAGCCCGCTCGAACCGCTGGTCGCCCTGACCGTGAACCGGCTCGCCCCCGACATCGTCTTCAGCCCGATGCAGACCATGGGCTCCTGGGGCAGGCGATACCGCCTGGTGCTGACGGTGCACGACCTCATTTACTACCGCAACCGCACACCACCGAGGGAGTTCTCCGCCGGCATTCGTCTGCTCTGGCGTCTCTATCACCTCTCCTGGGCGCCGCAGCGGCTACTGCTGAACCGCTCGGACGGCGTCGTGACGGTGTCGGAGACCACCGGTGCACTGATCACGAGACACCGGCTCACCCGCCGGCCCGTGTCCGTCGTTCCCAATGCCGCCGACTCCGTCGCCGGAACGGCCGCGGCCCTCGAACGGAGCGCTCCGGCGACGAAGACCCTGGTGTACATGGGCTCGTTCATGCCGTACAAGAACGTGGACACCCTGGTGCGTGCCGCGGCGGACTTGCCCGGCTACGAGCTGCACCTGCTCAGCCGGATCGGTGACGCCGAACGCGCCCGGCTGACCGCCCTCGCCCCCCAGGCCAGCCTGGTCTTCCACAACGGCGTCAGCGACGAGGAGTACGTCTCGCTGCTGACCAACGCCACGGCGCTGGTCACCACGTCCCTCGACGAGGGATTCGGCATTCCCTTGGTCGAGGCGATGAGCCTGGGCATCCCGGTGGTCGTGAGCGATATCCCCATTTTCCGGGAGATCGGTGGCGACGCGGCAAGCTACGTGGCGCCACGCGACCCGGACGCGGTGGCGGCAGCGGTGCGCCACCTGGAGGCGCCGGGGGAGTGGGCGCGGCGGTCCCGGCTCTCGGTCAGTCAAGCCGCACGTTTCACCTGGGCCGAATCGGCCGCTCGACTGCTCCGGGTGCTGCAGGGCACCGCGGCGACAGCCCGCCGGGCCGACCATAGGGGCTGACCATGGATCAGCGCGCCGGTCAGCGCGCCGAGACGACGCTCTCCAGTTGGAGCCGGCCACCCTGCCAAAGGAAATCGTGGATCGAACCGTTCGGGATCAGTTCACCGGCGGCCGGCCGGCCGCCGGCGGTGGTGTAACGCAAGAGGGTGCCGATCACTCCGCCGTGGCAGACCACGACGACCTCCTGGCCCGGATAGTCCAGGGCGATTCGTTCCAGGGCCGGCAGCACTCTGTCGAGCACGGATTGCCGGCTCTCCAAGCCCGGTACCGATGACCCGTCCGGGAACCGTGCCTGCCGCTCGGTGAAGGTCAACCCCTCGATATGACCGTGGTGGCGCTCGGTCAGTTCCGGCACGACGAGCGGTGCTGGGTGGTCCAGTTCACCCGCGATGATCCTGGCACTCTCGTGCGCCCTCAGCAGCGGGCTGGTCACGATGGCGTCCCAGCGGGAACGGCTCAGCCGCAGCCCGGTCTCGGCGGCCTGGGCGCGACCGGTGGAATTCAGTGGGATGTCGGTGCTGCCCTGGATGCGTTTTTCCAGGTTCCAGTCCGTCTGGCCGTGCCGGACGATCGCGAGCTTGGTGGTCACAACGCTGCCTTCTGCTGGACGGGTACTGCCTTCTGGCACACTACCGACCGGTGAGGCGGGTCACCAACCCGGCAAACGACTCCGACGTGCCAGCCTCCAGTTTAACCAGCGCCCGCCCGTCGCCCTTGGTCGTCCCGCGGTTGATCACCACGATGGGCAGCTTGCGGCGCCGGGCCAGTTCGAGTAACCGGATGCCGGAATTGACCGCCAGGGAGGAGCCTGCCACGATCAGGGCATCCGCTGCCCGCACGAGCGCCGCCGCCGCGGTGAATTTCCCGGTCGGCACCAGCTCCCCGAAGAACACCACATTGGGCTTGAGCAGGCCGCCGCAAACCGAGCAGTCCGGCACGACGAAATCATCGATGTCGACCACGATGGCATCGCCGTCCGGTGCGATCTCGACCTGGTCGGGGTTCGCCAGCACTGGATTGTGCGCTTCCAGACGGGCGGCGATGCTGTCCCGGCCGAAGGCCTGGCCGCAGGAGAGGCAGACCACGAGGTCCATCGACCCGTGCAGGTCGACGACATGGCGGGACCCGGCGCGGGTATGCAGGCCGTCCACGTTCTGGGTGACGATGCCGCTGACCAGTCCGGCCGCTTCGAGGGACACCAACGAAAGGTGACCCAGGTTGGGTTCGGCCGCCCTGAACCGGTGCCAGCCCAAGTGGCTCCCGGCCCAGTAGCGTTTGCGGGCCCGTTCGTCCGCGAGGAAGGTCTGGAATGTCATGGGGACCCGCACCGGGGCGCCAGCGCCGCGGTAGTCGGGGATCCCGGAGTCGGTGCTCACCCCGGCACCGGTGAGGACCGCGGTGCGCCGGCCGCGCAGGATCGCCGCCACTTGATCGAGGGCCTCTTCGGCTGCCGCCGATGTCGTCAGGACAGTCTCGGCCGTCATGGTGCTCCATCCTCGTCCCGTCGCCGCCGGCCCGGCCCCGGGGGAGCCGGCGCGACGATGATGTCCTCTGAGTCTAAACTGGTGAGTTTTCGGCTGTGTTACGGTTCGAGGTTCCCGCTCCGGCAGCTGTGCAACAGACACCTCCCAGAAAGGCGGCGGCCTCCGTGCAGATCGTCCCGATTACCGACCTCGACGCCCCCGGCCTGGCCGACTACTCCCGGCTGACCGATGTGGCCCTGCGCCGGGTCTCCGAGCCGGCCAACGGTCTCTACATCGCCGAGTCGGCCAAGGTGATCGGCCGCGCCCTGGCCGCCGGGCACCGACCCCGTTCGGTTCTTGTGCAGGAGCAGTGGTTGCCGGATGCCCAGCGTCTGCTGGCGGACTGGCCCGACGTTCCGATCTATGTCGGTTCGGCGGCGCTGCTCGAGCAGCTCACCGGGTACAACCTGCACCGTGGCGCGATGGCGGCCATGCACCGGCCTGCCCTGGCCTCGGTGGCCGACATCATTCGTGGCGCCCGGCGCATCGTGATCCTGGAGGACATCGTCGACCACACCAACGTCGGGGCGATCTTCAGATCGGTGGCCGGGCTCGGCGCGGACGCCGTACTGATCACCCCGCGCTGCGCCGACCCGTTATACCGCCGCAGCGTCCGGGTCAGCATGGGGACCGTGCTGCAGGTGCCCTGGACCCGGCTGCCGGAATGGGGGGAGGCCGCACCGGTCCTCAAGGAGAACGGCTTCCATCTCGCTGCCCTGGCCCTGGCCGACGACGCGGTGTCCCTGGACACCTTCGCGACCGACCCGCCGGAACGGGTGGCCCTGATCCTCGGCACCGAGGGCGACGGCCTGAGCCGCCATGCCCTGGCCGTGGCTGACAGCGTCGTCACCATCCCGATGCTGCACGGCGTGGACTCCTTGAACGTCGCCTCGGCCAGCGCCGTCGCCCTGTACGCACTGCGCGCGTAGCCGATTCACGGGGCGCGCGGCAGCCCTGCGAGCCGGTCACGGCGGCCGTGGTTAGAATCATCGAATGTCACTCTCCCGACGCCAGGTCTACCGCCGTCGGCGCATCGCTTTCTTCGGCGTCCTCGCCGTTGCGCTCGCGTTCGTCGCCTACCTCACCAGCACGGGCCTCGCCCCGGTCTCCAGTACGGCCGCGACGCTGGCCGAACCTCCGGCCCTCACCCAGGCGGCCGCGCTGCCCGCCTGGCCGGACCAGGGCGCCGGAGCCATCGGTGCTGTCGGGTTCGACGGGGTCCTGGCGTCCAGCGGGGAGCAGGGGGCTGTGCCCATCGCGAGCATCACCAAGATGGTCACCGCCCTGGTGATCCTGGAGAGCAAGCCGTTGACCGGCGACGACCCCGGGCCGGACATCGAGTTCACCGACGCCGACGTGGACATCTACTACGACGCGATCGCGGAGAACGGGTCGGTGGCGCCCGTCGTGTCCGGCATGGTGCTCAGCCAGCGTGAAGCCTTCGAGACGATGCTGATCCCCTCGGCGAACAACTACAGCGTGTCCCTGGCCGTGTGGGCATTCGGCTCGGTGGATGCCTACCTCGCCGCCGCGGCGGACTTCCTGGCCGCCAATGGGCTGACAGGTACTACCGTCGCCGACACCAGCGGACTCTCCGCCCAGAGTATGAGCAGCCCGGCCGACCTGGTCGCCATCGGCAAGCTGGTCATGGCCGATCCCGTCCTGGCGTCCATCGTGGCCATGCCCACCGCTGAGATTCCGACCGTCGGCACCGTCACCAACACGAACAAACTGCTCGGAGTCGACGGTGTCGAGGGCATCAAGACGGGCACCACCGATGAGGCCGGCGCCTGCCTGCTCTTCGCGGTCGATGTGCCCGTCGGTGACTCGTCGGTCACCCTCGTGGGCGTGGTGCTCGGCGGGGACACCCACAGCGAGCTGAACGAGAGCATTCTCGGCCTGGTCGACAGTGTGGAGCCCGGTTTCCGCACGGTGACCCTGGTGGAGGCCGGGACGCCGTTCGGCACCTACACGACGCCCTGGGGCCAGTCAGGGCAGGCCGTCGCCGAGACCTCTGCGTCCACCGTGGTCTGGTCAGACACCCCGATCACCAGCACCGTGGACGTTACGGCGGTGACCCTGGGCGAGAAGGGCGACTCCGTCGGCAGTCTGGACGTGACCGTCGGATCTGACACGGTCACGGTTCCCCTGGTGCTCGATCAGACCATCACCGATCCGGGCCCGTTCTGGCGTTGGACGCACCCGGGCGAGGTCTAATCGCGAACCCCTGGGTCAGGCCGGATGGTCGAGCCTGGTCACCGGATCCGCGGCGGGACGTTTGGGCAGGACGTGGTCCCCTGACGACTGGTGGCGCACCCGGCGCAGCACCCAGGGCACCAGGTACTCCCGCGCCCAGGCAAGGTCTTCCGTGCGAGCCTGACGCCAGGTGACTCCGGGCATCGGTTCCGGCAGTTGCGGCTCGAGCGGGTTGGGCACGTTGAGCACGTCCAGCACCATCCGCGCCACGGTGTGGTGGCCGAGCGGGTTCAGGTGCAGGCGATCCGGAGCCCACATCCGGGAGTCCTGGATCTCCGTCAACGACCACATGTCCGCCACGATCGCGTCGTGGGCGGCGGCGACGGCGCGGAGATTCTCGTTGTAGATCGCGACCTTGCCCCGCAGCCCCCGCAACACGGGGGAGAAGCGCACATCGGTGCCGGTGAACAGCACCACAGTGGCGCCCTCCGAGCCCAGCAGGGTGACCGCTTCGTCCAGCCGCTCGGCGATGGCGTCAGGGTCGCTACCGGGCCGCAGCACGTCGTTGCCGCCCGCCGAGATCGTCACAAGGTCGGGATGCAGAGCCAGCGCGGGAGCCACCTGCTCGACCAGGATCTGATTCATCAACTTGCCCCGAACCGCGAGATTCCCGTAGGCGAAGTCGTCGGAGCCGAGGCTGAGCATCTCGGCCACCCGGTCAGCCCAACCGCGGTTGCCGCCCGGGCTGGCCGGCTCCGGGTCGCCGACCCCCTCCGTGAAGGAGTCGCCGACGGCGACGTAGCGAGACCACGGATGCTGCTGCTTCGTCATGGTTTCATTCTGCCCCGTCGGGCAGATGTCGGCAGGTGTTGGTAAGTTCTTATGAAGTGACTACTCCACCTGACTTCGGATCCGCTTTCCGGGAACCCTCGCACCGGGAGACCACTGCATCTGGATCCGGCGCACCCGAATCGGCTACACCCGCAACCTTCGCAGCCGCCTCGTTCCCAGCCACGTCGTTCCTGGCCGAGACCGTCGACACCCCGCCCGTCTTCGGGCCGGACCGCGGGCCCGCCGGCACCAGCGCTGCCGAGCACCTCTCACCGTCCTTCCCCGAGCGTGCCGCCTGGGGAACGGCCAGCAAACTGCGGGCCTGGCAGGCCGAGGCCCTCGAGGCCTACTTCCAGCATCAGCCCCGGGACTTCCTCGCCGCCGCAACGCCGGGCGCCGGCAAGACCACCTTCGCATTGCGCCTGGCCGCTGAGTTGCGCGCACGCCGCGTGATCGACCGGATCACCGTCGTCGCCCCGACCGAGCACCTCAAACGGCAGTGGGCCGACGCGGCCGCACGAGCCGGCATCCGCCTCGACCCCGGCTTCAAGAACGCGCACGGTCGCTACGGCAGCCATTTCCACGGCATCGCCGTCACCTATGCCCAGGTGGCCACCCGCGCCGCGCTGCACCGTGAGCTCACCCAGGCCAGCCGCACCCTGGTGATCCTGGACGAGGTACACCACGGCGGCGACGCCCTGAGCTGGGGAGACGCCATCCGGGAAGCCTTCGACCCCGCCACCCGACGGCTGTCCCTGACCGGAACCCCGTTCCGGTCCGACACCTCGCCCATCCCGTTCGTGACCTACCTGCCCGACAAGCACGGCATCCGGCTGTCGCAGAGCGACTACAACTACGGCTACGGCCGCGCCCTGGCGGACGGCGTCGTGCGCCCGGTGATGTTCATGGTCTACGCCGGACACATGAAGTGGCGCACCAGGGCCGGCGACGAGATGGAAGCCAAACTCGGCGAGGGCAACACCAAGGACATCACCTCGCAGGCCTGGCGGACCGCCCTCGAGCCCAGCGGCCAGTGGATTCCCGCGGTGCTTCGGGCAGCGGATGCCCGCCTCACCGAGGTGCGGCACGGTATCCCCGACGCCGGCGGCCTGATCATCGCCACCGACCAGACCACGGCTCGGGCGTACGCGGCGATCCTCGAGGAGATCTCCGGCGAGCCTGCCACCGTGGTGCTCTCCGACGAGAAGGAGTCCAGCGACCGGATCGACGAGTTCTCGCACAACACCCGGCGCTGGATGGTCGCGGTGCGGATGGTCTCCGAAGGGGTGGACGTGCCCCGCCTCGCTGTCGGCGTCTATGCCACGAGCGCGTCAACGCCGCTGTTCTTCGCGCAGGCCATCGGCCGGTTCGTGCGCGCCCGCCGCCGCGGTGAGACGGCGTCGATCTTCCTGCCCAACGTTCCCGGGCTGCTGAGCCTGGCCAACGCCATGGAGCTGGAACGCGATCACGCCCTGGATCGCAGCAACCGCGACGACGGTGACGACGGCATGTACAACCCTGAGGACGCCATGGTGGCGGCCGCGAACAAGACCGAGAAGGCATCGGACGACCTCGGTGAGGAATTCACCTGGCAGGCGTTGGACTCCCAGGCCACCTTCGACATGGTGATGTTCAACGGCGACGAGTACGGCGAACTCGCCGAACCCGGCACCGACGAGGAGTTCGACTTCATCGGCATCCCCGGGCTGCTCGAACCGGAGCAGGTGTCGGAGCTGCTACGCCAACGCCAACAGCGGCAGTCCAAGCGCGGCTCTGAACGGCGCACAGCGGCCGCAGCGGTCGAGGGTGCACCGCCGGAGCCGATCCCGCTCTACCGCACGCTCAAGGAGCAGCGCACGCTGCTGGGCAGTCTGGTGGGCATGTGGTCCAAGTTGTCCGGGGAGCCGCACGCCATGGTGCACGCCGAACTGCGAAGGCTGTGCGGCGGTCCCGCGGTCGCCCAGGCCAGCGTCACCCAGATTCAGAAGCGCATCGATCTGCTCCGCCAACGCCTCGGCCGCAGCTGAGTCGCAGGGCGGTGGTGGCGCGGTCGCAGCTTCGGCGGCGTAATGCGCCGGAAACCCAGCTGTGATGCAGTTGATGCAGGGGCGGCTGTCGCTGTCGAAGAACGGTCGATAAACTGGCTCTCAACGAAAGAGAGCGTGAATGGAATCCAAGAAGGCCGACCTCGACCGCGTCGACCGTGCCCTCCTGCGGGCACTCTCGGTCAATGCTCGCGCGTCAGGCTCCGCCCTGGCGGCTGAAATCGGCGTCGCAGAATCCACGGTGTCCCTGCGGTTGCGCCGGCTCCAGCAGCTGGGCCACATCCGCGGGTACCGGGCCAATATCGACCTGGCCGCTCTGGGCGCGTCACTGCAGGCCCTGATCTCCGTGCGTCTGGCCAAGCACGCCAGAGAGCAGATCGACGACTTCCGCAGTGCCGCGCCGCACTGGCCCGGCGTGATCGGACTGTTCCACACCGCCGGCGCCGACGACTACCTGCTGCACGTCGCGGCGGCGGATGCTTCGGACCTGCGCGACTTCGTTCTCGAGCACCTCGCGGAGCATCCGGCCGTGGCGCACACCGAGACGAACCTGATCTTCGAGTACGTCGACGGGGATGGCTGGCAGGACCTGGTGAAGTAGCGAGACACCACAGCTTCACCTCGCACGCCAACGGTTTCCCGTGCGGACGATTGCGCCCGGCACACCGGACGCAATCGTCCGCACGGTGAACAGGTGGTTGGGGTGAGTCTGCCTGGCGTTAAAAAAACAACGCCCCCGCCGAAGCGGGGGCGTTGTCAGCAGCTTTATACAGCTACGCAGCTCTATTTAGAGGGCGCGGATGTTCTCGGCCTGGGGACCCTTGGGGCCCTGGGTTACCTCGAACTCGACCTTCTGGTTCTCGTCGAGCGACTTGTAGCCGTTCGAAGCGATCGCAGAGTAGTGCGCGAAAACGTCGGCGCTTCCGTCGTCGGGAGCGATGAATCCGAAGCCCTTTTCAGCGTTGAACCATTTCACGGTACCTGTTGCCATTATGAAACTCCTCCAGGAGTGTTAGAAAGGCCCCGACTTTCGAGGCCGTTCGTCGCGGTATTCGTCGTCCGCTTCCGAAAGGAATAAGCCCGCACCAACCGAAGTCAGTACGTTTTTTAGACGTGCAAGCACTACAACTACTTCGACAACACTAGCCCACATCGCTCGGTCTCCGTGGAGATCTGTGCGAAAAAGCCATCAAAGTGTTACGAATTCTGACAGAAATGCTCAAAGCGTGCCGGTGACGGCGCTAATCGACGGTGACGAAATCGATGAGTTGCTCGACCCTGCCCAGCAACGCTGGTTCGAGGTCGGCGTAGGTGCGCACCTGGCCCAGGATGCGCTGCCATGCCCTGGCGATGTCGGCCTGGTCATCGTGCGGCCAGCCGAGGGCCGCGCAGATGCCGTGCTTCCACTCGATGTTTCGGGGAATCTGCGGCCAGACCGGCAAATTCAATCGAGCCGGTTTGACCGACTGCCAGACATCCACGTAGGGATGCCCGACCACGAGAACGTGCCGTCCGTGAGGGCCGCGCGCGACGGCGTCGGCGATCCGGCTCTCCTTGGATCCGGGCACGAGGTGGTCGACCAGAACGCCGACCCGGCGGGTGGGGCCGGGCTTGAATTCGGCCAGCAGTTCGGCCAGATTGTCGACGCCCTCGATGTATTCCACGACGACGCCCTCGATACGCAGATCCGCCCCCCAGACCTTTTCCACCAGTTCGGCGTCGTGGCGGCCCTCCACGAAGATGCGGCTGGCCCTGGCCACCCGTGCCGGCGCATCCGCCACCGCCAGCGAGCCTGATGCGGTGCGCCCACGGCCGGCCGGTGCGCTCGCGCGCGGCGCCACGAGGACGATCGGTTCACCGTCGAGCAGGAAGCCGGCGCCCAGCGGGAACAACCGGAGCTTGCCGTGCCGGTCCTCCAGCGTGACGACCTTCTTCTCGACCCTGAGGACGGCACCGCAGAAGCCGGTGGCGACCTCTTCGATCACGAGGTCGCGCACGGCCTCCTGCTGGGGGACGACACGGCGGCCGGCGTCCCGCCATCCCGCGGCGAGCACATCATTGGAGTAACGGTCTTCATTCACTGGATCGACGCTAGCGGAAGTCCCGCGAGGAGGTGTGGGCCGCCACGGTGAGGGGTTCGAATCTGTCGGCGATGAGGTTGACCACGCCTTCAGGCGAGCGTTCGAGGATGCCCCTGATCATCAGGGCCGGAGACTCCCTGGCGATCCTCCGGAAGTGGTTCCACACCCCCACGCTCACCACCACGTTGACGTTGCCGGTCTCGTCCTCCAGGTTGATGAAGGTCACCCCGTTCGCCGTGGCCGGTCGTTGGCGGTGGGTGACGACACCGCCGACCTCGATCCGACGGCCGTTCTCACTAGCGGCCAGCTGGTTGGCCGCCAGAGCGCCCCTGGCGGCCAGGACCGGCCTGGCGTGTCGGATCGGGTGGTCGTCCGTGGAGACGCCGGTGGCCCACAGGTCGTAGGCCACCTGTTCCACGGGCGTCATCAGTGCCAGCAACGGTGGTTGCACGGTCTCGAAGGAGCCCCGAAGATGGGCGTCGGTTTCCTGGGCTGCTTCGCCGGCAGACCACAGCGCCTGCCGGCGCTCCAGGCCCAACCCCTCGAAGGCCCCGGCCGTTGCGAGGGATTCGAGTTGTTCGGTGTTCAGCCTGGCCCGCCTGGCGAGGTCGTTCATCGAGCGGAACGGGCCGAACCTGGTGCGGTCGGCGACGATCCGCTCCGCCACGGCCGAACCGATGGAACGGACCTCCGCGAGCCCGAGACGCACGGCCAGGGCACTATCCCTGCGGTGACCACGATCGTCCACCGGCACGGTCCGGTCATAGTCCGGCACGGTGGGCTGCTGGTGGTCCAGGCAGCTCGGCCGTCCGAGGGCATCGCCCGACGGGGCGGCCAGCGGCTCGAGGGAGGCGTCGGCCCCGGAGAGCTGCACATCCGGTCGGAGCACCTGGACACCGTGCCGGCGGGCATCCGCGACCAGGGATTGCGGCGAGTAGAACCCCATCGGCTGGGCTCGGAGCAGGGCGGCGAGGAAGGCGCCCGGGTAATGCAGCTTCAACCAGGCGCTGGCATAGACGAGCAGCGCGAAGCTGATCGAGTGGCTCTCAGCGAAACCGAAGTTCGCGAAAGCCTCGATCTTCTCGTAGATCTCGTCGGCCAAGGCGCCGCTGATCCCGTTGCCGGCCATGCCCTCGTACAGGGTCGCCCGCAGGGAGGAGATCTTCTCCACTCCACGTTTGGATCCCATCGCCCGGCGCAGCAGGTCGGCGTCTTCGCCGGTGCAGCCGCCGACCGCCATGGCCATCTGCATGAGCTGTTCCTGGAACAGCGGGATGCCGAGGGTGCGCTCCAGCACGGGTTCGAGTTTGGGATGCAGATAGGTCACCGGCTCCTGACCGAGCTTGCGCCGGATGTAGGGGTGCACCGCCCCACCCTGGATCGGTCCGGGCCGGATCAGCGCGATCTCGACCACGAGGTCATAGAAGCGGCGCGGTTGCAGCCTGGGCAGGGTGCCCATCTGGGCCCGGCTCTCCACCTGGAACACCCCGATCGAATCCGCTCGGCAGAGCATGTCGTAGACCCCGGCCTCCTCGCGGGGAATGCCGGCCAGGCTCCAGTCCTCGCCGAGCGACTCCCTGACCAGGTCGAAGGTGTACTGCAGGGCCGCGAGCATGCCCAGGCCGAGCAGGTCGAACTTGACCAGTCCCATCCAGGCACAGTCGTCCTTGTCCCACTGCAGCACCGTGCGATTCTCCTTGCGGGCGTGTTCGATGGGGCAGACCTCCCCGACGGGGCGGTCGGTCAGGACCATCCCGCCGGAGTGGATGCCGAGGTGGCGCGGGAAACCGAGCACCTGGCCCGCGAGGTCGGCGACCTGGTCGGGGATGTCGTGGTCGGGGCTGGACACCGCGGCGCCCCAGCGCTCCACCTGCTTGGACCAGGCATCCTGTTGGCCGGTGCTGTAGCCGAGCGCCTTGGCCATGTCACGCACGGCGAACTTCGGGCGGTAGGTGATCACGTTGGCCACCTGCGCGGCGTTGAGGCGGCCGTAGCGCTCGTAGACGTACTGGATCACCTCCTCGCGCCGGTCGGAGTCGAAGTCGACGTCGATGTCGGGTTCCTCCTCCCGTAGGCTGGAGAGGAACCTCTCGAAGGGCAGCCTGTAGAAGATCGAGTCCACCGCGGTGATCCCGATCACGAAGCAGACCGCCGAATTCGCCGCCGAGCCGCGGCCCTGGCAGAGGATGCCCTTGCGCCGGGCGAACTGCACGATGTCGTGCACGATCAGGAAGTAGCCGGGGAAGTCCTTGGCCTCGATCACGGCGAGTTCCTTCTCCAGCCGGTCGCGGACGTTGGCGTTGAAGCCGGGATACGCGCGCTCGGCCCCCTCCCAGACCAGGTGGCGCAACCAGCTCATCGGCGTGTGTCCCTCCGGCACCTGCTGCCGGGGCAGCCTGGGCCTGGCCCGGCGGAGCGAGAAGGCCAGCTCGTCGGCCAGCGGCACGGTACGGGCCACCGCCCCGGGGTACCGGCTGAAGCGCGCGGCCATCTCGGCTCCGCTCCGCAGGTGCTGAGTGGGGGCAGCGGGCAGCCAGCCGTCCATGTCGTCCAGGCTCCGCTGGGCGCGGACGGCCGCGAGGGCACCGAAGAGCCTGAAGTCTGCCGGCCGGGCGTAATGCACGTTGTTGGTCGCGAGCACGGGCAGCCCGACTCGTTCCGCCAGGGCCGCCAACCTGTCGTTGGTCACGGAGTCCTGCGGCCGGCCATGGTCGACCAGCTCGACGTTGACGCAGTCCCGGCCGAACAGGGCCACCAGCCGGTCCAATTCCCTGGCCGCAGCCTCGTCTCCGTCGCGCAGCAGGGCCTGGCGCACGGCTCCGGACCGGGAGCCGGTCAGGATGCTCCAGTGCCCGCCGGACGCCGCGGCGAGCTCGTCGACGTCGTAAACGGGCCGCCCCTTCTCCCCGCCGGCAAGCTGGCCGTGGGTGACCGCGGCAGCGAGCCGGTGATAGCCCTCCTGGCCCCTGGCCAGGACGACGAGGTGACTGCCCTCGGGCTCCGGCACCCCGTTCTGCCGGCGGGTCAGCCCCAGGGACAGCTCTGCACCGAAGACCGTGCGCACGCCGGGGTAACTCTCGGCGGTTTCGGCCAGGCGAACGGCCCCGTACAAACCGTCATGGTCGGTGAGGGCCAGACCGTGCAGGCCCAGCGCCCCGGCCTCCTCGAGAAGGTGTTCCGGTGAGCTGCCGCCGTCGAGGAAGCTGAAGTTCGAGTGGGCGTGCAACTCCGCGTAACCCACGGTGCCGCCGGCGGGCGGCCCAGCCGGCGGGCCGGCAGGGGTAGGGGCCGTGTAAGGCTGACGGTGCCTGGACCAGGCCGGGCTGTCACCGCCGTCGGCTTCCGGGGGAGGGCCGCCCGGCCGCCGGTCGGAAAGCCGGCGCTCGAGTTCAGACCACGGAATCGGCGGGTTATTGAATCCCATTGAGGTGCACCGTCCTCTCGTCCCGACCGGCGTTGCCGGTTCGCCCTGGAGTCGCGCGCTCCCGCCTAGTCATAGCGGGCCTCCGCGCGCCAGCCGTCGTCGTCCAATGCCAAGAGCCAGGCGTCGCCGCCCTCGTCGACGATCTGCAACCGGTGCACCGCGCGCCCGGCCGCCGTGTCCCACCACCGCTCCAGGACCGGCCACGGTCCGGCCCAGGCCAGCACCGGGCGGAGGTCGGGCCCGGCGGATCCGGCGACGGAGCGCTCCGGCGCAAAGCGTCGAGGTTCGCCGTCGAGGGTGCCGCGCTCATCAACACCAGGAGACCGTCCGTCGTCGGCGACAAGGGTGACCGGATGCGCTGTCCGGAACACCGTGGCGGGGAGCAGCCCGCCCAGGCTGCCCGCCCACGGCCGACCGAACCCACCGGGCCCCCTGGCAGACACGTTGCCCGTTGAACCTGCCGGGTCATCACCCCAGGGCAGCCAGCGTTGGCGGTCGGCGAGCAGCCTGCCACCATCGATGGCCACGGTCAGCACCCCGGCGTGGCCGACCAACCCCTGCACTCTGGTGAGGGCATGGTGGATGCGTTCGTCGGGTCCTGATCCCCACAGGCCGTCCTCGTGGTTGGCGACGGCGTCGACCTGGTCGGGGGAGAAGACCACGCGCACCACGCCGGCGCGCAGCCCGGAATCCGCGCGGCCGTCCCCCTGCAGCTGCCAGCGCACCCGGTCGATGAGGTCGGAGGCCGTGAACCAGCGCGGGTGCCGCCAGGTGCGCTCGGTCAGCAGGGAGTCCTCGGTGCTGACCAGGATCGACACGGCCGTGCAGACCACGGTTCGTTCCCGCAGTGCCTGCACGAAGGCGTCTGCGGTGCTGCGTAGGGCGAACGCGAGTTGGTCGATGCGGTCAAGCGCCGGTTCGAAGTCCTGACCGCGGTCGAACACCGGTGTGGGCGTGCGGGGGACGATCTCCTCGTGCTCCCGACCGGATGCCCTCGCGTGCGCCTGCGCAGCCGCGGCACCGAATCTCCGGTGTACGTCCTGGGCGGGCAGTGCGGCGAACTGGCCGAGGGTGTGCACGCCGAGCCTGGCGAGCAGGGTGCCGAGCCCGGCCTCTGCCACAGCCGACACGGGCAGGGGCGCCAGGAACGCCGCCGATTCCCCGGCCGGGACTATGCGTACTCGCTGAATTCGTTCACCGGGGTCTGGTTCCAGGCGCCCGGTGACGGTCGGAGCGGTGCCAGGTCCGGGAAGGCCGCGCCGCGCCGCCTGCTCAGCGGCAAACGGCCCGTCGGCGATGCCGACCCTGGCCTCGGTGAGTCCGGCGCCGTGCAGGTAGTCGAGCATGGCTTGGGCGGCGGCGGGCTCGCCGCCGTAGTAGCGCACCGGTCCGCGCGCCCGGATGGCGCAGGTGCCCGGGCGCAGCACCGCGACCCCGGGGGTGATCTCCTCGAGCCCATCCAGGATCGGGTCGAAGGCCCGCCGATCCAATGCCGGGTCGTAGGCGAGGACGACGAGATCCGTGCACCGGAACTGGGCTTCCCGAACCGTGAGGCCGCGCCGGACGCCCAGGTGCCGCGCCTCGGGGGAGCAGGCGAAGACCATACCGCGGTCGATGAGAGCCAGCGGGATGCCGGTGGGCAGCTGGGTGGCGGACCGTGCGGCGAGCACCGGCCAGTCCGGACACCAGAGCACGATGGTGCGTTCGCGGTTCACGGCGCTCACCCCGCTGCCGGCTGCCGGCGCCGGCTCGACCGCGTCGACGCGGCGTCGCCGAGCGCTGTCGATCGGGCAGGGAACGATTCGCCCGGCGACGCCAGGTCGCCCAGGTGCACCATCACCGAGCGCCGGCGGCCGCTGCCGTTTCGCCCGGAGACCTGCACGGTCAGGTCCCGTCCAGATAGGTAGCCGTGTCCGCTGCCGAGCCCCTCCCACCGGGTGCCGGTGACCCGCAGATCCGCCTCGGCCTGGGTCCAGGCGCCGGCCACGATCAGGGTGCAGCCGCTCTGCCGTAGCCGCGCGCCGAGCCTGGCCGCCTCGGCGTCGCCGACCGTGCGCTCGGGGTGCACGACCACGAGGGGCAGCGCGTCGACGAGCGCCGCCGTCACCGCCAACCACTGGTCACCGGGGGAGGGAACGAGCACAAGTCGTTCGAGGTCGATGCCACACCCGATCGCGGCCTCCGCGCCGAAATCGGGCAGACCCACCACGGCACTCCAGTCGCCGTCCCGGCCGGCTTCGGCCAGCACGGCCATGATCAGTGACGTCGAATTGCCGACCGTGTAGACCACGCCGTTGCGTAGGATTCCGTCCGGAAGGATGCCGGCCAGGGCGCCGGAAACGGCCCTGCCCCCGGTTTCCCAGCGGTCGCGCTGCATTCCGTGGATGCGCGCCTGCAGCTCGCTGACCCGGTCGGCAGCCGAGACGCCGGACGGGAGAGCCGGGGCGTTGGCTACGGAGATCAGGGGGATGGACACCCTTCAATTTTCGAACACAGATTCGATTTAGTCAACCGGTGTGGGTGACCGAAGGGTGCACCGGGGACACGGTAACCTGAGCCTATGTGTGGGCGATTCATCATTACCGATTCGGCGCCTGACCTCGCCGCCATGTTCGACATCGAGCACGAGGCCGGCGAACTGCCGGAGCCGTCCTGGAACGTGAAACCGACCGACCAGATCCCGATCGTTCTCGAATCGATGAAGTCCGATCCTGCCGTTCGTCGCCTGGAACAGGCTCGCTGGTCGCTGGTTCCCACCTTCTCTCCCGAGCTGACCGCCGCGTTCGCCACCTTCAACGCCCGCGCTGAAACCGTCGGCGAGAAGCCGACCTTCCGAACCGCCCTGGCCAAGACCAGGGCCATCGTCCCGGTCACCGGCTACTACGAGTGGCACACGGAGGGCACCACGAAGACGCCGTTCTTCGTGCACTCCGACGACGGCCTGCCACTGGCGCTGGCCGGACTGTACTCGTGGTGGCGCAATCCGACGCTCGGCCCGGACGACCCGGCCCGCTGGGTGTTGACGGCCACGATCCTCACCACCGGCGCCCAGGGCGCCCTCGCCGGCATCCACGACCGGATGCCCGTGGTGCTGCCCGAGGAATGCTGGGACTCCTGGCTGGACCCGCACACCGAGGGTGATCAGGCCCTCGTCGACGCGGTGGTCGAGGCCTCCATCGAGGCGGCGGCCGGACTGGCCTTCTACCAGGTCGCCCCGGTCACCGGCGATGCGCCTGAGCTCCTCGAGCCCCTCGGCCCGGAGCGCGAAGTCGGCTACACCGCCTGACCGCCGGGCGGAGCCACGCTGGCCTGCGAGCTAGTACGCTCGAAGCGAGCGCGGATAAGCTTTCGCGGCACCGTTGAGAGGACCCTGCCATGCCCATTCTTACCTTCGTCATCGCGATGGTCGTCTTCGTCTTCGGCCTGTGGCTGTTCGGCCTGGCCTTCACGGTGACCGCCTGGCAGGGCGCGATCTTCTTCGCCGGCATCCTGGCCGTCAGCGCGGCCGTCGCCATCCCGGTTCGCGCACTGCGCAACTGATTCCCGGGGCGACCCGGTCCACTCAGCTACCACTGACACAACCGCACGAGGATTCGCATGCGCGCCGACCAGCTCACCGACCCGATCACCTTTCACGGTGAGGGCCCGGTCTTCTCACCGTCCTGGGGCGGCCTGCGGCTTGTCGATCTCTTCGCCGGCGACGTCCTGTCCCTGGCTCCCGACGGCACGGTGACCCGCCGGCACGTCGACACCATCGCGGCCGCCCTCCGGCCACGGGTGGGCGGGGGTGCGGTCATCGCCCTCGAGCGCGGCTTCGCCCTCGAGGAGCCAGACGGCACCCTGAACCGCCTGCCCGAGGTGTGGAGCGATGCGACCGTGCGGATGAACGACGGCGGCACCGCCCCGGACGGCTCGTTCTACTGCGGTTCGATGGCCTACGACCAGCGCACCGGGGCTGGATCGCTGTATCGGCTGGCCCCGGACGGGTCGGTCACCCTGGCCCAGGCGGGGGTCACCATCTCCAACGGCCTAGATTGGAGCCCGGACGGGTCGCTGGCGTACTACAACGACACTCCGACCGGACGGATCGGCGTGTTCGACTGGGCGCCGGATACCGGGCTGACGGGACTGCGCACCTTTGCGGAGATCCCGTCGGCGGACGGATACCCCGACGGCCTCACCGTCGACAGCGACGGCGGCGTCTGGGTCGCCCTGTACGCGGGTGGGGCGGTCCGGCGCTACACGCCGGACGGCCGCCTGGACGAGGTCATCACCGTGGCCGCCGACCGGGTCACGGCCTGCACCTTCGGCGGCGACGACCTGAGCCAGCTGTTCATCACCACCTCCAGGGAGAACCTCGCCCCGGGGGAGGATCCCCTCGCCGGGTCGATCTTCACGGTGGCGCCCGGAGTCACCGGGCAGCCCGTGAGACCGTTCGCGGGGTAGCCGCGAAACCGGTCGCGGCTAGAGGCCCGCGACCAGGTTGATCAGGGTGGCCAGGATGATCGAGCCGAACAGGAATGACATCAACGCATGCCGAAGCGCCGCGGCCCGCATCACCGATGAGGTCAGCGAGGTATCCGACACCTGGAAGGTCATTCCCAGGGTGAACGACAGGTAGGCGAAATCCGCGTAGCGCGGCGGCTCGGCCTGGTTGAAATCCACCCCGCCGTCGTCATCGGCGTAGTACAAGGACGCGTATCGCAGGGTGAACAGGGTGTGCACGAGCAGCCAGGACAACGCGACCGTGGCCAGGGCCAGCGCCGCCAGCAGGACCTGCCCGGCCCCGGCCGCACCACGGGCCTGCAGGAGCACGATCAGGATGCTGCCCAGGCTGGCCAGGCTGGCCAGGATCAACAGCAGGTCGGTGATGCCCCTGGACGGATCTTCCCTGGTGGCGTGCGCCGCCGTGGTCGGCGCATCCATGCGCGCAACGACGAACCACACCCAGCTGATGTAGAAGATCGCGGCGGCGGACCAGCCGACGGCCGGTGCCAGGAGCCAGCCGCCGAGGAAACCGGTCAGCAGGCCGGCCAGAACGCCGACAAGGACCATGGCGGTCAGGCGGGTGCTGGAGCGGTGCACGCGGGGCACCGGAGACGGGGTGTTCACTCGCTGATCGTCCCACGAATCTCCGCCGGGACGGGCGCACCGGGCGGTGTCGGCGAGATACCAGAAACGCTGGTTAGGCTGGTGGCCGAATGAATTTCCCGTTCCAGGCCGAAAGAGACCGCGAGAATGTCAGATAGCCCGGCCGCGGCCAGTCCTTACGAGGTGCTGGGGGTGAGCCCCTCGGTCACCGACGAGGAGCTGCGACGCGCCTACCGGCGTAAGCTCCGCCAGTCCCACCCCGACGTCGGTGGCAGCGCCGCCTCCTTCCACGCCGTGCAAGTGGCGTGGGAACGTATCGGCAGCCCGGAGAGCCGAGCTGCCTACGACGGCGCCCGCTACCCGGAGACGTCCTACTCCGGCGCGCCCACCCCGGCGAGCACCTCGGCGCGTCCGTCCTCCTCGGGGATGAAGGCCAGGATGCACGGCCACCCCGGCGGCCACTCCCGGCAGCGCTACCTGGCCCTGCTGCGGGAATGGGCCGGTCGCGGCACCGTCATCGACGACCCCTATGCCCCCGACCTGATCCGGTCCGCGCCGCGAGAGATCCGGCATCGGCTCGCCAAGGCCCTCGCGGAGGAGTCAACCGCTCAGTTGATCTCCGGTCTCGGCATCGGCTACACGGCCTGGCACGACATCGCCACCCGCGACGACGTCGAGAAGGTCGACCACGTTGTGCTCGGCCCGGCCGGGCTCTTCGCGATCCTGTCCGAGGACTGGGGCTCGCCGGTGCAGCTCAAACGCGGCGAGCTCGCCGGAGAAGCGCTCGAATCCGGCGAGGAGCCGTTGGCCGAGTTCGCCGCAGCCGCCCGGATCCTCGCGAAGTCGCTGCGGGTGCGCTTCACCGCCCTGATCGTGGTGGCCCCGGATGAGGCCGTCCCCGAGACACTGTCGCTGCCCAGCCGCGGACGGCGGCCCATGGTCGTGGTGATCCCGCGTTCCCGCCTGGTCGGCGTGCTACGCGACGGGATCCCCGGCATGGAACGGGGTAGCTTCGAGAAGGTCTTCGAGCTGCGGAGCACGCTGCAGAACGGCATCCGCTTCGTCGAAGACTAGGCGGGCACGGCCTCGCCCAGGCCGAGTTTCCGCACCCAGTAGCCGAGGAACGCGGCGCCGGCCGCATCGTGGATGAGGTCGCCCTCCACGATCACCGGGTACGGCCGGTCCAGGATGCCGTCGGACGGACGTACGTCGACATGGGCGACGTCGAATCCCGCCGCGTGCAGGTGATCGGCCATCTTGTAGTCGCTGCGGGAGTCTCCCACCGAGCGCCAGAGCCGGGGGAGCGCACCCCCCTCGGCGAAGAAGGCCAGGGCACGCTTCGCGGCGTGGTCCTTGTCGAGGTCCACCGATTCGATGTCGGTGGAGATGATCGTGGTGTCGATGCGAAACGGCACCGCGCCGGCGGCGTCGGGGGAGACCTGGTCGCCGAATCGCACGCCGAGGCCGTGCTCGATCATGATCGCGTAGGCGGCTTCTTCGAACGACGCCTGGGCGAGATGGTAGGCGGCCCGGTCGACATCCGTGCGCTGCTCGACGGACACCATGGCGAGCTTGGTCTCGTCGAAGAACATCGTGTCGGCATAGTCGGTGGCGACCAGGGCACGGATGCGACCGGCGACGGCCTCCGGGAGGGCCACACTGTCGTCGACGACGACCTCGCCCATGCCGGCGTCGGTGATGGGGAACCACACGGCGCCCTTCTCGCAGACTCCGTACATGCGCATCACCGGCGGCAGGCCGGCTTCCACCAGCGGAGCGACCACCTGCTCGCTGATGAACTGGGCCGATCGCCCGGTGATGAAGCCGATCGGCACGTTCGCTCCGGCCAGGGTGATGAGGTCGGCGATGATGCTGGGCGTGGCGATGGTGCGGCTGTCCGGGCTGGCGATCGGCCCATCGACATCGAGCAGCAGGCCGAGCGGGGAAACGATTTCAGGCATGCTTCATTGAACCAGTTCCTGTACCGGCCCGTGGCACAGGTCGCAGCGCCTATCGTTGAACCTGATGATAACCAGACGAGAAGCAGCGCTCCGCCTCGACATTCCCCTCGAGATGGCCCAGCGCCACGACCTTCCCAGCCGCATGACCGAAGCCCAGCTCGCCGAGATCGAGAAGAACCCGCCGGCCTGGCTGGTGCAGTCGCGGGCCAACCGCACCGGCAAGAAGCCCGTGTGGATCGAACTGACCTGCAGCGTCTGCGGGTTCACCGAGGCCGCACGGCCCAAGAAGTGGTGGCCGGAGTTCAGCTATCTGACCTGTGACCACCACGGCTACGACGAACTTCCCGCCGCCGCTGCCGGGCTCAGCCGACGCGAGGTCGACGGCATCGGCAGCCGCTTCATCGGCATCGTCGATGCCGCCGAACACAGCGACTGACCAGCCGCCAGACATCGCCGGGTCGACTGACCCTGCTGGACGAACCAACCCCGAGAGTGCAGAACCCATGAGCCTGATCAGGCTGAACGACGTCAGTGTGCGTTTCGAGAACACCCAGGTGCTCCGCGAGACCTTCTTCCGCCTTGAGCCGGGGGACCGGGTCGGCATGATCGGCCGGAACGGGTCGGGAAAGACCACCCTGATCAAGCTGATCCTCGGCCAGGTGACCCCGGATACCGGAACCGTCACGGTCGACGACGGGGTGAAGATCGGCTACTTCTCCCAGTTCTCCGAGCTGAACGGAGAGTCCACCATCACCGAGGTGCTCGACGCACTCTTCGTGGAGATCAAGGCCGTGGAGGCCGAACTCGCGTCCATCGATGCCGCGATCGCCGCTGATTCGTCGGCCAGCGCCGAGCTGGACCGGCTGATCCACCGCCAGTCCGAACTGTTCGAGGACATGGACCGGTTGGACGGCTGGGACTACCCGCGCCGCATCGACGCGGCCCTGACCATCCTGGGCTTCGACGAGGCCCATCGCAGCTGTGCGATCGACGAGCTGTCCGGCGGCTGGCGCAACCGTGCCGCCCTGGCGAAGATCCTGCTCGAGGCGCCCGATGTGCTGCTGCTCGATGAGCCCACCAACTACCTCGACGTCGCCGGCGTGGAATGGCTGGAGGGCTGGTTCCGCGATTTCAAGGGCGCCGCCGTGATCGTGTCGCACGACCGTACCTTCCTCGACGCCGTCGTGACCCGCATCATCGAACTGGAGAACTTCCACCTGCACGAGTACCCGGGCAACTTCGGCGAGTACGTCGTGCAGAAGCAGTTCCGGCTCAAGACCCTCGAGGCGCAGTTCGTGCACGAGTCCGAACTCCTCGCCTTCGAGTCCGAGGGCATCGCCGACCGGCGCGAAGCCCAGAAGGCGGCCAGCCGCAAGCTCGGCAGCCAGCTGGCCACCATCAAGAAGTCCCGCACGCCGCGACCGGTCGACAAGATCATCACCGAGATCTACGGCAACCTGCACGTCAAGGATGTGCTCTGCCGGGTGGAGATGCTCAGCAAGGCCTACGGCGACAAGGTGCTCTTCAACGACCTGAGCTTCGAGATCCGTCGCGGCAACCGCATCGTGGTGCTCGGCGCCAACGGCAGCGGCAAGACCACCCTGCTCCGGGTGCTCACCGGGGAGGAATCGGCCGATCACGGTGAGGTGGACTGGGCCAAGGGTGCGGGCATGGTGTCGTACAACCAGGTCCTCGCGGAACTCGACGATACCGACACCGTCAGCCACGCCGTCAACGCGCTCGAGGGCAGCCTGGCGTTCACCGCCACCCGCAAGTCGGTGAACCGGTTCCTCACCATGTTCCAGTTCTCCGAGGCCGACCTCAAACAGAAGATCGGCAATTTGTCGGGTGGCCAGAAGGCCCGCGTGGCGATGGCCCAGTGCCTGCTTTCCGGCGCGTCGGTGCTGCTGCTGGACGAGCCGACCAACCACCTGGACATGTCAAGCACCCAGGTGATGGAGCGCGCCCTGCTGCACTTCCCCGGCGCCGTGGTCGTGGTCAGCCACGACAGGTTCTTCACCGACAAGATCGCCAACCGCCGCCTGATCTTCGGCAGCGAGGGCGCCGAGCCCGGCGAGGTCGAGGTCGCCGTCGCCTGACCGCCTGCCGCCCCTGCGATTCGCGGGCGCCGCGCAACGGCGCTTGACCCGCGGATCGCTGAGCCCGGTCAGGTTCACTCCGGGCCGGCGAGAGTGCCGTCGGGGAGCGCCTCGCGGATCGCCCCGGGGCCGGTGCCCAGGTAGAGCGGCCAGACCACATCGGCGCTGCCCGGGATCTGCCAGACCAGGCCCTCGAGCGCGGATGCCTGGTACAGCGGCTGGCCGGCGGGACGACCGGCGCCCGGGGCCTCGATCTCCGTGTACACCGAGGTCTGGTCCAGGTACTCGTCCACGTAACGGCGGGCACCGTCCCAGGCGGGCTCCAGATAGGCGACGACCGCCGTTCCAGGCGGCACCGTTCCCGCGCACTCATCCGGACTGCTCGACGCAAATTCGATGTAGACGCTGCCGTTGACGGCCGGCTCCAATTCTCCGTACACCACCGTGACGTCCCGCACGACGATCACCGCGCTGCCGGTCGTGGACGCCTTGTTCGGTGCGCTGTAGGTGGTGTCGCGGCCGGCCTGGATCCGATCGATTTCACCCGCGATCACCACGGTGCTGTCCTCGGCCAGAATGGCCAGCGACTCGATCGGCTCGTAGTCCACGATCCCCGGTGGGCTGCACGCCGTGAAAACCTCGGCAGGACTGGGGCCGGCTGGTATCGGGCCGATGGTCGGGCCGGCTCCAGCCGGTTCCGTGGCGTCGCCGTGCCCGCATCCGGTGATCAGCACACCGACGCACCCAACGGCGACCCACAGCTGCCAGGCCCGTGCTCGGGCTGTTCGGGAGACGTCCATACCCACTATTGTCCGGCCGGCCGCAAGTGGTTCCCTACAGAGTCGCGCGCACCTGCACGGTCGCACCGGCCGGAGCGTACGGCACCGTGCGGCCCTCGATGGCGACACCGTCGACCTCGAGGCTCGCGCGGGAACCCTCACGGCCCGAGTTGGCCACCGTGATCACGTACGTGGCCCCCCGGGCCTGCCGGGTGACGGTGAACTCCGCGACATCCGGTCCGATCTGCGGGTCGACCACCAGGCCGTCGTAGTCGGTGCGCACACCCAGCAGGTACTGGGAGACCGTGACGAAGTTCCAGGCCGCCGTTCCGGTCAGCCAGGAGTTTTTCGCCTCGCCGTGCCTGGAAGCTTCCTTGCCGGCGATCATCTGCGCGTAGACATACGGTTCGGTGCGGTGCACCTCGGAGATCTCCTCCCGGTAGGCCGGCGTGATCTTCCGGTAGTGGTCGAACGCCTTCGCGCCGCGGCCGAGCACGGTCTCGCCGATGATCACCCACGGGTTGTTGTGGCAGAAGATGCCGCCGTTCTCCTTGTAGCCCGGGGGATAGGTCGAGACCTCGCCCAGTTCGATGCGGTAGCTCCGGTAGGCGGGGTACTGCAACACCAGGCCGTGGTCGGAGCCGAGCAACCGGTCCACGGCGTCCAGCGCCCGGAACGCGGGGCTCGTCTTCACCGGGGTGCCGTCGCTGTTGTGCTCGACCCCGACACCGGCCAGAACGGCGAAGCCCTGCGGCTCGATCCAGATCTGACCCTCGGTGTCTTCGTGCGTACCGACCTTGTTGCCGTAGAAATCGTAGGCGCGCAGGAACCAGTCGCCGTCCCAGCCGTGGGTCAGCAACGCCTGGCTCATGTCAGCGGCGGCCTTGCGGGCCTTGTCCGCCTGCACGGTGTCACCGCCGCGTTCGGCGATGGTCGCGTACTGCCCGGCGGCGAGAACGAACTGCGCGGCGATGAAGGTCGACTCCGCCACTCCGCCGGCCTGGTTCTCGGTGGTCTGGAAGGACTCTCCCGGTGTGGTGGAGAAGCAGTTCAGGTTCAGGCAGTCGTTCCAGTCGGCCCGCCCGATCAGCGGCAGCCCGTGCGGCCCGAGGTTGTTCAGGGTGAACTCGAACGACCGGGTGAGGTGGGTGTACAGGGTCTCGGCGAGGGCGTCGTTGTTGTCGAACGGCACCACTTCGTCGAGGATCGTGTAGTCGCCGGTCTCCTTGAGGTAACCGTCCACTCCGATGATCAGCCAGGCCGGATCGTCGTTGAAGCCCGAGCCGAGTTCGTTGTTGCCGCGCTTGGTCAGCGGCTGGTACTGGTGGTACGCAGAACCGTCCGGTAGCTGGGTCGCGGCGATGTCCAGGATGCGCTCGCGGGCACGGTCCGGGATCAGGTGCACAAAACCGAGCAGGTCCTGGGTGGAGTCCCGGAAGCCCATGCCGCGGCCAATGCCCGTCTCGAAGTACGACGCCGAGCGGCTCATGTTGAAGGTCACCATGCACTGGTACTGGTTCCAGATGTTGACCATCCGGTTGAGCTTGTCGTCCGGAGACGTCACCGTGTAGGCGGAGAGCAGGTCCGTCCAATAGACGCCGAGGGCGTCGAAGGCCGCGTCAGCGGCTTCGGTGGTGGACAGGCGGGCCAGCAGGGCCTGGGCGCGGGCCTTGTTGATGACCTGCTTGGCGTCGTCGGCCCACTTCTCCTCGCCGGTTTCGGCGTTGTTCTCGACGTAGCCGAGCACGAAGACCAGGTCCCGGCTCTCCCCGGGCTGCAGGGTCGAGTCGACCTGGTGCGAACCGATCGGGTACCAGCCGGAGGCCATCGAGTTCGCGGCCTTTCCCGCGTGCGGCACCTTGGCCTCGGCCAGCGTCTCGTAGAGTCCCACGAAGGTCTCACGGTCGGTGTCGAAGCCGGCGATCTCGGCATTCACCCCGTAGACGGCGTAGTGGTCGCGACGCTCCCGGTATTCGGTCTTGTGGTAGATCGCGCTGCCCTCCACCTCGACCTCGCCGATGGAGAGGTTGCGCTGGTAGTTGGTCTGGTCGTCCTGGGCGTTCCACAGGCAGAACTCGAGGTAGGAGAACAACGAGAACGTCTTGACCGCGTCGGACGTGTTCGTGATCGTGACCTTCTGAACCTCCGCCGTCTCGCCCAGGGGAACGAAGTAGAGGGTGGAGACGCGCAGGCCGCCGCGTTCTCCGGTGATGCGGGTATACCCCATGCCGTGGCGGGTCTCGAAGAAGTCGAGGTCCTTCTTCATCGGCAGCCAGCTCGACGTCCAGACATCGTCGCCGTCCTTGATGAAGAAGTACCGTCCGCCGGAGTCGGTGGGGATGTCGTTGTAGCGGTAGCGGGTGAGGCGACGCATCTTGGCGTCCTTGTAGAAGGTGTACCCGCCCGCCGTGTGCGAGACCAGTGAGAAGAAGTCCTCACTGCCGAGATAGTTGATCCACGGATAGGGGGTCAACGGGGTCTCGATGACATATTCCCTGGCTTCGTCGTCGAAGTGGCCGAACTTCATGCGTGCACCTTTTCGGTATCCACGGTCCGTCTGGAGGGCAAGATTCAACGTCCTGAATCCGCCGCCGTAGCCGGGCCTAGTCTCAATGAGAGCGCTCTCACGAGTGCTTTCGTTGACTCTAGCAGCCTCACGGGAAGATCCCGGGAGGGGAATTCCGGCTCAGGGTCCGACCCGTGCCTGGATCGCTCATACCTCCCGGGGCCGCACGATTGCCACTCCGTGCTGCGGCAGCCGCATCCCGGATGTCGGCGCGCCCGTCAGCAGGTCGGTACCGTCGATCTGGAGCACGGCTTCATCCGCACCGTGATTGATCACGAACAGGGATCCGCCCCGGCGCACGCACTCCACCCGTCCGCCTCGCGTCACCGGTGCCGGCGGTTCGATGCCGGCGTCCAGGAGCACCGCGGCGGCCAGCCGCTGGAGGGCGGCCGGCTCGGGCAGCGTGGCCACGTACCAGCCCGCTCCGCCCGGGGTCGCCCGACGAGTCACCGCTGGCCAGCCGCTGAGTGCACCATCACCGAAGGTCGCCAGAGTCTCGGCATCCTCTACCCGCAGGTATTCGGCCCAGACCCCACCCGCGCCCGCACCGCCGAGGACCGCGCCCTCCAGGGCGAGCGCCGGGGGAGTGCCGGTGCCGAGGTTCTGCGGATCAGGGGCGGCCGGCGGCGCGAACTCCTCGATCCACACGCCGAGCGCGCTCCGAAGCGGTGCGCCGAGATAGCCGCCGAGCCTCACGTGGAGGTTCTCATCGGTCACCGCGGTGCCGAACCCGACGACGAGGGTGCCCGTCTGGGCGAACGCCGCCAGGTTCGCCACCTGCGCATCGGTGGCGGTGAAATGCGCCGGGGCGACGACGAGGCTGTAGCCGGAGAGGTCGGCATCCGATCGGACGAAATCGACGGTGACCCCTGACTCGGTGAGGGCGCGATGCCAGGCGAACAGGATACGCAGATATGACACGTCGGTGGGGGCGGCCGGTTGCTCAATCGCCCACCAGCTGTCCCAGTCGAGGGTGATGGCGACGCTCGACGGCACCCGGGTGCCGGCAATCGCCTCGGCACCCGTGCGCACCGAGAGGGCCGCCAGCTCGCTGCCCAGCTGTTCCACCTCGCGCCACAGCCGCGTGTCGGTTCCGGCGTGCGGGACCAGCCCGGAGTGGAATTTCTCGGAGCCAGCCGCGGATTGCCGCCACTGGAAGAAGAGGACGCCGTCGGCCCCTCGGGCCACGGACTGGTAGGACCAGGCCCGCATCTGCCCGGGCGCTTTCGCGGCGTTCTGCCGCCGCCAGTTGACAGCGCTCGGCGCCTGCTCCATCAGCAGCCACGGCGCCCCACCGCCGAGCGAACGCATGAGGTCCCGCACCATCGCCGCATACGCGGGCGCATCGGGGTCGGCGGGATCGGGGTAGGTGTCGTCGCTGACGACGTCGACCTCGCGCGCCCACGCCCAGTAGTCCACGGCCTTGAAGAACCCCATGAAGTTCGTGGTGACGGGTATTGCGGAGCGGTCGCGGATGATGGCGGCTTCGGCCCGGTAGCAGGCGAGGAGTTCGTCGTTGGAGAACCGGTCGAAGTCGAGCAGTTGGGTGGGGTTGCGGAAGGTGGGTGCCGCCCGCGGCGGAGAAACCTCGGTGAACGAGTCGTACCGTTGTGACCAGAACGCTGTGCCCCAGACCCGGTTGAGTTCCTCGACGTCGCCGTACTTTGCGCGCAGCCAGTCCCGGAAGGCCTCGGCGGAGACCTCGCAGTAGCAGTGGCTGACGTGGCAGCCGTATTCGTTGTTGACGTGCCACAACTCAAGCGCCGGATGGTCGGCGTAGCGTTCGACGATGCGTCGGACGAGTTCCGCTGCCTTCTGGCGGTACACGGGTGAGCTCGGGCAGTACTGCTGCCGGCTGCCCACCGAGAGGCGCACGCCGTGCTCGGTCACGGGCAGCGTCTGCGGATACCGCAGCGCCAGCCAGGGTGGCGGTGACGCCGTCGCGGTGGCGAGGTCGACCCGCACACCGTTGGCGTGCAGCAGGTCGAGCACCTCGTCGAGCCAGGCGAAGTCGTAGTCCCCTTCACGGGGTTCCAGCCGCGCCCAGGAGAACACTCCCACCGTCGCAAGCGACACGCCCGCCCGGTTCATCAGACGCACGTCCTCGTCCCAGATCTCCCTCGGCCACTGCTCCGGGTTGTAGTCCCCTCCATACCAGATCGTCATGATCAACCTTTCACTCCACCGCTGGCGAGACCGGACTGCCAGTAACGCTGTAAGAACAGGAACGCGATGACCAGCGGGAGGATCGACACGAACGATCCCGTGATCACCGTTGAGAAGAGCGCCTGGGAACCGCCGCCCGCCGACGCCGCGGATTGCAGCTGAGCCAGGCCCACGGTGATGGGGTAGAGCTCGGAACTGTTCAGCATGATCAGCGGCAGGAAGTAGTTGTTCCAGGTCGCCACGAGGGAGAACAGGAACACCGTCACCAAGCCCGGACCGAGCAGGCGCAGGCCGACCTGGGCGAAGATCCGGAACTCTCCAGCGCCGTCCACCCGCGCCGCCTCGATGAGGCCGTCGGGAATCGCATCGGCCGCATAGACCCGCATCAGATAGACCCCGAAGGGGCTCACCAGCGACGGGATGATGACCGCCCACGGAGTGTCCGTCAGGCCCGCCTGGGAGAACAGTAGGTAGGTCGGCAGCGCGAGGGCGGTCAACGGGATCATCACGGCACCGAGGGTCGCGCTGAAGAGCAGCTTCTTGCCGGGGAAGTCGTATTTCGCGAACGAATAGCCCGCCATGGTGGCCAGCAGTGTGGCTCCGGCCGCGGACACGAACGCGTAGACGAAGGTGTTGAGCATCCAGCGCAGGAAGATCCCGTCGCGCACGGTGAAGAGAGTCTGCAGGTTCTCCCACAACGAGAAGTCTCCGCCGAACCACATGCCGAAGGTCGAGAAGAGCGCGGAGTTGTTCTTGGTCGAGGAGACGAACAACCACCACAGCGGGAGCACGAAGTAGAGAACACACAGCCACAGCAGAATTGTGAGCAGCAGGCTGCGGCGCCCCTCCGGCGAGTACCGGCGACCGGTGCGAGGCGGGGATGCCGTGCCATCGCTCGCATCGTCCGTCGTGATCAGGCTCGTGTCGATGGAGGTCATGGCTCAATTCCCCTTTCAGCATGGCCGACCCGTTCCCGGCGTTCCCCGGCGAGTTGGACGAAGTACGACACGATGGCGATCACGACTCCGAGGAGGAACGCGATGGCTGCCGCGTAGTTCAGCTCCTGGTTGATGAAGGCGAGGTTGTAGGCGTAGTAGTTGGGCGTGAACGAGGTTGAGATCGCGTCGGGGGCGATCGCGTTCAGCAGACTCGGCTCGGCGAAAAGCTGGAAGGAGCCGATGATCGAGAAGATCACCGTGAGCATGAGCGCCGGCCTGATGGCAGGGATCTTGATGCTCCACGCCAACCGGAATTGGCCGGCGCCGTCGATCTCGGCCGCTTCGTAGAGTTCGGCGGGGATCGACCGGAGGGCCGCGTACATGATGATCATGTTGTAGCCGACGAACTCCCAGGTGACGATGTTCATCATCGAGCCGAGAATCGACTCCGGCGAGAGGAAGTCCGGAGTCCCGAGCCCGACCGCCCGGGAGATCTGGGCGATCGGTCCGAAGTCGGGCCCGTACAGGTAGCCCCACATCAGCGTGGCGACCACCGCCGGCACCGCATACGGCACAAAGATCAGTAGGCGCACGGCTTTCGATCCCCGGCCGCGAGCGCTGTCGAGCGCCAGGGCCAGGAACAGGGCCAGGCCGAGCATGATCGGCACCTGGATGATGAAGAACAGGCCGACCCGGCCGAGTCCGGCCAGGAACGCGGAGTCGGTCAGGGCACGGACGTAGTTGGCGAGGCCTGCGAAAACATCACCGCCGATCAGTTTGCTCTCGAACAGGCTGAGGTACCCCGCGTACACGAGCGGGACGACCAGCATCGTGATGAACACGATGAAGAACGGCACCAGGAACAGGTAGGCGGCGAGGCGCTGCTTGCGCTTCATCGGCGTCGTGCGCTTCTTCAGCGGGGGAGCGGAGGCGGGGCGCTCGCTGGCGAGCGCCGGGGAGTGCGTCATAACGACTCCTTCTGGGAGTGACAGACCGGTCGGACCGGCCGATGCGATGCGGTGGGAGCCGGGCGCCCGCCGACAGGACGGCGGACGCCCGGCGGGGTCTTACTCGACCGTGAAGCCCTGGTCGGTGGCGTACGTGACGAGCTGGTCCTGCCAGACATCGAGCGCGCCGGAGATGTCACCCTTGTCGGCGATCACCGTTCCCACGGTGTCCTCGTAGGAGGAGTACACGTAGTCCATGTACGGCAACCACTGGAAGTCCGTGTCGACGGTCTGCGAGATCTCGGCGAACAACTCGTTCACCTTCTGGCCTCCGTAGAACTCCGACTCCTGATCGACGAACGCCGGGTCCTCCAGCACCGACACCTGCGGCGGGAACAGGAACTGTTCCGTCGCGAGCCTCATGGCCGATTCTTCGTCGTTGTTGATGAACTTCGCGAGCTCGTATGCGGCGATCTTGTTCTCGCTGGACGCGAGCACGGCATCGGACGAGCCGCCCCAGTTGCCGGAGACCTCGTCGCCGGCGTTCCACTGCGGCAGCGGAGCCGCGCGCCACAGGCCCGTGGTGGCTTCAGCCGTGCCCTGCAGGAAGATCGGCCCCCACGCGGCGGTCAGCCAGCCGGCGTACTTGCCGCTGGCGAGACCCTGGTACCACTGGTCCTGGAAATCGACGTCGGTGGAGATCAGGTCCTGCTGGATCAGGTCGGTCCAGTAGTCCGCGACCTTCTTGGCCTCGTCGCTGTTCACATCGATCGACACGGTCTCGCTCCCGTCATAGCCGAAGGGCTTGACGCCCGCCTGCCAGAGGAAACCGATCATCTGACCGGCCTGGGTAGCGCCGACGTTCGAGATGTACGAACCCGTCGTGTCCTTGACCGTCTTCGCCGCGGCCGCATAGTCGTCCCAGGTTGCGGGCGGTTCGGTGATGCCCGCCGCCGTCAGGATGTCCTCCCGGTAGAGATTGCCCATCGGGCCGACGTCCTGGGGAATCGCCCACACCTCCTCATCGGGCGACACCTGGTTCCAGGCCCAGTCGACGTAGTCGGAGGAGAGGTCGTCCGCACCGTACGCCGTCAGATCGAGCAATGAGTTGTTGAGCACAAACGACGGGATGTACTGGTACTCGATCTGGGTGACGTCGGGTGCGCCCTCGCCGGCCTCGATGGCGCTGCGCAGCTTCTGGTAATGAGGGAGGCCCTGGCCGACGTTCTCGACCGTGACGTCGATCGCGGGATACTTCGCCTCGAAGAGAGCGACCTCGTTCTCGATGTCGGGGACCCAGGTCCAGAACGTCAATTTCGTGGGGGTGGTCATCGCCGTGTCGATGTCGTCCTGGCTGACCGATTCCTGGGTGGACTCGTCGCTGGAGCTCGGCGTGCACCCGGTGACGAGTAGCCCGATCGACACGGCGCCGGTCACCAGCGCCACTGCTGTTCTCCGTGCCTTCTTGTTCATGATCACTCTTTCTGTGGTTGGTTGGATCGCAGGATCCCGGGGGTGCTCACTGGCTGAGAAAGGTCCTACTCGACCATGCGGTCAGTGAGACTTCTGTGCCCGTCTGGAGGACTGCTCCGGTGACGGTGTCGGAGACGGTGACCGCGAGCGTGAGCGCCTGCGGCTCCCATCCCCAGTTGAAGACGAACCAGGCGCGTCGCCCGCCGGGGAGCGCGCCGGAGGCCACGGTGACGGGCTCCGCGGTGTCTCCCGCGAGTTCGTGTCCGTGCCCGGCTGCCGCAGCCCAGCTGACGAGCCCGCTGGCCAGGGTGGGACCGGGCACGCAGCCCACGACGGTGACTCGACCGTCATCGACGGCGCGGCTTGTCACGGCGGGGAAATCGCCGAATCTCGGGTGGACGTAGCGGGCGAGTACCTCGGCGTCGTCGGCGATGAGGCCGTCGATCCACAGCCGTGCGACTGCTCCGGCGCCCAGGCGGAGCTCGTCGGACGTGGAGACGACCGGCACGTCCTGCTCAAGATTGGAGTACTCGTCATAGCGGCTGCCAGCCAGGTCGGCCAGGCGGGGCGGGGAGACCTCCACGCGGGCACGCGCTTCTTCGTCGGCATAGCCGGTGCGCGGGCCGACGATGAGATGGCCGCCGGCGGCGACGTAGTCCCTCAACAGCGCAAGATCAGCATCCGTTGTCACGTAGACCCCGGCCGCGATGAGCACCGGGAATCGGGCGGCGAGTGCTCCGGCGCCGATCTCTGTCGCCTGGGCAAGGTGGAGCAGGCGGGTTTGCCGGCCGGCTTCGATGGCCCCACGCTGGAACGCGTCGACGATTCTTTCGTAGGACTGCGCATCGGGCAGCCCGTCCGCTCGCAGGAATGGGGTGAACTGCATAGCGTTTCGGCTCGGATTGGACCAGAGGACCGCGATATCCGCATCCGGTTCGAAGCCGTCCAGCGTGGTGCCGATCCGGGCGAGTTCACCGCCGATCTCGGCGATTTCCGAGTAGACTCGGCCGGGGACCAGGCTGTGTGGGAGTACTCCACCCCAGTAGGTTTCGATCCCGTATGGCAACGTGTGCCAGTGCCAGTATTCGATCATGGCCGCCCCACGCGAAATAAACGCGTAAGCGGCCTGCTTCAGCTGGCCCGGGTACGGCGGGAAGTTGGTGTCGGAGTGTCCGATCGACTGGGCGTTCGTCTCGGTCACGAGGTAACGGCCCTGCTTCGAGGAGTACATCCGGTCCGCTTGGCGGAAGAGGGCGGGGACGCCCGTCGTGGTCCAGTCGCTCAACTGCGACAGCTCGAGCGTGGCATCAAGACGGTCCTGCATGCCGTAGTAGGGATTCCCCGCGGTGATATCCAGGGCCCGGCTCACCCGTTCGTCGTCAAGGGCAGGGCGCCCGTACTGCAAACAGGTGGTCACGAACTGGCCGGGGCGACTGTACTCGCGCACCAGGTCGGCCTGCCAGGAGATGAACTCGGTCGTGAGGTCGCTCTGGAAGCGTCGCCAGGCGAGGTCGTACTGGGGAAAAGAATTGCCGTCCGGCCGCCACAGCTGGGCCCAGTCGTTGATTCGGTGCGACCAATAGGTGAGGCCCCATTCCCGGTTGAGGGATTCCACGGTGCCGTGCCGGCTGCGGAGCCGGCTGACGAATTCTGTGAAGACATGGTCGTTGTGGAAGAGTTCGAGCCCGGGTTCGTTGTCGACCTGGAACCCGATCACGGCGGGGTGCTCGGCGTATCGTCCGACGACGGCACGGATGACGCGTTCCGCGTACCGGCGGAAGGCCGGGTGCGTGAAGTCGATCTCCTGACGACCGCCCCAGGGGATGGGTTCGCCCGTCCGGCGTTCAGCGGCGATATCGGGATGCGCGACCTGCAGCCAGGGCGGGACCGCGTAGGTCGGTGTGCCGAGGATCACCTGGATGCCGCGCCGTTGGGCGCCGTCCAACACCGGCGCCAGCCAGTCCAGGTCGAACTCGCCCTCCCGGGGTTCCCAGGTGGACCACACCGATTCTCCGACCCGGATCACGTTGATCCCGGCCTGCTGCATGAGGTCGAGATCGGTCTCGACGCGGTCCGTGAGGTGGTATTCCGGGTAGTACGCGACGCCGAAGAGAAGGCCGCTCCGGGGGTGGACGGGGAGAGCAGAGTTCACGTGATCCTCACTTCGTTGTGGGGTGTCAGGGTGGTGCCGGGCGGAGGTGATGATTGCTTATGTTTTCGACCACATTGGGTAGGATCTAGGATGTTGTCGATAACATCGGTTGTCAAGGGTCAAATCAATCCGGAGCGTCCATTGAAGGCCTGGGCCACCAACGCCCCACGACCGGCAGACGAGAGGACCGCAGTGAACACACGCGCAGATCCACTCGGAGGCGGCGGCGCCGCCACCCGCGGAAAGGCCGCGACCATTTACGACGTCGCCCAGGCCGCCGGAGTGTCCCACCAGACCGTGAGCCGGTTCCTCAGGGGGTTCGAGGGGATACGTCCGGAAACCAGGGAACGGGTCGTCCAGGCGCTCGAAGACCTGGGCTACCGCCCGAATCTCACCGCGCGCAGCCTCAAGTCGGGGCGGTCGCACCGCATCGGCGCACTCACCCACGAGATTTCGCTGGTCGGCCCGAGCCGCATCGTGGAGGGCGCGAGCATCGCTGCCCGCGAAGCGGGATACGTCCTGGACATCGTGTCGCTCGACAGTAGCAATCCTCGCGCGATCGAGGACTCCCTCGCGCTCATCACCCAGCACGATCTGGCCGGTGTCCTCGCTCTCGCCGTCACCGACGAGATGACCAGGGCCTTCGCCGCGACGGCCTTCCGCGTACCCGCCTACGTTGCCGCGGAGTCCGAGGGGGTTCCCGCTGACCCGCGAGGCATCCTGTCACGGGTCGGCCTTCCGATGCTCGTCGCGCACCTCGCCGAGTTGGGGCACCGGCGCTTCGTGCACATCGCCGGACCGTCGATGTGGTCTGCTGCGCGTAACCGCGTCCGCGACTACGAGGCGGCCCTTCACTCGAGAGGCCTCCAGTCGGTCGGCATCCTGCATGGCGACTGGTCGGCGGCCTCGGGATACCGCGCCATCAGCGAGCTCGCTCAGGTCCCCGATGCAACAGCGTTCCTCGCTGCCAACGACCAGATGGCGCTGGGGGCGATGCTCGCCTTGAAGGAACGCGGCTTCCGGATTCCGGCCGATGTCAGCGTCGTCGGTGTTGACGACATCGCCGAGGCCGCGTTCTTCGATCCGCCGCTGACCACACTGCGAAACGACTTCGAGGGCCAGGGCCGCGCCGCGGTGTTCCAGCTCCTGGCGCGGATCGGGAACACCGAGGTGGCTCCCATGTCGGTGCCGGCCCCGCTACTCGTGATCCGGCGGTCGTCGGGACCCGCTCCGCAGCGGTAGCCGAGCGCGGCGTTCGATCTGGGCGGGTCGACCCTCGCGCGTTAACGAGACAGGGCCGGATCCTAAGATCCGGCCCGTGAACTGTCTCAACCAGTTCTCGTTGACTGCTGTCTTACCAACAATCTCCGTGTCCGAGGGGGGACTTGAACCCCCACGCCCTATACGGGCACTAGCACCTCAAGCTAGCGCGTCTGCCATTTCCGCCACCCGGACTGGATGTTTTGGCCGCAGTTATGTTTTGCTGCCGGGGAATAACTTAGCACGGATCCGAAGCCCTTCCGGACACCGACGGGTTCCCCGAGCACCCCGCGGGCCGACAGTTACTCCGCATGAACCGGGTGGCCGTCTGCCGGGCCCCGATGCCCGGTAGCGTGAACTGCATGACAGCCCCTGCCCCCGCCCCCGCTTCGGCCGACACGCTCGACCTGACTGCTGAGATCGCTCGCGACCTGATCAGGTTCGATACGACCAATTTCGGTGAGGGCCGGTCCAACGGCGAGACGGATGCTGCGGAGTATGTGGCTGCGAAGCTACGCGACCTCGGCCTGGCGCCCGAGTTGTTCGACTCGGAGCCTGGCCGCACCAGCGTGGTGGCCCGGGTACCCGGCCGAGACCGCAGCAAGGGCGCCCTGGTGGTCCACGGCCACCTGGATGTGGTGCCGGCCGACCCGGCGAACTGGTCGGTGGACCCGTTCGGCGGAGTGATCAAGGACGGCATGCTGTGGGGCCGTGGTGCGGTGGACATGAAGAACATGGACGCGATGATCCTTGCCTCGTTGCAGGATGTCCTCGGTCAGGGCGGCCAGCCCGAGCGGGACCTGGTCGTGGCGTTCTTCGCCGACGAGGAGGCCGGGGGAGTGTTCGGTTCGCACCACCTCGTCAACACTCGCCCAGACCTGTTCGCCGGGGCCACCGAAGCCATCAGCGAGGTCGGCGGATACTCGATAAGCATCGGTGGCGAACGTGCCTACCTGCTGCAAACGGGTGAGAAGGCTCTCATCTGGCTCAAGCTCGTGGCACACGGTCCGGCCGGGCACGGCTCCAGACTGGTGACCGACAACGCCATCACCCGTCTCGCGGAGGCCGTGGCGAAGGTCGGCCGTCGCCAGTGGCCGATCCGCCTGACGAACACCACCAGAGCGCTGCTCTCCGAGATCGCCCGGATATTGGGGGTCGAGCCTCAGTCGATGGGCCCGGACGAGCTGGCCCTGGCGACCGGCACCGCGTCCGGGTTCATCCAGGCGAGCCTCCGCACCACGATGAACCCGACGGTGCTGCAGGCCGGTTACAAGCACAACGTCATCCCCGACCGTGCGGAGGCCCTCATCGACGTGCGCTCCCTGCCGGGTGAGGAAGACGCCGTCTTGGCCGAACTGGCCGAACTGGTCGGCCCGGACATCGAAATCGTGGTGATGCACCGCGATGTGGGGCTTGAGACCGAATTCGCCGGCCCGCTGATCGACAAGATCGTGTCGACCCTCGAGATCCACGATCCCGGCGCGCCAGTGCTGCCGTACCTCATGCCCGCCGGGACCGACAACAAGGCGCTGAGCAAACTGGGCATCAAAGGATACGGCTTCGCCCCGCTGAAGCTCCCAGCAGATTTGGACTTCCCCGCGCTGTTCCATGGCGTTGATGAGCGGGTGCCGCTGGACGCATTAGTGTTTGGCAGGACGGTTTTGACCGATCTGCTGTCGACGTACTAGCCCACTGTCGCGCTACCGGCCAGCACACAGCACAAGCGAAACGAGTATCACGTGGACTTCATCAATGCGGTCATCCTGGGCCTGGTTCAGGGCCTGACCGAGTTCCTGCCGGTCTCCTCCAGCGCCCACATCAGCATCGTGGGCCAGTTCCTCGGCACCGGAGAGGACCCCGGCGCCCGGTTCACCGCGATCACGCAGATCGGCACGGAGGCCGCCGTCGTGATCTTCTTCTGGCGTGACATCGTGCGCATCATCGGCCAGTGGGCCAAGTCCCTGGTCGGCAAGGTGCCGCGCGGCGACGACGACGCCAGGATGGGCTGGCTGATCATCCTCGGCACCCTGCCCATCGTCATCCTGGGCCTGCTCTTCCAGGACCAGATCGAGACCAGCCTGCGCAACCTCTGGGTCACAGCGATCATGCTCATCGCCTTCGGTGTCCTGCTTGGCATCGCCGACTACGTCGGGGCGAAGCGTCGTCAGCTGGGCGACATCACCGTCGGGCACGGCATCGTGTTCGGTTTCGCGCAGGCGCTTGCGCTCATCCCGGGCGTCTCCCGTTCCGGCGGCACCATCACGGCCGGCCTGTTCCTCGGCTACGAACGCGCCGCGGCCGCCCGCTACGCATTCCTGCTCGCCATCCCCGCCGTTCTCGGCAGCGGCTTCTACCAGGTGTACAAGTCGATCAAGGAACCCTGCGTCACCGCCGCCGCGAACTGCACGCCGGAGTTGTTCGGCCCGTGGGAGACCCTCGTCGCCACCGTGGTCGCTTTTGTCGTCGCTTTGTTCGTCATCGGCTTCTTCATGAACTACATCTCCAAGCGCAGCTTCCTGCCGTTCGTCGTGTACCGCATCGTGCTCGGCGTCGTCGTCATGGTCCTGCTCGGCACCAACGTCATCACAGCGTAGTTAGGCTGGGAACATGCGCGCCTGGTCACATCCCTTCATCCCGTCGATCCCGGGAACGTCCGACGCTCCTCGCCTGCACGACACGGCGACGGACTCGATCGTCGAAGCCAAGCCCAGCGATGTGGCCAGGCTGTACGTCTGTGGGATCACCCCGTACGACGCCACCCACCTGGGCCACGCGGCCACGTACCTGGCCTTCGACACTCTGCAGCGGGTCTGGTTGGACGGCGGCTACCGGGTGCACTACGCCCAGAACGTCACCGATGTCGACGACCCGCTCCTGGAGCGGGCCACGGCCACCGGCGTCGATTGGCGCGAGCTCGCCGCGTCGCAGACCGATTTGTTCCGGGCCGACATGGAGTCCCTCGGCATCATCCCGCCGAACGACTTCGTGGCCGTGACCGACGTCATCGACGACATCAGCGCCGCGGTGCTGCAGCTTCGCGAGTCCGCGCTGGCGTATCGGGTCTCAACGCCGGATGCGTTGCCGACGCCCGACGGGCCCGGTGCCGACCTGTACTTCGACATTCGGGCTGCCGAACGCCAGGCACCGTGGACGCTCGGCGAGGAGAGCAACCTCGACGTCGAGACCATGCTCACCCTGTTCGCCCAGCGCGGCGGTGACCCAGACCGCGCCGGCAAGCGTGACCGGCTCGATCCGCTGCTGTGGCGTGCCGCCAGGGCGGGGGAGCCGGCCTGGGAGTCGCCCGTCGGCGCCGGTCGGCCAGGTTGGCACATCGAGTGCTCGGTGATCGCTCTCGCGGAGCTCGGCACCGATTTCACCGTGCAGGGCGGCGGCAGCGACCTGATCTTCCCGCACCACGACATGAGCGCCGGCCACGCCGCCGCGCTGAGCGGGCATCCGCTGGCCAAGGTGTATAGCCACACGGGCATGGTCGCCTACGAGGGCGAGAAGATGAGCAAGTCGTTGGGCAACCTGGTGCTCGTCTCCAGGTTGCGGGCCGCGGGCAGCGACCCGCGGGCGATCCGCCTGGCCCTCTTGGCGCAGCACTACCGCACCGACTGGGAGTGGACCGCCGCGCAGCTCGCCGACGCCGAGGCCAGGCTGGCCGCGTGGACGTTGGCCTTCGCCCCGAGCGACGCCGCCGCTGGCGCGGCCGTGTCGGCCTTCGAGAGCGCCGCCGCGGTCGTCGAACGGATGCGTGCAGCGCTGGTCGACGATCTCGATACCCGGGGTGCCCTCGCGGCCGTGGACGAAGCCGTCGCTGCCGGAGTGGACGACCGTGCCCTCATCGCCGCCGCGATCGACGCGCTGCTCGGCGTCAAACTGTAACCACCCCACGAGTTGCCCATCTCTGGACGAGTTGCTCCGCAAGAGCGGGGCACCTCGTCCACACGGGGGCAACTCGGTGGATCGGCTAGGGCTGGCGAGGCTCCGGACCGGATCCGGGCCGGCCGTCGGCCCAACCGTCCCGACCGTCGCCGCGCTTGCGCAGGTACTTCTCGAACTCCTGGGCGATCGCCTCGCCGCTCGCCTCCGGCGAGTCGACGGTGTCCCTGGCCTGCTCAAGCTGGCCGATGTACGACGACATCTCGTCGTCTTCAGCGGCGAGGGCGTCGATACCCGTTTCCCATTCCGAGGCGTCGGTGACGAGATCGCCGCGGGGGATGACCACGTCGATGATCTCCTCGAGCTTGTCGATCAGCGCGAGCATCGCCTTGGGGGACGGCGCGTTGTGCACGTAGTGCGGCACCGACGCCCAGATCGACAGGCTCGGAATCCCGACGGTCTCGGCCGCGGAGGCCAGCACGCTGAGGATGCCGACCGGGCCCTCGTAGCTGCTGCGCTCGATCTGCAGCTCGGCACGGACCTCGGGGTTGTCACTGGAGACGAAGATCGAGATCGGCCGGGTGTGCGGCACATCCGCCAGCATCGCGCCCAGGAAGACGATCCCGGTCACATCGGCCGCGAGGGCGGAATCCAGGATTTCGGCCGTGAAGCTCTTCCAGCTGCGCGACGGTTCGGTGCCGATGAGCAAGTAGATGTTGCCGACGTTGCTGCCGCTCACCTTCAGCTGGGCGTCCTCGGCCAGCGGCAGGCCGCTGCTGCCGGGAACTGCCGGACCGTACATGACCGCGCTGGGCCATTCGATCACCCGGTGGCCGTCTTCGTCGGTGGAGATCGTGGGACGGTTGAACTGGTAGTCGAAGTACAACTCGGGGTCGATGCGCTTGACCTCGGCCACGTCGAGAAGGTCCTTCAGCGTATTCACGGCACCCGTTGCGGCTTCACCCGCATCGTTCCACCCTTCGAAGGCGACCACCAGGAGACGCCCGCTGAGGAACCCATTGCCGTCTGTCACTTGCGTAAAACCTCGTGTATTCCGGCCACCAGGACGAGGTGGCCTCCTTCAAGGATAGGCCGTGCCCCCTAAACTTGAACCCCGTGACTCTGATCCCCGCTTTCTCGTCCCCGCCAGCTGCCGTTCTCTGGGACATGGACGGCACCCTGGTCGACACCGAACCGTACTGGATGCGAGCCGAACACGAGCTCGTTGAGTCGTTCGGCGGCACCTGGACCCACGCCGACGCGATGCTCCTGGTCGGCTCAGGTCTGCTCGGGTCAGCCGCCATTCTGCAGAACCGGGGCGTGAACCTGGCCGCGGAGGCGATCGTCGACCTGCTCACCACCCGGGTGCAGGAACAGCTCGCCTCGGCGGGCATCCCGTGGCGCCCCGGCGCGCACGAGCTGCTCACCGAACTGCACACCGCGGGCGTGCCGATGGCCCTGGTGACGATGTCCGAACAGCGGATGGCCCGCCAGATCGCCGGGATCGTCGGCTTCGACGCCTTCACCACGATCGTCTCCGGCGACATGGTGCAGCAGAGCAAGCCGCACCCGGAGTCCTACCTCACGGCAGCCGACGAGCTCGGCGTCGACGCCGGGCACTGCGTCGCCATCGAGGATTCGCTGCCCGGTGTCGCCGCGGCCGTCGCGTCCGGCGCCGTCGTGGTCGCGGTGCCGCACATGGTCCCGATCCTGCCCAGCGAGCACTACACAGTCCTGGACACCCTGTCCGGCACCACCCTGGCCTGGCTGAACGAGCTCTACGGCTCCCGCCGGTCCGCCCTTCTCTCTCCCCTCAGCAGCACCGAGGTCCGCCCCACCACACCCAAGGACGCAACACGCGAATGAGCGACAACCAGGTCATCCAGAACAGCGGTCCGTTCCGCGCCGGCGACAGAGTGCAGCTGACCGGCCCCAAGGGCAAGCTGAACACCATCACGCTCGAACCGGGCAAGACCTTCCACACCCACAGGGGCATCCTCGAACACGACGACATCATCGGCCTGCCCGACGCCTCCGTCGTCACCAACAACGTGGGCGTCGAGCACCTCGCCCTGCGTCCGCTGCTCATCGACTTCGTGATGAGCATGCCGCGCGGCGCGGCCATCATCTACCCCAAGGACGCCGCCCAGATCCTCGCCCAGGCCGACATCTTCCCCGGCGCAACCGTGGTCGAGGCCGGGGTCGGCTCCGGCGCGCTGTCGCTCTGGCTGCTGCGTGCGATCGGCCCGGCCGGCACCCTGGCCTCCTTCGAACGCCGTGAGGAGTTCTCCGATGTGGCCAGGGCAAACGTCGCCACCTTCCTCGGCGCCGACCCGCAGAACTGGACCATCACCCTGGGCGATCTCGCCGACACGCTACCGGAGACGATGCCCGCGCAGTCCGTTGACCGGGTGGTGCTGGACATGCTCGCTCCGTGGGAGTGCATCGACGTCGTCTCCGACGCCCTCAAGCCCGGGGGAGTCCTGCTCTGCTACGTGGCCACCGTCACCCAGCTGTCCCGCGTCGCCGAGGCGATCCGCGCCACCGGCAATTACACCAACCCCGACTCGCACGAGACGATGGTGCGCGGCTGGCACGTGGAGGGACTCGCGGTCCGCCCTGACCACCGGATGATCGGGCACACCGGCTTCCTCATCACTGCCCGCCGGCTCGCGCCGGACACGATCCTGCCCGAACTCAAGCGCCGCCCGTCCAAGACCGACTTCAGCGACGCGGACGTCGAGCTGTGGACGCCCGGCGCCCTCGGCGAACGGTCCGTCAGCGCCAAGGTGATGCGCAAGCGCAATCGCACGGCCGAGAACGGTGCAGCGCTCTCCAAGGCTCGCGACCTCGACGCCGGATAGGATGGGTCTGGCTTGCCGCCCGCACCAGCGGTTTCCGCCAGCACTCACCCCGCAACTCACTCGACGGCACCACGCTGCCGCCTCCCGTACCGAAATGAGGACCCGTGCGTAAAGTTCCCGCACTTATCGCAACCGCCGGCCTGGTGCTCGCGACCCTGACCGCATGCAGCCCCGGCCCCGCGAACGCCGACTGCACCGCTCCGGTGTCCTCCGGAGACGCGTCCAAGCTGGTGTCGGTGACGGGAGAGATCGGCTCAGCACCCACGGTCGACTTCCCGACCCCGCTCAAGACCGACGCCACGCAGCGCAGCACGATCATCGAAGGTACCGGGCCGGGCCTCGTCGAAGGTCAGAAGGTGCAGGTCGACCTCAGCGTCTTCAACGCCACCACGGGGGAGTCCATCGAGCAGAGCAGCTACGACGGCACCAGCATGGCCAGCTTCGTGCTCAACGACCAGACTCTCACCGGCCTGACCGACGGTCTACTCTGCGCCCAGGTCGGGTCGCGGGTCGCCGTGGTCGCCTCGGCCGAGGATGCCTTCGGCCCGGCCGGCGGCAACGCCGACATCGGTGTCGCCGCCGACGACTCGCTCGTGTTCGTGCTCGACGTCGTGAAGTCCTACCTCACCCGCGCCGACGGAGCCGACCAGCTTCCCGTCGCCGGACTGCCCGCCGTGGTCCTCGCGGAGGACGGCACCCCGGGCATCACCATCCCCTCGGCCAAGCCGCCGACCGACCTGAAGGTCGGCGTGCTCAAGAAGGGCGACGGCGAGACCGTCACCGACGGGTCAACGGTCACCGTGCACTACACCGGCGTCGTCTGGGACACCAAGGAGGTCTTCGACTCCAGCTGGGCCGCCGGCGCTCCGGCCGCGTTCGTCGCCGCTGACGGTTCGACCACCGAGGGCGGTGTGATCCCCGGCTTCGCCAATGCCCTGATCGGCCAGACCGTCGGGTCGCAGATCGTCGCCGTCCTCCCGCCCGACCAGGCCTACGGCGACCAAGCAACCGACACCATCCCGGCCGGTTCCACCCTGGTCTTCGTCGTGGACATCCTCGGCGTCGACTGACACACCCACCCGAAGCCTCCCCGCCCGTCTCGCGTTCCCCGCGGGATGGGCCGGGAGGCCGGCGCACCACCGATAGAATCGCGTACGTGTCGCCCACTCCTGAACAGCCGCATCCCGTCACTGTCGAGGAACGCCTCTTCAGCCTGGTCCTTGCGCTCATCGCCACCCAGATCGGCCTGACCAAGACCGATATCCTCTCGACCGTGCAGGGCTACCGGCAACGCTTTCGGGTCGGCGCCGACAATGCCAGTCTTGAGCGGCAGTTCGAACGGGACAAGGACGACATCCGCGAGCTCGGGATCCCGCTGGAAACGATCGAGTCGCCCGATGACCCGGGCAGCAACCACCACCTGCGCTACCGGATCCCCAAGGGGCTCTATGACCTGCCGGCGGACATCGCGTTCTCGCCCGACGAGATCATGCTGCTCAAGCTCGCCGCCGCGGTCTGGCGCGAGGGCTCGCTTTCGGCCGAGTCCCGCCGCGCGCTCACCAAACTCAACTCGCTCGGCATCGATTCGAGCGACCCGGTCATCGGGTACGCGCCGTCGCTGCGGGCCCGCGAACCGTCCTTCGAGCCGCTGGGCAAGGCCATGGACCGCGGCCAGGTCGTCGCGTTCCTCTACCTCAAGCCGGGCGAGAGCGCACCGCGCCGCCGGGTCGTCGCCCCGCTGGCCGTCGTGCTGCACGAGGGCCGTTGGCACCTGTACGGCGCCGACCAGGATGCCGGCGCCACCCGCACCTTCTTGCTCTCCCGGATCGTCGGCCCTGTCGTGACCGTGCCCGGCGTCCTCATCCAGCGAGCCGACGACGGCCAGGGGGACCGCGCCCTCGCCGAACTGGACGCACTGTGGCGGGCCCAGGTCGCGCTGATCACCGTCGAACCGGGGTCGGATGCCGCTGTGCGGCTGAGCAAGCGCGGCGAACCCGGCGGCGCCGCCGAAAGCGTCGAACTCCACTACACCGATGTCAACATCCTCGCCGACGAACTGGCCGGCTACGGACCGGAGGTCTACGTGCTCTCCCCAGCCACCCTCATCGACGCGGTCCTCGACCGCCTGCGCCGGGTACGTGACAGCCACCAGCCGCTGACGAACCCGGACGAGGAGGCCGCACGATGACCGCCAAGCCGGCGGCATTGGGCGCCTCGGACAAGCTCACCTTCCTGCTCTCCCTTGTCCCGTTCCTGATGGACCACGACAGGGTCAGCGTCACGGCAGTCGCCGACCACTTCGGGGTCTCCCCGGAGCGGGTGCGGGATGCCGTCAACCTGATCGCGATGTCCGGCGTGCCGGGGGAGACCCGGCAGTACCTGCACGGTGACCTGTTCGACATCCAGTGGGACGAGTTCGAGGCCAACGACAACATCGTGCTCACCCACCTGGTCGCCATCGACGATTCGCCGCGCTTCTCGGCGCGGGAGGCCGCGGCGCTCATCGCCGGGCTGCAGTATCTGTCCGCGCTGCCCGAAAACGGCGACCGGGATGCGATCGCCACCCTGATGGCCAAGCTCACCCGCAGTTCGACGGGCGCGCCCAGCCAGCTCGCCGTGTCGCGAACCGACGCCGACGTGACCATCTCGGTCATCCAAGCGGCCGTGCGGGCGGGCACCCAGGTGGAATTCGACTACCTGAACTCCCGCGGCACCGCCGAGCATCGCTGTGTCGACCCGTTGCGGATCGAGTCCGTCGACAACGCCTGGTACCTGCGCGGCTGGTGCCACCTGCGAGAGGCCATGCGCACTTTCCGGCTCGACCGGATGAGCGACCTGCGCTCCACCGATGTGCCCGCGGACTCGCACGACGACGGCGCCCCGCTCCCGGACACCCTGTTCGAGGGCTCCGCCGACGACCTCACCGTCACGATCGAGCTTCCGGAGGCTGCCCTCGGGCTCCTCGCCGACTACGGCCCAGTGCCCGTCGCGCCTGGCGCCGCCGGGCAGCACTCCAGGGCCCAGCTCCGGGTGTCCCACTTCCACGGCCTCAAGCGACTCGTCGCCGGCCTGGCCGGCGTGGTCACCGTGGTGGACCCTGGTCCGGCCAGGCAGACCGTCGCCGATTGGGCCGCCGCCGGCGCCGCCCGCTACGACAATGACCCTGCCGGCGGCGCCCGAATCGACGATGACCGGGCTGACGGGACGTCGGCCTGATGCCGGTCTGGTCCTGGATCCTGATCTGGACGCTGCTGGTCGCCGGCCTCCTCACCATGCTGGCCTGGTTCGGCGTGCGGCTGTTCCGCAAGCTGACGGCCACCTTCGGCGCCCTCGAAGACCTGGGAGACCAGCTCGCCGAGCTTGACCTGGATGCCGCTGTGGCGCCCGCGCCATTCCATCCGGCCGTCTTCCAGAACAGACGGGAGCTGGCCGCCGCGATCGATCAGGCCCGCATCCAGCGGGCCTACCGGCGGGCGCTCCGTCGGGATCTCTCCATCAGCCGGGGTAAACTGTTGCAACACACTCCCTACGAACCAGAGGATCGACCCTCATGTTGAGCAATCTGACCGGATGGCATTTCCTGATCATCCTCGTCGTCATCCTGCTGTTGTTCGGTGCGCCCAAGCTCCCCGGCCTCGCCCGCAGCCTCGGCCAGTCGATGAAGATCTTCAAGAGCGAGATCAAGAGCGACACCGTCGACGAGCCCGCCGGAACGCCGGCACAGCCGGATTCAGCTGACGGGACAACACGGCCCGTCGGCCCGGGCGACCAGACGAAGTCCTAACTCCCGTGGCCGTACGCACCACCAAGCGTGCGAACCGTGCCGGCACGATGTCGCTCGGCCAGCATCTGATCGAGCTCAGGAAGCGTCTCTTCCGCGCTGCCGCCGGTATCCTCATCGGCGGCATCATCGGCTGGATGCTCTCCGAGGGCGTCTGGAGTGCCCTGCGCGAACCCATCTACGAGATCATCGAGGCACAAAACCGGAATGCCCAGATCAACTACCCGGACATCACGTCGGCCTTCGACCTGCGGTTGAAGATCGCGTTCTACGTCGGTCTGGTCGTCTCCAGTCCGGTCTGGTTGTATCAGATCTTCGCTTTCCTGATGCCTGGCCTCACCCGCGGTGAGAAGAAGTACGTCTACGGCTTCGTGCTCACGGCGGTTCCCCTATTCCTCGCCGGTTGTGCGGCCGGTTGGTACGTGCTGCCCCAGATCGTCGGCCTGATGACGAGCTTCGCGCCACCTGAGGACGCGGCATTCATCAACGCGCAGAATTACCTGGACTTCACCCTCAAGCTGCTGGTCGCGATCGGGATCGCCTTCGTGCTGCCCGTCTTCGTGGTGCTGCTCAATTTCGCCGGAGTGATCAGCGCCGCCTCGATCATCAAGTCCTGGCGCATCGCCGTCCTGGTGATCATCCTCTTCACCGCCATCGCCACCCCGGCCGCCGACGTGATCTCGATGTTCATGCTCGCGGTGCCGATGATCGTGCTCTACTTCGCCGCATACGGAATCGCCTTCCTGCACGACAGGCGCGCCGCCCGGCGTGCACTCGCCCTCGAACGGGAGTTGGCGCACTAGCGCACCAGATGACAGACCTTCAGTCACCGGCGGACCGGTACACGGCAGCCCGCCTCCGGGCGCAGAACCCGAAACTCGAGGCTTTCCGGCGCGGCTTGCGGTTCGACCTGGATTCGTTCCAACTCGCCGCCGGCGCCTCCCTCGAGGCCGGCAACAGTGTCCTGGTTGCCGCCCCCACCGGCGCCGGCAAGACCGTCGTGGCCGAGTTCGCGATCTATCTGGCCATGCAGCAGCCCACGGCCAAGGTCTTCTACACCGCACCGATGAAGGCGCTGAGCAACCAGAAGTTCCAGGAGCTCGTCGCCGAGTACGGGGCAGACCAGGTGGGCCTGCTCACCGGCGACACCAACGTCAATGCCGGCGCCCGGATCGTGGTGATGACCACCGAAGTGCTGCGCAACATGCTCTACGCCGACTCCGACCTGCTGCACAACCTCGCCTTTGTGATCATGGACGAGGTGCACTACCTCGCCGACCGCTTCCGCGGGGCGGTCTGGGAAGAAGTCATCATCCACCTGCCGCAGGCGGTGCGGATGGTGTCGCTGAGCGCGACGGTCTCCAACGCCGAGGAGTTCGGCGACTGGCTGCAGGCCGTTCGCGGCGACACCGACGTCATCGTCTCCGAAGAACGGCCGGTGCCGCTGGACCAGCATGTGCTGGTCAAGAGCAAGATGCTCGACCTGTTCGACTCGTCCGGCCTGGCCGCGACCCACCGGGTGAACCCTGAGTTGGTCCGGCTGGCCCAGTCCGGTGGCCGCCCGCTCTCGGACCGGTCCGGCGGTGGCCGCCGCGGGCCGAACCAGAGCCGGTATCACCAGCAACGCGCGCAGGCCGAGTCCGGGCGCATGGACCGCGCCGAAATCGTGCGGATGCTCGAGGGCAAGCACCTGCTGCCGGCGATCTTCTTCATCTTCAGCCGGGTCGGCTGCGACCAGGCCGTGCGCCAGGTCCTCCGCGCCGGCGTGCGCCTGACCGACACCGCCGAACGCGAGGAGATCCGGCAGATCGTCGACGAACGCTGCCGCACCCTGCTCGACGAGGACCTCGCGGTGCTCGGTTACTGGGAATGGCTGGACGGGCTGGAACGCGGCGTGGCCGCCCACCACGCCGGCATGCTGCCGGCGTTCAAGGAAGTCGTCGAGGAACTCTTTCAGAAAAAGCTGGTCAAGGCGGTATTCGCCACCGAAACGCTGGCGCTGGGCATCAACATGCCCGCCCGAACCGTGGTCCTGGACAAGCTCGAGAAGTTCAATGGCGAGGCGCGGGTGCCCATCACACCGGGGGAGTACACCCAGCTCACCGGCCGGGCCGGCCGCCGCGGCATCGACGTTGAGGGGCACGCCGTCATCCAGTGGCAGCAGGGCCTGGACCCGCAGGCCGTCGCGTCCCTGGCCTCGCGGCGCACCTACCCGCTGAACTCCAGCTTCAAGCCGACCTACAACATGGCCGTGAACCTCATCGACCAGTTCGGCCGGGAGCGCACCCGGGAGGTCCTGGAGTCCTCCTTCGCCCAATTCCAGGCGGACCGTGCCGTCGTCGACCTGGCCCGCCGGGTGCGGCAGCAGCAGAGCTCGCTCGACGGATACGCCACGTCGATGGCCTGCCACCTGGGCGACTTCACCGAATACTCCGGTATCCGGCGGCGCCTGAGCGACCTCGAACGGGAGAACGCCGCCGCGGACTCGAACGCGCGCGGCCGGGACCGACGACAGAAAGAACTGGCCGCGCTGCGCAAGCGGATGCGAGCGCACCCCTGCCACAGCTGCCCCGAGCGCGAGGCGCACGCCCGCTGGGCGCAGCGCTGGTGGAAACTTACCAGGGAGACCGAGGCACTGACCAGCCAGATCACGGCCAGGACCGGTGCCGTCGCCCGGGTCTTCGACCGGGTGACCGATGTGCTTCTCGGCTTCGGCTACCTCGTACCCGGTGAGGGCCGCGCCGTGACCCTGAGCGAAAGCGGCCGGATTCTCCGCCGGATCTACGCCGACCGGGACCTGCTCGTGGCCGAGTCCCTGCGCCGTGGCCTCTGGAACTCGCTCGATGCGCCCAGCCTGGCCGCGATGGCCTGCGCCCTGGTCTTCGAACCCCGTCGTGACGAGGGCGAGACTCACGAACGATTCCTGCCCAAGGGCTCGTTCCGGCCGGCGCTGGATGCCACGCAGATCCTCTGGAGTCAGCTCGACGACCTCGAACGCGACCACAAACTGCCCGGCAGCAACCCCCTCGCCGGCGGCCTGAGCCTGGCGATGTGGAAGTGGGCGCGCGGGGACTCGCTCGGCCTGGTCCTGGAGGAGGCGGAGATGGCCGCCGGCGACTTCGTCCGGTGGACCAAGCAGACCATCGATCTGCTCGATCAGCTCTCGCTCGTCGCAGACGGCCCGGTCGGCCGCACCGCCCGGGTGGCGATGGACTCCATCCGCCGGGGCATCGTCGCGTATTCCTCGGTCGCTTAGGCTGTTGAAGTGAAGACAGGTCTACAGCGCAGCACCGGCCTGCCCCTCTGGGCGGCGCTCCTGCTTGCCGTCGGCGCCGGCGCCATCCTGGACGGGGCCTTCCCGGATCGATCCTGGTGGTTCCTCGCTCCGGTCGGGGTGGCCCTAATGCTCCTGGCCCTGCTGGGGCGGGGGCTCTGGACCGGCCTCGTCGTGGGCCTGGTGGCCGGCCTGTCGTTCTGGCTGATCCACATCAGCTGGCTCACCCTTTACCTCGGCCCTGTGCCGTGGCTGGCGCTGGCCGGACTCCAAGCGATCTTCTTCGGGGTGGGCCTGGCCCTCACCGCGGTGGTCCTGAACCTCGGACCGAGGGTCTGGCCCTCCGTCACCGGGCGGCTCGGTGTCCTCCCCGTTGTCGTCGCCGGGTTGTGGACGGCCCGCGAGGCGATCTCGGCAGTGTGGCCCTACGGCGGCTTCGCGTGGGGCCGCGTCGCCATCTCCCAGTCGGAGAGCCCGTTCAACGGGCTCGTCGCCTGGGTCGGAATGTCCGGTCTCAGCTTCGTGATGGTGTGGCTGAGCGCCCTGGCCGTGCAGCTGTGCCGGGAGCCCGGTGTGCGGGTGTCGGCCAGGTCGGCGATCGCCGTGGCGGCTGTCGCCCTCCTGCTGGCATTCCCGGCCTGGCCGACCCTGCAGAGCGGCACAGCCCGCATCGCCGCCGTGCAAGGGGCCTCGGATGCCGGCCTGTTCGCCCAGAACGCACCCGGTCAGATCCTGAACGACCATATCTCGGCCACCCTGCCGCTCGTGGGCGAACAGGTGGACTTCGTCGTCTGGCCGGAAAACGGCATCGACGTGGACCCGCTCCGATCGGCAGATTCGGCCAGGGCGGCCGACTACATCAGCCGGGTCATGGACGCCCCGCTGATCGCGGGCACCATCACCGAGCGCGACGGCAAGTTCTACAACACCTCACTGCTCTGGAAGGCCGGCGAGGGCGCCGTCGACCTCTACGACAAGGTTCACCCGGTTCCCTTCGCCGAGTACATGCCGGACCGGGCCTTCTGGCGGCCGTTCGCCCCCGACCTGATCGACCTTGTCTCCCGCGACTACGAAATCGGCACCAGGGACAACGTCTTCGACATCGACGGCATCATCGCCGGCATCGCCATCTGCTTCGATATCGCCGATGACCAGCTGGTGCACGAGATGATCCGCGACAACGCCGAGATCATCCTGGCCCAGACCAACAATGCAGACTTCGGTCGCACCGACGAGTCCGTGCAACAGCTGGCGATCGCCCGCCTTCGGGCGATCGAGGCCGGTCGCACCGTGGTGAACATCTCGACCGTCGGAACCAGCGCGATCATCACACCGGACGGTGAGTCACTGGACAGCCTGCCGACCTGGGAGCCAGGGGCGATGGTGCAGACCGTACCGTTGAGCGTCACGGATACGCCGGCGATGAGCATCGGCCGCCCGTTGGAGTGGTTCGTCTCCGGCCTCGGCCTTGCGGGGGTTCTGCTCTGCCTGTTCTCTGCCCGGGCGCTGGGGAAGACTGATTCCGGCCCTCGGCTGGCCGCGGTGCACCTGCGCGCCGACCGCGCCAGAATACGCAAACGGCGCCGGGGTTAGCCGGCGCCGTCAGGTATGGTGCGGGAGCAAGACTCCCGCGGGGATGGGCTACGCGCCGACCTTCTGGCCGCGACGCTGGCGAAGAACCGTGAGGCGCTCCTCCAACAGCTCTTCAAGCTCGGCCCTTGTGCGACGTTCCAGGAGCATGTCCCAGTGGGTGCGGGCGATCTTTTCGTCGGAGTGGTCGACGACCACGGGCTTCGAATCGACCAACCGGGTCGCGGTCTGGGAGCAGAATCGGCACTCCCATTCGTCCGGCGCCTCAGCCTCGGCGGAGAAAATCATCACCGTCTCGCGCTCGCACGTTGCACACAAGTACGTGTGACTCACGCGTGGGGAAAAGGTCACACCCTCTTCGCTCTGCAGGCTCTGTGAACCCAACCTCATGCCACGCAAACTACGATCTGCCATCGTGTGGTCTCCTCTCGCGATGCTCTCCTAGTTGTAAACCATCAAGCTGGACGTTATCTTTCCGTTACTGCCGTTCTCGCGGGGATCTCTCAGAATCGGCCTGCCTTCCTCGGCGTGTCGCCCTCAGCGTCGCACATTACAGGCGCGCGACCACGTGGGCGGCGAGGTCACAGCGGTCGGTGACGAGGCCGTCCACACCCAGCTCGAGCAGCCGGCCCATCAGCGCGGGGTCGTTCACGGTCCAGACGTGCACCTCCACCCCGATTGCATGCATGTGCCTGACCACCCGCGGGGTGACAATACGTAGCCGTCCGGCGTTGATCGGCACCTGGATGGCGTCGATCCCGCGCAGGATGCGGGGGAGGGCCCAGTGTTGCCGGAGGGTGAGGGCGGCCAGCATCAGCACAACCCCCTGCGCTGAGGCGGACGTCGCCGCGCCGGGGACCTCGCGGAGCACCCGGCGGCGCCGGCTCTCAGAAAAGGAGGTGAGGAGCACCCGGCGGGAGGCCGACGTCGCCCGGATGGCCCGCGCGGTCGGCAGCACAGCGTCGGCGGACTTGACGTCGATGTTGAACCGCGCCTGAGGGAAAGCGGCCAGCGCCTCCGCCAGCGAGCAGTAGTTCTGCCCCTCGCCCAGGTCGACCCGGCCGAGCTGCGCCATCGTGAGCTCGTTCACGGCGGCTCCATCGGGCAGGACCGGGTCGTGGCTGATCACGGCGACTCCGTCGCGGCTGGCGTGCACATCCGTCTCCAAGTGCGTCGCCCCGTGCGCGATGGCCTGCAGGAAGGCGAGCAGCGTGTTCTCGGGCGCCTGAGTGCTCAGGCCCCGGTGGGCCAGGATCCGCGGCCCCGGTGGTGACAGGAACGTCGCCCGGTCAGCCGTCATGGCCGCGCCCGGTGCCTTCTCCGGCCGCGGGGGAATCGGCGACGGCGCCCGGGTGGGACCCGGGGACCGGATTCGGTCCGAAGGCCCGTCCGATGCCCTTCATCGCCTCGGTCAACTCGCTCGGCACGATCCAGAGCTTGTTCGCGCTGCCGTCGGCGAGCTTCGGCAGGGTTTGCAGGTACTGATAGGCGAGGAGCTTCGGGTCGGGGTCGCCATCGTGGATGGCCTTGAAGACTGTGGTGATGGCCTCGGCTTCTCCCTGAGCGCGCAGCACGGCGGCCTTGGCCTGGCCCTCGGCCTGCAGGATCGCCGCCTGCCGGGCACCCTCGGCGGTGAGGATCGCGGACTGTTTGGTGCCCTCCGCCGTGAGGATCAACGCCCGGCGGTCCCGTTCCGCTCGCATCTGCTTCTCCATCGAGTCCTGGATCGAGTGCGGCGGGTCGATGGCCTTCAGCTCGACCCGGCCGACCCGGATACCCCATTTTCCGGTCGCCTCGTCCAGCACGATCCGTAGTTGACCGTTGATGTTGTCGCGGCTGGTCAGTGCCTCTTCAAGGTTGAGCCCGCCGACCACGTTGCGGAGCGTGGTCGTGGTGAGCTGTTCCACCGCACCGAGGTAGTTCGCGATCTCGTAGGTGGCGGCGCGTGCATCCGTCACCTGGAAGTACACGACGGTATCGATCGAGACGACCAGGTTGTCCTCGGTGATCACCGGTTGCGGAGGGAAGGACACCACCTGTTCGCGCATGTCGATGAGCGGACGCACCCGGTCGATGAACGGCACCAGGATGTTGAGCCCGGGCATCAGCGTCTTGTGGTACTTGCCGAGGCGCTCGACGACACCGGCGCTGGCCTGCGGGATGATGCGAATGGTGCGCACGAGCACCACCACCACGAAGACCAGGACGACGAGGATGAGCACCACCACGAAGATCTGGACAAGGAGCTGATCGAGACTGGGCACGTTAGGTGATCCTTTCGTCGGGGACGACAACCGCTGTGGAACCTTCGATGGCGGACACCCGCACCCGCTCTCCGGGATCGATGCGGGCGGGCGTCCCGCCGGGGGAGAGGCGGGCGGTCCAGGTCTCGCCGTTGTCGAGCCTGACCAGGCCGCCCAGGTCGGCCACAGTTGAGGACACCCGTCCGCCCATGCCGATCAGGGCGGCGACATTGCTCGGCGGCACCGACGTGGCGTTCCTGTTCATCAGGCGCAGCAATACCGGGCGGATGAGCAGCAGGAGCAGCACCGATACCGCGCCGGCGACGAGGATCTGGACCCACCAGTCCCAGCCGAGCAGGTTCGCTCCCAGCCCGGCCACACTGCCGACGGCGATCATCAGAAACGTGAAATCCAGGGTGAGCAGCTCGATGATCACGCAGACCAGGATGAACACCAGCCACACGATCCACAGGTAGTCGGTCAAATCCACCATGTCGCCGCCCCTCTAAGCGTCGGTTGCACACGACGCTAGCACTTGGAGGTGTGGGGCATGTTGGTAGTCTTTATGACCGTGAGCACACCATCGATGAATCCCCTCCAGCCCGGCAGCCTTTCGGGAAAGCGCATCCTCGTCACGGGCTCGTCCCGGGGGATCGGAGCCGACACCGTCGCCTATTTCGCCGAAGCCGGCGCGAAGGTCGTCATCAACTACCGGAACAAGGAAGCGCGGGCCAACAAGCTGGCTGACGCCATCCGCGCCGCCGGCGGGACCGCCATCACCGTGGCCGCGGACCTCACCGACGCCGAGTCCGTCTCGGCGATGTTCGACACCATCCGCGCCGAATACGGCGGACTGGACATCCTGGTGATGAATGCCTCCGGCGGCATGGAGTCCGGAATGGCCGAGGATTACGCCATGCAGCTGAACCGGGATGCCCAGGTGAACCTGCTCACCGCCGCCGTGCCGCTGCTCAGCGACGGCGCCCGTGTGGTGTTCATCACCAGCCACCAGGCTCACTTCGTGGACACGGCGTCGAACGTCGCCGTCTACGAGCCGGTGGCCCGCAGCAAGCGCGCCGGCGAGGACGCCCTCCGCGCGGTGATCCCCGAGCTGGCGGAGGCCGGCATCGGCTTCGTCGTCGTCTCCGGCGACATGATCCAGGGCACCATCACGGCCGTCCTGCTCGAGCGGGCGAACCCGGGCGCGATCAGCGCCCGCCAGGATTCCGCCGGCAAGCTGTACAACGTGAGCGAGTTCGCCGCTGAGATCGTCCTGGCCGCCGTCGAGCCTGTGCCGGCGAACAACACCCGGTACGTCGGCGACACCTCCGACTTCACCAGCTAGTCAGGGCAGCTCTCACGCGGCGACGCCACGCCCGAAGGTGAAGCCGCGGACCAGTTGCACGAGCCCCGAGACGATCAGCATGATGCCGCCGATCGTGACGAGCACGCCGATGGTCGCCACGGGCGCGAACAGCACGATCACGCCGGCCAGGATGCCCACCACGCCCAGCACGATTCCGGGCCAGCGACTCGAATCGGTGGTGAACTCCACCAGCGCCGCCACCCCTTCGACGATCCACACGATGCCGACCAGCAGGCCCAGCACCGCCAGCGACCCCTCGGGGTTGCGGATCGCCAGGATGCCCAGGATCAACACCAGGACACCGAGGACTATGTTGAGCACCCGACCGCCGGCCGACGACCCGGTGCTCGCCGCCCCGCGCACGATCCGGACGACACCGCTGATCACGAAGTAGAGCCCGAACAGCACCGCGATCACCGAAAGGGTCGCCTCGGTCCAGACCAACAGAATCGTGCCGATCGCTAGTGCCACGACCCCGCTCACCGCGAAAGCCACCCGGATACCGCTGATCTCCCGCGGCGACAGCTGCCGCGGGTCGACGGTGATGGCGAAGACGGCGCTGGTGGGTCCGACGGTGTTGGTCATGCACGCCAAACTAATCCGATGGCGCGGATCCGGATATACCCGCGACCGCCGGCGGGAACTCTCTGTGGCGGGGGAGACCCTGTCGTATGCTCGGAACTGGTCGGCCGCCCAGCGTCGACTGCTCTGCTTTTCTTTGGAGACACGATGACCGCTTCCGCTTCACCGTCCCCCCAGTCGTCCGCCGTCGTTGCGGACAGTCACGATCTGATCCGGGTGCAAGGTGCGCGGGAGAACAACCTCAAGAACATCAGCGTCGACATCCCCAAGCGTCGCCTGACGGTGTTCACCGGTGTCTCCGGCTCCGGCAAGAGTTCGCTGGTGTTCAGCACCATCGCCGCGGAGTCGCAGCGGATGATCAACGAGACCTACAGCGCCTTCCTGCAGGGCTTCATGCCATCGCTGGCTCGGCCGGATGTGGACGTGCTCAGCGGACTGACCACGGCGATCATCGTGGACCAGGAGCGGATGGGCGCCAACGCCCGCTCCACGGTGGGCACCGCCACCGACGCCAACGCGCTGCTGCGCATCCTGTTCAGCCGGCTCGGCCAGCCGCACCTCGGCCCGCCGCAGGCGTTCTCCTTCAACGTGGCCTCAATCTCGGGCGCCGGAGCGGTCACCATGGAGAAGGGCGGCATCACCGTCAAGGAGCGGCGCAGCTTCACCGTCACCGGCGGTATGTGCCCCCGTTGCGAGGGGATGGGCACGGTCAACGACATCGACCTCACCCAGCTGTACGACGACTCGAAGTCGCTGAACGAGGGCGCACTCACCATCCCCGGCTACACCGCGGACGGCTGGGGCGTGCGAATCTTCACCGGCTCGGGCTTCCTCGACGCCGACAAGCCGATCCGCGAGTACACCCAGAAGGAGCTCCGGGACTTCTTGTACAAGGAACCGGTCAAGGTGAAGGTCGGCGACATCAATATGACCTACGAGGGCCTGGTGCCCAAGGTGCAGAAGTCGATGTTGTCGAAGGACCGCGAGGCCATGCAGCCGCATATCCGCGCCTTCGTGGACCGCGCCGTCACCTTCGCCACCTGCCCGGACTGCGGCGGCACCCGGCTCAACGAGGGCGCCCGCTCCTCCCGCATCGCCGGCGTCAACATCGCGGAGGCCTGTGCGATGCAGATCAGCGACCTCGCCGCCTGGGTGCGCACCGTCGACGACCCGTCGGTGGCCCCGCTGCTGGCGGCGCTGCAGCACCTGTTCGACTCGTTCACCGAGATCGGTCTGGGCTATCTCTCGCTCGACAGGCCGGCCGGCACCCTGTCCGGTGGTGAGGCGCAGCGCACCAAGCTGATCCGGCACCTCGGTTCCTCGCTCACGGATGTCACCTATGTCTTCGACGAGCCCACCATCGGCCTGCACCCGCACGATATCCAGCGGATGAACGAGCTGCTGCTGCGGCTGCGGGACAAGGGCAACACCGTCCTGGTGGTGGAGCACAAGCCGGAGATGATCGCCATTGCCGACCACGTCATCGACCTGGGACCCGGCGCCGGCACGGCGGGCGGCTCGGTCTGCTTCGAGGGGACTCTCGAAGGGCTCCGGTCCAGCGACACTCTGACGGGCCGCCACCTCGACTACCGTGCCCGGGTCAAGGACACCGTGCGCACGCCCGCCGGGGCGATGGAGATCCGGGGTGCGACGGCGCACAACCTGCAGGATGTCGACGTCGACATCCCCCTGGGCGTGCTTGTGGTGATCACCGGGGTGGCCGGCTCGGGCAAGAGTTCGCTCGTGCACGGCTCCGTGCCGGCCGCCGCGGGCGTGGTGGCGATCGACCAGGGCGGCATCCGCGGCTCGCGGCGGAGCAACCCGGCCACCTACACCGGGCTGCTCGAACCGATCCGCAAGGCCTTCGCCAAGGCCAACGGGGTGAAGCCCGCTCTGTTCAGTTCCAACTCCGAGGGCGCCTGCCCCAACTGCAACGGCGCCGGCGTGATCTTCACCGACCTGGGCCCGATGGCGACAGTCTCGACCACCTGCGAGGTCTGTGAGGGCAAGAGGTTCGACGCGTCGGTGCTGGAGTTCCGGCTCGGCGGCCGTGACATCAGCGAGGTCCTCGCCATGTCGGTCACCGACGCCGTGGAGTTCTTCGGCGCCGGCGAGGCCCGGCTCCCTGCCGCACACGGCATTCTGCTCGGCCTGGCCGACGTCGGGCTCGGTTACCTCAGCCTGGGTCAGCCGCTGTCGACGCTGTCCGGGGGAGAGCGGCAGCGGCTGAAACTGGCCACTCATCTCTCGGAGAAGGGCGGCATCTACGTTCTCGACGAGCCGACGACGGGGCTGCACCTTGCCGACGTCGAACAGCTCCTCGGCCTGCTCGACCGCCTGGTCGACTCCGGCAAGTCGGTCATCGTCGTCGAACACCACCAAGCGGTGATGGCGCACGCTGACTGGATCATCGACCTGGGTCCCGGTGCCGGCCACGACGGCGGCCGGATCGTTTTCGAGGGCACGCCGGCCGACCTGGTCAGCGCACGGTCCACCCTGACAGGCCAGCACCTCGCGGCGTACGTGGGAGCCTGATCCAAAACCGGTCTTCTTGACATAACAAGCGTATTGGCCTCCCGAGGCGCTCGGAAGGGGTGCGGCAACGCTCGTCCGGCGCGTCAGGGAGCACGTCACCGCGCACACGCCGGCATTCCGGCGGCGAGGCGACTGGCTACGAGGCGGCCGGCAACGACGCGGCTGGCGTCGACACAGCTGACGCCGACACAGCTGGCGTCAGACCGAGCTCACGGCAAATCGACCAACTTTCCGGCCCTTTCCCCGGAACCGATATGTGACCGATAATGCACATTATGTCAACAAGTTGAGATCGGGGCCGAGATTCAACCCGAGATTGACGGTTTCCCGCCGGCTGGACACTCGGGCAAGTATCGTCACCGTGACGGTGACCAACCGCCGTCGATGAACAACCGCGGTCGATCAGTTCGCGCCGCTCTCGTTCCCGCGACGGCGGATGACCATGCCGAATTCGTTGACCGGCTCGAAGGCGTCCCGGTCCCACGCCCCTGGGTGCGGCACCGGACAATTCAGGACCGTGTCGTGGGCCGAGTGCTCGATCGTGTGCTCGGTCATCGGCCGACCGCAGACCGGGCACTCGGTCAGACCCGTGGTCTCGGCCGCATTGTAGGTGCCGACGGGCGGCGATTCGAAGGCCGGCCGGATGCGGTCCTCCACCCAGTCGAACAAACGGCTCGGGCCCTTCCGACCGGCCCGGGTCGAGGATTTCTCATTCTTGACCATGGGCACAGCGTACGCCCACCGGGCACCCCGGTGCTAGGAACCGGGCCGGGAACGCGCGGCTACTCCTCGCCGAAGCCGGTCTCGATCAGGTCGGCCAGGGCATCCACGGCCGCCCGGGAACGCTCGTCGGGTCCCGAGATCTCCACGCTCATCCCCCGGGTCAGCCCCAGCGACATGATGCCAAGCAGGCTGTGCGCGTCTTTCCCGTTCACGGTGACCTCGGCATCGAACCCGCTGGCCAGTTTCACGAAATCCGCTGCCGGCCTGGCGTGCAGTCCGTCCCGGTTCCGCAGGATCACCGTGCGGCTGACCGGCTGCGCAACTCCCCCGGCAGGTGCCTCAACCGGCTCCGGCTCCGCGGAGCCGCCTCCGGCCGATTCGGCCGCCGCCACGACGGCCGCGAGGTCTCCCCCGATCTCAGCGGCGACCGCCGCGGCCACACCGCCCTCCACCAGCGGGGCGTCGGCGAGGCGCGCACGCTGGCGCGCCTCGTCGTCGAGGAAATCCAGCGCGGTCTCCGCGGTCAGGATGGCCGAGCCCAGGTCGCAGAGCAGCACCACGCCGCGCCCGGCGTCGGCCTCCGCCAGGCCGGCGGCGATCTTGTCGAAACTGGTGCCGATACCGCCGTCGTCGGTACCGCCCGCAGCCACGAGGGTGACGGTGGGGGCCATCTGGCGGGCCAGCGTCACCAGGCCCGCAGCGATGTCGGCGCTGTGCGACACGAACACCAGACCGACCAGAGGCCCGGCGGCGCCGCGTTCAGGCACACTCTTCTCCGCCATGGTCAGGACTGGGCGGCTGCATCGGCAGCACAGCGCAGAATCAGCGCCGTCGATTGGGCTCCAGGATCGCGATGGCCGATCGCCCGCTCACCCAGATAACTCGCCCGGCCCTTGCGCGCGACCCAGGGTTCGGTCGCGACGGCGCCGGCCTCGGCGGCGTCCGCGGCGGCAGCCAGGATCAGGCCGGGGCCGGCCCCGGCGGCTTCGGCCTCGATGGCCGCGTCCACCGCCGGGGTCCAGGCATCCACCATGGTCTTGTCGCCTGATTCGGCCTTGCCGCGCAACACGATGCCGTCCCGCCCCGCGCTCAGCAGGGCCACAACGGCCGGGCCGTCCAGCTCGGCGGCCCCGCTGACGGCGGCGGCGGCCTTGAGGTACGCGGTCCCGTAGAGCGGACCCGCCGCGCCGCCGACGGTGGAAATGAGCGTAGCCGCGAGCGTCTTGAGCAGCTCTCCAGGAGTGGCCGCGTCTGGCACGGCATCGAGCTTGGGAAGGACGGCCTGGAAGCCCCTGTCCATGTTCTCGCCGTGGTCACCGTCACCGATCTCCCGGTCGAGGGTGTTCAACTCGGCGCGGTGCTCCGACAGAACCTGCGCGCTGCTCCTGATCCAGGCCTGGGCCCATGCGACGTCTACGCTCATTACGGTCTTCCCTACTTTCCCCACCGCAGTGCGGCCGTGTGCACCGGAGCATCCCACAGGGCGGTCAACTCGTCGTCGAGTTTGAGAACCGTGATCGACATGCCCTGCATCTCCAGTGACGTTGTGAAATTGCCGACGAGCGTGCGTGTCACCTCGATGCCTCGCTCGGCGAGAACCTCGGCGGCCCGTCGGAATACAATGTACAGCTCAACCTGTGGCGTCCCGCCCATTCCGTTGACGAAGAGCAGCACCTTGTCCCCTGACACATACGGGATGTCGTCCAGGATCGGACCGAGGATCCGATCGACGATCGCGTCGGCCGGTTCGAGTTTGATCCGCTCGCGGCCGGGCTCGCCGTGGATACCGATACCGATCTCAATCTCGTCATCGGCCAGAGTGAAGCTCGGCTCGCCGGCGTGCGGCACCACACACGGGGTGAGTGCAACCCCCATCGAGCGCACCTGGCCGATCACCTTCTCGGCCACGGCGGCCACGGCAGTGAGGTCATCGCCCCTGGCCGCGGCCGCCCCCGCGATCTTCTCGACGAGAACGGTTCCGGCCACGCCGCGCCGGCCGGCGGTGTACAGCGAGTCCTTCACGGCGACGTCGTCGTTCACGATGACGGTGCGCACCTCGATCTCGTCGGCTTCGGCCAGGTCCGCCGCGGTCTCGAAGTTCAGAACGTCCCCGGTGTAGTTCTTGACGATGTGCAGCACCCCTGCTCCCCCGTCGACGGCCTTGGTCGCTGCCAGGATCGGGTCGGGAGTGGGCGAGGTGAACACGGCGCCGGGCACGGCGGCATCCAGCATGCCGAGACCGACGAAACCACCGTGCAGGGGCTCGTGCCCGCTGCCGCCACCGCTGACGATGCCGACCTTGCCGGCCACCGGCGCGTCCGCGCGCACGATGAACACCGGGTCCAGGGAGACACGCACGATATCGGCGTGCGCCGCACCGAAACCGGCGACGGCTTCGTCGACAACGTTCTTCGGGTCGTTGACAAGCTTTTTCATGACCATTCCTTCGTTTCGTCGGGATCGATCGGCGCAAGCATCAGCGCCGGGCACGCAACCGTGCTCCCTGCCCAACCTACGCGCTGCCCTCGGTCTGGGTAAGAGGCAGATGATGCGGCCCACCGGGACTATTTCGCTCACGCCCTTGCCGCGCTATGGTGACTGCGAAATCGCTCACCGCGAAGGGATTGCTCCGGTTCAACCGGCATCTCGCTTCTTACGAGAAAGGTCATCGTGGACAATATCGGTCTAGTGTTTTTGTCGGAGGTGCTGGGCACAGGGATGCTGGTCCTCCTCGGTTGTGGTGTCGTGGCCAACGTGGCCCTGACGAAGAACAAGGGTTTCGGCGGCGGTTTCCTCATGGTGACCATCGGATGGGCTTTTGCGGTCTTCGCCGGTGTGATTGTCGCCTATAACTCGGGCGCCCACCTCAACCCGGCCGTCACCCTCGGCCTCGTCGCGTCGGGCGCCACCGAATTCGGTCTGGGAGTTCCGGTGAATTTCCTCTCCGTGCTCGTCTACCTGGCCGGTGAGTTCCTCGGCGCGTTCCTCGGTGCCGTGGTCGTCTGGCTGGCCTACAAGCAGCACTATGACGAGGAGCCGGAGCCGGCCAACAAGCTCGGCACCTTCTCGACCGGCCCGGCCATCCGCTCATACGGCTGGAACCTGGTCACCGAGATCATCGGCACCTTCGTGCTGGTGTTCGTCGTGATCGCCTTCGGCGGTGGGCGCCAGGGCGAGTCCGGCGGCCTTGCGGCGCTCGGCGCTCTGCCGGTCGCGCTGCTGGTTCTCGTGATCGGTGTCTCGCTCGGTGGCCCGACCGGGTACGCCATCAACCCTGCCCGTGACCTGAGCCCCCGGATCGCGCACTTCATCCTGCCGATCAAGGGCAAGGGCTCGTCGGACTGGGCCTATTCCTGGGTTCCCGTGGTCGGCCCCGTTATCGGCGGTGTCTTGGCCGGCTGGGCGTCGCTCATCTGGCTGCCCATCGTGGCATAGCCGCGGCAGGCCGGCTCCTCCACGGACCGGCCTGCTTCGCTGTGTCGGACCTGAACCGAAATCGCCCGCCGGTCTTCGCGCCGTCGGTTTTATAGTTTGTCCAAGCCACTACGCAACGTACAAGGAGGTACACCATGGCTCAGTATGTACTCGCCATCGACCAGGGCACCACGAGTTCGCGCGCCATCATCTTCGACCACTCGGGATCCATCGTCTCGACCGGACAGCTCGAGCACGAGCAGATCTTCCCCAGAGCCGGCTGGGTCGAGCACAACCCGATGGAGATCTGGGACAACACCCGTGAAGTCATCGGCCAGGCCCTGTCCAAGGCCAACCTCACCCGGCATGACATTGCCGCTGTCGGCATCACCAACCAGCGGGAGACCGCCGTGGTCTGGGACAGCACCACCGGAAAACCGGTTTACAACGCCATCGTCTGGCAGGACACCCGCACCCAGCCGATCGTGGACCGGCTCGCCGCGGACGGCGGCGTGGAGCGGTTCAAGCAGAAGGTCGGGCTGCCGCTGGCCACCTACTTCTCCGGCACCAAGATCGTCTGGATCCTGGAGAACGTCGAGGGCGCCCGGGAAAAGGCCGAGGCCGGCGACCTGATGTTCGGCACCACGGACTCCTGGGTCCTCTGGAACCTCACCGGCGGCCTGGAGGGCGGGGTACACGCCACCGACGTCACCAACGCCAGCCGTACCCTGTTCATGGACCTGGAGACCCTGCAGTGGGACGACGAGATCCTGAGCATCTTCAACGTGCCGAAGTCGATGATGCCCGAGATCAGGTCTTCGTCGGAGGTCTACGGCACCGTGAACGAGCACAGCCTCCTGCGCGAGGTGCCGATCGCCGGCATCCTCGGTGACCAGCAGGCCGCCACGTTCGGCCAGGCCGCGTTCGACCAGGGCGAGGCCAAGAACACCTACGGCACCGGTAACTTCCTCATCTTCAACACCGGCACCGAAATCGTCCACTCCAAGAACGGCCTGCTCACCACGCTGGGCTACAAGCTCGGCGACGCCGAGCCGCACTATGCGCTGGAGGGCTCGATCGCCGTCACCGGCGCCCTGGTGCAGTGGCTGCGCGACAACCTGGGCATGATCACCTCGTCCGAGGAGATCGAGACGCTTGCCGCGACCGTGGACGACAACGGCGGCGCGTACTTCGTGCCGGCGTTCAGCGGCCTGTTCGCGCCGTACTGGCGTTCGGATGCCCGCGGTGCACTGGTGGGCCTGACCCGGTTCGTGAACAAGGGCCACATCGCCCGCGCGGCGCTGGAGGCCACGGCCTTCCAGACCCGCGAGGTCCTCGACGCGGTCAACGCCGATTCCGGTGTGCCGCTGACGGAGCTCAAGGTCGACGGCGGCATGATCAAGAACAACCTGCTGATGCAGTTCCAGGCCGACATCATCGGCGTGCCGGTGATCCGCCCTGTAGTGGCGGAGACCACCGCGCTCGGCGCCGCCTACGCGGCCGGCCTGGCGGTGGGTTTCTGGAGCACGCTGGACGAGCTGCGGGCCAACTGGCAGGAGGACAGCCGCTGGACGCCCAAGCTGAGCGCTGAGGAGAGCGCCCGGCAGCTGCGGAACTGGAAGAAGGCGGTCACCAAGACCTTCGACTGGGTCGACGAGGACGTCCTGTAAGGCGCAGAGCACGGACTGCAGCCCGACCCGCTCTGCCGCCCCGGAACCCTGGGTGGCAGAGCGGGTCGGGCATGTCAGCGTCTGGCGGATCCGCTCAGGCTCGGCTGGCCTGCACCCACTGGGACAGCTTCGCCGTGCCGGCGCCCGAGTCGATGGCCGTTGCCGCCACCGTGAGCTTGGCCCGGAAGCGGTCCAGGATGCTGACCTGCGACTGGGCGGGATCGTGGGCGAGGTCGTAGGCCACCAGGCCGGCTGCCGCATTCAGGAGCACGATGTCGCGCACGGGACCGCGCTCACCGGCGAGAACCGAGTGCACAACGGCCGCGTTGTGCGCCGGCGTGCCGCCGACCAACTGGCTCATGGTGGCGCGCGGAATCCCGAGCTCGCGAGGGTCAATGTCATGCTCGGTCACCAGACCCCGTGACACCTCCCACACGTGGCTGTGCCCGGTTGTGGTCAGTTCGTCGAGGCCGTCGTCCCCGCGGAAGACCAGAGCCGACGCGCCCCGGGTCTGGAACACGCCGACGAACAGGGGCACCCGGTCGAGGTTCGCCACGCCGACGGCGGACGCCTCCGGCCTGGCCGGGTTGACGAGGGGGCCGAGGAAGTTGAACACCGTGGGAATCCCCAGCTCTGCTCGGACCGTGGCGGCGTGGCGGAAACCGGGGTGGAAGGCTGCGGCGTAGGCGAACGTGATGCCGGTGGCAGCGAGGATTCCAGCTACAGTCTCAGCAGACAGGGTCAGGTCGATGCCCAGCTCCGCCAGAACGTCCGACGAACCGGATGCCGAGCTGGCCGCACGATTACCGTGCTTGATCACCGGCACCCCCGCCGCCGCACACACAATCGACGCCATAGTCGATACGTTCACGGTGCCGAACCGGTCTCCCCCGGTGCCCACGATGTCCAGGCCCATCGAATTGACGTCAAGCGGTACCGCGTGGTCCAGGATCGCATCACGGAAACCGACGATCTCATTCACAGTTTCACCCTTGGCCCGCAGCGCCACCAGGAAACCGGCGAGCTGGGCGGAGGTCGCCTCGCCGAGCATGATTTGTTCCATGCTCCACGCGGCATCGGCCACGCTCAGGTCCTCTCCACGCAAGAGGGCATCGAGAACGGCGGGCCAGGACTGGGATTCGAGCATGTCCCCAGCTTAAGCGGCGCCGCACCCTGCCCGGCAATTCCGGCACTTCGGCCCCTGGATGGGGTACCAGTTTTGAGATTAGGGTCTTATGGCACTTCACCTTGAGAAAAACCTGTGGAGGAATCGGTCATAATGGAAGGGTGACGACGACCTCAATTACTCCCCGGGCGACCATCCCCGTAGTGAACAGGCCCAACAGCGTGGCGGTTGGCACCATTGTGTGGCTGGGCAGTGAGGTCATGTTCTTCGCTGGCCTCTTCGCCATCTACTTCACTCTGCGCTCCACCTCCCCGGAGCTGTGGCAGTTCGAGGCGGACAAGCACAACTTCACTTTCGCCCTGGTGAACACGCTGATCCTGGTCTCCTCCTCGATCACCTGCCAGTTCGGCGTTTTCGCCGCGGAGCGCCTCCAGGCGCGGTCCACCGGCTGGAAGCCCAGCCAGTGGGGCATGGTCGAATGGTTCTTCCTCACCTACGCGCTCGGAGCGATCTTCGTGTCCGGTCAGGTCCTGGAATACGCCACCCTCGTGTCGGAAGGCGTCACTCTGGCCTCCAACGCCTACGGGTCGGCGTTCTACCTCACCACCGGATTCCACGGCATCCACGTCACCGGTGGACTCATCGCCTTCCTCCTCGTGATCGGTCGCGGTTTCGCGGTCAAGAACTTCGGTCACAAGGAAGCCACCAGCGCCATCGTGGTTTCGTACTACTGGCACTTCGTCGACGTCGTCTGGATCGGGCTCTTCCTGGTCATCTACGTTCTTAAATAACAAGCAGGAGCGGACACACTCAGTATGCCCAGGACTCAGAAACCTACCAACGGCCGCGCACGTCGCACCGGCCGGCGCAGCCCGCTTGCGAGCGTCGCCCTCATCGCGATCGGCCTGCTCTTCACGGGTGGCGCCTACGCGATGATCAGTACCAGCACCGCCACTGCTCAGACCGAAACCGCGTCGCAGCAGACCGTCAGCGAGGGTGAAAAACTCTTCGCCGCGAACTGCGCCACCTGCCACGGGCTCAGCGCTGACGGAACCGGCAGCGGTCCCAGCCTGATCGGCGTCGGCGCCGCCTCCGTCGACTTCCAGGTCGGCACCGGACGCATGCCCATGCAGGCCAACGGCCCCCAGGCCATCGTCAAGCCGGTGCAGTTCACCGAGGAGCAGACCCAGGCTCTCGTCGCCTATGTCGCTTCCCTTGCACCCGGCCCCGCCGTGCCCGAAGCCGAGTACCTCGATGCCGCCGGCGATGCCGCCTCCGGCGCCGAGCTCTTCCGGATCAACTGCGCCATGTGCCACAACGTAGCTGGAGCCGGCGGCGCGCTCACCGAGGGCAAGTACGCTCCCGCGCTGGATGGCGTCAGCCCGCAGCACATCTACGAGGCCATGGTCACCGGCCCGCAGAACATGCCGGTGTTCAACGACATGAACATCTCTCCCGAAGACAAGCGCGACATCATCACGTACCTCAAGTACGTCGAGAACAACCCGTCTCCGGGCGGATTCGCCCTTGGATCTCTCGGACCGGTGTCCGAAGGCCTTTTCCTCTGGATCTTCGGTCTGGGCGCCATTGTGGCCCTGACCGTGTGGATCACGGCGAAATCGAACTGATCGGCATCCGGTCATGACACAACCAGCACAGACAGCGCCCACGAAGGAGAACAATGGCCAGCGATGAGACCAGCGGAAAGGACCTGACCGCTGCCGACTCCTCGAGCGTCGAGCACGACACGGCCGCCGCCGGCACCGCCGTGGTCGCGCGTGACGCCGTGGCCAATCCCGGCTTCCCGCCGCACCGGCCCCGCATCACCGACCTCGACCCCCGCGCCGAGAAGCGCGCCGAGCGCACGGTGTACACCCTGTTCTACCTGTCGATCGTCGGCAGCATTTTCGCCATCGCGGCGTACATGATCTTCCCCATCGTGCCCGAGGACCCGGGCTCCGTGCGGTTGAACAACCTGTTCATCGGCGTCGGCCTGGCCTTGGCACTTCTGGCGTTGGGCATCGGTGCCGTGCACTGGGGCAAGGCGCTCATGCACGACGAAGAAGGCGTCGACGAACGGCACCCGGTTCGCGGCTCCGACGAAACGCGGGCCCGTGCCGTGGAGATCTTCCAGGAAGCGAACACCGAGTCCGGATTCGGCCGGCGCACCCTCATCCGCAACAGCCTCATCGGCGCGCTCGTGGTCTTCCCGCTGCCCGCGGTGGTGCTGTTCCGCGGGCTCGCCCCGCAGGACCAGGACCCCGTCGCCCTGCTCAAGCAGACCATGTGGGAGAAGGGCACCAGGCTGGCACTCGACCCGTCCGGCGCGCCGATCAAGGCCTCCGATGTCACCCTCGGCTCCTCCTTCGCCGTGATCCCCGAGGGCCTGATGGACCTCGAACACGGCCGGCTCGAGGAGAAGGCCAAGTCGGTGGTGATCCTCGTGCGCATGAAGCCGCAGGATCTCATCCAGTCCCCCGAGCGTGCCGGCTGGTCCTACGACGGCATCGTCGCGTACTCCAAGATCTGCACGCACGTCGGGTGCCCGGTGGGACTCTACGAACAGCAGACGCACCACCTCCTCTGCCCCTGCCACCAGTCGCAGTTCGACGTGGCAGACCACGCGAAGGTCATCTTCGGACCGGCCAAGCGCGCACTCCCCCAGCTGCCCATTGCCGTGGACGCAGAGGGATACCTCATCGCACAGAGCGATTTCCTTGAACCAGTCGGACCGAGCTTTTGGGAGCGACAGTGAGTACGACAACCGATATGAAACCCGCCGAAACGAAGAAGTCCGGCGGCTTCACGGGCGCCGCGGCCAACTACATCGACGAGCGCACCAGCGTGTCCACCGCGGTCAAGGAGTTGGGTCGCAAGATCTTCCCCGACCACTGGTCGTTCCTGCTTGGTGAGGTGGCGCTGTACAGCTTCGTCATCATCCTTCTGTCCGGATCCTTCCTGACGTTCTTCTTCCAGGCGTCGATGGCCGAAGTCCACTACGACGGCTCCTACGTGCCTCTCAAGGGCGTGGAGATGTCCGTGGCCATGGCGTCCTCGCTGGATATCTCATTCGACGTTCGCGGCGGTCTGCTGATGCGTCAGGTGCACCACTGGGCAGCCCTGCTGTTCGTGGCCTCCATCGGTCTGCACATGCTGCGGATCTACTTCACCGGCGCATTCCGCAAGCCGCGCGAGCTCAACTGGGTGATCGGCTTCGTGCTCTTCATCCTGGCCATGGCCGAGGGCTTCACCGGCTACTCGCTCCCCGACGACCTGCTCTCCGGCAACGGCCTGCGGATCATCGACGGCATGGTCAAGGGCATGCCCGTCGTGGGCACCTGGATCTCCTTCCTGCTCTTCGGCGGTGAATTCCCCGGCACGGCGATCGTCGGTCGGCTCTACTCGCTGCACATCTTGATCCTGCCGGCCATCATCGTCGCGCTGATTGCGATGCACCTGCTCTTCGTCGTCGTGCACAAGCACACCCAGTACCCCGGAGCGGGCCGCACCAACAACAACGTCGTCGGCTACCCGGTGCTCCCGGTCTACGCCGCGAAGGCCGGTGGATTCTTCTTCATCGTCTTCGGTGTCGTGATGCTGATGGCATCGTTCTTCACCATCAACCCGATCTGGAACTACGGGCCGTATGACCCCTCGCCGGTGTCGGCCGGTACCCAGCCGGACTGGTACATCGGCTTTGCCGACGGCGCCCTGCGACTGATTCCGCCGGGACTCGAGTGGGTCATCTTCGGGCACACGTACTCGTTCAACATCCTGATCCCCCTGGTGGGCCTGGGCCTGTTCATCGCAGTCGTGCTGCTCTACCCGTTCCTCGAAGCCTGGGTGACCGGGGACAAGCGCGAGCACCACATCCTGGACCGTCCGCGCAACGCGCCCACCCGAACGGCCATCGGCGCCGCCGGTGTCACGTTCTACGCGGGACTGTGGGCTGCCGCATCGTCCGACATCATCGCCACCCATTTCAAGGTGACGATGGAGGGTGTCATCCACACTCTCCAGGCCGTCGTGATCCTGGGCCCGTTCATCGCCTACTTCATTGCCAAGCGTGTCTGCCTGGCGTTGCAGAAGAAGGATCGCGAGATCGTTCTGCACGGCTATGAATCCGGCCGCATCGTGCGCCTCCCCGGCGGCGAGTACATCGAGGTGCACCAGCCCGTCGACGAGTACGAGCGTTGGAAGCTGGTCAGCTACACCAACTACAAGCCGTTGGAACTCACCCCCAACGCACAGGGCAAGGTCTCGCCGATCCAGCGCGTTCGGGCCGGCCTGTCCCGGTGGTTCTTCGAAGACCGGATCGCCCCGGTCGGCACGAAGGAACTCGAAGAGAGCCACGGCGATCACCACTAGCCACCCAGGCGAGCCGGTTCGGGCACCGCTGTCACTCCAGACTCTGTCGGAGTGGCTGCGGTGCCCGAACTGTTTCAGCGACCTCCAGGCCGCTGAAGAACTGGTGCTCGCCTGCGCCAACGGGCACCGCTTCGACACCAACCGCCGCGGCTTCGCCTCGCTCATCGTCGGCTCGCGGAAGCTCATCGGGGACTCCCCCGCGATGCTCGACGCACGGGACACTTTCCTGGAACGCGGCTGGTACGCCGAGCTGCGCACCGCTCTCGGCGCGCTCGTCGCCGCCGAATCCCCGGTCCGGGTCGTCGACATCGGCTGCGGCACCGGCTACTACTTGCGTGGCGTGCTGGCCAGCACAACCGCCGCTTCCGTGGACTCTCTCGCTCCCGGCACGTCTCCAGCCTCGCAGGGGGTGGTAAGCCCCGGTGTCCGTGCCCTGGCCATGGACCTGTCCGCGGCCGCTGTCGCGCGCACGGTCCGTTCCGGGCTCGCCGACGATGACACGTCGACGCAGGGTCTCGTCGCCGACGTCTGGTCGCCGTTGCCCATCCGGGACGGCGCGGCCGACGTGCTGATCAACGTGTTCGCGCCCCGGAACCCGGCCGAATTCCATCGGGTCCTCGCCCCAGGCGGCCTGTTGGCCGTCGTGGTGCCGCACCCGAGCCATCTACAGGAACTCCGGGCGGCCGGCCTGGCCGTGGACGTGCACGGGAACAAGACCCAGGACCTGATCGAGAGTCTCGCGTCCGGTTTCACCCTGGAGTCCGTTGAGGACCTCAGCCGGGTCCTGCAGCTCTCCCCCGACGATGTCACCGCCCTGATCGGCATGGGCCCGTCGTCGCACCACGCGCCGCCTCCGGCGTCGTCACCGAGCCCGTCAGGACCGCTCACGTCAACCGACGTCACCGTCGCGTTCCGCCTGCTCGCCTTCCGGCGCACCGGGGACTGAGCGCGGTACACGACGAAGCGCCAGTGACCCTGAGGTCACTGGCGCTGTGTCATCGGATACGCGACTAGCGGGCGAACAAACCCCGGTAGTACTCGTACACCCAGCCGACGAGGCTGATCACGCCGATGCCCACGGCGATGAACGAGATCCAGAACCCGGCCGCGAGGCCGAGGAACAGCAGGCCGGCGCTTGCCGCGAGCATGATGGGCCACCAGCTCCACGGGCTGAAGAAGCCCATCTCGGGGTCGCCGTCGTCGATGTTGGCGCTGAGGGTGTCCTCGGGCAGTTCGCCGCCCTGCGCCTGGTGGACCTTGGACAGGTAGAAGGCCACAAAGGCGACCAGGACACCGCTCAGGGCGATGCCGAAGGTCCCGACCCATTCGATCCGGCCGTGCTGCGGATCAACGAGGCTCCACACCACGTAGACGCCCGTGAGGAGCCCGAAGAAGATCGCCAGGATCCAATAGAGGTTGATATTGGCTTTCATCTACTTGACCTTTTCCGATCCTGCGTCATACGTGGGGGCATCCGGCGCGTCTTTTGCCGGACCGATACCGACGGGCATCCCGACCTCTGGGTGGTTCAGGTCGAACGCGGGACGCTCGGAACGGATCCGGGGAATCGACGTGAAGTTGTGGCGCGGCGGCGGGCAGGAAGTCGCCCACTCGAGGGAGGCACCGTAGCCCCACGGGTCGTTGACCGTGACCTTCGGAGCCGTGCGCGCGGTGACGTACACGTTGAGGAAGAACGGGATCATCGACACGGCCAGGATCATCGAGCCGACGGTGGAGAGCTGGTTCATCCACGTGAATCCGTCATCGGGCAGATAGGACGCGTAGCGGCGGGGCATGCCCACCACGCCGAGCCAGTGCTGCACCAGGAAGGTCGTGTGGAAGCCGACGAACAGCAGCCAGAAGTGCCACTTGCCCAGGCGTTCGTTGAGCATCTTGCCGGTCCACTTGGGCCACCAGAAGTAGAACCCGCTGAACATAGCGAAGACGACGGTTCCGAAGACCACGTAGTGGAAGTGGGCGACGACGAAGTAGGTGTCGGACACGTGGAAGTCCAGCGGCGGCGACGCCAGGATGACGCCGGTCAGTCCGCCGAAGGTGAACGTGATGAGGAAGCCGATCGCCCAGAGCATGGGCGTTTCGAAGGTCAGCGAACCGCGCCACATGGTGCCGATCCAGTTGAAGATCTTCACACCGGTGGGTACAGCGATGAGCATGGTCATCAGGGAGAAGAACGGCAGAAGGACCGAGCCGGTCACGTACATGTGGTGAGCCCACACCGTCACTGACAGCGCTGCGATCGAGATGGTGGCGTAGATCAGGGTCTTGTACCCGAAGATCGGCTTGCGGCTGAAGACCGGGAAGACCTCGGAGACGATGCCGAAGAACGGCAGCGCAATGATGTACACCTCGGGGTGGCCGAAGAACCAGAACAGGTGCTGCCAGAGGATGGCGCCACCGTTGGCCGGGTCGTAAATGTGCGAGAGGAAGATCCGGTCGCTGGCGGCGGCGAGCATCGCCGCGGCGAGGACCGGGAACGCCATCAGGATCAGCAGCGACGTGACCAGGGTGTTCCAGGTGAAGATCGGCATGCGGAACATGGTCATGCCCGGTGCGCGCATAGTGATGATCGTGGTGATGAAGTTCACGCCACCGAGGATGGTGCCGAAGCCGGACAGGCCCAGTCCCACCATCCAGAGGTTGCCGCCGATACCTGGCGAGAACGTTGTGGAGGCCAACGGTTGGTAGGCGAACCAGCCGAACGACGCCGCACCCTGCGGGGTGAGGAAGCCGCCGACGGCGATCAGGCTGCCGAAAAAGAACAACCAGAACGAGAACGCGTTCAGTCGCGGGAAGGCCACATCGGGTGCACCGATCTGCAGCGGCATCAGCGCGTTCGCGAAGCCGAAGAACAACGGTGTGGCGAACATCAGCAGCATGATCGTGCCGTGCATCGTGAAGAGCTGGTTGTACTGCTCCTTGGTCTGCACGATCTGCAGGCCGGGCTCGAAGAGCTGGGCGCGCATCACAAGCGCCATCACCCCGCCGAGGCAGAAGTAGATGAACGAGGTGATCAGGTACATGTACCCGATGACCTTGTGGTCGGTGGAGGTGATCCACCGGACGACGATGTTGCCCTTGCGGTCGACACCGGTCGGCCGTGCGGCCGGGGTGGCCGCCTGGGCGCCGGCGGGAGCTGTTGTCGTGCTCATGGTCTAGTTGCCTTCCTCAGCCGTCGGGGCGTCGGTGCCTGGGAGATTCAAGTTGCGGTCGTATTCGTTGGAGACCTGGCCGTCGTTGCCGGCGGCGCGGAGCGAGTCGACGTACGCCTCGTAGTCGGCCTCTGAGACGACCTCCACGTTGAAGAGCATCAGGGAGTGGTACTCGCCGCACAGCTCGGCACACTTGCCGGCGTACGTTCCGACGCGCTCGGGGATGACCGACATGTAGTTCGTCTTGCCGGGAATCATGTCCTTCTTGTAGAGGAAGTCGATGACCCAGAAGGAGTGGATGACGTCGCGCGCCTCGAGGGCGATCTCGATCTTCTTGCCGACCGGAAGGACGAGGGTGGGGATCTCGGACTCGACGAGTGCGCCCTTCTCCCCCTCGAGGTCGGGCTGGCCCTGGATACCCTGGGTGAACACATCGTCGGTGACGTAGTTGAAGTCCCAGGCCCACTGCTTGCCGATGACTTCGATCTGCAGGTCAGGTTCGTCGAACCTGGCCTCGATCGCGTTCTGGTCCCGAGCGGTGAAGGCGAAGAAGCCGAGCACCAGGATCAGCGGAACGATGGTGTAAAAGATCTCGATCGGCATGTTGTAGCGCAGCTGCACGGGCAGACCGGTCTGGCCCTTGCGGCGTCGGTAGACCACGACCGCCCAGATCGTGAGGCCCCAGGTGATCAGGCCGACGATGAGCAGGACGATCCACGAGGTGGTCCACAAACCGGACACACGCTCGGTGTTGTTGGTTACCGGGGACTCGCCCTCCTCGAAACCGGGCAGGTACCCGTTGAGTTGAGCCTGGGTGCATCCGGCGAGGACAATGGCTAGCGTTGCTGCGACCGGAATGGCGGCCCATCGGAGACGGCGGTTTTTGAGCACCGGTGACCTTTCGGGAGACGTGAGGGCACTACACAGGAAGTGCATTTATGCTCTCTAGCCTACTCCGCGCCGGTCCCCGCTGAGTGCACGAAGGACGGGCCCGTCGCAATTCTCGACCTCGGCCCCGGCACGGCAACAGGGTCGAAGGGCCTGTTCCGGGCGGATTCCCGGGCCGGATCACCGCTGAAGGGTCCGCCGGACGGCCGCCACCGGGATACGCACGAAGGAGACCGTCCGAGGACGGTCTCCTTCGTGTACAGCGAGACGTCTAGTGGAACGAGTCTCCGCAGGCGCAGCTGCCGCCGGCATTGGGGTTGTCGATGGTGAAGCCCTGCTTCTGGATGGTGTCCTCGAAGTCGATGGAGGCTCCTTCCAGATACGGCACGCTCATCTTGTCGACGACGACCTCTACACCGTCGTAGTCTCGGACAGCGTCACCCTCGAGGGTGCGCTCGTCGAAGTACAGCTGGTAGATCAGGCCCGAGCAGCCGCCGGGCTGTACGGCGACGCGCAGACGCAGGTCTTCGCGGCCTTCCTGGGTGAGCAGGCTGCGGACCTTCTGGGCAGCGACGTCGGTGAGGCCGACGCCGTGGGCTTCAGTGCGGGTTTCGATCGTGTCGGTCATGGTACTCCTCGGTATTATCCGGTTTCGCTTCGGTGAGCATCCCACGCGCATGGGGTCCGGCCGGCGAATCTGTTCCTAGTGTATCCGCCCGGCCCGGGAACGGGCTGGACCGGCGGCAGGGGTTGCCTGATCAGTGTCCGGTGCGTTCGTTCAGCCGGCCCAGCAGGAACGCCTCGCTGAGCACGGCCCGGGTGAAGACGCCCAGGTGCAACGACTCATTGGGGCTGTGCGCCCGGGAATCCGGGTCTTCCACCCCGGTGACCAGGATCTGGGCATCGGGGAATTCCCGGACCAGGTCCGCGATGAACGGGATTGAGCCGCCGACGCCGATGTCGACGGGGGCAACTCCCCAACCGGCCGTCATGGCCAGGCGGGTTTCGGCCACTGCCCATCCCCCGGTGTCGACCAGGAAGGGTTCTCCGGTGTCGAGGTCGTCGATCTGGATGTGGGCGCCGAACGGCGCGTTCTGACGCAGGTGAGCCTCGATCGCGGCGGCGGCTTCCCTGGCGGACTGACCCGGTGCGATGCGCACGCTGACCTGCACGCTGACGGACGGGGTCAGGGTGTTGGACGCGTTGGCGACGCTGGGCGCGTCGATGCCGGTGACGGTGAGCGCGGGTTGCGACCAGATCCGGCTGAGGATCGTGCCGTGGCCGATCGGCTGGACTCCATCAAGGAGGCCGGTCTCCTGGCGCAAGGCGGATTCCTCGTACGGCGGGGTCGGTGCGTCGTGACTGGTGAGACCCTCGATCGCCACTGACCCGTCCGCGGCATACAGAGTGCCGAGCAGCTTGATGGTCGCCATCATCGCGTCCGGAACGGCGCCGCCGAACATCCCCGAGTGCGACGCGTGCGCCAGGGTGCTGACGGTGAGCCGGAAGGTGACGTTGCCGCGCAACCCGATGGTGATCGCCGGGGTGTGGATGTCCCAGTTGTTGGAGTCGGCGACGACGATCGCGTCGGCCCGCAGCGCCTGCCGGTTCTCGGTGAGGAAGGTGGCGAACGAGCGGCTGCCGAACTCCTCTTCACCCTCGATGAAGAGCGCGAGGCCCAGGTCCAGGTCGCCGCCGGTGGCATCGTGGAGTGCGCGCAACGCGGCGACGTGCGCCATCACGCCGGCCTTGTCGTCGGCGGCGCCGCGCCCGTACAGCCGGTCGCCGCGCACGGTCGGTTCGAACGGGGGCGATTCCCAGTGTTCGTCGAGTCCGGGGGGTTGCACGTCATGGTGGGCGTAGAGCAGCACCGTGGGACGCCCGTTCTTGGCCGCGCGGGTGGCGAGGACAGCGGGCTGTCCGAGTTCGTCGGTGCCGGGGATCCCGGCCTGGGTCACGGTGACGGCGTCGAAGATGCCGATTTCCCGCACCAGTTCGGCGACAGCGTCGGCGCTGGTGCTCACGTGCGCCCGGTCGAAAGCCGCCCAGGACACGGAGGGTATCCGCACGAGCGTGCAGAGGTCGGCGATGGTGCGCGGGAGCTCCCGTTCGACGGCGTTCCGCAGCGCGGATTCGATCGTCTGCGCCGGGTCTTGCTGGGTGGTTCCTGCTTCTGTATCCGCGGTATCCGTCATGCGGGTAATCTTAAGGCAACCTGACTGCAAGGAACTGATGTGGCTAAGCAACCTGTAAATCCCGGCGCAGAGCCGTCGATCGAGTCCACCGACGAGACGAAGGCGCGTCTGGCCGGAACGCCCACCGGCAAGGGCCAGCCCACGCCGAGCCGCCGGGTCCAGGAGGCCGCGAACAAGCGCCCTCTGGTTCCGGACGACCGCAAGCTCGCCGCCAAACAGGCCCGTGCGAAGTCGGCCGATGCCCGCGAGAGGGCCCGTCTGGGCATGGCAGCAGGCGAGGACAAGTACCTGCCGCTGCGTGAGCGCGGACCGCAGAAGCGCTTCGCCCGCGACTACATCGACGCGCGGTTCAACGTGGGCGAGTTCATGATCCCGGTCATGTTCCTGGTCATCCTGCTCACCTTTTTCCCGGACCCGTCAGTGCAGACCTACGGCATCCTCGCGCTCTGGGCGTTCTTCCTGGTGGCGATCGCGGACTGCATAGTGCTGGGATTCATCCTGACCAAGAAGATCGAAGCCAAGTTCGGTGCCGACCGGGCCGAGAAGGTTCGTTGGTACGCGGCCATGCGAGCCCTGCAGCTGCGGGTCATGCGCCTGCCGAAGCCGCAGGTCAAGCGCGGCCAGTACCCGGCCTGACCCACGACACACGGCAACCCCTCGCAGCTCTCGCTGCGAGGGGTTTTTCGTGCTCAGCGGTCAGCGCCGGTAGGCGCCCAGGCGCACGAGTGGAACGCGAAGTTCCTCGTCGGTGAGCGAACCGTGCTGACCGATCATGCTGCGTGCGGACTGATTGGGTTCCCGGGAGTCGTAGTAGGCGATGAGCTTGCGGGCGGCGACGATCACGTCGCCGATGCGGGGTAGCGCCTCGGCCCGCACGGCGCCGAACAATCCAGCGGCGACGGCTTGGGCCCTGGTGAAGACCCAGGCTCGCTCACCCTCCACGGCACGCCAGTTCTCGGCCAGCACGTCCGCGTCTACCCCGGGTTCGGTGTAGAGCTGCAGGCAGCGCGGGTCGCCGCCGATGTGCCGCACGCCGGCGACGAGTTGCGGCACGGTGTCGAAGAGCACCTGCTTGGCTTCGGGTACGTCGACGACCCCGTGGTCTGCGGTGAGGATCATGCCCTCGTCCTGACGCAGGGCGCCGGCGAACCGGGCAGTCTCCGCGTCCAATGCCTCCAACTGGGCCAGCCAGCGCGGTGATTCCCAGCCGTGTGCGTGCGCGCTGATGTCGAGCTCAGGCACATACAGATAGATCAGCGCCCGGGGCTCGGTGTCGAAGACCGCGCGGGCCGCGGCGAAACGCGTGCCGATGGTCTCCGCCGGCAGGTAGGCCGCGCCGCGCAGCACCGCCTGGCTGAAACCCGATCCGGCGAACCGCTTGGGTCCGACGGCGAAGCTGGGGATCCCGGCCTCCGCGGCGCGCTCGAAGACCGTGGGCTGGTTCTGCCAGAGGCGCGGTTCCATCTGCTCGTCCCAGCCGGTGAGCTGGTTGACCACCCTGTCGTGCGCGCTGTCCAGGACCTTGTAGCCGACCAGGCCGTGGGTGCCGGGCGCGACCCCGGTGGCAAGGGAGGCGATGCCCGCGGCGGTGGTGGCCGGGAATACCCCGTCGACCACATCGGCCTTGGCCAGGTTGCTGGTGAGGAACCTGGCGTGCCCGGCCCTGGCCCGCAGATTGCTGACGCCCAATCCATCCGCCAGTACTACGACGGCCTTGCCGGTGCTCTGCAGGCCGAGCGGGTTCGGCTCGGCCGACAGCGACGCCAAGGAACTTGTCATCACATCGGCAAGGCGGACGGCGCTGAAGGGCCGGACCGGTAACATAGGGGGCATCTGGCCCAGTCTGACATAGACCCGGCCGCACGTTTCCTCAGCGCAGGTCCGTGCGCATCAGCCACGTGCCGCCGGTCCTGCCGGTGTGCACCACACAGCAGAATCTACGAATGAGCCGCTCAGACAAGACAGTGTCAGACACCACGGGGCCCGCTGCATCGACCGAGCGCATCGAAGACGTCGATGTGTCCACGGAGATGCAGGGGTCGTTCCTCGAGTACGCCTATTCGGTGATCTACTCGCGCGCCCTCCCCGACGCCAGGGATGGGCTCAAGCCCGTGCAGCGTCGCATCCTGTACCAGATGAGCGAGATGGGCCTGCGGCCCGATCGCGGCCACGTCAAGTCGGCGCGAGTCGTGGGCGAAGTGATGGGCAAGCTGCACCCTCACGGCGACACGGCCATCTACGACGCCATGGTGCGCATGGCTCAGGCGTTCACCCTCCGGGTACCGCTGATCGACGGGCACGGCAACTTCGGCTCACTCGACGACGGCCCGGCCGCACCCCGGTATACGGAGGCACGTCTGGCTGCGCCCGCGTTGGCGATGACCGAACACCTCGACGAGGACGTCGTCGACTTCGTGCCCAACTACGACAACCAGCTGACCCAGCCTGACGTGCTCCCGGCGGCCTATCCGAACCTGCTCGTCAACGGGGCCAGCGGTATCGCGGTGGGCATGGCCACGAATATGGCCCCGCACAACCTGATCGAGGTCATAGGGGCGGCCAGGCACCTGCTCGCGCACCCGCGGGCGACCCTGGACGAGCTGATGGAGTTCATTCCCGGCCCCGACCTTCCCACCGGCGGTACGATCGTCGGCCTGGCGGGCATCAAGGATGCCTACCTGACCGGGCGCGGCAGCTTCAAGACCCGGGCCAAGGTGACCGTCGAAGCGATCACGGCCCGCAAGGCCGGACTCGTCGTCAGCGAACTGCCGTACCTCGTCGGCCCCGAGCGGGTCATCGAGAAAATCAAGGACGGGGTCAACTCCAAGAAGCTCAGCGGCATCTCGGACGTCACAGACCTCACCGACCGCACCAAGGGGCTGCGCCTCGTGATCGGCATCAAGACCGGCTTCAGCCCGGAGGCCGTGCTCGAACAGCTCTACAGGGTCACCCCGTTGGAAGACTCCTTCAACATCAACGCTGTCGCCCTCGTCAACGGCGGCCCGCAGACCCTGGGCCTGGTGGAGTTGCTGCAGGTCTACGTCAACCACCGCATCGAAGTCGTCACGCGTCGCTCGGCGTACCGGCTGGCTCGCCGGCTGGAACGGCTGCACCTGGTCGAGGGGCTGCTCATAGCGATCCTGGACATCGACGAGGTCATCCAGGTCATTCGCGCCAGCGACGACACCGAACAGGCCCGTACCCGCCTCATCGACGTGTTCGACCTCAGCCAGCTGCAGGCGGAGTACATCCTCGAGCTGCGGCTGCGCCGCCTGACCAGGTTCTCCCGGATCGAATTGGAAACCGAACGGGACCAGCTGCTCGCCGAGATCACGGAGCTCCAGGCCCTGCTCGCCAGCAAGCAGGCCATCCGCACCCTGGTCTCCGATGAGCTGGCCACCATCTCCGACAGATTCGGCACGCCGCGGCGCACCCTGCTGACCGAGGCCCGACCGAGCATCGCCGGCGCGTCGTCCCGGAAGGCGGCCGTGCTCGAGGTGACGGACTCCCCCACCCGGGTGTACCTGAGCACCACCGGCCGCATCGCCAGAGTCGACCTGCCTGCCCCCGGCGACGACCAGACCGAACGGATCACGCCGGCGCACCGCCGCACCAAGCACGACGCCGTGCTGTCGGTGCTGGACACCACCAGCCGGTCCGAGATCGGGGCCGTGACCAATCGGGGCCGGCTCATCCGGTTCTCCCCCGTTGACCTTCCGGGGTTGCCGCCCACCTCGATCCAGCTCGCGGCCGGCGTCCGCGTGCGCGACTATCTGTCGTTGGGCAGCGGCGGCGAGGTTGTGCGGGCCCTGGTGGCCCTGGACAGCGACCGGGCGATTGCGCTCGGCACCCGGCAGGGGGTGGTGAAACGGGTCACCCCGAATGACTGGGCGAACAAGCCCGATTTCGAGATCATCGCGCTCAAACCCGGTGATGAGGTCGTCGGCGCGGTTCAGGGCTCCGAGGACGACGAACTGGTGTTCGTGGCCTCAGACGCGCAGCTGTTGCGGTTCCCCGCAGCCACCGTGCGCCCGCAGGGCCGAACGGCCGGCGGGATGGCGGGCATCAAGCTGGGCCCGGATGCGCGGGTGGTCTTCTTCACCAGCCTGTCCGCCGACGCCGCCGAAGACGCCGTCGTGGCGACGATAGCCTCCGGCAGCCAGACCCTGCCCGGCACGGATCCTGGCAGTGCGAAGGTGTCTGCGTTCACCGAGTTCCCCGCCAAGGGACGAGCCACGTCAGGGGTGCGGTCCCACCGTTTTCTCAAGGGCGAGGATGTCCTGGCTGTGGCCTGGGTCGGTGCTGCACCGGCGCGTGCGCTGGGCGTCGAGGGCTCAGCCCGGACCCTGCCCGAGACCGGGGCACGACGCGACGCCTCCGGCACCATGCTGGATGCCGTGGTCGGCTCGATCGGTTCGGGGATCGGCTGACCCCTCGCCCGGCTGTTCCCGCCGCACGGCCCGGTGTCCGCAGTAGGGTGGGGCATGCTTGAACTTCGCGGTTCCACCATCCTCGTTGTCGGGGCCACGGGCGGGCTCGGCCGGGAGATCGCCCGCCAGCTCTCCGAGGCCGGGGCGACCCTGGTCCTCAGTGCCAGGGACCCCAACGCCCTGGCCGCCCTCGGCCTGCCGGGCGCCGTCGTCGCCGCCGACCTCACCGACCCGGCCGCCGTGCGACGGCTCGTGGACGTTGCGGCCACCGTGACCGGCCAGCTCGACGGAATCGTGGTGGCGGCGGGGGTGGTGGCCTTCGGCCCGGCGGCGGAACTCACCGCTGACACCATTGCCCGGCTCTTCGCGGTGAACACGACCGCGCCGATGCTGCTGCTCCAGGCCGCCCACGCTCCCCTCGCGGCATCCGCCGCCGCCGGCCGGTCGCCCTTCCTGCTCACCCTCAGCGGGGTCGTCAGCGAGAGCCCGACCGCGAATCTCGCGGCCTACTCAGCGTCGAAGGCCGCGCTGGCCGCCTTCGGGTCCGCGGCGGGCCGGGAACTGCGACGGGCGGGCATCCGGGTGATCGACGCCAGACCGGGGCACACCGAGACGGCCCTGTCCACGCATCCGATCAGCGGGACCGCGCCGCCTCTGCCGGCCGGACTTGATCCCGCCGCCGTGTGCGCGCGAATCGTGCGCGGCATCGTCGACGGCGAACGGGACCTGCCCAGCACGGCCTTCGCGCCAGTCTGACCGGCGCGAGCGGCCGGCCGGTCAGACGTCGATACGTTCGCGGCTGAGCTTGTCCGAACTCTCGATGATGAATTCCTTGCGGGGGGCGACGTCGTTTCCCATCAGTAGTTCGAAGACCTTTCCCGCCATTTCGGCGTCGGCCACCTGGACCCGGCGCAGGGTGCGATGGGCCCGTTCCATGGTCGTCGTCGCCAGCTGGTCGGCATCCATCTCGCCCAGTCCCTTGTAGCGCTGGATGGGATCCTGATAGCGCTTCCCGCTCTTCTTGAGCGCGGCGAGCACGCCCTGCAGTTCGGCTTCAGAGTAGGTGTAGATCGTCTCGTTGGGCTTGCTGCCGGGGTTCATCACGACCACCCGGTGCAACGGGGGTACGGCGGCGAAGATCCGGCCGGCCTCGATCATGGGCCGCATGTAACGGAAGAACAGGGTGAGCAGCAGCGTGCGGATGTGCGCGCCGTCGACATCCGCGTCGCTCATGATGATGACCTTGCCGTAACGGGCGGCGGACAGGTCGAAGCTGCGGCCGGAACCGGCGCCGATCACCTGGATGATCGACGCGCATTCCAGGTTGGAGAGCATGTCGGAGACCGAGGCCTTCTGCACGTTGAGGATCTTTCCCCTGATCGGCAGAAGCGCCTGGTGCTCGCTGTCCCTGGCCAGTTTCGCCGTGCCGAGCGCCGAGTCGCCCTCGACGATGAAAAGCTCGCTCAGGGCGACGTCGTTGCTGCGGCAGTCCACCAGCTTGGCCGGCAGCGACGAGCTCTCCAGGGCGTTCTTGCGCCGTTGGGTCTCCTTGTGTGCGCGGGCGGAGATGCGGGACTTCATTTCTGCCACGATCTTGTCCAGCACCACTGCCGACTGGGTTTTGTCGTCGCGCTTGGGCGATGTGAACCGCTCGGTCATTGTCTTGTTGATCACGGCGGCCACGATGGCCCGGACCGCAGGCGTGCCGAGCACCTCCTTGGTCTGACCCTCGAACTGCGGTTCGGGCAACCGGACAGTGAGCACCGCGGTGAGGCCGGCGAGGATGTCGTCCTTCTCGAGCTTGTCGGAGCCGACCTTGAGCCGCCGGGCATTCTGCTCGACCTGCGCCCGCAGGAACTTGAGCATGCCCGCGTCGAAGCCCGCCTGGTGGGTGCCGCCCTTGGGGGTGGCGATGATGTTGACGAAACTCTTGATCACGGTGTCGTAGCCGGTCCCCCAGCGCAGGGCGATGTCGACCTGGCACTCCCGGACCAGCTCGGTGGGGATCATCGCGCCGGTCTCGGTGAGCACCGGCACTGTTTCCGTGAAGCTTCCGGCGCCGGTCAGCCTCCAGGTATCGGTGATGGGCGTATCGACGGCGAGGTGGTCCACGAATTCGGAGATGCCGCCGGCGAAGGTGAAGGACGCTTTCGCGGGCTCGGCACTGCGCCGGTCGTCGATGTCGATGGTGAGGCCCGGAATCAGGAACGCCGTCTGGCGGGCCCGGCCCATCAGGTCCTCGGTTTGGAAGGTTGCGCCCTTGGTGAAGATCTGGCGGTCGGCCCAGTACCGGATGCGCGTCCCGGTCACGCCCTTGCGCACCTTGCCGATCACGCGCAGTTCGCTCTTGTTCTCGAAGGGCGTGAACGGGGCATCCGGGCTCTTCTCGCCCGTGTCGGCGAAGACTCCTGGCTCGCCGCGGTGGAAGGACATCGCCCAGGTCTTGCCGTCGCGGTCGACCTCGACGTCGAGCCGTTCGGACAGCGCGTTCACGACCGAGGCGCCGACGCCGTGCAGGCCGCCGGAGGCCGCGTAGGAGCCGCTGCCGAACTTGCCGCCGGCGTGCAGCTTGGTGAAGACGACCTCCACACCGGACAGGCCGGTCTTCGGTTCGATGTCGACGGGGATGCCGCGTGCGGTGTCACTGACCTCGACACTCTCGTCGGGGTGCAGGACGATGCCGATCGACGACCCGTGGCCGCTGAGTGCCTCGTCGACGGAGTTGTCGATGATCTCCCAGAGGCAGTGCATCAGCCCACGGGAGTCGGTCGAGCCGATGTACATGCCGGGGCGTTTGCGCACCGCGTCGAGGCCTTCGAGGACCGAGAGGTGGCGGGCGGAATAGTCAGAACTCACAAGGGTTAAGGATAGTGACCCGACTGCGTCCCGCTCCGATCGACACTCGAGCGGGGTCCAATGCGCCGGGTTCACCGCGCCGAATGCTACGCGGTGAGCGAAATGTCACCCAACTGTGGCCCAATCGGGGCCGGGCCGTGTTTACATGGTGAGTAAGGATTCAATTGGTATCACCTGGTATCAGTCTGGAGGAGGAGAATATGTCCCAGATCGCCACCGAAAATGGTGCCGTCGACCAACAGGGCGCCCCCCACCAGCTCACCGCGGCCGACCGCTGCGACGCTTGTGGCGCTCAGGCCTACATCCGTGTAGTCGTGAACAACAGCGAGTTGCTCTTCTGCGCCCACCACGGACGCAAGCACCAAGAGAAGCTCGCCGCAATCGCCGAAAGCTGGCACGACGAGTCGAGTCGGCTCTTCGAAGACCAGAAGTCGTAGTCGCCGGTCGGCGCCGCAGTCCGCTGCGGCGCCGAGGGCGCCTGACGAAATCTTCTGACGAGATTTATCTGACGAGATCTATCTGACGATAACTATTCAGAGGTGAGGCTGAGCCGCACTGCAACCTGGTTGCGTGCGGCTTTTGCTATGCCATCGACCGATTCGGTCTGCGCGGACGGTGCCAGGGTCAGGCCCCTGGCGTGGCAGGCGGCCCGGAGGAGCCGGTCGGCCAGTTCTGGATTGCGGGCGAGGACCGGGCCGTGCAGGTGAGTCCCCGTGAAGCTTCCGTCGACCACACCCTCGGTGCCGTCGCCGTTGCCGATGCCGTAGGACACCGTGCCGAGCGCGGTCGCGCCCCCGGTGTAGCCGCGGACGTGGTTTTCGAAGCCGAGCAGGCGCAGACCCCCGGCGTCGACGGCGAGATCGTCGGCGACGCGGACGGGCAGGGCGCTCGCGCGCCCGGCCACCAGGCCCAGACCATCAACCGACGAGCCGTCGGGCAGGTCAAGCCCGGCACTGAGCAGCTCCCACCCGGTACCGACGGCCACCACGGGCACTCCCCCGGCCAGCCATGCGCGCAGGGGTTCGGCCAGGGTGGCGAGGGCATCACGGGCTGCCACAAGATCGGTGTCGGTCCCCGATCCGATCACGACAAGGTCGACGGCCTCGGGAAGGTCGGCGGCGGACTGCACGGCCACGATCCGGGCCGACAGTCCGGCCCAGCGGGCGCGCTGGGCAAGCACCCGCGCGTTCGCGGCGTCGCCGTTGGTGTCCAGCAGCCGCGGCAGCAGGGTCACGATGGTGAGGTCTGCCGGGTGATCTGCTGTCATGACGGGTCCGCTTCGTTGGTCTCCAGGCCGAGGTGAGCCCGGGTGCGCCGCATCGAGTCGGCCGAGAAGATGATGGTCTTGACACCGCGGGTGGGCTCCGGCAGGGCCAGGAAATCGTCGAGCGCCCGGCCGAGGTCGGGTTCGATCCGGTCGACGAGCACGCCGTCGTAGGCCAGCTGCAGGCCGATGTCGTGGGCTTTCGAACCGGAGGCGATCAGCACGTGGCCGAGGCCCGACGTGTCGGCCGGCCACAGGTAGGACGGGTCGCGCACATCGGAACCGATGGCGACGAGGATCTGTTCGGTGTCAGGGTCGAGGCTGTCCACGTTCAGCTGCAGGCTGGCCGGGTTCTGCACCAGCACGAATTCCACCGTGGTACCGCGCACTTTCACGATCTCACCCCGGCCGAACACCGGGGGGATGGTTGAGATCGCCGCGGCTGCGACGGCGGCATCGAACGTCTCGAGCAGTGCCGCCCGGGCGGCGGCGAGGGCGGTGAGTGCGTCCACTGCATAGTGGGTGCCCCTGGCAGGCAACCGCAGCTCGTGCATCCGCCCATCGACCAGGACAGTTGCGTCGAGCCCGCTGACCCCGGTCAGGATCATGCCGTCGGCGGCCTCGAGCCGGGTCGGCGAGGTGAGCGTGTATCCCAATCCGCGCGGGTTCGCCGCGAGCACCTCGTCAGCCACCCCGTAGCGGGCAACGCTGACGCCGGCGGCGATACCCTCGCCCAGCCTGGCCAGGTAGAGGTCGTCGGCGTTCAGCACGACGGTGCCGGTGGCGCGTGCGGCGATCTTCGCCAGCATCGCGGCGACCATGTCGGAATCGTGGAACCTGTCGATCTGATCGACCATCACGTTGGTCAGCACGACCACGCGCGGGTGCAAAGTGCCCGAGATCAGCGCGCCGTGGCCCTCGTCCATTTCCAGTACCGCGATATCGCCCGCGATGCGGCCGGTCAGGCTGACCCGCTCCAGCAGCGCCGAGGTGAGACCCTGGCTTATGTTCGCCGTCGACTGGTTGGTGAACACCGACAGACCGTGGGCGCGCAGGGCGGCAACGAGCATCTTGGTGGTCGTGGACTTGCCGGCCGACCCCGTCACGATGACGAGCCCACCGGGAAAGCCGTTCAGGGTGCGCGGGAGGAACCCGGGCGCGATGGTGTTGACCACCAGGCCGGGTACCGCAGACCCGCCACCGGGTTTGCGCCAGCGCGCGAGGGTGCGCGCGATCCTGCCGAGCAGGATCGCCGGCGCGTACCGCACAGGCAACTCTTTACTCGAGGTAGTCGCGAAGCGACTGCGACCGGGACGGGTGGCGCAGCTTGGCCATGGTCTTCGACTCGATCTGGCGGATACGCTCCCGCGTGACGCCGAAGGTGTCGCCGATCTGGTCGAGGGTCTTGGGCATGCCGTCGCCGAGGCCGAAGCGCATCCGGATCACGCCGGCTTCACGCTCGGACAGCGAGTCCAGCAGGCTCTCGAGCTGCTTCTGCAGCATGGTGAAGCCCACGGCGTCGGCGGGAACCACCGCTTCGGTGTCCTCGATCAGGTCGCCGAATTCGCTGTCGCCGTCCTCGCCGAGGGGGGTGTGCAGGGAGATCGGCTCGCGGCCGTACTTCTGCACCTCGACGACCTTTTCCGGGGTCATGTCAAGTTCGCGGCTCAGCTCTTCCGGCGTGGGTTCACGACCGAGGTCCTGCAGCATCTGACGCTGCACCCTGGCGAGCTTGTTGATGACTTCCACCATGTGCACCGGGATGCGGATGGTGCGGGCCTGGTCGGCCATGGCCCGGGTGATGGCCTGGCGGATCCACCAGGTCGCGTAGGTGGAGAACTTGAAGCCCTTGGTGTAGTCGAACTTCTCGACCGCACGGATGAGGCCCAGGTTGCCTTCCTGGATCAGGTCCAGGAACTGCATGCCGCGACCGGTGTAACGCTTGGCCAGCGACACCACCAGGCGCAGGTTGGCGCCGAGCAGGTGGCTCTTCGCGCGGGCGCCGTCCTTGGCGACCCACTGCAGTTCGCGTCCTAGCGCGCTCTTCTTCTCGGCGTCGGTCATCTGGGAGAGCTTGTCCTCGGCGAAGAGACCGGCCTCGATGCGCATGGCCAATTCGACTTCTTCGGCGGCGTTGAGCAACGCGACCTTACCGATCTGCTTCAGGTAGTCCTTGACCGGGTCGGCCGTCGCGCCGGTGATGGCGCTGGAGTAGACCGGGACCTCGTCTTCGTCGTCGACGAGGGACAGCACGAGCGCACCGCTGGGCAGCGGCTCTGCGGGGGTGACCCGCTTGGCTGTGCCGTCGGTGGAGTCGTCGTCATCGTTGTCGTGCTCATCGCCGGGCGCCGCGACCTCGTCGTCGCCGGCTTCGGCAGCGCCGGCCTTCTTCTTGCCCGCAGGCGCCTTGGCCTTGGCGGCGGCGCGCTTCCGCGGCGCGGCCTTCTCGGGCGCATCGGCACCGTCAGCGGCCGCGGCCTTGGCGGCGCGCGTTGCCGCGGCCTTCTGCGCGGGCGTCTTGGCCACGGTGGCGGTCGATGCGTCGTCGGCCGGCGCGGTCTCGGTGGTCTTCAATTCGGGCTCTGTCTTCGTTGGGGTTGCCATTCGAACACCTCTCATGCCGTGGTTCGTGCGCGTGCGGCGCGGCCGCGCTCCTTCTGACATCCGGCACGGGCCGGGTTCAGCAAAGGAGCGGGGATTTGTGGCCATTACGTTTGTGGGCAGTACGTTTTTGGGCAGTACTAGGACCCATGTCAAGTCCCCGGGATTGCAGCCGACAAGCAGTCGGTGCGCCCAGGAACCAGAACGGGTCCTATTGACAATTATTGCACGGATTGTGTATAAACCGAGCCACGCGTGCCTACAGTCCCCGTCTGCGGTGCCGCAACTTCCTAGAGAGTTCAACCCAGAGCGGGGCTACTTCTATTCCCTCGTCACGGGAGAGCAGGCGCCTGGTTCGCTTGCGGGTGTTGATGAGCATCACCACGCCGGTGCCGACGATCAGGAACTGCACCGTGAACGCGATACGGAAGGAGTCCAACGAGTACAGGTCACTGGCTCCGCCCTGCGCCTGGCGCCAGCCGTCCTGCAGGTCCAGGAGCACCCCGATCAGGAACATCATCACAAAGCTGGCCAGGAATCCACCGACGTTGACGACGCCGTTCGCCGACCCGAGGCTGCGCTGCGGGTTGAAGGTGCGGGCGAAGTCGAAGCCGATCAGCGACCCGGGGCCACCACCGCCCAGCACTATCAACAGCAGGACGATGAGCCAGAGGGGCGGGGCCACCGGCCACAGGAGCACCAGCGCCCACGCAGTGGCCATCGCCGTGACGATGCCCAGCACGATGTTGCTGCGCCGCAATGGATGCCGCGCCGTCAGCACGCCCAGGATCGGCCCGCAGATGATTCCCGCCGCGACCGGGATGGTGAGCATCATCGCGGCCATGCTCGACTCGTAGCCGAGTCCGTAGACCATGAACGGGAAGCCCCACAGCAGGGTGAAGACGGTTCCGGACGACTGGGTCACGAAGTGCGACCAGAAGCCCAATTGGGTACCTGGCCGGCTGAAACTGTGCCGCAGCTGGGTCAGTGCACTCCCCCAGTCGCTCGGCCGGGGCTGGTCGAGTGAACCGGCCGGCCGGTCGCGGATGCCGACGACCACAACAACGAAGGCCACGAAGGCCACCAGGGTGGCGGCCAGGAACGCCGGCGTCCAGCCGAACTCGTGCAGGATCCAGGCGAGCGGCACGGCGGAGAGCACCTGGCCCAGCTGGCCGATATTGCCGAACCACTGCGAGAGCTGGGGCACGGTGCGGCCGGAGAACCAGGAGGTGATCAGCCTGATCATCGAGATGAAGATGGTGGCGTCGCCCGCCCCCACCAGCATCCGGCCCAGCACTGCGATCGTGATGGACGGTGCGAAAGCGAGCATCAGCTGTCCAGCCACCATCAGCACGGTGCCGGAGAGCATCAGCACGCGGGGCCCGAACCTGTCGATCAGGACTCCGACCGGAATCTGGGCGGCGGCGTAGACGATCAGCTGCACCACGGCCAGACTGGACAGGACGGCGGCGGAGCCACCGAATCGTTCGGTTGCCGACACCCCCGCAATGCCGAGCGACGTGCGCTGCATGACGGCGGACAGGTACACGAACGATCCGAAGGAAAAGATCAACCAGGATCGACGAGAGTTCACTCGCCTCAATCTAGCCGGACGGTCGGCCTCCCCGGACCATTCGGCTGGTGACAGGCCCGCTGCCGACGGGCTACGGCTGTTGCCCGTCGTCCCGGCCGCGCCTGGTGGCGAGGAACTTCTCCAATTCGGCGGCGATCTCGTCCGCCGACGGCAGCGCACCGTCTTCGTCGGTCAACGGCGACCTGAGCGTGTTCCCCTCCATATAGGCGTCGTAGCGTTCCTCGAGGGTGCCGACGAGTTTGGCCAATTCGGGGTTGTCACCGACCTGCTCGTCGATCCGGCCGATGAACTCGCGATTCTTCTCGCGGAGCCGGTCGGTCGGGAAGATCAGCCCGGTGGAGGCGCTGGTGCTTTCCAGCGCGGACAGGGCCGCGGATGGGTATTCGGTGTCGGCCAGGTAATGCGGAATGAGGAGGACGTAGCCGATGGTCCAGGCTCCGATCTCCTGCAATCTGAACTCGACGAGGTGCAGGGCGTTCGCGGGCACCTGGGTGTGCGGGCGCCACACCGACATGCTCTCGATAAGGTCGGTGCGGTTGCCGCTGACCGTCACGCCGATGGGCCGGGTGTGTGGCACCGGCATCGGGATCGCGTGCACCCAGGTCGTGGACGACACGGTGAACCGGCTGACCAACTCGAGCACAGCGGCCGTGAACTGCTCCCATCGGAAGTCCGGTTCGAAGCCGGCCAGGAGAAGGAACGGCTGGCCGATCTCGTCTCGTGCCAGGTATAGGCGCAGTCTCGGCGGCTGGTAGTCGGTGAGGTGGTCCTGATCGAAGTAGATGATCGGGCGCCTGGCCCGGTAGTCCAGCAGCAGATCGGCGTCGAACTCCGCGATCACCTCGTGCTCGAGGGTGGCGAGCAGGTATTCGGTGAATTGCGACACGGCCCCACCGGCGTCCGCGAAGCCGGTGAGGCCGGCGACGAGATGCAGCCCTTCGGGGACGCCGGCGGCGTCCGCAGTGAGCGTGTAGATTTCATCGGGATCGCGCATTCGTTAACTCTAGGCGGAGGTTTCGCCCGGCGTCAGGGAATCGCGGCCAGGCCGTGGTGCCCAGAGCGAACACCTGCGCCCCGTACCATCAAGGCATGACCGTTTCCCGCGTTTCCGTGTCCGCACAGCCCTCGATCGAATCCACCGCAGACGTCATCGTCCTCGGCGCCGTGCAGGGAAAGGACGGACCGACCCTGCTCGCCGACCCCGGATTCGAGCAGATCGCCGCTCAGTTCGCCGCCGTCGGCGTGTCGGGAACGAAGGATCAGCTGGTCCGTTTTGCGCCCGTGGTCGGAGCCGCCCGCAGCATCGCCGTGATCGGACTCGGCTCCGTCGTCTCACCGGAGTCGCTGCGCTACGCGGCCGGTTCGGCGGTGCGGCAGCTCACCGGCACCACCACGGTGGCGTTCGCCCTTCCGTTGGCCGATCGGGACCAGGCCGACGCCGTGCTCGAGGGCGCCGCGCTCGGTGCGTACTCTTTCACCACCTACCGCACGGCATCGCTGGCGTCCACAAAACTGCCGGCCGCAGACATCACCGTGCACACCGACCAGGCCGCCGAGGACGCATCCGAACGGGCCGGGATCATCGCTGACGCCGTGAGCCTGGTGAAGGACCTCGTCAACATGCCGCCGCTCGACCTCTACCCCGCTTCCCTGGCCGACCTGGCCGCGGCCGCGGCCGAGGGGCTCCCGGTGACCCTGACGGTGTGGGACGAGGAGCAGCTCGTCGCCGACGGGTTCGGCGGAATTGCCGGCGTCGGCCAGGGCTCGACCCGGCCGCCCCGGCTGGTCAAGGTCAGCTACGACCCGATCGCCGCGACCAAGCACCTCGCCCTGGTGGGCAAGGGCATCACCTTCGACACCGGCGGACTGTCCTTGAAGCCGCCGGCATCGATGGTGGGCATGAAATACGACATGACCGGTGCCGCAACCGTGCTGGCCGTCACGCTCGCCGCCGCCCGCCTGCGCCTGAATGTGCGGCTCACGGCCTGGCTGTGCATCGCCGAGAACATGCCCTCAGGTTCGGCGATCCGCCCGAACGATGTGCTCACCATCCGCGGCGGACGGACCGTCGAAGTGCTCAACACCGACGCCGAAGGCCGGCTGGTGCTCGCGGACGGACTTGTCGCGGCCGGGGAGGAGACCCCGGACGCGATCATCGACGTGGCGACGCTCACGGGCGCTGCCGTTGTGGCCCTCGGCACCCGCTACTCCGCCGTGCTCGGCGACGACGACCTCGTCGCGCACGTCCTCGCCGCCAGCAAGGCCGAGGGTGAACTGGCCTGGCCGATGCCGATGCCCGAGGAACTGCGCGCGCTGCTCAACTCCGACGTCGCGGACATCGCAAACGCCAAGATCGGCAACACCGGCGGCGGGATGCTCCTGGCCGCGGTCTTCCTCAACGAATTCATCGGCAAGACCGGCGAGGGCGCTGACGCAACCACCATTCCGTGGGCCCACCTCGACATCGCCGGCAGCGCCCAGCTCGTCGGCAGCGGGCTCGGCTTCACGTCCCCCGGGCCCACCGGCGTGACGGTGCGCACCCTGCTGCGACTGGCCGAGGACTTTTCACGCCCGTAGTAAGGTCTTATAGGCAGGAAAATCCTTGCCGTTCAACGTCTGTCCACGCACAACACGTGCGTCGGACGGGCCGTGAAAGTGTATGTGATGCACGAGGGAGTATCTGGGTGTCTGAACAGAATTTTGACCTTGTAGTTCTCGGTGGCGGCAGTGGCGGCTACGCAGCCGCGTTGCGTGCCGTTCAGCTGGGCCTGACCGTCGGCCTGATTGAGAAAGACAAGCTCGGTGGCACCTGCCTGCACGTCGGTTGTATCCCGACCAAGGCGTTGCTGCACTCGGCCGAGGTCGCCGACGTGAGCCGCGAATCGGCCAAGTACGGGGTGAACACCTCCTTCGAAGGCATCGACATGGATGCCGTGACCAAATTCCGCGAGGGCATCGTCGCCAGCAAGTTCCGCGGCCTGCAGGGACTGATCAAGGCCCGCGGCATCACCGTCATCGCGGGCGAGGGCAAGCTCATCTCCCCCACGACCGTTCAGGTCGGCGAGGACACCATCGTCGGCAAGAACGTCGTGCTGGCCACCGGGTCGTACTCCCGGTCGCTGCCCGGCCTGGCCATCGAGGGACGCGTCATCACCAGCGAGCAGGCCCTCGAGCTCAACTACGTGCCCAAGAAGGTCGCCGTGCTCGGCGGCGGCGTGATCGGCGTCGAGTTCGCCAGCGTCTGGAAGTCCTTCGGCGCCGACGTCACCATCATCGAAGCCCTCCCCCACCTCGCTCCGAACGAGGAGGAGTCGGTCTCCAAGCAACTCGAGCGGGCATTCCGCAAGCGCGGCATCGACTTCTCCCTCGGTGTGCGGTTCCAGTCGGTCAGCCAGGACGACTCAGGCGTGGTCGTCACCCTCGAGAACGGCACCACGATCGAGGCCGAGCTGCTGCTCGTCGCCGTCGGTCGCGGCCCGTCCACCGCTGGTCTCGGTTTCGAAGAGGCCGGTATCACCATGGACCGCGGCTTCGTCATCACCGACGAACGACTCGCCACCAACATCCCCGGCATCTACGCCGTCGGCGACATCGTTCCCGGCCTGCAGCTCGCGCACCGCGGTTTCCAGCAGGGCATCTTCGTCGCCGAGGAGATCGCGGGCCTGGCCCCGATCGTCGTCGACGACCTGAACATCCCCAAGGTCACCTACTGCGACCCCGAGATCGCGTCAGTCGGTTACACCGAGGCCAAGGCCGTCGCCAAGTTCGGTGCCGACAAGGTCACCAGCTACGAGTACAGCCTCGGCGGTAACGGCAAGAGCTCGATCCTCGGCACCACGGGGTCGATCAAGGTCGTCCGCGAGGCCGATGGCCCCATCATCGGCATCCACATGATCGGCGCCCGCGTGGGCGAACTGATCGGTGAAGGCCAGCTCATCGTGAACTGGGAAGCGTACCCGGAGGACCTCGCTCCGCTGCTGCACGCGCACCCCACCCAGAACGAAGCGCTTGGCGAGGCCTTCCTGGCCCTCGCCGGCAAGCCCTTGCACGCGATGTAGCCCGTTACGGCACACAGATTCTCACTAACATTGGTCAGACATTAATGGTTTCAAAGGAGACAAACGCATGAGCGAATCCGTCAACCTCCCGGCACTCGGTGAGAGTGTCACAGAGGGTACGGTTACCCGCTGGCTGAAGAACGTGGGAGACCGCGTCGAAGTCGACGAACCGCTGCTCGAAGTATCGACCGACAAGGTCGACACGGAGATCCCATCCCCCATCGCCGGTGTCATCGAAGCCATCCTCGTCCAGGAGGACGAGACCGTCGAGGTCGGCACCCCGCTGGTGACCATCGGCGACGGTTCGGCCGCCGCAGCGCCTGCCGAGCAGGCACCTGCCGCCGAGGTTCCCTCGACCGAGGCGCCGGCGCCCGCCGAAGCGCCTGCCGCCGCCGCGCCGCCCGCTCCGGCAGCCGTCGAGCCGGCGCCCG